>DASXKN010000028.1:0-147019 GCA_036496805.1 Lysobacteraceae bacterium
AGTCATGGGTTTCGACGCCAACGGAAATCTTTCGTCGATTGACAGCAGTTCATCCAAGACGCTCCCCGCGCAGGCCACCACCAGCGTGAATTTCGCGGGCAATCTCTCGCCCAGTTCGACCACTACCCCCGTCGATTTCTCGATCTATGACGCACAGGGGACGGCGCACTCCCTCACGGCCACATTCACCAACAATGCGACCGGCACGCCGCCAATACCAGGCAACTACACCGTGACCGTGACGGACGAGACGGGCGCCACTGTGGGGACCGGTCAGATCCAGTTCGACATCAACGGCACCTTGGAGTCCGGCTCGAGTCAAATCAATCTCTCCCTGACCTACGGCGGAACGGTGCAACCGGTGACCTTGAACTTCGGCACGCCGGGTAGTCTCAACGGCACCGTCTCGCTGGCCACCTCGAGCACGCCGCTGGCCGCGCAGACCGTGGACGGGCACGGCGTGCTCGGCCGGACCAGCATGTCATTCGATGAGAACGGCGTGCTTCAGCTGAGCTACGCTGGTTCCGAGACGCGCCAGGGTCCGCAGGTTGCGCTGGCGACCTTCCAGGATGAGAACGCATTGCACATGGATGCTGGCCGGCTGCTCTCGGGTGCTGCCATTTCGCAACGGACGCTCGGTCGCCCCAATGCGGCGGGGTTCGGTAGCATTTCGGCTGGTAGCCTGGAAATGTCGAACGTGGACCTGACGCAGGAATTCGCTGACATGATCATCATCGAGCGTGGCTACCAGGCCAGCTCACGCGTGATGACCGTCAGCAACGACATGCTGGAGCAGCTCTACAACAGCACGCGAGGCAGTTGATGTCGGTCGTTCCACTCCGCTGGCAGGGCAAGACCCGCCTCGAACAGGTCCGTTCACTGCTGAAGCAGCGGGCGGATGACTGGTTGCGCGCATGGGCCGCGGGTCCGGCTCCGATCGGATCGGAGATGTCAGCGCAGCAGGGAGAGGAGAGCCCCCTCCATTGGATCGAGGCTCGTGGGTCGACTGGCACGATGGCCATTTCGATGCCGTATAACACGCTGGAAACGCTGGGCTGCCTTCTGGCCCGGGTCGCGGCTCCCGATGCCAAGGGACTGGCGTCGGGCATAGGCGAACGTGGCCTCAAGGACTTCCTGCTGATGCTCGTCGGCGGTGGCGGTGCGAAGGATCTGCCGCCTTCCAGTGTGATCGCACCGAGTTTTCCGCTCGATGCCCGGAATGGAACCATGTCGTTCGCGTGGATTCTCGCTGATCTTCGCTTGGGCCTGTTCCTCGATGCACGGCTGTGCGATGCGCTCACGCCACGGCAGCAGGTGCTGGGTGAACGTTTGGTTCGGCGCACCGATGCAGTGCTTCCCGAGCAGGTCTTCCTGCATGCGGTTCTGGACCTGGGCGGTGCAAGGCTCGAACAAACCGTCGACCTCAAGCCAGGCGATGTCATCAGGACCGACGTGGCGCTCGACGCGATGGTCCGGCTTCAAACTAGCGATGGCGACGTAGCAACCGGCCGGATCGCCGTTGCCGAGGGGCAGCGCGCATTCCGTTGCCAACACTTATCCAACACGAAGGAAAAGCAGGGATGAAAAGCAGCACAGCCGGCGACGTCGCAATGCTCGCGAGCGTTCCAACCTTGGCCAAGTCGGGTGACACGCATGCCCAGGACATCGGGCTGATCGGTCACGTCCAGGTGTCTCTGGCCGCACAGGTCGGAACAGTGAGCCTGTCGATCGAACACCTGTTCGGCCTCAAGTCCGGCGACGTGATCAGCATGAACGAATCGCTCGATGCACCCGTCACCTTGATGCTGAACGGCAAGGCGGTCGCTCGCGCGGAACTGTTGGCAATCGACGACCATTTCGGGATTCGGATCCTGGAACTGGCGTGACCAATTCTTCGATGCCGACCGCGGCGCATGCCGCTGCACAGGCAATTCCGTTTCGTCCCGAGAGCCACGGCATCACATCCGATGCCGGTTCGGTCTTTCTCGTGCTGACGGTCGTGCTGGCCGTTTTCCTGATCGTGCTGCTGTTCGCGCGGAAGAAGGGCTGGTTGAATCGTTGGATCGCCGAACCCGCGGTTACCGGTCCATCCGGAACGAAGCTGCGGGTCGAGCAGGTACTGCGCTTGAGTCCGAAGACCCTGCTGTATCGGGTGAGCGAGGGACCGGAACGATACCTCATCGTCGAGTCCACGGCTCAGGTGCACCTGCACCCGGAGCGCGTCACCGAAGACGGTGCACCGCATGCGTAACCAACCTTGGAAAAGGATGGGATTTTTCCTCCTGCTGTGTGCGGGCGCCCTCCTGCTGTGTGCATTCGGTGCTGCTCATGCGGCCACGCCGCCAGCAACTGCGATGGCGGCGGCGCCTGCTTCGAGTTCAGTCGACCTGGTCGGTAATGCGCTCAAGGACGACTATTCCCCAGCGCTGAAGAACCTCGTCCTGTTGTCAATGCTGTCGCTGATCCCGGTGCTGCTCGTCGGGATGACCTCGTTCACGCGCATCGTCATCGTGCTCTCGTTGCTCAGACATGCGCTTGGGTTGCCACAGACGCCTCCCAACGCGGTCATCATGACGCTGGCCATCTGCCTGACCGTGTTTACGATGGCGCCGGTGACCGACCGCATCAACGAAGTAGCGATGCAGCCCTATCTGGCGAACAAGATATCGGCGCAGCAAGCTCTTGACTTGGGCACGGCCCCTATCCGCAAGTTCATGGTGAGTCAGACGCGCGAGTCGGACTTGCGGGCCGTTCTCGAAATGGCGCATACGCCGCCCCCGAAGACGATCGACGACATCCGCTTCAGCAATCTGATGCCGGCGTTTCTGCTCAGCGAACTCAAGACGGCCTTTCAGATAGGGTTCGTGATCTTCCTGCCGTTTCTGCTGATCGACTTGGTCGTGGGCGCCGTACTCATGGCGCTTGGAATGATCATGGTGCCACCGGCAACGATCAGCCTGCCCTTGAAGATCCTGCTGTTCGTACTCATCGACGGATGGGTGCTGGTGTCCAAGGCGCTGTTGAGCAGCTACTGGTCCTGACGATCGTGTCGATGCCGGAGATCGCCGAGCCGGAACTCTGGGACCGCTACCGCGTCCACGACGATCAGCAAGCGCGCGACCGGCTTTTCCTCCACTACGTACCATGGGCCTCGTCGATCGCCAGGAGCGTGCATCGTCGTTTGCGTGTCTACAACGTGGACCGCGAAGATTTCGTCCAGAACGCCACGATCGGTCTGCTGGAGGCAATGGCGCGGTTCGATCCTGCGCGCGGCATCCCGTTCAGCGCCTATGCGAAATCGCGCGTACGGGGTGCGGTGTTCAACGGGCTGCGCGCCATCCTTGGGGAGCGGCCGGCGCCTTCCGAAGAGTCGCGTTTCGCGGCGCGCCTGAAGGATTTGCTTGATGCGCCATCCGAAGGCAACGTATTCAATGACGTGGTCGACTCCATCCTAGGACTTGGGACGGGCTACCTGCTAGATGAAGCGGCAAGCCATATGGTCGCCAGGGAAGGGGGGCTTGAGTACGCACGCGCCGCTGAATTGGAAACACGGATTGCCTCAGCGGTTTCCATCCTGCCGGACCGCCTCAGGATGATCCTGCAACTGCACTATTTCCAGTTTGTACCTTTCCAGGAGATTGCAGCACGATTGGGTGTGACGAAAGGACGTATCTCCCAGTTGCATAAGGTGGCGCTGGAAAAGTTGCGAGGATCCTTGTCCGACCTATAGAGATTTTTCTTCTGCGCGGTTGCTTGTGATGGATCTGTAGCTAGCCATGGTCGTTTTCGCTTCCAAGGGTGGATCGGTTTGCGGCCCCTCGACGGCTGTCGAAACGAAGGGCCAGCGCAAGCTCGCCTTCGTCACTCCAGGTGGCGGTAGTTTTGACGGTAAATTGCTGGCATAAATGGAAAGAAAATTAGCTAAGACAAGCTATTAGGCGATCTATTGGATAGACGCCACCTCCACCATCCAATGGAAAGGGCCGCCTTGTGCGGCCCTTTCCATTGGATCGCTCGAAGTGGGCTGGAAGCGAGCCTCCCTGATCGGGTTCGACTGCGAGAGGCAGGATGCCGGAGCGAACATCGGCGCAGCCGATGGCCTCGAAGGGGTGAGCGCCATGGATGGCGCGAATCTTCCCGCCACACAGGAAAACAAGCAGGCCACGCAGTGGCCGTTTCCTTCTTTCGTGAACCCGGGACCCGGTTCGCTTCCCGCCATCCGCCAAAACGTAGTCCAAGACTGTCCAACAAGATCCAATGATTGACCTGAAACCCCGCTACGGCGGAGTTTGTCTTGTGCGGCATCGTCCATTTGCATCCGACGAAAAGCTGCAATGGCCTGGTGGTGACCTCGAATCTACGATGCGGCACGCGCCTGCGATCAATGACGCATCGCGAAGGGATTGCCGAGCGTGCCGCCCAGGGCGAACGCGTGACCGGCGTCGTTCACGACCACGCCGCCGAAGTTGCCGTAACCGCCAGGGTTCAACGCGGTCCACTGCGTGCCGTCGTAGTGCAATGCGATCGGCGCGGCGAACGGCGGTTGCACGGAGTCGCCGACACCGACGGCCCAGACATCCGTCGCGCTGCGCGCGAACACGGCGTCAAGGCCGTCGTCGGGAAGCGTCGGAACGGTCACCTTCGTCCAGTGCGCGCCATCGTAATGGAGAACGAGGCTTATACGTCCGGCCGCAGTTGTTTCGTTGCCCACGGCCCACACGTCGTTCCACGCGCGGGCTCGCACGCCGTGGAGCTCGCTCGTCGCCGGAACGGGCGCGGCGGCGAGCACCGACCATGCGCCGTTGCGGTATCGCGCGAGGAATCCCTTGCCGCCGCTGCTCTCGCAATAGCCGCTCGCGTAAACCGCCGGCGTGCCAGGTACCACCGAGACGCCCGTCAACGTGACGTGGGTGTTGCACGAAGGCAGTCCCGCCGAGGGGAATGCGACAGGCGACCAGCCATGGCCGTCCCAATGCAGCGTGTACGGCATGCTGTAGAAGCTGCCCGGCGGGTTCTGCTCGCCGACCGCCCACGCGTCGTCCGCGGCGCGCGCAGACACCGCCTCGAGATACGTGGATGTCGTCTGCGTGGGCAGTCGCGACTCCGACCATCGGGTTCCGTCGAAGTGTTCGATCAAGGGTTGGGTCGGCGCCGCACCCGGGCTCCACCAACCGACGGTCCAGATGTCGTGGCCGCTTGTTCCAGCGACGCCGAGCAGGAAATTCGTTGCGGGAGCTGATTCGTGATCGATGCTCGACATGCGCGTCCACTTCGCGCCGTCCCAGCGTTCGATCAGGGTGCGGAACTCGAGCGCACCGCCGACCGTACCCCAGGTATGACCGACGGCGATGATGTGTCCTGGGGCCGGGAACGCGACGTCGTCGAAGATCGCGCTCTCCCCTCCGCCGACGGGCGCCGCTTGCATCTGCGTCCAGCCGTTGTCGGCACTCGCCGGACCGGCCAGTGCCGCGATCCCGAGGACCGCCGCGATCGTCGATGCGGCGCGCTGCGCCGCAGTCCGGCCTTGCAATGCGCACAGCATCTGTTCCCCCGCAGTCCCGGTCGTGTTCCGCCAGGCACCGCACCTTCGCACGCGGGCCGGTCGCCGGCAAGGCCGCCCTTCAACCGTCCAATGGCCGTGATGGCGCGGACCCCATCGCAGTAGTCGTCGCAGGAATACCTGCATGCGACCTGCAGCGTGCCGCCTGAACCGGAAGCTGGTGCGGCACCTCACTTCTCATCTTTTTTAACCAGGCGCGGACCCTTGCTTCAACCGTTTCCAAGGCCGAGGAAGGCCACGATGGCGTCGGTCGCCTCGCCGGCAGGCGTGAACAACGCTTTCGTCTCCTTGCCGTCGTGCACCTTGATCTCCGCGCCGGAGTCGCGAAAGCTCTTGCGGTTGCCGGGGCGGATGGCGACGATCCATCGCGGGTTGATGTATTGCATGTCGCCATCGAGATCGACGATCTTCAGGAACTGGGTCATCTGCCTCTCCTGCATGCTGGGGTGGGTTGTTCCGGGGGAGCATTCCCGCCGCTCACGGGACGGGCGATTCAAGCGTCCTTGTTGTGCCTGCGCATGACCCGCTGCTTGTCGCGCGCCCAGTCGCGTTCCTTGATGGCGGCGCGCTTGTCGTGGGACTGCTTGCCTTTCGCGAGCGCGACCTCGAGCTTCGCCCGGCCGTTCTTCCAGTACATCGCAGTCGGGATGAGGGTGTAACCGTCGCGCTCGACCGCGCCGATCAATTTCACGATTTCGCGCTGGTGCAGCAGCAGCTTGCGGGTGCGGCGGTCGTCGGCCACCACGTGGGTGGAAGCGGTGATCAGCGGGGTGATCTGCGCCCCGATCAGGAACAGTTCGCCGCGGATGATCATCGCGTAGCTGTCGGCGAACTGGATGCGGCCGGCGCGTATCGCCTTGACCTCCCAGCCCTGCAACACGAGGCCGGCTTCGTAGCGATCCTCCAGCGAATAGTCGTGGCGCGCGCGCTTGTTGAGCGCGATGGTCTTGAGGCCGGAGTCCTTCTTCGCGCTTCCGGTATCCTTGCGGGGCTGGTTCTGGTTCGTCATGGGCATGGGTTCGTCATGGACATAGTTTCGCACGCGACTGGAGCGAAGCGCTTTGCGGGAGTGTCCATTCGTCCCGACCCCTGTCCCGCGAAGGCAGCGGAACCCATCACGGGAGGATGCATTTCCTCGATGCGCGAAACGGCATGACCACGATCCATCGCAGCGCCCTCGTGGCGCTACCGCCAGCCAGGCTCTATGCGCTCGTCAACGACGTCGCCGCATACCCGCGCCGTTTCGACTGGTGCTCGGACAGCGCGGTGATCGAGCATTCCGCACAGCGCATGCTCGCGCGCCTGGACGTGCGCGTGGCGGGCATGGCGGTGAGCTTCACCACCCGCAACACGCTCACGCCGGTCGCGCGGATCGAGCTGGAGCTGGCCGATGGCCCGTTCCAGAAGTTCGGCGGCGCCTGGACGTTCGACGCCGTGGGCGAGGCTGGTTGCCGCGTCGGCCTGCGGCTGCATTTCGAACTGGCGGGCAAGCTGCTCGGCTCCGCGCTGGCGCTGGGCTTCACCGGGTTCGCCGATCGCCTGGTGGACGACTTCTGCCGCGTCGCGCGCAAGGAAGCGGCCGATGGCGGATGAGGCGACGTCCGTTGCGACAATCCGCGTCGAAGTGGTCTACGCGTTGCCCGAACGCGCGTGGTCGGTATTGCTCGATCTGCCCGCGGGCGCGACCGCTGCGGATGCGCTCGCACGCTCGGCGTTCGCGAACCGGATTCCCGGTTTCGATCAGGCGTGCGTCACCTGCGCGATCTACGGCAAGGCGATCACGCTGGCCACGCTGTTGCGCGAAGGCGACCGCCTCGAACTGCTGCGCCCGCTGAAAGCCGATCCCAAGCAGGCGCGTCGCCAGCGCGCGCGCGATCGATCCTGAGTGCTTTGTGGAGGGAAGCGACGCGGTGCGGAGCTTTCAGGCCCCGACGCCGGACTTGCCCATCGCCGCGCTGGCGATGACGAGCGCGCCGTCGAGGATCAGGAGAACGACCGGGGCCAGGAATCCGAGATAGCCCTGCATCAGCGCCGCAGCCACGAGTGGCAGCAGGGACGCGATGGCGAGGACCAGGCCGCGTCGCTGCATCGCGACAGGCGCCATCGCCGCCACCAGCAAGGCCGCTACCGCCATGGCGGCGCCGAAGAAGATCCACAAGGTGGTGAACAGCGGTTTCAGGTGCCCGGCGATCTGCGCCGAGGCCGCTCCGGTCGCGCTCAGGTGGAATGCGGCCGTGGCCAGGAGAAGGATGCTGGCCACGTAAGCAAGCGTTGGCGCGGCGCGTTGCATCTTCATGTGCCCGATCCGGTTGGCTCGGCGCTCCGGCGATCGTCCGCCGTCAGTTGCCGCCGCTGCTGCTGGCATCGCCGGAATCGCCGCCTCTCTTCTTCTTGTCCTTCGGCAGGTTGCCGAAGCGCCCCATCCTCTTCGACAGCTCTTCGTCCTGCTCGGGGAAGTAGTTGCCGGTCATGCTGACGAGGTTGTTGCCCTCGAACATCAGGGTCAAGGTCTTGACGTCGGGATTGCGCTGGCCGCGGCGATCCTGCTCGGTGGCGACATAGTCCCAGCGCTGCATGTGGAAGGGGTCGGCGACCGACGGCGTGCCGAGCAGGGAGACCACATCCTGCTTGCTCATGCCCGGCTTGACCTGCTCGACGTTCTTCGATTCCAGCAGGTTCCCCTGGTACACCGGCGTGTGGTAGACGAGGGTGCCGCAGGCGGCGAGGATGAAAGGCGCGAGCGACGCGAGAAGCCAGTTTTTCCGCATGTCCGGTCGTTTCCGAAGGGGGAGGGCACAGGGCGCGGATGATACACTAGCGCACCTGAGCGTCGCTTCAGCGGGCGCATGCGAGGCGGAGATCGAATGGAATCGCAGGACCTGCGCAAGGCCGGACTCAAGGTCACCCATCCGCGGATGCGGATCCTGGAGATCCTCGAGCACGCCAGCCCGCGCCACCTCACCGCCGAGGACATCTACAAGCAACTGCTCAACGACAGCGAGGACATCGGCCTGGCGACGGTCTACCGCGTCCTGACCCAGTTCGAAGCCGCCGGTCTCGTGCTCAAGCACAACTTCGAGGGCGGCCACGCGGTCTACGAGCTCGACCGCGGCGAGCACCACGACCACATGGTCGATCTCGACACCGGCAAGGTCATCGAGTTCTCCAGCCCCGAGATCGAGCGGCTGCAACAGCAGGTCGCCGAGAAACAGGGCTACGTCATCCACGCGCACAGCCTGGTGCTGTACGTGCGGGCGAAGAAGAAAAAATCCTGAGGCGCTTCGGCAACTGGATGACCTGAGCGGCGGGCATGGCTTCTCCGCCGCAGCAGATTGCCCGGCCGATGGTGATGCACGACCCGGAAGCCCCTGAACCCGTCCGACCCGCCTGGGCCTTGTTCCGGGCGAGCCTCAGGCATCCTTTCCATCGAGTCCATGCAACTGGGTCTGGAGGCGATAGAGCTCGGCGTAGCGCCCGTCCATCTGCAGCAGTTCTTCATGTCGCCCCTGTTCGAGCAGCACGCCGCGCTCCAGGTAGAAGATCCGGTCCGCGTTGCGGATGCTGGCCAGGCGATGGGTGATCAGGATGACGGTCTTGTTGCGCGAAAGCGTCCGCAGGGATTCGTAAACGGCGTGCTCGGCCTTTGCGTCCAGCGGTGCGGTCGGCTCGTCCCAGATCACCAGCGGCGCGTCGCGATAAAGACCGCGCGCAACGGCGAGGCGCTGCCACTGGCCGGCGGACAAATCGCGCCCACCGCGGAACTCGGGGGAAAGAAGGGTGTCCCAGCCGTCCGGCAATCCATCGATCACTTCCCGGGCGCGCGACTGCCTGGCGGCCTCCAGCAGGGCCGCCGCATCCGGATCGACACGGGCGTGACGGCCGAGGCGGACATTGTCCCTGGCGCTTCGTGGCCAGCGGATCGGATTCTGCTGCACCATCACCACGCGATCGGCCCGGCTTTCGGGCTCCATGTCCTGCAGATCGACGCCATCCCACGAAATCCTGCCCGAGCTCGGCTGGTACAAGCCGGCGATGAGTTTGGCCAGCGTGGTCTTGCCGGAACCGTTCTCGCCGACCAGGGCAATCGTCTGGCCCGCCTCGATCGCCAGCGAAATTCCGCGCAGGGCGGCGCGATGACCGTCGCCCCCCGCATAGCGGAAGCTGACCTGGTCGAGTTCGATGCGCCCGGGATTCGCCGGTGCGGGGATGGTCCTGTGCTGGTTGCAGCGCTGCTTCGAGCGTTCGAGGAACTCGACGTAGTCGCTGATGTAGAGGCCCTTCTCGAACAGCTCGTGAGTCACCTGCAGCAGCCTGACCACCGAAGCGCTGGCGCTCTGGATCGCGATGACGGCCGTTCCCGCAACGGCCAGGCCCAGCCATTGCGCATGCACCAGCAGGCCGAGGGCAACGAAGGTGCCGACCAGGCCCAATCCGGACAGGACACGCCCCAACGTCGTCGTCCGCGCCTCGGCGAGTCCGAGCGCGACCTGATGTCGTTGCAGATCGGTGGAACAGCGGGCGAATTCGGCCAGCATGTAGTCTTCCACCTGGTTGGCGCGAAGCTCGGGCGCGGAATCGCGGTCGGTGGCCAGGCCGGTGATCATTTCCGTCTGGCGCACCAGTGCGATCGAAGTCGCCATGCCGGCATACTGCATGCGCGCCGCGTTGATGGCCGCCCAGCCTTCCGGCAGCAGCGCCAGCAGCAGGATCGCCAGCAGCAACGGATTCAGCCACAGCAGGGCAGCGGCGGCCCCGGCGAAGGCGAAGACAGCGCTGATCGCCTCGACCAGGCTGCCGGTTGCGCCCTCCAGGTGCATCACCCCGCGATCCCGGGCGCGATGCAACTGATCGTAAAACGCGGCGTCGTCGAACGAAGCCAGCTCCACCTGCAGGCTGACCCGGAACAGGTCCTCCTGCGCCAGCCGGTGGACCTTCGGAACCAGTTGCGCCCTGGCCGACATCATTCCGGCGTCCAGCGCCATCCGGACCATGAGCACGACGCCGAGCACGAGCAAGCCGGGGAGGGCCGCGCGCAGGCGTTCTGGACCGGCACCGTTTCCAAGGAGCTGGCCCAGGACCTGGGTGGTCAACAGCAACGCCCATGCCGTCGCAACACCGGACAACAATTGCGTCGTGACGACCACGATCGCCGCCGTGGGTGCGGCGCGTCGAAGGATGTCCAGCACCGGCCGCACCGCCATGGCCAGGCGCCGCATGGGCGCAAGCTGTTCGGCCTGGATGCGGCTTGCACCCTCCAGACGCCAGTAGGGCATCTGGAGTTCGGCGGGCGCAGCTTGCGTGCTCAGAGTTCGTCCCCGCCCGGCGCCAGTATCGAGGGCAGGCCGCTGGCGGGATGCGCCCGCAGCAGCTGGTAGGCGACACCGCCTACGCCCGGCAAGAGCCCGGGCACAAATGCGTCGCGCACCATCCCGCACGAAGCTCCGTGATCCTCGAGGCTCGTCAGGATGCTCTCGAGCACATGGGCGTGCGTCAGTCCTTCGGGGGCTTCGCCCGCCTCGAGCGCGCGCTCCATCAATTCCAGGCCGCCCAGGTCGCCGTGGCAGGCGCAATGGTTCCAGCCCATTCCCATGCGCCAGGTCGCAGCGGCGGCGCGGCGCAGTGTCTGCCGTGTCCGCGGATGCTCGAATCGCGGATCGAGGTCCGCATGCGCCAGTCCGATGCCGACCGCACCATGGCACCAGGCGGCGGCTGTCTTTGCCGATTGCATCAGGCGCAGGTCCAGCCAGTTCTGCTCTTCCTCGTCGAACAGCGAGTCCTCGAATGCGAACGCTGCTTCTGCAGTCTCCTGGTGTCGCGGATTGCGTGTCTCGCGTGCCAGTCGTGCCAGCGCCCAGCCGATGCCGGTGACGCCGTGCGCGTAGCCACCCACGCCATCGGGCCAGCGCATGTCGCTCCAGTAAGCCCGATCGTCCTGGCGCCTGGCCAGGTCGCAAAGGCGATCTCCAATATCGGATGCCAGTTCCAGATAACCTTCTTCCCCGGTCTTGCGTGCAAGCAGGAGCAGCGGAACGATGGCGCCAGCCATGCCGGCAAGCAGGTCGTACATGTCATCGGCCGCGACGGATTCAGGAAGACTCTTCGCCAGCGCACGAGCCCGGTCCAGGGCCGCATCGGCATCGTAGCCCCAGTGCGCCAGGACCAGTTGAGTCCAGATCTGCGATCCCAGGCCAATGTAGCCTCCCGGTACCGAGGGTCGCAACTTCACGCCGTCATTGCGCACGGCTGCGTTCTTGACGCGCTCGCGTTCCAGGGTCCGCAACGTCGCCTCGAAAACTTCTTCGAGCCCTTCGACCGGATCGGCGCGGCCGGCTGCGGTCTCGCGCAAGTACGCCCCGGCCAGCAGCGCGATCCCCGACATGCCGTTGTACATGTCCACCGGGACCGGCTGGATCGACCAGCTCGGCGGCACGAAGATCGGGGCGATCCACGCGACACTGCCGTCGTCGCCGCGGATGGCGTGGGCGACGAGGTTGCGAACGATCTGCGCGGCCTGGCGACGGCGACGCGTATCCAGATCGCCCGCGCGAACGCATTCGGCCCACATCGATTTTTCTTCCGGCAGCCATCCGTCGTTGACATAGGCGCTCACGACCGAGACGTGGATGAACTTGCGTTCGAGGTCGATGTCGGCGGCACGCCAGTCCTGCAGCGCCGTCGCCACGAGGTCGCGCGGCGGAAGCCAGTGCGTTCCACCCGGCCCATCCAGCCGGCCAATACCCGCCAGCGTGGAAAAGAAGGGAATGTCGTCGATCAGCAGATCGTCGATTTCGGCATGGATCACGACCGGGTCGCTCGGAGCCGACGATACGTTCGCGGCCATTTTCGCGAGCAGGCCGAACGCCCGTTCGCGTGCCGGCTCGAGCTTGTGCAGCGAGATCGGGTGCCACAGCATGCGGCCCAGTTCGGCATAGACCTCGGTCGCCCGCACGACGATGCGGACCCTGCAATCCAGGAAAGGCTCGAGGCGCGCGGCGAGCGCGCCGCTGGCGTCCAGACGGCGCAGCAGATCGGTGAGTTCATCGAAACCGCTCAGCACCTCGGGCCAATGGTCGGCGAGTGCAGGCTGCGGGCTTGGATGATTCTGCGAAACATGCGCCTCGACCATGACCGAACCGATGTGCGCTTCGTCGGAACCAGCGCGCACGATTCCCGGTTGCGCGTGCATCGGCTGTTGCCCGGGGAGCATGCCCACGGCCGATATGTCCACGCCACGCCAGCCCAGGCCGAGTCCGCGCATGGGCAGCAGGCCGATATTGAGCACGGTTCCGGAAATGAGTTCGGACGCGCGGTCCACGGCCTTTCCGAAGCCCGAGGGAGGGGAGACGAAGCGAGGTGTGAACAATGTTTCGCAGTCCACCACGACCGGACTTCCACCGTGGGCAATCAGGTTTTCCGCGTGCAGGTCGCTGCCGCCGAGCAGGCGCATGATGGCGAGCCAGTGACCGATACCGCGATAGAAACTGCGCAACTCTTCCGGCCCTGAAGCATGCCGGTGGGGGATGAACTCGGCCCAGCCATAGTCCCCATAGTCCAGGACCCTGGGCACTCCGATCGGCAGGACGCTGCCGTGGTCCTTGCCGAGCTTGGCGAGGAACGCATACAGGGCATTGTCGATGCGCATCGAGCGCGGCTTGTAGACGATCCGGCCGCTCTCGCAGCGAATGACCGCAACGGTCAGGCCCGCGCAATGGCTGTCGCCTGCGCCAAAACTCAGTTCGAGCAGTTCTCCGGCGTCACCTTCGAGCAGGCACGCAAGTTCGGAACGGTTCGCCGCCCAGCGCTGCGCAACGGACAGGGACGCGGCGCAACGGTTGCCCACGATGCGGTCGACGCGCGACAGCAGCGAGGGGTAGTGGCCATCCATCTCGTCCCAGAAGCCTCGCCCGGAGGCGATTTCGAGGAATTGCGTCCAGCGCTGGCCCGAGTCTTCGCCCTGCAGGCGGCCGGTCACGCGGGCCGCATTGAGTTCGAGCACCAGCAATCGACTGAGCTTGGCGCGCAGCACCGAATACAGCGTTTCACGCGTCGCGGCCAGGATGACTTCGCGCTCGCGGCCCTGGATGCCGGCTACCCGATCAAGTTGGGTTGCCAGCTCCCCCAATGCAGGCGAGAGCAGGCAACCCAGACACACATCGAAGTTTCCGGCGTCTGTTTCAGACGCCATCATGGTTCAGCAGCACTGACGCTTGGCGGAACCCGTGCAGGCAGTGCCGCACACGTTCGGCGAGAAACCCTTGATCTCGCTGATGATGTCGGCTTCGGCGAACTGGCCGCCGATGAACAGTGCACCCGCCGGGTTGCTCATGCTGTCGCCATTGCGCCACTGTGCCACGAGATCAGAACCCTGATTGACGTCGTTCATTTGTTTCTCCAGTTGGATTGATTACATGGGTTGTGCCGGAACAGCCGTGAACAGGAGAGCAGTCGGCACGCCTGCTTTCCCCTTTGCTCGGGTCTTCGTTGTTGATTCGGCGATGCACGGATCCGGGCGACCTCGATCGCCGGATCTGCAGTCTCGATTTGCACCACATGGCACGCGGCGCCGGATTAAATCACGCGGCTTGTTTCAAGTGTCGCGGTGCAAGTGTTAGTACAACTAACAACCGAGCAATGCATTGGCTGCGGTTCGACAGGGGGTTTCATGCGCTAGCACAGCTGTACAACTATTGACCAGTAACACTGACGTGACAGGAGAACTGTCTTGGCGGCGACGAACCATTGCAAGCCGGATGGCCTTTCTCGCAAGGCTGTTGCTGACGGCGGCGATTCGCGGCCGCGGCGCCGCGCGGAAATCGTGTGGCTTTCAACCCATTGCGATGGTCGCGGCCGAAGCGGCCGGCTGTTCGCGAGCCACGGCAAAAACCGGGACCGAGGTCCCCCGCAAGGTCGCGATCGGTGCGATGCGTGGGGCTCAGATCAGATGCCGCGTTGGGTCCCGAGATGACGCACATTCGCCGCCGTCACGACCGATCGATCGCGCTTCCGAGCATCTGTTCGGCGTGGGCTCTCGTTTGTGCGGTGATGTCGATTCCGCCGAGCATCCGGGCGATTTCCCCGATGCGCGCCGCGGCGTCGAGCGGCACCACCGCGCTGCGCGTTGTGGTGCCGTCGCTGTCCTTGCTCACGCGGACCTGGTGATGCGCCTGCGCGGCGACTTGCGGCAAATGGGTCACGCACAGGACCTGGCGCCGGGTTCCCACGGCGCGCAACTTGCGGCCCACGACTTCGGCGACCGCGCCGCCGATGCCGGTGTCGACCTCGTCGAAGACCATCGTAGGCACCGCGTCCATGCCGAGCGCCGCCACCTCGATCGCGAGCGCGATGCGGGACAGCTCGCCGCCCGAGGCGACCTTGCGCAGCGGTCGCGGAGGCTGGCCTGGATTGGCCGAAACCAGGAACTCGACCTGTTCGGTGCCCGATGGCGAAGGCTCGTCGGCGCCGCTCGGGGTGAGTTCGACCAGCAGGCGTCCGCCGGACATGCCCAGTTCGGCCATGAGTGCCGTCGCCTGGTCGCCGAGCCGGCGTGCGGTTTGCGCGCGAGCGCCGGCCAGCTTGCCGGCAGCCGCGCGCCATGCCGAGGCCGCTGCCTCGCGCTCCGCCAGCAGGCGCTCGGCTGCGCCCCCGGCATCGCTCAGGGTTTCACGCTCGGTGACCAGGGTGTTGCGGACGGCGGCGAGTCCTTCCAGCGGCACCTTGTGGCGACGCGACAGCTCATGCAGAAGCGACAGCTCGTCTTCCAGCTCCTGCAGCCGATCCGGATCGAGGTCGATGCTGTCGCGTGCCCGTTCGATCAGGTTCGCGGCCTCGGCGAGCTGGATGGCAGCGGCATCGGTCAGCTCCGCGGCCTGGGCGTAGATCGGATCGTGCTCGGCAAGCCGCAGCAGGTCGGCTTGCAACTGGGACAGCGAACGCTCGAGCGCCGGGCCTTCGTCGCCGCCCAGCCTCGCCAACGCGCGGGCGCTCCCGTCGAGCAGTTGCGCCGCATGGGCCTGTCGCCGATGAGCAAAAAGAAGTTCTTCAATATCAGAAAGTTCAACAGGATATTTCACGAATTGCTTTAACTGTCGATCGAGCCAGTCCAGGCGCTCGGCGACATCCGCCGGATCGCCGTGGGCAGCGATCCGGCGCGAGACGTCCTTCCACACGCCGGTCAATCGCCGCACCTCGTCCAGCGCTGCATCGTGCCCGCCGAACGCATCGAGCAGGGACATCTGCTGGGTCCGCGACATCAGCGCCTGGTGCTCGTGCTGGCCATGGATCTCGACCAGCCGCTCGCCGAGTTCACCCAGTTGCGCCAGGCCTGCCGAACGGCCGTTGATCCAGGCGCGCGATCCGCCGTCGGCGCGGATGACGCGACGGAGCCGGCAAGCGTCGGGTTCGTCCGGGTCGTCCAGCTCGTTCTCGCGCAGCCAGTCGGCGGCAGCGGGCGCGTCGGCGAGGCCGAATTCCGCCTCGATCTCGGCGCGCTCGGCGCCGTGCCGCACCATCTGGGCTTCCGAGCGAGCGCCGGTGAGCAGCAGCAGGGCATCGACCAGCAGCGACTTGCCGGCGCCGGTCTCGCCGGAAATCGCGGTCATGCCCGCATCCAGCGCAAGTCCGGCCTCGCTGACGACCGCGAAGTTTTTCAGGTGGAGGTGGCGGAGCATGCGTTACCCGTCGAGGCGACGCACACTAGCATGCCTCGCCGCGATCGATATCGCGTGTTTCGGCGGGGAATGGGCGGGTTGGCGACGATGGATGCCGGTCCGTGCCGGACTTCCCCTTGTCTGCCGCATCTGCAGCCTTAATCTATCCGCCATGGCCAACCCCATCACCAGCCTCGACCCGCGTGCCCGCGGCCTGTTGCGCAGCCTGATCGCGCAATACATCCGCGACGGCGAGCCGGTCGGCTCACGCACCCTGGCCAAGCATTCCGGGCTGGACGTGAGCCCGGCGACGATCCGCAACATCATGGCCGACCTCGAGGACATCGGCCTGGTCGCCGCGCCGCACACCTCGGCCGGACGGGTGCCGACCGCGCAGGGCTATCGCGTCTTCGTCGACTCGCTGCTGCAGGTGCAGCCCCTGGGCGATGCCGACATGTCGCGGCTGCGCGCCAGCGTGAACCCCGGCGCGGGCACCCAGGCGCTGCTCACCAATGCCTCGCAACTGCTTTCGGCGATGAGCCATTTCGTCGGCGTGGTGACGGTGCCGCGGCGCGAGCAGTTCGCCTTCAAGCACATCGACTTCGTGCCGCTCGACGCCCAGCGGGTGCTGGTGATCCTGGTGTTCACCGACAACGAAGTACAGAACCGCATCATCACCACGCGCCGCGCCTACACGCCGTCCGAGCTGGAGCAGACCGCCAACTACCTCAACGCGCACTTCGCCGGCCGCCCGCTGCGCGAGATCCACGCCACCCTGATGCGCGAGCTGCGCGACACCCGCTCCGCGATGGAGCGCGTGCTGGGCGCGGCGATGGAAATGGCCGAACACGCCCTCGACCCGGGCGACGAGGACGTGCTGCTGGCCGGCCAGACCCGGTTGATGGGCGTGCAGGACCTGTCCGACGTGGAGCGCCTGCGCGAGCTGTTCGATGCTTTCTCGCGCAAGCGCGAAATCCTGCAATTGCTGGAGCGCTGCATCCATGCCCAGGGTGTGCGCATCTTCATCGGCGAGGAGACCGGGCTGGCCTCGCTGGACGCCTGCACGGTCGTCACCGCGCCGTATTCGGCCGACGGCAAGGTGCTGGGCGTGCTCGGCGTGATCGGCCCGACCCGGATGGCGTACGAGCGGGTGATCCCGATGGTGCAGGCCACGGCCGACCTGCTGGGAGCCGCCTTGAATCCCGGCGCGTCGTCCCCATAGACCGGCCATGGGTTCCGGTACGCCGGACCCTCCCGTTTCACAAGCCCGGACAAGCCAATCCCATGAATCCCCTGTGGCGGCGGTTCGCGTCGTCGCGGACCCCAAAGGTATCGAGCATGCAGACCACCGAATCGCATCCGGACGCCGACGCGTCCGCCCTCCCGCCGGAGATCGAGGCGCTCCTCACCGAGCGCGACACGGCCCTGGCCGACCTGGCGCGGCTGCGCGAGGAATTCCTGCGCGAGCACGCCGAGCTGGAGAACACCCGCAAGCGCCAGGCGCGCGAAGTGGAGCAGAGCCGCAAGTTCGCCAACGAGCGCCTGCTGGGCAGCCTGCTGCCGGTTTTCGACAGCCTCGAGGCCGGCATTGCCGCTGCCCACGGCGAATCGGCGCAGGTCCGCGAGGGACTGGAGCTGACGCTGCGCCAGTTGACCAAGGTGGCAGCGGAGAACGGCCTGGTCGTGGTCGATCCCCAGGGACAGCCCTTCAACCCGGACCAGCACCAGGCCATCGCGATGGCGCCGGCCGCCGTCGGGCAGGCGCCGAACACGATTACCCAGGTCCACCAGAAGGGTTACCTGCTCAACGAGCGCCTGCTGCGTCCGGCGCTGGTGATCGTCGCGAAGTCCGAGCACGACTGAACCTGAAATTTCCTGCGCGCGCTGGCCTGCAACCTGCTTGAAACCTGCGCCGCAACCCCCAACAAGAAAGCCATCCGCGGTCGCACCGGCCGCCTGACATTTTGAGGAGAACACACATGGGCAAGATCATCGGCATCGACCTGGGCACCACCAACAGCTGCGTGGCGGTCATGGAGGGCGGCAAGCCCAAGGTCATCGAGAATTCCGAGGGCGACCGCACCACGCCTTCGATCGTCGCCTTCAGCAAGGACGGCGAAGTGCTCGTCGGCGCGTCTGCCAAGCGCCAGGCCGTCACCAACCCGAAGAACACCTTCTACGCGGTGAAGCGCCTGATCGGCCGCAAGTTCACCGACGCGGAGGTCAAGAAAGACCTCGACCTGGTGCCCTACGGCATCGCCGCGCACGACAACGGCGACGCCTGGGTCAGCACCAGCGACGGCAAGAAGATGGCGCCGCAGGAAATTTCCGCGCGCGTGCTCGAGAAGATGAAGAAGACCGCCGAAGCCTACCTCGGCGAGACCGTCACCGAGGCGGTCATCACCGTGCCGGCGTACTTCAACGACTCGCAACGCCAGGCGACCAAGGACGCCGGCCGCATCGCCGGCCTCGACGTCAAGCGCATCATCAACGAGCCGACGGCTGCGGCGCTCGCCTATGGCATGGACAAGGGCGACAACCGCGACCGCAAGATCGCCGTGTACGACCTCGGCGGCGGCACCTTCGACGTGTCGGTGATCGAGATCGCGAATGTCGATGGCGAGAAGCAGTTCGAGGTGCTGGCCACCAACGGCGACACCTTCCTCGGCGGCGAGGACTTCGACAAGCGCGTCATCGACTTCCTGGTCGAGGAGTTCCAGAAGGAGCAGGGCATCGACCTGCGCAAGGATCCGCTGGCCCTGCAGCGCCTGAAGGACGCGGCCGAGCGCGCCAAGATCGAGCTGTCGTCCTCGCACCAGACCGAGGTCAACCTGCCGTACGTGACGGCCGACGCCAGCGGCCCGAAGCACCTCAACATCAAGCTCACCCGCGCCAAGCTCGAGGCCCTCGTCGAGGACCTGATCAAGCGCACCATCGAGCCCTGCCGGATCGCGTTGAAGGACGCCGGCATCAGCGCGAAGGACATCGGCGAGGTCATCCTCGTTGGCGGCCAGACGCGCATGCCGAAGGTGCAGGACGCGGTCAAGGAGTTCTTCGGCAAGGAGCCGCGCAAGGACGTCAACCCCGACGAGGCCGTCGCGGTCGGTGCGGCGATCCAGGGCGGCGTGCTCGGCGGAACCGTGAAGGACGTGTTGCTGCTCGACGTGACCCCGCTGTCGCTGGGCATCGAGACCCTGGGCGGCGTGTTCACCAAGATCATCGAGAAGAACACCACGGTGCCGACCAAGGCCTCGCAGACCTTCTCGACCGCCGAGGACAACCAGACCGCGGTCACCGTGCACGTGCTCCAGGGCGAGCGCGACCAGGCCCGCTACAACAAGTCGCTGGCGAAGTTCGACCTCACCGGGATCGAGCCGGCGCAGCGCGGCCAGCCGCAGGTCGAGGTGTCGTTCGACATCGACGCCAACGGCATCACCCACGTGAGCGCGCGCGACAAGAAGACCGGCAAGGAGCAGAAGGTCGAGATCAAGGCCGGCTCGGGCCTGACGCCGGAAGAGATTGAGCGCATGAAGGCCGACGCCGAGGCGCATCGCGAGGAGGACAAGAAGTTCCAGGAACTGGTGTCCACCCGCAACCACGCCGACCAGGTCGTCCACGCCACGCGCGCGGCGATCAAGGAGCATGGCGGCAAGGTCGGTGGCGACGTGATCGGCAAGATCGAGGGCGCTCTCTCGGAACTGGAGACGGCGATGAAGGGCGACGACAAGGCCGTGATCGAAGGTCGCATGCAGCAGGTCGAGCAGGCTGCGCAGGCGCTGCACGCTGCGGCTTCGTCCGCCGGCGCGCAGGCCGGCCCGGGCGCAGGCGAAGCGCCGAAGGGCGGCGCCGACGACGTGGTCGATGCCGAGTTCACCGAAGTGAAGGACGACAAGTAAGCGTTGTCTCCCGGCGCCGTGCGCCGGGAGATAAAGCCCGTGTTCGAGCAGCATCTGATTGATGCCGCCCAACGCGGGCTTGGGGGAAGGCGAGTCGGAGTGGTGGGCTCATGGAAAAAGGCAGGCTCGAGGCGTTCAGCGACGGCGTGATCGCGGTGATCATCACGATCATGGTGCTGGAGATGCACGCCCCGCATGCGCCGACTTGGGAAGCGCTGGCGGAGATCTGGCCGACCTTCCTCTGCTACGTGTTGAGCTTTGTCTACGTCGGTATCTACTGGAACAACCACCATCACATGCTGCGCGCGACCGAAAAGGTCGATGGCAGCGTGTTGTGGGCGAACCTGCACCTGCTTTTCTGGCTGTCGCTGATTCCTTTCGTGACTGGCTGGATGGGCGAGAACCATTTCGCGGCGCTGCCGACGGCGATGTACGGCGGCGTGCTGCTGATGGCAGCGGTGGCGTACTGGACCCTGCAGCAGCGCCTCCTGTGCGTGCCGGACCAGGACCCGTTGCTGGGACGCGCGATCGGCAGCGATTTCAAGGGCAGGCTATCGCCCCTGGTCTACGCGATCGCCATCGCTTCGGTGCTGATCAGTCCGTGGATCGCGTGTGCGCTGTATGCACTCGTCGCGCTGGTCTGGCTCGTGCCCGACCGGCGCATCGAGGAACGGATTGCCGAGTGAACGGGCGGCCCCGACGGCCGCTTCCCGATCCAGTGGTCCGGGCAGTCGCAAGGGAAAATTTGAAAGTGCGGTCAGGATGACCGCTTCTGGATGTCTGCGATCGTGGATGATCGCCCAAGGAACCCAATGAGCAAGCGCGACTATTACGAAGTCCTCGGCGTTGCCAAGAACGCGAACGACGAGGAGCTGAAGAAGGCCTACCGCCGGCTGGCGATGAAGCACCATCCGGACCGCAATCCGGGCGACGCCGCTTCGGAGGCCAGCTTCAAGGAATGCAAGGAAGCCTACGAAGTCCTGTCCGACCAGGCCAAGCGCAGTGCCTACGACCAGCGCGGCCACGCGGCCTTCGAGCACGGTTTCGGCGGACCGGGTGCGGGTCCGGGCTTCGCCGACGTCGGCGACATTTTCGGCGATATCTTCGGCGACATCTTCGGTGGTGGTCGCGGACGCCAGGCGCAGCGGCGCGGCAATGACCTGCGCTACGGGCTGGAACTGGATCTCGAGGAAGCCGTCTTCGGCATCGAACGCAAGATCGACATCGCCACGCTCATCGATTGCCGCATCTGCACCGGTACGGGTTCTTCCGACGGCAAGCTTGAAACCTGCTCGACCTGCCGCGGCCAGGGCCGCGTACGACTGCAGCAGGGCATCTTCTCGCTGCAGCAGGCATGTCCGAGCTGCAGCGGCCGCGGCCGCACCATCGCCAGTCCCTGCAAGGCCTGCCATGGCGAAGGCCGTGCCGAGGACGTCAAGACCTTGTCGGTGAAGATTCCCGCCGGCGTCGACACCGGCGACCGCATCCGCCTGCAGGGCGAGGGCGAGGCCGGACCCGCGGGCTCGCCGCCGGGAGACCTCTACGTCGAAGTCCACGTGCGCGAGCACTCGATCTTCAGGCGCGACGGCGACGATCTGCATTGCGAAGTGCCGATCCGCATCTCGCAGGCCGCGCTCGGCGACACCGTGCGCGTGCCCACGCTCAACGGCGAGGCCGAGATCAAGATTCCCGCCGAAACCCAGACCGGCAAGATGTTCCGCCTGCGCGGCAAGGGCGTGAAGTCCGTGCGCAGTCGCGGACCCGGCGACCTGCTGTGCCGCGCGGTGGTCGAGACGCCGGTCAACCTCACCGCGCGCCAGCGCGAGCTGCTCAACGAGTTCGAGGCTACCTTCCAGGGCGAGGAGGCGCGTCGCCACTCGCCGCGCAGCAGCACCTTCTTCGACAGCGTGAAGGCGGTGTGGGAGCGCATGAAGAGCTGATCGTGCGTTCGTCCCTGTGCAAATCCGGCGCGACCGGCGTGTGATCGTCGTACACTCTTCGCGACCTCCGCGGAGTCGAACATGAATGCGTTGCTGGAACAGGTGATGGGCGCGATCGACCCCTCGGTGGTCCAGCAACTCGCCGCCCGCATGGGCGTCCCGGCGGACGAGGCGGAGGACGCGATCGGCCACGCGATGCCGGCGATGCTCGACGCCTTCAGCCGGCATGCCGGTTCTCCAGGCGGCGCCGATGCGATCCATGTCGCCGCGCAGCAGTTGCTCGGTTCCGGCGCCGGCGATGCGAATGTGCAGGGCCTGCTCGGACGCATCTTCAGCAGCCCGCAGGGCAGCGCGTTGCAGGGACTGTCGGCGGCCGCGGAGCTTCCCGACGAACACGTGCAACACCTGCTGTCCGTGCTCGGGCCGGTGATCCTCTCGGCGATCGGCCAGCACGCGGCGCAAACCGGCACGAATGCGCAGGGACTCGAACAGGTCCTGGGTGCGGCCGCACAACACGCACAGTCGCAGGGCGGCGGCATCAGCGGCCTGCTTGGCTCCCTGTTCGGTCAGTACTGAATCGCGATGACGACCAGGGCTCCCATCCGTTTGCTCATCCACGGCGCTTCCGGACGCATGGGCCGCGCCTTGCTGCGACTGGCCGCAGCCGATGCGCGCTTCGCGGTAGCCGGCGCGGTCACGCGCGCGGGCGGCAACATCGGCGGCGTGCGCGCGCTGCCATCGGAGCGCATGGCGTCGGCGATGCCGTTCGACGTGCTGGTCGATTTCAGCCTGCCCGGCGCGTTCGATGCCGCGCTGGAAGTCTGCCTGCAACGCGGCTGCGCGCTGGTGTCGGGCACGACTGGTCTGTCGAATGCTCAGCGCAATGCCTTCGCCGCTGCCTCACGATCGATTCCGATCCTGTGGTCGGCGAACTTCAGCCTGGGCGTGGCGGTGCTGAACGAACTCGTCGCGCGCGCCGCGAAAGCGCTGCCCGGCTGGGACTGCCATGTGATCGAGACCCACCACACCCAGAAGCGCGACGCGCCCTCGGGTACCGCGCTCGCCCTGGGCGAGACGATCGCCGGCGCACGCGGCGCTTCGCCCCACTACGTGAGCCTGCGTGCGGGCGACGTCGTCGGCGAGCACGTCGTGCAGTTCACCGGCATCGGCGAACGCCTGGAGCTGGTGCATCGTGCCGGCGACCGCGACATCTTCGTGCGCGGCGCCCTCGAGGCCACCGCGCGCATCGGGCGCCGTGGGCCTGGCCTGTACTCGCTCGGCGGACTGCTGCTCGGCGAATCGTGACTTGCTAGCGACGGGTGGCCGGCCCGGTCAATGCGACGCGGCAGCAGGCGGCGTGTATTCGCAACTCGCACCGGCGGGCGTAGTCTCGAAGCTGAGGTTCATCGTCATCGACTGGCCGTGGACGTTCCCGGCCGCGCTGATGTTCACGTGCGAGCCGCCGCCGGCCTTCGCCTCGAAGCTGCCGTCGCCGGCGAGCGACATCTGGCCGCTGCAGGCGTAGTGGAAGCTGCCGCTGGCGCCGTTGATCCTGTAGTCGGTGACCGTGCAGTCCTTGTTGCGCTGGGACTGCCGCACGATGTCGCGCGCGTCGTGCTGCTTGGACACGCAGATGTCCTTGCTGAAGGTCTGCGCGGGGATGTTCATCTGCACGTTGGCGATCTGCATCCTGATCGATGCCGACATGTGCATCATGTCGCCCGGTTCGGCCAGGGCCAGTGACGGGGCCGTTGCCAGCATGGAGGCGAGGGCGGCGATGCGGAGCGGATGGGATTTCATGCGGATTCCTGTGGTCGGGAAGTGGTCGGACGCGCCACCTTAGCCGCGCCATGCGGATTTCGCCAATGGCCCGGGTGCCGTCGACGCGGTCAGTCGTCGTGCGCCTTGTTGACGTCGCGGCCCGCGCCGAAACGCTTGTCCAGCGATCCCAGCAGGCGCTTGAACCAGTGCGTGACCCGGCCACGTTTCTGCTTGCGCCGCAGTTCGTCCTCGCTGGTCAGCCAGGCCACCTGCACGACCATGCGTTCGCCCTCGTGCGGCAGGTGGCCGTGGAAGGAGTTGTCGGCGCGCTTGAAGGCGGCGAGGTTGCCGTACACCGGCGCCAGCTCAGGCGCGACCAGCGATTCGATGTCGTCGATGCGCCCGAGGAAGCGCAGGCAGCCCGGGCTGCCATGCGGCCAGTCGCTGTTGAGGTAGACCAGGGCCGTGAGCACCTTCGAGCGGCTGTCGGTATGGATCGTGCCGTGGCGGCGGTTCAGGCGCGAGCACAGGGTGACCAATGCCGGCAGTTTCGACATCGAGGGCACGCCAAGTTTCTCGCCGAGCGAGTCCGCGAAAGCCGGCGAGGTGATCTCGCCGACCAGCTGGTTGACGCTGGGACCACAGTCCCCGGCCTTGTGCGGGAAGAACCCGGCTTCGGGGTAACGCGGGAAATCGTTTTGCAGCCGCTCGCGCGCATCCGGCCTGAGCATGTCCGCGGCGACCAGGAACGAAAACGGCTCGTGGCGGACGCTGGTGCCGGGATCGTCGAGGTGAGCCGCCAGCAGCAGGGATTCCCCGGCCGGATCGGTGCTGGGTACGGCGTTCATGGCCCGGATTTTAGTCGCCGCATCGAGGGATTCGATTGGACAGTACCACCCCGGACCTTTATCATTCCTTCTCGCCCCACACCCTTCTTTCCGGCATCGCCAACGACGCCGGACGTGAAGCCCTGTACCTGACGCCGCCTGCGGCGTCCCATCCGAGGCGAAGACGTGACCCGAACCGGATTCCTTGCGCTCGAAGACGGCACCGTATTCGAGGGCATTGCCGTGGGCGCAGATGGCCACAGCGTCGGCGAGGTGGTGTTCAACACCGCGATGACGGGTTACCAGGAAATCCTGACCGACCCGTCCTACGCCCGCCAACTGGTCACGCTGACCTATCCGCACATCGGCAACACCGGCTGTACCCACGAGGACGACGAGGCGCGCCGCGTCTGGTCCGCCGGCCTGATCGTGCGCGACGTGCCGCGCCGTCCGAGCAACTGGCGCAGCCAGGTGGCGCTGCCCGAATGGCTGGCCGCGCGCGGCGTGGTCGCGCTGGCCGGCATCGATACCCGCAAGCTGACGCGCCTGCTGCGCGATCGTGGCGCGCAGAACGGCTGCCTGGTCGGCGGCGACGGCCTCGACCGCGAACATGCGATCGAGGCCGCGCGCAAGTTCCCCGGCCTCAACGGCATGGACCTCGCGAAGGAAGTCAGCACGACCCAGGCCTACGCCTGGAAGGAAGGCTCGCTGGACATGGACAGCGGCGTGTTCGCCCACGTCGAGCCGCAGGCTTCGATGACGAAGTTGCACGTCGTCGCCTACGACTTCGGCGTGAAGCGCAACATCCTGCGCCTGATGGCCGACCGCGGCTGCCGCATCACCGTCGTGCCGGCGCAGACCAGCGCCGAACAGGTATTCGCACTGAAACCCGACGGGGTGTTCCTCTCCAACGGCCCCGGCGATCCGGCGCCCTGCGATTACGCGATCGCGGCGATCCGCGAATTCGTCGCGCGCAGGATCCCGACCTTCGGCATCTGCCTCGGCCACCAGTTGCTCGCGCTCGCGATCGGCGCGCGCACGCTGAAGATGAAGTTCGGCCACCACGGCGGCAACCATCCGGTGCAGGATCTCGCCCCGGACGATCGGGGCCGACGCAGGGTCTTCATCACCGCGCAGAACCACGGGTTCGCGGTCGATGAGCCGACCCTGCCGGCAAACGCGCGCGTCACCCATCGCTCGCTGTTCGACGGCAGCAACCAGGGCATCGAATTGATCGACGCGCCGGCTTTCTCGTTCCAGGGCCACCCGGAAGCATCGCCGGGGCCGCACGATATCGGCGGCCTGTTCGACCGCTTCGTCGCCTCGATGCGGATGAGTCGCGCGGACGCGGCGTGATGGACCTGGTTCGCCCACGCCGGAGCCGGACCCCGTGAGCCGGATCCTGTATCGGGCCAGGACCGCGCGCGGCGCCGACGTGGCCGATTTCGTCGAGGCCGCGTCGGCCGCCGAGGCGATGCAGATCCTGGAACGCATGGAGCTCAGGGAGATCGTCCTGCTGCAATCCCCGCACATCGCCGCCTTCAACCAGCCGTTGCCCGGCCTGACGACGCAGCAATACGCGCGCTTGCGCGCGGACTTCATGGCCAAGCCGGGACTGGCGACCAGCCTGCGCGGCACGGCGCGGATCAATGCACCGATCCTCTCCGCAGGTGCGCTCGCCCTGGGAATCGGAGCGTGGTGGCACCTGCCGGTCACGGCCACGATCGGTGCGGTCATGCTGCTGTTCCCGTTCGTTGCCTTCTTCTGGAAGCGTCGCCACCTCGACCGCTACCTGGCGCTGCAGAAAGCCTATGCACGCGGTCAATGGGACGAGGTCCGCAGGCTCGCGCCGATCGTGCGTGCGGCTCCAGGCGGCGCGCTGCTGCCGTTGGACCTCGACACGCGCCTGGCCTGCATCGACGCGCGCCAGGGACGACTGGATGCCGCGGTCGCGAGCCTCGACGACTGGAAGCCGCAACTGGACGCCAAGGCGCCCGGGATGTTCGAGGCGCACGTGGGCAGGGTGTATT
The DNA here is from genome assembly GCA_036496805.1 of Lysobacteraceae bacterium. GTDB lineage: Bacteria > Pseudomonadota > Gammaproteobacteria > Xanthomonadales > Xanthomonadaceae > SZAS-103. The sequence continues at coordinate 26,661 of DASXKN010000028.1, forward strand.
TCGCCGCGGGCGACTACGCGACGCACCTGCGGCTCGTCGAGCAGGCGGCCGAACTGGGCAAGCAGGACCCCTCGCGCATGGTGGATGTCGCGCTCGCGAACGCGAAGTTCGGCGACGCCCGTCGCGCCGAGGACATCCTTGGCTCGCTCGACCTGAAACTGCTGCCGCCGCTCGCGCACAAGTTCATCGCGCTCATCAACGGCATCCTTCGCCTGCGCGAGGGTCAGCCGGACCGGGCCGAACCGGAATTGCGGGTCGCCACCGAAGGATTCATGGAATCCGCGCTGCAGACCCCGGTGGTGTGGATCGGCGTCGCGATCAGCTCCGGCTATTACGCACTGGCGCTGGCGCGCAGCGGGAAGCGCCATGAAGCGCAGCAGGCCATTGCGCCGGCCCTGCCGATCCTGCTCGTCCACGGCGAGAAACCCCTGCTGGACATGCTCCAGAACGAAGTGCTCCAAGCCGCCACCTGACCTCCGACGGAACAAGCGATGCCCAAGCGCAGCGACATCAAGACCATCCTGATCATCGGCGCCGGCCCGATCGTGATCGGCCAGGCCTGCGAGTTCGACTACTCCGGCGCACAAGCCTGCAAGGCGCTGCGCGAGGAGGGCTACCGCGTCGTCCTGGTCAACTCGAACCCGGCGACGATCATGACCGACCCGGGTACGGCCGACGCGGTCTACATCGAGCCGATCAACTGGCGCATGGTCGAGAAGATCATCGCCAAGGAAAGGCCCGACGCGCTGCTGCCGACGATGGGCGGGCAGACCGCGCTGAACTGCGCGCTGGAACTGGCCGACAACGGCGTGCTCGAAAAGTACAAGGTCGAGCTGATCGGCGCCTCGCGCGAAGCGATCCGCATGGCAGAGGACCGCGAGCTGTTCCGCGTCGCGATGGCGGACATCGGACTGGAATGCCCGAAGGCCGAGGTCGCCCGCTCGCTCGAGCAGGCGCTCGACATCCAGACCCGCGTCGGCTATCCGACCATCATCCGGCCCAGCTTCACCCTCGGCGGCAGCGGCGGCGGCATCGCCTACAACCGCGAGGAACTCCTCGAAATCGTCGGCCGCGGCCTGGAGCTCTCGCCGGTGCATGAAGTCCTCGTCGAGGAGTCGGTGCTGGGCTGGAAGGAATTCGAGATGGAGGTCGTCCGCGACACCGCAGACAACTGCATCATCGTCTGCTCGATCGAGAACCTCGACCCGATGGGCGTGCACACCGGCGACTCGATCACGGTCGCCCCGGCGCAGACGCTCACCGACAAGGAATACCAGCGCCTGCGCGACGCCAGCATCGCGGTGCTGCGCAAGATCGGCGTGGACACCGGTGGTTCCAACGTGCAGTTCGGCGTCAATGCGCAGACCGGTCGCGTGGTGGTGATCGAGATGAACCCGCGCGTCTCGCGTTCGTCCGCGCTGGCGTCGAAGGCGACCGGTTTCCCGATCGCCAAGGTCGCGGCCAAGCTCGCGGTCGGTTACACGCTCGACGAATTGAAGAACGAGATCACCGGCGGCGCGACGCCGGCTTCGTTCGAGCCGACGATCGACTACGTCGTCACCAAGATCCCGCGCTTCGCCTTCGAGAAGTTCCCGTCCGCCGATTCGCGCCTGACCACGCAGATGAAATCGGTCGGCGAGGTGATGGCGATGGGCCGCACCTTCCAGGAGTCGCTGCAGAAGGCGCTGCGCGGGCTGGAGACCGGCAAGGCCGGTCTCGATCCCAGCGGCCTGGACTACGCGACCGAGGAAGGCCTGTCCGAGCTGCGCCGCGAGCTGCGCGAGCCCGCTCCCGACCGCGTCTTCCACGTCGCCGACGCGTTCCGCGCCGGCCTGTCGGTCGAAGACGTGCATGCGCTGTCCTTCATCGATCCCTGGTTCCTCGACCAGATCGAGGAACTGGTGCAGTTCGAGGCGGCGCTTGCCCGCGACGGCCTGGCCGCGCTCGACGTGGCGCGTTTGCGCGACCTCAAGCGCCGCGGATTCTCCGATGCGCGCCTGGCGAAACTCGCGGGCACCGACGAGAACGCCGTGCGCGTGCTGCGCCACGCGCTCGGCGTGCGCCCGGTCTACAAGCGCGTCGATTCCTGCGCGGCCGAATTCGCCACCGGCACCGCCTACATGTATTCGACCTACGAGGACGAGTGCGAGGCCAACCCGAGCGACCGCCGCAAGATCATGGTGCTCGGCGGCGGTCCGAACCGGATCGGCCAGGGCATCGAGTTCGACTACTGCTGCGTGCACGCAGCACTCGCCCTGCGCGAGGACGGTTACGAAACCATCATGGTCAACTGCAATCCCGAGACGGTCTCGACCGACTACGACACCAGCGACCGCCTCTACTTCGAGTCGGTGACGCTGGAGGACGTGCTCGAGATCGTCGCCGTCGAGAAGCCCGTCGGCGTGATCGTGCAGTACGGTGGGCAGACCCCGCTCAAGCTCGCGCGCGCGCTCGAGGCCGCGGGCGTGCCGATCATCGGCACGAGCCCCGACAGCATCGACCTTGCCGAGGACCGCGAGCGTTTCCAGCAGATGATCCAGAAGCTCGGCCTCGTGCAGCCGGCCAACCGCACCGCGCGCAACGCCGAGCAGGCGCTGGCGCTGGCGGGCGAGATCGGCTATCCGCTGGTGGTGCGTCCGAGCTACGTGCTCGGCGGACGCGCGATGGAAGTCGTGCACTCCGATGCCGACCTCACGCGTTACATCCGCGACGCGGTGAAAGTCTCGAACGATTCCCCGGTGCTGCTCGACCGCTTCCTCGACAACGCGGTCGAGGTCGATGTCGACACCATCGCGGATGCCGAAGGCAATGTGCTCGTGGGCGGCATCATGGAGCACATCGAGGAAGCCGGCGTGCATTCGGGCGACTCGTCGTGCTCGCTGCCGCCGTATTCGCTGTCGGCGAAGCTGCAGGACCGCCTGCGCGAGCAGGTCGCGCAGATGGCGCGCGAGCTCAAGGTCGTCGGCCTGATGAACACCCAGTTCGCGATCCAGTTCGACGGCGAGAACGAGCCGCACGTCTTCATCCTCGAGGTCAACCCGCGCGCCTCGCGCACCGTGCCCTTCGTGTCGAAGGCGACCGGCGTGCCGCTGGCGAAGGTCGCCGCGCGCTGCATGGTCGGGCGCGGGCTGAAGGAGCAGGGCGTCATCGAAGAAGTCATCCCGTCCTACTTCTCGGTCAAGGAAGCGATCTTCCCGTTCGCCAAGTTCCAGAACGTCGATCCGATCCTCGGTCCCGAGATGCGCTCGACCGGCGAGGTGATGGGCGTGGGCCCGAGCTTCGGCGAGGCTTTCGCGCGCGGCCACGAAGCGGCGAACATCAAGCCGCCGCGCGTGGGCAAGGCCTTCGTCTCGGTGCGCGATCCCGACAAGGCGCGCGTGCTCGAGGTGTGCAACGACCTGGTCCGCCGCGGCTATGCGCTGGTCGCGACCGGCGGCACCCAGAAATTCCTCGCCGAGCAGGGGCTGCCCTGCGTGCGCATCAACAAGGTGCTCGAGGGCCGGCCGCACATCGTCGACCTGATCAAGAACGGCGAGATCGTCTACATCGTCAATACCACCGAGGGCAAGCAGGCGATCGCCGACTCGTTCTCGATCCGGCGCGAGGCGCTGCAGCAGGGCATCACCTACTCGACCACGATCGCCGGTGCGCGCGCATTGCTGCACTCGCTCGACCATCGCGGCGATGGCGCCGTGAGGTCGCTGCAGGAACTGCACGCGCAACTGGCTGCGGACATTGGCGGCAACGCCCACGGCGGCAACGCTCAAAGCAGGGGACAGGGAACATGAGGACACCATTGACCATCAAGGGCGCCGAGCGCCTGCGTGCCGAACTCGATCGCCTGAAGTCGGTCGAGCGCCCGCGCGTGATCGAGGCGATCGCCGAGGCGCGCGCGCACGGCGACCTCAAGGAGAACGCCGAGTACCACGCCGCGCGGGAGCAGCAAGGCTTCATCGAGGGTCGCATCAAGGAACTCGAGGGCACCCTTGGCAACGCACAGCTCATCGATATCTCGACACTCAACGCGGGCTCGCGGGTCGTGTTCGGGGCGAACGTCGAACTGGCCGACGTCGAGACCGACGAGCGCCGCGGTTACCAGATCGTTGGCGACCTCGAAGCCGACATCAAGCAGAACCTGATCTCGATCTCCTCGCCGATCGCGCGCGCCCTGATCGGCAAGCACGAGGGCGACACGATCACGATCAATGCCCCGGCCGGGCAACGCGAGTTCGAGATCGTGGGCGTGCGCTACGAAGGCTGATCGCACGGACGTTCCCGCCATGAAGCCGCGAAGGAGTCGCGCTTGACGCCGCACCTGACCCTGCTGCTGCCGGCGCGCGGGCGCTTCCGCGGCCAGCCCTTGCCGAAAGACCTCGGCAAGCTGCTGGCGCGCGCCGATCGCTCCGAAGCGCACGCCGGTAACAAGTCGCAGTTGCAGCGGCATTTCGACATGGTCCCGGCGCACTGGGCCGTCGCCGCGATCACGCGCCACCTCGATGCGGACGGCGCCGAGCAGCAGGCCTGGCTGCGCGCCGACCCGGCCTGGGTGCAGGCCGACATCAACGGCGGCCGCATGCTGGCCTGCGGCGAGCTGGGCCTGACGATGGAAGAGGCCGAGGCCTTCGTCGCCTCGTTGAAGACGCTGTTCGGCGACGAAGGTTTTCCGATCCTGGCTCCGACGCCTTCGCGCTGGTACCTGATGCTGCCGCGCGAATCGAAGTATCCGGTGTTCGATCCGCCCGAGGACGTGCTCGGCGACGATCTCGAACCGCACCTGCCGCCGGGCGACATCGGTCGCCGCTGGCGGCGCCTGCTCAATGAAGCGCAGGTCCTCCTGCACAACCATCCCCTCAACGAGCGACGCATCGCGCAGGGCAAGCCGCCGGTGAACTCGCTGTGGTTCTGGGGCGGCGGCGTGCTGCCGGATTTCGTGCGCACGCCGTATGCCAGCGTCCACGGCGAGGAGGTCGTGCTGCGTGGACTGTGCAAGCTGGCCAAGCATTCGCCCAAGCCGATGCCGAACGATTACGCGAAGCTCGTGAAAGGCGGCGATGTGCTGGTGGACCTGCGCGACGCGACCGATCTCGCCGACCTCGCGCAACGCTGCATCCTGCCGGCGGCCGGCAGCCTGCGTCGCCGCGATGTCCTGCAGCTCGATTTCGGCGACGGCGCGCTCTTCGCGATCAGGCGCTCGCAGCGCTGGCGCTTCTGGCGCCGCGCGTGGACTTCGCTCGCTTGAAAGCGCCCGTCGCGTGACCGCCGCGCGCATCGTCCGCCGCGAAGCGCCAGCGTGCGCGGACTGGCCGGAGGACGTGCATCCGGTACTGCGCCGCGTCTACGCAGCACGCGGCCTGCGCACCCATGCCGAAACGAAGCTTGGACTCGCCGACCTGCTGTCGCCCGCCTTGATGGGCGGCATCGATGCGGCGGTGTCCCTGCTGGTCGAGGCGATCCGCCAGGATCGACGCATCGTCGTCGTGGGCGATTTCGATTGCGATGGCGCCACCGGCGTAGCGGTGGGCGTGCGCGGGCTGAGGATGCTCGGCGCACGCCACGTCGCCTATCGGGTTCCGCACAGGATCGAGCACGGCTACGGACTCACGCCGGCGCTGGTCGATGCGCTGCGCGTGCTCGACCCGCAAGTGGTGGTGACCGTCGACAACGGCATCGCCTGCCATTCCGGCATCGCCGCGGCCAAGGCGCAAGGCTGGAGCGTGCTGGTCACCGATCATCATCTTCCCGGCGCGGTCCTGCCGCCGGCGGATGCAATCGTCAATCCCAATCTTGCCGGCGATATTTTTCCGAGCAAGGCGCTGGCCGGTGTCGGAACGCTGTTCTACCTGTTGCTGGCGACGCGGCAGCGGCTGCGCGGGGAAGGCTGGTTCGACATCTCTCGCTTCGCGCAGGGCGAGCCCGATCTGGCCTGCCTGCTCGACCTGGTCGCGGTCGGCACGATCGCCGACATGGTGCCGCTGGACGCGAACAACCGCGTGCTGGTCGCAGCCGGACTGCGGCGGATGCGGAAAGGTCAGTGCCTGCCGGGACTGCGCGCGCTCGTCGAAGTCGCTGGACGCAGGCTGGACCGACTCGGCGCGAGTGACATCGGTTTCTTCGTCGCGCCGAGACTCAATGCGGCGGGGCGACTGGAGGACATGGCGATCGGCGTCGAATGCCTGCTCAGCGACGACCCGGCGCATGCCGCCGAACTCGCCCGCACCCTCGACGCCATCAACCGCGAGCGTCGCGACGTGCAGGAATCGATGCTCGACGACGCGTCGCTCCTGGTCGCGGCGACCGCTGCCGGAAGCGCGGTTTCGGTGTGCGTGCGCGATGCTCGCTGGCATCCCGGCGTGGTCGGCCTGGTCGCATCGAAGCTGAAGGATCGCCTGCATCGTCCGGTGATCGCGTTCGCACCTGCGGCGGAAGCCGGCGGCGAGTGGCGGGGCTCGGCGCGTTCGATCCCCGGTTTCCATATCCGCGATGCGCTGGCCGAGGTCGACGCGATGCATCCGGGATTGATCCGGCGCTTCGGCGGCCACGCGATGGCAGCGGGACTCAGCCTGATGCAGGGCGAACTCGATGCGTTCGCCGCGGCGTTCGAAACCGCGGCCAGCCGGCGCATCGCGCCCGAGCTGCTCGAAGCGGTGGTGATGAGCGATGGCGAACTGGGCCCGGGCGAATTCGGACTCGACCTCGCGCGACGGCTGCGCGATGGCGGCCCCTGGGGGCAGGGCTTCCCGGAGCCGCAATTCGACGGCCGGTTCGAGGTGCGGTCGTGGCGCGTCGTCGGCGAGCGCCACCTGAAGTACGAACTCGACGGGTTTGGCGCCCGCATCGATGCGATCGAATTTGGCGGCTGGACGGGCGAACCGCCGCCGCCGAGCCTGCGCATCGTCTACCGGCTGGACATCAACACCTGGCGCGATCGCGAGAGCGCGCAACTGGTGATCGTGCACCGCGAGCCGTAGCCGGTCCGCTCAGTCCTTCCGGCCGTGGCCGCGCAGCGCGGCGCGCAGCGGATCGAGCGCCGCGCCGTAGAGGTGCGCGCGTGCGGTGTCGCGGCGCAGCGGTTCGCGCACCTGGCCGGCGCTGAAGGTGCGCACGGCGCGCTTGCTGCGGTGGAACTCCAGGCAGGCCGGGTCAAAGGGCAGGCCGAGGAATTCGAGCAGGCGACGCACCTGCGCCTCCGGATCGGCGACGAGGTCCTCGTACACCTCGTCGAACACGCGCTCCGGGTAGCGGGCCTTCCATGCGCGGCTCAGGCGGTCGTAGTCGATCCAGTTCGCGGCGATCTCGGCCATGTCGTAGCTTGCGTCGTTGCCGAAGAAGAACAGTTGCCGGTAGCACGACAGGCAGGTCTCGAGCGCGTCACGCCGGCAGTTCACGAAGCGCGCGCCGGGGAGCATCGCGATGGCGGCGCCGATCATCGGCCAGTTGTCCAGGCCCTTGTCGGTGAAACGCGGCAGCGACTGCCGCCAGCGCGCTGTGCGGCGCAGGTAGTTCTCGCCGAGCCGGCGCCAGTCGGCCGGCGTGGCCTGAGGCACCCAGTAGGGAAACTCGGTGTCGCGACGCTGCGATTCCTCGTTGATCACCGCGTGCAGGTCGGTCAGCTCGCTCGCGCCCTCGATCTGCGGATGCGAGGCCAGGATCTGTTCGGTCAATGTCGAGCCCGAGCGCGGCATGCCGACCACGAAGATCGCCTCGCGGCCGAAATCGGGATCGGCCGTGCCGGCGACGGGACGCGCGAAGGCCGCATCGATCGCATCGATCCAGCCGCTGAAACGGCGGGCGTCCCAGTCCACCTGCTTGCGCTTGAGCCGGCTGGCCTGGTCGAGCACGGCGAACGCGGTCGGGTAGTCGTCCTGGTCCTCGAGCGCTTTCGACAAGGCATAGCCGACGAAGATGCGTTCGTTGTCGTTGAGGGTTGGATCGGCCGCCAGCCGACGCAGCGCCGCCACGTCGTCGGCCGACATCCGGAACGTCTTCAGGTTGGCGATGCGTGACCACGCGCGCGGCGCGTGCGCGCGCACCTTCGCGCAGAGGCGATAGCAGGCGGCAGCGCTTTCGCTGTCGCCCATGCTGTTGAACACGTCGCCGAGCGCCCCGCGGGCTTCGAGATAGTCTGGATCGCAGGCGAGCGCCCGCTCGAACGCCTCGCGGGCCTGCTCGGCGTGCGATTGGTTCTTGAGGGTCTTGCCGAGGTTGTACCAGAGGGTCTTCGATGCCGGCGACAGCTCCACCGCGCGACGCGACGCCGCCATTGCCGCATCCATATCGCCCTGTTCGCGGAGTGCGCTGCCGAGATCGTTGAGCAGGGCCGGATCGTCTGGGCGAAGGACGAGCGCTTCGCGCAGGCAGGCTGCCGTCGCGGGATGATCCGCGCGCTGCCTGTGCGCCATGGCCAACTGGTGCAGGGCATCGGCGTACAGCCCCAGCAGATGGTGGAGAGCTGCTCCGGTTTCACCGCCACAGGCCCGTCGCAGGGTCTCCACCGCGGCCGCAGTGGCCTGCAGGCGCGAATCGCGGGAGCGATCGGTTTCCGGTTTCCTCAGCTCTTCCATGCATTGCTTCCTGCGTTGCGACGACGGGCGAAGATTCTCCGCCGGAAATGGAGGCGTCCACGGCATTTTCCCATGGCGATGCCGGCTACGCCTCTGCTAGCATGCCGGCTCTTGTCGCATTGCAACAACCGTCGCCATGATCGAGCTCAATCCCGTCCGTTTCCGCATCGCCGATCTCCGAGCCAGGCTGTCGTCGCTCCGGGGGTATCTTTGACTTCGACAACAAGGTCGAACGTCTGGAAGAGGTGAACCGGGAACTCGAGAATCCCGCGATCTGGAACACCCCCGACAAGGCGCAGGCGCTCGGCAAGGAACGCGCCTCGCTGGATCGCGTCGTCGGCGGCATGCGCGCCATCACCGCCGGTCTCGACAGCGCCGAGGAACTGCTCGAGCTGGCCGAATCCGAACAGGACGACGACACCGCGCAGGCCGTCGCGGCCGACGTGGAAACCCAGGCGAAGCACGTCGAGGACCTCGAATTCCGCCGCATGTTCTCGGGCAAGATGGATTCGGCGAATGCCTTCGTCGACATCCAGGCCGGCGCCGGCGGCACCGAGGCGCAGGACTGGGCCGAAATGCTGCTGCGCATGTACCTGCGCTGGTGCGAGTCGCGCGGCTGGAAGGCCGAGCTGATGGAAGCCAGCGCCGGCGAAGTGGCCGGCATCAAGTCGGCGACGTTCCGCGTCGAAGGCGACTACGCCTACGGCTGGCTCAAGACAGAGATCGGCGTGCACCGCCTGGTGCGCAAGTCGCCGTTCGATTCCGACAACCGCCGGCACACCAGCTTCACCTCGGTGTTCGTCTCGCCGGAAGTCGACGACGACATCGACATCGAGATCAACCCGGCCGACCTCAAGACCGACGTCTATCGCTCGTCGGGCGCTGGCGGCCAGCACGTCAACAAGACCGAGTCGGCTGTGCGCATCACCCACGTGCCGACCAACACCGTCGTCGCCTGCCAGAACGGGCGCAGCCAGCACCAGAACCGCGACACCGCGATGAAGATGCTCAAGGCCAAGCTCTACGAGTTGGAGATCCAGAAGCGCAACGCCGAGAAGGACAAGCTCGAAGCGACCAAGTCCGACATCGGCTGGGGCAGCCAGATCCGCAACTACGTGCTCGACCAGTCGCGGATCAAGGACCTGCGCACCGGCATCGAGCGCAGCGACACCCAGAAGGTGCTCGACGGCGACCTCGATGAGTTCGTCGAGGCGAGCCTGAAATCGGGGCTCGAGGCCGGCGCGAAACGCAGCGACGCGGCGTGATCGGCGCGCATCGGACGCATCCCGGTTCCGATGGCTGACAGGGATCCGGGACGCAGCCGGAGTTCGTGGTTCGACAGGCTCACCACGAACGGAATCCATGACGCGAACGTTTGCCGTTCGTGGTGAGCCTGTCGAACCACCGGCGGACGAATTCCATGACCGAGCAGCAGACCGACCACACGCCCGACACGACGCCGATGGCGGACGAGAACAAGCTGATCGCCGAGCGCCGCGCGAAGCTGCACGCCTTGCGCGGGCAGGGCATCGCCTTCCCGAACGATTTCCGGCGCGTCGACCACGCGGGCGATCTGCAGCACGAATTCGCCGACGCGGAACGCTGGGGTGCCGAAGCGCTCGAGGGCGCCGCGCGCAGGGTGAAGATCGCCGGTCGCCTGATGGCCAAGCGCATCATGGGCAAGGCCAGCTTCGCGCAGATCCAGGACGTGACTGGGCGCATCCAGATCTTCCTGCAGGGCAACGCGCTCGGCGATGCCTACGAGTCCTTCAAGGGCTGGGATGTCGGCGACATCATCGGCGCCGAGGGCGTGCTGATGCGCACGCGCACCGGCGAGCTGTCGGTGAAGTGCGATGCGTTGCGCCTGTTGACCAAGTCGCTGCGGCCGCTGCCGGACAAGTGGCACGGCCTGGCCGACGTCGAGCAGCGCTACCGCCAGCGTTACGTCGACCTGATCGTCAATCCCGAGGCGCGCGAGGTGTTCGTCAACCGTTCGCGCATCATCGGCGCGATCCGGCGCTGGCTCGATGCGCGGCGCTTCCTCGAGGTCGAGACGCCGATGATGCACTACATCCCCGGCGGGGCGACCGCGCGGCCGTTCGTCACCCACCACAACGCGCTCGACCTCGACCTCTACCTGCGCGTGGCGCCAGAGCTGTACTTGAAGCGCCTGACCGTCGGTGGCTTCGAGCGCGTCTACGAGATCAACCGCAACTTCCGCAACGAGGGCGTGTCCACCCGCCACAACCCCGAGTTCACGATGCTCGAGCTGTACGAGGCGTACGCGAGCTATACCGAGGTGATGGACCTCACCGAGGCGATGATCCGCGATGTGGCCGTGGAAGCGATGGGGACCACCCAATGCCACTGGGACGGTGCCGATATCGACCTTGCGCCCGAGTTCCGGCGCTGGAAGCTCGAAGAGGCGGTGCGCGAGATGAATCCGGAGATCACCGTGGCCGATTGCCGCGACCGCGACGCGCTGGCCGCCCACTGCGCGCGCCTGAAGGTCGCGGTCAAGCCCGGCTACGGCTGGGGCAAGCTGCTGCTGGAGATTTTCGAGAAGACCGTCGAGTCGAACCTGGTCCAGCCGACCTTCATCACCCACTATCCGGTCGAGGTCTCGCCGCTCGCGCGCGAGTCGGATACGGAAAAAGGCATCACCGACCGCTTCGAGCTGTTCGTCGGCGGCAAGGAACTCGCGAACGGTTTCTCGGAGCTCAACGACCCCGAGGACCAGGCGGCGCGCTTCCAGGCGCAGGTGGACGCGAAGGAAGGTGGCGACGACGAGGCCATGCATTTCGATGCCGACTACATCCGCGCGCTCGAGGTCGGCCTGCCTCCGACCGGCGGCCTGGGCGTGGGCATCGACCGGCTGGTGATGCTGTTCACCGGCTCGTCCTCGATCCGCGACGTGCTGCTGTTTCCCTACATGCGTCCGGAAAGCTGACCAGGGTTTGAGCGGGGCTTCGCGGCCTGCGGGTTCGTAAAGGCCGGCTTTCGCCGTCGCGGTGCACCATGGCCATCGCGCGGCTCCCGACGTATGCTCAGGCCGTGGCGACTGCATCGGAACGCCGCAGGGGGACGGGCCATGAATGTATTGATCGTCGACGACCAGCAGTCCGCGCGCGACCTGATGCGCGCGATCCTGCAGCAGATGTCCGGCCTGTCGATCATGGATTTCGAGAATCCGACCGAGGCCCTGCACTCGACCGATCGCTTCCGCCCCGACCTCGTCCTGCTCGACTACCGCATGCCGGGCATGGACGGGCTCGAGTTCGCGCGCCGGTTCCGCACGCCGCTCAACCATCGCGACGTGCCGATCGTGCTGGTCACCGTGGTCGGCGACGAACCCGTGCGCCAGGCCGCGCTCGACGCCGGCATCATCGATTTCGTCACCAAGCCGATCAAGCCGCGCGAGATGCGCGCGCGTTGCCACAACCTGCTGCAGCTGCGCCAGTTCAGCGAGAACAACAAGCAGCGCGCGCTTTCGCTCGAACAGCGCCTGCTGGCGAGCATGCACGAGGTCGCCGAGCGCGAACGCGAGACCCTGATCCGGCTCGCGCGCGCCATCGAATACCGCGACATCGGTACCAGCGCCTACCTCGAACGGATGTCGCATTTCGCCGGCCTGATCGCCGAAGGCCTGGGCATGAGCGACGAGGAAGTGCGCATGGTCGAGCTGGCCGCGCCTTTGCACGACCTCGGCAAGATCGCGATCCCGGACGCGATCCTGCTCAAGCAGGGGCCGCTGACCGACGACGAGATCGCGATCATGCGGCGCCATCCCGAGATCGGCCACGAGCTGCTCAGCGACAGCTCCAACCGCTTCATCCTGACCAGTTCCCTGATCGCGCTGCGGCACCACGAGAAGTACGACGGCAGCGGCTATCCGGACGGGCTGGCGGGCGAGGAGATACCGATCCACGCGCGGATCGTCGCCGTGGCCGACGTGCTCGACGCCCTGCTGTCGCCGCGCCCCTACAAGGAGGCATGGGAACTCGGACGCGCTCTTGGCTACATACGCGAGCAGCGCGGCCGGCATTTCGATCCGCGTTGCGCCGAAGCGCTGCTGCGCGACGAACAGCGCGTCGCCGAGATCTGCGCGCGCTATTCGACCAGGGCGCGGCGGGACCTCGTCTGAGCGGCCGGTGACCGCATGAGCGCGCTCCTGCACGATTTCCGCGACCGCCTGCGAAGGCGGCAGGACAGCGAGCACCAGCAGATCATCGTGCGGCTGGCGATCACCCTGCTGTTCTTCGCGTACGTGTTCGTCACGAATGCGCAAACGCCGCGCCCGCTCGACCTCACCGTGCTGCTGTACGCGGTGGCGGCGATCGAGCTCGTGAGCTGCGTGGTGCTGATGGGGCAGGTGCTGCGCCACCCGGACGCGTCGCACCCGCGTCGCTGGGTCGGCATGATCCTCGACTACAGTTCGATCTCCATCCTGATGGTGGTGGATGGCGAACGCACCGCGCTGCTGTACGTCGTGCTGATGTGGGTGACGGTCGGCAACGGCCTGCGCTATGGCGAGCGCTACCTGCGGCTTGCGGTCGTGCATGCGATGGTCGCGTTCGGCCTGGTGATGCTGCTCACGCCGTACTGGAAGGCCAATCCCTACCTTGGCTGGGGCCTGTGGGTCGGGCTGGTCGCGATCCCGCTGTACCTCGCGAGCCTGCTGCGCGCGCTGAACCACGCGATCGACGAAGCCAAGCGCGCGAACGCGGCGAAGACCCGCTTCGTGGCGACCATGAGCCACGAGCTGCGTTCGCCGCTCAACGGCATCATCGGCATGTCCGAAGTGCTGACCAGCACGCGCCTGAACCCCGAGCAGCGCGAATGCGCCGACGTGATCCAGACCTCGGCGCAGGCGTTGCTGATGATGGTCGAGGACGTGCTCAACTTCGCCGCCATCGAGGCCGGCAAGCTGCAGCGCAAGGAAGGCGTGTTCTCGCTGCGGCAACTGGTGCGCAAGGTGCGCACCGTGCTGCTGCCGCTGGCCGCGTCCAAGGGCCTGCAGTTGACGGTGCGGATGGAGGACGGGATTCCCGACTGGGTCGTCGGCGATTCCGGGCACCTGACCCAGATCCTGCTGAACCTGCTCAACAACGCGCTCAAGTTCACCGACAGCGGCACGGTGAGCCTGGAAGTGCTCGCGTCCGGCGAGAGCGCCGGCGAGCGGCGGATGCTGCGCTTCTCGATCCGCGACACCGGCATCGGCATTCCCGCCGCCGAACGCGAACGCATCTTCAAGCCGTTCGAACAGATCGACACCGGGCCGAGCCGCCGCCACGGCGGCACCGGGCTCGGCATCACCATCACCAAGACCCTGGTGGACATGCTCGAAGGCAGGATCGGCCTCGAGGACAACGCCGGTGGCGGCACCCATTTCTGGGTCGACCTGCCGTTCGCGCAGACCGAGCAGGCCCGGCGTGCGACCGCGCCCGGCGAGGGGCAGGGCGAAGCGGCAGGCGAATCGGCGAACGCTGGTGCCCAGGTCATCTCGATGGACAATCCGCTCGTGCGCCATCGCGCGCGCGTGCGCTCGCTGCGCCTGCTCGTCGCCGACGACCTGCCGTCCAACCGGACCGTGCTGCGCCGGCTGCTCGAACGCGCCGGCCACGAGGTGGTGTTCGCCTGCAACGGCGAGGAGGCGCTGGACGCGCTCGCGTCGAGCGATCTCGACGCGGCGATCCTCGACCTGCACATGCCCGACATCAGCGGCCTGGACGTGATGAAACAGGCGCGGGTGATGCAGGCCGGGAGCCAGCGCCGCACGCCGATGGTCGTGCTGAGCGCGGACGTCACGGTGGAGACGATGCGCGAGGTCGAGGCCAATGGCGCGTATGCCTTCCTGAGCAAGCCGGTCGTGATCGAGCGCCTGCTCGACACCCTGGCCCGGATCGCCGACTCGGACGGCAAGCAGGAAGCCCAGCCCGAGACCCACGTCGACGACGCGCCCCAGGGCGGGGTGCTGCAGGACCTGATCGAGATGAACATCGGCGTGGAAGCCGTGCGCGGCCTGCTCGAGCAATGCCTGAAGGACGCCACGCGTTGCCTTTCGCGGTTCGAGCACGCGGCGGTGGCGCGCGACTGGGAGGAGGTCCGCGAGGCCCTGCATGCGCTCAAGGGCGTGGCGGTGAACCTCGGCGCGGCGGCGCTCGCCGAACGCTGCGCGGTGCTGATGCGCGAGAGCGGTTCCGCGCTGGCGACGGGCTGGCGCCGCGAACTGGGCGAACTCAGCCGCCAGCTCGAATCGGCAGCCTCCGCGCTGAATCAGCGGATCGGCGTCGCAGCCGGTACAACCCGGCCGTCCGACGGCGTTTCGGGGGACACGCCGTCCTGACGGCGACGCTTACGATGCTGGCGCCAGGACGGGCGCCACCGGCATACCGACATGGGCGCGGCGTTCCTGTGCCTTGACCAGGCGTTCCATCGTGCGCAACGACTTCTCGCCGAGCTGCATGGCGGTATCCACCCAGATTTCGGTGATCCGCATCAGCTCGTCGATACCGTGCGCCGCGGTCGCCCGCACGACTTCGTGCATCGCGCTGCGCGCATGCGGAATACGGCGGTTGTTGCGGATGACGTCGTTGACCGCGCGCACGCCTTCCCCCTTGGGCACGAGTACGTCGACGAGGCCGAGCTTGTGCAGCTCCTCGGCCGCATAGACACGGCCCTCGAGCATCAGCTTCTCGGCCACGCGCGGGCTGACGCGCTCGCACAGGAAGCTGTAGGCGCCCATGCCCGGGAACAGGTCGAACAGCACTTCCGGCAGGCCCATGCCGACGCCTTCCTCGGCGACGATCGTGTGGCAGCTCAGCGCCGCCTCGAAGCCGCCGCCAAGCGCGTCGCCCTGGACCAGGGCGATCGTGTGGGCCCGCCCGCCGAGGCCGTCGTGGAAGGCGTGCACGCCCTGGACGCAGCGGCGCGCATAGGCCATCAGGCCAGCGCGGTCGCGGCGGCGGATCGCTTCGCAGAACAAGGCGAGGTCGCCGCCAAGGTTGAAGCTGTCGCCGCACGAGGCCAGCACGACGTGGGCGAGTCCGCCGGGAGCGTTGTGGGATTCGATCTCGAGCCGCCGGGCGAGGATCCGCTGGTAGTCGAGGATGTCGTCGATCAGTTCGGGACGGAAGCAGGCGCGCCCGGGGTGTTGCTGCAGGTCGGCATGCATCGACAACCAGTAGACGGCGTTGTCGGGCTGTTCCTCGATGCGCAACGTCGGGCAGGTGTAGCGCGGGATGAGAAGTTCGACGGGAGGCATGGCGATGGTCCTTGGCTGGTTGTCGGCCGTATGGAGCGCGCAGCGGTCGGCAGCTCGGGGCGGTGGGGCGCTCGCGTCGATTCTTGCGCGATGCGGCGCGCTCCACAACAACCGTGCGGCGGAAAGCAGAAGGCCCGCACGGGGCGGGCCTTCGGATGCTGCCGGGATGATGGTGCGGGCGGCTATTTCGCCGCCGCCACCGGGGCGTCCCTGAGTTCGCGCCGCAGGATCTTGCCGACGTTCGTCTTCGGCAGCTCGGTGCGGAATTCGACGACCTTGGGCAGCTTGTAGCCGGTGAGGTTTTCCTTGCAGTAGGCCTTCACCGCATCGGCCGTGAGGTTCGGGTCCTTCTTCACGATCACGACCTTCACCGCTTCGCCGGACTTCTCGTCGGGCACGCCGACCGCGGCGACTTCCATCACGCCTGGCATCTGCGCGACCACGTCCTCGATCTCGTTCGGGTACACGTTGAAGCCGGAGACCAGGATCATGTCCTTCTTGCGGTCGACGATGTAGAAGTAGCCCTTGTCGTCCATCTTCGCCATGTCGCCGGTGCGCAGCCAGCCCTCGATGTCGATGACCTTGTCGGTTTCCTCGGGGCGCTGCCAGTAACCGAGCATCACCTGCGGGCCCATGATGCACAGCTCGCCGACTTCGCCCGGCCCGACGATGTTGCCGTCCTCGTCCTTCAGGCAGGCGTCGGTCGAAGGCACCGGCATGCCGATCGAGCCGTTGTATTCCTTCAGGTCGAGCGGGTTGACGCAGGCCGCGGGCGAGGTCTCGGTCAGGCCGTAGGCCTCGACCAGGGTGCAGCCGGTGACCTTCTTCCAGCGCTCGGCCACCGCGCGCTGCACGGCCATGCCGCCGCCCATGGTGAGGTGGAGCTTGCTGAAGTCGATCTGGTCGAAGCCCGGCGTGTTGAGCAGGCCATTGAACAGGGTGTTGACGCCGGTGAGGCAGGTGAAGCCGCTGCCCTTGAGCTCGGCGACGAAGCCGGGCATGTCGCGCGGGTTGGTGATCAGGTGGTTGAGGCCGCCGATCTTCATGAAGATCAGGCAGTTCGAGGTGAGCGAGAAGATGTGGTACAGCGGCAGCGCGGTGATGATGATTTCCTCGCCGGGCTTGAGGCTCTGGCCGATCCACGAGCCGGCCTGCTGCATGTTCGCGACGATGTTGCGATGGGTCAGCATCGCGCCCTTGGATACGCCGGTGGTGCCGCCGGTGTATTGCAGGAAGGCGACGTCGCCCGAGTCGATGGCGATCAGCGGCAGGTTGTGGCGGCGGCCACGGCGCAGTGCCTCGTCGAAGCGGATCGCGCCGGGTATCGAGTAGGCAGGAACCTGTTTCTTGATGTACTTCAGCACGAAGTTGATGATCAGTCCCTTCGGGAACTTCACCAGGTCGCCGACCGCAGTGGTGATGACCTGCTTGATGTCGGTATCGGCCAGCACTTCCTGCACGGTGACCGCGAAGTTGTCGACCACCACGATCGCCTTCGCGCCCGAATCCTTGAGCTGGTGCCTGAGCTCGCGCGCGGTGTAGAGCGGGTTGGTGTTCACCACGATCAGGCCGGCGCGCAGCACCCCGAAGATGGCGACCGGGTACTGCAGCAGATTCGGCATCATGATGGCGACGCGGTCGCCCTTTTTCAGTTCCAGGTCGTTCAGCAGGTAGGCCGCGAACTGGCTGCTCATCCGGTCGAGGTCGCCGTAGGTGAGCGTGGTGCCGAAGTTGCGGTAGGCCGGGCGGTCGCGGAACCGCTGGCAGGAGGACTCCAGCACCGAGACGATGCTCTTGAACTCGTCGAGGTTCACCTCCGGCGCGACGCCCGGCGGATAGTTGGCCAACCAGGGACGGGTTTGGGTCATGCGAAGCTCTCCCCTGTGTGCCTGCGCGTCCGGCGCGCAATGGCGTTCTGGCCCGATTGGACCACAGCCCCCGGGGGCTGGCAACACGGCGGCGTATGTTTCGTGGCGCGGATCGCGGAACTCCAGCGCGTGTGCCGTACAGTGCGACCCACGGCCTTTGATCGGATGGTGAAGCGCATGTTGCGGAGAAGGATCGCCAGGCTGTTTCTGTCCGCCACCGCGTACGCCTGCGTGGCGGTCGCATTGTCGGCATGCCGCCACACGCCGGCCGACCAGGCGATCCGCGACACCATCGCGAAGATGCAGGCCGCTGGCGACAAGCAGGACGTCTCCGGCGTGATGAAGCCGGTGGCGGAGGACTTCGCCGGTCGCGGCGACGATGAGATCAATCTCGACCGCAAGCAGCTCCAGCAATTCCTCGTGCTGCTGCGGATGCAGAACGGCGGCGAGGTTCACGCCCGGCTCGGCTCGATCACCGTGAACCTGCAGGGAACCGAGCGCGCAACCGCCGATTTCACGATGCTGGTCACCGGCGGCTCGGGGCTGATCCCCAAGGATGGGCAGATGGAACAGGTCCGCACCGGCTGGCGCCTGGATCACGGCGACTGGAAGCTGATCTCGGCGGACTGGACGGCCCAGGATACGGGCAACCGCTGACACTGCGACGCACGCGTACGGGTGCGGGCCAGCGATACCCGCACGAGCACGCCGGCATTGGTGTGCCGGACCGCGTTATTCCTCGAACTTCGGCGCGCCCGCGAACCCGCCGGCGGCGCGCAGCGCGTCGGCATCCATCAGCTTGCCGTCCATCATCACGACCTTGGTGTGCCGGAGGTCGCCGATGTGCTGCTCGGGATTGCCATCGACCAGCACGAGGTCGGCGGCCTTGCCGAGCGCGATCGAACCCGTCCGCGCGTCCGCACCGACCAGGTGCGCGGTCGCGATCGTCGCGCTGGCGAGCGCCTCGGAGGTCGTGAACCCCGCGTCGACGTAAAGCTCCAGCTCGCGCACCAGCTCCATGCCGGAGCCGTCGGTGCCCGCCACGATCGGCACGCCGGCCTGGTGCAGCTTGCCGACCAGGGCCTCGAGCTTGGCGAAACTCGCGCGGTAGTCCGCGCGCGTGACGCCCTGCGGCGGCGCGAAACCTCCTGCGCGGAAGCCGCGTTCGACCGCCGGCGGCAACGTGCCCGTGAACGGCGCGTACTCGGGCGACAGGTCGCCGTTTTCCGGCACGTACAGGCCTTCGGCCACGACCAGGGTCGGGTCGGCCGCGATATGGCGCTGCGCCATCTTCGCGATCAGCGACTTCATCGGCTCGGCGTCGAGGTCGACGTCCTTCGCGTAGCGGCCGGGACCCTCGAAGCGCGCCATGCCGTTGGACACCTTCACCACCGAGTCCGGCATCGCCTCCATCATCACGAAGTAGATGTGGGTGATTTCGTCGTAGCCGTCGTCGATGGCCTGCGAGGTGCGCATGCCCGCCGGCAGGTGGCCGTGCACGTGCATGCCCAGGCGGTGCGCCTCGGCGGCGACCGGCTTGACCCAGGCCGGATTGAACGTGCCGTAGAACTTGATCGCGATGAAGCCGTCGGCCTTGGCCTTGCGCACGATCGCGAGCGCCTCGTCGAGCGAACCGGCGGCACTCCCGACCTGGGCAGTGTTCGGTCCCTTGCCGTCGAGCAGCATCGAGGGATACACGCGCGGACTGAGCAGCTCGCCCTTCGCGCGCCGCTGCGCGCGCGCCAGCGTGAGCGCGGTGACGTTGCCCGGATCGCGGACGGAGGTGATGCCGAGCGAGAGCAGGGCCGGCCCGCTGAAGTCGTCGCCGAAATGCTGGTGCGCGTCCCACAGGCCCGGCACGAGGGTCCTGCCGTGGCCGTCGAACACCTGCGCGCCGGCCGGGACCTTGATCGCGGAAGCCGGACCGACCTGGGCGATCGTGCCGTGGTCGACGACGACGGTCTGGTCGTCGGCGAAGTGGGTGCCGTCGAGGAAGGCACGCACGTGCGCGAACGCGACCGGGCCGGCTGGCGTCTTCTCGAGCTGTCCCGGCAGGCCGCTCACGCGCAGCGAGAGCGCGTCGTCCTGCGCCTTCTGCAACTGCGGCACGGCGCTTTCGTAGCCGGAGAGGATCGTCGACAGCGACGAGACCGATGCGAAAAAGTGGCCGGACTCGTCCGTCCAGACCGGTATCGGCTCGTTGCTGAAGCCGGTGACCGCGTAGGCGATCACCTTCTTTCGCTGCGGCCCGTCGCCCACGGTAACGCTGGTGAGCACTTCGACGTGCATGCGCCCGCCCGGCAGCATGGCGAGGCTGTGGTCGGCGGATGCGATCAGGGTCTCTAACAGGTCGGCGAAGGCGTCGTTGGTGCCGCCGAAGGCAGCGTAGTCGGCGGGACCGCGGTAGGGTGCAGACCCGGAATCAACGGGACTCTTCCAGGCGGCGGTGCCGTTCTTGATCGCGAAAGTCTCGGCGGCGTCGCCGTTCGGCGTGTGCCCGCGCATCACCATGCGGTCGATCATGCCGTCGCTGCCCAGGTGCGTGGCGCTGTCGGTGTCGAACACCTGGCCGCGCAGCACGAAGCTGTCGCGTCCCATGCGCGTGCCGTCGGCGGCGATCCAGCGGTCCGAGGTGCCGTGCTTCGCGCTCGCGGAAACGATCACGAAGTGTTGCGCGTCCGCGGGCGGCTTGGCGAGCTGGTCGCTCGGCGTCTGGGCGAAGGCGGGCGCGGCCAGGGCAAGGCACAGCGCGGCAGCGAGGGCTTTGTGCTGCATGCGTGGATCTCCGGTGGGAGTGGACGGTATGTCGCGGCGTTCCGACCGAAGCCGCGCTGCCTCGCCCACTCTCGCAGCTGGAGCTTGCGAATCAGCGTGCCGGAAGTCATCCGGACGCCCGCGCCGCTGGCGCGGGCGGGTTTCCATTCCTCGTGGTCAGGCCGCCTTCGATTTCGAGGCCAGCTGGCGCAGCACGTACTGCAGGATGCCGCCGTGCCTGAAGTATTCGACTTCCTTCGGCGTCAGCAGCAGCACGTCGACGAAGAAGCGCGTCTGGGTGCCTTCCGCATTCGTGGCGATGACCTCGGCGGTGCGCGAGGCGCCGTCCTTGAGTCCGACGATGTCGAAGGTCTCCGAGCCGTCGAGGCCGAGGACTTTCGCGTTCTGGCCATCGACGAACTGCAGCGGCAGCACGCCCATGCCGACCAGGTTGGAGCGGTGGATGCGTTCGTAGGTCTCGGCGATCACCGCCTTCACGCCCAGCAGCATCGTGCCCTTGGCCGCCCAGTCGCGCGACGAGCCGGTGCCGTATTCCTTGCCGGCGATCACCACCAGCGGCACGCCCTCGGCCTTGTAGCGCATGGCGGCGTCGTAGATCGCCAGCTTCTCGTCGCCGCCCTTGCCGAAGTGCAGGGTGTTGCCGCCTTCCTCGCCGCCGAACATCAGGTTCTTGATGCGGATGTTGGCGAAGGTGCCGCGCACCATCACGTCGTCGTTGCCGCGCCGCGAGCCGTAGCTGTTGAAGTCCACCGGCTGCACGCCGCGGCCCTGCAGGTAGCGGCCAGCGGGCGAATCCTTCTTGATGTTGCCGGCCGGCGAGATGTGGTCGGTGGTGATCGAGTCGCCGAACAGGCCGAGCACGCGCGCGCCGTGGATGTCGGCGATCTTGCCGACCTGCATCGTCATGCCCTCGAAGTAGGGCGGGTTCTTGATGTAGGTGGAGTCGCCATCCCAGGCGTACTGGTCGCCATCCGGCGAGGTGATGGCGTTCCAGCGCGAGTCGCCGGCGAAGACGTTGGCGTAGTTCTGCTTGAACAGCTCCGGCCCGATCGAGGCGGCGATGGTGTTGCCGATCTCCTTGTTCGACGGCCAGATGTCCTTGAGGAAGACCGGCTTGCCGTCCTTGCCGGTGCCGAGCGCGTCCTTGGTAAGGTCGATGTCGACGGTGCCGGCGAGCGCATAGGCGACCACCAGCGGCGGCGAGGCGAGGTAGTTCATCTTCACCTCGGGATGGACGCGGCCTTCGAAGTTGCGGTTGCCCGAGAGCACTGCCGAGACCGCGAGGTCGTTGTCGGCGATGCCCTTCGATACCGCGTCCGGCAGCGGGCCGGAATTGCCGATGCAGGTCGTGCAGCCGTAGCCGACGAGGAAGAAGCCGAGCTTCTCCAGCTCGTCGAGCAGGCCGGCCTTCTTGAGGTAGTCGGTGACGACCAGCGATCCGGGGGCCAGCGAGGTCTTCACCCAGGGCTTGGACTTCAACCCCTTCGCGGCGGCATTGCGGGCGAGCAGGCCGGCGGCGACGAGCACGGCGGGATTGGAGGTGTTGGTGCAGGAAGTGATCGCGGCAATCACCACCGAACCGTCGCCCAGCTCGCAGTCCTGGTCGGCGATGCGGATCTTCGACTTCGGTTTGCCGGCGAGGTGCTCGGCCTGCGGCTGGTCGCCGCCCTCGGCGTCGAAGCGGGCGATCGTCGCAGCCTTCGGCTTGCGGTTGGCGGTGAAGCCCTTCACGTTGGCTTCGTAGTTGTCCTGCATGTCGCTGAGCAGCACGCGGTCCTGCGGGCGCTTCGGCCCGGCGAGCGAAGGCTTGACGTCGGCGAGGTTGAGCTTGAGCGTGTCGCTGTATTTCGCATCCGCCGCGCCGGCTTCGCGCCACATGCCCTGGGCGCGCGCGTAGGCTTCGACCAGCGCGATCAGGTGCTCGTCGCGGCCGGACAGGCGCAGGTAGTTGAGGGTCTCGCCGTCGATCGGGAAGATGCCGCAGGTGGCGCCGTACTCGGGCGCCATGTTGGCGATCGTCGCGCGGTCGGCGAGCGGCAAGTGGTCGAGGCCCTCGCCGTAGAACTCGACGAACTTGCCGACCACGCCGAGCTTGCGCAGCATCTGGGTGACGGTCAGCACGAGGTCGGTCGCGGTCGCGCCCTCCGGCAGCTTGCCGCTGAGCCTGAAGCCGACGACCTGCGGGATCAGCATCGACGACGGCTGTCCGAGCATCGCGGCCTCCGCCTCGATGCCGCCGACGCCCCAGCCGAGCACGCCCAGGCCATTGATCATCGTGGTGTGCGAATCGGTGCCGAACACGGTGTCCGGGAACGCCCAGTTCGCGCCGTCGATCTGCCGCGTCATCACCACGCGGGCGAGGTTCTCGAGGTTCACCTGGTGGACGATGCCGGTGTTCGGCGGCACCACCTTGAAGTTCGACAGCGCCTTCTGGCCCCAGCGCAGGAAGCTGTAGCGCTCGGTGTTGCGCTGGAATTCGATCTTGCCGTTGAGGTCGAGCGCCTTGTCGCTGCCGAAGGCGTCGACCTGGACCGAGTGGTCGATGACCAGTTCGGCGGGCGAGAGCGGGTTGATCCGCTTGGGATCGCCACCGAGCGCGATCATCGCGTCGCGCATCGCGGCCAGGTCGACCACGCAGGGCACGCCGGTGAAGTCCTGCAGCACCACGCGCGCGGGCATGAACGCGATCTCGGTTTCCGGCTCGGCGCCGGCATCCCAGTTCGCGACCGCCTCGATCGAGGCCTTGGTCACGCTCACGCCATCCTCGTGTCGCAGCAGGTTCTCGAGCAGGATCTTCATCGAATACGGCAGCCGCGCGATGTCGAACTTTTCGCCGAGCTTGCGCAGGCTGTGGTAGTGGAAGGTCTGGCCGTTGACGGAAAGCTGCGCGCGGGTGGCGAAGGAGTCGCTCATGGATGCTCCGGGGATGGGCGAAGGCGGAACGGGCGAAGCGCCGTCCCGGGAACCCCAATTATGCCGGAAAGCGTGTCGTTTCGCAGGCGCCCGCAAGTGCCGTGCGAACAGGCCGAAACGCTGGAAGCCTTGCCGCGCTTGGCTTTCCGGCTAGCTGTCGAGCCACGTGCGCGCCGCGCCGAGCAACTGCGGCCGCCGCAGGTACAAGTCCCACTGGCTGCCGCCGAGTTGCCGCCACAGCACGGCCGAGCGCAGGGCGCACAGCAGGATGGCGCGGATCTCGGCGACGATGGTCGGCTGCTGCAGGTAGACCGGATTGCCCTGCACCATGATGCGCGGGCGCAGGCCGCTGATCGTGGCGGCGTAGAGCTCGCCCAGGCGCGTGAGCACGGTCGGGTGGGTCGGGCCCCAGTGCTCGCGCTGGCGCGCGGCCTGATCGAGTCCCTGGCGCAGCCTGTCGGACAAGCCGCGATCGGCGCTGAAGCTGCGCTCGACGCGCAGGACGCTGGCGATCAGCCGCAGCAGCATGGCATCGCGCTCGAGGCCGCCGTCGATCTGCGCGACCAGCGCCCTCAGGCCGGACTGCAGGCCGTTCGCGCCGCCGTACACGGCCTCGACCGAATCGGCGTCGAAGCGGAACAGGCTGTCGATGCATACCGTCAGCGGTGCGGTCTGGGCATCGCCGGTGTCGGCGATCTGGCGTACGAGCTTGCACGCCTGGACGAGGCCGGCGAAGGCGAGGGCGCGGTCTTTCATGGGCGAAGGTTGCTCATCCGCGCAAGAGTCTCACGTCGCGTGTCCGGCGCGCGAGTCGGCGACGATCGCGGGCGCATCGGTAGCGGCGATCACGGCGCCGCCGAGGCAGACCTCGTCGCGGTAGAAGACGACCGACTGTCCGGGCGTCACTGCGCGTTGGGATGCGTCGAAGACGACGTCCAGCGTGCCATCGTCGCGCACGCCCACGCGGCAGGTTGCGTCGGCCTGGCGGTAGCGCGTCTTCGCGGTGCATTCGAAGTGCGTCGCGGGCGCCGCGCCGTCGACCCAGTGCGCGGCTTCGCTGCGCAGACTCCGCGAAAGCAGCCACGGGCTGTCGTGGCCCTGGTCGACGTAGAGCACGTTCGTGGCGATGTCCTTGCCGACCACGTACCACGGCGCCGGATCGCGCCCACGCACGCCGCCGATGTGCAGGCCTTCGCGCTGGCCGAGGGTGTAGTAGTACACGCCGGCGTGCTCGCCGACGCGGCCGCCGGCGACGTCGCGGATCTCGCCCGACCGCATCGGGATGTAGCGCGAGAGGAACTCGCGGAAGTCGCGTTCGCCGATGAAGCAGATGCCGGTCGAGTCCTTCTTGGCGTGGGTGGGCAACTGCGCCTCGCGCGCCAGCTGTCGCACCTGCGCCTTCGGCAGGTGGCCGATCGGGAACAGGGTGGCGGCAAGCTGCTCCTGGCCGAGCTGGTGCAGGAAGTAGCTCTGGTCCTTGTCGCCGTCCGCGCCGCGCATCAGTCGCCAGCGACCGTCGTGGTGGTCGACGCGCGCGTAGTGGCCGGTGGCGATGCGTTCGGCGCCGAGTGCACGCGCCTCGTCGAGGAAGGTCTTGAACTTGATCTCGCGATTGCACAGCACGTCGGGATTCGGCGTGCGGCCGGCGCGGTATTCGTCGATGAAATGCTGGAACACTCCGTTCCAGTACTCGCGCGCGAAATTGCGCGCGTGGAAGGCAATGCCGAGCCGGCCGCAGACGGCGACCGCATCGCGACGGTCGTCCTCGGCGCGGCATTCGCCACTCCCGGTCGCTCCCGGCATCCGACCGCCATGGATGGCGGAAGTGCCGGAAACGCAGGATGCAGTTTCCGGCCTGCCTCCCGCGACATTGGCACTTCCATGTGCGGCATCGTCTTCCCAGTTCTGCATGAACAGACCGGCGACGTCGAAGCCGTCACGCCGGAGCAGCAGCGCGGCAACCGACGAATCGACGCCGCCCGAGACGCCGAGCATGACCTTGCCCATACTCACTTCATCACCGCCTCAGGCCAGATGCGCGAGCACCGACAGCGGGTGCCGGCTCCCGGCGAGATAGTCGGCAACCGCGCGCCATACGAGCGGGCTGCGATGGCGTTCGGCCGCATCCCGCAGTTCGGAAGGCGTCATCCACAACGCGCGCACGATGCCGGCATCGAGCGCACGACCGGGATGGTGACGGATCGGTTCGGCGGCCAGCGCCACGCGCAGGAAATGGCGGCCATCGGTCGGACTCTTCCACTGGTACAGGCCGACCAGGGCGGTCGGCACCACGTCCCAGCCGGATTCCTCCAGGGTCTCGCGCACCGCGGCCGCGACCAGGGACTCGTCCGGCTCCAGGTGGCCGGCTGGCTGGTTGAGCACGATCCTGCCGGAGACGTCCTCTTCCACCATCAGCAGGGCGCCGTCACGGGCGACCAGGGTCGCCACGGTCACGTCGGGTTGCCAGAAACTGCGGGTCCGCTCGGTGGCGACGGGGGATTCGCTGGGCATGCGGGCGGTGCTGCCGTCTGATCTGCGCATCGGGAACTGGAATAGTGCCTGCCGCGGCACCCTCGCGTCCACGACTTCCGGCCCGCGGCGCGAGCCCTATAATCCCGGCATGCCAAGCAATTCCAGCCACATTCCCGCGCACGCCGGGCCCCCGAAGAAGCACCACCCCGAGCGCGAGCCGCAGCACGGCCTGGTGGTCGAGACCTCGAAGCCCGAGACCGCCCGGCCGCCGCTTTACCAGGTGCTGCTGATCAACGACGACTTCACGCCCATGGAGTTCGTGGTCGCCGTGCTGCAGCAGTTCTTCGCCATGGATCGCGACAAGGCCACCCAGATCATGCTGCACGTCCATACCCGCGGGCGTGGCATTTGCGGTGTCTTCACGCGCGAAGTGGCCGAATCCAAGGTGACCCAGGTGAACGAATACTCGCGGCAGAACCAGCACCCCCTGTTGTGCACGATGGAAAAAGCGTGACGCGTCACCACATCCGGAGGAGCGGTTGCGAGGGAAACTCGGCAGGACGACGGCACGTCACAAGGGCGTGGAAAAGGCGTAGCGTGTCCCCATATCGGTGGTCATGAGGCCAGGAGCCAAACCATCCCCGGAGTCCATCCTGATGTTCAGCAAAGATCTCGAATTCACCATCGGCCAGTGCTACAAGCAGGCGCGCGAATCGCGGCATGAGTTCATGACCGTCGAACACCTGCTGCTGGCGCTGCTCGACAACGCTTCCGCAGCTTCCGTGCTGCGCGCCTGCGGGTGCGATACCCGCAAGCTCGCCGACGAGTTGCGCAAGACCATCCGCGAGACCGTCCCGGTACTGCCCGAGGACGACGCCCGCGACACCCAGCCGACCCTGGGCTTCCAGCGCGTCCTGCAGCGCGCCGTCTACCACGTGCAGTCCTCGGGCAAGAAGGAAGTGACCGGCGCCAATGTCCTGGTCGCGATCTTCGGCGAGAAGGATTCGCACGCCGTCTACTACCTCGCCCAGCAGGACGTCACCCGGCTGGACGTCGTCAACTACCTTTCGCACGGCGTGGCCAAGATCGGCAACGACGAGCCGTCCACCGACACCTCGAAGAACGAACAGCACAAGGAAGGCGAGGGCGGCGAGGAAGGCAAGGGCAGCGCGCTGGCCGAGTACGCGACCAACCTCAACGAGCTGGCCGTCCAGGGCAAGATCGACCCGCTGGTCGGTCGCACCGAGGAAGTCGAACGCACGATCCAGGTGCTGTGCCGCCGCCGCAAGAACAACCCGCTCTACGTCGGCGACGCCGGCGTGGGCAAGACCGCGCTCGCCGAAGGCCTCGCCAAGCGCATCGTCGAGGCGCAGGTGCCGGCCGTGCTGGCCGACGCGGTGATCTATGCCCTCGACCTCGGCGCCTTGGTCGCCGGCACCAAGTACCGCGGCGACTTCGAGAAGCGCCTGAAGGCGGTGATCGGCGAGCTCAAGAAGCTGCCCAACTCGATCCTGTTCATCGACGAGATCCACACGATCATCGGCGCCGGCTCGGCCAGCGGCGGCACGATGGACGCTTCCAACCTGATCAAGCCCGCGCTTGCCTCGGGCGAACTGCGCTGCATCGGTTCCACGACGTTCCAGGAATACCGCGGAGTGTTCGAGAAGGACCGCGCGCTGGCGCGGCGCTTCCAGAAGATCGACGTGGTCGAGCCGACGGTCGCCGAATCGGTGGCCATCCTCAATGGCCTCAAGTCCAGGTTCGAGGAACATCATTCGGTGCAGTACACCGGCGAGGCGATCCAGGCCGCCGTCGACCTGTCGGTCAAGCACATCGGCGACCGCCTGTTGCCGGACAAGGCCATCGATGTCATTGACGAGGCCGGCGCGCGCCAGCGCCTGGTGCCCGAGAACGAGCGCAAGAAGATCGTCGACGTGCCGGAGATCGAGTTCATCGTCGCCCGCATGGCGCGCATCCCGACCAAGCAGGTCTCGGCGTCGGACAAGGACGTGCTGCGCAACCTCGAGCGCAACCTCAAGATGGTGATCTTCGGCCAGGATCCGGCGATCGACACCCTCACCGCGGCGATCAAGCTCGCGCGTTCGGGCCTGGGCCAGCCGGACAAGCCGATCGGCAATTTCCTGTTCGCCGGCCCGACCGGCGTGGGCAAGACCGAAGTCACCCGCCAGCTCGCGATGCAACTCGGTATCGAGCTGGTGCGCTTCGACATGTCCGAATACATGGAAGCGCACTCGGTCTCGCGCCTGCTCGGCGCGCCCCCGGGCTACGTCGGCTTCGACCAGGGCGGCCTGCTGACCGAGAAGATCGTCAAGACGCCCCACTGCGTGCTGCTACTCGACGAGATCGAGAAGGCGCATCCGGATGTCTACAACGTCCTGCTCCAGATCATGGATCACGGCACGCTCACCGACACCAATGGCCGCGAGGCGAATTTCCGCAACGTGATCGTGGTGATGACCACCAATGCCGGCGCGGCGCAGGCGGCGCGGCGCTCGATCGGTTTCACGAAACAGGACCACGCCACCGACGCGATGGAAGTCGTCCGCCGGCAGTTCTCGCCGGAGTTCCGCAACCGCCTCGACGCGATCATCCAGTTCGGCGGCCTGACCTTCGACCACATCCTGCGCGTGGTCGACAAGTTCGTGATCGAGCTGGAGGCGCAGCTGCACGAGAAGCGCGTCAGTCTCACGGTCGCGCCGGAAGCGCGGCAATGGCTGGCCGAGCATGGCTTCGACCCGCTGATGGGCGCCCGTCCGATGGCGCGCGTGATCCAGGAGAAGATCAAGCGCCCGCTCGCCGACGAACTGCTGTTCGGCAAGCTGGTCGGCGGCGGCCGCGTCGTGGTCGGCGTCGACGACGGCCAGCTCAACGTGCGCGCGGAGGAAGAGGCGCAGAAGCTGCTGACGGCGACGGTCGAATCCTGACGATTGCTCGGCGGATCGGAAAAGGCGGGCTCAGGCCCGCCTTTTCGTTTTCGGCATATCGACATGACACCGATCCGACGCAGCGACCCGGTTAGACCCTCTGCTCCATCCCAAACCCGCTAAACTGCGCCCCTTTGTCACGGAGCGCTCGGCGAAATGAAGGTACTGGCTTGCGACGGCATCCACGAGGATGGACTGTCGATGTTGCGGGATGCGGGTTTCGAGGTGCAGGTCAGCGATCCGATCAAGGATCAGGGCAAGCTGGCGCAGGCGCTGGACGACGTCGATGTGATCCTCGTGCGCTCGGCGACCCAGGTCGGCAAGGACGCGGTGGCGGGGGCCGGCAAGCTCAAGGTCATCGGTCGCGCCGGCGCCGGCGTGGATACGATCGACGTGGATGCGGCCACCGAGCGCGGCATCGCCGTGATGAACGCGCCCGACGGCAACACCCTGGCTGCGGCCGAGCATGCGATCTCGCTGCTGTTCGCGCTCGCGCGACACGTTCCCAGGGCAGACGCAGGCATGAAGGCCGGGCAGTGGCCGAAGGCCGGCCTGACCGGCTTCGAGCTCGAAGGCAAGCGCCTGGGCGTGATTGGCCTTGGTCGCATCGGCGGCACGGTCGCGCGCAAGGCGCATGGCATCGGCATGGAAGTCGCCGCATACGATCCCTTCCTGCCGGCCGCCGTGGCTGCGCGTTCCAGCATTCCGCTCAAGTCGCTCGACGAACTGCTCGCCTGGGCCGACGTCGTCACCCTGCACATGCCGCGCACCGCCGAGACGGCGAACCTGCTCAGCGCCGAACGCCTGCGTTCGATGAAGAAGGGCGCCTGCGTCATCAATGCCGCGCGCGGTGGACTCGTTGACGAGAATGCCTTGCTCGACCTGTTGAACGAAGGCCACCTCGCGGGCGCAGCGCTCGACACCTTTGCGGTCGAGCCGCTGCCAGCCGATTCGCCGCTGCGCGCGCATCCGAAGCTGATCCTGACGCCGCACCTGGGCGCGTCGACCGGCGAGGCGCAGCAGGCCGTCAGCACGATCCTGGCGCGCCAGATCATCGATTTCATCAAGACCGGCGCGGTCGCCGGCTGCGTGAACCTGCCGCCGTTGTCGGCCGAAGCCGCGCGCGAAGTCGGGCCGTGGATGCCGCTGATGACCGCGCTCGGCAAGCTCGCGTCGCGGCTGCTGCATGCGCCGTCCGCGCTGCAGATCACCTATGCCGGGCGCGTCGAAGGCCTCGATACGCGTCCGCTCACGCGCCTGCTGCTGACCGCGCTGCTGGGCAGCGCATCGGGCCGGGTCACGCCTGTCAATGCCTTGCACGAGGCGTCACTGCGCGGCCTGAGCGTCAGCGAAACCGTAGGCGGCGACAGCGACGGGTTCGACCGCCTGCTGCGCGTGCGCGTCGGTGGCGAGGACGGAAAAGGGCAGACGATCGGTTTCGAGATCGAGGCGACCCTGCACCGCGGCCCGCGCGTGGTGCGCCTGGACGGAGTCGAGCTGGATTTCGACCCGAACGCGCACATCGTCCTGCTGCGCAACGAGGACCGCCCCGGCATAGTCGGCCTGGTCGGCAGCGAACTCGGCAAGGCCGGCGTGAACATCGTGAACTTCTCGCTCGGCGCGACCGGCGAAGGCCGCGCGCTGGCGGCGATCACGGTGGACCGCCGCGTGCAGTTTTCCGAGCTGGCCGGCCTGCGCAGCCAGCCGGGCATCATCAGCATCGAGATGCTCTGATGCGCGTGCTGCTGGCTCGCCACGGCGAGACGCCGTGGAATGCGGAAGGCCGTTACCAGGGCCAGACCGACATCGCGCTTTCGCCGGTCGGCGAGGAGCAGGCTCGCAAGCTGGGCTTGCGCCTGGCGGACGCGAAGATCACGCGCGCGGTCGCATCGCCGCTGACGCGCGCGCGCCACACCGCCGAGCTGGCGCTCGGGCCGGCGCGCGCGTCGATGTTGTCCTTTGACGCGGGCCTGCTGGAGATCCACCACGGCACATGGGAAGGCAAGCTCGCCGCCGAGATCGGCGATTTCGATGGCGACCGCTTCAAGGCCTGGCGCAGCGCGCCCGAATCGGTGCTGATGCCGGGCGCCGGCGGCGAATCGCTGGAGCACGTGCTGGCGCGCGCATGGCCGGCATTCGAACGCGCGTGCAACGGCCTCGGCGACGACGACCTGCTGCTGGTGGTCGCGCACGATGCCGTCAACCGCGTGCTGCTGTGCCGGATCCTCGGCATTCCGCTGTCGAAGCTGTGGGGTTTCCGCCAGGCGCCGACGACGCTGAACCTGCTCGAAGGCCGCGACGTGGACTCGATGGAAGTCGTGCGCCTCAACGACTGCGCGCACCACACCGCGCTGTTCGGCGAAGCGGTGCATCGGGCGTTGTAGCCATCCGGCGAATCCGGATTGCAAAAACACGAACGGCGGCCTGTGGCCGCCGTTTCGCTTTCATCACCCGGTGCTCTATTTCATGCGGTAGGTGATGCGACCCTTGGTGAGGTCGTAAGGCGTCATCTCGACCTTGACCTTGTCGCCGGTCAGGATGCGTATGTAGTTCTTGCGCATGCGCCCGGAGATGTGGGCGATGATCACGTGGCTGTTCTCCAGCTTCACGCGGAACATGGTGTTCGGCAGGGTTTCGAGGATGGTTCCCTCGAGTTCGATGGCGTCGTCTTTCGACATGCGTGCTCTGGCTGGCTTCGGGATGCGCGTTTTGGCCGCGCATTCTGCCATGCGCAGCATGACAGGGTCAAAAAAGCGTTAAAGGTCCCGGCCGGCTACCAGCAAACCGTCCATCCCGCGCGAGCCCGTCGCCTCGGCCCACGATCCGTGCCGCCCCGGTTGCGCGACCTGTTCGGCCACGACGCGCAGGAAGGCGTCGCGCGCCATGGTCTGCGCGCCCATGCGCAGCAGGTGCGGCGATTCGACCTGCGCGTCGAAGATCGGCCAGCACCATTCGCGCAGGAACACGGCGAGCGCGGCCAATGCGACCTTCGAGCCACCCGAGAGGGCGCTGAACATGCTCTCGGCGAAGAACATCCGACCGACCGCCACGCCGTAGAGGCCGCCGACCAGCAGCGCGCCTTCCCACACCTCGATCGCATGCGCATGGCCGAGCCGGTGCAGCGCGGCGTAGGCCGTGCGCATCTCGGGCGTGATCCATGTGCCGGATTGTCCAGGCCGCGGGCTGTTCGCGCAGTTCAGCACGACCCGGTCGAAGGCGGTGTCGGCCGTGACCGTCCATTCCAGTTTCCGCAATTCGCGCCGGAACCGGTGCGAGAGATGCACGCTGTCCGTGCGGAACACCGTGCGCGGATCGGGACTCCACCACAGGATCGGCTGTCCCGGCGAATACCAGGGGAAGATGCCGTGGCGATAGGCGTTCAGCAGGCGCGCCGGCGTGAGATCGCCGCCGACCGCCAGCAATCCGTCCGGTTCGTGCAAGGCCGAGCGCGGATCGGGGAAGGGCGAATCCGGGTCGGCCTGCAGCCAGGGCAGTTGCAGCCTCATCGCGCGGCAACGTCGCGATAGGGTGAATGCGCCAGCACCGCGAGCCGGTAGCGCTCGTTCGCGGCGCGCTCCTCGTCGCACCAGCGCGCGAAGGCCTGGTCGAGCCCGGGCTCGGTGAAATGATGGCGGCTGTGCATCGTCACCGGCAGGAATCCACGCGCGATCTTGTGCTCGCCCTGCGCGCCGGGCTCGAACACGCGCAGTCCTTCGCGCAGGCAGTATTCGATGCCCTGGTAGTAGCAGGTCTCGAAGTGCAGGCCGGGAACCTCCTCGAAGCAACCCCAGTAGCGACCATAGAGCGTATCGCCGCCGCGCAGGAACAGTGCGCCGGCGATGGTCATGCTTCCCTCCGGGACTCCTGCATGGCGTTCCTTGTGAGCCTGTCGAGGATCCCGTTCGTGGTGAGCCTGTCGAACCTCCCGTTCGTGGTGAGCCTGTCGAGGATCCCGTTCGTGGTGAGCCTGTCGAACCACGGACGATCCGCTTCGCTCGGAAACGCACCGCTGCGCCAGCACGATCACCAGTTGCCTCGGCATCGCAGTTGCGAGGTGCTCGAAAAACTCCAGCGTCAGCGCTGGCGAATTGCCCTTGTCGGCGAAGGCGCGCAGGTACAGCGCGTGCATGTCGGCGACTTCCTGCGCGCTTGCCTCGTCGCCGTGCACGATCCGGAAAGCGATGCCGGCCTCGCGCGCCTGGCGTCGCTCGTGGCGGATGTTCTTGCGCTTCTTCGACAGCATCGCGCCGAGGTAGTCGTCGAAGCAACGCCAGCCGGCGTCGTTGCGCCAGTGGAATTGCATGTCGCTGCGTTCGAGCCACGATGCCGGCGTCGCCTCGTTGTCCTCATCGGCGAGGAAGTTGGCGTGCACCGACGACAGCTTCAGCCGGCGGGCGGATTCGGCGATCAACTCGGCGAGCAGGGTCCTGTCCGCCCGATCCTTCGCCAGCCATCGTGGACCCGTCACCGGCGTATAGGGGATCGCGAACAGCCACTTCGGGTAGTAGTCGCGGCCGGCGCGCTCGATGGCCGCGGCCCAGGCGTGGTCGAACACGAACTCGCCGTGCGAATTGCCCTTGATGTAGCCCGGGGCTGCGGCGATCAGTTCATTGCCTTCCCACAAGGCCGCATGCAGCGGCGCCCAGCCCCAGTGGGGCCGCAGGCAGCCGGCGCGTTCGAGGCCGTGCAGGAAGGCGTGCGCGACGAAGGGATTGCTGCCGTCGTGCAATGCGTCCCATTGCGTAGCGGGAATCTCGTCGAGCGAGGTATGGGTGCGGAACTCCATGCCGCAAGACTACCCGAGGCAGCAGGAGGCCCGCGATCCGGCTTGTCTGTCGTTGCTCACCGTTCCAGCAAGAGAGACAACCCGGCTCCGTGCGCGTCAGCGACCGGAACGCTCTTGATCTTCAGTGTCGTAACCCGGATGAAATCCGGGTTACGACCGTGTTTCCCGGATTCCATCCAGGCTACGTCGTTCCGGTCGCCGGCTGGGAAAGTCAGTTCTCCACGTCGAGGAACTTCTCCGCATCCAGCGCCGCCATGCAGCCGAACCCCGCCGACGTCACCGCCTGGCGATAGACCTGGTCAGCCACGTCGCCGGCAGCGAACACGCCGGGCACGCTGGTCTGCGTGGCCATGCCGTCCAGGCCCGTGCGGATGCTGATGTAGCCGTTCTTCATGTCGAGCTGGCCCTCGAACAGGCTGGTGTTCGGAGTGTGGCCGATCGCGATGAAGACTCCTGTGAGAGCAATGTCCCGCGTCGCATCGGTCTTGAGGTTGCGCAGGCGCAGGCCGCTCACGCCGGCGTCGTCGCTGAGCACCTCGTCGACGCCGCTGTCCCAGACGATCTCGATCTTGCCCGACTGTTCCTTGGCGAACAGCTTGTCCTGCATGATCTTCTCGGCGCGCAGCTTGTCGCGGCGATGCACGAGGGTGACCTTGCGGCAGATGTTCGACAGGTACAGCGCTTCCTCGACCGCGGTGTTGCCGCCGCCGATCACCGCCACGTCCTGTTCGCGGAAGAAGAAGCCGTCGCAGGTCGCGCAAGCGGACACGCCGCGGCCCTTGTTCGCTTCCTCCGACGGCAGGCCGAGGTACTTCGCGGTCGCGCCGGTGGCGATGATCAGCGCGTCGGCGGTGTACTCGCCGGTATCGCCCTTGAGGCGAAAAGGTCTTTGCGACAGGTCGGCGGTGTGGACGTGATCGAACACGATCTCGGTCTCGAAACGCTCGGCGTGCTCGCGCATGCGCTCCATCAGCGCCGGCCCCTGCAGGCCGTGGACATCGCCCGGCCAGTTGTCGACGTCGGTCGTGGTCATCAGCTGGCCGCCCTGCGACAGGCCGGTGATCATCATCGGCTTGAGGTTGGCGCGCGCGGCGTAGACGGCTGCGGTGTAGCCGGCGGGACCGGAACCGAGGATCAGCAGGCGGGTGTGGCGTGACTTGGCGGAAGGGGCGGGCATGGCGATTCGTCTATAATCTGCGGGCTAAGAAGGGGGATGTGCGTCGGGGCGCCGCGCTGCGGCTTCAGTAGTCAGCTACTGGGGACTAGCGGGGCAACCCGATCAGGATGCGGGGCGGGACGCGCGTTATCAAGGCGGCGTCGCGCACGCAGTGTTCCGCATGGCTTCCCCTGAATCGATTTTTCGCGGCCGGCCCGTTCGTCCGCGCCATTACAACCGCCCCAGACCTACATCCCGGAGACCTCGTCATGCGCATCGGCATCCCCCGCGAAACCAAGACCCTCGAAGGCCGCGTCGCCCTCGTCCCCGCCGCCGCCGGCGACCTGGTCAAGCGCGGCCACGAGGTCTGGATCGAGAAGGACGCCGGCGTGAAGTCCGGTTTCAAGGACGAGCAGTACACCGCGCTCGGCGTCAAGATCGCGCCCGATGCCGCCGGCCTGTACGAGAAGGGCGAGCTGATCGTGAAGGTGAAGGAGCCGATCGCCGGCGACCTGAAGCACCTGCGCAAGGACCACCTCCTGTTCTGCTACCTGCACCTGGCCGCCGAGCCCAAGCTGACCCGCCAGTTGCTCGACATCGGCCTGTGCGGCGTGGCGTTCGAGACCGTCGAACTTCCCAACGGCGACCTGCCGCTGCTCGCCCCGATGTCGGTGATCGCCGGCAAGATCGGCGTGCAGGTCGGCACCCACCTGCTGCACCAGCCCATGGGTGGCAAGGGCAAGCTGCTCGGCGGCATGCCCTCGACCGAGCGCGGCCGCGTGGTGGTGTTTGGCGCGGGCAAGGCCGGCGGCGCGTCCGCCGCGCTGGCTGCGGCCGGCGGCGCCGACGTGACCGTGTTCGAGATGCGCCAGGACCGCATGGACGAGATGATGCGCCTGGGCAACAACGTGACCACGCTGTATCCGTACCACGACGTCGTCGCCCGCGCCGTCGCCCAGGCCGACCTGGTGATCGGCGCGGTGCTGATCACCGGCGCCAAGGCCCCGCACGTGATGACCCGCGAGATGCTCAAGGACATGGAGGACGGCAGCGTGGTCGTCGACATCGCCATCGACCAGGGCGGCTGCTTCGAGACCTCGCGCCCGACCACGTGGAAGGAACCGACCTACGTCGAGGAAGGCATCACCCACTTCTGCGTCACCAACATGCCCGGCGCCGTGCCGCAGACGTCCTCGCAGGCGATCTGCGCGGCGATCCTGCCGTGGGTGAACAAGCTCGCCGGCGGCAACTGGCGCAGCAACGAGGCGCTGATGCGCGGCATCAACATCGAGGGCGGCAAGATCGTGCATCCGGCGTTGCTGGACATGAAGGTTTGATCGTGATGAATCCCGATGAAGTCAGGCCGAAATCCAATGTCTGGACTCTCGGCTTGATCGCGGCCGGATTTCTGGCCATGAGCTCCATCAGCCTTGTGCGGGGTCGCATGGACCTCGCACTCTTCTATTTGGGGGTCGGCGCGTTGCTCGGCGCAAACCGCTTGCAACCGAGGTCTTCCGGGACAGGCGGCAACAAGCCTCGGAGCTATCGTCTTGTCGGTCTGTTCAGCGTTCTGTGCTTCATCGGCGCCGTGATCGTGATTTACGCAAACAACAGGTAGCCCGGGCGAAGTACGGCGCATTCCGGGTTATCAGGCACGACAACGCGCTCCCGTCGCCGCCGCACCGCTGCGCTACAATCCGCCCAGCCGCAGGTGGAGTTCGGGCGTGCCCTCCAACGACGACTCGATCACCAAGACCGACCGCCACAGCGTCGCGGAGCTGACGCGCCTGCTTGGCGAGCCGACCAAGCCGCGCCTGGTCGTGGTCAGCGGCATGCTGCTGGGGCTGCAGGTCGAGTTGCGCGACCGTCCGGTGATGATCGGGCGCGCGCCCGACTGCTCGATCTCGCTCCAGCATCCGAGCGTCTCGCGCAACCACTGCCGCATCTGGCGCGAGGGCGACTCGTACTGGATCGAGGATTGCGGCTCGACCAACCACACCTACCTCAACGGCGGCGCGATCGCACGCGCGCAACTGCGCGATGGCGACCAGATCAGCGTCGGCGGCAACGCGATCAAGTTCTTCCTCGGCTCCAGCCTCGAGGCGAATTACCACGCCGAACTGATCGACCTGGCGATCTACGACAGCCTCACCGGCTTCTTCAACCGCCGCCACTTCTGCACGGTCCTCGACGAGGAGATGGGCAAGACCGCCGAGGCCGCACCGCTGAGCCTGCTGATGCTCGACCTCGACCACTTCAAGCAGATCAACGACCAGTACGGGCATCCGGTCGGCGACCTCGTGCTGAGCGTGGTCGCGCGGATCATCCGCGAGCGCACGCCTTCGGGGATGGCGATCGGGCGGCTCGGCGGCGAGGAATTCGCGCTGGCCTTGCCGGGACATGACCTCCAGGCGGCCGTGGCCCTCGCCGAATCCCTGCGCAGGGCCATCGAGGACTGCCCGGTCGAAACCATGGGCCACCGCCTGCCAGTGACCGTGAGCATCGGCGTCGCGCAGACCGACATACGAACCTATACGCGCGGCACCCTGCTCAAGCACGCGGATGACCGGATGTACCGCGCGAAGCAGGAAGGCCGCAACCGGGTGTGTTCGGCGGGGTAGGCGAAGTCGCGGGTCGACGAGGCCCGAACGCCCGTCTGCTCACTCCGCATTCTTCGGCTTCGGTTTCAGCGCCGCGCGCTTTGCCTCCCACTGCGCGGCGAGTTCGGCTTTGCCCCAACCTTTGTAGTCGGCGATCAGCGGATCCATGTAGTCGCCGAGCTTCCAGTGATCTGCGCCGAGATCCTTCTGCTTCTGCGCGATCGCCGCGAGCAGCGGCTTCTCGGCTTCGTCGTAGCGCTTGTCGGCGAGCAGCGCCTTGCCGAGCTGGAACTGGGTCTCTGCCGTCACCGCGTCGTCGACCCCGAACACCTCGATGGAGTTCGCCAGTGCGGTCTGTTCCATCGCGATGGCCTGCTTCACGTCGCCGACGTTGAGCAGGTAGTTGCCGTAGTTGCCGGTGGCCATGATCGAGTCGGGATACTTGTCGCCGTACTTGCGCCGGAAACCCTGGTAGGCGCGCAGGTAGTAGGGCCCGGACTCGGCGAGCTTCTGCGGCGTGCCCTGCTGGCGCAGCGCGCCGCCGAGGTTGGCCACGACGATCAGGGTCACCGCGCTGTCGGGGCCATTCCTCTTTTCCCGGATTGGCAGCATGCGTTTCAGGATGGCCTCTTCCTCCAGATGGCGATGCGACGATCCGTACATGATCGAGAATTCATTGAGGGTGTCTAGCGTGCGCGCGTTGTCCATTCCCCACTGTCTGGTCTCGCGGGCGATGGCGTCGCGGAAGACAGGCTCGGCCTCGTCGTAGCGCCCGAGGTAGGTGAGCACGACTCCCTGGTCTTCCAGTGCCTGGGTCAGCAGCTTGATGTCGCGATCACCGATGCGGCGGATCGCCGGCAGGACCGACGACAGCTTTTTTTCCGCCTCGTCGAAATGGCCGCTGTCGTTGAGGTTCTCGACCAGGGCGAGCTGGCTGCGCAGCGTCCGCTGGTCATCGGCGCCGAGCCTGCGCGTCGACAGCTCGATGTTGCGCGCGAGCATCGCGTTCGCATCCTTCATCTTGCCGCCGTTCTCGAGGTGCTGGGCGAGGCCCTGCTGGATCAGCAGGGTGTGCGGATCGTCCTCGCCGAGGCTGGCGCGTGCGGCCGCGTAGGCGCCGCGGGAGTGCGCGATCGCCTTGTCGTATTCGCCCAGGCTGTTGTAGCTCAGGCTGATCGCGTCCTCGATCGTCGCCAGCACCTGTGGCTGCCCGGCGAGCTCGCGCGAGGCGCGGTCGGCGGCTTGTGCGAGCAGGAGGTTCAGCAGGGTCTTGTCCATCTCCTTCGCGCGCTCGGGATCGACACCGGAGAGCACGTCGACGAGGAAGGCGGTGGTCTGCTCGCTCTTGGCCGCCTCGATGCGCGCCTGCCTCGCCGCTTCCTTCGCGCGCAGCATGCCGACCACGGCCGCCGTGGTTCCGGCGATCAGCGCCACCGCCACGAGTGCCGATGCGACCAGGGTGACGCGGTGGCGCCGTGCGAAGCAGCGCAGGCGATAGCCGCGCGTTGGCGGCGCCGCAACGACGGGCAGGTCGCGCAGGTAGTTGCCGATGTCGTCGGCCAGCGCCTGCGCGGAGTCGTAGCGGCCCTTGCGGTCCGGGTCGATCGCGCGCGCTACCAGCCACCGCAGCGGCTCGGGGATTTGCGCGATCCCGCGCGCAACCTGCGGATCAACCGTCGCGCCCGCGGGCGTCGTCCGGCCCAGCGAGGCGAGCAGGGCATCGCGCAGGGCGAGGTTGTCCATGCCCGTCGCCTGCGCGAGCTGGATGGTTTCCCGCGATGCCACCAGTTCGAAGAGCATGATGCCCAGCGCATAGACATCGCTGCGCACGTCGATCTCGCCCGAATGGCCCGACGACTGCTCGGGACTCATGTAGCCGCGCGTGCCGATGCTCCGCGACACCGACGTCGAGCCGTGGCGGCGGGTCGCCTCGGCGTCGGTGCCGGTGGCCACGCCGAAGTCGATGATCTTCGGAACCGGCTGGCCATCCACCCGCGCGACCAGCACGTTGCCCGGCTTGAGGTCGCGGTGGATCACGCCTTTCTGGTGCGCGTGCTGGACGCCCTTGCAGACGCGCACGAACAGCCACAGGCGGTCGGACAGGCCCAGGCCATGCTCATTGCAGTAAGCGGTGAGCGTCTTGCCGTCGATCCATTCCATCGCGAAGAACAGATGGCCCTGCGGCGTGGTGCCGGCGTCGAACACCTTGGCGATCGCGGGATGGTCCATGCGCGCCAGCGCCTGGCGCTCGACGAGGAAGTAGGCTTCCGCCAGTCCGCCGCGCACCTGGCCCTTGATCAGCTTCAGCGCGACGCTGCGCTGGATCGGCTCGAGCTGCTCTGCGAGGTAGACAGCGCCCATCCCGCCCATCCCCAGCAGGCGCTCGATCCGGTAGGGTCCGACGCGCTGTCCGGCATCGAGGGTCTGGCCGTCGGCGGTCGTGGCGAGGGCGACGTCGAGGACGGTCGGCTGCTCGGGCAGGCTGATGCGCGGATCGGAAGGGCGCTGATCCGATGGTGATGGACCGAGTGGACCCTGACCGGATTGAAACGGACCGGATGGAAGCGGCATGCGATCGGCCCTCGGATTCCCGCGAGTGTAGGGCGCGCCCGATCCCCAGCCAAGCCGCGAACTCCGGTAGACTCGGTCCCAGATGCGGCCAGCCGGGCGTGGCCATCGCCCCCGGCATTAGCAGCGATTCTTTCTCTTTATTTTCAGATGGTAAGGCGATACTCTTGAGGCAAGTTCTGACAGGCCGTTCCGGCGCTTGAACACTGTGGCCCGCACTTCCAAGGACCGCACCGCCCGCGCGGCACCCGCGCCGGCACCACCGTCGCGCAATTTCTGGCACGAGATCGCGCTCGTCATCATCGCTCCGGCGCTGCTCTATCTTGCGGCGAGCTTGCTCAGCTACAGCACCGACGATCCGGGTTGGTCACATGCGGGCAGCCTGACCGGCTCGCTGCACAACATCGGCGGCACCGCCGGCGCCTATCTCGCCGACATCGCGTTCTACTTCTGCGGCTACGTCGCCTACATGCTGCCGCTGGTGATCGGCGGACTGTTGTGGATCGCGTTGTTCGGACGCGACGGCGACAGCCAGGCTGGACTCACGCCCGCGTTGCGCCTGATCGGCATCGTCGCCTTCCTGATTTCCGCGGCAGGCCTGTGCTGGCTGCACTGGGGACCGGTGCTCGGCCTGCCTGCCGGCGGTGGCGGCATCCTCGGCAACGCGGTTGGACACGGACTGAGCAACCTGTTCGGCACATTCGGCTCGAACCTCTTCCTGTCGGCGCTGTTGCTGGCTGCGATCACGCTGGCCACGGGCATTTCCTGGATTGGCGTGATGGATGCCATCGGCCGCGGCGTGGTCGGCAGCGTGCAATTCGTCGGCGAGATGTTCGGGCGCAGCGTGCGCCATGCCGACGAGTGGAGCCAGGCCCGCGCGGCGCGCGTGGAGCGCGAGGAAGTGCGCCGCGAGGACAGCGAGCGCCGCGCGAAGCGCGAACCGGTGAAGATCGAGCCCCCCGCGAAACCCGTGATCGAGAAGAGCGAGCGCGCCAAGCGCGAGACCCAGATTCCATTGTTCAACGCCGATCCGATCGGCGGCCTGCCGCCGCTCTCGCTGCTCGACGATCCCAAGCCGCAGCCGAAGTCGTACTCCGAGGAAACCCTGGAGACGCTCTCGCGCCAGATCGAGTTCAAGCTCAAGGATTTCCGCATCGACGTGCAGGTCGTGGGCGCCTATCCGGGCCCGGTGATCACGCGCTTCGAGATGGAACCGGCGCCGGGCGTGAAGGTCAGCCAGATTTCCAGCCTCGACAAGGACATCGCGCGCGGCCTTTCGGTGAAGTCGGTGCGCGTGGTCGACGTGATCCCGGGCAAGTCGGTGATCGGCATCGAGATCCCGAACAGCTCGCGCGAGACGATCTTCCTCTCCGAGATCCTGCGCTCGAAGGAATACGACAAGTCCTCGAGCCCGCTGACGCTGGCGCTGGGCAAGACGATCAATGGCACGCCTTCGGTCGTCGACCTCGCGCGCATGCCGCACCTGCTGGTCGCCGGCACCACCGGCGCCGGCAAGTCGGTGGGCTTGAACGCGATGGTGCTGAGCCTGCTGTACAAGGCCAATGCGCAGGAAGTGCGCATGCTGATGATCGACCCGAAGATGCTGGAACTGTCCGTGTACCAGGGCATCCCGCACCTGCTGGCGCCGGTCGTCACCGACATGAAGGAAGCAGCCAACGGCCTGCGCTGGTGCGTGGCCGAGATGGAGCGCCGCTACAAGCTGATGGCCGCGGTCGGCGTGCGCAACCTCGCAGGCTTCAACAAGAAGGTGAAGGACGCCAAGGACGCGGGCCAGCCCTTGCTGGATCCGCTGTTCAAGCCCAGCCCGGTGCCGGGCGATGCGGCGCAACCGCTGGAACCGCTGCCGAACCTGGTCGTCATCATCGACGAGTTCGCCGACATGATGATGATCGTCGGCAAGAAGGTCGAGGAACTGATCGCGCGCCTGGCGCAGAAGTCGCGCGCGGCCGGCATCCACCTGATCCTCGCGACGCAGCGGCCCTCGGTCGACGTCATCACGGGTCTGATCAAGGCCAACATTCCGACGCGCATCGCCTTCCAGGTCAGCAGCAAGATCGACTCGCGCACGATCCTCGACCAGAGCGGCGCGGAGACCCTGCTCGGCCACGGCGACATGCTCTACCTGCCGCCCGGCACCGCGCTGCCCGAGCGCGTGCACGGCGCCTTCGTCAGCGACGACGAGGTGCATCGCGTCGTCGACCACCTGCGCAAGCATTCCAGCGGCCCGGACTACCTCAGCGGCGTGCTCGAGGAAGTGCAGGCGATGGGCGATGGCACCGTGGTCGGTCCTTCCGGGCTGCCTGAAAGCAGTGGCGCCGGCGATGAATCCGACCCGCTCTACGACGAGGCCGTGCGCATCGTCACCGAGACCCGGCGCGCCTCGATCTCGGGCGTGCAGCGGCGCCTGAAGATCGGCTACAACCGCGCGGCGCGCCTGATCGAAGCGATGGAAGCGGCCGGTGTCGTCACCCCGCCCGAGCACAACGGCGACCGCAGCGTGCTGGCGCCACCGCCGCCGAAGCACTAGCGCGAAGATGCGAACTTGGGCCGAGCATGGTCGGCCTGTGTGTTTGGCCGTTCGTGGTGAGCCTGTCGAACCACGCTCTTGACCTGGCATTTATCGAGGAAGAGCCTGGTTCGACAGGCTTACCACGAACGGCTTGATGTCCCCCGCATTCAGTCTGGCTCTTCCAGACTGTGCACCATCGCTCGGAGTCCGCATGTCCCGCACCTTCCGCAACACCCTGCTCGTGGTCGCCATATGCGCCACATCGCTCGCCCATGCCGGCCCGCGCGAGGACTTCGCGCACTACACGCAGGACCTGAAAGGCCTCGACGGCAAGTTCGAGCAGAAGGTGTACGAGGCCAGTGGCAGGCTCAAGGAGGATTCGACCGGCACCATCGCGCTGTCCGCGCCGCGCCTGTTCCGCTGGGAATACCTCAAGCCCAACCCGCAACTGATCGTCGCCGACGGCGACCACGTCTGGATCTACGACCCCGACCTCGAGCAGGTGACGGTGAAGAACCAGGGCAGCCAGGAAGCGCAGA
Source organism: Lysobacteraceae bacterium (assembly GCA_036496805.1). Taxonomy (GTDB): domain Bacteria; phylum Pseudomonadota; class Gammaproteobacteria; order Xanthomonadales; family Xanthomonadaceae; genus SZAS-103. The sequence goes on from DASXKN010000028.1 coordinate 69,638, forward strand.
GCCCGCTCTACGTCCTGATCGATCCGACCGAACTCGACCGGCGCTATGTGCTCGGCGACGCCGGCACCCACGATGGCCTGAAGTGGATGAGCCTGGCGCCGAAGCAGAAGGACGAGGACGCGGGATTCAAGGTCGCGATGCTCGGCTTCGATGGCAATGACCTGCGCGACATGAACCTCACCGACAACCTCGGCCAGCGCACCGAGATCAGCTTCTCCGGCTGGCGCCGCAACCCCGCTTTCGCCAAGGGCCTGTTCACGTTCACGCCGCCCAAGGGCGTCGACATCGTGGGCGAGGTAGGGAAGGGCGCCGACGTGCATCCGCTGAAGAACTGAGCGGATCCCGTTCGTCGCAGACATGAGCCGTTCGTGGTGAGCCTGTCGAACCACGCTGTTGATGTGGATTCCGCGCGAAAGCCGTGGTTCGACAGGCTCACCACGAACGGTCCGTCAAGTAATCCGCCGCGCCGGAAAGCGCGCGTCTGGCGCAGTTAGAATGACCCCGTGGCCAAGTCCAAGTCTGCGAAGTCGGAATCGTTGTTCGCCGCTCCCGAAGCGCTGAAACCGCTGGCCGAGCGCATGCGCCCGCGCACGCTCGACGAGATGGTCGGGCAACGTCGCCTGCTGGCCGTGGACGCGCCGCTGCGGCGCGCGGTCGAAGCCGGCCACGTGCACTCGATGATCCTCTGGGGCCCGCCCGGCTGTGGCAAGACTACGCTCGCCCTGCTGCTGGCGAAGTACGCCGATGCCGAGTTCGTCGCGATCTCGGCCGTGCTCTCGGGCCTGCCGGAAGTGCGCGAAGTGCTCGCCGCCGCGGCCGAACGCCACGCGCAGGGCCGCCGCACCGTGCTGTTCGTCGACGAGGTGCACCGCTTCAACAAGGCGCAGCAGGATGCCTTCCTGCCGCACATCGAACGCGGCTCGATCCTGTTCGTCGGCGCGACCACCGAGAACCCGTCGTTCGAGCTGAACTCCGCGCTGCTCTCGCGCTGCCGCGTGCACGTGATGGAAGCGTTGTCGGTCGACGACATCGCCGCTTCGCTGCGGCGCGCGCTCGACGACAGCGAGCATGGCTTCGGCGGCCACGGCTACGTCATCGACGACGCGCAGCTTGCGCTGATCGCGCAGGCGGCCGATGGCGACGTGCGCCGCGCCCTGACCCTGCTGGAGATCGCGGCCGAGCTGGCGGTGGTTCGACAAGCTCACCATGATCGGACAACCGAAGGTTCCGGTACGGAAGTCGAATGGGTGGTCACCGAGGCCACGCTCGAAGCCGTCCTTGCCGATCGCACGCGCCGGTTCGACAAGGGCGGCGAGCAGTTCTACGACCAGATCTCGGCGCTCCACAAGACGATCCGCAGTTCCAATCCGGATGCCGCGCTGTACTGGTTCGCGCGCATGCTCGATGGCGGTTGCGACCCGATCTACCTCGCGCGCCGGCTCACCCGCATGGCGGTCGAGGACATTGGCCTGGCCGACCCGCGCGCGTTGCAGATGGCCATCGAAGCCTGGGATGCCTACGACCGCCTCGGCTCGCCCGAGGGCGAACTCGCGCTGGCGCAACTGGTGATCTATCTCGCCAGCACCGCGAAGTCGAATGCCGCCTATCTTGCCTTCGGGCAGGCGCAGCGCGACGTGCGCGAACACGGCACGACCGAGGTTCCGATGCACCTGCGCAACGCGCCGACGAAGCTGATGAAGAACCTCGGCTACTCGAAGGGCTACCAGTACGACCACGATGCCGAAGGCGGCGTCGCCCTCGACCAGACCGGTTTTCCCGACGCGCTCGGCGAGCGCGTCTACTACGAGCCGGTGGAGCGGGGGATGGAGATCAGGCTCAGGGAAAAGCTCGACGCGCTGCGCGAGGCGAGGGCAAAGGCGCGCAAGTCCGGGTAAGCGGGATCGCTTCGGCAGAATCGTTCATGGGCGTGCCTGCAGCATCGCAGCCATGCGTTCGTGGATGAGCTGGATCGCTTTCAGGGGACGGATCATCACCTTGAACTCGACGATCCGCCCGGAGTCGTTCCAGCGGATGATATCGACGCCGTTCACCAGCACGCCATCGATCTCGGTCTCGAACTCGAGCATCGCATCGTTGCCACCGACGATCTCGCGCACGTAGCGAAAGGTCGGATTGAAAAAGACCTGGAACGCCGCGGCGAGGTACATCAGGGTGATCTTCCTGCCGTGCTGCGACGCGTGCACGACCGGCGAAACGAAGACGGCACCGTCGTCCAGCAGTGCGTCGAGCGCAGCGAGGTCCCGGTTCCTGGCAATCCGATGCCAGGCTGCGATGGGATGGATGGACATGTGAACCTCCTTGCAGTCGTGATGCGTGGCCGCGCTCGGCGATCGACAGTTGCTCCGCTACGACGTCAGCACCCCGAATTCCACAGCGGTACGCGCGTAGAACACGTTCGCCTGTTCCGCCCGCAGGCGCGCGAGCATCGCGTCGGCTTCCGCGGACGTCAGCAGGAATTCGACCACGACGGCGAGGTCGCCTGCGAGCTCGTAGAAATGCTGCTCGTGCAGGTTGCCGTGGCGGCCGAAGCCGGCGATCGCGCGGAAGGCGGAGCCGCCATGCACGCCGTTCTTCCGCGCATTTTCCAGCAGCCACTCGTACATCAGGATGCCGTGCAGCTTGCGGTTCTCGTGCAGGTAGAAGCGCAGGCAGACCTGCTCGCTCATGGCGCGGCCCTCGCGGCGAGGAAGCGGACGATCAGGATACCGAGCGTGGTCATCGCCAGCGAGCCCGCGACGTGCGCGCCGATCGCGGCGAACGACCAGCCGATCTCGCGCCGCATCAGCAGGGTGACGGTTTCGGCCGAGAAGGTGGAGAACGTGGTCAGGCCGCCGAGGAAGCCGGTCACGGCGGCCAGGCGCAGGGCCGGCGGGAACGCTGCGTTCAGCGCGGTGTATTCCATGATGACTCCGACCAGCAGGCCGCCGACCAGGTTCGCGGCGAGCGTGCCCAGCGGGATCGTCGGAAAGACCGGGTTGAGCCACATGCCCAAGTGCCAGCGCAGCAGTGCGCCGAGCGCGGCGCCGATGGAAATGCCGATCCAGCCGGAGAGTAGTCCCGTGTACGCCATGTCGCCTCCGTGTACGTCGTGAGCAGGACGCAGCGGCGCGTGGAGGGTCGCGGAGGGCTGGCTGGAGCCGTGCACGACCGACCGGAGTTCCGGTGCGTATCGTAGGCATCATCAGCCGTGAGGCGGTTGGGAAGAACGGGAGGAATGCCATCTCCCGCCGACAGCGTAGGCACTGCGGCGAAATCGCGCAAGCGCGGCCGGGAGTTGCCGCGAAAATGTACGGCGTCTGACTGCGCCCTGTCGCCCAACACGCGGCCTTAATGCGCGGCCCTAGTAAAGTGGCGCGTTACCTCGACAGGCGCCCGGCATGGATCTGATCGGACTCGGCACCGCAACTCCCGCGCGGCGCTACACCAAGGCCGATTGCTGGGAAGCGTTCAAGGCTTCGCCCTGGTTCGAGCGGCTGGACCGCAAGTCGCGCGCGATCGCCGAGCTGGTGCTCCAGCGCGACAACGGCATCGACGCACGCTGGCTGGCGGTGGACGACCTGCAGCAGGCGTTCGCGATCGATCCCGACCACTGCCACGAGCGTTTCGCCGCGACCGCGCCGCACCTCGCCACGCGTGCCGCCGAACGGGCCTTGCAGGATGCGGGCCTGCGCGCCGATGCGATCGACGGCGTGATCGTCAGCACCTGCACCGGCTACCTCTGTCCTGGCCTGAGCAGTTACGTGACCGAATCGCTGGGCCTGCGCGCGAACGTGCAGGCCCTCGATCTTGTCGGGCAGGGCTGCGGCGCGGCGTTGCCGAACTGGAGGATGTCGAGCGCGCTCCTGCAATCGGGCTGCGAACACGTGCTGTCGGTGTGCGTCGAGGTGAGCAGCGCGGCGATGTACCTCGACAACGATCCCGGCGTGCTGATCAGCGCCTGCCTGTTCGGCGACGGCGCCGGCGCGGCGGTGCTGGCGAACGCACCCGGAGCCGGTCGTCGCCGCGTGCAGTGGAAGATGGCGGCATCGCACACCGATCCGTCCGAACGCGAAGCGCTGCGCTTCCAGACGCGCGGAGGCCTGCTGCGCAACGTGCTCACGCGCCCGGTGCCGAAGCTGGCGGCGAAGTACGCGCATCGCGTTCTCGATGACGTGCTCGCGCGACAGGGCCTGCAGGCCTCCGACATCGACGGCTGGATCTGGCATGCCGGGGGCCGCGACGTGATGCTTGCTCTCGGCGAGCGACTCGGCTTGAGCGCGCACGACCTGCGCCACAGCGCCGCGATATTGCGCGAATACGGCAACCTCAGCAGCGCCTTCGTGTATTTCGTACTGCAAGCGGCACTGGCCGAGAACGCCGCGGGCGGGCGCTGGTGGATGGGAAGTTTTGGCGCCGGCTTCAGCAGCCACGGCGCCTTGCTGGAGGTCGCGTGACATCGCGCGCGACCGAGCGGGCACGATGAGCCTGGCGCGCCGCGTCGAGCCGGAGATGCTCGACTCGCTGCCGGCCGACGATCCGCGCGCGGTGCGCTCGCGCGGCGACCTGCGCCGCATCAACCGGATCATGGGAACCTGCGGCCTGATCGGGTCGGCGCTCGACGCCATCGTGCGTGCGGCGCCGTCGCCGCGCATTGTCGAACTCGGCGCCGGCGACGGCTCGCTGCTGCTGCGCCTCGCGCGCCAGCGCGCGCGAAGCTGGCCGCAGATCCAACTCGGCCTGCTCGACATGCAACCGGTGGTGCGCGCGGCGACCCTGGTGGGATTCCACGATGCAGGCTGGGATGCGCGGGTGATCGGCGCCGATGCCTTCGACTGGCTGGCGCAGCCCGAAGAAGGCGAAGCTCCGATCGTCGTCGCCAACCTGTTCGTTCACCACTTCGACGGCGAACGCCTGAAGGCCTTGCTGACCGGCATCGCAGCGAAAGCCCGTGCCTTCGTCTGCTGCGAACCGCGCCGCAACCGCACCGCTTACACCGGCGCCGCGATGATGTGGGCGATCGGCTGCAACGGGGTGACGGTGAACGATGGAATGCTCAGCGTGCGCGCAGGATTCAACCACGACGAGCTGTCGGCGATATGGCCAGGTCGCGAGGCATGGCGCCTGCGCGAGGACAGGGTAGGGCCGTTCGTGCACCGTTTCGTCGCGGTGCGCAAGGACGGCTGAGGCCATGCCGGCGGACTTCGACGCGATCGTCGTGGGTGGGGGTCCTGCAGGCTCCACGGCAGCGATCCGGCTCGCGCAGGCGGGCTGGTCGGTCGCGCTGATCGAGAAGCAGTCGTTCCCGCGACGCAAGGTCTGCGGCGAATGCATCGCCGCGACCAACCTGCCATTGCTGCATGCGCTGGGCATCGGCGAAGCCTTCGATGCGATGGCCGGACCGGAGATCCGGCATGCTGCGCTCTACGCGGGCGACGACGTGCTACGGGCGCCGCTGCCCGCCTTCGAGATGCCGCACGCGTGGGGCAGGGCGCTCGGACGCGAACACCTCGACACGCTGCTGCTCGCGCGCGCCGCCGAATGCGGAGCGACGGTCTTCCAGCCGCGCACGGTCAAGCGCATCGCACGCGACGAAACCTTGCACGCCTGCCGCACGGTCGGTGCCGACCAGAGGACGATCACGTTCAAGGCGCCGATCCTGATCGCAGCGCACGGCTCCTGGGAAACCGATCCGGCGTCGGAACGCGGCCACCGACCACAACGCGACGCCGACCTGTTCGCGTTCAAGGCCAACTACCTGGGTGCGAAGCTCGAAGCGGGACTGTTGCCCGTGCTCGCGTTCCCCGGTGGTTACGGTGGCATCGTGGTCGGCGACCACGAGCGCACGACGCTGGCCTTCTGCATCCGCCGCGATGCCTTGCGCAGGGCGCGCGAAAGACATCCCACGCGCAAGGCGGCGCACGCGGCGCTCGCGCACGTAGAGGCGAGTTGCAAGGCTGTTCGCGATGCCATCGCCGACGCCGAACTCGAGGCCGCGTGGCTGGGCGTCGGACCGATCCACCCCGGGATCCGCAAGCCATTTCGCGACGACGGAGCTTTCGCGATCGGCAACGCGGCAGGCGAGGCGCATCCGATCCTCGGCGAAGGCATGAGCATGGCGATGCAGTCGGCGTGGTTGCTATGCGATCGCCTGATCCCGCGCCGCGATGAACTGGTCTCTGGCCGTGCGCGCGCCGACGCCGGTCGCGACTACGCGCGCGCATGGCGGCGCAGTTTCACCGGCCGCATCCGGCTCGCCGCATTGTTCGCGCACCTGGCGATGCGGCCGGACGCGTCGCGCACCTTGTTGCCCCTGCTCGAGCGCTGGCCTGGCCTGTTGACGTTGGGTGCGCGCGCCGGCGGCAAGGTCCGGCGCGTCGTTGGAGCGCACTCTGAGCGCGGCGGCGTCCCCGTGTTCTAGGGTCGCAACGAACGTCTGGGTGATGCATAGCGCGTGTCGATGCCGCCGCGGCGCCCGGCGCTGGGTTAGCCGCTTCCGGAAGATCGCTTCCGCCGGTTCTGTATAGTCGTCCTCATCACTCCCGTCGCCCAAGAAAGGCGCCGACCTATGAACGACGAGGCTGTCGCTCAATCCTCCGATACGCAGCCGCGTACTTGGCACATCGAGATCGGCGCCGACGCCACGATTGGCTATGCCGCCCTGCAGAACGACGTGCCGCTGTTACGCTGGCTACAGATCACCAACAACACCCTCGATCCAGTCAGTGACGTGGAAGTCGTGGTTGAAGCTGACCCGCCGTTTGCGGAGGGTACAAAGTTCCTATTCGATCGCATCGCGCCTGGAGAGAGCCGGCGGATCGCGCCAGTCGACATCCGATTCCACCACAGCTATCTGGCCGGGTTAACGGAGTCGGAGCGAGCAAAGCTCAAGATCAGCGTACGCACCAAGGGGCAAGTACTCGAAAGCGCCGAGCAGGCGGTCGATGTCCTCGCTTACGACCAATGGGCGGGCTTGCGCGCGCTTCCCGAGTTGCTGGCCGCTTTTTGCATGCCGAACAACCCAGCGATCGACACCCTCATCAGCAAGGCTTCCATGCTGCTGCGGCAGGCCGCTAACGGCGCGGCGATGAGTGGTTACCAGTCGAAGAGCCGCGAACACGTCGGCCAGCAAGTCGCAGCGATCTACAGTGCGATTGCCAGCGAGAACCTTCAATATTCCAATCCGCCGGCTTCTTTTGGTACCGACGGCCAGAAGATCCGCACGCCCGACCGTATCTTCAACGGCAAGCTGGCGACGTGCCTGGATCTGGCTATGCTTTTTGCCTCCTGCATGGAACAGGCTGGTCTGAACCCGGTGGTGCTGTTCAAGAAGGATCACGCCTGGGTGGGTTGCTGGCTGGTACCCAACGCATTCGCCACGCCCACGATCGACGACGGCCAAGCTGTTCGTAAGCGTGTCCAGACAGGCGAGTTGATTGTGCTGGAAACGACTGTGCTGGCTGCTCAGACGAAAGCCAGTTTGCGCTCGGCGTTGCAGTTGGGGCAGCAACATCTGGCAGACGAGCAGAATTTCCGTTTTGCGGTGGACATCCAGCGCGCCCGCGAACGCAAGATCCTGCCTCTACCTTCGCGAATCGAAGCCGCGCTTGATCCAGTAGACCATCCGTCCGACGGGCCTCCGCCCCTGGAGGCGCTACCGCCATTGCCACCGCTTGATCCGGAGGCGTTGGCAGTATCGGTGGAGACAATCCGCCTGACACGCCGGACGGTCGGCTGGCGCGATGGAAAAGCAAGCTGCTCGATCTGTCATTGCGCAATCGGCTGCTCAACTTCAAGCCGACCAAATCCAACATCCAGCTGTACGTATCCGATCCGGCCTCGCTGGAGGACGTGCTGGCCGAAGGTGCTGAATTCCGATTCCAGCCGGTCCCACGCCTCATGGAGGGAGCCGATCCACGGGTGGCTGCGGTGCATGCCGGGCGCAATGGTGAGCAGCCCTTGCAGGGGCTGGCGCGCGATGCGCTTGCGCGGCACGAGCTGCTGGCTATGGTGGAACCAGACAAACTCGACGCCAGGTTGCTGGAGATTTTCAGTAACGCCAAGCTCAGCCTGGAGGAGGGTGGCTCGAACACGTTGTTCCTCGCCCTGGGATTCTTACGATGGACCGATGCTGATCATGCGCAGGCGGCCCACCTTGCCCCGTTGCTGCTGGTACCGGTCACCTTGCAGCGGAAATCCGTTCGTAGCGGCTATACACTCACGCGGCACGATGACGAGACCATCGTCAATCCCACCCTGCTGCAATTGCTGCGCGAGGAGTTCCAGCTCCGGTTGACGGGCCTAGAGCCGCTTCCCAGGGATGAACACGGCGTCGACGTCGGTCGAATCTGGCAAATTGTCCGGTTGGCCATTGCGGAAATTGCCGGCTGGGAGGTCATCGAACAGGTGTATCTGGGGACGTTTTCGTTTACCAAATACCTGATGTGGAAGGACCTGCAGGATCGTACCGCGGCACTCAAGCAGAACCGGGTCGTCGCCCACTTGATCGACCATCCCGGAGAGTCATTCGGACGCGAAGGCAATGAGGGCCTCGTCCGCGACCTCGACCAGACGCATCGCCCGCAAGACTTGTTTGCGCCGATGCTCGCCGATTCGACGCAGTTGCAGGCCATCTGCAGCGCAGCCGACGGTCGTGATTTTGTCCTGGAGGGACCGCCCGGGACCGGCAAGAGCCAGACGATCACCAACTTGATTGCGCACTTCTTGGCGCTCGGCAAGACCGTTCTGTTCGTTTCGGAAAAAATGGCTGCGCTCGATGTGGTGCATCGCCGGCTGACTTCGATTGGCTTGAGTCCCTTCTGCCTGGAACTGCATTCGGCCAAGGCAAAGAAGGCCGACGTCGTCCAGCAGTTGGGCAAGGCGTTGAACTTCCCCGGTGCACGCACCGTCGCCGACTGGGATCGAGAAGCCGAGCGGCTTGCTCTGCTGCGGCAGGAGCTCAACGGGCTGGTGCGTCTGTTGCACCAACAGCACGCCAACGGCTTGACCGTATTCGATGCTACGGGTTTGGCCATCTTGCATCACGAATGGTCACCGGCAGAAATGCCATGGCCTGATTCGGAAGTCCATGACAGGGCAGGGCTGGATGCCTTGCGCGAGACCATGCGTCGGATAGCCGGGCTGGCTGGTGAGATCAGCGGACTGCAAGCCCATCCTCTGTTACCGATGGCCCGTGCCGAATGGTCGCCACTCTGGGAAGACGAGTTGTACAGAGCCGTTACGGCTATGGACACGTTAGCGGAAGCGGTTGACGCCGCAGGCAGAGCCATGGCCCGAATCGCTGGCCTGCCGGAGATTGGGCAGTCGATTCAGGACTACAACCGTCTGGATGCACTGGCGCAGGTGCTGCTGGGTGCCCGAGGGGTTCCGACAGGCATGGCTGCACGCGCGAGCGAGCCGGCAGTGCGCACGCAGATGCGAAATTTGCGCGAACACGGTGTGCGACGCAATGAGGTTTGGGCCAGCCTGGCGCGCAGCTACGGTCCTGGTTTGGCAACCGTGGATGGCCTGGAGACGCAGGCCGCCTGGAACAAGGCTTCCGGAACCTGGTGGCCGCTGCGCTGGTTTTCCCAGCGTGCATTGAGGACACGCCTTGCGGCGCATCGGCTCGACCAGAGCCGGCCGGCCATTGCGGAGGTCATCACGCTTTTGCCAAGTCTGGTGCGCCTCAACGAAGAAGACAATGCGCTGCAGTCCATGAAGGCTGACGCTGCGGCGCTGCTCGACACGGCTTATGCGGGCACCAGTACGGATTGGGTAGCAATCGAGCGCTACGAGGCGTGGACCCGATCCTTCGCAGACGTCACCGCCAGCTTCGGTAACGGTGATCTCGCTCAGATCCAGGCTGTGCGTGCGCGGTTGCTGCCGTTGGTGGGCGAGGAGCGTGCCGCGATCGCGCCCAATGCACCGGCCGGCGAAGCATTGCTTCGTTTCCGCGATGCCTACCGCGACTTCAGCGCGCAATTGGATGTTGTCGAGCAGATAGCCAACTGTCGGGCAATGCTTCGGGGAGACGTGCAAGAACCTGCCGCGGTATCACGCCTACGCGGAATACTCCGATGCTGGACCGGCGCGCGTCGGCAGGTCAGGACCTGGTGTGCGTGGCAGTCGGCGAGGACGCATGCGATCGCGCAGGGCCTGGCCAGCGTGGTCGCCGCTTTGGAATGCGGCGGGGTCGGCATCGATCGGGTAGTGCACTACTTCGAATACAGCTACCAGAGCTGGTGGCTCAAGCGTGTGATCGATCGCGAACCGGTGTTGCGTGGCTTCGCAAGCGTGGAACACGAGCGCAAGATCCGAGAATTTCGCGACGCAGATAGCCGTTTCCAGCACCTCACCCAAGAGTTCATTGTCGCAAGGCTCGCTGGAAAGATTCCCAACGCCAATGTGCAAGCCGGCCCGGATTCGGAGATGGGCCGCTTGCGCAGACAGATGCAGATGCAGCGAGGACTGCTTCCGGTCCGCACCCTTGTGCAGAGTCTCCCGACCTTGTTGCCAAAGCTAAAACCATGCCTGTTGATGTCGCCCCTATCAGTGGCTCAGTACCTCGATGCCGCGCACGCGCCATTCGATCTAATCGTGTTTGACGAGGCCTCGCAGATTCCGGTTTGGGATGCGGTGGGTGCCATCGCGAGGGGCAAGCAACTGGTAGTTGTCGGCGATCCCAAGCAGTTGCCACCCACCAATTTTTTCAACCGCGCTGACGACCCGGACGAGATTCCGGTGAGCGAAGAGGATGTGAAGGACCTCGAGAGCATCCTGGACGAATGCTTGGGGGCAGGCCTGCACCAGCTCAGTCTGGATTGGCACTACCGCAGCCGTCACGAGAGCCTTATCGCTTTCAGCAATGTCCGATACTACGACTCGCGGTTAATCACGTTCCCGTCGCCAGTGACTCAAGACACGGCGGTGAGCCTGCATCCTGTTGCCGGAACCTATGACCGCGGTGGGTCACGCACGAATCGGGCCGAAGCCGATGCGATCGTCGCGCAGATCGAAGCGCATTTCTTGGATCCGCACCTGCGTAACAAATCTGTGGGTGTCGTGACCTTCAACCAGCCCCAGATGAAGCTGATCGAGTCCGTTCTCGATGCGCGGCGAAGGGCTAACCAGGAACTGGACCGGCTGATCGCCCAGGATCGGACCGAACCGTTGTTCATCAAGAATCTCGAAAACGTCCAGGGCGATGAGCGTGATGTCATCTTGTTTTCGATCACCTATGGTCCGGACATCACGGGTCGCGTGACGATGGCTTTCGGGCCGCTCAACCTCGAAGGAGGTCAGCGTCGCCTGAACGTCGCCATCTCGCGTGCGCGTGAGCGCGTGACGATCTTCAGCACTCTGCAGCCGGACCAGATCGAGCTGGCACGCGTTGGTGCCGCAGGTGTCGTAGACCTCAAGAACTATCTCGATTTCGCCAAACGGGGCCCGCGCGCGCTGGTGAAGCAAAGCACTCCCACCGGCCGCGAACCGGACAGTCCATTCGAGACTGCCGTGATCCATGCGCTTCGCGAGAAGGGCTGGACGGTGCATCCACAAGTCGGCTGCACGGGTTATCGCATCGATCTGGGGATCGTCGACCCACGAGCGCCCGGGCGCTACCTGGTCGGTGTAGAGTGCGATGGACGCAGCTATCACTCGGGAGCCACGGCGCGCGACCGCGATCGCCTGCGGCAAATCGTCCTGGAGGGATTGGGATGGAAGCTGTACCGAATCTGGTCCACCGACTGGTGGACCGATCGCGCGCGCCGGCTGATCCAGTCGAGGCAAATCTGACAGAACCGCCGGAACGTTTCGCCGCGGCGAACCCGCCGGGCCCATCCGCAGCAGGTCCTACCTATGTGGTTTCTGTGATCGCCGGCGGCACTACAGAGGCGTTCTACCAGCCAGCTTCGTCGCGCGCACTATTGAGTCAAATGATGCAGGTGATTGCTGAGGAGGGACCCATCGCGCAGGACGTGCTATTTCGCCGCGTCGCACGCGCCTGGGGACTCGAGCGCACCGGATCGCGGATTGTCGAACGGCTCGAGCAACTCATGCTGCGAGCGCTCAATGCAGCTCCTGACGGTGACCGACGCTTTTATTGGCCGCCCGAGTTGCATCCCGAGACATGGCGGGGCTTTCGGATCTTCGACGGCGCAGAACCCAGCCGCCGGCACATCGACGAAGTGACGGTTCAGGAGATCGCCAACATCGCTGCCTTCATCCTGGAACAGAGCGGTTCGACGACGCAACAAGAACTAGCTCGCGGCATCTGCCGAACACTTGGCATGGCGCGCACGCCGATCGAAGCCGAGCAGCGCGCAGTTCGCGGTGTCGAACATCTCATTGCACGCGGCCGCGCAACGCGCGAGGGTGGGCGAATTCTCCCACGGTGATTTCGGCTTTCAGGCAACTCGGGTTTGGGTGCCGAGATTCTTCGCCCTGTAGACCGGCGCTCAGCGGCAATACAGCGCAGCCGATCCGTCCGTTACTTGCTCGAAGCCGTTGGGCAGCTCGTGGAATAGCTGCTTTCCGATGCAACGGTAGCCAGTCGGTAACGGCTTCGGGATACGGGCATGTTGCAGCTCGATCATCCGTTTTTCGCTATCCAGTTGCACTTGCTGCAGCGTTGTTGCTGCGTGCACGGCCGCTTGTCGGGCCAACACTAGCTGCTGTTGCCGGATCGTCGCTACTTGGTGCGCGATGAAAAGTTTCGCGAGGATGGCGCATCCGAATACGAACGCGAAGCCAACGACAGTGAAGACAGCTTTTTGCTGCCGGTTCGACTCGTTTTTCCCGGTTGCGGGTGGGCGGCTGCCTGCTCTGTAGTTGTCTTGATCCATAGCCGTGCTCGCTCGCTTACGGACGCTCCGCACGGCTACAGGATGCCACGAAGGTGGCGCACTGGGATCGGGGTCTCTAGCCGCGCTGCTGGCGGGGTAGATGCATCAGTCGGGCTCTCAGGCAAACCCGGGCGGTCCAGAAGCCGCCACGATTGTCGGCTCCCCTTAACGACGTCGTGAAAGGAGCAGTTGAGACAAAGCACTGAATTTTCGACTGTTCCTGGTGCAACGCCAGGACGAGAGTCGCCGAAAAATGCGGGTTGGCGACGCCGTAACGCACCGGATTGCTGGTTCGCGACACGGTTTCGAGCTGCCCGAGGGCAGGTGACCACGGCGCGGGACGTGCGGCTTAGCGACACGGTAACGCGTCGGGGAGTAGGTTCGCGACGGGGCTACGAGGCGACCGCCGACAGGGCCTTTTGCGCAGTTTTGCCGGTCAGTGGAAACCCCGGCACCCCGGAAATGGCCGTGCGACGCGGTTCTGGGGCGGCACTACTTGCGGCTGGCGAAAACTGGGATAGCTTGGGTGTCCCTCGATTGAAAGAGCCGGGCAGGGCGCAAGCCCCGCCAGGTTTACCGACGCTGTTGGTCGGTCGATCGGGTGCTCAGGAAGAGCAGCCTACGGCCCGCTGGTGCGGTTCGAGGTAGAACGGCACGGATCGCCTCCTGTATCGGGAGGACAACGCATGAGCATCGCTCTCTGGATGTCTCCGAAGGACCTTCCGGCACAGACCCGTCGGAACGTGTTTCCTTTCCCTGGAGACTCACATGAAAGCCAGTACGCAAAACCTGCCGTCCCTTGTGGACCCGCATGTCTGCTGGTCGCATCGGGACATCCCGCTCTCCCATGGTCACCACGTGCCAGGACGCGTCGCCTGGACGCCCCACGCGCAGTCGGTGCCGGTTGAAAGCCGCCTGGAGGCCCAGGTCCTCGGCTTCCTGCTGCTCAACCCGCACCTGGTCGCGATCCACTCGCAGCCGTTCACGTTGTCCTACTGGGATGGCGAAAAACACCGGCGCTACACGCCGGACTTCCTCGTCGTCATGGATCGATTGACCAGGACGATCGTCCGCTTCGGCTTTGGTTACTGGACGATCGTCGAAGTCAAAGCAGCCCGTCGCATGGAACGCGAACGGCAACGCATCGCTGGGCCGATGCAAGCGATTCGCGAGCTGCTCGGCTTCGCGACGGTGTGCTTTACCGAGAACGACCTGCCGACACGGAGGGCCTTGTCATGAGCCTTCGTCTCGAACCAGGAACCCAGTGCGTCGCGAACGGACGCATCGTCCAGATCGACGGCCCTTCGGGCCACTCCGACATGATCGTGCGCGATTGCCTCACCGGCGAGATGTGCACGGTCCCGATCCGCAGGATCGAATCGATGCCCAGCGGCGCCACGCGCAGTGGCGAGCTGGGTCACATCACGAAAGACGAGTGGGATCGCTCGGCGGCCCTGGCAGACAGCCTGCGGCCCTTTCACGCGTGCTCGCGCATTCCCGCGGCGGAGATCAAGAAGATCGCGCGCAAGCACCGGATCAGCGTGCGCCAGGTGCAGCGCGTCCGCTCGAGGTTCCAGCGCAACCCGCGGCCGAGCGGATTGGTGCGGGATCGGGGAGGGCGGCGGACCGGCACCAACTTGCTCGATCCCAAGGTCGACGAAGTCGTCCGGCACGCGATCCGGACGTTCTACTTCCGTCGCGAGCGCGCCTCCAAGGAGAGCGTCGTCCGCAAGGCGCAATCAGCGGTGCGTCGGGCCCTCAAGCTCGATCCACCCTCGCGTACCGCGATCCTGGCCCGCATCCGGCAGATGGAGGGCTACGAGTGTGACCGGGCGCGGTTCGGGGCCAAGAAGGCCAAGCAAAAATGGGAGCCGCGACCGGGCAGCCTGAAGGTGCAGCGTCCTCTGGAACTCATCCAGATCGACCACACGCCCGCCGACGTGATCGTGGTCACCGACAATCGGCTCACCGAGCTCGGCCGTCCCTGGGTGACCTTCGCGATCGACGTGGGCACGCGCAGCGTGCTTGGCTTTTACGTCGCGATGCTCGCGCCTTCGTCGATCTCGGTCTCGCTGTGCATCGAGCACTGCGTACTGCCCAAGCCAGAGAACGATCGCTATCCCGGCATCTGGCCGATGTACGGCCTACCGACCCGCATCCTCGTCGACAACGGCAAGGACTTCCGTAGCGAAGCGCTGGAGCGGGGATGCCGCGAGCACGGCATCGAACTTTCATTTCGCCCGGTGCGCACACCGCACTACGGGGCACACATCGAACGCCTGATCGGCAGCATGATGCGACTCACGCACGAGCTCCCAGGCACCACCTGCAGCAACGTCAGGGAGCGCGGCGACTACGACAGCGCCAAGCATGCGCGCCTGACCCTGGAGGAATTCCGGGACTGGCTGGTCCAGAAGATCTGCCGGGAGTACCACACACGCAACCACCGCGAACTGGGCGTCCCTCCGCTGATCGCCTGGGAACGCGGCCTGACCAATGACCAGGGCATCCTAGTCCCGCCCCGGCTGCTGGCCAACCCGCTCGAATTCCGGATGGAGTTCCTGCCAGGCGAATACCGCCGTGTCACCCGCACCGGGATTGAGTTCCGATGCTCACGCTACTGGCACGACGACCTGGCACCGCTGGTCGGGCTCGACCACGACATCCTGGTGCGTTACGACCCGCGCCTGCCTGGTGAGGTCTGGGTGCGACGTCCGGACGGTGTGCTGGTGACTGTACCGGCCGTTGCGGGCCCCGCCGCCGGCGAGGTGAAGCAGCGCCTGGCTATCGACGATGCCAACCGCAAGCGCCTCGATGATGAAACCGACAAGGGGTACGAAGCCGCCGAGGCAATTGTCGAACAAGCCCGGCGCACGACCGAGTCCGCCCGACGGGTGGCCCGCAAGGTCGGCAAGGCCCCACCTGCAAACCCAACCCTACCGTTGTTCTCCGAGCTGCTCGTGCCTCCGCCCGTGGCGACCGGCGCGATGCGCTCACAGACCTGGAACTGACTGGAGACCTGCCATGAACGATTACAAACACCTTGATCCAGATGTATTGCCGCAAATGGAACTGCCCAAGCCGCTTCGTGCCCTGCACATGCTGGCCGAACGCTTCTTCGAGCACGAACGGCTCGTTCCCATGCTCGAGTACGCCGAGTTCCTGCACGACATGCCACGGCAGACGCGCGCGAGCGGCTTGATCGTGTCGGGCACGCCCGGTGCGGGCAAGACGATGCTCGCACAGGCGCTGCTGCGCCGTTACCCGCCCACGCCCGCAAGCAAGAGCCAGCCGCAGCACCTGTCGGTGGCCGGTATCAGCATGACCGGTGCCCGCGAGGCCAAGACCCTTTACAACCGTTTGCTCGAGCGGATGGGTGTGCCGGGCGTTTGCCAGTACGCGGGTTCCGACCGGGAACGGATGGTGCTGAAGGTGTGCCGAGCTGCCGAGCTTCGCCTGTTGATCGTCGATGAGCTGCAGGACGTGCTCACCTCGACCGACAGGCAACAGCGCATCGCTCTGGATACGATCAAGTTCCTCATGAACGAACTGCAGATCCCGATCCTGGCGCTGGGCACCGCAAAGGCTCCGCAGGCGATGGCCGTCGACGAGCACTTGCGGGCGCGATTCCAGCACATGGAGCTGCCGGTCTGGAAGGACGACAAGTACCTGCGCAGCCTGTTGCGCACCCTCGAGCGACGGCTGCCGCTGAGGGAGCCTTCGATGCTCGCCACGAACGCGATGGTCGATGAGGTCCTCAAGGTCTCTGGTGGTGTCCTCAACCTGGTCATGCGGTCGATCACCTATGCGGCGGCCAGCGCGGTGGAATCGGGTGCCGAGCAGATCACAGCCGAAGGCATCCGGTTGGCGTTGCTGCGTCCGCCGGTGGCCGTGCTGCGTGCAGCAACTGAGGCCGAAACCCGCAAGGCTGCATGAAGGCCATGCCTCAAGCGGTGCGGTGGTGGATCGCGCCGCCCGAGCCCGACGAGTCGATCGGCTCGTGGGTCGCTCGGGCGGCCGTGTTCTTCGAGCGCCACCCGCTGGCGCTGTGGGCGGATCTGCTCGGGATTCCGGACGGCAGGGCGGTCGATATGGACGATCCGCCCGCGTGGGCGCTCGTGCGGCTGGCGCGCGCCACGGGCATGTCGCCGCGCCAGCTCTACACGCATCGGCTGGCCGATGCGCCGTGGCTGCTGGCGCAGCACGCTCGGCGCGTGTATTGCCCATCGTGCCTGTCGGAGCGTGGCGGCGAAGTCCTCGTGCGGCAACGAAAGTGGTTCGGATGCCTACGCACAGCGTGTCCGACCCACCGGGTGCCGTTGCTAGCCTGGGAGGAGCGCAAGGCACCAATACCTTGGTCGACGGACTATTTGGGTCCGGCTGAACAGGCGATCCTCGATCTCATCGAGCGTGTCGGATCGACGCTGGAGGACTGCTTGACCGGCCAAGCCGAGTGGCCGTCGGATTGGCGGGGCGATGCGCTGGCAGCACGCACCACGCTGCTCCGGTTGTGCATCAACTACGGTGCGTGGCGATCGCACGCGGGCGTCGCGGACGTCCTCGCCCCGCCGCTGTTGCGCGGCCTGATCCATGGTCCGACCCACCGCATGGACCCTCGAAGGAAACCGATCTGGGACGACTTTCGGGCGATCGTCGATCCGGCGGTGCGCCGTGCGGCGCTGTGGGTGGTCGCCTGGAAGGTGATTCCCGGTTTGGGAAATCGTTTCCGGCCCGGTTGGTTCATTGCCGAGCCCGATAACGTTCCGTCCGAACGTGAAGTAGCCGTTCCGTAACGGCGGGATGGCGGCGTGCTGTGCGGATCGCTGCGTGCAGTCGAATCAACCGGTGCACGTCTGGATTTGCGTGCTTTGACGCGCGCGAACGGGCCATCAGCCGCTGCTGCCGATGATGCGCCCTTTCTTGCGGTCGACAATCAGGGTGCGTCGCACGGCTTTTCCAACCCCTTTGCCTTCGGCTTTCTCGACCAGGACTTCGCACACCTCAATGTCCTCAGCATGTCCGGCTGCGCTCGAACGCACTGCTTGCTTGACGCCGGATCGAACCAATCCGGTCGCACCGTACTTGCTGGCCAGGACGTCCGCGCTGGGCGTTGCGGCGTCCACGCTGAGTGCGTGCTCGTCCGATGGCTTGCGCTGCGTAACAATCTTGGCTGATGGCAGGGATTGCTTGACGATATCGCGTGTGGTCTTGCGGGTCATGGGTTTGCCCTCACCAACCGAGTCCGAGGACCGTGAATTGTTCGAAGAGCTTGCGTTCTATGCGCTCGATGGAAGCATGTCGGCCCTTGCCCAGGCGCACGGCGTACTGCCCTTTGGCGTTGAACAAGGCCTGCGCAGGGCCATGGCCGGCGCGGACGTGCGTCCAGAATCCATCGTGGAGGGGCGCCCCGAAGGAGTCAAATGGAGGCGCGATGGGCGAGTAATGCGATCCGGTGCAGCCGACGAAGCCACGCGCGCCCTGAGCTAAACAGCGCAGTGCTAGCGAATCAGCTGCTGTCCGTGGCGTGAGATTCGGGCGGTTCGCACCGGCTGGCTCGCACACGCTCAGGCCTCCCCAACACGCGCCGGACAGGACGATGGCGCCGGGCTGCACCTGAAGCTGGGGCAGGTCCAGCGCCTCCACATGGGTTCCGCCCGTCGTTTCACCCCAGTAGCGCGTGGCATCGTTGAAGTCGCCATGCAGCATGAAGTACAGGTGATCGCCGCGCGCGGCATAGCCAGGTGACGCCGAGGTGTGGGGGTGCGAGCACACGATGGCGTCGGGCCCGTGGAGCTTGGCGAAGATCGGATCGGCAAAGGGGCGCGCGAGGTTGCGCACGCCGTGCCGGCTTGTGAGTGCTGTGATGGCAGGAGCGCCCAGGGCCGCCAAGAACAGGTTCGCTGACTGTCCATCGGGAATCCGGCTAACCGGCAGCTCGGGCAATCCATCGTTGTCCTTGTCCCCATACACCCAGTCGCTCCAGACGACGAAGCGGTCCGCATCGCTGCGTCGTTCGGGTGCATTCAGGGGCAGGCCTACCGTATCGCGGCGCTCGGATGGGATGACATCCAGACCGCCCAGGATGACGACACCCACGACGTCCTGATGGGTGCGAAGGGTGTTGCGAACGGCCAGAGCGGCCGTGTCGAGTGGTCGGCCAGGCACGCCATGGATGTCCACCAGAACATGCGGTTGCACGGCGATGCTCGCCAATACGACCTGCAACGCAGCTGCACCGATGTTGCCCTGAAGTTTCATGCGATCGGTCAGGAACAGCAGCCGAGGCAGCGCGCGGCCTGCGGCCAGGCGGAAGCCGTCGTGCGGCGCGGGGGGCTTGCGGTTGCGTGCCATCTGCATTGTCGTCGTCGGGTGTTCCAGGCCTTCGTGCGCGTTCGTCGGAGGCGCCAGGCCAGGTCGAAGGGGCGCCGGTTACCGCCGTGCCCGGGTGCGGGCGGCCACCTGGATGTCGGCGATCTGCGCATGATTGCGGATCATCGAGCGCTTCATGTCATCGAAGACGGGGGCTTCGCCGTCGATGTCCTCGATGGTCAAGATGGCCACGAAGGGCGTGCCTTCCTCGGGCAGCTCGCCGGCCGAGCGTTCGAGCGATTCGACGGTCAGGCGCCAACGCGATGAGGTGCCCGTGCCTTGCGGTGCACAGAACGCGTAGGCCTTCACCGGGCTCCACTTGAGTGCGTGGCGGATAAGCTCGGCCTCCTTGAGCTTCTTCTTGCCGTGAAGGACCTTGGGCATGTTGAGGGCATGGAAGTGCCCGGCGTTCTTTTTGCCTTTGGCGGCCTTCTGGATGACATGAGCGTCGAGTTGCGTGCGCACGACCTCGTGGCCGTATTTGGAGTCGAGAACGGGCTGTGCAACCAGGGTCAGCCGCCCCCTGCCGCGGCACTTGCCCTGGTGGGTGAGCGAGGCAGGCCAATCGAACTCGAACTCGAGCCGCTGCCCCTTTGGAATTGTCTCGCTGAACACGACCGTGCCCACGTGCGCATCGCCTGCGAGCGAGGCGGCGGCGTCCTGGGGAATCCCGAACCCGACCAGATCCCGCGCCAGCTCCTGGAAATTCACCGAGAGCAGTTTCTCGGGAATCCTGGCATGGTGGATGAGCAGGGCGATAAGCATCTCGCGGGATAGGTCGCCCTCGATCTGGTGGGCGTAGGTGGCGAGGGTCTTGGCCGCCAGTGGTGCGGCGAAGCTGGTGCCGAAGCGCGAGATGGCGGTGCCTTCTGGGCACGTCGACACCAGGCCCGAGGTCTTGCCCTGGGCGACGGCACATCCGCCGTAGTGGGCCAGGTCGGGCTTGACGCCACCGAAGGGCGACGGGCCGCGTCGTGCGTACGCGGCCGGAACCTCGGGCACGAAAGGTTCGAGTCCGTGGAGATTGACCGACGTAACCGATACGTTGGAGATCGAGTCGGCCGGACCGCGGATCTGGTCCTGCCGGGCGGTCGCGAGCATGCGCAGCGCGTGCACGTCGTCCTCCGGCCACTCGGGACGGAACGCATTGGAGGCCAGGTTGCCGGCGGAGATGACGAATATGACATCGTGCTTCTTGGCGATGCCATCCAGACGCAGCGTCTCGTACGCGTATTCGTCGGCATCGATCGGGCGATCGAAATTGGTGCTGAAGTTGAACACGCGCACGCCGTGGTCGCGCCGGGCCTTGCCCACGACGCGATCGAGCTCGTCCATGAAGCTCTTGACGTCGGTGTAGTAGCGCTGGAACAGGTCGGGATCGTCCTGGGGAAGCACGCACAGATCCGCCAGGTCACAGCCGTTCGCCTCAGTCGTCACCGCATCGCCGTTGAGAAAATTCCCGGCCACCAGCAAGCCGCCGATGTAGGTGCCGTGCTCGGCATCGCCGTGCTGCGGCGCCACCACGTTCTCTTGGCAAACGACCCAATCGGCCAGCGACGGGCCCAGACCTCCGTCGATGATGCCCACGACCGGATAGCGTCGACCGGGTGTGCGCGTGGGCAGCTGGAAGGCGTGGTTGAGCCGGATGCCTTTGGGTAACCCGCTGTCGACCAAGCGTGCCGGCAGCGCCACCGAGCGCACTAGAAAGCTTCGGGCGAGCAGGGCCGTGGCCTCGCCCAGCCGCTCTCGCCATGCCCGATCCGGGGTCGTGGCCGTGGCCGATCCGGCCAGATTCACTAACAGATAGCGGGTGGCATGTAAGCCCTTGCCCAGCACTTCTTCGGTGCAAGCACAGCCCACGCCTTCGAGCGCTTCGACGAGCTTGCGGCGCTGTTCGTCGGCGTGAGCGCGCTCGGACGTGTCGAAGGTGAACAACTGCACGATAAGGCTGCAGGGCGTTCGGCTCTGCGAGAGCCAATGCTCCATTTGCTGCTGCGACAGGGGCAGGCGCCGTTCCGACGACCAGAAGGCGATGCGCTCGATCGCGCCGACATCGCAACGCGCCTGCGTGGGCTTGTCTTCGTGGATGACCTCACCAGTCTTCTGGTCGACGCGTTCGTGCGCCACCAGCTCGACCTGGGCATCGGCGATGCGCTGTGCCAGGTCGTTCAACGCGTCGGCCGTGACTTGGACGAGCAGTTGGCCGGCGGAGCCCACGCCCACGGGCGGTAGCCGCTTGGGATCGAGCAGGGTGCGCGGCCGATTCGACTTCGCCAGCGCGTCCTGGACCAGGTCGACGCTGGCCACCGCAACGCGGGAGCGCTTGAAGACGGTAGGCGACTGGGCCAGGCGCCGGACCTGGGCAGCCAACGTGTCGCGATGCAGCTGGAAGGCGGCATCGTCGCCCTCGTAGTAGTCCTTTCTGCTGCCGCCCGGAGGGCGATCAAACTTCTGGATGAACTGCACCGTGTTGAGGACCATCTGGACGGGGGAAGCCATCGTTCGTCTCCCTCAAATCAGCTGTTGATCCAGCGCGACACGGTGCTCTTGGCCTTGCCGAAGACCTCACCGAGTTGCACCAGGTCCAGTTCGATGCCTTCCTGCCGAGCCAGCGCCTTTACGGCCGCCGGATCGGGCAGTTGAAGCCACTGTCGGCGGGTCTCGCCGATCCGCTCGACGTGCAGGCTGCACACCTGCCGGCAGACATCCACGAAGCTCGCTTCCTGCCGGGCGCTCAGCACGGTGCTTCGCTTGAAGCTGTGCACGAACGTGCGGATCTCCGCACCCGACATGTCGCCGCATAGCCACGCCAGGAAATGCGTGTGAGAGATGGGCAGCGCCATCGGTCGGAGGTAGGTGTGCAGGATCGCCAGGCGGGCTTCAAACATCGGCTTGGGAAGGTGGATCTGGACTTCGAAGCGACGCCACACCGCCGGGTCGAGCAACTGTTCGTGGTTGGTGATGCCGATGGTCATGCCTCGCTCCATGCGCTGATCGAGCCGCTGCAGGATCGTGTTGACCACACGCTTGATCTCACCCATCTCGTGCGGGTCGTCGCGCAGCTTGGCCACCGCGTCGAATTCATCGAGTAGCAGCACGCACTGGTAGCGTTCGGTGAATTCGAACAGGTGCCCGATGTTGCGTGAAGTGGTGCCGAGGAAGGATGAGATCAGGCCGTCCAGGCGCGCCACCACGACCGGCAGCTCGAGCTGCCCCGCCAGCCACAGCGCCAGGTGGGTCTTGCCGGTGCCGGGCAGTCCGAAGATGAGCGCACTGCGCGTGGGGCTGACGCCGATCTTGGCCAGCTCGCTGGCGCTGTGCCATTCGGCGATCAGCTCGTCCATCGCCGCACGCAAGGCCTCGGGCAAGGCCGGCGCCACGGTCGGCAGCTGCTCGGGCCACAGAATCTCCAGGAGCGGTACTGCGGTCTCCTTGTCGACGGGTGGTCGTACCGACCGAGTCAACGGCTCACCGATGACCGAAGCCCGCGAGCGCTGCAGGCGGACCGGTGCCATGGACCGCGACCGTCCCGTCCCGTCCAGTAGCTCGCGCACGGCCGCCGCTTTGTCGGGCGTCCCGTGGGACGAAAGAAAATCGAGCAGACGCTGGACCTGGTGCCGCAGGACCTCGTCTCCTGCGGCGACGGCGGACCGACACACGGCCAGGACCAAGTCGAACTCGCGATCGCCTTCGGCCTCGGGAGGAGTGGTTTGCGCGCGTCGAGCCATACGGCTCCCCTGTGAAGTTGAGTTCCCAATTATAAGCATAAAAGACTCATTAGGTGAGACCTAATTAGCAAATAATAGAACAAAACGCCATAAATACGGGAATGTATCGGATACACCGATGTTTGCCGGCCAGGCACGCTCGGCGCCCTGAGCGGGGTGTGGCCAGCGCCGTGTGGGCAGTCGTGCGTGGAAGACCCCTCCGGGCCAGGCAACGTACTGGCCCGGGAGGGTTCACGAGCAGCGCGAAGCGCCACGCATGCGTCAATAGGAAGTCCTCGCCCGACCGCGACGGGCCTTATGGCGCCGGCCACGGCGGTTCCCGGGTGTCTGGATTGCGATCGGGCCGGTTGCCTCCCCGAACTCGATCACCCGATCGACGTCCATAAACCACCCGCCGCCGACACCCACGCCCGGGCCGTGAGCATCGCCGTGCAGGCCGAGGTGGCCCTTGGCATCGCGGCGGACGTACTCCTCGATCCTGACATGCGGCGCCGTGCGGATCCGCTCGGTCAACGCCGCTTCGCGCTCGAGGTAGGCTTGGAATCCCCGGTCCAGCCAGGTCGCTGGCGCGGTCGCCAGCTCGCCACCGCCGGTGGACGGCGGCATCGGTGCCCAGAACATCGAAGCAATCGCGGCGATGCCGGCCAGCGGGCCGACGAGAATCCCGCCGGGCAACAAGACCATCGCCAGCGCCGACGCACCGGTGCCTACAATCCCTACTTTCATCTGCTGCTTCATCGCTACCTCCTGGGTTGGGAGGCGCCAGTGTGCGGACAGCTCGGGCTCAGAAACCCCCGGAGCAGAGGGGTTTGGAGCCCGACTTCCGGTGGACGCTGACTCGGCCATCACCTTGGCGATCCTGGATTGGACCGCATCCGAGCAAGGCGGCAACCAAAACGCTGGCACCCCGGCCGCGCTGCGCGCGGAAATACCTCACGATCATATGCTCCACGCGCTGCTAACCCGGCGACGTCGGCGCAAGCGGCGGCGGTTGAAGTCCGAATGTCTCTGATGCGACGCGGCGCGCGGCGGTCCTCTCGTGTTGACCGCCGCGCTGTTCACACGCTCACCCGCGCCACGCGTCGTTGTGTTCGAACTGCGAAAGGAACTCTACGAACGCGTTGGCATTGACGACCCAGACCGTATTTTCCTTGCGTGCCTCGAGGTTACCAAGGTCGCTGATGTGCGCATGGAAGTCCGGCGAGGCCGTGGCAAATTGCTTGCGAAAGCGAAGGTACGGCACTTCTTCGAACTGGTTCTTCGAGGAGGTCCCGTCGATGAGCGAGATCTGCTCAGGCTCCACCTTGCAGGCGAACAACTTCGCCGTGGTGACGATCACGTTGACGTACACGCGCACGAAGAAGGGCAGCCGCGTCAGCACCTTCCTTTCCTCACGCGCAAGCCCTTCGGTGGCGCATACCAGGCGCGCGGCATCGCTTTCCAGCAAGGAACGCGAATTGTCGTCGAACACGCAGAACATAGCCTCGACGGTCGGAGGTTCGGCCTGCAGTTCGGACCATCCCTCGCGCACCGATTGATTTTCGTGAAGCGTCACCCATGCCTTGCAATGGGATCTGAGCCTGGCCTTGTCCGACGGCACGAGAAATATCCAGGACTTGTTCGTCACCCGCTTGCACTCGACGACCAACACGGAGTGTCCAGCACCGCCCTGTAGTACCAGGTCGATGAATCCCGAGTCATCCGTCGTCGGATGGCTCCAGGCATGTTCCTGGTACAGCACGGACCATCCGTGCGTACTCTTGGTCTTGGCCACTTCATCGGCAATCTTGATCTGAAGCGGAAATCCGGACCGATTGACGATGGTCCGCAGAGCATGGTGTTCGTCGGTCATGGCGCGCTTCCAGGCAATGGATATCCGAATCGCCTAACGACATCATCGTAGGACAGTTACGTCTCACCGCGGAGTGCCGGTGGAGCCGGTATGACGCAGTGCTCGATACGCGGCGCAGGTGTTCCGGTGTGACGGCGGGCGTCTGCATTGCGACCAATGGGTATTATGGAAGCGGCCGCCGTACGTCGGCATGCGAGGTTGCGCAATGCGACCTGAACACCTCGCACAGGGAACAGTTCGGGCGGAGCCCCGGACGCCGGGGAGATGGGCCGATGTCACGGAAAGATTTCCGTTCGTTTCGAAGGAAACTGCGGGCAGAGGACTTTGCTCTGGTCAACGGACCCGAGGCAGCACCGACGGATCGCGTCGATCGGCAAACCTGGCGTAACCTGACGTCCCTGCAAGATGATGTATCCCTGAGGACATCGGACCACTTTGGGACGCGGCTGAAGGCGTGCTCGGTCCTTTGGTCCGGCTTGGTCGCTGTCATGTGTGCAATCCAAGACCTTAATGCGGATTCGGCACTCACGATCAATGCGATGGGAGTGTGCGATGACCTGCAAAGCGCGCTTCACAACGCAATGGTGGGCCACTACAGGATCGCTTTCACGTCCCTGCGGGCCTGCATAGAGAACACGGCGATTGCCGCAATGTTCGATTTTGGCGTAGCGCCGATCGCGTTCAAGGACTACACGGCCGAGTCAAAGCTGTCTTTCGGTAACGCTGCCGATCGACTGGTCGGAGTTACCGTCATTGCATCGCTCGAGCGTCGGCTGCTGGCAGACATCGGTGACAACTTGCTTCGGCAAAGGAGCGGTACCGATCCTGGCGGGTATGCCAGGCGGCTGTTCGCCAAGCTGAGCAAGTATGCGCACGCCTCACCAGACCACACGGATTTTGACCTTTGGAAAAGCAACGGCCCGGTGTTCGACCCTAAGACGTACGCGGACTGGACCGAGTGCTATTTCGCCGTCGGTGCGTTAAGCCTGCTGCTTTCGCGGCTGGCCGCTCCGGATCTTTCAGCGCTTCGGTTCCCGATGTCGAACAACGCGCAGGCCCTGTTTCAGTTTGCGGTAGAACAGCTTTCGGGCAATACGGATGCCAAGGCGATCTTGGCTGCGATCCCTGCCGGGATATGGTGACGAGAGTGCACTGCCTGCAGTCATTCGCATCAGGCGGGCTCGGCTCTCACCAGCGCAAGTGCGGCCAGCTAGTAGGTAAGGTCGCCGGAAAGCTTGCAGGTCCAGAGACACGATTGGTTGTGCACCGGTGGCGGTCGTGTTCAGCGCGGTGGCGAGGGTTGTTGGTAGAGGAGCCAAAGCGGAAGTTGGCTGCGCTCGAAATTCCAGGTGGCGAGCGGGGCGAACCATTCGGGCGCCGGCGCACCATGCAGTTGAATGACCTGGTCGCCATCCACCGTCCGGGTCGCAAAATACTTCGTAAAGATCCTGCTCGCCCAACCAACCCCATCGAAGCCCTGATCGGAGGGCTGTTGGGGGGCGGCCACAAATTCGATCCCTACGACACCCTCGTTTCCCATGATTGCCCTTGGCCCCTCCAGCGGCCAATCGCCGTAAAGAAAAAGTATGACGGCAAGGCGGCGATCCTTCGCGTCGATCAATTCCACCTCGCCGCTGTAGACCCGACCCGACCCTGCGACGAAGTCCGACAACCTTTCAGCGTTCAGATCGCGTGGCATATCGCTTGTGACGTCGAGGACGAGGCGCAGAGGCGGTCTCGTACAGATCAACACGTCACCCAGGCGGCCGAACTCGTTGGATTTCATTGCCTCCGTCATGGTGATCCGAAGGCTGCCGTCAGGCCGACGGAATCGATCTACTGCAATGACCGTCCAGAGGCTCCAGCGGGACCAGTACAGGGCGAGGCGCAAAGGACTGCCTACCGCATCGGCATAGGCTTCCAGCGATGCGAGATACGCAGCTGACACCGACGTGCGCTGGTTCTGCGGGTTCTTGGAGTGCACGTTCTTGACTTCAACGAGCCAATCGTCGCCTTCTTGGAGCACAATCCGAAAGTCCGGTGCGCGATAGGCCATCGCTGGATGTACACGCCCAGTGTCTTCGGCCTTGAACAATCGAAAGCGTCCAAGGCTCAGAACCGTCGCTTCGAACATTCGTTCCGTACGGCTGCCATGGATGAGCGTGGGATCTCCCAATGCCACCTTTAGGCGATGAGCCGCGTCGTCGAAAAATCGTTCGACGAAAGCTGGATCGTTGAGGCTCAACCCTTGCCGCTGGGCAAATGTCGCAGCCAAGGCAAGCAGATCGAAGTCCTTCTTAGGCGGGTCGCGTTCTACTGTCGGCCGAGTCACGCGATCTCCCTTCATCGTCGTAAAGCCCTGCGCCCATCAAGCCACGACCGATCGGGTTCAATCCTTCGCGATCATGTCGTCGAGCCAGGTTCGGACGGCCTTGCGAATGCGCACGTTACCAAGATCGTCGAGCACAGTCTTCGCCAGCTTCTCGCCATCATGGAGGTCAAGCAGTTGCTGTGCCGGGTGATCCGGCCTCAACATCGCCAATAACCCTAGCGCTGCCTGGCGGTCGTGGAGGGCGAGGCCCCGAGCCCCTAGCAGCACCAGTGCGCGCCGCTCGGCCGAGTGCGCAATCCGCTCCATCGCCGCGATCACAGACTCCACTCGACCGTGGATCGCGAGCAGAACACAAACGGACGCTGCCAATGGTGGGGGCAATCGCAAGATGAGATCGGCGGTGATCTTATCGGTAATCTCGCTCTCCACCACATTAGCTTGAATCAATGCGCCAATGGCATCGATGCAAACCCAGCGAGGCTGACCGACCAGAGACAGAGCCCAGATCTTGGCCCGAATTGCGAAGTCGCAGCATCGCGCAGCGGTATTCAGTGCTACGACAGATAGTGACCGGTCATCTGTACGTTCGGCGTGACACAGCAGGGCTTCCCCAATATCATCCGAAAGGCGGCCATACTTCGCGAGCGCATCAACGGCTTCGCGTGCGATCAAATACGATCGATCCTCGTAGTGATACGGCCCAGTATCTGACCAAGCGTCGGCAACCAGCTTAACAAGCACGCATTGATGCTCTGGGCACGGCCGCATTGCAATAAGACGGACGAGGGCGCGTCGGACTCTGCTTCCCGGGTCGGACGAAAGGCCCAGGAGGCACGCCGGCAGCGGATCTGGCATGCGTCCCGCTAGGTATGTGAGCGCTGTTTCGCGGGCGTCTGCTCGGACATGCTCAAGCGCGAGCCACACAAGGGCATCATCCTGGATACACACGGCCGCTTCCGCAGCGGCCTTTGCGAGTCGATGATCGGTGCTTTCAACCAGCCAGCGTCGAATGGCCGCCGACGGCGCAACGCCGCTGGCTATCATGATCGGCACGATCGCGTCGAGTACCGCAGGCGTGGCCGTTTCCGCTGCTCGTTCCAACACGGACAAGGCCTGAGGGCCTACCGTCGCTGGAGGCTTGCTCTTATCGGATAGGGCGGCGAAGATCTCGCCAGCCACGCACGGAAGAATCCCGACGAGCGATCGCATTCGCCGCGCGCGCGTCTTCCCCAAAATGCGGCTGTGAGCTGCATTTAGGTCAACCAGTAGGTGCACAAACGGTGCAGGTGTTCCGGCCAATCGATCGATGCACGTTGCAATCACGGCGGGCGCTTTGGTCAAAGCGCAGTAGGCGAGTGCGCCGCGTAGGGTGTCATCGCTCGGATTGGAGACGATCCGCTGTTCCAAGGCCAGGGAAAGTGACGATCGCCAATGTTCGCGCGCTGCCTCCCAGGCATAGTCCTCGCCACCGCTTGATTGCGTGACGTAGATGACCAGTTGAAGTTCTTTCAGCGGAACCGAATCAGCTCGCGTTAGTTCTTCAGCCCAGGCCCGGCCCAACTCTGAGATCCGTGGATGCCTCATCAGGCTCGACCACTGACCAGTCGATCGGACTTGCCTTACGTAAGTACTAACGAAGATGCCCGCCGCATAGCCGTCGTCCTCGTGCTGAGATTCGTAGGCATCCTCGACGGACGCATTGCATTCTCCATCCTCGATAGCACGCCATCGTTGCCTGCCTTCCTGTTCATAGGATCGACGAACGTCTTGGAGTTCATCGAGAGCGAGCTCGAGGACCTCTTCATAACGAACGAGATCTCGAACCGCGCCCACGGCCACAGCGCAAATATTGCTATTGAAGCCGGAGCTCACCAGCTTGCGCGCCGCCACGAGAAACGCCGGCGTCAGGCCAACAGCTATTCGATCGAGCTTTTCAGCGAGCCTATCACCATAGCCATCACGCTCCCGAGGCAACTGCTCACGAATAAACCGGTCAGCAATGACAAAGGAGCGCGGGTCAGCACGGACCCTGTCGTACCATGCGTCGTCGAAGTCGGGTGGCCGCCAGTCGACGAGGAAAAACTGGCCACCACGACGAAAGCCCTGGATGAACCAGCGCGCAAGCTCCGATGGAGATGAGGTCGATGTTCCCACTTCCGATGCCAATTGCAGCAGAGCTAGAAAGTCCGCATGCGGATCGACCAAGCCTTCTTCCAGCCAGGTATCGATCGCAGAGCAACTAGCGCTGTCAGGCTCAAACGTTGTGCTCGGGTCTTCGGTGTCTGCGAGGAGATCTTTTATGGTCTTGACCGCTCGGGCCGCGGTCTCGAGTGCCCAGTCCCGCTGTTGGCCGCTGACTTGAGTCAGAGCGCGGATCAGGGACACGAGGGCCGCCTCGCTCCGCCACCAATTCTCCTTGATGTACATCTCGAACCCGGCGCGCACGCTTGAATGCGAGAAGCTTATGGATTGCCCCGGCTGGCGTAGATGACGCGTAGCTACCAGCCGGTTCACCAGCTTCTCCAGCCCCTCGGCAATCGTTGTGCCGATGGTCCGAAATTGTCGACCAAGCCCCATCAGCTGGCTGCGATCGAACTGCGACCTGGCTGAAAGCAGTGCCCAGACGATCGCTGTGCAACCGGCCTCACCACTTGCATTTAGATAGGAGACGACAACGTTTTCCACGGCGTTGCGATGTGACAATGCGAGAATTCGTCGGAAGAAGGTCGCATCGACTTCACCCGATACTGGACCGTCCGCCAAATGCGAGAAAAAAAGCTCCAGTTCGAGCGGCGTCTCAAGCGCCTCTAAGGCGCCAGCGCGAAAATCCAGCGCCTTGGCCTGCAAGTCCGTCGCTAATAACTCCAGGCGCTTTTCGTAGATGCGCGCGAGTTCCCCATCACGATAATGATCCGCATCAAGTACCTTGGTCCAGCGCTTGAGATTGTCGCCAGCGTTGGCCTGAACGAGCATGTCGGTACGAGACGTGATGATGTACTGATGACCAGCGTGAGCCTCGCGCAGCAGTCTGGGAAGCTGCTCGGTCCAGGCGTCGGCGCCGCCCCGCAGGCTAAATTGACCCCATGGATCCTCCATATAGAAGAGCTTCGGCCCGGTGTCGACCGGTGTCCGTGTGCTTGACGGGCCATCGTTGATGTTGACAACGACGATCTCTAGCGCGCAATTCCGTTGGCGCGCGTGATCGGCAAGTGCGAGAGCCGTCCACGTCTTGCCCGTTCCAGAAGGTCCGGTGATGACGATGGCGTTTCGCTCCTCCAGGAGCGCGACCATCGCCTGATAGTTCGCCGGAGGAACAAATGCTTCAAGTTGATGCGCGCTTGCGAGATAGCCACCGCAGCCCCGGATGACACTCAATAAGTCTTCGCGCGTCCACACACCTGGACTCGTCCCGCGCATTCGCTGCTGAGCTTCTTTTCGAAGCCACGTTCGACACTCCGTGCGCCGACTCTGGGGCACGCGGAGAAATGGACCGAGGATGTCATTGATCTCCAGGTCTAGCAGGCGCTCGGTGAGGACGCCCCAGATGCCAATCCGACCTTCCGGTGCATGGGGTAGTGTTGCAGACAAACTGACGGGGAAATCTTGTTCTGGCGGCCATTCTTCCAAGCCTTGGACCAGCAGGTCGCGGACCTCGCCGGTGGCATCGGCGCTGGTGATCAGCAGATAGCGAGTGCCGGGATCGTCGAGGTGATGTTTGGCGGGTCGACGTTTCGTGCCATGTTCTAGTAGCGTTTTAAAGTCCGCGATCGACCAGGGACCGCTGTTCCTGAGTTTCACCTGCACAACGAGCTTGTAACCATTCGCTACGTTCGCGCTCGGCTGGACACGGCCAGGCGTTTCCGGTTCGAGGTCCATCTCCAGATCTTCTTCGCTCGCCGGTTCAAGCGTGATCCGGCTCGCTGACTTGGCGATCAGCATCAAGCGCAATGCCACCAATACAGAGACACTGAGCTGGTACTCGTAGCCGTCAAGCGCAGCTTTGGCTCCGCCTGTTGATGATGCTGGAATGAGTGCGGTCAAGACACACTACTCATCGGGAACAATCCTCGGCATTGTGATGCGAACTCATTGTCGCTGTTCGTGGCACGCTCTCATAGCTCTACGCAAGTGTGCATTTTCGGTGTATTTCTGACGTGCGAAGGCAAGCTCATTGTCGGGACGTGTTCCAACCGCCAGGCTTCGGCACACGCCTCCTATCCACAAGAGCACAGATCTCCCTTTTTGAGACGCATCCATGAAAACCGCCCAACGACTCCGCGACGAATTCATTGACTCCATCATTCACATTCGTGGAGCAGCCACCCGCGTTACACGCAATTCGGGGCCAAAAGGCGTACTGACAGCTCCCGATTCGCACAAGATTGCCGAAGGGCTGTTCCTAAGCGCCGTAACGCATTGGGAAGAGTTGTGCCAAGCGCTTCTGGTGCTTGACCTGGCAACCTCCACCTTGGGGAAACTTCGCAAGGACGTGCGCCTGTTTCGTACTGCCAATTCACCCGTGCGGCTTGCCGAATTGATGATGACTCATATTGATCATCCCAATGCGTTTTACGACTGGTCCGAGTTCAACCGCATCTGCGCCAGAGCAGACGCGTATCTCGCCCCCGGCCATCGATTCTCACCTCCCGCACCCATTCCGCCAGCAACAAAGCCGCCCCATTCAACGGCACTGCCGTCGGCAACGGTCGAGGATCTCGCTAGGTTCAAGCGAATTCGTAATGCCGTTGCACACAAGACGGACAAGGCTTGGGAAAGCTTCATGAGCTTGGTCCGCGGCGCACCGTTCAACATGGCGCCGGCACAACGCCGCGGAATCACGCCAGGGCGATTTCTGGTCACGCAGCAGTGGAACGGGGTAACAGTCATTCATCACACATTGAATGTTCTGGAAGGTGCAGCTCGAGTGCTTGTGCCGTGATGCGATGAACGCTGGTCAGCGAATTGCTTGATTTGACGCCTGGAAACGCTTAGTCCTCCAGGACGCGCGCCGCCGGATTGTCGGCGGCCGTCCCAGCCTGAAAATACCCTATGACACTGGCTACCGACCGGTGTTCGGTCATCGCCATCAGCGCGGGCAGGGCGATCCCGCGACGGCCGCCCTCCGTCACGAACCCCGATCGCAGGCTATGACCGCCAAAGTCACCCTCGACGCCAGCCAGGGCAGCACGGCGACGAACGATCGCGGCGATAGCGTCGGGGGAGAGCCCATCACCGATTCGATCCCCCCACAGTCGCCGGAAGATCTTGCCCTCCTTGAGCCCACTGGCCTCGATCCATCGCGCCAGCGCGTTGGCCGCTACGCCCAGGATCGGCTTGTCCGGGGTCGAGGTCGAATTCGGACCGGCCTGCTGGGTCTTGCTGTGCTCGAGCCGGTAGGCGAACTGGCGCTCGTCGATCCGACGCAGGTCCATGAAGTCGGCGGCGGCGATCTCGCTGCGCCGGCGCCCGCCGCTGGCGAACCCGAAAAATAACACCGCGCGGTCGCGCAACCCCTCCAGGGAGTCGTCGCAGGTAGCCACCAGAGCTTCCAATTCACGCCGCGTGATCGCGGTTTTCTTGGCGGGTCGCTCGCCACGCTTGACCGCTGCGCGGCGCGCCCGCGCCAGCAGATGCCGCAATGCCGGCTGCTCGCACGGATTGGCGAGCTTTTTGAGCTGGTGGACCTTCGACAGCACGGCCATGCGATGCACGATCGTCGAGAGCTTGAGCGCTCCGGGATGCTTTTTGAGGCCGGCGGCCACCAGGTGCGCATCCAGCGCCGGCGGCAGTTCCCAGACCAAGCCCTCCTTCGAGCGGCGGGGGAGGTGATCGACGACGAACTGGATGGCCGTCACCTCGGGGACGGGGAGGGTGATGGCGTCGCCGAAGCGCCCTTGGTGCCATGCCGCCCAGTAGCGCAGAGCGCTGGTATAGCTGCGTGTGGTGTTGGCGGAGGTGGCCTCGGCGAGGATCTCGCGCACCGCTTCGCGGGCACGCTCGGCCAGCTGGTCGGGCAGGGGCGTCGCCGGGATGTCGACGAGGGCGGACTTTTCGTTCTTTTTCATATGTAGAATGTGCTGAAAAATACGAAATAGGGCATTTACCTGTGATAACTATCTTTTATCACAGGTAGAGTCAAGCAGAGTAGGGCGCCGAAAAATCCCGGAGAACCGCCATGCCCAAAGGCGTCACGCAGGACCAGGTCAACGCCGCGATCGACGCGCTCGTCGCCGCCGGCGAACGCCCTACCATCGAGCGCGTGCGCCAGGCGCTCGGCACCGGCTCGCCGAACACGCTCACGCGCATGCTCGACGTCTGGTGGGCGCAGCTGCATGAGCGACTCACGCGCCAGCAGGCCAAGCTCGCCGTGCCGGACGCGCCCGAAGCCGTCGCGATCGCCGCCACGAACTGGTGGCAGCTTGCACTCGAACACGCCACCACAGCCGCCGAGCAGGGCACGGCGGCGCAGCGTGAGGCCTTGGCGCGCGACCGAGCGGAACTGGTGGCCGAGCGCGGTGCCTGCGAACAGCAGGCGCGTCAGTGCGCGGCGGACGTCGCCGAGGCCGTTACCGGCCGCACCGCTTCCGAGGCACGCCTGGCGGATCTTCAGCGGTTGCTCGACCAGCAGGCCGCCCAGGCAAGCGCCCTGCAGTCCCGCCTGGGGGACCTCCAGGCCCGCAACGAGCACCTGGACCGCCGACTCGAACAGTCGCAACGGGCCCTGCTCGCCGCGCGCGCCGATGCCGTGGCCGAACGCACCGCACTCGAGGCCTCCCACCGCGCGACCGAAGACCGCTGGATGCAGGAGGTTGATCGCGCCCGCCACCAGAGCGGCGAGCTCACCGCGCGCCTGCAACGCATCGAGGCTGCGGCCGCGTCCGTGGCCGCCCAAGCGACGGCCGAGGTCCAGCAGGTAATGGCCAAGCTGCGCAACGCCGAGAAGGAACTCGCCCGTAGCGAAGCGCGCTACGCCACCGCCAACGGCCAGCTTGAGCGCCTGCAGGCCCGGATCGGCCAGGCACTGCTTGCGCGACCGCCTGCGGCCGCCCGGTCCCGCTCGGCGGCCTCACCGGGGCCAAACGCTGCCCGCGGCGCGGCCAAGCCGGCGAAGTAGACCGTTTCTCGCGCAGCGCGACGCAAATCCAATAGGCTGTACGAGGAGGGAAAAGCATGACGACCTTGTCGCGCATCGAATGGACCGAGCAGACCTGGAATCCCACCATCGGCTGCACCAAGATCTCGCCCGGCTGCAAGCACTGTTACGCCGAGACCATGGCCAAGCGCCTCAAGGCGATGGGGGTGGCCGCCTACAGCCAGGGATTCCGCCTGCGGCTGCTGCCCGATCGGCTCGACGAGCCGCTCACGCGCACCAAGCCAACGATCTACTTCGTCAACTCGATGAGCGATCTGTTTCACGAGAGCATCCCGGACGCCTTCATCGACCAGGTCATGGCGGTCATCGCCAAGACACCGCGGCACCGCTACCAGATCCTGACCAAGCGCCACGAGCGGCTCGGTGAGTACTTCCGCGAGCGCACCGTGCCGCGCAACGTGTGGCTGGGCGTATCGGTCGAGAACCGCCGGCACGGCGTCGAGCGCATCAGCGTGCTGCAGCGTATTCCAGCGCAGATCCGTTTTCTGTCCTGCGAACCGCTGCTCGAGGACCTCGGCGAACTTGACTTGGCCGGTATTCACTGGGTCATCGTGGGAGGAGAGTCCGGTCCCAAGGCCCGGCCCATGCGCCCGGAATGGGCGCGCGCCATTCGCGCGCAGTGCGACGAGCAGGGCGCCACGTTCTTTTTCAAGCAATGGGGAGGCTGGGGCGCTGACGGAAAACGCCGCTCCAAGAAGGCCAACGGTCGCGAGCTCGACGGGCAACAGTGGAACGGCATGCCCGCGCAGCCTGCGCCGATGGCCTGACGCGCGATGTCCGCGAACGGCTACGACTGGACGATCGACGGCCCCTTGCCGGTTCTGCAGGATCACAGCCGGGCCAAGCACGAAGTGCTGCGTGCGTACCTGGTCAACTACCTGCGCATCCTGGCGCAATCGCCACACAGCCGGGGCGTTCGCGTCACCCTGGTCGACGGTTTCGCCGGCGGCGGCATCTACGCCACGCCCCACGGCGAGACGGTGCCTGGCTCCCCCTTGATTCTGTTGAACGCCCTCAAGGAAGCACGGGCATTGGTGTCGCTCGATCGGAAGGAACGCGGCATCCACGGCGACTACACCATCCAGGCCTTCGTGCACCTGGTCGAATCCAAGCCATCTACGTTCGAGTTCCTGTCGCGTTTGATCGCCGACGAGGCAGGCGCGCACGACGCCAACACGTCCGTGCAGTTGCACCGCGGCACCTTCGAATCCGCGTTGCCCGCCATTCTCAAAAGCATTCGTGCGGGCCGACAGCGCGGCGGGCGCAGTGTGTTCATCCTCGACCAGTACGGCTGGAGCAAGGTGCGACTGTCGCTGGTGCGATCGATCTTCGAGCAGTTGCCCTCCGCCGAGGTGTTCCTGACGTGGATGATCGACAACCTGGTCAACTTCATCTCCGAGCAGACGCTGGTCACGATCAACTCGGGCCTGCGAAAGGCGGGCTTGGGTGACCACCTGTCGGCAGAGCGGCTGGTGGAGGTCAAAAATGCTCACCAGGACGCCGTCACCTGGCGCAGGGCCATCCAGTCGCTGCTCGCCGACGAGATCCGCGCGACCTCCACAGCAGCCTTCTGTACTCCCTTCTACGTCATTCCCCGCGAGAGCCACCGTGGGTACTGGCTGCTGCACCTGGCCCAGCACCTGCGCGCCAACGAAGAGATGAAGCGCATCCATTGGGCGAACAACAACCTGCATCATCCCGGTGGATCGGGTTTCAACATGCTTGGATTCATCGGGAAGGGTGGTCAGTTGGGCTTCGACCATCGATTCGACGTCGATGCGCAGGCGAAGACGCAATCTGCGCTTCACGAGGACGTGCCTCAGTGGGTCTCGAGTCAGCGCGGTCCAGTCCGGTTTGGTGACCTGGTCGCCATGACAGCCAACGAAACGCCGGCCCAACGCTCACAGTTGCAGGCGGCCGTGTTCGAGCTTGCACAGAGCCGAGAGCTGATGTTGCGTACGCTGAGCGGCTCCAAGCGACGTGGTGCACACTGCCTCGAGGACGACGACGTCATCGAGCTTCCACGTCAGCTATGGCTGCTGCCTGGGATTTGAGCCAGCACTGGCGCCCCGCGCCCAGTCACATTGGTCTGGACAATGCTGATCTTCGCAGACGAATCAGGAACGTTCGCCCAGGCCCGCGACCCGGGCTCGTGGTGCGTCGTCTGCGGCTATGCCGTTGCCGAACATCAGCGTGCGCCGAGCTTGGAGGCGCTGCGCCGATACAAGTTGCGCGCGGGTCGTGCGAGCGGCGAGGAGGTCAAGCGCGCCGAGGTCGCCGAGGCAGTCTACTTCCGCTTCCTGGAGGACCTGGCAGAAATCGGTGGAATCGCCGTGCCGGTGGCGACCGACGCCGGACTTTATGACGACGTACTCAATGACCAGCGCGAGCAAGTCCGACTGATAAGGCAGCGTATTGGCGATGGGGCGACCGAAACCGATCGCGTTGCAACGGAATTGGCCAGCGCGATTGAGCGCCTGTCGTTGCAGCTATTCGTCGAAATCAACTGTCGAATCCACATGGCTTGGCGAACGATCAGGCTTGGAACGTTGTATTTCGTCCGCATGCGTCCAGCATCGTTGAGCGCCTTTCGCTGGCGAATGGACCGCAAGGACATCGCTCCGACCCTGGCCGAACGGGCCTATCGTCCGCTGTGGGCTGGCGTTGCCGCGGCGATTTCAAGAGACGACCCGTTGAACATGTGGGACAACGCTGACTACCGCCACATGGAGAAGTTTCGGAAGCCGCCGGAACTCGCACCTACGGTCGAAGGACGCTGGTACGACGCCTCATCGCTGTGCCTGGACGAGCTTGAATTCGTCGATTCCATGGACCCGGGCGTGCAAATCGCCGACCTGGTCGCGTCCGGTGTCGGGGCTTGCCTGAGAAACAGGCTGCGTGACAACGAGCGAGGATCGCTGTTGCTGGGCCGCCTGATGCGCCGGGAGCGTGCGAAGGACCAAGCCGTGCAGGTGATCAAGTTCGGATTTCGCGAACACATTCAATCCACGCCTGAGGCAACCGAAGCGATCCATCGAATGAGTGCAGTGGCTCCCGTACTCACCTGAACCCAGGGAACTGGATCTGTAACAGTTGAGGTAATCACTGGCGTGCCAAGCTGAGCAAGGGCTGGCGCACCGACTCTCGCAGACCAAGGCAGCCAAATGTCCATCCACTCCAAAGCTCGGCGCGATGCGCGCAAGAAGAAGCAGGGCAAACAACGACGGGGCGCTGCTGCGCGTACGATCGAGCCACATGCCACCCTGCACGATGGGGGTGGTGCATTGCTCGCCGGCGCCGGACGTCGCGGCAACGAGTGGGTCATTGTGCTGGACGGCAAGGTCGTGGCGGGGACCGAGAGCCCCGCCATGACCATGGCCATGCTGCGCCACATGGCGAGCGTGCGCGAAAGCGAAGGGCTGCCGGTGCGCCTGGCGTATTCGACTCAGCTGAAATCGCTGGCAAGTCTCGAAGCGACGAGGCAGGGCAAGACGCTCGCAGAACTCCTGAGCGCCTTGGAGACCGAGCGCCTGGAGCGTCACGGGCACGACGTCGCATCGGGCGACGCCTTGGACGCGGCATCGACAGTCGATATGGCACTGCCGATGGGCAACGAACCCTCGACGGACGAGCTGTCACCAGGAGGACGGCCCGATGGCTGAGATCACTGCGCAGTTGCAGTCGTTAGTGGATGATCCACGCGAGGCCCAAGACATTGAGGTCAAGCAGTGGCTGGACCTGGCCGGCAAGGGTGACCAAGCCACCCTGGCGAAAGCGGCAATCGCGCTCGCCAATCACGGTGGCGGTTTCATCTTGCTCGGCTTCAAGGAACTCGCTGACGGTGCCTTTGAACCACATCTTCCGCATCCGGAGAGCCTGGTGACCTACAGCCAGGACGCGATCGCCCGCATCGTGGCCACGTACGCCGAGCCGCCGTTCCAGGTATACGTCACGCACGTCTTCCGAAATGCCGACGGTACCAAGTACCCCGTGGTGCAGGTGCCCGGGAGCCATCGCACGCCGATCATCGCCAAGAAGGGAAGTCCTGACCAGAAGACGCTAATTCCCGGGCGGGTCTACATCCGTCGCCCCACGCCGGAAAGCGCAGAGCCTGGAAGTGCCATCGAGTGGCGGGACCTGCTCGATCGTTGCATCCGCGCAGGGCGGGATGAATTGCTCGACGCGATTCGCGGAGTGCTCGATGGCCGCGGCGAGGCGACGGCGCCCCCGAAACCGACCAGCATGGAGGTCTTGCAGGCCTGGACCGAGGCTGGCGTCGATCGCTGGCGAGCGCTGGCACCTGAGCCCCGCGACAACGCGCCGGTCGATCCCCCGGGCAAATACATCGTGGCCTACCAGATCGAGGGTGAATTGCCGGAGCGCTCGTTGAACGAACTCCTGGACATCTTGCGCGTCGTCCCCGGATACACCGGCTGGAGGCCATGGTGGGTGCCGACGCGCGATGGTATTCGGCCGTACCTGTTCGACGGCTTGATCGAGTGCTATCACGGCTACGACGGCAGCCGTACCTCGAATCCGGCCCACGCGGACTTTTGGCGCGCCAGCACGCGTGGCCAGATGCTGATTATCCGGGGGCTGGACGAGGACTCGTATTCCGATCGCGCCGTGCCAGGCACCGTGTTCGATGTGGTGCTGCCTGTGTGGCGCGTGGGCGAGTGTCTGGCGCACGCAGCCAAGCTGGCCTCTCGATTGGTGGACGGAGCGCGGTCCGTTACGTTCAGTCTGACTTATACCGGCTTGCAGGGTCGTGAGTTGGTGCACATGGAGCGGCGTCGCTTCGTCCACGAGGGCCGAGTCGCCCGGCAGGACCGCTTTTCGACCTCGCTGACCGTGCCCAGCGATCAGATCGCCGATCAGTTGCCCGAGCTGGTGCATGGCTTATTGCGACCGCTGTACGCGCTGTTCGACTTCTTCGAGCTTCCGAAGTCACTGGTGGACGACGAACTGATGAGGATGCGCTCGGGCCGGTACAATTGATGCCGCTTCGCGAGAAGCAGGACATATTACTGGACGCGAGCTGACCGCTGGTAAGCGTATGAATGGGCTCCAGGGCTTGGGCAATACTGCCTCGAATCCCTGCCGTAACTATTCAGCTCAAATCGCGCTTGAAAGACTGCCTACCTGGTGTCTTGTTGGCTCAAAGAGGTCGCCGCAGTAGGTCCCAAAAAAGATGCGCGTTCGCCGTGACGTTTTTGTCACCGAGCTTCCCAGCGCGGGCGAACCTTGGGCGCCCCAGAGAACATCTCCCCTGAGGACATTCTTGATCGGAGCATTGCTGCGCCACTGTGCGCGGTCCGCTGCTGTCGCAGCAGGCATTCCTTCGGCCATCAAGTCGCGCGCGAAACCGCGCCGGATTGCCGTGAAACTAAAATCCTGTCGCCGGATTCCCGCACGGGCGACCAAGGCACGAATACTGTTGCGCCAGTTCACGGCACTCAGCGGAAGGCCGTTTGCCGTGACGAAGAGGGCGGGGTGACGATCCTTGCGAATCGCCATCCACCTGGAAAGCCAGAGGACTGTCATGGCTGACAGTTTCACTGAACGCCCTGGGTAGCTTCCTGCTGCGTTCAACCGGACGGTCGCGTCTCCATTCTCGCGGATTACGAGCGCGGTCTTCGGAAGTGGCGACACTTGCCAGTGACCGAGCATGTGCAGGCCAAAGACTTGGTCTGGGTAGGCCATCGAGTCAAAGAGGAAGAGCAACAGCGCAATGTTCCTGACGTCCTTGATCAAGAACAGATCTCCTGCGGCGACACACTTGTCTAGTTCGGCCCGCCCGAACAACGGAACGGCCTCGCGACGGCTACGCTGCCCGTACTCGTTGAACTTGGCCGCAATGACTTGATCGATTAGTCCGATCGTCGTCTCGCTCTGCGGACTCGTGCTTGCGATGAAGCGCCTGACGCCCCAGAGCACGGTGCGGATTGAGTTCGGCGTCCGCTCCAAGTCCTCCAGGTGCCGAACGAAGGCCGAAACACCTTCAGGACCCATCATCGAAATCGGCGAAGCGGACTTGGTCGCCCACGTGCTCCAAATGTCGAGCGACTTGGCGAAGCTGACAATCGTTCGAGGGCGCAGTGGCGTGTACATCAACGCCAGCTGATCAGGCGAAGCTTCTATGCCGCAAAGCGATGCTGCTCGACGCAGCGACCGAACTACGTGCGGCACATCAGGTGCGTTCGTCATCGAACATTTCCTCGTGGTCTCCACTCAAGAAAAACACAGTTCGCGCTGGCGTCAAGAGGAGAGAAAACGTTGTCCAACAAGGACGTGCGGACCGAAAAAAATCCGTAGTGGATCGAATGAATTCGGGTGCGCGTCCACCAAGGATCGGTTGGATTTTGGTGCGCACGAAGCGATCGATTTACGCAGGAATCGGTCTTGGGGAAACGACGTGGTTAGCGATCGCGACGCGGTATCAAGTCAGGCTGCTCGAATGGTGCGGAACAGCACTTGGACGGAACGGGCGGCTAAGCCATTGATTCGGTTCAAGTCACCGTGAGTTTTGCGACACGGTAACTAGTCACGACACGGTTAGAGGACAGACGCCACGGAAAGGCAGATGCCGACAACGATCGCGGTTAGAGAATCCTTACGTAACTTCGCATAATGAATATTATGTCCGAAACAGGATATCCATATTCCTGTCACGAAAAGTTCGGCCCGCTGTCGTGGGCGTATCACGTGCCGCGCCCACTCTGCACAGCTGCCGACAGCCTTCGGCATGAGCCTGACTGCTTCGAAGCATCGGCCCAGAAACCGGACAAACCCCAGACAGGAGATTCTTCGTGCGCAATCCTTCCAGCAACACTCGTTTCGCCCGCGTCACGGCAGTCGCCGTGTCTGTGGCGGCCACCCTGGCTGCCGGCTCTGCCTTGGCGACCACTCCGCCGCAGAAATACTACGGTGGTGGTTCCACCTTCGCGGCTCCGCCCTATATCGGCTCCGACTACCTGGACGTCAGCCCCGAAGCGCGTCTTTCGACCAACGCCGGCAATACGGCGGGCCTGGGCTTCACGACGTCCGGCATCACGGCAGGTTCCGCCTTCGACACATACAAGAACGTCACGAGCCTCCACAACCTGACGTCCTATTGCCAGACCGGCAGCGGCTTCGGCAAGAACTCGCTGAACGGCTCCGCCTCCGCTCCCGCCAACGGCTCCTGCAACGACTACAGCACGACCCCCGCCGGCCTGAGCGCTCCGACCGCCTCGCCCGACTTCATCGGCACCGATGCCCCGTACAGCACCACCGACTACAACGCCTTCCTGTCGGGTCCGCAGATCACGAAGCAGGGCATCATCCAGGCTCCGACGCTGGCTGGCGCGGTCGCACTCGCGCACGGAGACTCCATCGACAACGTCAAGCTGAGCAATGCCCAGGTCTGCAAGATCTATTCGGGCAAGATCACGAGCTGGAGCTCGATCACCGGCGTGACCGGCACCGGCAACAAGGGTCCGATCACGATCGTCTACCGCACCGACGGCAGCGGCACGACCTTCTCGTTCACCCGCTACCTCGCGGCGACCTGCAATGGCACGGCGAACGTTCCGACCGGCTTCGTGTTCACGCCGAACCAGAGCTTCGCCAGCGCGATTCCCGGCGGCGTTGCGACGGTATACGGCTCGCGCGCTGTCGGCGAGAGCGGCAATCCCGGTGTCGTGGGCGCCGTGCTGGACGGCACGAACAACCCGAACGCGCTCGGCTACGCCGACGTGGGCGAGGTGATCAACGAGGGCGCCAAGTACGCGCTCGTCAACGGCTGGGATCCGACCAAGTTCGGTACCGATCCGGGGACCGGCAACCCGAAGGCGCTGAACCTCGCGGCCACCACCCTGCTGACCGGCAAGGTGCTGGACGGCTCCACCGCCAACGCGGTCCCCGGCAGCGCCTCGGACTCGATCAAGAACTGCGTGTTGCTGGTGGAC
Organism: Lysobacteraceae bacterium; assembly: GCA_036496805.1. Lineage (GTDB taxonomy): Bacteria > Pseudomonadota > Gammaproteobacteria > Xanthomonadales > Xanthomonadaceae > SZAS-103. Next base: position 111,863 of record DASXKN010000028.1, read on the forward strand.
CCGGCCCTGAAGCTCACCAACTCGTATCCGATCGTCGCGTTCACCTACCTCGCCAGCTACTACTCCGGTAACGGCAACGCCAACCACGTCAACGGTCTGCGCGCCCTCTACAACCTGTTCTACACGACCACGACGCGCCCGGTGCTGGGACAGGGCTTCGCCTACCTCGGCAGCGGCAGCACGGCTTTCGGTACGACGGTGGAGAACACGGTCAAGGCCTGCATCAACTAATCCGCAAGGACCTGGGCCACGCGCCACCGGTTGATGATGGCGCGCGGCCCTGCATGGAGGATCCATGGCCTCCTGCGGCCAAGGTCATCGCGGCGATCAAGAAGCGACGAAAATCCCCCGGCTTGCCGGGGGATTTTCTTTTGCACGTATCGAATGCGCGCAGCACGCGGATTCGTCATGGCGGTTGGCTTGCGGATGTCACGCCCGTATTCGGCAACTGTTGCATGGCGACGCGCGCGAGCAACCTCTCGCTGTTGTACCTGGAAGGCCGGGGAGTGGAGGAGGATCAGTCAGTAGCGTGGGATCGGGATGCTGCAGCAGGCCGCTGTGAAGGGCAACGAAGCCTTGGCAAGGTGTGCTGGCCCAGCTGGCGGGTCGCAACTCCATGGCGGTCGCCGGCGACATCAAGGCTGCCGAGGCTCCCTGAGCAAGTTGCACGGTCGTGATGCCGATTTGGGGCTGCCGCAGCTCGGCAAATGCTCCTCACCATTCCAGCAGCCAGAGGACTACCATCGCATCATGCTCACGATGGCCGGTGCTGCCGATGGAAGACGATAAGGCGAACTCGAAAGCCCGCTCTAAAACTGACTTGCCCATGGAAGCTGTTCATCTGCTGAAGGGCTTCAGCCAGTGGATGGTATCCATCGGGATGGCCATCATTGCCTTCATTGGGTCAACCTATTTCAAGCACCCGGAAGGCTCACTTTGGATCCCCGCAGCGGCGGTCGTCTCGTTTGCCATCGCCATCCTGGCCGCCACCTGGGTTGTAGGCGCGTTGCCGTGGATCGCGATCAACATCGAGGACCCGAAGTTCAAGAACCCCTACATGGCACCGGTCACCGATTGGCCGTATTTCTGGATCGACAGGATCAAGATGTGGCAAGTCGTGACGCTCGAACACTTGGCCTTCGCAATCGGCATTGTGTTCCTCGGGATCGCCGTCTGCTTTCAGCACGATTTCGGAGTAACGCCAGCACACTGATCGGCTCTTTTTCAGACGAATCCCCGCCAACCACGCTTTCGAATCCCGTGGAACTTTAGAGCCGTTTGTTTAAATCCATCCCCAGCTCTTGCTGCGCAGCTTCTCCGCGGGGAAGCCAAGGGCCTTGATCTGCGCGATCGCCAGCGGCTGCACGAAGCCGGAAGGACGACTGCCCGCGCTGTACGCATGGAAGCGGCCCTTGCCCAGTCCGTTGGCCAGGGCCTCGGCCATCTGGCTGCGGACCGAGTTGCCAGTGCGGAGGAACAGGATGTTGAAGGTCGGTTCGGTCATCGGACGATCCCGGGCTGGATGGCGGACATGGCTGGTGTGTCAGCAACAACCCGACCGTGGCGCGCAGCAGGAAGTACCCTTGTCGACCTTCGGTTTCATCGCGTGCACGTCGGGTGTGCAGGCCGAACCGTCGGTCGCGCAGGCCGCTTCGCCGGCGTGGTAGGTCGTGGCTTCGCCCAGGGAATGGAAGGTCTCCCAGCGCGTGCCTTGCGGGTCTGCAGTCCACAGCTTGTCCGAGCGCGCGTAGCAGCACACCGTCGCCTCCTCGGGCACGACGGTACCGCCGGCGGCATCGAGACGACGGCCGAGCAGCGCGAGGTCCTCACCGCTCTCCGCCTGGATGCCCAGGTGGTCGACGCCTGGAGCACCGCCCTTGGTCGAGATCGCGAAGTTCACACGCGGGTCCTCGAGCATCCACTTGGCGTAGTCGTCCTTCAGGACGGTTGGCTCGGCGGCGAACAGGTACGAGTAGAAGCGGATGCTCGCGGCCAGGTCGGCCACGTTGAGGTGCACGTGGAAACGGTTCATCGGCGGGTTCCTTTTCTGGGTGGCTTGCAGACGATGCCGGGACCGCAATCGGCCTTGCCGGCGCAGCAGTTGTCTGTGAGGTAGGCGATCAGCATGTTCATCCGTGCGTAGTTCGCACGGACGCGGATCACGCGTCCTTCGCGCTGATCGAGCACCAGCGAGGCGGCGCGAAGGATGTTCAGGTGAGCGGTCAGCGTCGCGGCGGCGACATCCAGGCGTTCGCGCAGTTCGCCCACGGGCATGCCGTCGGGACCGATCCGCACGAGTAGACGGAATGCGGCGAGGCGCGTTTCGTGGCTGAGAGCGGCGAGCGCGGCGGTGGCCTGTCCATGTTTCATATTTCCATGATTAACGAAATATGGAAACAATGCAACAGGTGACGAAGACTGTCGGTGGAGGCGTATCACGGGAAATGAACTGCCCTGACAGGAACAGGCCAGCGAAACGGCAGACGCTCGGCAGGCATCCGTGCGACGCGGCGATTGGCCGCGTCGCCTACGATCAAAGCCTCTTCTTGCAGCGCGAATCGGTAGGCGCGCATTCGCCGAAGCCGATGACCTGCACCGAGATGATCGACGGCATGTCCCGCAGCGGTTCCTGCCGCTGTCCTGCGAGGTTGCCGGCGGCGTCGGCGACCGAGGAGGCGGCGGACGATGCGGCGTTCAGCGTGCCGGCATCAACGCCGTGCGCGCCCGATACGCCGACCGAATTGCCCTTCACGTCGATGTTGTCGGCGTTGGCGACGAATTCCGAGGCCACCACGAGATTGCCCGCGACGCGGATACCCGCATCGCCCGCGTCGACCGTGCCGCGCGGCGCGACCAGCACGGCGTTGCCGTCGGCGTCGCCGGGGATGGTCTGCAGGGTCGCGATGCCGGCGCCGCTGACCTGGCCGCGCGCGTCGACGTTGCAGTAGTGGTCCCTGTCGCAGAGATAGCTGATCGGCGGCTGGTCGGAACTGGTCTTGGCGCCCTTGCCGGCGTTGACGTCGCCGTTGGAGCTCCAGATCGTCAGGTCCCCTCCCCGTTCGGTGAAGATGCGGCTCTGCGCGAGCAGCACGGAAGCGTCGCTGAAGATGCCGATCTCGCCCACGCCGAGTGCCAGGATGCCCTGCTGGTTCGGGCCGATCAGGACGTTGCCAAGCTGGTCCACCACGGTCGGGGGTGCGGAAATGCTGCCGACCAGCAGGTTGCCGCCGGGTCCGAGGATGCGGATGTCGCCGCCGCGCTCGGTCTGCACGGTGGACCCGCGCATGTCGAATTCGCCGGTCGAGACCTGTGTGGCAGCACCGTTCGCGCCACCCTCGAGGTTGTTTGCCGTATAGCCCAGATCCGCCGGGAACAATGTCTGCACTGCCTGGTATCCGCGCGCGTACTGGCCGAAGTCGGGACTGCCCGGATCGACCGCGTTGGCTCCCGTGCGCTCGAGCACGTCGAAGAACACGCGGTCGACAAGCAGTTGCTGCTGGGCCTCGGGCAGCTGCTGGAACATGACCCATGCGTCGCTCGTCGACAGCGACGGCAGCGCGGTTTCGCCGGCGCGCGTGCGCTGGTCGTTCTCGTACTGCAGGACGAATGCCGTCAGCCATTGGCCGTAGGTGGCGGTCGTGTCGGCGGCCGATGGATCGATGTAGGCCGACACGAAGGCGTCGGTCGCGACGCCCGGCGACACGCCGTAACGCGCATCGATCGTCGCTCCGTGGTCGGACAGGCCGAGGTTGTCGCGATTGCCGATGGTGCGGATGCCGCCGTCGTCGCCGTCGATCGGTGCTCCCAGGTTCGCGTCCAGGGCTTCGTTCGCGGAGGTCAGCGGGCCGAGGTTGCGGCCTGCCTGCACGACGAAGGTGCCTGGGCCTCCCAGCTGCAGCCAGGTCCAGCGCGTGGCGAATTCCGGATCGTCGGGCGCACCCGCGATCGGCGTGTAGTACAGGTCGCGTCCGGCGATCACGCTGGTGATGTCCGAGGCGAAGTAGTTCTGGCCGCGCAGGTCGAGGTTGACGATGTCGCGGCCGGCGCGGATCTGGGCGGGCTTGGGCAGGATCAGCGTGAGCGGATTGAGCATGAAGCCGCCCGAGGCGAATCCGCCGACGATGTCGCCGTTCAGCGCGTAGACGTAGACGGGCTGGGTGTCGTCGCGGTGCAGGTTGAGCTGCTGGTCCGCGCTCGCCATGGTGTCGTTGCCATCGTAGTTGCCCGGCGCGTCGAGCATCTGCAGCGCGTTCTCCTGGGACAGGCCCTGCACGGCGCTGTCGTCGTAGAGATCGATGCTGTCGTCCGCGAGCAGCGACAGCTCGCCGGTCGCCGAGGGGAACATGCGGCCGGAGCGCTGGACCGACAGGTCGCCGCCGAAGGAAACCGCGCTCAGCGAGGCCGGCAACACGTCGTCGAAGCCGAGGTCGGACACGGACACCTTGTGCGAGGCATTGAGTTGTCCGTAGTCGAACAGTTCGCCCGGCAGAGCCAGGGTGTTCAGCTGCACATCGCCATACAGGGAGCTGACGGCGACACTGGAATCGGTGCTGTAGTCCAGGGTCGCACGCACAGGCACCAGGGTGCCGGACTGCTCCGAAGTCACCTGGTAGGACGGGTTGACGATCGCGCCGATCGCGGCGTCGCCGCGCGCCTCGATCGTCCACTGCGCATCCTGCAGGGCGATGATCGGATCGACCGGGGTTTCAATGTTGCGCCCCTCGCCCACCGCGTCGGAGCCCTTGCCATCGAGCGTGAACGCCGAACCGATGTCGCCGCCGGCTTCGAGCGTTCCGCTGCCCTTCGCGACGAAGTAGTCGCCGCCGAGCACGTCGTGGCCGGCGCGCACGACGAGGTTGCCGCCGCCGTACTGCGTCTTGTCGTCGCCATCCATGGTCCAGCTCACCGGCAGCGAGACCGACAGCTCGCGGATGTCGCGACCGGCGTCGATGTTCACGTTGCCGCCGGCGCTGAGGACGCCCTGCGCAAAGCCGCCGAAATTGATCGGCGCCGCAACCACGGTGCCATCCGCGTCCAGCACGTTGCCGACCTGCATCCACGGCCACCAGTACTGCGCGATGTAGTTGCCGACAACCTTGCTGATGCTGCCGTCCGGGTCGAACAGTTCCTGGTTGTCGACGATGTCGCGCCCGGCATCGAGCGTGATGTCGCCCGCGCCCTCGGCATTGGCCTGCGCGCCGACGATGATGTCGGGATTGGTGCCGCCGCCGCGCTTCACGAGCGCGCCCGTGTCGTAGCTCGTGCCCGCGGCGGGCGCGCCAGCGGTGTAGATGCTGGCCGGCGCAAGCGGGTCGGCGAAGTGCAGGTCGCGCGCGGCTTCGATGTCGATGCTGCCGGTGCCGGTGCGGACGGTGGTGGGCTGCAGCACGTCCTTCTTTTTCGCCTGCTGGTAGTCCAGGTGACCGTTGAGGATGACGTCGCCATCGCCGCCGGCCACGACTGCGTCCGGCGAAGTCGCGTCGAAATCGGCTCCTGCGACGATGCGGAAGCTGGTGCTGTCGCCGCCGATCAGGCTGTCGGTGGCGAGCGGCAATGGATCGGACAGGCTGGCCACCAGGGCCGGCGTGTTGACCGTCGAACCGGTGGTGAACGGATTGAGGGTCTGGAAGAAACCGTCGCTGATGCTGGCGTCGATGTTCACATCGCCTGCGGCGCGCAGGGTCAGCACGGGCGCGTTGCCGTGGTAGCGGAAATCGAGGTTGTCCTGACTGCTGCCTGATGCGAGGTTCCAGCCAGTCAGCACCGTGATGGCGCCGCCGTTGTCGTTCGCATCGGGATTGCGCAGTTCGATGCCCGCGCGCGCGTGGAAGTTGGCGATGTCCGCGAAACGCGATTCGAAGGCGAAGCCGGGATCCTGCACGAAGCCCATCAGCGTTCCGGGCGCGTGCGTGTTGTCGTTGGCGTAGCCGTAGAACTGGCCGTGCGCCTTGTCGACATGGTTCGGCGTGAAGACGTACTTCGCCAGGTAGTCGGCGACCTGCGCCGGCGTGGTCGGCGGCGGTAGTGCGATGCCGTTGCGGTCGGTCCAGGTTCCGGCCATCAGCTGGCCCTGCGCGTTGTACCAGCCGGCCGGGTCGATGAAGCCGTCGAAGTGCTTCGACGGATCGGTGCCGGCGTCGGTGGTGCTCCAGACCGCGTAGGCTTCCACGCCGACGTCGCGAGCGCCGGTGATCGTGGCGCCGTTCGCTATGTCCACGTTGACGTCGCCGTTCACCAGCAACGGCGCGCGGAAGTCGACCGTGCCGCCGGACAGGCCGCCGGCGCTGCCGCCGCTGACGTCGATCACTGCGCCATTGCCGAGCGTGATCACGCCCGCATCCGCGCCCTGCACGTTCTCGTAGCCGTAGTTCGCGTTGAGCGTGCCGTCGCTGTTGCCGCTGGTGCCGATGACGATGCTGCCGCCGCGCTGGTCCGGATCGCTGCCCTTCGCCAGCAGGCTGCCGTCGAGTTCGACGCCGTTGCGGCCCCACAGCGAGATGTCGCCGCCGGCATCGCCGCTCGCGTCGATGGTGCCCCCCACCAGGATGTTGCCGTTGTCGGGATCGCGTTGCTGCGAACCGGCGTCGCCGTCGGCGGTCAGACTGACATCGTTGCCCTTGAGCGTGCTGCCCGCGGAAAGCACGAGATTGCCGCTGCGGGTGTGCACCGCGATCGCATCGTCGATGCCGCTGGCGGCAAGCGTGCGCGAAAGCGCATCGAGGTCGACCGTGGAGCCGACGTCGAGCGCGAGGCTGCCGCCAACGCCCTTGGCGGCCGCGCCGTCCAGCGTGCCGAGCAGGTTGGCATTGCCGTCGATCGCCGAGACCGTCAGCGCGCCGGCGTCGCCGCCGCCCGCCTGCGCGCCGAAGTCGAGCGCGGTGCCGGCGGTCGTGTTCACGTCGCCGCGGTCGGAGACGAGCGCGATGTCGCCGCCCTGCGAATAGGCGGTGACGTCGAAGAAGGGCTTGGCGACGCCGCCGACGTCGATCCGCGCACCATCGTGCAGGTCGACATCGCCGCTGGTCGCATGCAGCTCGACGCTGCCGCTGGCCGCGAGGATCAATGCATCACTGTCGATGCTGCCGCCCTGCAGCGTGATCGAGCCGCCGAGCGCCGAGGCCGGCGCAGCCGTGCCATCGCCGCGGAGCAGGGTCAGGGTGCCGGTCGTCTGCAGAATGTTTTCGGCGCCGGAAGCTGCCTCGATCGCGGGCGCCTTCAGCGAGACGTCGAGCGAACCGAAATCGAAGTCGCCCTTGCCCTGCACCACCACCGCGTCGCTGGCGTCGACGCTCACGGAGCCGAAGCCCGACAGCGCCTTGTTGCCGTCGCCGAAGACGACGTCCTGGCCCTGAAGGTTCAGCGAGCCCGTGCCGACCACGCCGGGAGCGCTGGCGCCGCCGAGGTCGTTGGACAGCGTCAGCGTCTTCGCGCCGAGGTCGACCGTGCCGCCGTCGCTGGTGAAGCTGCCGGCGCTGAGCGTGAGCGCATTGCCCACCTGGAGATCGACGTTGCCGACGAAATCCATCGTGCCGTAGCTGCGCAGGGTGACGCTGTCGGAGCCCGCGAAGCGCGCGAGCGAATCGTCGCCGATGACCAGGCCATCGCCGCCGCTGTCGGTGGTGCCGCTGACGAAGCGGACGTTGCCGGCATCGGCCGTGATCGACTTGCCCTGCAGCACGGCGTCGGCCGGGACCTGGGTGTCGCCGGTCGAGTCGAGCGTCAGCGACGCGCCGCCGAGCAACTGCGCGCCGTCGCCGACGCTCAGGATGGCCTGCGAGCTGCCGAAAGCCGGCACGTCGCTGCGGATCAATGGCGCATCGCCGGCGTTGGAGACGCGCAGCAGGGCGCCGTCGCCGCTGATGCCGCCCTGCCCGTTCGCGCCCGGTGCGCTGCCGATCAGGATCGGGCTGAGCTTGTTCGCGGATGCATCGCCCTGCGCGGCGATCACGCTGCCAGCGCCGATGTGCAGGCCGTCGTTCGGATCCCTGCCGGCGCCGGCGACCATCAGGATTTCCGGCGCCTGCAGCGGATGGGCGGCATCGTTGGAGACGACGACGCTGTCGGCGAGCACGTCGATTTGCGTGCCCTGCGCGGTCTGCTGGCGGATGCCGCCGATCAGCAGGCTGCCGGCGTTGAGGTTGTCGAGATCGGAAACGTTGAGCTGGACGTAGCCATCGAGTGCCGGATGATCGCCGTCGAGCACCTGGATGTCCTTCGAGGCGATGTCGACTTCCGCACCGGAGCCGCCCGTGGCGGCGCTCGTTTCGAGTGTGGCGCCCAGGCCCAGTTGCTCGGTCGCCGCGAGCACGAGCTGGCCGGCATCCATCGAACGCTGCGGTATCGCATCGCCCTGCCTGGCGGCGAGCGCCGTGAAGAAACTGTTGCCGCTGGTCGTGTTGAATTGCGAATACTGGCCCCAGACGCTGCGCGACTGCACGTCGAACAACTCGCTGCGCGCGCCGCGCGCGCCGGTGAGCGCGTCGACGTAATAGCCGGACACCACGGCGGTGCCGTCGGGTGCGATGAAATTCTCCGCTGGCGTGGCATCCTGGCTGCCGCTGTTGACGACCACGCGGTAAGCGCCGGGCAGCGTGGCGTACATCGCCGGCATCAACGTGTAGACGCCGGCCGGCAAGCCCGGCACGCCGGAAAGGTAAACCGACTGGCCGACCGCGACCTGCGATGCGCCCTGGTCGAACACCGGATCGGACGCGGCGACCGGCGTCTGCGCGCCGGGCACGATCGCGTACACGCCGCGACCGTCCTGGTACAACGGCACCTGCTGCGCGGTCGAGCCGCCGGAGTAGACGGTGTTGTACTGCGAGAGCACATTGCGGGTGCCGCCGGTTCCCGGCACCCATTCGACCGCCTGCAGGTCGCCGCTGCCGCTCAGGTCGACGGTCGCGCCCGCAGCGAGCGTGACGTTCGCGCCGCCCAGTTCGATCCGCTTCTGCGGCGCCGCGGTCACGTCCTGGTTGTTGCCGTACGGATCGGCGTTGTACTGCCACTCGGTGCCGTCGACCGTGGTGCCGTAGGGAAGCACGGCGCCATCGAGCGAGACCGAGGTCAGGCTGCCGGCTCCGAGTTGCACGTTCTGCGTCTGCACCAGCGGACTGCCGCCGAACAGGGCCTGCGCCGCTGCATCGGTCGGATCGCTGACGCCGAGCACGATGCTGCCGCTGGGCGCGCGGATCGTGCCATCCTGGGTGATGTTGGTGGCGTCGAGGGCCAGCGTGCCGCCTGCCGAGAGCGGGATCGAACTGTTGCCATTGCCGGTCACGGTGATGCTGGTGTCTGCGCGCAGGCCGCTGAGCGGGTCGATCGCGCCGAGCGCGAGCACGCCGAAGGTTTCGCCGCTCTCCGGATAGAGCTGGCTTGCCTGGAACTCCAGGTTGCCCGCGGTCAGCAGTTCGCCGTGACGCGCGACGGGCGTGTCGAGGTCCTCGAACGCGAAGGCCGCAGGCGTGTGGAAGCGGATGTCGCCGCTGCTGTCGAATTTCGCATCGCCCACGCCGGCGAGCGCGATCTGGCCGCCGATGTCGATGAAGTCCGCGTTCACGTCCAGCGTCGTCGCGCCGGGCGCCGCCAGTTTCGGTAACACGACGTGCGTGTCGCTGGGACGGAAGCCGTCGAGGGCGACGTAAGGCGCGTTGAGCTGTACCTGGTTGTCGGTGCCGAGGGTGGTGAAGTTGGTGGCTCCGTCGGGCAGCATCGCGTACAGCGGCGCATTGAGGATCAGCGCGCGCGACAGCGAAAGGTCGACGTTGCCGCTGAAGCCGATCGGCACCAGCGGAGGTTCGAGGCCATCGCCGATGGGCGCCTGGTTGCCGACGACCAGGGTGCCGATCCCCGAGCCGTCGAGCAGGTCCGCGGCGAAATACAGCTTGCCCGACGGATTGGGACTGCCGGATTCGACGATCGAGCCGGGCGTCAGGCCATCGGGCATGCGGGTGTCGCTTTGCGTGAAGATGATGCCGTTGGCGGCCACGCCGCGGAAGAAGATGCCGTTCGCTGGCGTCGCCAGCGGCAGCAGCACCAGGGTGCCATCTTCTGCCTGCGGAGCACCGCCGGCCGCGTGGATGCTGCCGTCGAAGTACAGGCCCGCGCTGGCGGCCAGGGTCAGCGTGCCGCCGTTGCTCCAGACCGGCGTGCTCTGCAGCGTGACCGCCCCGTTCGCGAGCTGGCTCGTGCCGGTCGGCAGGTCGTATGTGTCCTGCGCGCCCGAAAGGTCGAACTGCGCTCCGTCCTGCACGACGACATAGCCGGTGTCGTTGGTCAGGGTGATGCTGCCGCCGTCGAGGACCTTGCCCGTGCGCGGCTGCACCTGGCCCTGGCCGGTGGCCTGCATCGGTGCGAGCGGATCGATGAGGGAGATGCCGGAAACGTCGAGCACGGCGTCGGAGCCGACCCACACCGACTTGGTGGGATCGAACCAGGATCGCTTGTCGTTCGGATTGGCCGGCGAAAGTCCGGACTGCTCGCTGCTGTCGCCCGAGAGCACGATGTTGCCGCCGTGGTCGGTGACGTCGCCGAGGATGGTGACCTGGCCGCGCGAGCCCAGGCGCACGTTCGCGCCCGGATCGAGGTCGAGGCTGGCGCCCTCATCGAGCAGCAGTGTGCCCGTCGCGGGAATCAGGGTCGGATTGCCGGTGAAGCGTCCGAGGTAGTCGCCGGCGCTGAGCGAGAAGTTCGTGGGCGCGCGATGGAAGGGATCGAGTTGCCCGATCGAAACGTAGCCGTTCGAGCCGGGTCCATTCGAACCCGAACTGCCGAGCCCGGCGAAGATGTCGGTGCCCGTCGCCGCGCCCTGCAATGCCTGGATGTCCGGCAGCAGGTTGAGCTGGCTCACGTGTACCTGAGTGCCCGCGGCAATCGTCGCGTCGAGTTCCGCGGCCAGGTTGTAGCCGCCGAAGCCCTGGGTGTCGAAGAAGGACGGATCCAGGAACAGGATGCGCGGATCGGTCGGCGCATCACCGCCGATCTGGACGCCGAGCGCGCGCAGGGTCAGGGTGCCGCCGCCGGCGAAGCTGTTGTCGATCAACTCGGCGCCCTGGAAATCGAGCAGGCCCGTCTGGTCGTCGACCACGGGATGATCCACTACGTAGGTCTGCAGGCGCGTCGTGTCGGTGGGCGGCTCCAGGTAGGTCTGCAGGGAGATGTTGCCGCCGCGGCCGAGTGGAACGCCGTTGACGGTGGCCAGCTTGCCCCTGGCGTTCACGTAGCCGCCGCTGGATGCGTCCAGCACGGAGCCCGGCGCCAGCAGGATCGAGCCGGTGTCGTCGTAGGTGTTGCCGTCGGCGCCGATGACCGTTGCCTGCCGGGTGGCCAGCGAAATGTTGCCGCCGTTGATGTATGCCGTTCCGGTCACCTGATCGGTGAGCTGGTCGCTGTCGTTGACCCAGTTGCCGCTGACGTCCAGGCGGGCATCGGATCCGAGTACGAGATTGCCGCGGCCGACATCCACGAAGCTCAACTGCTGGCCGGGCAGCAGCGGCGGCTGCTTGACCAGCACTTCGCCACCGAGGCTGGTCAGGCTGATCGTGCCGGCGTGCGCGGTCATCGAGCCTTGCAGGTCGATGCCTCCGGCCGTGATCGCGATCGTGCCGCCGTCGGCGACCTGCAGATGGCTGGCGGCGTCCGAATCCACCAGCGCGGCATGGCCGATGGATACCTGCGAGAAACCGCCCTTGGCGATCTGATCGGTCGACAGGGTCGACCAGAATCCGGGGTTGGTCTGATCCGTCGGTGGCAACTGCCCCGCAGGCAGGGACGTCACCGGCGTGTCGATGCCCAGCCCGTCGGGAACCTGCGCGCTGTCGGTCGTGATCTGCCAGCTACGCTGCTCCAGTGTGGTCAGCGCGGTGAAGGTGGTCAGTTCGGCGGCATTGGTGTCGAGGTTGAGCGAACCTCCCTGGGCCGGGTCGCCGTCGAGGATCTGGTAGCGGCCGGACACGGCCTGCGCCGAGAGGTCGCCGGCAAGCACCAGTGCGCCGAGGTTGCTCGTCGGGTCGGTGACGCTCGGGTTCTCTCCGAGGTTGATGTTCAGCGAGCCGCCATTGCCGCCTTCCAGGTAGTTCGATTCGTAGTGGAGGCTGACGCCGAGCATCGGACTGTTGTAGGCCTGCGTCACGCCCCAGCGGGAGTGATCGACCGTCTGCTGTCCGGCAAAGCCGGTGTAGGTGATCGAGGGATCGGCATCGGCGAGGTCGTAGAGCCTTCCATTGCTGCCGACCAGGCGCTGCGTCTCGACCATGCCGCCCGCGAAGTGCAGGTAGCCGCCGTCGAGGTCGATCGACGAGCCCGGGTTCATCACGAAATCGTGGCCGCTGACGTTGACCGTGCCGCCGTTGACCAGCATCTGGTCGATCGTGCGCGGTACCTGGTCGACGTAGCCCTGCACGTCGAGCAGCGGGCTGCCGACCCAGGCCAGGCCGTCGTCGCGCGTGCCGGTGTCGCGGCGGTCGAAGACGAGCGTGTTCTTGTAGAGGATGCCGTCCCGCTGCAGGGGCGAATTCGACAGTTCGTTCTGGCCGACGCGCGGAATGGTGATCAGGTTGTCCGACATCGATAGCTGCACGTCGGGCAAGCCGGCGACGTTGATCAGCGAACGCGGATCCATCCAGATCCGGTCGACGAACTCCTCGCGCCCCGTCGGCGTGCGCGGATTGGAGCTCCAGCCGGCGATGTTGAGCGTGGCGCCGGGCGCGAACACCATCGAGTCGCTGTCGAAGCCGACCTCCGCGCCGGCGATGTTCATCGTCGGCCCCACGAAGGCGGCATTGGCGGCCGCGCTCGACGTCGTCGTTTCGCCGTCTTCGTCCGGCAGGACGCTGGTGATCGAACCCGAACCCAGGTCGAGCAGGCCGCCGTAATAGATGTTCATGCCGCCGGGACTGCCGTCCTGGTTGTCGGCACTCTGGTCGATCGCCAGCAGGCTGACGCTGCCGGGCCGGCTGATGCTGGTGGTTGCGGTGACGATGCCGTGCTGGAGCAGGTCGTAGCCGACCAGGGTCGCGTCGCCGCGCATTGAGGAGACCAGGCCGGTGTTCTCGAGCTTGCCGATGCCCGACAGGTCGGTGTTGAAGCCCACCTGGAATCCGTCGAAGCTCACCGGCAGGCGGTTGCTGTTGACGGTCGACACGACCTGCCCCTGCCGCAGTCCGAGGACCGCGGCCAGCATCACCTGCCCGTCCACGGCGCTGATGCTGCCGGCGTTGCTGATGTTGGGCGCCGCGATCAGCGTGTAACCGTCGGGGCCGCTGGCGATCTGCGCGCCGGCCTGGACGGTGATGGCGCCGGGCGTGGCGCCCGCGTTCACCGCATCCACGCCCGTGAGGATGGGCGCATTGCCGTTCGGGTTGCCGAACAGGCCCTGGGTGATGAACGTGCTGTTGCTCGTGGCCAGGTTGGAGGTGAACAGGTCCAGCGAGCTGACCAGCAACGAATGCGTATTGACCTGGCTGGCGCCGCCGAAGATCACGCCATTGCGGTCGAGGACATAGACCTGGCCCTGGGCCTTGATGCTGCCGAGGATCATGCTCGGCGCTGCGTTCGGATCGTTGACCCGGTTGAGGGCGATCCACTGCGTCGCGTTCGCGCCGCCGGCGGACTGGTCGAACGTCAGTTGCGTGTTCTTGCCGACGTTGAAGGTCTGCCAGTTGAGGATCGCCTTCTGCTGTGTCTGCTGGATGGTGACATGGGTCTGGCCGTTGCTCGTCGTCTGCGTCGGCAGTTGCGCGCCGAGCCAGATGTTGTCCTGGCCCAGGCGCGGATCGCCCGGATTGATCGCACCGGTGTCGACCACGACGCCGTTCGCGACCTGCAACCCGCCCTGCCCGAGGCCGTCCGGAATATCGCTCGCGGCCGCCGCGGCTGCGGCGCGCGCGGCCGCCTGTGCGGCATCGAGCGCACTGCGCGCCTGCGCGGCGCGCTGGAAGGCCTGCAGCGATTGCTGCGAGAGCTGCGTCGCCATGCTGTTCTGCACGGTTTGCTGCTGAACGGTCTGCGCCGCCTGCGCGGAGGGGTCGAGGCCGCGCCGCGCGAACGGGCTGGATCCGGCGTGGGCCTGCTCCACGAGCGCGACCGAAATGGCCGTGGCCAGCATCAGCGTGCGGTAACGACGGCTGCGAACGACACGCTGGCGGGTCATGGCGCGATCCTCAGGAGCTTTGTTGCAATGGAACAACGATGGAGTGACAAGGCAGTGACGCTAGTGCGACGGCGCCAGCGTCGGTGCATAGGTTTGCGCGGGACGCTGTGGTACCAGCGAGTGGCCATACGCATTGCCCAGCCGCTGTTTCACCTCAGCGGGCGTCGGCAGGCCGAGCCGGCTCGGCGATTGCGCATCCGTCGCGACATCGATGGCCAGTGGCCTTGCCTGGTCGACTTCGGCGCGCAGCGTCTGGTTGAGGCAATCGAGGCGACCGGCGCTGTCGCGGCCGATCCGCACCTGCACGCACGGCGCGCTCGCGGCGGATCGCGACGGTTGCGTCGATCCCGCGTGCACCGGCAGCGTGGCGGCGAGTGCGCTGGCCAGCAGCAGTGCGACGCGGGTTCTCACGGATGTCCCTCGGAGCCCGGCTCAGCCTGCGCGGGAGATGCCGGTGGCAGTGTCGATGTCGCGGCCGCCGGCGTTGCGTCCGCATGGCAGTGCTGGATCGCCGCGTGCTGCTCGGCGAGGCGATCCTCGAGCTCGCGCATGCGGTTCTCCTCGCGCACGCGATCGAATCCGAATGGTTTGAGGTGCAGGTTGCGGAGATGGTCGACAAAGCCCGGATCCCGGTACAGCCCGGCGATCTCCAGGCCGGTCCCGTACATCGCCTCGTCGCTGGCCGCGCAGCGATCCATCCGTGCACGGAGCTGCACCAGTTGTTGCGCCAGCGCGGCGCGTTCGGTTTCCTTCTTCTGCGCGGCCTGGTCCGCGGCCTGCTGCGCTGCCTGGAATTTCTCGCCGTCGGCGCGCGCCTGGGCGAGCTCGCCGGCGGACGAAGCGAGCTTGCGTTGCAGCGCGGCCGAACGTGCATCGTCCTTCGCGGCGGCGGGTTGCGCCTGCTTCAAGGCATCGCGCTCGCGTTCGGCGGCGGCCGTGGCCAGTTGCTGTTGTTCGAGCTGGGCCTCGGTTTCGTTGAGCTTGGCCGACGCCTGGCGCAGCGCCTCACGCAGGCGCGCCGTGTCCGGACTGTCCTCGGCGTGGATCGCCGGCGCGACGACGAGGGCAACGCCCAGCAGCGCGATGAAACGGCGGGCAGGCCTGGGCATCGTCAGAACTCCGATCCGAGGTCGAGCTGCACGACGTCGTTGGCGTACGGCGGCCCGGAAATCTCGTGCGCGCTCAGCCAGCGCAAGCCGACCCAGGTGTTGTGGGCAAGGCCGTACTGGGCGCCGAAGATGAAGCCCTGGGCGTTGGTGCCGCCGAGGTGGAAGTCCGAATCGGTGAAGCCGTCCGGAACCGCGTCGGACTCCAGGTACTTGTAGCCAAAGCTGGCGTTCCACTCGCCCTTTGCGGCGATCTTCGGCTGGCCGACGAGGAGGTTGAGGTAGTAGCCCCAGCTACCGCCGGCGAAGTTGTTGCTGGTGTCGAGGTTATTGACCGGGCCGAGCGAGACGATGCGGCTGGCCTTGTAGCGCGCGTTCGCCAGCACGTCGCCTTCGATCAGGACCTTGAACGGATCGAAGGCATCGAGCTGGAGCGCCGCGTGCAGGTCGGCGACGCCGAACTTGCTGGCGTAGCCGTAGTACTGCAACTGCGGGCCGCCGGGATTGCTCGGGTCGGCGACGATGTCGCGGATCGGGAACAGGGTGTTGCCGAACTGCTGGAACTGCGGACGCGAGCCGTCGGTGTCGCAACTGTCGGCCGGTCCCGGCGCCAGGCAGGGCGAAGACTGCTTGCCCTCGAACTTGTCGTAGTCGAAATAGCCCAGTCCGACCTTGAGCGAGGCGTTGTCGAACTTCCAGTCGACGCCGACCTGGCCGCCGTACATCCACTTGTCGCGGCTCGGGGTCTTGATGGTGTCGGTGGTACCGAAGTCGAAGTCGGTGTTGTAGATCGGGAAGAAGCCGAGGGTCGCCCAGGGCTTGAAGTCGCTGTCCCTGAAGAAGGCGTAGGAAGCCGCGACGCCGTCGAAGTTGAGGTCGTCGTCGAACTGCAGGTCGGTCGTCCAGAACGGATTGGCGAAGCGTCCAGCATTCACGGTCAGGCCACCGAACGGGGTCAGGCGCAGCGAGGCGCGATCGAGCCAGACCGATTCCTTCGACAGGTTGCCGCCACCGCCGAGGGTCTGGTTGGTGGAGACCGGGCTGCGATCGCTGCCGGTCGCAAGACGCAGGTCGCCCTGGATCCAGTCGGCGATGTCGGCCTTGACGCCGAGTCGCGCACGCAGGCGCATGCGCGTGCGATCCTCGGTGTCGTTGATGAAGGGCGCGTTGTTCGCGCCGACCACGTCGAACCCCGAGCCGGCATTGATCGTGCCGAAGTTCGGGAAGAACGGATAGTTGCCCTTGTCCTCGAAGTCGCCCTCAGTGCGCACGCGCAGGTCGCCGTACAGCGTGAAACGGTGCGTCCACTCCGGCATCGCGTTCGGCGTCGCCCAGCCTTCGTCCTTGGCCTGCTGGGTGACTTCCTTGCGCAACTCGTCCTTGATCTGCTCGCGCACGACTTCCGGGATGTAGGGCACGACCACCGCACCGGGCTGCGTCTGGTACGGCAGCGCGGCGGTCGCGGGGGAAGCCGCCGGCGGCGCGCTGGCGACCGCGTCGCGGATCATGTCGTCGGCCTCTTCACGCGTCAGCAGGCCCTTCTGGACCATCTTGTCGATCAGCTTGAGCGTGACCTGGGTGTTGATTCGCGACGCATCGATGCCCGCAGGCAGCGTCTGCGCCTGCACGGCTGCGCACGCGCAGCACACGGCAAGTGTCAGCGCGGCAAGTCGGAGCGGCCCGGAGGGTCGCGGCGGCATGGGCTTGGGAAACATGGTCGAAGGTCCTGGTGAATGGAATGTGCGTCAGCCCGGAGCGATCGCTCCGATCCTGAGGTTGATGGGTTGCGGCAGATCCGCGGGCGGCGGCTGCGGCAGCGGTTGGCCTTGCAGCGCGTGCTCGATGGCCGCGTCGACTTCGGGTTTTCCGGTGGTGGAAATGATCTGCGAGCGCTGGATGCGGCCATCGGGCGCGAGCCACAGCGCGACGACCGCGCTGTAGCGTCCCTTGCGCACGCCGTCGTCGTGCTGAAGCATCTGCTGGACCGCCTGCTGCACCACGTACGCGTAGCCGGCGAACGGGCTGCCGCCGCCACCGCCACCGATCGTGTCGCCGCCGCCGTTGCCCGGACTCAGGCCGAAATTGTTCGCGCCCGGGCCGACCGGGCCGGTCAGCGGATTTGCCGGAGGCTGCGGCTGTTGCGGCATCGGCTTGACCTGCTCGAAGGGCTTGGGCTCTTCGAGTTTTTGCTTCGGTGGAGGCGGCGGAGGCGGTGGCGGAGGTGGCGGGGGTGGCGGCAACGCGACCTGGGTGATGTGCGGCGGCTCGCGGTGCTGGATCTTGTGCGATCCATGCATCAGCACGACCGCGAACGACGCGATCACGACCACCGGCGTCAGCACGAGCAGCGTGCGGAGCCAGGGGAACGAACGCTTGCGGTGGGTTGCCTTCATGGAATCGCCCGGCACTCAGCCCGAAGGCTTCTGCGAAACCAGCCCGATCGACGAGACTCCGAGCTTGCTGCACAGGTCCAGCACCGCCATCACCTTCTCGTACTGCACGGCGCGGTCGCCCTTGAGGATCACCGGCAGGTCGGGATTGCTGGCGTGTGCATTGCCCAGTTGCTGCTCGAGCTCGGCCATGCTCACCGGCACCGCGTCCAGGGTGACCTGGCCGTTGCTGTCGACCGCGATCACCTTGGTCTTGGGTTGCGACAGCGGCTTGGCCGCGCTCGCCTTGGGCAGGTCGACCTTGACGCCCTGCACCGACGCCGTGCACATGATGATGAAGATCACCAGCAGCACGTACGCCAGGTCCAGCATCGGCGTGATGTTGATGTCGTCGTAGAGCTTCTTGCCCTGGACCTTCATGGCTCAGCCCTCCGCGACGACGCGCAGCTTCTTGCCGTTGCTTCGCGGCGCGTCGCCGACGTAGTCCTCGGCGATGCGCTTCTCGAGCTCGTCGACGAACACCTGCATGTCCGCCGTGATCGCCTCGGACAGGCTGAGCAGGTAGTTGTAGCCGAACAGTGCCGGGATCGCGACGCCGAGGCCGGCCACCGTCGCCAGCAGCGCGGCGGCGATGCCGGGCGCGATCGCGTTGATGTTGACGTCGCCGGCCGCGGCCACCGCGGCGAAGGTGATCATCACGCCGACCACGGTGCCGAGCAGGCCGAGGAACGGGCCGCCCGAGATCGCGATGGTGAGCAGCACCATCCACTTGCCGAGGCGCTGGCCTTCGCGCACCGAAGCCGCATCGAGCGCCGAGCGGATCGCCGCGATCGACGGCTTGCGCAGGGTCGTGCGACCGGGGCGCGCGGCCAGGCGACCGCGCAATTCGTCGAGTCCGACGTCGAGCAGGCGCGCGAGGTTGGAATTCTCGTCACCGAGCGGGCCATCGCCCTTCGCCTCGCTCTCCCATACCGGTTCGTGCAACTGGTGCGTGCGCGAGAACGCGCGGAACGCCTCGAGGAAGCGAGCATTCGCACGCGCGGTGGCATTGATGTACATGCCCTTGCCGATCATCACGAACCAGCTGATCGAGCCCATGATCATCAGGATGATGATCACCACCCAGGCGTCGGGCGTCAGCGCGGCGAGCAGGATGCCGATGTAGCCGCCGCCACCACCGGAAGCCTGCTCGACCGGCTGGAAGCCCAGGAGCTTCGCGTCCAGTCCCTGGCTGCGGGCCGCAGCAACGATCGCGTCGACGGGACGCGCTGCTTTCACGACCTCGACCTCGTCGATCTGGCCGATGAAGTTCGGGCGCGCCGCGCCGGTCTCGCCGCCGATCAGCAGGCCGCCGGACGCCGCCGGCAGCGATGCCGCGACTTCGCCCGCCGGCTGGCCATTGACGAAGACGGACAGCGTCTTGCCGTCCGCGCGGACCGCCACGTGCATCCAGGCATCCTTGGCGGCGGACTGGGCCGGATTCGCCGCGGCAGGCGTCGCAGCGGGCGTGGCCGGAGATGCGGTGGAAGCAGGCGATGTCGATGACGTTGCGGCCACAACCGTGGTGCGCGCGCCACCCGCGGCTTCCGCGACCACGTTGCCGTTGTCGAGCAGCAATGTCAGCACGCCCGGCATCGACAGCACGACGCCGCTGGCATTGGCCGAGGCCGGCTTGATCCATGCGCTCAGGGTGAGCGGTTGCGCGGCCGGGAAGTTCAGCGACGCCGAAGCGGGAACGGTGACCGGCTTGCTTCCGTCCATGCTCAGGCCGGAACCGATGAGCGCGCTCTTCGCGAGCGACAGCGATCCGGTGGCGTTGTTCCCGTAGGCCGTGCTGTCCTGGCCGATCGCCTGCTGGTTCGCGAAGTGCAGCACCGCGACCTCTTCGGCGTCGTAGCTGCCCTTGGCATCGGCGCCGGCCGAGGCGTCGGGATTGCCGAAGTAGACGTAGATGGGCGTGGTCTTGTTGGCCGCGAGCGCGGGCAGGTCGACCCAGGCGAGCGCCACCTGGTCCACCAGGCCGTCGTACTTCTCGAAGTGGTACTTCAGCGGCGTGCGGTCGTCGCCGGCGACGAAGCGCACGTCGCTGCCGTCTTCCTTGGCGTCGGCGAAGTCGAAGTTGCCCGAGTGCAGGCGCACGAGCACCTGGGTCCTGCCGCCGTCCTGCTGCAGGGCGGCGCCGGTCGACGTGGTGTTGACGTCGATCCGGGCACGGTAGTGCCACTTGCCGTCCCACCACGTGGCCGCCGACGCCGGCAGGCAGGCGAACAGCAGGAACATCGCGAAGATCAAACGCAGTCTGGACATGGCTTGTTTCCCGGAACGGTATCGGTGGAGAACGGTCAGAACTCGCCCCACGTCCGGAACAGGACGTTCGGCGATTCACGCTTGCGGTCGGGGCCGCTGCCGGGATTGGTCAGCGGCACCGCGAAGTCGAGCGACGTGTTGAAATGGCCGAACGCGCGCAGCACCGCGCCGATGCCGGCGCTGGCGAGGGTGTCGCTCGAGAGCTGCTCCGGCAGTGGATCGTGGATGCGGGCGTAACCGGCGTCGTAGAAGGCGAACAACCTGAAGTTGTCGATGTCGAACTTGCCGGTGAACAGCGGACGGGTGCGCAGTTCCAGTTGCGCCGCCGCGCCGGCGTCGCCGAGCACCGTGCTTTCCAGATAACCACGCACGGTGTCGAGGCCACCGATGCTGAACTCCTCGTTGCTGATCAGCGGCTCATTCGAGAACTGCGCCAGCAGGTGCGCGTAGAACTGCCAGCCGCCGGCGAACGACAGCGTGTGCGAGGCGTCCAGGCGCAGGTGGAAGAAGTCCGCCTTGGCAAGGAAGCGCTTGTTGTCGAATGCGTCGTTGCCGTCGCCGAGGCCGCGCAGGTTGGCCGTGGCGGTGATGCCGAGGTCGGTGCTGTTGCCGCCGTGCATCCAGTTCGCGTTGTACGCGGCGACCAGCGGGAAGTACTGGATCGGCGCCGAGCTGCGGTCGCTGCCGAACAGCGTGTCTTCCTTGAAGTCCTTGTCGTCGATGCCGAAGCTGAAGGAATGGAAGAAGCCTTCGTGCGCGGGCAACGCGCGGATCAGGCGCAGCCCGTACATGGCGCCGTTGCCGATCACGTTGAAGTCGGAGATCGCGGCGACATTGCTGTTGCTGTGCACCGCGTAGCCGAGCAGCGAGAATGGCAAATCGCCGAAGCGCGCGAGATACGAACCCGAGAACACCCGCGCGTCGGAAGGACGCTGCGGCGCGGTCTGCATCGTCAGGGTCAGGCTGTGGCCGAGTTGCCAGAGGTCGTCGTAGTGGATCGTCCCGCTCAGGCGCAGGTCCGAGGTGTTCGGGCTGCTGCGGTTGTTGAGCTCGAGCGAGCCATGCAGGGGAAGGCTGTCGTCCACCTTCAGGTCGACGTCCACGGTGCCGGGCGCCGCGCCGGCCTTGATCTCCGGGGTGACGCGCCGGTCCGGGAGCTGGTTGAGCGAGACGATGTCCTTCTGGACGTCGCCGAAGTTGGGCACCTTGCCTTCCGCGAGCGAAGGCGCCGCGCGCGCGACGTCGTCCGGCGAATACCATTTCGCGCCGACCACGCGCAGCCGGCCGACGCGCTGCTCGTCGACCTGGAGGGTGATCAGGCCGCTGGCGGTGCCCTGCGCCGGGATCGTGACGCTGACCGTGGGATAGCCGCGCTTGTCGTAGAGCGATTGCAGGGCCTGTCGCGCGGACTCGACGTCGGCCTCGCTGCGCTGCGGTCCCGCGAACGGATACACCGCGCGTTCGATGTCGATCGTCGGCAGCTTGCTGCTGCCGAGCACCTGGAAGGCCAGGATGTCGAAGCGATGCTCGGCGGCCTTGGTCGTCGGCGACGGATCGGCCGCAAGGGCCGCGACCGGATGGAATCCGAGCACGCCCAATACACCGGCCAGTGCGATGCTTCGGAATCCCATGTCTGGCGGTAATCCTGATGGCCAAAGAAGTCCGAACCGCAACGCGTTCCGGCGGCTCGCCACGCTAGAGCGCGGCGATGACAGTCATCGAACGGATTTGTTACAGACTTGCGGCACGAGGCATTGCATCGTTGTCATCGACGCCGTGCGCACACGCCCTCGGCGGCCAGCAGCAACGATCTCCGGGCTTGATGAAGGTTTCTTTGCAGCGCTGCGGTGGACATATCCGCCGACATCCTCGCCGCATCGGCGGAATTTCAACGCTTAACGCTGGATGAGCCTCGCCGGCCCGATGGCGAGTGCATTGGGTCGAAGTTCATTCGCTGCCGACAATAGTCGGGACGTGCCTTCGCGGCCCTTCGTGTCCGCGGTGGACAAACTCAGGACTGAACCCGACAAGGAGATCGTCATGACGGAACTGCGGACTGACAACGACGTGGTGGAAGCCTTCAACCTGGATCCCGTCACGGGCTCTCCGGGCTCGCACCCGGTTGGTACCGGGATTGGCGCGACCGGCGGAGTTGCGGCCGGGATGGCCATCGGTTCCATGGTCGCAGGCCCGCTCGGCACCGCGGTCGCCGGTGCGGTTGGCGCCGTCGCCGGGGGTCTTGCCGGCAAGGGCGTGGGCGAAGCCATCAACCCGACCGCCGAGATCGTGACCGCCCGGATGGCATCAGAGGCCGGCACGGACCGACCCATCGATGAAGATCGACCCGTCGATCCGGTCGCCGAAGACCTCTACTGGCAGCGCGCCTTCATCACAGAGCCCTACTACGACAGCGAACTGAGTTACGACGACTACGCCCCCGCCTATCGCGTCGGCATTGCCCATCGCCTCGGCGACCAGAGCGAGCGCAGCTGGGACGAGGTCGAAGCCGAGGTGCAGGCGCTCTGGAGGCATCGCAAGGGCATTTCGCGCCTGTACTGGGAACAGGCCAAGGAGCCGATACGTGCCGCCTGGCATCGCGTGGACCACGCGCTCAAGCCTCAGGACCCCTACTTCGGCGTGACCTGAGCCGATGCGGCGATCGTTATGCAATGCGCGCATCCGCCGGACGGCGCGATGCACGAGTTGACCGTTCAATCCCGCGCCTCGCCACCCGCGATGCGCGTTCCACCCGACGACAAGGAGAGTCCCATGTCGAAACCAGCCGTTTCCCACCTGCACAATGCGACCGAGCACCTCGGTCTGGCCCGCGACCATCTGCTCGTCGGCGCGGCCGACGCGATGGCCTCGGCGGCCGACGCGGCCCGAGAGGTCAAGGCCGAAGCCGGCGAAGACATCGATACATTGCTCCGCCAAGGTGGCAGCGTTGCCGAAGACGCGGGGCGTGCCATCGCGAGACGCCCCTGGGCAACGGTCGGCGGCGCCTTCGCCGCGGGCTACCTGCTCGCCAGGCTGTCGCGCCGCGGCTGAGCGTGGTCAGCCGGCGATCCCGGTTGAGCCTTCCCAGGCAGATGCATGGTCGCGATCCGAAGCTGCCGGTCAGCGATGCCGGCAGCTTCAGGTTGCCAGCGCGCCGGAAATGCTGGAGCCTGCATCGGCTTGGCGGCAGGTCAAGCCGCCCTCCCGCAGCAAAGGCCATCCATGGGAACCCACACCCACCGCACGCACGAATCGGGCCGCACGCGCGCCGGCGTGCTCGGCGCCAACGATGGCATCCTGTCGATCTCGGGGCTGATGCTGGGAGTCGCCGCGACCCACGCCGACAGGCCGGAATTGCTGGTCGCCGGCATCGCGGGGCTGGTCGCCGGCGCGCTGTCGATGGGCACCGGCGAATACGTCTCGGTCAGCTCGCAGGCGGACATCGAGCGCGCCGACCTCGAGATCGAACGCAAGGCGCTCGAAAGCGATTTCGCCGGCGAGAGCGAGGAATTGCGGCAGATCTACATCCGCCGAGGGCTCGACCACGAACTGGCCACCCAGGTCGCGCGCCAGCTCATGCAGCACGACGCGCTCGGGGCGCACGCGCGCGACGAGATCGGGATCACCGACGCGCTGTCGGCGCGGCCGCTGCAGGCGGCCTCGGCCTCCATGATCAGCTTCGCGGTCGGTGGTCTCGTCCCTTTCCTTGCCGCTTACCTTGCACCGGCGGAACGGGCGGTGCCCGCGATCGCGGCCGTCTCGCTCGTCGCACTCGCCGCGCTGGGCGCGCTCGCGGCGCGCGCCGGCGGAGCGATGATGCTGCGCGGTGCGCTGCGCATCCTTGTGTGGGGCACGGCGACGATGGCGGTTACGAGCATGATCGGATCGTTGATCCGCACAGGCGTTTAGCTACCCTGCCCCGCTGTCACCAGCTCGCGCGCCAGTCGTCCAGCAGCCGGTGGAACCACACCGCCACGCGCGCATGGCGCTCGTGGTCGATGTCGCGCGGCAGCGGCGAATCCGCGCCGAAATGCGCGTTCAAATCGACCACGAGTGCAGCGTTCCATTCCGGGTGGAACTGGATGCCGATGCGGTTTCCGAGCCGGAACACCTGCGAGACGCAGGCCGCGCTGCATGCCAGCGACTCACTGCCAGGCGGCCGCGTGAAGGTATCTTCGTGCCATTGCAGCGCATCGAACGCGGAACCGTCGTCGAACGCGATCCGCGTCCAGCCCGTCTCGGGTTCCTGCATCGGATGCACGCGGCCGCCGAGCGCCTCGGCCAGCAATTGCGATCCGAGACAGATACCGAGGATGGCTGTGTCAGCGGCGACCGCTTCGTGCAGCCAGAGCTTCTCGTGCCGCAGCCAGCCCGGCGCGGCGTTGACGGAATACGGGCCGCCCAGCAGCACGCAAGGCCACTTCGACGAGGGCGGCAGTGCATCCAGATCGGCGCGAACGACGTCGAGGGCGATGCCATTCCGATCAGCCCACACGCCAAGTTCGCCGATGCCCTCGGCGGGATGGTGCTGCACGACCACGAGGCGCTCGTCCATCGTCGTTTCCCCTGCCCTCCGCACCTCGTCGCTCCGGCAGCCGAACCGTGCCGCCAGCCATGGCGCGGCGCGTGTATCGTGGCACCGCATCGACCCGCCCGGGAGCTTCGCATGAACCTGCGCGAGAATTGGGTGTTGTTCGCGATCGGCTCGGCCTTTTTTGCGGGACTGACCGCCGTGCTCGGCAAGTTCGGCGTGGCGGGGATCAATTCCAACCTCGCGACCCTGATCCGAACCGTCGTCATCCTCGCGGTCACGGCGATCATCCTGTCGCTGCGCAACGAGTGGCGACCGACCGCGCCGATCACCGGCGCGACCTGGACCTTCCTCGTACTCTCGGGCATCGCCACCGGCCTGTCGTGGCTGTGCTACTACCGCGCGCTGCAACTCGGGCCGGTGACGCGGGTGGCGCCGATCGACAAGCTCAGCGTCGCTTTTGCGATCGTGCTCGGCGTGGTCTTCGTCCACGAATCGCTGACCTGGCCGGTGGTGCTGGGCGGCCTGCTGGTCGTGGCCGGCTCGATCGTGATGATCGCTTTCTGAGCCGCGTCGTACACTTCGATCCCACTCATCAGGAGAACCATCGCATGGACATGGGAATGATCGGCCTAGGCCGGATGGGCGCCAACATGACACAGCGCCTGGTACGCGGCGGCCATCGCATGGTCGGCTTCGATCCCAACGCAGCCGCGCGCAAGGCAGTCGAGGACGCCGGCGCCGAATCGGCCGACTCGCTGCAGGCGCTGGTCGCCAAGCTCGACGCGCCGCGCGCGATGTGGACCATGGTGCCGGCCGGCAAGATCACCGACGACACCATCATGACCCTGCTCGGCCTGCTTTCGCCCGGCGACTGCATCATCGACGGCGGCAATTCGTACTACAAGGATTCGCTGCGGCGCGCGGCGGCCTGCGCGGAGAAGAAGATCGACTTCGTCGACTGCGGCACCAGCGGCGGGGTCTGGGGACTCGATCAGGGCTACAGCATGATGGTCGGCGGCGACGCAGCGGTGGTCGAACGCCTGCGCCCGATCTTCGAGACGCTCGCGCCAAACACGCAGCAAGGCTGGGGCCGCGTCGGCCCGGCCGGCTCGGGCCACTTCACCAAGATGATCCACAACGGCATCGAGTACGGGATGATGCAGGCCTACGCCGAGGGCTTCTCGATCCTCCAGCACAAGAAGGATTTCGCGCTCGACCTGCACCAGGTCGCCGAGATCTGGCGCTACGGCAGCGTGGTGCGTTCATGGCTGCTTGATCTCACTTCCGATGCGCTCGGCAAGAACCCGACCCTGGCCGGCATCGCGCCCTATGTCGTGGATTCCGGCGAAGGCCGCTGGACCGCAGCCGAGGCGATCGACCTCGACGTGCCCGCACCGATCATCACCCAGTCGCTGATCGAGCGCCTGCGTTCGCGCGACGACCAGTCGTTCACCGACAAGCTGTTGTCGGCGATGCGCAACGAGTTCGGCGGCCACGCGATCAAGAAGGAATGAGCGCGCCGACCGCGCAGGTCGTGCGCTGGCATCCGGTCGCCGATGCCGCGGCACTTGCGCAGGCCGCGCAGCGCTGGATCCTCGATGCCGCGACGCGCGCGATCGCGCAGCGTGGCCGCTTCGTCATCGTGCTTGCCGGCGGCAACACGCCGTGCGCCGCCTATGCGCTGCTGCGCGATGCGGGCCTTGATGGGACTCGTGCCGACTGGTCGCGCTGGGATATCTGGTTCGGCGACGAGCGTTGCGCGCCGCCCGACGACCCGCTGCGCAACAGCGCGATGGCGCGCACGGCCTGGCTGGACCACGTGCCGATTCCGCCGGCGAACATCCACGCGATTCCCTCCGAACTCGGCGAGCAGGCAGCGGCGAATGCATACGCCGATGCGTTGCGCGGCGTCGGCGACTTCGATCTCGTCCTGCTCGGACTCGGCGAAGACGGTCACACCGCCAGCCTGTTCCCCGGCCACGACAACGGAACCCTGCCCGATTCCCCCGATGCCATCGCCGTCTTCGATGCGCCCAAACCACCGCCGCAGCGAGTCTCGCTCAGCGCCGCGCGCCTGGGTCGTGCGCGCGAGGTGCTGTTTCTCGTCGAAGGCGAGTCCAAGCGCGATGCGCTGGCGCGCTGGCGTGCAGGAGAGGACATTCCCGCCAGCAGGATCGCGCCAGCTGCTGGCGTGGACGTGCTGGTTCAGGTTTCGAGTGAAAGCCGCGAGCGTAAGCTGCGGTAGCCCTCGCAGGCTGGCTACTCCACGCGCCCTGGCATGCCATCCCCGTCACGTTGCCTGCCGACCCGCAAGTCAGGGCGCGCTTCGCCGGCGGACATCCACCGCGACCGGCTTGCCGCCTGCATCGACCGCGATCATCACGAATTCGCCCCTGGTCGCCTCGATCTGCGTCCCGCCCGGCACGGCCTCGCGATGCAGCGATACCCGCACCGTCATCGAGCTGCGACCGACGGAGCACACGCTGGCCACGACCTCGACGATTTCGCCGAGCCGTACCGGCGCGGAGAAATCGATGCGATCCGAGCGCGCCGTGACCACGGTGCCGCCGGCATAGCGGCTCGCCGCCAGGAAGGCGGCCTTGTCCATCCATGCCAGTGCCTGCCCGCCGAACAGCGTGCCCAGGTGGTTGCAATGATCGGGGAAAACGATTTCGACGAGTCGTACCCCGGCGTCGACGTGCGGGCGGCCGCGATCAGAAGGCATGATCGAAACTCACGTCGCCCTGCACCGCGACCTGATAGGCCGAGACGCGCCGTTCGAAGAAGTTGGTCAGCTCCTGCACGTCCTGGAGCTCCATGAAGGGCAGCGGATTCCTCGCTCCGTAGACCGGTTCGAGCTGGAGTTGGCGCAGCCGCTGGTCGGCCACGTACTCGAGGTACTGTCGCATGTCGGCCAGCGAAAGGCCGGCCACGCCGCCGGAAAGCACGTCTTCGGCGAAGCGCGTCTCGCACTCCACCGCCTCGGCCAGCATGGCCCGCACGGCCTGTGCCCAGGCCCCGTCGAAGAGTTGTGGCTGTTCGCGGCGAACGGTGCGGATCACCTCGAAGGCAAAGCCCATGTGCGCCGATTCGTCGCGGAATACCCAGGCGGTGCCGGCGGCCAGGCCAGGCAGGAGGCCACGCGAGCGCAGGAAGTACACATAGGCGAAGGCGGCGAAGAAGAACAGGCCCTCGATGCACGCGGCGAAACAGGTCAGGTTGAGCAGGAACGAACGCCGGTCGCCATCGCTGGCGATGCGGTCGAGGTCGTGGACCGAATCCATCCAGCGCTGGCAGAACGCCGCCTTGTGCCGGATCGAGGGAATGCTCTCGATCGCGGCGAAGGCCTGCGCGCGTCGCGCCGGCTCGGGAATGTAGTTGTCCAGCAGGGTGAGGTAGAACTGCACGTGCAGTGCTTCCTCGTAGAGCTGGCGCGAGAGGTACATGCGCGCCTCCGGCGCATTGATGTGGCGATAGAGGTTCAGCACGAGGTTGTTGGCGACGATCGAATCACCGGTCGCGAAGAAGGCCACCAGCCGCTCGATCAAATGGCGCTCGGCCGGGGTCATGCGCGAACGCAGGTGCGCGAGGTCGATCTGGAAATCGACCTCCTCGACGGTCCAGGTGTTCTTGATCGCTGCACGGTACATCTCGTAGAACGACGGATAGCGCATCGGCCGCAGGGTAAGGTCGAAGCCGGGATCGAGCAGGCAGGACGGCGGGTTGCCGAACAGGACGTCGCTCATTGGCAGGCCTCGCAGCTTTCCGGATTCTCGAGCGAGCAGGTCACGGCGGCTGGGGCAGGAGTTTCCGCGACGAGGGTCGTCTTGGCGATGCGTGTGGCTGGCCGCGAGCGCAGGTAATACGTCGTCTTGAGTCCGCGCTTCCACGCATGCATGTACATGCTGGAAAGCTGGCCGATGTTCGGATTCTCGATGAACAGGTTGAGAGACTGGCTCTGGTCGATGAAGGCGCCACGCGCCGCGGCCATGTCGATCAATGCGCGCATGGGCAACTCCCATGCCGTGCGGTAGATCGCCTTGAGTTCATCCGGCAGCGCGGCGATCGCCTGGATCGAACCCTCGGCGACCTTGATGGCGTCGCGAACGGGTTCCGTCCACAGTCCGAGCTGCTTGAGCTCCCCGACCAGATGGCGGTTGACCTGCAGGAAGTCGCCCGACAGCGTCTCGCGCTTGAACAGGTTCGACACCTGCGGTTCGATGCATTCGTAACAGCCTGCTATCGAAGCAATGGTCGCGGTCGGCGCGATCGCGATCAGCAACGCGTTGCGCAAGCCATGGGTGCGGATCTCGTTGCGCAAAGCGTCCCAGCGCGCCGGATCGGAGGGAACGACATTCCAGGCGTCGAACTGCAACTCGCCGCTTGCCGCGCGGGTCTGTGCGAAAGCCGGATGCGCGCCTTTCGCCCGCGCCAGCTCGAGCGATGCCGACAGCGCGTGGTAGTAGATCGTCTCGGCGATCCGCGTGGACAGCGCCCGTGCGGCGTCGCCGTCGAATGGCAGGCGCAGCCGGAAGAACACGTCCTGCAGGCCCATCACGCCAAGCCCGACCGGACGCCAGCGCGAGTTCGAGGCACGCGCGCTGGCGATCGGGTAGAAGTTGAGGTCGATCACGCGGTCGAGCTGCCGGACCGCGAGGGAGACGGTCTGGCCGAGCTTGTCGAAGTCGAATGCGCCGTCGGCGCCCAGGTGACGCGCGAGGTTGATCGAACCGAGGTTGCAGACCGCGGTCTCGCCGGCGCTCGTGACCTCGACGATCTCGGTGCACAGGTTCGACAGATGGATGCAGGCGCCCGGCTTCGCGGTCTGGTTGGCGGCGCGGTTGCAGGCATCCTTGAAGGTCATCCAGCCGTTGCCGGTCTGCGCCAGCGTGCGCATCATCCGCGCGTACAGCTCGCGCGCCTTCACCGCCTTCTTCGCCAGGCCCCGTGCCTCGGCCTGCACGTAGGCCTGGGTGAAGGCATCGCCCCAAAGGTCGGGCAGCTCGGGCACGTCGCGCGGGTCGAACAGCGACCACGCGCCGTCCTCCTCGACGCGGCGCATGAACAGGTCGGGCACCCAGTTCGCCAGATTGAGATGGTGGGTGCGCCGCGCCTCGTCGCCGGTGTTGTCGCGAAGTTCGAGGAAGGCTTCGACATCGGCATGCCAGGGTTCGAGGTAGACGCAGGCGGCGCCTTTGCGTTTGCCTCCCTGGTTGACCGCGGCGACCGAGGAATCGAGGGTCTTCAGCCATGGCACGATGCCGTTCGACAGGCCATTGGTCGAACGGATCAGCGAACCTTCCGCGCGCACGCGGTGCCAGGCAAGGCCGATTCCGCCGGAGAACTTCGACAGCAGCGCCACGTCCTTGTACTTGTCGTAGATCGCCTCCAGGGAATCCTCCGGCGAGTCGAGCAGGAAGCAGCTCGACAACTGCTCGTGGCGGGTGCCTGCGTTGAACAGCGTCGGTGAACTGGGCACGTAGTCGAGTGCCGCGAAGGCGCGGTAAAGCTCGATCGCCTCGCTCGCCGATTCGCTGAGCGCGCACGCGATCCGCATCCAGAAGTGCTGGGGCGTCTCGATCACCTGGCGCTTCTGCGGGTGCTTGAGCAGGTAGCGGTCGTACAGCGTGCGCAGTCCGAAGTACTCGAAGCGCTCGCCGAAGCCGGCATCGATGGCGTCGTTGAGCTTGCGCGCGTTCGCCTCGACGAATGCCAGCACGCGCTCGTTGATCAGGCCGAGGTCGAAGCCGAGCCGGATCGACTGCGAGAATGAATAGACACCCAGGGCCTGCACTTCCTTGTCGACGTAACCCGCCAGCAATCGCGCTGACAGGCGCGAGTATTCGGGCTCTTCGGCGATCAGGGCCGCGGCGGTGCGGATCGAGAGTTCGTCGAGCTCGCGCGTGGTCGCGCCGTCGTAAAGCCCGGTGATCGTCTTGACCGCCACCCGCATCGGCTCGACGTCGCGCAACCCGTCGCAGCAACGCGTCACGGCGCGCACGATCTTGTTGAGGTCGACCGGTTCGCGCGCGCCGCAACGCTTGGTGACGCGCATCGTTGCCGGGCCGGCGTGCGGCGGCGTCAGGGCAAAGCCCGACTGGATGCCGATGGCGGCGGGAAAGGCCGTAGCGGCCGGGGAATCTTCGTTGGACATGCTTGTTCTCCTGATCGGTCGGATTCCAGGAGAGCAAGGCAGGCGGAGCACGGCCGAGGCGCGCGGATGATCCGCCGGCCTTCGCTCCCGCGAGCGAATCGGATCCTGCGGTCGATGCCATCGGGAGCGCGCGCGCGGACGCGACAGTCCCGGCTGCCCTCCCGCGAGGGTCCGAAGCCAGACGCCCCGCCCTTCGGCGGAACGGTCGCGGCAGGTCTTCGGACTTCCGGGCGCCAGACTCGCGTCTGTCCTACTGGACGCCGCTTCCCGAGTCGCATCGACTCAGTGCGTGTGGCGTCGGTCGTTCCCGGTTACCGCTGCGGGGCAGTCCCGGAATTGGATCGACAAGATCCGCACCGGGTTCCCTATTAAGCCCAGATGTTGTGCTGGGCGCCGTTGACGACCACAAGATATTCGAGGGGGACGCATTCGTCAATCCGCCCTGGGCGACCATCGATGCACGCCGAAGGAAGGAACGGACGTTACCGTCAGGCGCAATCGAGCAGCGCCATGAAGCCGTGGTCCATGTGCGACTGCATGTGGCAGTGGAACAGCGACAGCCCCGGCTGGTCGGCGGTGAAGTCGATGTCCATCGACTGGTAGCCGCCGATCATCGCCACGTCCTTGCGCACGCCCGATGTGCGGTGGCCGGCGATGCGGGTGATCTCGAAGGTGTGGCGGTGCAGGTGGATCGGATGTGCATCGTCGCTGGCGTTATGCATGCGCAAGCGGTAGCGCGCGCCGTGGCGCAGTTTGAACATCGGTTTCATCGCGTCCATGTCGAAGGCGACGTCGTTGATGGTCCAGGTGTTGAAGCCCTTGCCGCGGAACGGGTGCTCGAGGAAGGTCATCTCCAGGATCTCGTCGGGCGTGCGCAACCTGGCATGCGGGTCCGCGAAGCGGCGATAGTCCCAGAGGAATGGCGCCGGCTTGCGCCACTGCGGCTGGCCCTCGCTGCCGGCGTATTCGACGACGATGCCCATGCCGTTGCCGCGATCGCCATCGTCGAGGTCGCCGAGGATCCACGTGCCGGGATGCTTCATCTCGACGATTGCGCTGATGCGCTCGGCAACGCCGATCCACAGCACCGGCACGGCGACCGGATGCGGCACCGGATTGCCGTCGAGCGCGACCACCCTGAAAGCATGGCCCGGCAGCGCGATGCCGCGGTTGAGCGTGGCGCTGCCGTTGAGGATGTGGAACAGCACGCGCTCGCCCGGTTTCACCCGCACCGGCTCGCCGTGGCCGAGCATCCTGCCGTTGATCGTGCAGGCGCGGTAGGCGACATCCTGGCTCTCCCAGTCGGGCTGGACATGCGCCGCGTCCACCACGCCCAGCGCGCGCTTGACCAGCGCCTCGTCGCGTCCCGTCGGCGCGAGGAAGTCCATGTCCATGCCGTCGTCGGTAGTCGCGTAAGGCTCGAACTCCTTGAGCACCAGGAAGACTTCGCGATCATAGGCGCCGGGCTCATGGCGCGGCTCGACGTACAACGGGCCGAGCAGTCCTCCGTACAAGCCTTTCGTCAGGTCGCTGCCTGCGTTCTGGTGCGTGTGATAGAAACGCAGGCCCGGCGCCTGCGGCGTGAAAGCGACCCGACGCGTGCCGCCCGCCGGAATCCAGGGCGTGCCCTCCTCCACCGCGCCATCGACGTCGACCGGCAGCGGCAGGCCGTGCCAGTGCACCACCTCGGGTCCATCGGTGTCGTTGCGGATGTCGACGACAACGCGTCGGCCTTCCTTCAGTCGCAACAGCGGACCCGGAACCTGCCCGTCGTAGGCCCTGGTCGTGACGGCGCGGCCGGGAGCCAGCTCGATCTTCGCCGAAGCGATGCGCAGGCTGAAGTCGGCCTTGTCGCCCGCCGCCAATGGCATCGTCGGAGACGGCGCTGCAGCGGCGAGCAACAGTCGCGGCGTGCTTCCTCCGAGTGCGAGCAGGCTTCCGAACTTCAGGAATTCGCGACGATCGATGGGCATGGGATCCGGGCAACTGCGGCGCAGGTCGCGTCGACAGGGATTATCCTGAAAATGCGAATCGTTCGCGACTGACAGGAACGACCATCATCGCCAGGCATCCGCGTCGGGCCATCGGTCGGGCCATCGCGCAGTGTCGGACACGCACATGACCGTCGTGTTGCCACGCACGGCATGGCCACCCCGCGCGTACCCGAGCCGGTTGAAGGGATCGATCGCGAACGCGATCGGTCCCTCGCCGCGTCACTTCTTTGTCGTGCCGTGGTGCGTGTGCGGAGTGTAGACCTCGCCGCCACGTTTCTGGCAATCGGTCCGGGTGGTGTGGACCGTGTGTCGCCCGGTCCTGTAGCGCGCCTTCTCGCCGAGTTGGCGCGTCTGCGCCGGCAGCAGGCAGGAAACGATCGCGCCGTCGTCGGCCGTCGCGGCCAGCGAAGCGCCCGGGGGTGGCGAAGGTGGCTGCTCTTGTGCGGTGTATTCACCGCCGCGCTGGCTGCAGTCCTCCGGCGTGGTCTGCACGGCGCGGCGCGGACCCATGGTGGTGTGACCGCCCATGTGCTGGATCTGGCCGGGCAGCATGCATTCGACGTTCTGCGTCGCACCGGCGGCGAAGGCCGAGCCGGGAACCATGCAAGCGGCAAACAATGCCGCCAGGACAAGGCCGAGCGGCCGGTGACGGATCGAAGCGGGCATGGCAACCCCCTGGACGTTGCCGGCGCGGAAAGCCGTGCCGCGAGCATAGCCGTGTTCCCGGCGCCTTGCATGCGGGCGAAGCGACGGCATCCACGGCCGATCCGGGCATGGCACTATCCGGCATCGACATCCGCACCGCCCGCTCCGTTCCGACCCATGTACGAATCGCGCCACCACCCGCTCCTGCCGTTCGCGCGCTTCATGCGACGCTGGATTCGCCATGCCCTCGTCGCGCTGGCGCTGGTCGTCGTCTCCCTCCTGATCGGCATCGCCGGCTATGCGCACTACGAACACCTGCCGTGGGTCGACGGCTTCCTCAATTCGGCGATGCTGCTGGGCGGCATGGGACCGGTCGACGCGCCGAAGACCGAGGGCGGCAAACTGTTCGCGGGCTTCTACGCGTTGTACGCCGGCCTGGTCTTCATCGTCGCGATGGGCATCGCCTTCGCGCCGGTCGTGCACCGGATCCTGCACAAGTTCCACCTCGAGCGCGGTACCTAGCGGCGAGTAACGGCATCCACCGCGCGTGGCGCGGTGGCAACCCGGTCGGAGGATGGGGATGGAATCGCAGGCCACCAGCACAGCCGACCGCGCCACCGATGCCGCACTCGTGCGCGGGATCGGATTCTTCGCGCTGGCCGCCTCGGTCCTCAACAACACCATCGGCGGCGGGATCTTCTCGATGCCGCGCGACCTGGCACGCGACCTGGGCGCGGCCGCACCGCTCGTGCTGGTGCTCGGCGCACTCGTTTTCGTGCCGATCGCGCTGTGCTTCTCGGCCGCAGGCAGCCGCATCCATGCGACCGGCGGCGCCTATCGCTACGTCGAAGCCGCGTTCGGGCAGTTCCCGGGTTACCTCGTCGCATCGCTGCTCTGGATTTCCAACGTCGCGGCCAGCGGGGCGATCGCCGCCGCCCTTGCCGACCAGGCAGGGCGCGCGTGGCCGGTGCTGGCGCACGGCTTGCCGCGCGACGGCTTCATCCTCGCGAGCTACGTGGTGCTGTGCATCGCCAATGCGCGCGGCGTGCGCATGGGCGCGCGCGCGATCATGGCGCTCGCCACGCTCAAGCTGCTGCCCTTGATGGCGCTGGCGATCGTCGGCCTGGCCTTCGTCCATCCGGCGAGCCTGCACGTCGGTGCGATGCCGCCGGTGTCGGCCATCGCCGGTTCGATGGCGCTCGTGATCTTCGCCTACGGCGGCATCGAGACCGCGTTGCTGCCTTCCGGCGAGGTGCGCGACCCGAGCCGCGTGGTACCGCGCGCGACGATGGCCGCGATCATCCTCGTGGTGCTGCTGTACGTCGCGCTGCAGATCGTCTCCCAGAGCCTGCTCGGCGGCGCACTCGAGAAGAGCAACGCTCCGCTGATCGATGCCGCCACCGCAATCGCGCCGTGGTCGCGCAACCTGCTCCTGCTGGCCGCCGGCATCTCCCTGTTCGGTTTCATGCAGAACGACCTGTTCGGCTCGTCGCGCCTGTTGTACGCGCTCGCTCGCGACGGCTACCTGCCCTCGCCGCTCGCGCGGATCACGGCGGTGCACCGCGTGCCTCTGGGTTCGGTGCTGCTGTACGCGACCATCGGCGCCGTGCTGGCGATCTCCGGAGGCACCGACGGCTTCACCATCCTGGTGCTGTTCTCCGGCAAGGCGATCTGCTTCGTCTACTTCGGCGTGTGCGCCGCCGCATGGGTGTTGCAACGCAGGGACACGCGCGAGGGCGGAACGCCCTTCAGGCTGGCGGGCGGCCCGCTGATTCCGCTGGTCGGCTGCGCCAGCATGGTCTGGGTGCTGACCACGACCGAGGTCAAAGAGTGGCTGGCCATGGGTGGCGCGGTGCTGGCGGTGATCGTCGTCTACGCCAT
>DASXKN010000029.1:0-439143 GCA_036496805.1 Lysobacteraceae bacterium
GGCGACTACGAGTTCTACACGTTCAAGGGCGCCGATAACGCAACCGAGCAAGGCTATGTCGTCAAGCCGGTCGGCTATGAGAAGGGCAAGCGCTATCCGGTCGCGTTCCTGATCCATGGCGGCCCGCAGGGCTCATTCACCAACGAGTTCCACTATCGCTGGAATCCGCAAACCTACGCCGGCGCGGGCTTTGCCGTGGTCACCGTGAACTTCCACGGCTCGACCGGCTACGGCCAGGCCTTCACGGACGCGATCTCGCAGCACTGGGGCGATCGCCCGCTCGAGGACCTGCAGAAAGGCTGGAACGCCGCGCTCCAGAAGTACGCCTTCCTCGACGGCAAGAACGCCTGCGCGCTCGGCGCCAGCTACGGCGGCTACATGATCTACTGGATGGCCGGCAACTGGAATTCGCCGTGGAAGTGCCTGGTCGACCATGATGGCGTGTTCGACAACCGCATGATGGGTTACTCGACCGAGGAGCTGTGGTTCTCCGAGCACGAGAACGGCGGCACGCCGTGGGAGAACCCGGCCGGCTACGAGCAGTTCAATCCCATCGTCCACGTCAAGGACTGGCGCGTGCCGATGCTGATCGTGCACAGCCAGCTCGACCTGCGCATCCCGGTCGAGCAGGGCATCGCCGCGTTCACCGCGCTGCAGCGCAAGGGCATCGAATCGAAGTACCTGTACTTCCCGAACGAGAACCACTGGGTGCTGCACCCGCAGAACAGCGTGCAGTGGCACGACACCGTCGCGGCGTGGCTGAAGGCGCACCTGCAGTAACGGGACACAGTGTCGTAGCGAGGGTGAAATCCCGGGACATGGACCATCGAGCCCGGATTTCATCCGGGCTGCGTGGCGTTGCTACAGCCAGCGGATGCGCCGCAGGGCGACGTAGAGCACCACGCAGATCAGGGCCGCGGTGACGATCAGGATCAGGTAGCTGTAGCGGCCCTCGAGCTCGGGCATGTTGTGGAAGTTCATGCCGTACCAGCTCGCCATCAGGGTCGGCACCGCCAGCAGCGCGCCCCAGCCGGCCATGCGCTTGACGATCTCGCCCTGCGCCACGGTGACCAGGGCGAGGTTCACGCCCATCGCCGCGGTGAGCATCTCGCGCATCGTGTCGGTCGCCTCGTTGACGCGCGCGACGTGGTCGTAGACGTCGCGGAAGTAGACGCGCACGTCGTCGTGGACCAGGTGCGGATGGAAGCGGTGCAACTGGTTGAGGATGTCCTGAAGCGGCGAGATCGCCATCTTCAGCGCGGTCAGCTCCTGCTTGAGGTTGTAGAGCTCCTGGATCGTCTCGCGGCGGTAGTCCTCGGCGAAGATGTCCTTCTCCAGCTTGTCGAGCTCGCCCTGGAAATCGCTGACGACGGGCATGTAGTTGTCGACCACGAAGTCGAGCATCGCGTACAGCGGGTAGCTCGGTCCCAGCGCCATCTTCTGCTGCTCGCGCTCGCAGCGGTTGCGCGCGGGCGTGTAGGTCAGCGAGGCGCCGTGGCGGATCGTCACGAGGTAGCGCCTGCCGAGGAAGACGTGGGTCTCGCCGAACTCGACCCGGCCTTTCACCGCCTGCGCGGTCTTGATGACGATGAACAGCGACTCGCCGTAGATCTCGATCTTCGGGCGCTGGTGGGCGACATGGGCGTCCTCGACCGCGAGGTCGTGCAGGCCGAACTCTTCCTGCAGCCGCTTCATCAGCGGCTCGTCGGGTTCGTACAGGCCGACCCAGACGTAGCTGCCATCGTCGCGCGCGAGCACTTCGCTGATCTGCTCGAAGGCGATGTCCGGCAGCTTGCTGCCGTCGGCGGCGTAGGCCACGCAGGCCACCACCATCCGTTCGCTGCTGGGCGCTGTGTCCATCGGCATCTCCGGCGGTCGTCGGATGGCAGTGTGGGGCAGGATCGCTTCGAGCCGGTGAATCACGCTTCGATCCGGCGAATCCGCGGCCGCGCGATCAGCCCCTGCGACGCCCAGCGTAAGCCAGCGCGAGATGGATCGGCAAAAGCAGGGCGATCCAGTCGCCATTGCTCTGGATGCGGAACGGCAGGCACTTCAGGAACAGGGCGGCGCCGGCCGAGAGCGCGACCAGCAGCAGCGCGTGCGCGTGCCAGCGCGCCGGCGCGCGGCCGCGCAGCGTCGCCCAGGCGCCCGGCAGCAGGGCGAAGCACAGCGGGCTGGTGAGCAGGATGTTCTCGTTGCCCCAGATCGCGACGTGGGTGGTGAAGCACCAGATCGCGATCAGGCCGGTGCCGAGCAGGCCGCACTTGAGCCAGAACAGGCCCGCGAGCGCCGCCGTCGACCGCGGCGCGTAACGCGAGCCGATCAGGAACAGCGCGGCCAGGCCGAAGCCGGCGAGCACGAACCACATCCGCCATTGCGGCACGTCGGAAGGTGCGGGCGGCAGCCGCTGCGGCAACAGGGTCACTTCTGCCGTCACCAGCGGCTTGCCATCGGCGGTGCGGACGGTGCGCAGGCTGTCCTGCAGGCGACTGGGAATGAAGGCCTCGTCCCACAGCGACAGCGGACGGTCCGCATAGGGGCCGAGCGCGAAATGCATCGACAGGCCCAGCCACCAGTCCGGCGCGCCGAGCCGGACCGCTTCGGCGCGGTAGGTCAGGCCATGCGAGGGCGTGCTCAGCTGCGCGTGCAGGTTTCCGTCGAGGGCGTAGTCGAGGGCGTCGCGGACGCGGGTGGTGCAGTCCTTGGTGAAGTAGTCGTAGGGATAGGTCGCGTTCT
Source organism: Lysobacteraceae bacterium (assembly GCA_036496805.1). GTDB lineage: Bacteria > Pseudomonadota > Gammaproteobacteria > Xanthomonadales > Xanthomonadaceae > SZAS-103. Next base: position 2,737 of record DASXKN010000029.1, read on the forward strand.
CGGGCCGCACGTTCCATTCCAGCCGCTGCTGCAGCTTGATGGCTTGCGCGGGCGTGAAGGCCAGCCACTGCAGGCTGGCGCCACGGCCGGCCTGCGCGTACTGGGCGAGGTCGACGCGCGCGGGCAGGGCGACGAGCTGGTATTCCGCGCGGCCTTCCGCGAAGTGCAGGAAGAAGTCCGGCGCGTCGGGGTTGAAATAGCCGAAGTTGTAGAGCGTCGGTTCGCTGGCAGGATCGTCGGCGCGGTCGTCGACCAGGATCGCGTCGTGGCCGAAGCGCGCCCAGTATTCCTCGCCGGGTCCCATCGTCACCAGGCCGATGCGCGGTGCGGCGATGCAGGTGGCGCACAGCAGCCACAGCGCGATCAGCAGCGCCGCGCGCCACGCGCGCGCTGCCGGGCGTTCTTCGCCGCGCGAACTGCCACTGGCAGTTCGCAACCGCGGCTCGTCACCCATCCGACTGCACGCTCACGATCAACGCCTGCACCCGGCGCGCGTCGGCGCGGGCGACGCGGAAGTGGAAGCGTCCCATCGCCAGCTCCTCGCCGGATTCGGGCAGGTGGCCGATCGCGTCGGTGACCAGGCCGCCGACGGTGTCGTATTCGTCGTCGGGGAAATCGGCGCCGAAGCGCTCGTTGAAATCGTCGATCGGGGTGAGTGCGTCCACCACGAACTGGCCGTCGGCCTGCGCGGCGATCTGCGCGGCCGGGTTGGCATCGTCGTGTTCGTCGTCGATCTCGCCGACGATTTCCTCGAGCACGTCCTCGATCGTGACCAGGCCGGAAACGCCGCCGTATTCGTCCACCACGATCGCCATGTGGTTGCGCGAGGAGCGGAACTCCTTGAGCAGCACGTTCAGGCGCTTGGATTCGGGGATCAGCACCGCCGGGCGCAGCAATTCGCGGACATGCGCCGGACCGCCATCGGCAACCACGCCGCGCAGCAGGTCCTTGGCGAGCAGGATGCCGAGGATCTCGTCCTTGTCCTCGCCGTGCACCGGGAAGCGCGAGTGGCCGGACTCGACCACCATCTTCATCAGGTCGAAGAAGCGCGCGCTCACCGGCAGCACCACCATCTGCGAGCGCGGCACCATCACCGAGGCGACGGTCTTCTCGGAGACGCCGATGGCGCCTTCCATCATCTTGAGGGTGTCGGCCGCGATCAGGCCGTCGCCCTGCGCGTCGCGCAGCACCTCGATCAGTTCGTCGCGGTTGCGCGGGTCGCCGGAAAACGCCTGGCTGAGGCGTTCGAGCCACGAGCGGCGATCCGGCGCGGGATGCTCGGGCGTTCGACTGTCGTCGGACATGGGTTCGCGTTACTCGCCCGGAGGGGGGCGGCCTTACAGTGTACCGCAAGCCAGTCGCCCCCTGCCGGGGGGCTTCACGCCGAAGGCGAACCCGGAGGGCGGATTCGCCCGCCGCCCCGGGTCCAGGCTTTCGGCTTACTTCGTCAGCGCCGTCACGAAGCCCGCGCCGATCGGGCTGCCCCAGCCGGTCACCAGGTCGAATCCGGCCACCGCGTTGAAGCCCGCGCCGCTGCCCAGGTCGGGCGCGTTGTTGCCGTGGAGGATGTCGTGGAAGTCGTTGTGGTAGGTGCTGCCGAGGCCGATGTTGTAGATCTTCGTGTTGATGAAGCCCACGGTCCCCTTGCCCAGCGACACCGATTTCTGGTTCGCCAGCGCGATCAGGCCGGCCCAGCGCGGCGCGGCGAAGCTGGTGCCGCCGAAGCCGGTCTGGAAGCTGCCATTGCTGACGGTGGGATTGTCGAAATCGGCCTCGGCCGCGACGTCGGGATCGTTGCGGTAGGTGCCCGATCCCTGGTTGGCGCTGGTGAGCACGCCCGCCAGCGACTGGTACGCCGGGGTGCTTTCGCCGGCCTTGCTGTAGAAGCCGCCGCCGCTGTCCAGCCATCCTTTTTCGGAAACCCAGGTGCCGCCCGGTCCGGTGGTGACCAGCGAGGTGCCGCCGACGTCGATGATGTTGGCATCGGCCGACGGAGCGGCCCAGGTCTGGGAGTTGTAGGCGCCGTCGTCGCCGGTCGCGTTGAGGAAGGTCTGGCCCTGCGCGGCCATCTCCTGGTAGATCGCGTCGTCGGTCTTGTTGTTGAAGCCGCCGCCGCCCCAGGAACAGCTGAAGACCTTGGACGTGTTGTCGCTGACCATCCTGTTGAGGATCGCGGTCGCGCCGTTGCCTTCGTAGAACTGCACCTGGGCCAGGCCCGGTGCCATGCCGATCACGTTGACGATGTCGAGGATCTGCTCGCCGTCGTCGCAATTCGACCCGCCGCTGCAGGCTCCGCTGAAGCCGCCGACGAGCACGTTGTTGACGGGCACGTTCGAGGTCATGCCGGTCCTGGTGTAGAAGAGCGCGATGTCGGCGGTCTTGTAGCCATCGAAGGAGAAGATGCCGACGGATTGTCCGGCGCCGGTCATCTGGCCATTCCGGTAATACGCGGCGCGCATGTCGCTGGGCAGGTATTCGCCGCCGGGGCCGGAACCGTGGGCACGCGAAACCGCGTCCATGTGCTCGATGGCGCTTCCGCGGCGCAGGTGGTTGATCTTGGCGTTGACGTCGCTGAGGTCGGAGATGGCGAGCAGGGGAACACGCAGGTCGAGCGTCGGCTCGCGGTCGGGCGCGAAGAAGCTGCGCGCTTCGGTGGGGTGCCTGAACGTGGTCATCTGCACGTGCAGGGCGCGGTTGATCGCGGCGACCGATCCGGCGACGGTCACGACGTGGCGGTTCGGCCCCGTCTCGACGACCTTCAGGCCGTTGGCGCCGGCCCAGCGCACGACTTCGGCGTAGTCGGCCGCGCTCGCGCCAAAGCGCTCGGTGAATTCGGCGACCGACAGGTAGTGGTGGTAGTCCGCGCTGGCCGGATCCTGCAGGCGCGCGAGCAGTGCGTCGAGTTCGGCCTGGTCATGCAGCGGCAGCACCAGCGAGAACTGCAGGCTGCGGCCTTCATCCATCGCGGCGATGCGCGCCGCGTGGCCGGAGGCGACCGCCTCGGGGATATTGGCGATCTGCAGGCGGTTGGCGACGCCTGCCTGCGACGCGGCCGCGGCTGCGAGTCCGGCCGCGATCAGCAGCGCGCAGGCGGACTTCCTGGAAACGGATGTGCCGCGATGGCACGGATCGAACGACGATGCTTTCAAGAGTTGCTCCCCGGAGTGATGTGCGGACGGCGCCGCAGCGCGGCGCGTTCTGGATTGGATGCACTTCCCTGCGTGCCGGCGCCGCTCGCATCGCCCGGACGGGCCTCGATGCGGCGCATTCCTGTCGCTCGATGCGATCCGGGCAACGCTACCGGAGTCCGCCCGCCCCGGCAAGGCGCTTTCCAGCGCGGTTCAAGTCGCCGCCGCGGGCGACGGCAACCAGCCGGGTCGGCCGTCCCCGGCGATCAGGAGTTGCCTGTCGATCCTCCCGATTGCCGGCGCACGGATGCGCCGGCAATCGGCCGGAATCACTGCGTCTTGAGGCTGACGTCGTCGACCAGGAACGAGGTCGCATCCTGCGCGTCCTCGACGCCGCTGAAGTAGATCTTCACGGTCTGGCCCTTGTAGGCGCTCAGGTCGAAGCTGCGCTGGACGTAGGCGCTGCCCTTGTCGAGGTTCGAGTAGGTGTGCAGGGTCGACAGCACGGCGTTGGAACTGTTGCGGACCTGCACGGCGAGGGTGTCGTAGACCTTGGTCGTCGACGTCTCGTCGCTGTCGACCAGCAGCCAGAACGTCAGTGTGGCCGAGGTCGCCGTCGCGGGGATGGCGACGGTCTGCGACAGGGTGTCGGTGTGCGCCGAACCGTAGCCGTCGAGCCAGGCCTTGTAGTTGCCGGCGTGGGGCGGCTCGCCGGGGCTGTTGTCGATCACGCTGGTCGAAGCGGTCCAGGGCGTGGTGCCCGATTCGAAGCCGCCGTTGACCACCAGTTCGGCGCCGCCGCCGCTGCCGGCGGTGTAGGTCGGCGTCAGCGTGTAGCTGCCGGTGCCCGATTTGCTCACCACTTCCGGATACACGGTCTGCGCGCTGGCGCTCGTGTAGCTGATGTTCTCGGTGCTGGTGCTGCCCGAGGAACTGGTCAGCGTCTGTCCGCTTGCGCTGTAGAGGTTGAGGTTGAAGTTGGTGCCCGACGGGCCGGTCATCGCGACCTTCAGGGTGTCGCCGGCGTTGAGGGCCAGTCCGAAGTAGTCCTTGTCGGTAGTGGCGCTCATCGTGCCGACGATCGTCTTGTAGCTGCGGGAGACGGCATTGGCGGTGGCGATCGTGTTGTTCGACTCGACCTCGTTGAACTGGGTCGACGTCGTGTTGCTGATCGTGAACGACACGCCGGTCGAGGTGCCGACGTTGTTGGCCGCGTCGTAAGCCTTGGCGGTCAGCGTGTGCGAACCGTTCGCCAGGGTGGTCGAGTCGAGCGTCATGCTGTACGGGCTGGTGGCGTCGCTGCCCTTGAGCGTGCCGTCGATGTAGAACTCGACCTTGGTCACGCCGACGTTGTCGGAAGCCGTCGCGGACAGCGTGATCGTGCCGCTGCTGCCCGATTCCGAAACGCTCGCGGTCGGCGGCGTGGTATCGCCGCTGCCGCCGTTGTTCACGCTGAAGCTGACCGCAGTCGAAGTACCGACGTTGTTCGCGGCGTCGTAAGCCTTGGCGGTGAGCGTGTGGCTGCCGTTGGCGAGCGTGGTCGAATCGAGCGTCGCGCTGTACGGGCTCGTCGTGTCGGTGGACTTGAGGACGCCGTCGACATAGAACTCGACCCTGGCGACGCCGACATTGTCCGACGCCGTCGCGGACAGCGTGATCGTGCCGGAGCTGCCCGACTCGGACGCGCTCACGGTCGGCGGCGTGGTGTCGCCGCCGCCGCTGACCTCGTTGATCCAGATCGGAGCCGACCACAGGCGGTCGCCGTTCGCCTGGGTGACCTGCACGTAGTAGAAGTGCGCGCCGACGCTCGGCGTGGTGGTGGTGGTGCCGCTGCCCTCGTACAACTGCGTCACCGTGCCGTTGCTGCCGGGCACGCCGGTGAAGAACTGCACGCGCGAGGCGGTCTGGCCGCTGCTGCTGGCGTAGTTGGCGGTCAGGGTGAGCGCGCCGGAGTTGTTGATCGTCTGGCCCATGACCTGGCCGTTGGCGGTCAGGATGAGCTGGCCGGTGTCGTCCTCGGCGGCGAACACGCGGCGGGCGCGCAGGGCGTCGAGGAAGTTGGCGACGTTGAGCGGGGTGCCGGTCGGCAGCAGCACCGCGCTGCGGTTGTGGTAGCTCAGGCCCCAGTTCGAGCAGTGGTTGTCCTGGTCGGTGGTCGGGGCGACGTGGTAGCCGCGCTCGAGCAGCAGGTTCCAGGCGTCCTGGTAGAGGTTGCGCGAACTCTCGGACTGGGTGGTGTTGGTCGAGAAGGCGCTCGAGTTGAGCACTTCGGCGGTCACCATCACCGCGTCGCCGTTGGCGTCGTAGGCCATCGCGGTGCCGCCGATGGCGAACTGGCTGGTGGAGGGATGGTTGAACTGGCCGATCCAGCCGTGCGTCTTCATCGTCGAATAGATGCCGGCGTAGTCGGACTTGGGCGTGTAATAGTCGCCGATCAACTGGTTGCTGGAGTTGTATTCCCACTCCGGCAGCCCGTCGGCGTTGAAGATGTTCATGTGGCCGCCGTTGCTGATCACGCCCCATTCGACGCCGTACAGGGCGAGGAAGCCGGCGTGCGCCGAGTTGTAGTTGGCCATGTCGGTCAGGCCCGACGCGAACAGCGCCTTGGCGGTGGCGGGATTGGCGGACGTGTTCGTGCTGGTCGAGCCGTCGAACATGTGGTTGTGTTCGGACGTCATCAGGAAGTCGCCGTGCGCCTGGTTCTGCATCATCGCGTAGGCGTCGGGCGGGCCGTACTGGCCGGACTGCGGGTTCTGCTCGCCCTTGCAGGTCGCGATAGGGCCGGCGCCGTCGCTGTGGTTGGTCTGGCTGTGCAGGTTGCCGTAGTAGACGGTGTAGGGCAGCGAGCCGGTGGCCGGCACCGACTGGCGATGCGCGCCATGCAGTGCCTGCGCCTCGCCCTTCGCGCCGATGGCCAGCGCATGGAAGGCGGGCATCTTCGGCGCGGCCAGCTTGCCGACCATCACATCCTGGCGCTGGTTCTCCTCCTCGCTGCCGAACAGCGCGAAGGCGTTGCGCACGCGGTCGAACAGCGCGGTTTTCGCATCCGCGGCGTCGAGCACGTTCGGCACCGCGCGCAGGCGCACGGTGTAGAAGCCGGGATCGACCTTGTTGCCGGCGTTGTCGCGGCCGTCCCATGCGAGCAGGGCATGGCTGTGCTGGTGCGGCACCGGCATCTCGCCGATCCAGCGCCGCACCGATTTGCCGCCTACGTCCTCCACGTCGACCTGCCAGGCCGCGAGCGTGCTGCTGCCGGCCCCCGGATAGTCGAACCAGAGGTCGAACGCGTACGAACCTTTCGCGTCGGGATGGAACGGCGCGTGCAGCGAGGCGCTGAATTCGTAATGATCCGGATGCAGCAGCATCGGGTCGCTTGCCGGCGCGTGCGCGGCCTGGGCGATGGCGGCGCTCAATGCGCTGCAGACGAGAACGCGGGCGGCAACGCCGCGGGCAACAAGGGCACGGTCAAACCAGGCGCGGGAGGGCATGCGTCTTCCTCAGAAGATGGGATGGGAGATCATTTCCGTCGCGGTCGGCAACCAGGTTCCCCAACCACGCCGCGGACGAAAGTCGCGATGGTAGTCGGTCACGATGACAATGCAACCTGTACGCGCGCGCATTGACGCGGCGCGTCATCTGAAATGATTTCATTCCCGCCGGGCGATGAAGCGGGAAAGCGGAACCGGTCGGCAGTCGATCGGTCAGCCGTAGGGATCGGCGAATCCGAGCACGGCCATGATGCCGCGCTCGATCGTCTCCATCGCCTCGGCCTCGCGCTCGTCGTCGTGGTCGAAGCCGAGCAGGTGGAGCACGCCGTGGACGGTCAGGTGCGCGTAGTGCGCGTTGAGCGGCTTGCGCTGCTCGCGCGCCTCGCGTGCGATCACCGGCGCGCACAACACGATGTCGCCGAGCAGCGGCAGCTTCACGCCCTCGGGTATCTCGGCGGGGAAACTCAACACATTCGTCGCGTAGTTCTTCTCGCGGTAGTGGCGGTTGAGGCAGCGGCCTTCGCGCTCATCCACGATGCGCAGGCTGACGTCGGCACGCAGGATGCGGCCATGCACCGCGGCCGCGACCCATTTGCGGAAGCTCGGCGCCGCCGGCAGGCCCTTGCGCGGCAGGCCATAGCTGACGGCGACATCGAGCTCGACCGGACCGCGGGTCATGGTGTTTCCACCTGCGGGTGGCCGGACGGCAACGCGGCATCGAACGATCGACGGTTCATGGGGCTCCTTTCCCGGGTTCAGTCCTTGGGCGAGACATCGCCGTCGCGCGCATCGTAGGCCTGCACGATGCGCTGCACCAGCGGATGGCGCACGACGTCGCGCGCCTCGAAGAAGGTGAACGCGATGCCCTCGACGCCGCGCAGCACGTCGACCGCATCGCGCAGGCCGGACTTCTGCGACTTCGGCAGGTCGATCTGGGTGAGATCGCCGGTGACCACGGCGGTCGAGCCAAAGCCTATCCGGGTCAGGAACATCTTCATCTGCTCGATGGTGGTGTTCTGCGCCTCGTCGAGGATCACGAAGGCGTCGTTGAGCGTGCGTCCGCGCATGTAGGCGAGCGGAGCGATCTCGATCACGCTGCGCTCGAGCAGCTTGGCGACCTTCTCGACGCCGAGCATCTCGTACAGCGCGTCGTACAGCGGGCGCAGGTAGGGATCGACCTTCTGTGCGAGGTCGCCGGGCAGGAAGCCGAGCTTCTCGCCGGCCTCGACCGCCGGTCGCACCAGCACCACGCGTTGCACGCGGCCGGCGTTGAGCGCCTCGACCGCGCTGGCCACCGCGAGGAAGGTCTTGCCGGTACCGGCGGGGCCGATGCCGAAGTTGACGTCGTGGATCGCGATCGCGTGGAGGTACTTCGCCTGGTTGGCGCCACGGCCGCGGATGCTGCCGCGCTTGACGCGGATCACCACGTCCTGGGGTTCGACCGCGTCGCGCACCGGTTGCAGCGGCGTGGTCTGCTCGGCCTCATTGACCACGTCGGTCAGCAGCAGGTGGAGCTCGTGCGAATCCAGTGGCTGCTCGTCGATCGCGTCGTAGAGCCGGGCGAGGAAGCGCTGCGCGCGCGCCGCCATCGGTTCCGGGCCGGTGACGCGGAAGACGTTGCCACGGTTGGCGATCTCCACGCCCAGGCGCAGCTCGACCTGGCGCAGGTGCTGGTCGAAGGGCCCGCAGAGGTTGGCGAGGCGTTCGGTGTCCTCGGGTTCGAGGACGAAGTCGTGCTGGGACGGCTGGCTCACGCGGACAGGGTAGCGCGACGGGGCGCTGCGGTCATCCCGCGCAACGCGTTAGGATTCAGGCTGCGACGGGCAGGCTATGACGGACGTGCAGTGATGGACGTGCAGCGATGGAATCGCGAGGAGGCTGCGATGAACGATCAATCGCCAAGCGGGCGCCGCAATGCGGACGTCGTGCGCGCATTGGCTTGCGCGATCGCCCTGTTCGCGGCGGGCTGTGCGCCGTCCGCGCCGCAGGTGCTGGGTACGCTTGAATGGGATCGCATCACCCTGCCGGCGCCGGTGTCCGAACGCATCGCCAGCGTGCGCGTGCACGAGGGTGACACGGTCGCTGCGGGCGCGACGGTGATGATGCTGGAAACGACGCGCACGCAGGCGCGCCTGGACGCGGCCAGGGCCGATGTCGTGCGGCTGCAGAAAGCCCTCGACGAACTGCGCGTCGGGCCGCGCCAGGAAGACATCGACCAGGCGCGCGCGAAGCTGGCCGGCGCGCAGAGCATCGCCACCAATGCCCGGCTGGCGCTCGAGCGCGCGCGCATCGAGTTCGCCAAGCAGGTGATCGCACGCGCCGACCTCGACGCGGCGATCGCGCAGTCCGGAAACGCCGACGCGGATGTCGAAGCGGCGCGGCAGGCACTGGCGACCCTGGTCCACGGCAGCCGCCCGGAGGACATCGCGCAGGCGCAGGCCGCGGTCGCTTCCGCGCAGGCGCAGGTGGATTCGATCACGGTGGACCTGCAACGCGTGCGCATCGACGCGCCGCGTGCCGGTCGCATCGACAGCCTGCCGTACCGGCAGGGCGACCAGCCGGCGATCGGCGCGCCGCTGGCGATCGAGCTGGTCGGCGATGCGCCCTACGCACGCGTCTACGTACCCGAACCGATGCGCGCGAACGTGAAGGTCGGCGAGTCGGCGCGGGTGATTGTTGACGGCCGCAAGGGCGCGTTCGAGGGACGCGTCCGCGCGGTCCGCAGCGAGCCTTCGTTCACGCCGTACTACGCGCTCACCGGCGACGACGCGCCGCGACTTTCCTACCTGGCCGAGATCGATCTGGGCAAGGACGCCGCCGATCTTCCCGCCGGCGTGCCCGTGCACGTCGAGTTCGCGGGCGCCCCGGCGCGATGAAAGGCGACCGTCGTGTCTGACGCACCGGCGAAGGAGAAACCCGAAGGCGTCGCGATCCGCGCGCGCGGGTTGACGCGCCGTTTCGGCGACCTGATCGCGGTCGACCACGTCGACCTCGAAGTGCCGGCGCGCCGCGTCTACGGCTTCCTCGGTCCCAATGGCTCCGGCAAGTCCACCACCATCCGCATGCTCTGTGGCCTGCTCACGCCGAGCGAGGGCGAGATCGAGGTGCTCGGCCTGCGCATCCCCGAGCAGGCCGAGGCGCTGCGTCGGCGGATCGGCTACATGACGCAGAAATTCTCGCTGTTCGAGGACCTGACGGTGCGCGAGAACCTGGAATTCCTCGCCGCGATCCAGGGCGTGCCGAAGGACCGCACGAAGGCGCGCATCGACGACCTGGTCGAGCGCTACCATTTCAAGGACCGCCAGAAGCAGCTCGCCGGCACCCTGAGCGGCGGCCAGAAGCAGCGCCTGGGACTGGCCTGCGCGGTGATCCACGAACCCGAGCTGCTGTTCCTCGACGAGCCCACCAGCGCGGTCGATCCGGAATCGCGCCGCGACTTCTGGGAGAAGCTCTTCGAACTGGCCGACGTCGGCACGACCCTGCTGGTGTCCACCCACCTGATGGACGAGGCCGAGCGCTGCCACCGGCTGGTCATCCTCGATCGCGGCCATCTCGTCGCCGACGGCACGCCGGCCGACCTGACCGGAAAACTCGAAGGCCGCACCCTGCTCGTGCACGCCGACGACCCGCGCAAGGTGCAGCGCGCGATCGTCGACGTCCCGGGCGTGCTCGGCGTCGCCCAGGTCGGCAATGCGCTGCGGGTGCTGCTCGACGACGATGCGAAAGACGACGCGCGCAAGCGCATCGACGACGCGCTGGCGAAAGCGGGGCGCAAGGCGGACGTCGAAGTGGCCGAACCCAACCTCGAGGACGTGTTCGTCTCGGTCACCCGCAGCGACAAGCGCGATGACGGCGGCGGTCGTGATGGAAGCAGGGAGCGCGCCGCATGAAACTGCGCAGGCTCTGGGCGATCCTCGTCAAGGAACTGCGCCAGTTGCGCCGCGACCGCATGACCGCGGCGATGATCGTCGGCATCCCGGTGATCCAGCTCACCCTGTTCGGTTTCGCGATCAACACCAATGTGCGCGGACTCGACGCCGGCATCGCCGACCAGGCGAACACCGCGAGCTCGCGCGCGCTGGTGATGGACATGCTGACGACCGAGGTGATCACGCCGAAATACGTGGTGCGCACGCCGCAGGAACTGACCGCGCTGCTGCGCCAGGGGCGTATCAGCGTCGGCATCGCCATTCCGCCCGATTTCGAACGGCGCAAGGCGGAAGGCCGCGAGGCGTTGCAGGTGATGGTCGACGGCAGCGACAACGCGGTGCAGAGCGCTGTGGGCCAACTCGTGCAGATGCCGCTCGACAGCCGCCTGCCCGACGCGCGCGTGCCGCCGGTGAGTACGCCGCCGACCGGGCCGATCGGCGTGGTGAGCTTCTACAACCCCGAGCGGCGCTCGGCGGTCAACATCGTGCCCGGCCTGATCGGCGTGATCCTGACGATGACGATGGTGCTGTTCACCGCGATCGCCATCGTCCGCGAACGCGAGCGCGGCAACATGGAACTGCTGATCGCCACGCCGCTGAGGAGCGCCGAGCTGATGATCGGCAAGGTGCTGCCCTACATCGCGATCGGGCTGGTGCAGACCACCGTCGTGCTCTCGCTCGGCGTGTGGCTGTTCGCGGTGCCGGTGCGCGGCAGCCTGCTCGACGTGTACCTCGTCGCGGTGCTGTTGATCGTCGCCAACCTCTCGCTCGGCCTGCTGATCTCGACCCGCGCGCAGTCGCAGTTCCAGGCGATGCAGATGTCGTTCTTCGTGTTCCTGCCCTCGATCCTGCTGTCGGGTTTCATGTTCCCGTTCGCGGGAATGCCCAGGCCCATCCAGTACTTCGCCGAGGTGCTGCCGCTGACGCACTTCATGCGCCTGATCCGCGGGGTACTGCTGCGCGGCGGCGGCCTGCTGGAGATGTGGCAGGAAGCGGCGGCGCTGGTGGCCTTCACCGTCGTGATGATGACGCTGGCGATCCTGCGGTTTCGCAAGCGGCTGGATTGACGGGCGTCCTTGCCCGCTCAGTCACACGATGCTCGCGAAGAGGATGATTCCGGCGCCAGTCAATGCCTCCAGCCGTCCGGATTCCAGTTCGAAGGGGTTTGCCTGGGGCCACCTTCCTGTCGAGTAGAGGAACGCCATGGCCATTCCGAGGACATAGACAAATGGATAGGGCGTGGAGGTTCGGATGCCCATGATGGCAACGGCCACAACCACCGACACAAACCGCAGTCCTGCGCGCGAGCGAAGGAAAGGAAGGCGGTCGGTCGCGCGCCGGAATCGGAGGCACCAGAGGAAGAAAGCCACCAGCGCAAGCAGGATGGCCATCACCATCATGCTGCCACTGATTGCGGGGTCGAGAGGACTGTGACTCATCGAGCCGGCGTCATGCGGTCATTGCCCGTCCACGCAGCGAATTGCTCATCACCTGGGTGATCGTAACGTCCACGAACTGCCCGATCATCCGCGCGTCGCCTGGGAAGTTGACATAACGCATGTTTTCGGTGCGGCCCTTGAGTTCGTTCGCGTCTTTCTTCGAGGGGCCTTCGACCAGCACCGATTGCACGGTGCCGACCATCGCTTCGGAAATCCTGCGCGCGTTCGCGGTCAGCGCGGCCTGCAGGCGCTCCAGGCGCGCGTGCTTCTCGGCCTGCGGCGTCTCGTCGGGCAGGTTGGCAGCCGGAGTGCCGGGGCGGGCGGAGTAGATGAAGGAGAACGACTGGTCGAAGCCCACGTCCTCCACGAGTTTCATCGTGGCCTCGAAGTCCCTGTCGGTCTCGCCGGGGAAGCCGACGATCAGGTCGGTGCTGATGCAGATGTCCGGCACCGCCTCGCGCAGGCGGCGCAGCTTGGCCTTGTATTCGAGCACGGTGTGGTTGCGCTTCATCGCCGCGAGGATGCGGTCGGAGCCGGCCTGCACGGGAAGGTGCAGGAATTTCGCCAGTTGCGGCACGTCGCGGTGGGCCGCGATCAGGGCGTCGGAGAATTCCAGCGGGTGCGAGGTGGTGTAGCGGATGCGGCCGATGCCCTCGATGGTGGCGATCGCGCGGATCAGCAGGGCGAGGTCCGCTTTTTCATCCGACTCGAACATCGCGCCGCGGTAGCCGTTGACGTTCTGGCCGAGCAGGTTGACCTCGCGCACACCCTGCGCGGCGAGCTGGGCGACCTCGGCGAGCACGTCGTCGAACGGCCGGCTGACCTCCTCGCCGCGGGTGTAGGGCACGACGCAGAACGAGCAGTATTTCGAGCAGCCCTCCATGATCGAGACGAAGGCGGTCGGGCCTTCGGCGCGCGGTTCGGGCAGGCGGTCGAACTTCTCGATCTCGGGGAAGCTGATGTCGACCTGCGGCTTGCCGCTCGCACGGCGCTCATCGATCATCGCCGGCAGGCGGTGCAGGGTCTGCGGGCCGAACACGAGGTCGACGTAGGGAGCGCGCTCGATGATCGCCGAGCCTTCCTGCGAGGCCACGCAGCCGCCGACGCCGATGATCAGGTTCGGATTGGCCTGCTTGAGCTTGCGCCAGCGGCCGAGCTGGGAGAACACCTTCTCCTGCGCCTTCTCGCGGATCGAACAGGTGTTGACCAGGACCACGTCGGCCTGGGAGGCGTCGTCGGTCAGCTCCAGGCCGTGCTCGGCCGCCAGCACGTCGGCCATCTTCGCCGAGTCGTACACGTTCATCTGGCAACCGTGGGTGGTGATGTGCAGCTTGCCGGCCATGGGGTGCATCTTGCGGACGAAGGGGCTATTGTAGCCTGTGGCGAACCGCGCCAAGCCCCTGATCCGCAAGGAGACGATGGTGGCCGCGTGGCGGACCGAACGGGCAGGGCGATGATCCGACGCGAACGCATCTTCTGGACGACGATCCTGGCGCTGGGCCTGTGCGGCCCGGCCGCGGCCGGGACGTTGTACCGCTGCGAGGGCGGACCGGGCGATCCGGTCAACTACGCCAGCCATCCGGTGGCTGGCATGAAATGCAAGGCGATCAGCTATGCCGCCGGTGGCGGCTCGGCGCGGAAGCATGCGGCTGCCGAGCCGGGCCCTGGAGCTGCTCCCGGGCCGGAGAATGTCGCCAGCCCGACAACGAATGCGATGGCCGGCGGCGCCATGCCCGCGGCCAATGCCGCGGCAACGCCCGTTCCTCCTTCGCCGCCAGCCGAGTCCGTCGCCATTCCGGTCGCTGCGGGTGCGCCGGCCCTGTCGCCGGAAGCAGCGCAGTTGCGGCAGCGCGCGCAGATCGCTTCGGCCAACGCGATCGGCTCGATGCCGCTGGCGGCCGGACACGGTGCGGCGCGGGTGTCGCACAAGACGCTCTACAAGTACACCGACGCCGCAGGCGTCGTGCATCTGGTGGACGAAGTCCACAAGCCGGCCAATATCAAGGCCGAGATCATCGACTCCCACACCGAAACCTGCAGCGACGCCATCCACTGCCAGGAAACCGGCTACGACAAGATCGGTCCTTATTCCTACGCCAACCTGATCGGCCCGTGCTATGCCTGCGGACTGCTGCCGGGCGTGAACTTCGGCCGGCTCGCGCTCAACACGACGGCCTACGCCGCCGAGATTTCCCTCGCGGCGCGCACCTATGGCGTCGATGAAGGGCTGGTGCGGGCGATCATCCACGCCGAGTCCAACTTCAACCCGAACGCCTTGTCCTACAAGGGCGCGCAGGGCCTGATGCAGCTGATGCCGGCCACTGCCGCGCGGTTCGGGGTGCAGAACGCCTTTGCGGCGGCCGACAACATCAGCGGCGGGGTGCAGTACCTGTCCTTCCTGTCCCGCCGCTACAACGGCGACGTCAAGCTGATCGCCGCGGCCTACAACTCCGGCGAGGCCAACGTGGACCGCTACGGCGGGGTGCCGCCATTCGCCGAGACCCTGCGCTACGTGGAGCGGGTCGGGACGCTGGCGGAGCGGTATCGGGGCGCCAAGTAGCCGGCGTGGGCCGAAGGGGTTCGCCCACGACGGGGATGCGCGGTCTGGGCGCCTCCTGGAATGGCCGACGACGCCTGCGCTTGCCGCAAACGGACTGAACCGCAGGATCTTCGTCAAATTGCCGAATTCCCCGGCCTATCGGGGCGGTGCCGTGGCTCCTTCGTCAAATTGCCGGATTCCTCGGTCAATCGGGGCGATCCCGGGACTCCGTCGTCAAATTGCCGAATTCCCCGGCCTATCGGGGCGGTGCCGTGGCTCCTTCGTCAAATTGCCGGATTTCCTCGGCATTTCTAGGCGTTCCCGCGGCTCTTGGCGTTGTGGGGCACTTGGCCGTTCCGTTACACTTCCCCGTCTGCGCCGGGAGGGGACTCGCTGGCGCGTGCGTTCACATGAAATCTGCGGAGAGTCGATGGCTAACGAAGAGGTCAATACCGGCCGCCGCCGCTTCCTGACCGCCACCACGGCCGTGGTCGGCGCTGTCGGCGTGGCCGGCGCGGCGATTCCGTTCGTGCGCTCCTGGTTGCCGAGCGTCGAGGCCTTGCTCGCCGGCGGCCCGGTCGACGTGGACATCAGCAAGCTGGGCGCCGAGCCGGGCATGTTCATGCGCATCAAGTGGCGCGGCCAGCCCGTCTTCGTCTTCAAGCGCTCGGCCGACCAGCTGGCCATGCTGCCCACCCTGGACAGCCGCCTGGTCGATCCCAAGTCCGAGGTCGTGAGCCAGACCCCGGCCTTCGCCAGGAACGAGGCGCGTTCGCTCAAGCCCGAGATCGGCGTGCTGGTCGGCATCTGCACCCACCTGGGCTGCGTGCCGATCCACAAGCCCGAGGTGCAGCCGCAGCCGTTCGACGCCAACTGGAAGGGCGGCTTCTTCTGCCCCTGCCACGGTTCGCGCTACGACCTTGCCGGCCGCGTGTTCCAGGGCGTGCCGGCGCCGAAGAACCTCGAGGTGCCGCTGTACCGCTTCGTGGACGATAACCATCTGGTCGTCGGCGAAGCGACGAAGGGAGCCGCCTGATGTCCGACAACATTTTCGTCCGGACCGCCAACGGCGTGATGGACTGGGTCAACGAGCGCGCGCCCGGCCTGATGCCGGTGTACCGCAAGCACATGACCGAGTACTACGCGCCGAAGAACTTCAACCTCTGGTACTACATGGGCTCGCTGGCCCTGGTGGCGCTGGTCAACCAGATCGTCACCGGCATCTTCCTGACGATGCATTACAAGCCGGGTGCCGAGACCGCCTTCGCGTCGGTCGAGTACATCATGCGCGACGTGCCGGCGGGCTGGCTGATCCGCTACATGCATACCACCGGCGCCTCGCTGTTCTTCATCGTGGTCTACCTCCACATGTTCCGCGGCCTCATGTACGGCTCGGGCAAGAAACCACGCGAACTGGTATGGCTGCTCGGCATGGTGATCTTCCTGGTGCTGATGGCGGAAGCCTTCATGGGCTACATCCTGCCGTACGGCAACATGAGCTACCACGGCGCCAAGGTGATCATCAACCTGTTCGGCGCGATCCCCTACGTCGGCGGCACGCTGACCGAGTGGATCCGCGGCGACTTCGTGGTCGGCGACGCCACCCTCAACCGCTTCTTCGCCCTGCACGTGGTCGCGCTGCCGCTGGTGCTGCTGCTGCTGGTCGTGCTGCACCTGGGCGCGCTCCACGAGGTCGGTTCGAACAATCCGGACGGCGTGGACATCAAGAAGGGTCCGAAGGGCAATCGCTGGTCGCCCAAGGCTCCGGCCGACGGCATTCCGTTCCACCCGTACTACACGGTCAAGGACCTGTTCGGCGTTTCCGCCTTCCTGACGATCGCGGCCTTCATCATCTTCTTCGAGCCGACCGTCGGCGGCTGGTTCCTCGAGCCTGACAACTTCACCCCGGCCGATCCGCTGGTGACGCCCGAGCACATCAAGCCGGTGTGGTACTTCACCCCGTTCTACGCGATGCTGCGTGCGGTGCCCTCGTTCGCCGGCACCCAGATCTGGGGCGTACTGGTGATGGGTGCGGCGGTGATGATCCTGATCCTGATCCCGTGGCTGGACCGCAGCGAGGTCAAGTCGATCCGCTACCGGCCGCTGCTGCACAAGGTGATGCTGATGGGCTTCGCGGCGATTTTCCTGGTGCTGATGTACCTGGGCACGCAGCCGGCCGAGGGCCTGCTCACTGCCATCGCGCAGGTGCTGACCGTCCTGTATTTCCTGTTCTTCTTCACCATGCCCGTGTGGACGCGCATGGGTACGCCAAAGACGGTGCCAGACCGGGTGACCATGCATGACTAAGCGCCAGTCCCTTCTCGCCCTCGCATTGACGGCCCTGGCGGCCGTCGCCCCCGCAATCGCCTTCGCCGGCGAAGGCGAAGGCCTGCTCGAGGCGAACACCCACCTGACCGACCAGGCCTCGCTGCAACGCGGCGCCCGGCTGTTCATGAACTACTGCTCGGGCTGCCACTCGATCAAGTTCATGCGCTACGGCCGCATGGGCGACGACCTCGGCCTGAGCGAGAAGGAAGTCACCGAGAACCTCAACTTCACCGGCGCCAAGCACCTCGACCACGTCAACGTGGCGATGAACCCGGTGGACGCGGCCAACTGGTTCGGCAAGACCCCGCCGGACCTGTCGCTCGAAGGCCGTTCGCGCGGCCCGGACTGGATCTACACCTACCTCAAGTCGTTCTACATGGACGAGTCGCGGCCCTCGGGCTGGAACAACACGGTCCTGCCGAACGCCTCGATGCCGAACGTGCTGTGGCAACTGCAGGGCATCCAGCAGCCCGTCACCGAACCCAAGCATGGCCAGGATGCGTGCCCGAAGGGCGAGTCCAACGGCCAGTGCATCAAGGAACTGGTGGTCGATGAAAACCGCAAGGGCCAGATGACGCCCGAGGAATACGACCAGGCCGCCCGCGACATCAGCGCCTTCCTGCAATACGTCGCCGAACCGGCGTCGCTGCAGCGCGAGTCCTATGGCGTCTGGGTGATCCTGTTCCTGGTGTTCTTCAGTTTCCTGGCGTATCTGCTCAAGCACGAGTACTGGCGCGACGTACACTAGCGATGGCTCGAGCGGCAGTGCCAGCGGAGTCGGGGACCGGCGTGCGTCCGGTCGGGGGAGGCAACATGGTTGCGAGTCCGCGTCTGCGTAACGCATTGACCCTGTTCTCCGCGCGCGACTGCGTGGTCTGCCATCGGGTGCGGTTGGTGCTGGCGGCGAAAGGTGTCACCTACGACCTGATCACGGTCGACCCGGCCAATCCGCCTGAGGACCTGGTCGACCTCAATCCCTACCACAGCGTGCCCACCCTGGTGGACCGCGACCTCGTCCTGTACGCGGCCTCGGTGGTCACCGAGTACCTCGACGAGCGCTACCCGCATCCGCCGCTGATGCCGGTCGATCCGCTGTCGCGCGCGCGCCTGCGCCTGGCGATGCTGCGCATGGAGCACGAGTGGGTGCCGCACGTGCAGTCGATCCAGCAGGGCAACAAGACCCAGGCCGAGGGAGCGCGCAAGCGCCTGCGCGAGCTGGTGATCGCCGCGCTGCCGCTGTTCAAGGCCAGCAAGTTCTTCCTCAACCCGGAGATGAGCCTGGCCGATTGCGCGATGGCGCCGATCGTGTGGCGCCTGCCTTCGCTGGGCATCGTGCTGCCGAAGGAATGCAAGCCGATCGACGACTACGGCATGCGCATCTTCCGCAATCCCGGCTTCCTGCGCAGCCTCACCCCCGAGGAGCGGATCCTGCGCGACATCGCGCTGTGATCGTGTCGGCGAAGTGACCTCCCGCATCCCGCCCGTGATGACCTCCAATCGCCCGTACCTGGTACGGGCGATGTACGAGTGGATCAACGACAACGGCATGACGCCCTACCTGCTGGTCGACGCGGGCCATGCCGGCGTCATGGTGCCGCCGCAGGCGGTCAAGGACGGGAGGGTGATCCTGAACATTGCCGCGCGTGCGGTGACCCAGCTCAGCCTGGGCGACCAGGAGATCCATTTCCTCGCGCGCTTCGGCGGCGTCAGCCAGTCGGTACGCGTACCGATCGCGGCGGTGCAGGCGATCTACGCGCAGGAAAGCGGCCAGGGCATGGCCTTGCCGGAGGACTCGACCGGCAACTCGCTGGGGACGCCGCAGGCCGACGAGCCGGCAGTGGACCAGGAAGGACCGCCGGACAAGACGCCGCCGGGCGGCGGCCGGCGCGGACCGCGGCTGCGGGTCGTCAAGTAGTCCGCGCACAGGGGCGGTATCCGCAAGACATCGAGCCTGCCCGAGCAGGCCAAAATTTTCCGATTGCGTTATCTTTGATCCCGGCAGGGCGGCAGCAATCGCCGTCGGGGACCAGGCGAGGGGAAGGGCATGAAGCTGGTATTTCCGAATGGCGAGCATCCGCAGGTGGTGCTCAACACGGGCATCAACAGGATCGGCTCGGCGCGCGATGGCGCGGTCGTGCTCGAGCGCCCCGGCATTGCGCCGGTGCACTGCGAGATCCACCAGAGCGGCATCGGCGTCAACCTGCAGGTGCCTGCCGGCGCCCCGCCGGTGATGGTCAACGACAAGCCGGTACGCGAGATGATCGCCCTTCGCGCCGGCGACACCATCAACCTCGGCGGCGTGATCGCGCGGGTGGCGGCGATGGACGCGCCACGCGCTGTGCCCGCCAGCGGCACGACCGGGACGATCCCTTCGGCCGACGACGACAGCGGCGCCACGCGCATGCGTGCGGCCGTGCCCAAGTTCGTGCTGCGCGGCGTGTCGGGGCCGGTGTTCGGCAAGATGTACCCGGTGGCCGGTCCGACCGTGATCGGCCGCGCGCCCGAGTGCGCGATCGCGGTGACCGTGGACGAGATCTCGCGTCGCCACGTCGAGCTCAAGCCGGTCGCGGACGGCGTTTCGGTCGAAGACCTGGGTTCGGCGAACGGTACCTATGTCAATGGCCAGCGCGTGCAGAAGGGATACATGAAGGCCGGCGACGAACTGCGCCTGGACGCGGTGCGGTTCATGCTGGTGGCGCCGGGGCAGGAAGTGGCCGCGACCCGCAAGGTCGAGGCGACCACCGCGGCCACGACCGGCAAGAGCGGCGGCAACGGCAAGCTGATCGGTGGCGTGGTTGCGCTGGTCGCGATCGCCGCGGTCGCGGCCTGGTTTTTGATGCAACACTGACCTGATGCAGCACTGACCGGGACGGTCACCCGGGCGGGGGCGTCCCGAAGCGCATCGAGAGGTCGATCGCGCTCACGTGCTTGGTGAGTGCACCGATCGAGATGCAGTCCACGCCGGTCTCGGCCAGCGCGCGCACGGTGTCGAGTCCGACGCCCCCCGAGACTTCCAGCGGCACGTTTCCGGTGGCCCGACGCACGGCTTCGCGCAGGTCGTCCATTCCGAACTCGTCGACCAGGATGCGGTCGGGACGGGCGGCCAGCGCCTGGTCGAGTTCGTCCAGCGTCTCGACCTCGACGATCAGCGGCACGCCCGGATGCTTCGCGCGCGCCGCCGCCATCGCCGCAACGATCGATCCGGCGGCGAGGATGTGGTTTTCCTTGAGCATCATCGCGTCGTGCAGGCCGAGCCGATGGTTGCAGCCGCCGCCGGCGCGCACGGCGTACTTCTGCGCCAGGCGCAGGCCGGGCAAGGTCTTGCGGGTGTCGAGGATGCGTGCGCGCGTGCCGCGCACGGCGGCCACGAAATGCGCGGTCGCGGTCGCGGTCGCCGAGAGCGTCTGCAGGAAGTTCAGTGCGGTGCGCTCGCCACTGACGAGGGCGCGCGAGTTGCCGTGCAGCAGGCACAACACCGCGCCGGCTGCGACCTGCTCGCCCTCGGTCACCTTCCAGTCGATCCGCATACTCGCGTCGAGCATGCGGAAAGTGGCATCGAACCAGGCTCCTCCGGCGATCACCGCATCCTGCTTGCAGACAACCCAGGCATCCGCGGGCGCATCGGGCAGCAGGTCGGCGGTGACGTCGCCCGGGCCGATGTCCTCGGCCAGCGCGCGCGCGACATCGGCGGTCACGAGGGCGGGATCGGGCGGTTGCAGTGATGTGTTCATGCGCACAGTGTAGGGGCTGCGCACCGGAATTCGTGGTGCCCGGATGCGAATCGCAGGCAATGCTCCGGATGCCGCATGCGCGAGGACACCCGTCCGGCGCGCGACGGCCTCACGACGCGTGTCGGATGCAAGAAATCAGCGAGGGGTGGATCGAATGGACGGTTCGCGAAAGCGACCGCCCGCCAAGCAGGGTCGCTCAAGCGCTCTTGGCTTCGCCGCCGTTGCCGCGCACCTGGGTGAGCACCTGGGTGAGCGCGCGCTGCAGCATCTGGCCGTTGTTCTCGACGATGCTCGCCACGCCTTTCTGGAGCGCGTCGGCGAGGTCTTCCGGGCGGTGCTCGCTGATCTTCAGGCCATTGCGGTTGACGAACAGGCAGCGTCCGGAATACGGGCTGACCCACGACAGCTTGCAGCGCTCGCTGCCCTTGGTCGCGTTCTCGAAGGTGAACCAGGTGCCGGGACGCAGGCCGCGCACGCGCGCCAGCATTTCCGGGTTCACGTTTTGCGGCAGCGGCTGCTCGTCGATGCTGCCCGGGTCGGCGGACAATGCTCCCGGCGCGCTTCCCGCGGGCGGCTCGGACTCGATGAAAGCCGGCGGCGGCAGGTCGCCGATGCGGTAACGGACATACTGCTGCAGCTCGTTGACCAGTTGCTTGATCTCGTTGTCCTGGTAGGCGACCGTCGCCAGCCCCTGGCGCAGTTGTGCCTCCATGATCGGCAGCATGGCGCGCAGGCGAAGTTGCTCGACCCGGCTCGTTCCCGCGGTCGTGCACCACACCAGCGATTCGGCGAAGCCCAGCGCCTCGCGATAGACCGAGGAGTCGGGACCCTGGCGCAGCCACAGCAGCACCAGGCAATTCATCCAGGGCCGGGTGATGAGGTAGCGCACCCAGGAAGGGACGGGCGCGTGGCCGATCGTCTGGATCAGCGCCTGGTTGACCTGCCGGCGCGCCTGCCACAGGCGCTCACGTCCGGCGTGCGCCTCCACGGCGCGCTGTTCGGCCAGTTCGGAGCGGCGACGCTGCTGTTCGAGCTGCGAACGCAGTTGCACGACGATCTGGTCGGCATCCTGCGCGGAGTCGCTGACCGCGATCTGCTGCAGCGAGCTCTGGAGGTCGTTCAGGGCGCGCGCGTCCGGATCCACGCTCGGGCACCAGCCAACCGCATTCTCGGCGACCAGGTCGAGCAACTGCCGCAGCGGGTGGTCGTTCTCGGCGATCAGGCCCGGATGCTTGAGCGAGGCGCGCATCACCGGCAGGAACAGGGTCTGCATCACCGGCTGCATCGGCGTGGGGATGCTGTGGTCGTGGGAGAGCGCGTCGAACACGCGGCCGACGATATCGACGGTGGCCGACTGCTGCGGCGACGGCGGCGCAACGTCGTTCGAATACGAAACTTCGGCGAGCAGTTGCTCGGCGATTTCGCGCGGCGACGGTTGCGATTGCCCCGCGGGCGCTTGCGCACGCAGGCGGGCCAGCGCGCGATCCATCACGTCGGTCGCGGGAACCGTCTGGCGCATCGCGGGCGCGGCATTCTGCGCTGCCAGCAGGGCCGTGGCGGTCTCGCGGATCAGCAGGGAACGCAGGGCATTCAGGAGGTCGCGTTCGTCCTGCTCGAGTGCGATGGAAACGTTCGCATGGCTCGGCGACAGCAGGTGGGACGGGACGATCGCTTCGCGCTGCGGAACGGCATGGGTGACCCGGCCGCGCGCGTGGCCGAGCATCGGCAGCACGCCGGCCGCGGCCAGACGCGCGTTGATTTCGGCGTAGACGGGCTCGAGCGCGCCAAGCACCTGGCGTTCGAAGATCTTGTACATCACCAGCCGCGTCTGCAGGTCGATGTCGATCGGCACCGCCGCCTCGCGGAAGGACTTGGCGATCGCGAGCGGGCCGAAGGGATTGCGCTGCGGATCGAGCGCGGTCTCTTCCATCAGCCAGCCGACCCGCTGGTCGAGCGCGTGCAGGGCCGCCGACAGGCGCTGCGTCGTACGCGTGGCCATGCTGTCGACCGCCAGGTCTTCCTCGAGGTCGTCGGGGTCGACAAGCGAGAGCTGGGAATGCGAGGCCGAGTGGTTCGCCGCGTCGGCTTCGGAACGGCCGAGCGAGGCGAGGAAGCGTTCCAGCACGCCGCCGCGCTGGCGACGGCATTCGCGCAGGGCGTCGAAATGGTGCTGCTGTGCCTCGCCCGAATGGGCATGTTCGCCGAGGTCGAACAGGGTGTCGTCAAGGGCGTCGAACATCGCGATCATGGGCTCGCGCAGGCGCGCGCGCAGGCCGTCGAACAGATCGCCGATGGTGCGGGCAACCGCAGGTGCAGGCATCGTGCGCTTGCTCTCGTCGCTCATGTCCGGATCCGGCGGAACGTGGCTTTCATCGCAAGGGACCGCCACGAAGGGAATGCTGGAAGGGTAGAGACGTCACGCCGGAAAATCTGTGACCTGAACGGAGGAAATGGATTCGTCGGCAAGCAGAACTGGGATGCCGTCGTCAATTCGATAAAGAAGTTTGCGGTCGCGGGTGACCAGCCCCTCGCGCAGGGGGTCCGCTTGCGTGCTACCGTCCGCACGCCGCAGACTGCCGGCAGCGACCGCGCGATTGATCGCATCGATCTCGTGCGCTTGCAGCAGCGCCAGCGGCTGGCGCGTGCTGGGGCAGCACAGGATGTCGAGCAGTCTCCGATCCATCGCGGTCCTCCGGTCACGCCGGCCGCTGCACCCGCAGCGGAGGTTGGCCAATTTTGTATTCTACGGCAGGCATTTACAACAAGGTATTTCAACAGTTTCTAGGTGCCTTCCTGTAAAGGTTATAAACGTAAATGGCGTCCCCGAAGGGACGCGCGGGGTCGGACGGGTACCGTCGCGCTGGCTTGCCGCTCGATGAGGCCGGTACGCCACCGCAGCGATGGTTCGATCCGCTGACATCCTGGATGCATGGGGTTTCGAGACTTATGGACAATCCGCAAGCAGCGCCGCTGGTTGGCGTCGTCATGGGGTCCCGTTCCGACTGGGACACGATGCAGCACGCCAGCGCGCGGCTGGAGGCCCTTGGTATCACGCACGAAGTGAAGATCGTGTCTGCGCACCGCACGCCCGACCTGCTGTTCGAGTATGCCGCGCAGGCGGCCGGACGCGGGTTGCGCGCGATCATCGCCGGGGCCGGCGGGGCGGCGCACCTGCCGGGCATGCTGGCCGCGAAGACCGCGGTGCCGGTGCTCGGCGTGCCGGTGCAGTCGAAGGCGCTCAGCGGCCTGGATTCGCTGCTGTCGATCGTGCAGATGCCGGCCGGCATCCCGGTGGCGACTTTCGCGATCGGCGCCGCCGGGGCGGCCAACGCGGCGCTGTTCGCGGCTGCGCTGATCGCCCACGACGATCCCGCGGTGCGTGCCGCCCTCGAGGCGTTCCGCGCGACCCAGACACGCGACGTGCTCGACAACGCCGACCCGCGCAACGCCCTCACGCCTGGCCGATGAACACTGTCGGCATCCTCGGCGGCGGCCAGCTCGCGCGCATGCTCGCGCTTGCCGGCGCGCCGCTGGGCCTGCGCTTCGTGGTGCTGGACAGCGCGGCCGATGCCTGCGCGGCGCAGTGCGCTCCGTTGCTGCGCGCGGACTACCACGACCTGGACGCTCTCGCCGAATTCGCCTCGCGTGCGGACGTGGCGACCTTCGATTTCGAGAACGTGCCCGCCGAAAGCGCGCACTGGCTGGCCGAGCGGATACCGGTGTTCCCCAACCCGCGCGCGCTCGGCGTCGCGCAGGACCGGCTCGCGGAAAAATCGCTGTTCCGCGAACTCGGCATCCCGGTGCCGGCGTTCGAGGACATCGCTACCCGCGCGGACCTCGACGCGGCGATCGCGCGCATCGGCACGCCGTGCATCCTCAAGACGCGGCGGCTGGGTTACGACGGCAAGGGCCAGTTCCGCCTGCACGATGCTGGCGATGCCGACGCGGCGTGGCAGGCGCTGGGCGGGCAGGCAGCTTCCGTAGGGCTGATCCTGGAAGGCTTCGTGCGCTTCCAGCGCGAGCTGTCGGTCGTCGCGGTGCGTTCGCGCGAAGGAGAATTCCGCGCCTGGCCGCTGACCGAGAACTGGCACGACCACGGCATCCTCTCGGCGAGCCTCGCGCCGGCAGTGGTCGATGCGGACATCGCCGACAAGGCGATCGCGCATGCGCGTGCTGTCGCACAGGCGCTCGACTACGTCGGCGTCTTCGCGCTGGAGCTGTTCCTCGCCGACGGCGAACTGCTCGCCAACGAGATGGCGCCGCGCGTCCACAACTCCGGGCACTGGACGATCGAGGGCGCCGAGACCTCGCAGTTCGAGAACCACCTGCGCGCCGTGCTGGGCCTGCCGCTGGGCAGTACGCGCATGGTCGGCCACGCCTGCATGCTCAACTGGATCGGCGAGCTCCCCGACGCCGACGCCGTGCTCGCCGATCCCTGCGGCCACTGGCACGACTACGGCAAGTCGCCGCGCGCGGGGCGCAAGGTCGGTCACGCCACGCTGCGCGCCGACGCTGCAAGCGAACTGGCGGACGCCTTGCGGCGCGTTGGCGACGCCCTGGGCCGACAGGCACAGGTCGGGCCTGTCATCGCAAGGATCGCCGGCTAGGCAAGAATCCCTGCGGAAACGAAAACGGCCGGATCGCTCCGGCCGTTTTTCTTTTCGCGTCGGTGGAAATGAAACTCACCCCAGCTTCTTCATCGCGAAGTCCCAGTTCACCAGGTTCCAGAACGCCTCGACGTACTTGGCGCGGGCGTTGCGGTAGTCGATGTAGTAAGCGTGCTCCCACACATCGCAGGTCAGCAGGGGCTTGTCGGTGCCGGTGATCGGGGTGGCCGCGTTGGAGGTGCTGACGATCGCCAGCGAGCCGTCGCCGCGCTGCACCAGCCAGGCCCAGCCCGAGCCGAAGGTGCCGATCGCGACCTTGGTGAACTCTTCCTTGAACGCGGCGAACGAACCGAACGCCTTGACGATCGCGTCGGCCAGCTTGCCCTTGGGCTCGCCGCCGCCGTTGGGCGACAGGCTGTTCCAGTAGAAGGTGTGGTTCCAGATCTGCGCGGCGTTGTTGAACATGCCGCCCTGCGACTTCTTCACGATGGTCTCGAGGTCGGCATCGGCGAATTCGGTGCCGGGGATCATCTTGTTGAGGTTGTCCACGTAGGCCTGGTGGTGCTTGCCGTAGTGGAAGTCCAGGGTCTCGTGCGAGATGTGCGGTTCCAGCGCGTTGCGCGCATAGGGCAGGGCGGGCAGTTCGATCGACATGACGGCTCCTTGGGTCGCGACGGCGGGGCGTCATTGCCCCGCAGGGATTACAATTCTACCAGCCGACGCCCGCCCGGCGACGCGTCCGGTGCATCGCGACGTCCACGGCGGGGCAAGAATTCAGGAAATACAGATGAATGTGATGGACCGGATCAGGACCGAGGTCGAGTCCCACCCGATCGTGTTGTTCATGAAGGGCACCCCGCAATTCCCGATGTGCGGCTTCTCCAGCCGCACGGTCGCGGCGCTCAGGGAGTGCGACGCGAAATACCACGTCGTCAACGTGATGGAAGACCCCGAGATCCGTGCGAACCTGCCGCGCTTTTCGGACTGGCCGACCTTCCCGCAGCTTTTCATCAACGGCGAGTTGATCGGCGGCTGCGACATCACCCTCGAGCTCCATGCCAGCGGCGAGCTCAAGCTGATGGCGGCGGAGGCGCAGCGCGCGTGACGATGGAAGCAGGCAGCGAGGCAGCCGGTTCTTCCGCGGCGGGGACGCTTGCCGGCCGCGTCGTGCTGGTCACCGGCGCCAACGGCGCGCTCGGCGAGGCGGCTTCGCGCGCCTGCGCGGCCGCCGGCGCGACCGTGGTGCTGCTCGGTCGCCGCGTGCCCAGGCTCCAGCGCCTGCACGATGTGCTCGCGGCGATCGGCCCGCAGCCGGCGATCTATCCCCTCGACCTGCTCGGCGCGACGCCGGCCGACTATGCCGAGATGGCGACGCGCGTCGGCGACGAGCTGGGCCGGCTCGACGGCATCCTCCACGCCGCCGCCGAGTTCCAGGGGCTGACGCCGCTGCAGAACACCGATCCATCGGAATTCATCGACGCGTTGCACGTCAACGTCGGGGCGCCCTTCCTGCTGACCCGGGCCTGCCTGCCGCTGTTGCGGCGCGCGCCCGACAGCGCGGTGGTGTTCGTGATGGACGATCCGCAGCGCGTCGGCCGCGCCTACTGGGGCGGCTATGGCGTGGCGAAGTTCGCGCTGCAGGGTTTGCTGCGCGTGCTCGCCGATGAACTCGAGAACTCGCCGGTGCGCGTGTGTGCGCTGCAGCCCGGGCCGATGCAGTCCGGCTTGCGCGTGAAAGCCTTCATGACCGAAGACCCCGGCACCTGGCCGCCGGCGAGTGTCTATGCCGACGCCTGCGTGCATCTGCTCTCGGCGGCCGGGCTTGAGCATCGCGGTGAGGCGTGGACTCCGCCGATTTCGTGGCCGGAACGGGCAGCGCAACCGGTCGCGCTGGATCTGCCGATGGCGGGGCCGAACTGATGGCGCTTGCACAATGCAGCGCGAGCCGGTTGCCCGATTCGGTCGGCGCGATTCCCATGGTGGGGCGCTGCCCTTCGCAGACGTCGCGATCATGCGAACCTGACAGGACGTCGATTTCAGGAGATGTCGCTTGAGTACCTGGTCGGCCGCGCTGCTGTTGCTGCTGGTCCTCGACCCGCTCGGCAACATCCCGGTCTTCCTCGGCCTGCTGCGGCCGTTGCCGCCGCGGCGCCAGCGGATCGTGCTCGCGCGCGAGTTGCTGATCGCGCTCGGCGTGCTGATGGCTTTCCTGTTCGGCGGCCAGTACGTGCTCTCGGCGATGCACCTGCGCCAGGAGTCGGTGAGCATCGGCGGCGGAATAGTACTTTTCCTGATCGGCATCAAGATGATCTTCCCGAGCCCGGAAGGCATGTTCGGCGACACGCCCGAAGGCGAACCCTTCATCGTGCCGCTCGCGATCCCCTTCATCGCCGGTCCCTCGGGCATGGCCTCGGTGATGCTGCTCAGTCATTCCGATCCGCACCGCCAGGTGGACTGGAGCATCGCCCTGGTGATCGCGTGGCTGGCGACCGCGGTGGTGCTCTTCGCCGCGACCTACCTCTACAAGGTGCTGGGCACGCGCGTGCTGGCCGCGGTGGAAAAACTGATGGGCATGCTCGTGGTCACGCTCTCGGTGCAGATGTTCCTCGACGGCGTGGCCGCCTACCTGCACATCACGCCGCATGGCTGAGGCCATGTCGCGGAGGTGAATGCGGCGCGTGCTACTTTTCCGTCTTCGCCCCGATACGAGCCGCCATGAACGAAAACGTCGACACCACCGTCCCGCCGACTTCTACCGACGCGGTGCATTCCGAGGGAACCGTCAACGCGCTGGTCTCGCCGCGCGGCGACCTCGACGTGCTCTCGCGCGCCGAAATCGAGCGCCTGCGCGACGCCTCGGCCGGCAGCGTCCTGCACGACCTGCTGCGCCGTTGTGCACTCGCCGTGCTGACCACCGGCAGCCAGGCCGACGATGCACGCGCGGCGTACGCGCAGTATCCGGACTTCGACATCCTGATCCGCCCGCACGATCGCGGCATCAAGCTCGAACTGCGCGACGCGCCGGCGCAGGCCTTCGTCGACGGCCAGATCATCCGCGGCGTTGCCGACCTGCTGTTCGCGGTCGTGCGCGACATCGTCTACACCACCACCGAGGTCGAAGGCGACGCCAAGTTCTCTTTCGCGACCAGCGGCGGCATAACCAGCGCGGTGTTCGAGATCCTGCGCAATGCGCGCGTCCTCAAGCCGCGCAACGATCCCAACCTGGTCGTATGCTGGGGCGGCCATTCGATCCCGCGCGAGGAATACGTCTACACCAAGTCGGTCGGCTACGAACTCGGCCTGCGCGGCCTGGACATCTGCACCGGCTGCGGGCCGGGCGCGATGAAGGGGCCGATGAAGGGCGCGACGATCGCGCACGCCAAGCAGCGCCACCAGCAGGGTCGCTACATCGGCATCACCGAGCCGGGGATCATCGCCGCCGAGTCGCCCAATCCGATCGTCAACCAGCTGGTGATCATGCCGGACATCGAGAAGCGGCTGGAGGCCTTCGTGCGCCTCGGCCACGGCTTCATCGTCTTTCCCGGCGGCGTGGGCACCTGCGAGGAGATCCTGTTCATCCTCGGCCTGCTCACTTCCCCGGGCAACGCCGAAGAACCCTTCCCGCTGGTGTTCACCGGGCCGGCCGCCTCGGCGGCGTACTTCGAACAGATCGACCATTTCCTGCGGCTCACCCTCGGCGATGCGGTGGCGCGGCGCTACCGGATCGTCGTCGACGATCCGCCCGAAGTCGCGCGCACGCTGCGCAAGGGCATCGCGCGCGTGCGCCAGCGCCGGCTCGACACCCAGGATGCGTTCTTCTTCAACTGGTCGCTGCTCATTCCGGAAGAACTCCAGCATCCCTTCGAGCCGACCCATGCCTCGATGTCGGCGCTGAACCTGCACCGCGACCAACCCATCCACCTGCTCGCGGCGAACCTGCGCCGCGCGTTCTCCGGCATCGTCGCCGGCAACGTGAAGGAAGAGGCGATGCAGCGGATCGAGAAGCAGGGCCCGTTCGAGATCCACGGCGACGCCGACATCATGCAGGCCTTCGACGCCCTGCTGCGCGCCTTCATCGCCCAGGGCCGGATGAAGATGACGGGCGACTACAAGCCTTGCTATCGCGTGCTGGTCTGAGCGTCGGCGGAGCCAGGCCTGTCCTGTCAGGCTCGCTCAGCTAGCCAGCGGCAGGGTGATGACGGCGACGTAGCGGCCGCCTTCCATCCGCGTTTCCAGGGTGCCCCTGTGCTGCGGGTCCAGCGCGTGGATGCGCTCGCGCACCGAGGCCAGGCCGACGTTATGGCCGGCAGCGGCGACGGCGCCATCGCCGGGAAGGTCGTTGCGGACGGTCACCACGAGCGAGCGCCGTTCGGTCGCGACGGCGATCTCCACGCAGCCGCCGGTGGCCGAGGGTTCGATGCCGTGGCGGATCGCATTCTCGACCAGCGGCTGGATCGACAGCGCCGGAACCGACACCGCCGGCAGATCCGTCGGCAGCGCCCAGCGCACCCGCAGGCGGTCGCCGAAGCGCAGCGACTCGATCTCCAGGTAACGTCGCGCCAGCGAGAGCTCCTCGGCGAGCGGAATCGAGCGCGGGCCGGCGAGGGCGGCGCGGAACAGGTCGGCGAGGTCGAGCAGCACGCGCTCGGCCTCGCCGGGCCGCGCATGCACCAGGGCCGCGCCGGTGTTGAGGGTGTTGAACAGGAAATGCGGCTGGATCCGCGCCTGCAGCGCCTCGAGCTCGGATTGCTTGGCCTGCACCGCGAGCTGGCGCGCCCGCCAGTAGTTCTGGAACGCTGCGAGGCCGAGCAGTCCGACCGTCAGCGCCATCCCGGTCAGGCGCAGGATGAACATCGGCGCCGCGTGCGGGTCGCGTGGTTCCCACACATGCAGGACGTATCCCGCGGCGGCGCCGACCAGCCAGGTGCTGACGAGCAGCAGGCCCAGCGCCATCCATGCGATCGCGTGCGGCCGTCGTCGGGCCAGCATCCCGCGCAGGAGGTACAGGCCGCCGATCGTCAGCAGGACGATCCACTGGACCAGCAGCGACGCCAGTCCGAAGTACACCCAGCGGTCGCCCCCCGCGCCTGGCGTCAGCGCCAGCACCACGGCAAGGCCTTCTCCGGCGAGCAGGGTGGAAATCAGGGCGGGCGCCTGCCAGAGCGCGTCCAGCGGGTTCGGCGAGGGTGCCGCGGTTGCGGCGGAGTCGGACGCTGCCATGGCCGTCATCATGCGCTGGCGTCTCGCGTGTGCGCCACCGGGTCTGTCGAGGCCATGTGAAGGCGCCGGAGCCACAGGCCGCACATGCCTTCGATCGCTCCGCTGGTCGGTCGGCGCTTGCATGGCCGGCACGGGTTATCTAGTGTTGCCGCCACCCCCGGGGAGGTCGCCGTCTTGTCGCACATCAACCGTCGCGCAACATGTACGCCGCCAGGCCGCAGCGCCAGTCGCGGATTCACCCTGATCGAGCTGATGATCACCGTCACGGTCGGCATCGTGCTGCTCGGCCTTGCCATACCGAGCTTCCAGGTCGTCTTCAACTCCAGCCGCATCAACACCCAGGCCAACGAATTCGTCGCCACCCTGCAGATTGCCCGCGCGGAGGCGATCCGCCGGAACGCGCGGGTGGTCGTCTGCCCGAGCACGAACGGAACCTCCTGCCTGACCGGAAACCCGACCGGGTGGACGGGATGGCTGGCCTTCGTGGACGACGGCGGCTTCAGCCAGTCCTTCGCTTCGGGAAACGCCGCGAAGGCAAACAACGGCGTGGTGGATCCGAATGAAACGATCCTCCGCACCGGCCTGGTGAACACCCCGATCACGGTCACCACCAGCCCCGGTATCGGGGGCAACACCGGGGGCGCCATCATCTTCCGTTCCGACGGCCTTGCACGCACCTCCGCCGGGGCGCTTCTCAACGGAGCCATGAGTGTCTGCGTGGCCACCACGCATCCGTCAAGCAACGAGCGCAATGTCACGATCCTGACCGGCGGCCGCATCACCGTCGTTCCCGCCAACGGCGCCGGTGCCTGCCCAGCTCCCGTCGACCCCACCTCCTGACGCCGACATGAGATCTCGCATGAAACCGACCCATTCCCCCCGGATCCCAGTCCTCCCGGCGACGCAGCGTGGCATGAGCCTGATCGAGGTCCTGATCGCCGTCCTCATCCTCGGCATCGGCATGCTTGGCATCGCCGCCATGCAGGCCACCGCCCTGCGCAACAGCACGACCTCGATGCAGCAGAGCCAGGCCGTCATCGAGGCCAACGCCATGATGGATGCAATGCGCGCCAACCCGAGCGTGACCTACAGCCTGGGCATGGCGGCCGCACCCTGCACGCCACCGACCACCCTCGGCAGCGTCGTCAACAGCGACAAGGCCTGGTGGCTCAGCGGCCTGCAGTCGACGGTCAGCCCCAACGCCTGCGGTTCGATCAGTTGCAGCTCCGGCGTCTGCACGGTGACGGTGCTGTGGAGCGACAACATCAACACGACCACCAGGAGCGAATCCGTCAAAGTGGTGAGCCGGCTATGAACACTCCCTCCATGAACCCGCATAGCGCCCGCGCGAACCAGCGGGGCCTGGGCCTGATCGAACTGATGGTGGCCCTGCTGCTGGGCCTGTTCGTCGCCGGCAGCGCGATCGCGATCTTTGCCACCAACCGCCAGACCTATGCCGCCACCGAGAGCCTGGGTCGCTTGCAGGAAAACGGGCGTCTGGCCTACGAGATGATGGCGCGCGACCTGCGCGAGGCCGGCGGCACGCCCTGCGACCCGCGAACCAAGCCGGTCGCCAACGTCACCACCGGCGGCGCTTGGTGGCAGACCTGGGGTGCCGGAGTCGTCGGCTACCACTATGGCGATACGGGCCTGCCGGCCGACATGAAGTCGGGAACCGACGCCGTGGTGTTGCTGGAATCCGACGACACGCCGATCTCGGTCGTCTCGCACGACAACTCCAGCCACACCTTTGTCTTGAATGCCGCGCCCACCGCCTTCAAGCCACTGGATCTCGTGGTCGCCTGCGACTACCGCCAGTCCAGCATATTCCAGATCAATGCCGTGGTTGCCGGCAGCTCGCCGCCGTACAAGATCACCTATGCCAAGACGGGCCTGAACTGCAGTACCGACCTGTCGTGGTATCCGTTCGGGGACATCTGCACCTCTACCAAGCCCGGCATCCAGTACAACAACGACGCGATGGTCGGCCGCCTGCGTTCGGTGGAGTGGTACGTCAACACGAGCAACCAGCTCATCCAGACGCAGTTGGGCAGCGACGGCACTACCAGTTCGGCAACCAAACAGGCGATCGCCGACGGCGTGACCAACATGACCCTGACCTACCTGGTCAGTGGCGCCAACGACTACGTCAGCTCGTCGAGTGTGGGCAGCAACTGGTCCACCGTCGACGCGGTGCGCGTCGCCCTGACCCTGCAGGGCCAGGACAACGGCCAGGGCCAGGCGCGCGCTTCCACATCCAGCAGTGCGTTCACCCGCACCGTCAGTCACGTCGTTTCCCTCCGGAACCACCTGCAATGAACAAGCCCATGGATCCGCAGTTCCCCCGCCGGCAACGCGGCGCCGCCCTGATGGTGGTGCTGATCCTGTTGCTCATCATGACCCTGCTCGGGCTGGCCAGCCTGCGCGGCACCCTGATGGACCAGCGGATGAGCGCCAACACCTATGACCGCAACCTCAGCCTCCAGGAAGCCGAGGCCGCACTCCGCGAAGGCGAGGCCGTGCTCGCGCCGGGCGTGGCCAGCAGTTCGTTCACCAGCGCCTGCACGTCGGGCCTGTGCAGCCAGCCGGTGGCCGCGGCGGGCACGCTCGATCGCTGGTCCGACACCTCGTTCAACAACAAATGGCAGAACGTGAGTTCCTCGTTGATCACCTCGCTGTCCGTCGAACCCGGCGCCGGCACGCCGCAATATTTCATCGAGTACATGGGCGTCGCCCCCAACTTTGCCGGATGCGACCAGGTTGACCCGATCCTGCCCCAGTGCCTGACGCCGCGCTATCGCGTCACCGCACGCAACGCCGACCCTACGGTGGCGGGTGACCGTTCGATGGTCTACCTCCAGTCCACATACGCCTCTATTTCGCCATCGCCCTGATCCCTGACGGGAAGGACACGCCATGAACCGCTCCATCTCCCCCAACCGCGTCTCCACCCTCGGCCGCCACCTCCTTGTGGCGCTGGCTGGATTCGCCTGCACGCTGCCCGCACTGGCTGGCGTGTCCTTCCCCAACACCCCGCTGCAGACCGGTTCGACGATCCCGCCGAACGTGACGCTGCTGTTCGACGACTCGGGTTCGATGTACTGGCGCTACATCTACATCCACACTTCCTCCGGCGCCCAGCCGACGATTTCCGTTCCCAAGGGCGCGAGTGGCGCCGGTTCGGCGCTGACCAGCACGAACACCGGCGACGAGTCGAGCAAGGACAGCTTCAACAGCGTCACCGACGCGTACGGCAACAACGACTGCTCCAACAACGGATCCTCGGGAACCAGCGACACGGCCTCCAGCTGCATCGCGACCAGCATCAACAACAGCAAGTACATGGTGGACCAGACCTACGTCACCAACGGCCTGTACTACAACCCCAGCACCACCTATGGCACCTGGAGCTACCCGAACGGCAACGCGGTGAACGCCGCCACCTACTCGGCGTCCTACCAGAGCCACAACTACGTGAATTACAGCTGGACCGCCGTTGACGGCACCACCACGATCAACACGACCAGCCCCACGGTCAACCTGAGCACCCATACCCAGACGTACTACGTCCCGAAAGGGGCGACGGACACGGTGTGCACGACGATCGACACGACCAACGGCAACTGCTACTACCGTTACCAGATCCTTGGCAGCTCGGAATTCCCCAGCGCCTCCCTCAAGATCTACCGCTCCGAACTGCTGCAGGCCACCGACGTGGGTTCGGTCGTCTCCCCGCCGCCCACCATTCCCTGCGCCCTGACGAGCCTTTCTTCGGCCAAGAACACCCTGACCCAGGAGTGCAACTTCGCCGTACCCGCTGGCGCCGCCGCGCTCACCATCACCAGCAACAGCGTCAGCAAGGCCGTCATCTATGAAAGGGCGGGTTCCGCACCCTCCACCACGACCTTCGACAACAGCAAGAACTCCGGCACCACGATCACGATCAACACCCCGGCCGCGGGCACGTACTACATCGCGCTGTACGGCAACAACGCCGCCGTCAGCGGCGTCAACATCACCGCGACGATCACTTACCCCACCAGCTTCAACATCACCAAGGGCACCACCGGCGTCGGCTGCAACGACACCAATACCGCCGCCGGCACCTACGACTGGCGCAACTGCGTCGAGGTCACGCCGACCGGCAGGTCCGAGGCCCAGGAAGAACAGAACTTCTCCAACTGGTACTCGTTCTACGAGACCCGCATGAAGACGGCCAAGGCCAGTATCTCGGCCGCTTTCTCCTCGCTGTCCACGATCCCGCGCGCCGGCTTCCGCGACATCTGGGACCGCCTCGACCTCGACATCCCGGTGGCTACCGACCAGGGCCTGTTCGAGGACAAGGCCGCCACGACCACGCCGGTCGCCGCGGCCGTCGTGAACAAGACCAACTGGTTCAAGAAGGTGATGACCGAGGTGGCCAACAACGGCACCCCGCTGCGCATCGCGTTGCAGAACATGGGCAAGTACTACTCCGATGCGGACACGGTCAACAGCCACACGGGAGCCAGCGGTCCCTACGGTCCGGAAACCGGCACCAACCAGCTCTCGTGCCGCCAGAACTTCACCATCCTCACCACGGACGGCTACTGGAACGAGACCTTCTCGCCCGCCACCGGCGTGGGCAGCGCGGACGATTCTGCAGGCTTCCCCTACCAGAGCAGCAGCGACAGCACGCTGGCTGACGTGGCCTGGTACTACTACCACACCGACCTGATGACGGGCCTGGCGAACAAGGTGCCGACCTCCACCGCCGATCCGGAAGCGTTCCAGCACATGGTGACCTTCACCATTTCGGTCGGTGCGGCCGGCACGCTCAACCCGACGACGGTGCTGAACTACATAGCCAGCCATACGGCCTTCGGTGGCGTTTTCCCCTCGTGGCCGGCCCCGACCGCCGACAACGTCACGACCATCGACGACCTGTTCCACGCCGCGGTCAACGGCCACGGCAGTTTCGTGGTGGCATCCAACCCGACGGCTTTCGTGTCCGCGCTCAGCAGTGCCTTGAGCTCGATCACCCAGCGCACCAGCGCCTCGTCGAACGTGTCGACCAGCGCGGCCACGCTCTCCACCGGCACCCAGTTGTTCGCCGCGAACTTCGTGACCGGCCTGTGGACCGGCAACCTGTTGTCCTATTCGATCAACTCGACGACCGGCGCGATCAGCACGTCACCCACATGGCAGGCATCCCAGCAGTTGCCGACATGGAGTTCCCGCAAGTTCTTCACCTGGAACGGCACGGCGGGCGTCGCCTTCCCGACCGCTACCCAGCAGACCCAGCTGGGCGGCGCCACTGGCGCGAACTACTTCGAGGGCGACCAGAGCAACGAGGTCTCCAACGGCGGCACGTTCCGCAACCGCACCTCGCTGCTCGGCGACATCATCGACTCCTCGCCGATCTACGTCCCGGCCGACACCACGGCGAGCACCCCGGCGATGCTTTACGTGGGCGGCAATGACGGCATGATGCACGCCTTCAATGCCACGACCGGCGTCGAGGTCTTCAACTACGTGCCTTCGGGCGAGAGCTTCGCCAACCTCAAGACGCTGCAGAACACGAACTACGTGCACCAGTATTTCGTCGACGGCGCCATCGTGGTGTCGACCAAGGCCCAGACCGTCACCAGCAGCGACACGACCGGCAAGAACATCCTGGTCGGCACGCTCGGTCGCGGCGGCGGCACGGTGTACGCGCTCGACGTCAGCGACCCGAACAGCTTCGGGGCGACCAAGGTGTTGTGGGAGTACAGCGACTCCGACATGGGCAATTCCCTCGGCGAGCCGATCATCGCCAAGCTCAACACGGCCGATACCGGCAACGGCAACACCGCGGTGGTCATCCCCAACGGCTACAACGGAGCCTCCGGCCACTCGATCCTGTACGTCCTCAACATCCGCACGGGCGGCCTGATTGCCAAGCTCGACAGCGGCGTCGGCGACACCTCGACCAACAGCAACGGCATGTCCACGGCGAGGGGCTGGGACGCGGACCATTCCGGCTCCGTGGACCTGCTCTATGCCGGCGACTACCTGGGCAACATGTGGGAGTTCGACATCTCCGACAGCAATGCGGCCAACTGGAAGTCGGTGTTCCCGGCTTCGGGCGCCGCGCAGCCGTTCTATACGGCGAAGGATGCGAGCGGCACGGCCCAGCCGATCACCAGCGCACCGGCGATTGGCCTGAATCCGGCCGACTTCAGCCGCTGGGTGTTCTTCGGCACCGGCGCCTACATCAGCAACGGCGATCCTACCAACAAGAACGTGCAGACCTGGTACGGCCTGATCGACGCCGGAAGCAAGATCACCAGCGTCACCACCCGCAACAGCACGACGCTCAAGCAGCGCAAGATCCTGATCGCCACCACCTCGAACGGCTCGAACGTGCGCGGCTTCCAGCAACCCGTGGCGGGCGACATGAGCGGCAAGAAGGGCTGGTACCTCGACCTGGAGGACTACAGCACGGCCACGCCGACGGCGACGGGCGAGCGCATGATCAGCGACGAGATCCTGATCAACACGATCCTTCTCGCCGCGAGCGTGATCCCCTCGGCCGACGCCTGCGACCTCGGCGGCACCGGCTATGTCAATGCCATCGATGCCTTCACCGGCGGCGCGGCCACGAACCCGTTCTTCGATATCAACGGCGACGGCCTGTTCAACGGTTCGGACAAGTTGACCAGCGGCGGCACGACGGTCTCGATCGGCTCGCTCGACCTTGGCGTGGGCATGGGAACCTTGCCGGGCTTTATCGGCTCGAGCGGCCTTATAGCGTCGGGGTCGGGGGGCACCGGCGTGGTCGTCCAAAGCGGAACGAATGGCAACAACAACAAACTTGTCAACAATCCGAGCAACTTCGGCCGCGTTTCGTGGCGCGAAGTCCTGATGGGGAACTGAGGATGAATGGCCAAGCCATGTACATCCGCGCCGGGCTGCAGCCCGGCCGCGGACACCAGAGGGGCTTCACCCTGATCGAGTTGATGATCGTGGTGGCCATCATCGCGGTCCTGACGATCGTCGCCATCGCTTCCTACGACTGGGCCGTCACCAAGACCCGTCGCAAGCAGGCCGCCGCCTGCGCGGAGACGGGGGCGCAGTGGATGGAGCGCTTCTATACGGCGAATCTGCGCTACGACCAGGACAGCGCGGGCGTCGCTGTGACGACGACGTTTCCGCCCACGAACAGCCTCTGCCCGTCGGGTAGCCAGATATCGACGTATTACACCGTGGCTATCGCTGCGAAGACGGCGACGACCTACTCCATTACCGCAACCCCGAAGGGCATCCAGTTGAAGCGCGACACTGCCTGCAAGGTGCTCGCGATCGACCAGAAGGGCGCCAAGACGGACAGCGGGACCAGCGCGCCCGCAAGTTGTTGGTAGACACGTGTCGGTGGGAACGGGTGTTTCCCCTGCCAGCAGTCATCAAATGGCGTTCGTCGCGGACTGCTCTCCGCCAACAAAAAAGGGCTTGCGATCGCTCGCAAGCCCTTATTCCTTTGTGATGGCGCCCGAAGTTGGACTCGAACCAACGACCCCCTGATTAACAGTCAAGTGCTCTAACCGGCTGAGCTATTCGGGCGGGGCGCGTATTGTGCCGGCGCCGATCTGTCGGCGCAAGTTTTCAGACCGGCCCCCGCACATGGATTGACACGGCTCAGGCGCTCGCCGCGGGTTCAGTGCAGGCAGGTCGAAGCCGCCGCCGCCGCAGTCGCCGTGTCGGTGACCAGGATGCTCTTGTTGCTCAACACCAGGGACTGCGCCTTGGTCGCGCCGCGGCCGTCGCAGAGCGTGAAGGTGACGTTCGAGCCCGCCACGCTTCCGTCGGCCTGGATTTCGATCCGGGTACGGCCGGCGGTCGAATGCAGCCGCAGCTTGCCCGGCAGCGCCGGCTGGCGGAACACGATCGGCTCGTCGGACTGGTGCTCGCGGTCGGCGTTCGTGTCGACGAAGGCGATCCAGCCGCGGCTCCAGTCGTCGCCATTGGAACAGGCGTTGCCATCGTTGCTCGGGCACAGGGTCGAGCGGGCATTGGACATCACCGCGCCATTGAGCGCGGCCTGGTAGCTGCTCATCAGCTCGGTGCGCGCCTGCATGGCATGGGTCGCCTCGGACGCGCCCGAGAGTGCGGGGACCGCGACGCCGAACAGGACGGCGACAGTGCCGAGCGCCATCAGCACTTCGATCAGGGTCATGCCGCGCGCTTGCGCAGGCGTTGCATGGGGGCCGCAGAAACGGTGTTGCCGATGGTTCGTGGTCATCGCCATGGTGTCCGTCCAGGGGGCGCGTCGTGCGCCCGTTGTGTGTGTCGACATCCCTGTCGTGTCCGCGCTTCCGGTGCACGCACATCATCGGTCGGGATGCGCACGCCCACAGTCGGCGCCTGCTGCGACCGTGCGTAGGAAAATTCCGACGGCTAAGGGCCGGGAGCCGCCCTGGCGCTCGCGCCCGGGTCGGTATCGGTCAGGCCGATCGCGCCGGTCCGGCTGAACGGGCGGCCCGGCTATACTGGATGTTTGTCCGCGCGGCCCCCAACTGGATCATCCAATGGCCGATCGATTCGAACTCGTCTCTCCCTACCAGCCTGCCGGCGACCAGCCGCAGGCGATCGCGCGCCTGATCGATGGCTTCGAGTCGGGACTGGCGCGGCAGACCCTGCTCGGCGTCACCGGCTCGGGCAAGACCTACACGATTGCCAACCTGATCGAGGCGGTGCAGAAGCCGACCCTGGTGATGGCACCGAACAAGACCCTGGCCGCCCAGCTCTACGGCGAGTTCAAGGCCTTCTTCCCGCACAACGCGGTCGAGTATTTCGTCAGCTACTACGACTACTACCAGCCCGAGGCCTACATCCCCTCGACCGACACCTTCATCGACAAGGACAGCTCGATCAACGAGCACATCGAGCAGATGCGGCTGTCGGCGACCAAGGCGCTGCTGCAGCGGCGCGACGCCATCGTCGTCGCGACGGTGTCGGCGATCTACGGCCTGGGTGATCCCAACGAATACTTCAACATGGTGCTGCACCTGGTCCGCGGCGAACGCATCGACCAGCGCGAGCTGATCCGCCGGCTCACCGAGATGCAGTACAGCCGCAACGACACCGAGCTGCGCCGCGCCACCTACCGCGTGCGCGGCGAGACCATCGACGTGCACCCGGCGGAATCGGAAATGGAGGCGCTGCGGATCGAGCTGTTCGACGGCGAGATCGAGAACCTCGCTCTGTTCGATCCGCTCACCGGCGAGGTGCTGCGCAAGCTGCCGCGCTACACGATCTATCCGAAGTCGCACTACGTCACCACCCGCCGCACGGTGCTGGAGGCGATCGAGACGATCAAGGCCGAGCTGCGCGAGCGGCTGGAAGTGCTGTACGCGGCCAACAAGCTGGTCGAGGCGCAGCGCCTGCAGCAACGCACCACCTTCGACCTCGAGATGATGGCCGAGGTCGGCTACTCCAACGGCATCGAGAACTACTCGCGCCATCTCACCGGGCGCATGCCGGGCGAGGCGCCGCCCTGCCTGTACGACTACCTGCCGCCGGACGCGCTGCTGGTGGTCGACGAATCGCACGTGACCATTCCCCAGCTCGGCGCGATGTACAAGGGCGACCGTTCGCGCAAGGAAACCCTGGTCGAATTCGGCTTCCGGCTCCCGTCGGCGCTGGACAACCGGCCGCTCAAGTTCGAGGAATGGGAGCGCCGGGCACCGCGTTCGGTCTATGTCTCGGCCACCCCGGGGCCTTACGAGCGCGAGAAGTCGGAAGGGCAGATCGTCGAGCTCGTGGTGCGGCCGACGGGGCTGGTCGATCCGCAGGTCGAGATCCGCCCGGTCGCGACCCAGGTCGACGACCTGCTGTCGGAGATAGGCCTGCGCGTGGCGATCGGCGACCGCGTATTGGTGACGACCCTGACCAAGCGCATGGCCGAGAACCTCACCGACTACCTCGGCGAGCATGGCGTGCGGGTGCGCTACCTGCATTCGGACGTGGAGACGGTCGAGCGGGTGGAGATCATCCGCGACCTGCGCAAGGGCGTGTTCGACGTGCTGGTCGGCATCAACCTGCTGCGCGAGGGCCTGGACATGCCCGAGGTGTCGCTGGTGGCGATCCTCGACGCCGACAAGGAAGGCTTCCTGCGCTCGACCGGCTCGCTGATCCAGACCATCGGCCGCGCCGCGCGCAACCTGCGCGGCAGGGCGATCCTGTATGCCGACCACGTCACCCGTTCGATGAAGGCGGCGATCGACGAGACCGACCGTCGCCGCGAGCGGCAGGTCGCCTACAACCTCGAGCACGGCATCGTGCCGCAAAGCGTGAGCAAGCCGATCACGGATATCATGGAGGGAGCGCGCACCGAGCCCGGGGAGGCGAAGTCGGCGCGCGGCAAGACCCGCAAGGTCGCCGAGGCGGCCGCGGACTACGCCACACTCGATCCGCGCCAGCTCGCGACGTTGCTGCGCGGGCTCGAACAGAGGATGTACAAGCATGCGCAGGATCTGGAATTCGAGGACGCGGCGCGCCTGCGCGACGAGATCCACAGGGTCAAGCTGCGCCAGTTGGCGTCCTGACATGGATCCGGGAAAGCCATGAACGGTTCGATCGGGGCAGGCGAGGGCGGGATGGGTTCGTCGCAGGATCGCGGCGACGTGGCCGATCCTGCGGACATCAGACCGGGTTCGCGATGAAGCGGCGGACGCGATGGTGGCTGCTGGTGCTGGCCGTGCTGGTGACAGTGCTGATCGTTTTCGGCGTCCACGAGATCGAGCATGCGCTGCTCCATGCCTTGCGCGAGGCGATGGGGAAGATCAACCATTCCCGGGATCGGTCGCCGCGCTGGACGGCGCTGGTCTATTTCCTGGTCTACGTCGCCAATGCGGCGCTGTCGCTGCCTTTCGGCGGCCTGCTGACGGCGGCGGGCGGCGCGATCTTCGGTTTCTGGTGGGGGCTGGCGCTGGCGTCGGTCTCGGCTTCGGTCGGGGCGGTCTGCGGCCTGCTGGTTTCGCGCTACCTGTTCCATGCCGCCGTGGAGCGCCGCTTCGGCGCGCGGCTGGCGCCCATCCACAAGGGCCTGCGCGAGGAGGGTGCGTTCTACCTGTTCGCCCTGCGGATGGTGCCGGTGTTCCCGTACTGGCTGCTCAACCTGCTGATGGGGCTGACCACCATGCGCGTCTTCACCTTCTGGTGGGTAAGCACGCTGGGCCTGTTGCCGCTGGAGGCTGCCTACGTGTTCGCGGGGACGAAACTGGCGACGATCGAGAAGCCGGGAGACATCCTCTCGCCGGGCCTGATTGCGGCTTTGCTCGGTGTCGGGCTGTTCCCGCTGCTCCTCAAGAGGGTGGTGCGCTGGGCCGAACTGCGCTTCTTCACCCACGAGGATTGAAGGCCGGCTGGCTTGGCCCGGGCTGCGCCGGCGTGGTACGCTTCGCGCCCTCGTTGTTCCGGCCGGGACGCGGGCGGTTAGCTCAGCGGTAGAGCACTACCTTGACATGGTAGGGGTCACAGGTTCGAAACCTGTACCGCCCACCATCGGAAGCCGGTTTTGACCGGTCCCG
The DNA here is from genome assembly GCA_036496805.1 of Lysobacteraceae bacterium. Lineage (GTDB taxonomy): Bacteria > Pseudomonadota > Gammaproteobacteria > Xanthomonadales > Xanthomonadaceae > SZAS-103. The sequence continues at coordinate 44,695 of DASXKN010000029.1, forward strand.
ATGCGGTGAAGCTGAATCCATGGCCATTGCGAATCGGGAAACCGCCGGACCATCCGGCGGTTTTTCTTTTGCGATTCGAAATGGGGATGGATCGAGGCGAAAGAAGCGCTCCGGTCAACGATCAGGTAGATGAACGGCGACCAGTCAGGGATGGCCTTGGTCACCGCAGGCTTGCGTTGTTTGTTCGGCAAATACACTGATTTACAGGGTCTTTTGGTATAGTCGACCTCTTGTGTGATGCCGCTCACAGGCCGCGGTGGGGCATGGCCTGAGTCGCTGGCATTCCGGCCGGAACGGTGGCCACCCGATCGAGGAGTCTGCGGAGACAGTGTTCAAGCGCATCCTGGTTGTCTGCGTCGGCAACATCTGCCGGAGCCCCACCGCTGAATGCCTGTTGCGCGAGCGCCTGGGGGAGGGAGAGTTCGACGTTTCCAGTGCCGGACTGAGCGCGGTGGTGGGCGAACCGATGGATCCCACGGCCATCGAACTGCTCCGCGAACACGGAGTCGATGGCAGCCGCCATCGCGGCAAGCAGGTGACGGGCGAGCTGCTGCGCAACTCCGACCTGATCCTGACCATGGAAAAGGCACACGCTGCCACGATCGTCCGCAAGGCGCCCGAGGTCAGCGGCAAGGTTTTCCTGCTGGGCAAATGGCAATCCGACACTGACATTCCCGATCCCTTCCGCCAGCCCCGTTCGGCCTTTGTCCACGCCTACAAGCTGATCGACAAAGGCGTGTCGCAATGGCTTCCGTATCTCAAGAAGCACTGACCGTCCCATCCAGCCCCGAATCCAGAGTAAAGCCACATGACGTTGCCGACGACCAACACCGCCGCCCCCGCCAATGAAGACGAGATCGATCTGTCCGCACTGGTCGGGACGCTGCTCGACCGCAAATGGCTGATCGCGATCGTCACCGGCGTGTTCCTGGTCGTCAGCGTGGCCTATGCGATCCTCGCCGCGCCGGTCTACGAGGCTGACGGCTTGATCCAGGTCGAACAGAAGGTTCCCGACCTGCCCGGACTGAGCGACCTGACCGAGACCCTGGGCGCCTCGAGTTCGGAAGCGAGCACCGAGATCGCGCTGATCACCTCGCGCACGAACATCGGTGGCGCGATGAGCGCCTACAACATGGGCATCTCGATCTATCCCCACCAGTTCCCGCTGGTGGGTGGCTACCTTGCGCGGAGCTACGTCACCGGCACTCCGAACAGCCTGGCTCCCACCTGGTTCGGAATCAGCCGCGACGGCTGGGGTGGCGACACGCTGAAGATCAGTCAGCTCGACGTGCCCGACAGCCTCCTGACCAAGACGATGCTGGTGGTCGCGGGCGACAACGGCGATTACACCCTGTACGCGCCGAGCTGGTTCTTCCCGACCGGCACCGTGCTCGTGAAGGGGCACGTGGGCGAGCCGGCCAAGGCGAACGGCGTCACCATCCTGGTCAAGACGCTGGTCGCCCATCCGGGCATGCGCTTCGACGTCGTCCGCGACACCGACCTGGACGCCATCAACCTGCTGCAGACCGAGATCGTCGCGGCCGAGACCCAGACCGATTCGGGCATCATCGCTCTCTCCTACGACGACTACGACCCGGCGCTGGCCGCCAACTTCATGCAGCGGCTGATGCAGCTGTACGTGAAGCAGAACATCGATTTCAACGCCGAAGAAGCTGCCAAGAGCCTCGCGTTCGTGCGGCAGCAGATCCCGGTCGTCAAGACCGAGCTCGACAGGTCGACCGCTGCCCTGAACAAGTACCAGGAAAGCGCCGGTTCGGTCGACATCACGATGCAGACCAAGGGTCTGCTCGACCAGGACGTCGCGGTCGAGACCAGCATCCAGCAGTTGCGCCAGCAGCAGGCCGACATCGAGCGCAAGTACACCCCGAACCATCCGGCCTACCAGGCGCTGATGCAGCAGATCGCGCAGCTGCAGGCGCAGAAGGGCGGGATCGAGAAGCAGGTCGGCAAGCTGCCCGACACCCAGCAGGAACTGCTGCGGCTGACGCGCGACGTCACCGTGAGCAACACCACCTACACCTCGCTGCTCAGCCAGGCGCAGCAGCTCGACATCGCGCGCGCCGGCACGGTGGGCAACGTGCGGATCATCGACAACGCGACGGTCGACACCATCAACCCGGTGAAGCCCAAGAAGCCCCTGGTCATCATCGGCGGCACCCTGCTCGGCGGAATTCTCGCGATCGGCTACATCTTCCTCGCGCAGATGCTGCGCAAGGGCGTCGAGGACCCGGCCGACATCGAGAAGATCGGCCTGCCCGTGTACGCGTCGATCCCGGCCAGCGCCAGGGAGAAGGCGATCACCGTGCACGGCAAGGACCGGCACGCCGATGGTCGACAGCACATGCTCGTGATAAGCGCTCCCGAGGATGTCGCGACCGAGGCGTTGCGCAGCCTGCGCACCAGCCTGCATTTCGCGCGGCTGGAGGCCAAGAACAACATCCTGATGATTTCCGGCCCCAGCCCCAACGCCGGCAAGACCTTCATTTCCGCCAACCTCGGCGCCGCCGTGGCCCAGAGCGGTCAGAAGGTGCTGCTGATCGACGGCGACCTTCGCCTGGGCACCATGCACGACGTGATCGGCGGCAAGGCCGAAGGCGGCCTCTCCGAGCTGATTTCGGGCCAGATCGACATGGCGCAGGCGGTCCGCCAGGTGGCCAATACCGAGAACCTGTTCTTTGTCGCCCGCGGCAAGGTTCCGCCGAATCCGTCCGAATTGCTGATGAATCCACGTTTCACAGCATTGTTGGAGAAGCTGAAGGCCACCTTCGACATGATCATCATCGACACGCCGCCGATCCTGGCCGTGACCGATGCCGCGATCATCGGCAGCCACGCCGGCACCTGCATGATGGTGGTGCGTTTCGGGCTCAACCAGGCGCGCGAGATCGCGCTGGCCAAGCAGCGCTTCGAACAGAACGGAGTCGAGGTCAAGGGCGCGATCTTCAATGCCGTCGAGCGGCGCCACGGCGGGTATTCGTCGTACGGATACTACGACTACGCCAAGACGGGCTACTGATGCGGCCGGGCCGATGCGGCCCGATCGTTTCCGGGATCGTCCACGGCGGAACTGCGACATGCAACAAGGAGTGTTCCCATGCTGCTGATGCCTGACAATCCGGTGAAGACAAGCACCCAGACGACGACCTTCGTGTCGAAGTATGCCGCCGTGCTGGAGCTGCTGCTGCACGTCGGCGACGCCCTGATCGTCGTCGCCGCGGCCTATGCCTGCTACGAACTGCGGTTCGGCAGCTTCGCCATGCCTTCCTCCTACGTTTCGCTGCTGCTGACGGCGGTGCTGTTCGTGCTGCTGATCTTCCCCGCCTTCGGCCTTTACCGGAGCTGGCGTGGCGAAGGCCTGGCGATGGAAGTGGGCAAGTTGATCGGCGCCTGGATGTGCGTCCAGGCGATGCTGGTGATCTACGCGTGGCTCGTGCACTCCTCGGGCGACTATTCGCGGGCCTGGATGCTCGGCTGGTCCGGCTGCGTGATCCCGATGCTGGCCGTGCACCGGTGGGCCATCAGGGGCTTGCTGAGCGCAGCCCGCAAGCGTGGCGTGGATACGCGCAAGGTCGTGGTCGTGGGAGCGACCGAGGCCGGCCTGAAGATCGTGAACGCCGCGCGCAACCATTCCTGGACCGGCCTCGACGTCACCGGCTACGTGAGCACGCCGTACGACCAGGTCGCGATCGATCGTTGCCCGGAACTTGGCGATTTCGAGACCTTCATCGAGAGCCTGCGGCAGTCGCCGCCGCCCGACCAGATCTGGGTGGCCCTGCCATTGCGCGCCGAGGATCTGATCCGGCGACTGCTGGAAGCCACGGACGATGTCTCGACCACGGTTCGCCTGGTGCCGGACATGTTCGGCTACGAGTTGATCAACCACGGCGCCACCACCCTGGCCGGCGTGCCGGTGATCACCCTGCGCGGCAGCCGCATCGACGGCCACGCGAGCGTGCTCAAGGCGATCGAGGATCGCGTCCTGGCCTGCATCATCCTGCTGATGATCAGCCCGGTGCTGATAGCTACTGCCCTCGCCGTGAAACTGTCCAGCCCGGGTCCGGTCCTGTACCGGCAACGGCGGGTCGGCCTCGACGGCAAGGAATTCGACATGCTCAAGTTCCGGTCGATGCCCGTGAACAACGAGACTGGCGGCGTGCAGTGGGGCAATGCCACGAAGAAGACGGTGACGCCGATCGGGCGCTTCATCCGCTCGACCAGCATCGACGAGCTGCCGCAGTTCTTCAACGTCCTCAAGGGCGAGCTGTCGATCGTCGGTCCGCGCCCGGAACGCCCGATGTTCGTCGAGGAGTTCAAGAAGTCGATCCCGGGGTACATGCACAAGCACCTGGTCAAGGGCGGCATCACCGGCTGGGCGCAGATCAATGGCTGGCGCGGCGACACCGACCTCGACAAGCGCATCGAGTGCGACCTGTACTACATCAACCACTGGAGCATCTGGCTGGACCTGAAGATCATCCTGCTGACGCCGATGGCGGCTTTCCGGGGTTCCTGATCGCGGTGTTCGTAGCCTGATACGGAGTCCTGCAGGCCACGGATTCCGGGCATGGCGGGTTGTGGGGCCGTGCCGGCTCCATCGCATCTGGCCTTTCGCGCGGGCCGCCGCGACCGCGCGCTTCCAGCAAATGTCCTCGGGCCGGAGACCGCCAGGTTGGTAAGATCGGGAAGTGAGTCGTTGCATCGCCTCCCCCGATCCGGTCCGCCATGCCTTCGAGCCCCAGGAACAAGCGCACTGCCACCGTCCTCGCCGGCTGCCTGATTGCGGCCACCGTCGGCGCGGCCACGCCCGATCGCTGGAACCTGCCGGTCGCGACCAGGAAGCTCGACAACGGCCTGACCGTGGTCGTGTCGGAGGACCATAGTTCGCCGACCATCGGCATCAGCGTCGTCTACCGCGTCGGCATCCGCACCGAGCCGCGCGATCGCACCGGTTTCGCGCACCTGTTCGAACACCTGATGTTCGAGGGCACGCCGGGCGCACCGCATGGCGTGTTCGACCGTGTCACCAGCGACGGCGGCGGCGACAACAACGGTTCCACGCATCCCGATTTCACCACCTACACCGCGCGCGCGCCGGTGTCCGCGCTCGAGCCGCTGCTGTGGCTGGAAGCCGACCGCATGAAGACCCTGGCCTTCAGCAAGGCCAGCCTCGACGGCCAGCGCGACGTGGTGAAGGAGGAGATCCAGGACAACGTGAACAACCGGCCCTACGGCGGTTTTGCGGAAACCGACCTGCCGCTGCTGGCTTTCCAGAAATGGGAGAACGGGCACGACGGCTACGGCAGCTTCGACGACCTCGACAAGGCCGGGCTCGACGACGTGCGCGCTTTCCACCGCGAGTTCTACGGACCGAACAACGCCGTGCTCGGTATCGCCGGCGACGTCACCCCGGAGCAGGGCTTCGCGCTCGCCCAGAAATACTTCGGCGCGATCTCCGCGCGCGCCACGCCGCCGCGGCCGGATGTCGACGAACCGCTCAACACCGCCGAAAAGCGCATCGTGCAGGGCGACGGACTCGCGAAACTGCCCGCGCTCGCGATCGGCTGGAAGATGCCGCCGCGCGGCAGCCGCGACCAGGCGGCGATGGTGGTGCTCGGCGAGCTGCTCGCCGGCGGCGACGCCTCGCGCCTGCACCAGGCGCTGGTCAAGGGCAGCGCCCTGGCCGTGCAGGTCGGCGACTTCACCGGCAGCGGCTCGCCCTGGGAATACGACGGCCCGACTCTGTACACGCTGGTCGCGATCTACAAGACGGATGGCAAGGCCGATGTCCTGCTGGCCGCGATCGACGCCCAGATCGAGCGCATCGAGAAGGAAGGCGTCGATCCGGCGACGCTCGAGGGCGTCAAGACGCGCATGCTCGCCGACTGGTACGACGACCTCGAACCTTTCGTCGATCGCGCCGAGACGCTCGCCGTGCTGCAGGCGACATGGGGCAATGCCGCGGTCGCCAACCAGGTACCGGACCTGATCGATGGCGTCACCTCCGTCGATATCCAGCGCGTCGCCGCAACCTACCTCACGCACGCCAACCGCAGCATCATCGACCGGCGTCCGGATTTCATGTTGCCGCCGGGAGACCCGGCGCGTTCGGATGCGCGTGCGAAACCGGCGCCCAAGCGACCGGTGCCGACGGGCAAGGTTTCGGTAGGGAACATCCAGATCGCGCCGACGCCGGCAGCGCCAGCGCCTGCGATTCCCGCTGCACCGGCGCCCGCTCCGACGGCCAAGCCCGCATCGGCCAGACCCGGACAGCAGGCTCCCACGCCTCCACCAGCAACGCCGACGGTCAAGCCTGAAGCTTCGAAACCAGCCGAACCCCCTCCCGCGCCTGCGTCGGGCACGACGACGACGGTTCCGCCTGCGCCAGGCGGGACGCAACCGGCCACTGCGACTCTGCCTGCCAAGCCGACAGCGGCAGTGCCCACGAAGCCGGCGGCAATCGGCGTAGCCCCTACCACAGGCGCCGCACCTGCCACTGCCGGGACTCAGGCAACGAAGCCGCCGCAGCCCTTGCCAACCGCTCAACCTTCGCCGCGGATCGACGCTCCGGCGTCCACGCCGAAGCCTGCACCGCACGAACCCACGCCATCGCCGGTTGTGCCGCAGGCAAAGCCATCGTCCGCGCCCGCAGTTCCCGCATCGCCGAAACCGGACGCGGCCAAGGCCGCGGCGAAGCCGGCGGAGCCTGCCCCGATCGCCGCGAAACCAGCGACGACGGGCACGACGCCGGCAGTGCCGAAAACCGACGGCGCAGGCCAGCGCAACAATGCGGAAACGAAGCCGTCCTTGCCCGCAAAGTCCGCGCCCGTCCAACCGAGCCCGGCTACCGTACCCCCGCCGCAACCGGTGAAGTCCGGCTCTGGTCCACCAGATGCTGCCTCGCCCGCATCGAAGGCGAGCGACGCCAGCGGTAAGCAGTGACGATGGCATTCTTGTTGCCGTCGCTGCTCCTGGCCCTGGCGCTCGCCGATCCGCAAGCGACCGCGCCGGCTTCGCCGGCGAGCGATGCGCCCGTGCCGGCCAGCGCGGCCGCCCCGGCCGATACGGTCGTAAAGCCCACAGCAAAAGCTGCAACGGACAAGGCCGCGCCCGATCACCCGAAAGAATCGAAGCCGCAAGCGGCAACGATGCAGCCTCCGGCGACAGCTACCTTGCCCGCGCCTGCCTCCGCGCCAGCGAAGCAGGCGCTGGTCCCGGCAGCGACGAGCGCCGCGAAGCCAGCGCCAACTGCGGCAAACAACCCGCCAACTGCCGCCGCACCGTCGCAAGCGTCATCGACCGCGCCCGGCATTTCGCCTTCACCTCCCGCAAGGACCGCGGCGTCCACCACGCCGAGTGGTTCGATCACCGAAAAGACCGCATCGCAGCCGGCTGCCGTCGCCCCACCATCGCCGCAATCGCAGCCAGCAGCACCTCTTCACGCGACGAGTCCGGTGCAGGCGCCGGGCATCGCGCCACCACCGAAAACGGCTGCGACACCGGTCCTGCCTGCGACTGCCCATCCGTTGCCGATGGCTGGCACATCCGGAACCGGGACTGTGACACCTCCAGCGTCGGTGTCCCCATCGACGTCGGCGACATCGCCGGTGACCGGACAAGCTCCGGTGACGACTCCCGCGTCGACTACTCCAGCGGCGCACGCGACGGCTGCGACGGCGCCGGTAGTGAAGACGACGGGAGCCGCTGCTTCCCCGCCGCCCGCGCCATCCATGCGTGCGTCGCTTCCCCCGAACCCGTCGGCTGGCGCTGCGACAACGATGGCGCACGGGCCACCGTCGCCACCATCGACCGCACCATCGTCATCAACGCCGCCCTCGCCATCGAAGCCGCTCTCGTCATCGAAGCCGAACGGCGTGCCGGCGACTGCGACGGCGGGCCCTGCCAACAAGGCCGCGGTCGCTCCATCGCCCACGACGGCGACGATCTCTCCGAAGACGCGCGAACAGACGCCGCCGCCAGCACCGGCAACAGCGCCCGCACCGCTGTCCAGGCCACCCACATCGACAGCGATATCGCCAGGTGTCGCGGCCCAGGCCCACGAACCGGAGAAGCACGCCATGGAACCGCTTCCCAGGGATCTCCCGCCCTACGGCAAGGATCGACCGCTGCCGCCGATCCACATCGAACAGCGCAAGCTCGCAAACGGCCTGCAGGTGTGGGTCCTGCCCCGCGGAGACGGCCCGCCGAAGGTGCATTTCGTGCTCGCCGTGCGCGGCGGCCTGGCCGACGATCCGGCGTTCCAGCCGGGGTTCTCGTCACTGCTTGCCGACATGCTCAAGGAAGGCGCCGGGTCGCGAGACGCCTTGCGCATCGCACAGGACCTGCAGTCGTACGGCGGCGACATGCAGGCCGACGCGGGTTTCGACGGCATCACCATCGCGATGTCGGGCCTCGCCTCGAATGCAGCCAAGGTGATCACCCTGCTGTCGGACATCGCCCTGCAGCCGAGCTTCCCGCAGGATGAGGTCGACCAGGGCAAGCTCAACGCCCTGCAGGCGCTGACCGCCTCGCAGGCCGATCCGGACTGGCAGGCGCGGCACGCGATGAATCCGCTCGTCTATCCCGGACATCCGTACGGACGGGTGATGCCGACACCCGCGGCGATCCTGGCGATCACGCCGGACATGCTGCGGGCCGAACACGATCGGCGATTCCGTCCTGACGAAGCCCTGCTGGTGATCACCGGGCGGATTGCCCCCGATAGCGCGTTCCGGATGGCCGAAGCGGTATTCGGCGACTGGGCTGTGGAAGGGAAGCCTTCGGTCGGGGTCGGTCCCGCGGCCGCGACCGCGCCACCGGCGCGCGTGTTCATCGGGCGCGATGGCAGCGTGCAATCGGCGATCCGTGTCGGCCGGCCGGCGGTCGCCGCCGATTCCCCTGATTATTTTCCGCTGTTGATGGCCAACGCCGTGCTCGGTGGCGGATTCCGCAGTCGGCTCAACCTCAACCTGCGCGAGGACAAGGGCTACACCTACGGGGCGGGCAGCACCCTGCGCGTCGAGCGCGAGGGCGGCGCACTGGTCGCCTATGCGAACGTGCGCAATGCCGTGACCGGCGCGGCGGTGGCGCAGTTCCTGCGCGAATACGGGCAGCTCGGCGACCAGCCGGTGCCGGAGGACGAACTCGCGCAGACCCGGCACTATCTCGCCGGCGCGTACCTGCTGATGAACCAGCAGCAGGCGCAGGTCGCCGCGGCGCTCGCCGACCAGTGGCTGGCCGGCCTGCCGCCGGAAGCGCTGTCGGACTACGTGCCGAAGCTGCAGGCGGTCACCGCGATCCAGGTGCAGACGGCGGCGCGGAAGTACTTCGCGCCGAAGGAGCAGTCGATCGTCGTGGTCGGCGATGCCTCCGTGCTGCCGCAACTGGCGCCGTACGGGACGTTCGAGCAGCGATCGAAATAGCGCGGCCTACTTCATCCCGCGCAGCATCTTCTCGACTTCCTCGATGTGCGCGGTCTCGGTGACGATCTGCTTGCGCGCCAGTTCCTCCAGCGACACGTCGTCGCCGGCGAGCTTGAGCAGCTTGTGGTACTCGTCCAGCGCCTCGCGTTCGAAGTTCAGGCTTTCCATCAGGATGGTCTTGATGTCGTGCTGGTCGTTCTCGGGCACCTGCCGGACCTTCACGCTGGGATGGCCGCCGTAGGCGCTGACCTTCTCGCCGACCAGCACGCCGTGGTCCATCGCCTCGGTGGCCTGGTCGCGGAACCACTTGGTGATCGGGATGCGGTTCGGACCCATGATCATGAAGCTGTAATGCAGGTAGCGGGCCACGCCGGAGAGCTCGATTTCGAGCAGCAGGTTGAGTTGCTTGAGGACGGCGGAGGATGTCTTGCTCATGTCCAGTCTCCTGCGGGGCGAAGCCCGAGTATAGAAAGGCTGCCGGCATCCGACAAACCTCGCGGCGAGGCGTGTGGACGCGGCATCCCCCACAGTAGCCTGCATTCGTTGCACGACGACGGAAAGCCGGCGCCGCCGTGGTTCGGATGGATCAGTCGCGCTTGATCGCCTGGTCGACGCGGTCGAGGCGGTCGTCCATCTCGTTGCGGAACTCGCTCATCTCGCGCAGCAGGGTCTCGATGTTGACCTCGTTCTTGAGGTTGACCTTGAAGTCGGTGTCCGCGCGCGCGCGATCCTTCAGGCCCTGGCGGTTCTGGCTCATCACGATCAGCGGTCCCTGCAGGCTGACGAGGATGCCCAGCAGCAGGTTGAAGAACGTGTACGGGTAGGGATCGGGCGGCGAGCCCATGAGCACGCTCGAATTGCCCAGGCACCACAGCGCGATCAGCACGAACAGGAAGATGATGAACTTCCAGCTGCCGTTGAGTTCGGCCACCGCATCGGCGAGGCGGTCGCTCCACGACAGGTTCTTGTCGAATTCCTCGTCGACGTTCTTCGCGGCGCGCTCGGACAGCAGGGAGTTGGTCTCGCGCAGTCGTTCGCTCATCGTCCGCAGGATCGCCATCGCCGCGCGCGGACGGCGGTCGAGGTAGTTCTCCAGGGTCTCGCGCTGCAATTCCATCAGCACGGTCGGGCTGGTTGCCTGCGCGCTCGCGCTGCGCGGCTTGTCGTCGAACAGCGCCAGCTCGCCGAAGAATTCGCCGCGCGAGATGTCCTTGAGCGAGATCCTGCGTGAAGCCTCGCCGGGCAGGTGGATGTTCACGTCGCCGCTCTCGACGATGTACATCGAGTCGCCCTCGTCGCCCTGCGCGAAGATCAGCACGCCGGAACGGAACTCGCGCGGCACCAGGGCCGCCGACAGCGCGACGAGGTCGTCCTCCTTGAGTCCCTCGAACAGGGGGATGGAGCGCAGCAGGTCGGTGGCGTCCACGGGCTTCTCCATGACGGCTCACATCCTAGTCCATCGCGATGCCGCCATTTTCGCGCATTCCGCGGCGGCCCGTCGGTGGCTGGCGTTCACTGCAACTGCACGTCCTGGCCCATCGCCCACGCCACCTGGTGGGGATCGAAGCCGGACTCGATCGTCGGCTTGACGATCCGGAAATAGGGCGAGACGTCGAAGTCGCGCGGCGCGAACAGGCTGTGGTGGCGGATCGACAGCAGCTCGCGGCGCTTGTGCGAGGTGTCTTCCTCGTTGTCGAGCACGATCTGCGGAAGGATCGGGTAGTGCACCGACTGGTAGGCCTGCGCGATCAGGCTCGAGCAGATCGCACGCGTGGGATCGCCGCTGCCGAGAGCCAGCACGCGGCGCTTGATGCGGTCGGGCAGCGGCGGCGTGCGCACCAGGTAGCGCATCAGGTCGAGCACATTCTTCATGTCGTACTGGTGGCCCATGCGGCCCTGGGCGAAGGCGATCACCGCTTCGATCTCGGAGGCGCTCAGGCCGACCGGGCGGCAGATGCGGGTGTGGAATTCGGCGTACTTGACCAGCGGCACGATCTGCACGCCCTGGACGACATCGGCTTCGAGCAGTTGCGGCGATGGCTGGCCGGATGCGTCGGTTTCCTCCGACACGCACAGCGCCGCGTGCGACCAGGTGGACTGGGTGAGGTAGCGGATCGCGACTGAGAACCGGCTGTTGCCGTCGACCAGCAGCACGTCGCCCTTGCGGATCGTGGTGGCGACCAGCGACGGCAGCGACGTCGACGGGTTGCGCACCCGGTCGATCGGTGCGGAGAGATAGCCGGCCAGACGGCGGCCTATGCGTTCGCGGATTCCCGGCATTCGCAACCCCCTGCGCCGCGCCGGCGAGGACCGACGGCGGTTGCACTAGGTTAGGCAGGTGCGCGCCCGTCCGCCAGCGGTAGCCGTCCGGAAGGCCGCCTTCGGGCAGGCTGGCCGGCGCGGTAGAATGGCGCCATGCAGCGCGCCATCCCTGCCAGGGACTATCTCGTCAACCACTTCCTGATCGCCGTGCCGGCGATGGACGACCCGCACTTTGCGCGGGGCGTCACCCTGCTGTGCGAGCACACCGAGCACGGCGCGATGGGCCTGCTGATCAACCGGCCTTCGGACTACCGGCTGGGCGACGTGCTCGAGCAGATGGAGATCACGGCCGAAATGCCGGGCATTGCCGAGGACACCGTGATGGTAGGCGGCCCGGTGCTCCCCGACCGCGGCTTCGTCCTCCACGATGGCGGCGACGAATGGCCTTCGACCATGCGCGTTGCGCCGGGTCTTGCGGTGACGACCTCGCGCGAGATCCTCGCCGCGATGGCGCGCGGCGAAGGCCCGCGCCGGCACCTGGTCGCGCTCGGTTACGCGAGCTGGGGCGCGGGCCAGCTCGAACAGGAACTGGCCGACAACGCCTGGCTCACCGTGCCGGCCGACCAGGGGATCGTCTTCGAGACGCCGCTGGAACAGCGCTGGCAGGCCGCCGCGCGCCGGCTCGGCATCGACCTGGGGCAATTCCCCGGCTACGTCGGGCACGCATGACGGTCGCCACGGCGCTCGGCTTCGACGTCGGCGCCCGGCGGATCGGCGTTGCGGTCGGCAATGGCTTCTCCGGCACCGCGCGCGACCTCGCCGTGGTGGACATGCGCGACGAAGTCGCCGACTGGGCCGCGGTCGACCGCCTCGTGCGCGAATGGCGGCCCGAAGTGCTGGTGGTCGGCGACCCGCGCAGCCTCGGCGACGACGGCCGCCAATCGGACCTCACCCAGCCCTCGCGCCAGCGCGCGCAGCGCTTCGCGCGCGACGCCGCGAAACGCTACGCGGTCGCGGTGTGGATGGTCGACGAGCGCATGAGCTCGCTCGACGCGGCCGCGCGCTTCGCCCAGGGTCGTGCTGCCGGCGCGCGCAAACGTGGCGAAGCGAAGAACCTCGACGCCGTCGCCGCCGCGATCATCCTCGAACGCTGGCTCGGCGCGCCCGACGATGCCGACCGCGTCGTCGCCGACGAACCCGAAGCGAAACTGGCACACATTTCCGATTCCACGAACACACCATGACCGAACCTGCGCATTCCGATCCCCAGTTGCGTGCCGACGGCACCCTGCGCCACCTGCTCAGCCTCGAAGGCCTGCCGCGCGTCGCGCTCGAGCGCCTGCTCGACGCCGCGCAGGCGTTGCGTCCCGACGCGCTGGGCGGCATCGCGTTGCGCGCACGCCTTGCCGGACGCACGGTCTGCAACCTGTTCTTCGAACCGTCCACGCGCACGCGCAGCGCCTTCCATTTCGCCGCCACGCGCCTCGGCGCCGACGTGCTCAGCTTCGACGTGTCGACTTCCTCCTCGGGCAAGGGCGAAACCCACCTCGACACCCTGCGCAACCTCGAAGCGATGGGCGTGGACTGCTTCGTCGTGCGCGCGAGCGAGAACGGCGCTGTCGCCGCCCTGGCTGCGCAGGCGAAGCCGGATACGCACCTCATCAACGCCGGCGACGGCCGCCACCAGCATCCCACCCAGGGCCTGCTGGACATGCTGACCCTGCGCCAGGCCAAGGGCGACGATTTCGGCAAGCTCACAGCGCTGATCGTCGGCGACGTCCGCCATTCGCGCGTTGCGCGCTCGGACATCGCCGCGCTGCGCACGCTCGGCTGCCGCGACATCCGCGTCTGCGGGCCGCAGAGCCTGCTGCCCGATGCGCACGAACTGCAGGGCTGCGCGGTGGGTCACGACCTCGACGCGATGCTCGACGGCGTCGACGCGCTGATGATGTTGCGCCTGCAGCGCGAGCGCATGGTCGAGGGTCTCGTGCCGTCGCTGGAACAGTACTTCCACGACTACGGCCTCGACGAGCGCCGCCTCGCGCGCGCGAAACCCGACGCCGTCGTGCTGCACCCGGGCCCGATGAACCGCGGTGTCGAAATCAGCGATGCCGTCGCCGACGGCCTGCATTCGCTGATCCTCAAGCAAGTGTCGAACGGCGTGGCCGCGCGGATGGCGGTGATGCTGGAGCTGCTGCGGGGGTAGTGTCCTGCTACCACCCATGGTCATCCGCGCGTTGCCGGGCAACGGATCGACAGTCAGCTGCCCTCCGGCTCCGCCTCGCCGACATCGACGTCTTCGGATAGGGCGAATTCTCCGGCACGAAACCGTTTCAGCAACGCGAGGGCTTCCTCGAATCGCGATTCGGGCACGAGCACGCGCACGAAACCCACGGCGATCGTGAGGAACTGGTTGTTCTGCACGATGTTTCCGTCAGCCACGAAGGCAGGAATGCCTTCAGACTCAAGCAGCCCGCGCAGCAGATGGGCTTCGGTAGGATCGAACGCACGGGTGAGGATGTACAGATTGCCGAGATCTTCCGGCGTTGCCGCAGGAGACTCGTCTTCCCGATCCGGAACAGGCAAGCCGCGACGCGCGATTTCCTCGTGTAAGACCTCAAGCGCTTCGGGCGTCAACCCGCCGTTGCGCAGGTGCTCCAACAGCACGTCGTCGTCGAGGGCCGCGAAACGCTGGGCAAGATCGGCAGGGGAGTAAGACACGGCATATCCTGATCTTGCGATGGTTCATCGTCGGGGTCGCACGCCAGGCATGTCAATCCATGCAGGAAACCTTTCTTCCGGCCACGCCACTGGAAACCGCGGCCAGGTATTGGTGCGAACGGGCCGACTGCTACGGCTGGCCATTCCATGGCTTCTGCAACTGCACCGCCACCTCGCTCACCCCCGGCAGTGCCCGCAGCTTGCCGAGTAGTTGCGGCTCCACACGCACCGACTGGGTGCCGTTGAGGTCGATCGTGCCGCTCGCGGTGGGCGTGCGCAGGCGCAGGCGCAAGGCGGTGCCGCCGGGGCGATACGCCGCCAGCATCTGCTCGACGCGTTCGAGCAGGCCCGGATCGCGCAGGTCGGCCGCGAACGACAGCCGTCGCGCCTGCTGCGCGCAGAGCTGCTGGTAATCCCAGACGCGGCTGGCGCGCAGGGAGAAGCCGCCGCTGTATTCGTCCTCGCGCAGGCCGCCCTCGATCAGCAGGATGCGGCCACGGCCGAGCAGGGCGGCGTAATCGGCAAACGCTTCGCGGAAGAAAGCGACCTCGATTTGGCCAAAGCCATCCTCGAACTGCGCGAAAGCCTGGCTGTCGCCGCGACGACGCACGAGGCCGACGATGCCGGCGAGCACGACCTGCGCTTCGCCGCGACGGTCGCGTCCCGCGCGCCAGAGACGGTCGAGGTCGGCGAGCGTGCCGCCGTTGGTCAGCGAGGACAGTTCGGCGCGATGCGGATCGAGCGGATGGCCAGAGAGGTAATGGCCGAGCGTGGCATATTCGCCGGCGAGTTTCTGCTCCAGCGGCGCTTCGTGCGCTTCGGGCAGGACGATCCGCGACGACATCGACGAGGCCGCCTGCACCACATCGCCGAACAGCGACACCTGTCCGGCCTCGCGTTCGCGCACGAGTTGTTCGGCGGCCTTCAGAGCCTCGGGCAATTGCAGCAGCAGGGTCGGCCGGTTCTTCGCCAGCGCATCCATCGCGCCGGCGTTGATCAGCGCCTCGAGCGTGCGCCGATTCATCTTCGCCGCATCGACGCGATGGCAGAAATCGAGCAGGTCGGTGTAGACGCCGCCGCGCCCGCGCTCACGCACGATCGCTTCGCACGCGCCCTGGCCGACGCCCTTCACGGCGCCGAGGCCGTAACGGATCGTCTTGCCGGGCAGCGGCTGGAAGCGGTACTGCGAAGCGTTCACGTCCGGCGGCAGGACGGTCAGCCCGATCGCGCGCGCGTCCTGCAGCAGGCCGACGAGCTTGTCGGTGCTGTCCATGTCGGCCGACAGTGTCGCGGCCATGAACTCGGCCGGGTAGTGCGTCTTCAGCCAGGCCGTCTGGTAGGCGACGAGCGAGTACGCGGCCGCGTGCGACTTGTTGAAGCCGTAGCCGGCGAACTTCTCCATCAGGTCGAAGATTTCGTCGGCCTTGCGTTCGCCGAGGCCGTTCTTCGCCGCGCCCTCGCGGAAGATCACGCGATGCTTCGCCATCTCGGCGGCGATCTTCTTGCCCATCGCGCGGCGCAGAAGGTCGGCGCCGCCAAGCGAGTAGCCGCCGACGATCTGCGCCATCTGCATGACCTGTTCCTGGTAGACCATGATGCCGTAGGTCTCGCGCAGGACGGCCTCGACGCGTGCGTCGGGATATTCGATCGGCTCGCGTCCGTGCTTGCGCGCGCAGAAGGTCGGGATCAGTTCCATCGGGCCGGGACGGAACAGCGCGTTGAGCGCGATCAGGTCGCCGAAGCGGTCCGGTTTCGCTTCGCGCAGCAACTGCTGCATGCCGCGACTTTCAAACTGGAAGATCGCGATCGTGCGCGCCTCGCGGAACAGTGCGTACACCTCGGGGTCGTCGAGCGGCAACTGCGAGATGTCCAGCGACGACTCGCCGGCCTTCGCGCGGACGACATTGATGGCCTTCACCGCCCAGTCGATGATCGTGAGCGTGCGCAGGCCGAGGAAGTCGAACTTCACCAGGCCCACGGCCTCGATGTCGTCCTTGTCGAACTGCGTCACCGCGCCCTTGCCGCCCTGTTCGGCCGCTCCCGGCGTCCTGCCTCCCGCGGCATTCGCACATCCCTGTGCATCAGCGTACAGCGGCGCGAAGTCGGTGAGCGGGCTCGGCGCGATCACCACGCCGCCGGCGTGCTTGCCGGCGTTGCGCACGAGGTCCTCGATCTTCACCGCGAGGTCGACGAGGTCGCGGATGTCCTCGTCGGTCTCGTAGGTTTCCCTGAACTCGGCGACGATGCGGCCGCTGTCCTTCTTCGCGGCCTCGCTGCGTCCGAGCGCGTCGTCGAGCGAGAGCGGATCGGCGGGCCGCAGCGGGATCATCTTGGCGATCCGGTCGACCTGGCCGTGCGGCATGCCGAGCACGCGCCCGGCGTCGCGCAACACCGCCTTCGCGGCCATCGTGCCGTAGGTGATGATCTGGCTGACGCGATCGTGGCCGTACTTGCGCGCGACGTACTCGATGACCTCGTCGCGGCCCTCCATGCAGAAGTCGATGTCGAAGTCCGGCATCGACACTCGCTCGGGATTGAGGAAGCGTTCGAACAGCAGGTCGTAGGCCAGTGGATCGAGGTCGGTGATGCCCAGCGCGTAGGCGACCAGCGAGCCGGCGCCCGAGCCGCGCCCGGGGCCGACCGGGATGTCGTTGCGCTTGGCCCAGTTGATGAAGTCGGCGACGATCAGGAAGTAGCCGGCGAAGTCCATCTCCACGATCACGCCAAGCTCGATGTCGAGGCGATGCGCGTAGTCGGACGCGACGAGACCTTCGCGCGGCGGATGCTTGGCGAGGCGCTCGACCAGGCCGTCGTGGCTCTGCTTGCGCAGCCACGAATCGACGGTCTGGTCGGATGGCACCGGGAAGGCGGGCAGGTAGTTCTTGCCGAATTCCAGTTCGATGTTGCAGCGTTTCGCCAGCTCGACGCTGTTCTCCAGCGCCTCGGGCAGGTCGGCGAACAGCTCGCACATCTGTTCCTCGGACTTGAGGAACTGCTCGGCCGCGTAGTCGTGCGGGCGGCGCGGGTCGTTGAGGACGTGGCCGGTGGCGATGCACACGCGCGCCTCGTGCGCCTCGAAGTCGTCGCGCTCGAGGAAGCAGACCTCGTTGCTCGCGAGCAGCGGCAGGTCGCGGCGGCCGGCGAGTTCGAGCGCGGCGGTGTTGAATGCGTCCTCGCGCTTGCGGCCGGTGCGCGTGAGTTCGAGGTAGAGGCGGTCGTCGAAATGCCGCTGCAGTTCGGCGAGCGCATGCTCGGCCGCGTCGACGTGGCCTTCGCAGGCCAGTCGCCCGGCGTGGCTGTCGCGGCCGGCCAGCACGATCAGCCCGGCGCTCTCGCGATGCAGCCATTCCGGCCGGATCGCCACGTGGTCGCCGTGGTGGCCTTCGAGGTAGGCGCGCGAGAGCAGGCGCGACAGGCCGAGGTAGCCGCTGCGGTTCTGGCACAGCAGGGTCAGGCGCGCCACGTCGTTGCCCTCGGCCACGAGCACGTCGGCGCCGGCGATCGGCTTGATGCCCATCTTCTCGGCGGCGCGATAGAACTTCACCAGGCCGAAGAAGTTGGACAGGTCGGTGAGCGCGAGCGCCGGCAGCTTCAGTTCGACCGCGCGGCTGACGAGGTTCGGGCGCGCGGCCTTCTTCGGATCGCCGTACTCGGGCTTTTCCGGCAGGCGGGCCGTCGAGTCGCGCAGCGAATACTCGCTGTGCACGTGCAGGTGGATGAAGCGCGGGGTCATGCGGGGAGCCTTGCTGTCACCGCAGGTTAGGCCGGCGGAGCAGACGCGACAAGGCTTGACAGGCCGAAGTCGAACTCGGCGTTGGCGTGCAGCGCCGCCAGCACCGGAGCGAAGCTGCGGCGGTGGATCGGGCAGGGCCCGCGCTCGCGCAGCGCGGCCAGGTGCTCGGGCGTCGGATAGCCCTTGTGCACGGCGAAGCCGTAGCCGGGGTGCTCGGCGTCGAATGCGCACATCAGGCGGTCGCGATGGACCTTGGCGAGGATCGAAGCCGCGCCGATGGCCTTCACCCTGGCATCGCCGGCGACGATCGCCTCGGCCGGGCAGCACAGGTGGGCGGGCAGGCGATTGCCGTCGACCAGCGCCAGTTCGGGGACGACGTGCAGCGCCGCGAGCGCGCGGCGCATGCCTTCCATCGTCGCCTGGAAGATATTGAGGCGGTCGATCGTGGCCGCGTCGATCGTCACCACTGCGTGCGCGAGTGCCTTGGCGAGGATCGCTGCTTCCAGCTCCTCGCGTCGCGTTGCGCTCAGCGCCTTCGAGTCGCCCAGTCCGCGGATGCGGCGTTTCGGATCGAGGATCACCGCGGCGACCACCACCGGTCCGGCGAGCGGGCCGCGGCCGGCTTCGTCGACGCCGGCGATGATGCGCCCTGCGATGCGCGGCAGCCGCATCAGCGTGCCCCCGCGAGCAGTTCCTCGATGGCGTCGGCGGCGAGCTTCGATGCGTCGCGATGCAGTTGCGCGTGCAGCTCGCGGAAGCGCGCGACGGCGGTTTCCACCCGTGCTGGATCGTCGAGCCACGCCAGCAACGCGTCGCGCAGCGCGGGCGGCTTGCAGTCGCCCTGCATCAGCTCGGGCACCAGCGCTTCGCCTGCGAGCCGGGGATGTTGCATTTGCGACGCGTGGGACATGGGGACCGCTGCGTGCAGCACGTTTGGAAGGCTGTAACGGCCGATCCTGAGCATCCCGAAGCCACGCACGATCGCCTGGGTGGTGCGTGCCACGCGGTACGCCACCACCATCGGGCGCTTGGCGAGCATCGCTTCCAATGCTGCCGTGCCCGAGGCAAGCAGGGCGACGTCGCAGGCAATCAGCGCTTCGTGCGCGCGGCCGTCGACCAGGTGCATTGCTTCGCGCAGCGCGACCGCGTTCGGTTCGGCGCTCACGCGCGCGAGTTGCCTTGCGAACAGTTCACGGCATCCCGCATTGGCCATCGGCGCGACGAAGCGCAGCTTCGGGCGTTCGGCGAGCAGCAGCGCGCAGGCGCGCAGGAAATCGATCCCGAGCCTGGAAATTTCGCTGTGTCGGCTGCCTGGCAGCACGGCGACGAGCGTTCCCTGCGCTGGCAACGCGAGCGCTGCGCGGGCGCCGTCGCGGTCGGGTTCCATCGCGAACGTGTCGGCGAGCGGATGGCCGACGTAGCGTGCGTCGACGCCGTGGCGCGCGTAGATCGCCGGCTCCATCGGGAACAGGCAGAGCACACGATCGGCGCTGCGGCCGATCTTCGCGGCGCGCTTTTCACGCCATGCCCACACCGACGGGCTCACGTAGTGCACCGTGCGGATGCCGTTCTGCTTCAGCGCGCGCTCGAGGCCGAGGTTGAAGTCGGGCGCGTCGATGCCGATGAAGACGTCGGGTTTCCAGCCGAGCAGGCGCTGGCGCAACGTGCGTCGGAGCTTCAGCAGTCGCGGCAGGTGGCGGGCGACTTCCGCGAGCCCCATCACCGCCAGCTCGCTGCAGTCGCGCCAGGCGTCGAGGCCGGCCGTGCGCATGCCGGCGCCGCCGACGCCGGCGAACAGCGCATCGGGATGACGGCGTTTCAGTTCGGCAATCAGCCCGGCGCCGAGCTGGTCGCCCGAGGCTTCTCCCGCTACCAGGGCGAAGCGCGGCGGCGACGCGGCCATCAGCGCAGCAGGGATCGTTCGCTGCGGTCGATGAAGTCGAGCATCTGGCGCACGTCGATGTCGTGCCCGGACTGCTCGGTCAGTCGCGCGCGCGCTTCGGCGAGGGTGCCGCCGGCGACGTACAGGGCGCGGTAGGCGCGCTTGATCGCGGCGATGCGCTCGGCATCGAAACCGTGGCGGCGCAGGCCTTCGGAGTTGATGCCGCGCGGCTTGGCGTAGCTGCCGGCGACCATCACGAACGGCGGCACGTCGGCATTGATCAGGCTGCCCATGCCGATGAAGGCGTAGTCGCCGATCTTGCAGAACTGGTGGATGCCCGAGAAGCCGCCGAGGATGACGAAGTCGCCGACCTCGACATGGCCAGCGAGGGTGGCGTTGTTGGCGAACACGGTGTTGTCGCCGACCGTGCAGTCATGGGCGATGTGCACGTAGGCCATGATCCAGTTGTCGTCGCCGATCCGGGTCGTGCCGCCGCCATCGCCGGTGCCGCGGTTGATGGTGGCGAATTCGCGGATGGCGTTGCGGTCGCCGACGACCAGCTCGCTGCGCTCGCCGCCGTACTTCTTGTCCTGCGGATCGCCGCCGATCGCGGCATGGGCGTGGATGCGGTTGTCGCGGCCGATGCGGGTCGGGCCGTCGATGGTGACGTGGCTTGCGATCGAACAGCCTTCGCCGATCTCCACATCCGCACCGATCACGCTGTACGGGCCGATCGTGACGCCTGCGCCGATGCGCGCGGCGGGATCGATGACGGCGGTGGGATGGATGCCCAGGCCCATTCTCAGATCTTGCGCGCGCAGAGCATTTCGGCGCTCGCGACCTCGGTGCCGTCGACCATTGCGCGGCAGGCGTACAGGCCCATGTTGCGCAACGTGCGCAGCAGCTCGACCTCGAACACGAGCTGGTCGCCCGGCACGACGATGCGGTTGAAGCGCGCCTTGTCCACCTTGACCAGGTAGAAGATCGGCTGTGGGTCGCCTTCGGCGCGCGGCGGCGCGGACAGCTGCACGAGCAGGCCGGCCGACTGCGCCATCGCCTCGATGATCATCACGCCGGGCATCACCGGGTGGCCGGGGAAATGGCCCTGGAAGAAGGGCTCGTTGACCGTCACGTTCTTGATCGCGCGCAGCGACTTGCCGGTCTCGTAGCCGAGCACGCGGTCCACCATCAGGAACGGGTAGCGATGCGGGAGCATCGCCATGATCGCCTCGATGTCGCAGGTCTGCGGCGGTGACGCTTCGGTCATGGGTTCGGGTCCTTGGCGAGCGCGCCCAGCTTACGCGCAAGCTCGTCCAGATGCTTGAAGCGCGCCGCGTTGCGACGCCAGCTGCGGTGGTCCTGGAGGAGGGTGCCGGACGAGTATTCGCCCGGCTCGGTGATGGAATTGAGCACGACGCCGGCCGCATGCACGACCACGTTGTCGCAGATCTCGATGTGGCCGTTGATGCCGGCGGCACCGGCGATCAGGCAGTTGCGACCGATCCTCGTCGAACCGGCGACGCCGACGCAGCCGGCCATCGCGGTATGCGCGCCGATCCGGACGTTGTGGCCGATCTGGATCTGGTTGTCGAGGCGGACATCGTCTTCCAGTACCGTGTCGTCGAGCGCGCCGCGGTCGATGGTGGTGTTGGCGCCGATCTCGCAGTCGTCGCCGACGACGACACCGCCGAGCTGCGGCACCTTGATCCAGCGGCCAGCGTCCTTCGCCAGGCCGAAGCCGTCGGCGCCGAGCACGGCGCCGGGATGGATCAGCACCCGCTGGCCGAGCCGCACCCGCGTAACCAGGGTGACGCGCGCGACCAGCTCGCTGCCGGCGCCGACCACGCAATCGGCGCCGATCACGCAACCGGGTCCGATCACGGCGCCGGCTTCGACCACGCAGCGTGCGCCGATGCTGACGAAGGCGCCGACGTGAGCGGTCGCATCGATGCGCGCCGACGGATCGATCGAAGCACCGGGATGGATGCCGGCCGAAGCCGGCTGGCGCGGATCGAACAGCGCCGAGATCTTCGCGAAGGCGACGTAGGGATCGACCGCGACCAGGCAGGCCGACGGCGCGGCGTCGGCATCGGCAGCGCGCAGCACCACCGCGCTCGCCCCGGTGCCGGTCAGCTCGCTGCGGTAGCGCGGGTTGGCCAGGAAGGCCAGGTCGCCCGCGCCGGCGCGGGCCAGGGTCGCCACTCCGCGGATGGGCGTGCCGCCGTCGCCGCGCAGGCCCAGGCCGAAACGTTCGGCGAGCTGGGCCAGGGTGTACGCGGAAGTCGCCATGGCTGTCGCGCCCGTCGTGCGGCCCGCCTCAGAAGCTGCTGCCGAAGGTGAACTGCAGGTGTTCGGGCTGGTCGATGCGGTCGGACAGGAACGGCTGGGCGTAGCTGATGACGATCGGTCCGATCGGCGCACGCCACTGCAGCGCGATGCCGTAGGAGGCGCGGAACGAGCGGAACTCGAAATCGCCCGGCTTGGCGTAGACGTTGCCGAAGTCGATGAAGGTCGAGATGCGCGCCGAATCGCTGTTCATCAGCTTCGGGAAGAAGGTCTCGAACGATCCGGTGGTCTTGAGCGCGCCGCCCAGCGGCTGCGGAATGTTCGAGAGCGGTGCGAAGACGATCGGGCCGATCGTGTTGTCGCGGAAGCCGCGGATCGAGGTCACGCCGCCGGCGTAGAAGTTCTCGAAGAACGGAAGGCCGAGGCCGTGGGCGTTGCCGTAGCCGCCGCCGTAACCGATGTTCGCCGCGGTCCTGAGCACCAGCCACGGACGGATCGGCCAGTAGTGCTCGAAGGTGTAGGAGAGCTTGTAGTACTCCTGGGTCGAGCCGGGCAGGGTGACGAAGGCGCCGAAGCGCTGGTAGGTGCCCGCGGTCGGCGCGAAGAAGTTGTTGCGCGAGTCCTTCGCCCAGGACAGTTCGGCGTTCCAGTTCTTGAAGGTGAAATGATCGACGGCGGTCAGGTAGTCGATGATCACCTGCGGGGTCAGGCCGAACAGCGTCTCGATCTTCTCCGACTTCGCGCCGAGCGAGAGCCCGATGGTATCGGTCTCGGTGATCGGCACGCCGAAGGTCACCGAGATGCCGTGCGAGTCGCTCGAATACTGCGCGGTGTTGAAGTTCGAGTTGTCGAACTGGGTGTAGAACAGGTTGTAACCCACCGAGATGCCGCTGCTGGTGAAGTACGGGTTGGTGTAGTTGAAGTTGATCGATTTCTGGAAAATGCTGTCCGACACCGCGATGCCGAAGTGGTTGCCCGCGCCGAGGAAGTTGTTCTCGTCGAGCGAGACGGTGGTGATCAGCCCTTCCAGCTGCGAATAGCCCAGGCCGAACTGGAACTGGCCCGAGGTGCGCTCCTTCACCGAGACCACCACGTCGACCTGGTCGTTCGTGCCGGGCACGGCGGGCGTGTCGACGTCGACCGAGTCGAAGTAACCCAGGCGCTGCAGGCGCACGCGCGAACGGTCCACTGCCGCCTGCGAGAACCAGCTGCCCTCGAACTGGCGCATCTCGCGGCGCAGCACATTGTCGGCGGTGCGGGTGTTGCCCTTGAACACGATGCGCCGGACCGATACGCGCGGGCCCGGGTTGACGTGGAAGTCGATGCCGACCAGGCGCGCGTCCTTTTCGACGCTCGGTATCGGGTTGACCTTCGCGAAGGCGTAGCCGATGTTGCTGAGCACCAGGGTCATGCGGTCGACGGTGTCCTGCAGCTTGCGCCGCGAGAAGACCTCGCCCTGCTTGATCGAGACCATCTTCTCCATGTCGGCCTGGGCGATGACGGTGTCGCCGGAGACCTTCACGCTCGAAACCTTGTACACCTGTCCCTCGGTGATGTTCGCGGTGACGAACATGTCGCGCCGGTCCGGGGTGATCTCGACCTGGGTGGAATCGATGCTGAAGTCGATGTAGCCGCGATCGAGGTAGTAGGAGTTGAGCTTCTCCAGGTCGCCCGACAGTTTCTCGCGCGAGTACTGGTCGTTCTTGGTGTACCAGGACAGCCAGTTGCCAACCCCCGACTCCCAGTTGTCGCGCAGTTGCTTGTCGGTATAGCTCTGGTTGCCGACGATGTTGAGGTTGCGGATCTTCGCCGGCTTGCCCTCGACGATGGTGATCGTCACGTCGACGCGGTTGCGGTCGAGGGTCGACACGGTCGGGGTGATCGACACGCTGTACTTGCCGCGATCGTTGTACTGGCGATTGAGTTCCTGGGTCACGCGATCCAGGCTCAGGCGGTCGAAGGTCTCGCCCTCGGCCAGGCCGATCTGCTTGAGGCCTTTTTCCAGGTCCTCGGTCTTGATTTCCTTGTTGCCGGTGATCGTCAGCTTGTTGAGGGCGGGACGCTCGGTCACCTTCACCACCAGGATGTCGCCCTGACGGTCGAGTTCGACGTCGTTGAAGAAACCGGTCTTGAACAGGGCGCGGATCGCGTTGGAGGCGGCGGAGCGGTCGATGGTATCGCCCTTCTCGACCGGCAGATAGGTGAACACCGTGCCCGGCGCGATGCGTTGCAGTCCCTCGATGCGGATGTCGGCCACCCGGAACGGCTCGAAGTCCTGTGCTTTCGCACCGGGTGCGAAGGCGAGGGCGGCGGTCAGGGCGAGGGCTAGCAGGCGGGGAGCTGCGATACGCGTCATCTGTGCATCCGGTTGGCCGCGGAGGGTGCGCCGCGGGAATCTGGGGTCGTCAGGGAATTTCAGGAGGCGTGGCGCAGCAGATCGTTGTAGAGCGCCACGCTCATCAGCCCGCCAATCAGCACGAGGCCGACAAACTGACCCACCGCCAGCGAGCGTTCGCTGAGCGGGCGGCCTTTTACAAGCTCTATAAGGTAATACAGGAGGTGCCCGCCGTCCAAGATCGGGATCGGCAGCAGGTTGATCAGGCCCAGCCCCAGCGACAGCATCGCCAGGAAGAACAGGAACCAGGCCGGGCCGATCTGGGCGGCTGCGTTGGCCGTGGCTGCGATGCTGACCACGCCGTGCAGGCTGCTGGTGGCGCCCTCGGTGAAGACCCGCCAGAGCATGTCGACGTTGGCGATGGCCTGGTGGCGCATTTCCAGGGCGCTGGCGGCGATCGAATCGATGGGGCCGTACTTGCGCAGACCATCGAACGCCGCCGTGACGGGCTGCGGTCCGATGCCGATCAGCAGGCGCCGGCTGCCGTCGCCCGGGTCGCCCGGTTTCGGGATGACGTCCACAGTGAGGTGCCGTGCACCGCGCAGGATCGACAGGTGCAGGGGTGTGTCCGCCCGGGCCTGCTGGCGCACCACCGCCGAGAGGTCACGAAAATAGGCGATCGCGATGCCGTTGACCGCGAGGATCCGGTCGCCCGTTTGCAGCAGCCTGGTGGGGCCGTCCGGAGAGATCTGACCGACGATGGCAGGCACCTCGAATTGCTGCGCGGACAACCCCAACTGGTACACCGCGTCGGAATCGTCCAGTCCGGCGGGAAGCTGCTGCATGGCCAGCGCGCGCAGGGCATGACCACCATCCTCGCGGGCGACTTCGACCTTGACCGGCTTGCGGTCCATCGCCGAGGTCACCAGCAGTATCGATGCGTCCGTCCAGGTCTCCACCCTTTCGCCGTCGATGCTCAGCAGGCGATCGCCAGGCTGGAAGCCGCCCTGCGCTGCCAGTCCGCTGACGTGGCCGACGATCGGCTGGTAGTCCGGCAGGCCCACCATGAAGGTCGCCCACAGCAGCGCGAAGCTGAGCATGAAGTTGAAGGCTGGCCCAGCCACCGCGATCGCCATCCGCTGCCACACCGGCTTGCGGTTGTGGGCGCGATGCAGGTCTTCCGGCGGGATCTCGTATTCACGCTCGTCGAGCATCTTCACGTAGCCGCCCAGCGGAATCGCCGAGACCACGTATTCGGTGCCATCGGCGCCGACCCGCGTGAACAGGGGCTTGCCGAAGCCGATCGAGAAGCGCAACACGTGCACGCCGAAGAAGCGCGCGACGCAGAAATGCCCGTACTCGTGGAAGGTCACCAGGATGCCGATACTGACGATCAGCCACCAGATCGAGCCGAAGACGGTCGTCACGCGCGCGCCCCCGCGTGCGGGTCCACGCGCTGGGCCGCATCTCGCCGCGCTGCTGCGTCGGCCGCCAGCAGCACCTCGATGCTCCCGGCGGGTTGGTGGTCGGCCGCCCCGAGGGTGCCTTCGATCACCGCCGGGATGTCGAGGAAGCCGATTTTTCCCTCGAGGAAGGCGGCCACCGCGACCTCGTTGGCCGCGTTGAGTGTCGCGCCGGCGGTGCCACCAGTTCTGAGCGCGTCGTAGGCGAGGTCGAGGCAGGCGAAAGTGGCGCGATCCGGGGCCTGGAAGGTCAGCGATCCGATCCGGCCGAGATCCGGCGCTTCGACGCCCGAGGCGACGCGCTCGGGCCAGGCCAGCCCGCAGGCGAGGGTCGTGCGCATGTCGGGCCGGCCCATCTGCGCGATCACCGAACCGTCGACGTGCTCGACCATCGAATGGACGATGCTCTGCGGGTGCACGAGCACGTCGATGCGCTCGGCAGGCATGCCGAACAACCAGTGCGCTTCGATGACCTCCAGACCCTTGTTCATCAACGTCGCCGAATCGACCGAAATCTTGCGTCCCATCTTCCAGTTTGGATGATCGCAGGCCTGATCGGCAGTCGCGGCGGCCAGTTCGGCACGGCTGCGGTTCAGGAAGGGGCCGCCGGATGCGGTCAGCACAAGCCGGCTCACGCGCCCGGGATCGGCCCCCGATCCATGCAGGCACTGGAAGATGGCGTTGTGCTCGCTGTCGATCGGGATCACTTCGGCGCCATGCTCGCGGCAGGCGCGCATCAGCAGGTCGCCGGCCAGCACCACCGACTCCTTGTTCGCCAGAAGCAGGCGCTTGCCGGCGCGCGCGGCTGCGAGCGTGGAGTCCATCCCGGCCGCGCCGACGATCGCCGCGATCACGGTGTCGCAGTCCCCGCTGCCGGCGAGTGCGGCCAGTGCCTCGGCGCCCGCGTGCGGTTGCGTGTCCAACCCTGCGGTCGCGAGGCCGTCGCGCAACGCGGCGTAGTGCCTGGCCTGCGCGATCACCGCGTGGCGCGGGCGATGACGCCGGCAGAGCTCGATCAGCTCGTCCACCCGCGCGTGTGCACTGAGCACGGAAGCGGTGAATCGGTCCGGATGACGTGCGATCACGTCGAGCGCCGAAGCGCCGATCGACCCGGTCGCGCCGAGCACGGCGACCCGCTTCATCCCCGGACCTCGCCGCGGGCGTGGCTCTTCGGCATCGGGATCAAAGTTCCAGCCAGCCTTTCGCGATCCACAACACCGGCAGCGCCGCCAGCAGGCTGTCGATGCGATCGAGCACGCCGCCGTGCCCGGGAATCAGGGTGCCCGAATCCTTCATTCCGGAATGGCGCTTCATCAGGCTCTCGAACAGGTCGCCGACCACGGATGCGACCACCGTCGCGAGGATGAGTTCAGCCATCGGGACCCATTGCGTCCCTTTCAGGCCGACCCACGGCGCGCAGGCCAGCCCCAGCGCCAGCGCGCCGGCCACGCCGCCCCACAGCCCCAGCCAGGTCTTGCCGGGGCTGATCTGCGGCGCGAGCTTGCGCTTGCCCCAGTGGCTGCCGAAGTAATAAGCGCAACTGTCGGCTGCCCAGACCATTGCCAGGCCGAGGAGGGCCCAATGCGGTCCCCTGGGATCGACGTGCGATGCGGTGGAGCTGCCGTAGTGCAGCAGCACGATGGCGCACCAGGCCGGGACGATCGCCAGCGTTCCTGCCGCGAGCTTGACCGCGCGCGACCACCAGCCGCCGCCGCGACCGAAGTCGGCGAACACCAGCCAGAGCACGGCGAACAGCCACCAGACGACGCCGACCAGCGCGACCGGGTTGAACAACGAAGGGAAGGCGCGAGCCCAGAGCAGGCCGGTCATCAGCCCGAGGTTCGCCAGCAGGTAGGCCGCACGCCAGGGGCGACCCTGGATGCCGACCAGCCGCGACCACTCCCACAGGCCGCCGAGGAACAGCGCAGCCGCGATCGCCGCCACGTAGGGCGTGGGCAGGAACAGCATCATCGCGACGACGGTCGGCGCCATGACGAGGGCGCTGGCTACGCGCTGCACGTTCATCCGGCGGCTTCCTGTCGGTTGCGTTGCGCGCTGGTGAGCCCGAAGCGGCGCTCGCGCGCGGCGAAATCCGCGAGCGCGCGTTGCAGCTCGACCTCGTCGAGATCGGGCCACAGCATGTCGGTGAACCAGAGCTCGGTATAGGCCATCTGCCAGAGCAGGAAATTGCTGATGCGGCGATCGCCGCCGGTGCGGATGAACAGGTCGGGCTCCGGCAGTTCGGCCAGGCCAAGCTGCGCGCCGAAAGTCGCTTCCTCGATCGCGGCCGGATCGAGCCTGCCGTCGGCCGCGTCGCGAGCGAGCCGGCGACAGGCCTGCACGATGTCCCAGCGACCGCCGTAACTGATCGCGATGGTCAGGTTGAGCGAGGTGTTGCCGGCGGTGCGGTGCTCGGCATTGTCCATGCGCTTGCGGATCGCGGTCGACAGGTCGGCGCGTTCGCCGATGAAGCGCAGGCGCACGCCGTGGCCGTGCAGTTCGTCGACCTCGCGGTCGAGCGAGCGCAGGAACAGGCTCATCAGCGAGCCGACCTCTTCCTTGGGCCGCTTCCAGTTCTCGCTGGAGAAGGCGAACAAGGTCAGCGAACCGATGTGCCGCTCCAGGCAGAAACGCACGCACAGGCGCACCGTCTTCGCACCGGCGCGATGGCCGAAGGTGCGCGGGCGGCCGCGCCGCTGCGCCCAGCGGCCGTTGCCGTCCATCACCATCGCGATGTGGCGCGGCTTGCGCTGGTCGGAATCGCCCGCTGCGTCGGACGAGGCGGGGCTGGGGCTGGGTGGCGTCATCGGACAGGATCGGTCGGCGAGGTTCAGATCGCCAGCAATTCCTGTTCCTTGGCCTTGACCACGTCGTCGACGTCCTTGATCGCCTTGTCGGTGATCTTCTGGATATCGTCCCCGGCGCGCGATTCCTCGTCCTCGGTGATCTCCTTTTCCTTCAGCAGCTCCTTGACCTGGTGCATCGCATCGCGGCGCACGTTGCGCACGGCGACCTTGGCGTTCTCGCCCTCGTGTGCGACGTGCTTGCCCAGCTCGCGGCGGCGTTCCTCGGTCAGGGCCGGGAGGTTGATGCGGATGACGGTGCCGGCGGTGTTCGGGGTCAGCCCGAGGTCGGAGGCGAGGATCGCCTTCTCGACCGCGCCGACCATCCCCTTCTCCCACGGGGTGATCGTGAGCGTGCGCGCGTCGGTGACGGCGACGTTGGCGACCTGGGTCAGCGGGGTGTCGTTGCCGTAGTAGCTCACCTTGAGGTGGTCGACGAGCGCGGAACTGGCGCGGCCGGTGCGCAACTTGGTCAGGTCGTGGCGCAGCACTTCCACGCATTTGTGCATGCGCGTCTGCGCGTCCTTCTTGATCTCGTTGAGCATGGGGCGGCTCCGTGCGGCGGCGAACGGCCGATTATACGGGACAAGGCGTGGCTGGACAGGGCGCGCAGCGATGCCGGACCAGCTCGTTCAGTCCCGGCGGGCCTGGGAACCCGGCAACGCCGACTCCCGCCCGGGATCTTCCTCAGCCCTTCGTGCGATGCACCAGCGTGCCGACCGTTTCGCCCTGGAGGATGCGCATCAGGTTGCCGGCGCGGGTCATGTCGTAGATGCGCAGCGGCATGTCGTGGTCGCGGCACAGCGCGATCGCGGCGGTGTCCATTACCTGCAGGTTGCGGGCGATCACTTCCTCGTAGCCGAGCTGGTCGTAACGCACCGCGTCGGCATTCTTCTTCGGGTCCTTGTCGTAGACGCCATCGACCTTGGTCGCCTTGAGCAGCAGGTCGGCGCCGAGCTCGACCGCGCGCAATGCGGCCGCCGAGTCGGTGGTGAAGAAGGGATTGCCGGTGCCGGCGGCGAAGATCACGATCCGGCCCTTCTCGAGGTGGCGGATGGCGCGGCGGCGGATGAAGTCCTCGCAGACCTCGTTGATCTTCAGCGCGCTCATCACCCGGACCTTGGAGCCGAGCTTCTCGAGCGAGTCCTGCATCGCCAGCGCGTTCATCACCGTGGCGAGCATGCCCATGTGGTCGCCGGTCACCCGGTCCATGCCGCCGGCGGCCAGTCCGGCGCCGCGGAAGATGTTGCCGCCGCCGATCACCAGGCCGACCTCGACGCCGGCCTGCTGGGCCTCGATGATCTCGCGCGCCAGCCGCCCGATGACCTCCGGGTCGATGCCGTAATCCTCGCGCCCCATCAAGGCCTCGCCCGAGAGCTTGAGCAGGATGCGGCGAAACTGCGGCTTCAGTCCGGTGGTGATCGGTGCGGTCATGCGGGGCCTCGCGAGTGGGCAAACAGCGGAATTCTAGCCGTTTGCGCCCGCGAAGGGCGACCTCAACGTGTCGGCGGAAGCGCGAAGGCCGCCGGAGTTACTCGAATTTGACCTGGTGCTCGGGCGCCGCGAAGCCGACCGTGATCGCACCTTCGCCGATGTTCACCATGCCGGTCAGGCCCATCACCGTTTCGCCGAGCTGCACGCCTTGCTCCTCGCAGGCGCGAGCGAGCACGTCGTAGCCGGGCAGGGCGCGCATGGTGTCGAGCTCGCCGCCATAGCTGATGTTGACGTAGGGCGCCAGCAGGCCTTTCTTGACGCGATCGGCGGTGTAGGTCAGCAGCATCCGCGCGGCGTTTTCGAAGCCCTTGGCCTTGCCGACCGCGGCGGTGTCGTTGCGGTAGGCGCGCAGGATCGGCTTGATGTCGAGCAGGGTGCCGAGGGTCGCCTTCATCCAGGTCACGCTGCGGTCGCCGCGCTTCATGGCGCGGGCGCGCAGGTACTTCACGTCGCGCACCACCGCCATGCCGGAGGTGTTCTTGGCCAGTTCCGAGAGGCGGTCGTAGATCGGGTTGTACTCCATGCCCGCCTCGATCATGCGCACGCCCTCGAGCACGGTGATCGCCTGGCCGGCGAACAGGGTCTGGCTGTCGATCACGCGCATCTGGAAGATGCCCTTGAGGCCGGCGTCCTTGCGGATGGGATGGTAGTAGCGAAGGATCTCGCGGCTGGCCATCACGGTGTTCTCGTAGACCGGGCTGCGCGACGACATGATGCACATGCAGAACACGAAGTCGTAGTCGATCACGAGCTTGCTCAGGAACAACTCGCGGATCTGCTCGACCGTGAAGGGCGTCGATTCGGCGCCGTGGCCCTTCTCGCCCAGGTGCTCGCGGTAGAAGCGCAGGCTCTCGGTCGCGTTGCGCTCGTCGGTGAACACGGCGCTGCCCATGTGCACCTTGATCGGTTCGAGGATCACCTTGTGCGCATCGAGCCACTCGCGCGACAGGTCGCAGGTCGAATCCACCACCATTCCGATACGCATGTCGTCTCCCCCTGATGCCGTCCGCTATCGCGAATGGCTGGTCAACGCTGGCCGGACTTCATAGAGCCGGAGTATTCATTTCACGAAAGGAGGGCTTTGTCCAGTGTGCAAAAGCCCGGTCCGTGACCCGGGTCAACAAAAAAGGCCGCGGGGTTGCCCGCGGCCTTTCGTGTTGCATTGCAGCGATTTTATCAGGCGTGTCTCGTGGACCGATGCTTTTTGCCCTTGCTCGTCATTGACCAGCTTCGCTGTTGAGGAGTCCCTCCGCGAAGGCGGGAATCGAGTGCCTGTCGGATGCGACAGAATTCAAAGTCGCTGGATCCCCGCCTTCGCGGGGATGACGAGCAGGGAACTCAAGCCAGGCCGGCCTGCTTCATCACCTCGGCCGCGAAATCCTCTTCCTTCTTCTCGACGCCTTCGCCCACGGCCAGGCGCTGGAAGCCCAGCACCTGCGCGCCGGCCTTCTTCAGCACGGCCTCGACGGTCATGTTGGTGTCGAGCACGTAGGGCTGGCCGGTCAGGCACATCTCGGAGACGGCCTTGTTGACCTTGCCGCCGATCATCTTCTCGAGGATCTCGGCCGGCTTGCCCGAGTCCTTCACCTGCGCCAATGCGATGTCCTTCTCCTTCTGCACGAGCTCGGCCGGGACCTTGTCCGGGGAGACGTACGGCGGGTTCATCGCCGCCACGTGCATCGCCAGGCCACGCGCCAGCTCGGCGTCGCCGCCCTTGAGCTCGACCAGCACGCCGATCCGGCCGCCGTGCACGTAGGCGCCGACGGTGTTGGCGCTGTCGATGCGCGCCATGCGGCGCACCTGGATGTTCTCGCCGATCTTGGCGACCAGCCACGAGCGGCCTTCCTCGACGGTGTTGCCGTAGGAGGTCTTGGCGGTCTTGAGTTCCTCGACGTCCTTGGCGCCGCTGGACAGCGCGGTGCTGGCGACGACCTCGGCGAAGGCGATGAAGTTGGCGTCCTTGGCGACGAAGTCGGTCTCGGAATTGATCTCGACCAGCACGGCCTTGCCGCCGTCCTGGGCGAGCACGATGCGACCCTCGGCGGCCACGCGGCCGGCCTTCTTGTCGGCCTTGGCGAGACCGGTCACGCGCAGGTGCTCCATCGCCGCTTCGATGTCGCCGCCCTTCTCGGACAGCGCCTTCTTGCACTCCATCATGCCGGCGCCGGAGCGCTCGCGCAGTTCCTTCACCAGGCTGGCGGTGATTTCCATGGTTCTACCTCTGAATGGTTGGGACGGGCGCGGGCGCGCACGTCGGAAAGTGGTCGTGTGAACAGGTTCGGCTGATTCAGGAAATGGGGCTTGCGCGGCCTTCTTTCAATCGCCGTACCGGGTGGCCGCGACGCGGCGTGCGTCGCGGCGTACCCGTCGGCGTCGTTGCGGCGAAGCAGGATCGCTCCGCCGCATGACGCCGTGGTTGCGCTTACTCGGGCTTGTCGGCCTGCGGACGGCGCGGGCCGCCCGGACCGCCCGGGCGCGCCTTGTTCGGCGGACGACGGTCGCCGCGATCGTTGCGGCCGCGGTCGCTGGTCGGGCGACGATCGTCCGCGCCGGCGCGCTTCTTCTTGTCCTCGCCGGCCACCGGGTTGCCGTCGGCGTCGAGTTCGACGAACTCGTCGTCCTGGCGGCCCACGATCGGCGAAGCGGCCTTGCCTTCCAGCACCGCGTCGGCGGCGGCGCGCGCGTACAGCTGCACGGCGCGGATGGCGTCGTCGTTGCCCGGGATCGCATAGTCGACCAGCGCCGGATCGTAGTTGGTGTCGACCACCGCGACGACCGGGATGCCGAGCTTCTTGGCTTCCTTGACCGCAATGTCCTCGTGGCCGATGTCGATCACGAACAGCGCGTCGGGCAGGCGGTCGAGGCCCTTGATGCCGCCCAGCGACGCGTCGAGCTTGTCGCGCTCGCGGCGCAGGGTCAGCACCTCGTGCTTCACGAGCTTCTCGAAGGTGCCGTCGGTCTCGGCCGACTCCAGCTCCTTCAGGCGCGACACCGACTGCTTCACGGTGCGGAAATTGGTGAGCGTGCCGCCGAGCCAGCGCTGGGTCATGTAGGGCATGCCGCAGCGGGTGGCTTCTTCCTTCACGGAGTCGCGCGCCGAACGCTTGGTGCCGACGAACAGGATCTGGCCGCGCTTCTGCGCGATCGCCGACAGGAAGTTCATCGCGTCGGTGAACAGCGGGACGGTCTTCTCGAGGTTGATGATGTGGATCTTGCCGCGGGCGCCGAAGATGTACGGAGCCATCTTGGGGTTCCAGTAACGGGTCTGGTGGCCGAAGTGAACGCCGGCTTCCAGCATCTGGCGCATGGTGACCTGGGGCATTGCTGATTTCCTTTGCGATATGGAACCGGCCGCATCGTGGGCGGCTTGGTGGTTCCGGGGTTGGGCTTCCGCAGGTCCCGCGGCAACGACCTTCTCGCGAAGGACCCCGGTGCCGGTTCACGACCTGCGTGTGGATTCGCCGATGACGCACGGCGTGGGCGGGATTGCGGACGGCCACAAAGCCGGCGAATGATACAGGCCCTCCCGGGCGCAGGCAACCGCGCCGCCGCCGATCCGGCCGGCGCTTCGCCAGCCTAGGCCGCGGGCGGCTGCGCCTGGTTCTTCGCGGCGTCCCAGACGCGCACGAGGTTGCGGCCGTCGTGCTTGGCCTGGTAGAGCGCCATGTCGGCGTCGCGCATCAGGCGGCGGGTGTCGTCGAGGGTGCGGACCGTCGTGCAGGCGACGCCGGCGCTGATCGCCACCCGGCGGACTTCGCTGGTGCCGGGAACGGTGATGTCGCTGGCCGCCGCGGTGGCGCGGAAGAATTCGGCGATCCGTGCGGCCGATGCGCAATCGAGGCCATGCAACAGGCAGGCGAATTCCTCGCCGCCGTAGCGGGCCACCAGCGCGCCTTCGGGAGCGCAATGGCGCAGCGAGTCGGCGACCACGCGCAGCGCCTCGTCGCCCGCGGGATGGCCCCAGGTGTCGTTGAAGTCCTTGAAGTGGTCGACGTCGACGAAGATGAGCGCGGTCGGCTTGTCGGAGCCGCCGTCCCCGGACAGGCGATCGAGCCGCTCGAGCAGGCGGCGGCGGTTGGCAAGGCCGGTGAGCGCGTCGTTGTACGACAGCTCCATCAGGCGTGCGTTGGCGGCGTTGAGTTCGGCGGTGCGTTCGGCCACGCGCGCCTCCAGCTCCCGGCGTTGCGCGCGCAGGTGGCGCGTGCGCAGCAGCGCGGTGCCATATCCGAGCAGGAGCAGGGTGAGCACGCCGGCGAGGGCGGCCCAGCGTTCCTGCCACCAGTGCGCCTCGACCACGATGGGCAGTTCGACCGGGCGGCTGATGTTGCCGGCGTAGTCGCGTCCTTCCACCCGCAGCCGGTACTCGCCCGGCGGCAGCGCATTGAAACTGCGCGAAGCCTGCGCCGTCCAGTCGACCGGGGCCGATTCGTAGCCCACGAGCTGCGTGCGGTAGCGCGACTCGTCCTCGCGGTTCCACGACAGCAGCGAAAAGTCGATTTCGACATCGCGCGCGCCCGCGCTCACCCGCAGCGGCCGTTGCCCGACATCGCGGCCGTCGATCCGGGTGCCGGTGAATCGCAGCGGCTTGGGCTGGGCGTCGCGTGTCTCGGTGTGCGGGTCGTACACCGTCAGGCCGCCGAGGGTGCCGGTCCAGTAGCGGTCGTGGCTGTCGAT
The DNA here is from genome assembly GCA_036496805.1 of Lysobacteraceae bacterium. GTDB lineage: Bacteria > Pseudomonadota > Gammaproteobacteria > Xanthomonadales > Xanthomonadaceae > SZAS-103. Next base: position 79,828 of record DASXKN010000029.1, read on the forward strand.
GAAATGCGCGTTGCCGTTGCACTCGTCGTGGACCATGCCGTCCGCGCGCGTGAAGACGCGGGAACGGTAGCCTCCCGCGACGGGGACGAGCTGCTGCACGCCATTGTTGGTGCAGATGTAGATGCGGCCGGTCGAATCGCGCGATGCGCCATAAGCGCTGGGGTCGGGCGCGGGCGGCAGGTCGTCGGGCAGCAGTTTCGGATGCGCGGGGTCGCTGACGTCCATGCGCTGGATGCCGGCGCTGGAGCTGCCCATCCACAGGACCGGGTGGCCTTGAGCATCGTCGATGCGGTTGAGCTCGAGGAGATCGAGGTCGGGCAGCCCGGCCTCGTGGCCGAACAAGTCCCATTGCGCGCCGTCGAAGCGCGCCAGTCCGCGGTTGGTGCTGGCCCACAGCCATCTCCGGCCTGCGCCATCGACCTGTTCGAGGAGGCCGAACGCGCGCCATTGTCCGCTCACGCCGGGCAGCTGGACGTCACTCCAGGCGCCGTCGCGACGCACGTGCAGGCCGGACTGGCGGGTGGCGATCCACAGTTCGTCGTGGCCGTCGACGCGGCGTTCGAGTACACGCAACACGGCTTCGCCGGGTTGCAGGGGCCAGGGCACGGGAACGCGTTCGAACACGGGTCCGTGCGGGCCGTCCCGCTCGTGCACCAGGCCGCCGTCGCCCATTCCGATCCAGTGGCCGTCGTGGCCGTCGATCCCCGCAGGCGCGATCATGCGCACGCTCGCCGACGGCAGCGAACCATCGGCCTGGGTGAAGGTCCGCCACTGGCCGTGTTCGTAGAGGGCGATGCCGTCGTCGGTTGCGCCCACCCACAGGCGTTCGTCGCCGGCGGCGTCGGGCTCGACCAGCACGGCGAACACGCCGGTGGCGCGCGAGCCCCGCAGGGAAGCGGTGCTCCACGCGTTGGCGTCGAGCACGGTCCGCGCGACGCCGCCTTCAGTGGCCAGCCAGATCACGTCGTTGCCGCTCGGACTGCGCCAGGCGTTGAGGCCGCGCACGACGTCCGACGGCAAGCCGTGGCGGCGGTCGAATACCTGCACGTGGTCGTCGTGCAGGCGGATGAGGCCGGAACGCGAAGACACCCAGATCGCGCGATCGTCTCCCGGCAGCGGGGTGGCGGCGATGTCGTAGATGTTGGTGGTGGGCAATCCGCCGTCGGTCGCGCTCCAGCGCCGCGGGCCATCGTCGCCGAGGCGCCACAGTCCCACGCCGAACACCGACACCCACAGCTCCTCGTGGCCGTGGTAGGTCGTTTTCAGCAGGTATTCGATCTGCGAGCTGTCGAGCTGCTGGGCGTGCCACTGCTTCCAGCCGCGCGTGCCTTCGTCGCGATACCACAGGCCCTCGGTGCCGGTGCCCACCCACTGCCGGCGATGGCCCTCGAGCGATGTGGTCTGCGCCATCGCCAGCAGCGAGGTGTGGGGCAAACTGGCGTTGTCCGGATCGAGCTGCCAGCGGCCCTCGCGGCGGGACATCAGGCCCTGGTCCCAGGTCAGCGCCCACAAGGTGGTGGCGCCCCGCGCGTCCGAGGTCTCGGCAAAGCGCCGGACCTGGTTCGATGGCAGGCCGGTGCCGCGGTTCTCGACGTGCCAGTGCGCGCCATCGTAGCGGGCGATGCCGTCGCCACGAAAACCGGCCCACAGGCTGCCGTCGCGATCGATCCATAGCGTGTCGACCGAATGCGACATGCCCGGATCGCCGGAGGCGACCCAGTGGCGGCCGTCGTAGCGGTAGATGCCCGCGGGCGAAGCGGCCCAGACGTAGCCTTCGTGGTCCGTCCGCACGTCGACGATGACCGCATTCGGCAGGCCGTCGCGCGAGGAGAAGCTGGTGAATGAAGGCGCGCCGAGATCGTGCAGGTCGAGCGGCCGTGCCGCCGCGGGCGTCCACGCCGTCATCGCTGCTGCCAGGAGCAACAGCCATGCGAATACCGCGCGCGAGCAGGACATCAGGACATGGCGCCTTCTTCCTCCTGCCATGAAGTATGCCGCAACCGGCGATGGAAACTGAGCCGCGCGGCGGATAACGGGAAGCGGCGATCCACCGGCTGCCCCTGGCGGTCCTGATAGGATGGCGCCGCATCTTCGCGCGGAAAGAATTCCGCTTCGCCGGCCCGGACGGCCACTGCATCGAGGCAGCGCAGCCTTGACGCAGGATGCCGTTGCCGGGCGATGGAACGAGCCATGACTTCGACCCCCACCGCCGCCGTCCTGACCATCGTCTACGCGAAAGACATCGCCCGCGTCGCCGCGTTCTACCGCGGAACGCTGTCGTTGCCCGTGCTCGAAGAGGAAGCAGGCTTCATCGTCCTGGGTCGCGACGGGCTCGAGATCGCGATCGTGCGCATGTCCGCGGACGCGGCGGCCCGCAACGAAATCGCCTCGCCGCCGCGCCGGCGCGAACAGACGCCGATCAAGCCGTCCTTCCTCGTCGACGACTTCGAACGCGTCCGCGCCGAGGCGATCGCCGCGGGCGGCGATGCGAAGCCGCTTGCCGCGGCCTGGAGCTGGCGCGGCCAGCTGCACCTGGACGGCCACGATCCGGAGGGCAACGTGGTGCAGTTCCGGCGGCGCGAGGGGTAGCCGACGCCGGGCTCACGTCGCCTTGCGATCAGCCCGGTGCGGCCCCAGATCCATGCCTGCCAATCCCGTCACGGATAGCGGATAATCGCGCTCCCATGCCCGTCACCATCAAATCCGCCGACGAAATCGCGAAGATGCGCGTGGCCGGAAGGCTCGCGGCCGAAGTGCTGCAGATCGTCGCCCCGCACGTGAAAGCCGGCGTCAGTACCGCCGAGCTCGACCGCATCTGCCACGACCACATCGTCGACGTGCAGCACGCGATCCCGGCGAACGTCGGCTATCGCGGCTTCCCCGCGACCGTGTGCACCTCGGTCAACAACGTGATCTGCCACGGCATCCCGAGCGAGGCGAAGATCCTGCGCGACGGCGACATCATCAACATCGACGTGACCGTCATCAAGGACGGCCTGCACGGCGACACCAGCCGCATGTACCTGGTCGGCGAGCCGCCGGTGATGGCGAAGCGGCTGGTGGACGTGACCCGCGAGGCGATGTTCCGCGGCATCCGCACGGTCAGGCCGGGCGCGACGCTCGGCGATGTCGGCCATGCGATCCAGAGCTACGTCGAGGCCGAGCGTTTCTCGGTGGTGCGCGAGTACTGCGGCCACGGCATCGGCCGCATCTACCACGAAGACCCGCAGGTGCTGCACTACGGCAGGCCCGGCGACGGCCTGGTGCTGCAGAAGAACATGACCTTCACGATCGAGCCGATGGTCAACGCAGGCGCACGCCACACGCGCCTGATGCCCGATGGCTGGACCGTTGTCACCAAGGACCGTTCGCTCTCCGCGCAGTGGGAGCACACCGTGCTGGTCACCGACGACGGCGTGGACGTGCTGACCCGCGTGCCCGGCGACGACAACGTCCTCTGACCACGCATCCGTGAACGCGCCGTCGCCCGCGTCGTCCGAGCCGGTGGAAGCCGCGCTCGACGATGCGGCCTGGACGCAGGACGCGCGCAGGCGGCTGGCGGCGGGGCAGGGCGAACGCGCCGCGCGATTCGATGGCGGCGAGGCGGTCGAGGCACTGCTGGTCGCGCGCTCGCGCGATGTCGACGCGATCGTGCTCGAGGCATGGTTGCGCGCCTGCGAAGGGCCGGCGGGCCTGCACCTGTTCGCCACCGGCGGCTACGCGCGTCGCGAGATGTTCCCGCATTCGGACATCGACCTGCTGGTGCTCGCCGATCGCGCGCCGGACGAAGCGCAACAGGCGGCGTTGTCGCGCTTCTTCGCCCTGCTCTGGGACGCCGGCCTGAAGACCGGCCATGCGGTGCGCACGCCTGGCGAATGCACGCAGGCCACGGCCGGCGAGATCACCGTGCTCACCGCGATGATGGAGGCGCGCCTGCTGCGCGGCGATCCCGCCGCCATCGAGGCCCTGCGCGAAGCGATCGCGCCGTCGCAGGTGTGGCCGGCCGCGGCATACTTCGCCGGCAAGCGCGACGAGCAGCGCCAGCGCCACGCGCGCTTCAACGACACCGCCAACAACCTCGAACCGAACATCAAGGATGGCCCCGGCGGACTGCGCGACCTGCAGACCCTGCGCTGGATGGCGCAGCGCGTCCTCGGCGCGCGCGACCTCGCCGCACTGGTTCCGCTGGGCCAGCTCGGCAGCGACGAGAACGCGGCGCTGGAGCGCGAATGGCGGGCGCATGCGCGCATCCGCTTCGCGCTGCACCTGGTTGCCGGCCGTCCGGAAGAACGCCTGCTGTTCGATCACCAGCGGACGCTGGCCGCGCGCCTGGGCTACGTCGACGAGCGCAGGGATAACCTCGCCGTCGAACAGTTGATGCAGGGTTTTTTCCGCAGCGCCGCGGTGGTGCTGCGGATCAACGAGCGGCTGCTGCAGCGCTTCGAGGAACAACTCGAAGGCAGCGTGGCGCCAGTGGAACTCGGATCGGTTGCATGCGAGCAGGGTTTCGTCTCGCTGCGCGGCTACCTGGCCTTTGCCGATGCCGGCGCGCCGGACGCGATGCAATGCCTGCGATTGTTCGCAGCGTGGGCGGCGTACCCGGAACTGCGCGGATTGCATTCCGAATCCGCGCGACGGCTCGCCGAGGCGCTCCCGCAGTTCCCGTCCTACGTCGATGCGACGCCGGAACTGCGCGCGCAGTTCATGGCGCTGCTGCGCCGCCGCGATGCGGTGACGACGCTGACGCGCATGGCGCGACTGGGCGTGCTCGCGCGCTATTTGCCCGGCTTCGGCCAGGTATCCGGACGCATGCAGTACGACCTGTTCCATGTCTTCACCGTGGACCAGCACACGCTCACCGTGCTGCGCCACATGGACGGCTTCGCGACCGGCGCCGAGGCCGACCGCTTCACGCAGGCGCACCAGGTCTGGCCGCGCCTGCGCAAGCCCGAACTGCTGCTGCTCGCGGGGCTGTTCCACGACATAGCCAAGGGTCGCGGCGGCGACCATTCCGAACTCGGCGCGGTCGATGCGTGCGAGTTCTGCGCGGCGCACGGCCTGCCGGAAGCCGACACCGACCTGATCGCCTGGCTGGTGCGCGAGCACCTGGCGATGTCGGTGACTGGCCAGAAGCAGGACATCGCCGATCCCGACGTCATCAATCGTTTCGCCGTGCGCATGGCCGACCGCGAACGGCTCGACTACCTCTACCTGCTGACCTGCGCCGACATCGCCGGCACCAGTCCGAAGCTGTGGAATGCGTGGAAGGACCGCCTGTTCGCCGATCTCTACGCGGCCACGCGTTTCGCCCTGCGGCGCGGGCTCGAGCATCCGGTGCACGCCGCGGAACGCATCGCCGAAGTGCGGGTGGAGGCGCTGGCGCTGCTGCACTACGAAGGCATCGCCGATGCCGCGATCGAGCAGGTCTGGCGGTCGCTGCCGGACGAAGTGTTCCTGCGCTACCGCGCCTCGCAGATCGCATGGCAGACGGCGGCGATCGTGGCCCAGCGCGAACGCGGCGACGACCTGGTCGCGGTGCGCGGGATCGGCGACTCGGGACTGCTGGAAGTGTTCGTGCACGCGCGCGACCGCGACGGCCTGTTCGCCGCGGCGGTCGCCACGCTCGATCGCCTCGGCCTGGGCGTGCTCGAAGCGCGCGCGCTGGCCACCCGCGACGGCCGCGTCTTCGACAGCTTCCAGGTACTGCCGGCGCAGCCCGAGCGCGCGCCGGCGCACACCGATGTCGCGAAAGCCCTGCGCACGGCCTTGCAGCGGCCCGACAAGGTGCGCCCCACGCGCCGCGCGCTGCCGCGCACGCTGCGTCATTTCGCGATCGCGCCGAAGGTTGAATTCGCCGAGGCTGGCGGCCTGACGCGCATGACCCTCGTTGCCGGAGATCGTCCCGGCCTGCTCGCCGGCATCGCCCAGGTGCTGCGCGACGCGCGCCTGCGCGTGCATGATGCGCGCATCGCGACCTTCGGCGAACGCGCGGAAGATTTCTTCGTGCTCAGCGACGCCGGCGATCGCGCACTCGACGACACCACCCGACAGACCCTGCGCGAGGCCCTGGTCGCGCGCATCGACGGAGACATTGCTTGAACGCATCGCTGCAGCAGTCGATCGACGACGCCTGGGAACGACGTGCCTCACTGGCCGAGGGCGAGATCGACGCGCTGCGGCCTGCGATCGAGCAGGTCGTCGCCGCGCTGGAAGCCGGCGAGTTGCGCGTGGCCGAGCCGGAAACCGGCGGCTGGCGCGTGAACCAGTGGATCAAGAAGGCGGTGCTGCTGTATTTCCGGGTCAGCGCGAACGTGGTGCAGGACGCTTCGCCGGCGCCGTTCTGGGACAAGGTGCCGCAGCGCTTCGCCGGTTACGACGAGGCGGCCTTCCGCGCGCTCGGCGCGCGCGTGGTGCCGGGCGCGGTCGTGCGCCGCGGCGCGCACGTCGGCCGCGACGTCGTGCTGATGCCGAGCTTCGTCAATATCGGCGCGCACGTCGGCGCCGGCACGATGGTCGACACCTGGGCGACGGTCGGTTCCTGCGCGCAGATCGGCGCGCGCTGCCACTTGTCCGGCGGCGCCGGCATCGGGGGCGTGCTCGAACCGTTGCAGGCCGCGCCGACCATCATCGAGGACGACTGCTTCGTCGGTGCGCGTTCGGAAGTCGTGGAGGGCGTGATCGTCGAGCGCGGCAGCGTGATCGGCATGGGCGTCTTCCTCGGCCAGAGCACGCGCATCTACGACCGCGCGACCAAGACCGTCAGCTACGGCCGCATCCCGGCCGGCAGCGTGGTGGTGTCCGGCTCGCTGCCGGCGGCCGACGGCTCGCACTCGCTCTACTGCGCGGTGATCGTCAAGCAGGTTGACGAGAGGACGCGCTCGAAGACCTCGGTCAACGAACTGCTGCGCGGCGCGGCGGAATGAACTGATCCCATGAACCCGATCCCATGAATGTCATCTCGACATCGACGTTCTTCTTCAAGAAGGCGTTCCCGATCCTGTGGGTGGGCATCATCGTGGTCGTCTCCGGATCGGCGGTGGCGGCGGGTGCCTTGAGCAAGGCGCCGTTTTTCCTGATCGGGCCGGTTTTCATGCTGGTCGTCGGCTATTTCGTCTTCCGCAAGTTCGTGTGGGACCTCGCCGATGAAGTGAAGGATGGCGGCGACTTCCTGGTCGTGCGCCGCGGCGACATCGAGGACCGCGTGCAGCTCTCGAACGTGATGAACGTGAGCATGACCCAGTTCACCAACCCGCCGCGTCTCACGCTGCGCCTGCGCACGCCGGGCAAGTTCGGCGACGAAATCGTCTTCATCCCGAAGCTGCCGGCGCTGCGCATCAACCGCTTCGCGCGCAACGAGATCGCCGAGGACCTGATCAAGCGCATCGACCGCGCGCGCCAGGAGTCGCGATGACGCCCGGGCCTGCGGGAACCAGCCGCGATGGCGCGACCGTCGAAGATCCGCGCCATCGCCTGCCGCGGGCGCCAGCCGTACTTCCAGGTTCCGGCGCGATGCACGTGATTTCTTCGCCTTACACATCCCTGATCAAATGGGGTTACGCGGTCGTCTGGCTCGGTTTCTGGTTGATCCTCGGTGCCGTGCTGGTCGCAAAGCTCATGCACAGAGATGACAGGCCGGAGATCATCGAGGCGATCAGCTTCGCGACCGTGATGCTGCTGTTGGGATATCTCTTCTTCTCCATGTTCCTGTGGAACCTCGCCGACGAGGTGGTCGATGGCGGGACGTTGCTTGAGGTAAGGAGAGGCTCGGTCCGGGAAGTCATCGAGTTGTCGCAGATCATGCGGGTTGCTGGCTCCAACTTTGGCGTCGGGCACCTTTACCAGGTGTTCCTGCGGTTGCGCACGCCCTGTGCATTCGGAAGGTTGGTCCGCTTCGTACCCCGCAGGAACGCGTCGTGGTACGGCCATGGTGAAGTCGCCAGCGACCTTGCCATGAGGATCGAGATGCTGCACCAGAAGAGGCTGGCGGAGTACCGTGACCAGGTCCTGCAAGCGGCCGCGGCGAGCGGAAATGACGGAAGCGGCGTCTGAACCAGGTTCCGGCGGCGCTGACGTTCCGACGGTTTTCGGGCGATACGATTTCAGGGAAGACAGGCATGGCAACGACCCTCTACGGACTCGACAACTGCGACACGTGCAAGAAGGCGCGCAACTGGCTGGTGCGCTTCGGCATTGCACATGACTTCGTCGACTATCGTACGCACCGACAGGACGCGGCCACGCTCGCCGGATGGGCCACGCAGGCAGGAGGCTGGGATGCGCTGATCAACAAGTCCTCGACTACATGGCGGCAGTTGCCGCCGAACCGCAAGGCGCCGGGATCCGATCCGGAATGGCAGCTGCTGCTGAAGGAGTATCCGCAGCTGATCCGTCGCCCGGTCGTGGTCACCGAGGACGCGACGATGACGCAGGGCTTCTCGGACAATGCCTTCAAGGCGCGCTTCGCCGTCCGCCAGGCGCCCGATGCGAAGGGGACGAAGTGAACGACGTCGTGGCGCTGACGCAGGAACTGATCCGTCGCCGTTCGGTCACGCCGGAAGATGCGGGCTGCCAGGCGTTGATTGCGCAACGGTTGGCGAACGCCGGTTTCCGCTGCGAGCAGATCGATTTCGGCGAAGTGAAGAACCTCTGGGCGACGCACGGCGAGGGCGGCCCGGTGCTGTGCTTCCTCGGCCACACCGACGTGGTGCCACCGGGGCCGCGCGAAGCGTGGGCCAGCGATCCCTTCGTGCCGGAGGTGCGCGACGGCGTGCTGTACGGGCGTGGCGCGGCCGACATGAAGAGCGGCGTCGCGGCGATGGCCTGCGCGCTCGAGTCGTTCGCCGCCGCGCATCCGCGACACGCCGGCACGGTCGCCCTGCTGCTGACTTCGGACGAGGAGGGCGATGCCGTCGACGGCGTGCGCCGCGTCGTCGAACATTTCAACCAGACCGGGCAACGCATCGACTGGTGCGTCACCGGCGAGCCTTCGTCCACGAAACAGCTTGGCGACCTGATCCGCGTCGGCCGTCGCGGCACCCTGTCGGGAACACTGACGGTGCGCGGCGTGCAGGGCCACGTCGCCTACCCGGAACGCGCGCGCAACCCGATCCACCAGGCGATGCCGGCGCTGGCCGAGTTGACCGCGCGTCGCTGGGACGAGGGCTATGCGCTCGATACGCGGCATCCGTTCCCGCCGAGCAGCCTGCAGGTCTCGAACATCCACGCCGGCACCGGCGCGAACAACGTGATTCCCGGCACCTGCGAGGTCGTCTTCAACTTCCGCTACAACCCGGAGTGGAGCGCCGAACAGCTCGAGCGCGAGACCCACGCGATCCTCGATCGCCACGGTCTCGACTACGCGATCGCCTGGCATCGTGGCGGCGAGCCGTTCCTGACCCGCGAAGGCCGATTGCGCGACGTCGTGCGCGGGGTGCTGCGCGAGCAATGCGGCGCTGATCCCGAGGAGAGCACCGGCGGCGGCACCTCGGACGCGCGCTTCATCGCGCCGATGGGCGCCGAAGTGATCGAGTTCGGACCGGTCAACGCGACCATCCACAAGATCGACGAACGCGTTTCAATCGCCGACCTCGAGCGCCTGCCAGCGATCTTCCAGGCGGTGATGGCGCGGCTGCTGGGCGGCTGAGGCGAAGCGGAGTCCGGCCGTTCGCGTCCGAACGGCATCGGGTTCCGCGAGGTCGTCGGGTCTCAGGGAGTCGACGACTTCGCCCGCTGCTGCCAGCGCGAGACCATCGCGTGCCATCCTGGCAGGCGAAGTTCCATCGCGTCGCCGAGGTTGCCCGATACCTTCTGCGCGAACTCCTGCGTCCACAGGAATCGCCGCGTCGGCTGCACCGTGGTGATCCTCGCGCGCGCCATCAGGTTGAAATCGGTCGTCAGCGACACCGCCGGCGCCGAGAAGATGTCGGTGCGGTTGCTGGTGTTGCCGTTGTTGGTCTGGGTGAACAGCGGCGCGAACACGTTGCCCGTGCTCGTCAGGCCCTGGTTGTCGCCGAGGAACAGGCCCGGCGATCCGGAGACGGTGGAGTCCGGCGCGTTGTCGAGGTCGAACGGCCCGGCGATCGCGTTCTCGCGCCAGGTGGCCGCATCGTCGGAGCGCGCCAGCCAGACGATCGTCGGCAAGGTGCTCGTGTCGCTGGTGTTGTTGCGGAAGTCGTAGTAGGTCACGCCGATGGTGCCGTTCGCGCGCACGTGGATGCTCGGGTCGAACGCCGCGACCGATGGCGTGCTGTTGACGCGCACCGGCGCCGACCAGCTCGTGCCGCCGTCGATCGAGGTCACCAGCGCGATCGCGTCGTGGTTGCCGTTGCTGAAGCGCGCGTCCTGGAATACGACGTATAGCTTGCCGTCGGGGGCGACGGCCATCTGCGGAATGATCGATGCGTCGCGCACGCGGGCGCCGGTATCGGGATCGACCGTGCCGACCGAGAGCAGGTCGGCCACCTTGATCGGCGCCGACCAGGTCGCGCCGTGGTCGGTGGAACGCAGCACGCCGATCGCGGCGGAGGTGCCGCTGCCGATGGTGTCGATCTCGACGAACAGATCGAGCACGTCGCCATTGGGCAGCGTCACGACCTCGTTGCTGATCGTCTGGTTCAGCGGGCCCGGATCGTAGATCGCGCGCGCGGTCTGCCAGTGGCTGCCGCCGTCGGTGCTGCGGGCGAGCATGGTCGGGCCGCCGCCGGAAGCCGCGATGCGGTCCCACACCGCGTAGACGAAGCTCGCATCGTTGGCGTCGGCGGTGATGGCGTCGCGATCGTTGAAGAAACCGTTGACGTCGCGGATCAGGGTCGCGGGATTCTGCCAGGTCTGTCCACTGTCGATGGAACGGCTGGCGAGCACGGCGCTGGCCGATCCCTGCGCGAGCAGGCCACCACTGTAGGAAATGGCGCTTTCGTAGAACACGCCCACCGGCCCGACCGTGACCCAGGGATTGGAGGTGCGCGGATAGTCGCCGCCATTCACGGTGCTGCCGCCGCCGCAGCGCGAGAACGCCATCGGCTGGCGACTCCAGGTCCTGCCTCCGTCCTGCGAGAGTGCGCTGATCACGCCGCGCGCGCCGCCGCCGCGCCAGCGGTCTTCCTGCCAGACGCCGACGAGGCGCTGCGAATCCTGCGGATCGACCACCACGTAGGGCTCGACTTCGGCATTGACGTAGAGCACGTCGCCGTTCGCGGCCACGCCGTCGCAGTTGGTCGTGAACGGCGATGCCGCCGAGGCCAGGTAGATCGGGTCGAGGATCGGGGGCGGTGGTGGCGGCGGCGGAGGGCCGCTGCCGCCTCCGCCTACCGTGACGCCGATACTGCCACCGCCGCCGCAGCCGGCCATCGCGGCCACGCACGTGGCGAGGATGCACAGGCCGAGGGTCCTTGTCGGGAATGCGGTCGCTTGCATGGCGGTCTCCATCCGTTGGATTCGCAGGCGAGCCTAACCCTGCAGCCACGCCTGCGCGCGCGTGAGCCGGATGTTCGTTCAGCGACTGGGCAGCAAGTGCAGCGTGTGCGTGGTCGCGCCGGGCAGGAAAGGCGTCGGCTCGCCGCGCACCCAGGCTTCGTGTCCCGCGCCCCAGAACGGCGACAGCGGATTCCCGCTCTGTCCGCCCGGCATCTCGATGATGCCGTCGGCCTCGTGGCCCGGCGAGACGACCATGCGTTCGGAGGCGCCGAAATCGGGCGCGGCCACGCGCGGCATGTAGGCGTCGCCGGGCAGCTCGTCGGGCGGCATGCAGAGCCAGCGGTTGAACAGGCCCGGCAGCGCCCGCGCGAGCGGGTGGCAGATCGCCGCGATGTTCCGCTCGCCCCAGCGGCTGTTTGCGAGCGGTCCGTTCTTGCCGAGATCGTCGTGCACCTGCTTCGCGGCATCCTCGAACAAGGCGTCCCAGGTCGCGAACCTGCGCGGCAGCAGGTTCGGCGGCAACTGCGTGACCATCGGCCACGCGACGCCCTCGAGCTGCGGCAGGTCGGGCATGGCGAAGTCCTTGCCGAGCGCCGCCTCGGCGGGTGCGAGCAGGCCATCGCGGATGCGCGAGAGCACCTGCAGGCGCCACGCACGCACGAGGCGATAGCTCACCGACGAAGCATCCGCACGTCCTTCCCAGTGTGCGGCGTCGCCGGCAAGTTCGTGCAGCATCGGCGCCTTCGTCCGCGCCGCGGTATCGCGCAGCAATTGCCACCAGCGCTGCAGGAAGATCGCGCGGTTGTCGAGCTGGATAGCGAGCAGGTCCTTCTCGGCGAGGCGGTTCTTCGCGAGCAGGTCGTCGCGGATCTGTTGCGCGCGTGCACCGTTGGCATAACCGCCATCGCCGACCTTCGCGAGCGCTTCGCCGTCGAGCGTACGGTTGTTCGCTGTCCACAGCCGCCCTTGCGGCGGCTCGATCACGCGCGGATTTTCCGGCAGCAGCGGCGGCGAAACCTGCCTCGCGGTCATGGCCCACGGACAGGTGTGCGTGGCAGCTCCGGCAGGCGTCGGGGATTTGGCGTCCGCCGGCAACGGCGGATCGTCGATCATCGGGAAGCCATCGACGCGGTGGACAAGCTGGGGCGTGCAGGCGAGGTCGCGATCGGGTACGCGCCCGATCAGCCGCCACGCGATTCGTCCCGATCCGTCTGCCAGCAGCAGGTTCTGCTCGGGAATGGCGACCGCATCGGTCAGGCGCAGCGCGTCTTCCAGGCTGCCGACGCGCGCCATCCCGGTCAGTTCGAGGTTGAGGGAGTCAGGCGTGTGCGCGATCCAGAACAGCTCGAGCGCGCGGCCATCGGGAAGGTTCTGGATCACCGGCCCGAACTGGTCTTCCACGATCGGCAACTGCACGTCGGGCGCGCCCTTGACGTGGATCGTCTCGGTCACGGTTTCGGCCATCGGCAGTTCGCTCATCGCCGCACAGGCCGGACGCGGCTGGCCGCGCATCCAGGGGCATGCGTCGAACCAGTCCATGTAGTCGCCGTAGCTGTTGGTGAAACCCCAGGCGACATGGGTGTTGCTGCCGACCACCACGGCCGGAATGCCGGGCAGGGTGAAACCGGCGACATCGACCTTGCCACCCTCGGCCTTCCCGTCCGGATACAGCAGGCGGGCGCGGAACCAGATGTCGGGAGCGCGCAGCCCCAGGTGCATGTCGTCGGCGAGGATCGCGCGGCCGTCCTTCGTCGCCGTGCCGGCGACGGCGAAGTTGTTGCTGCCGGGCGACATCGATTCCGCGAACGCCTTCGCGCTGGCCGCATCGGGCATCGGCAGCTTGCGCAGGTCGAGCGTGGCCGCGTCGGGCAGGACGGCATCGCCGCGCGCCGCGCCCTGCAGCGGTGCGTCCCATCGGGTGCCGTCGCGCGCGATCAGCGCCCACAGCGCGGGCGGCACGTGCTGCTTGATCTTCCACAGCGCAAGCTCATCCTTGTTGTCGCCGACCTGGAGCTCGAAGTACATCGAGTAACCGACCAGGGCCGTGTCGGAAAGCTGCCACGGCTGCGGCTTCACGTCGAGCAGCACGTAGGGCCATGGACGCACCTTGAGGTCGGCGAGCCCCGCGTTGACGCCGTCGGTGTAGGCCTGGAGCTGCGGGAGCTTGTCGCCGGCGATTTCGCGCAGGTTGTCGATCACCTGGACTCGGAAGCGATGGACGCGGTGCCGCTTGTCGAGGTCGAGCGCGATCTTGCCGAACAGCTCGGAAAGTTCGCCGGCCGCAGAACGGCGCGAGAGGTCCATCTCGAAGAAACGCTCCTGCGCGTGCACGTAGCCGAGCGCGCGCATGGCGTCGGTTTCGTTCGTTGCGTGGATGGTGACCACACCGAGCGCATCGCGCTCGATGTCGACGGGGGCCGACAGGCCGGTCAGTTCCACCTTGCCGTCGAGCGTGGCCAGGCTGCCGTGCAGCAGCCACCAGCCTGCCGCGAAAGCCGCGAGGACCAGGACGAGCAATGCCACGGCAGCGCGCTTGAGCCAACGGATCATCTGCGATCTCCCCGAAGCGGCGAGCTTAGCGGAAGCGCGGCGGCAAGGTGAGCCGCGCCCCCGCGGCGGCGCTTGCCGACGGAACGCGGATCGGGCAGGATCGACCCATGTCCATCGTCTTCTTCCCGCTCCGCGACGTCACCGGCCTTGTCGGCGGCTTCGCGTGCGCACGCCTGAATAACCGCAATCGCAACAACAACCGCTCGCGAGGGCAGGCCGGCGATTAGCGCGTAATCCACACCGCATCAATCGACCGAACCTGCACTGCGAAGTGCAGGTTTTTTTTTACCAGGAGTTTCCCATGTGCTCGATCCTTGGCGTCTTCGATCTCCGCAGCGGCACCGATGTCGCGCCGCTGCGGCCGCTGGCCCTTTCCATGTCAGCGCAGCAGCGCCATCGCGGGCCCGACTGGAGCGGCGTGCATGCCGACGAGGCGGCGATCCTCGTGCATGAGCGGCTCGCGATCGTCGATCCTGCCGGCGGTTCGCAGCCGTTGCGTTCGGCCGATGGGCAACTGGCGCTGGCGGTGAATGGCGAAATCTACAACCATCGCGAACTCGAGGCCGGACTCGTGTCGCCGTATGCGTTCCAGACCGGATCGGATTGCGAGGTGATCAACGCCCTGCATGCGCAAGGTGGGGAACCGGGCGCGTGGCTCAACGAGGTCAACGGCATCTTCGCGTTCGCGCTCTGGGATCGGACCGGGCGGCGCGTGCTGATTGCGCGCGATCCGATGGGCGTGTGTCCGCTGTACTGGGGCCACGACGGCGACGGGCGCTTGTGGGTCGCTTCGGAGATGAAGGCAATCGCGCGGTTGTGCGATGACGTCGCTGCGTTTCCGCCGGGCCATTGGTACGACAGCGCGACGGGCGAATGCAGGCGCTACTACACGCGGTCATGGCGTGACTACGACGCGGTCGCCGGCGTATCGGTGTCCGCTCAGGAACTACGCGAGGCCTTCGAAGCCGCCGTGCACCGGCAGATGATGAGCGACGTGCCCTACGGCGTGCTGCTGTCGGGCGGGCTGGACTCGTCGCTGGTCGCCGCCTGCGCCGCGCGCTTCGCCCGCAAGCGCATCGAGGAGGACGACCAGTCCGAAGCCTGGTGGCCGCGCCTGCATTCGTTCGCGATCGGCCTTGAAGGCTCGCCCGATCTTGCAGCCGCCGAGGTCGCCGCAAAGGCGCTTGGGACCGTGCACCACGGCTTCCGCTACACGCTCGAGGAAGGACTCGACGCGCTGCCCGACGTGATCCGCCACATCGAAACCTACGACATCACGACCATCCGCGCCTCCACGCCGATGTACCTGCTTGCGCGCCGGATCAAGGCGATGGGCGTGAAGATGGTGCTGTCGGGCGAGGGCAGCGACGAGATCTTCGGCGGCTACCTCTACTTCCACAAGGCGCCGGACGCGCGCGCCTTCCACGAGGAACTCGTGCGCAAGCTCGACGCCTTGCACAGTTACGACTGCCTGCGCGCGAACAAGTCGATGATGGCCTGGGGCGTGGAACCGCGCGTGCCCTTCCTCGATGTCGAATTCATGGACGTCGCGATGCGGATGGATGCCCAGGCCAAGATGGTCGACACCTCGGCTGCGGGCCGCAGGCGCATCGAGAAAGCCGTGCTGCGCGAGGCCTTCGAGGGCTATCTGCCGGACGAAATCCTCTGGCGGCAGAAGGAGCAGTTCAGCGACGGCGTCGGCTATGGCTGGATCGACGGACTCAAGGCGCATGCGGAAGCGCGCGTCGGCGACCACGAATTCGCCGCCGCGGCCGGCCGCTTCCCGATCAACACGCCGCAGACGAAGGAGGCGTATTTCTACCGCACGATCTTCGAGCGCATCTTTCCCGGCGACGCCTGCGCGCGCACGGTGCCGGGTGGCAAGTCGATCGCCTGTTCGTCGCCCGCGGCGATCGCGTGGGATGCGGCGTTTGCAATGGCGGCTGATCCGTCGGGGCGGGCGGTGGCAGGAGTGCACGCGGCGGCGCGGGAGGCGTAGGCTCTATGGGCGATTGTGGATGTCATGCATCTGTCTACGGTAGAAGCACTAGCAGGAACAACCATGAGCACCGCACCAAAAATCGAATCAAGCGACCTCTCCATCGAGCAGGTATACAAGGACTTCTATGTCGTTCCCGACTATCAGCGCGAATACGTGTGGTCGGAAGACAATGTGCTGCAGTTTGCCGAGGACATCTATGACGAATTCTATGGGCCTCGTGGCGACCTCATACCCGAAGTGGAGTACTTCATAGGCAGTATTGTCGCGTGTCGCAACGAAAGCGGCGTCTTTGAATTGATCGATGGCCAACAACGCATGACGACCATCTATCTATTCCTTTGCGCGATTCGTGACTTCATTCTGGACAACGGTGGCGACTTGCTGCGTGTCCTGGAAGCCATGATTTTTGATCACCGTCTTTCAACCGGCGGAGAAGACGTCCGCGACCACCGATTGACCCTGCAGTATGAAGACAGCCACGGCATCCTGGCCAAGGTCGCGGACCGCGACGCGGGCTTCGATCGCTCGCGCCAACCAACCGAGTCCATGGAGTGCATCGCGGACGCGTATCGAAACATGCGGCAGTTCCTTTCGGAGCGCTTCGGCAGCGATCCAATGCTTGCGCGCAAGTTCTTCGCCGCATTCGTCCAGCGTGTAAAGCTGATTCGCATCGTTACCCCCAATCTCTCGCATGCACTGAAGGTCTTCGAGACCGTAAACGACCGCGGCATCGGCTTGAATGCCATGGACCTGCTAAAGAATCTGTTGTTCATGCGCACCACGGCGGCGGATTTTCCGAAGCTCAAGGAATTGTGGAAGACCCTGACCTCCGAGCTGGAGAAGTGCAAGGAGAAACCCTTGCGTTTCCTTCGCTATTTCATCATGGCTAGCTTTTCGAACTTCCGGACCGGCACCGGGAAACCGGTGCGCGAAGATGAGATCTATGACTGGTTCGTGAGAAACGCGGATGAGCTGGGCCTTTCCCGTCAGCCGCTCGATTTCGCACGTGGTCTGGTCCAGGCGGCTAAGGACTACAGCGCCTTAGCAGGCGGCAATGCGCCTAACGGTACGCCGATCGTTTTCCTCGACAACATCCAGTACCTAAGTGGCAAGGCGCGTCAGCATTTCATACTGATGCTCGCCGGGCGCCACCTTCCGGCTGATGCCTTGAACGAGCTGGCCAAACAGGTCGAAAGCTTGTTCTTTACCTACGTAGTGACGCGCGAGCCCACGAAAAATTTTGAATGGATGTTTGGCGATTGGGCCGCTGATGTTCGTCAGGCGCAGACACGAGAAGATGTCATGCGCGTAGTTGCCGAACGCATCAAGCCAATTGTCCTGTCCAAGTCGCGTGACTTCGATTTCGCCATGAAGGAACTTTCGGCGGACCGAATCCAGAAATACAGAATGAAATACGTGCTGGCGAAGCTGGCCCAGCACTTGGATCAGTTGGGTTGGCAGGATGCTGAGAACACCCGGGATTTGTCCCACTACCTGGACAAAAAGCTTGAGATCGAACACATCCTGCCGCAGCAACCAGGTGCAGCACAGCTCGCCGCGTTTGACGATCAGGGAGATTACTCGACCTGGCTGGGACGCCTGGGCAACCTGACGTTATTGGAAAAGAACCTGAATTCTGCCGTCAGTAACGCAGGCTTCGACACAAAACGTCATGCATACGCAAAATCCCGCTTGGTAATGACGCGGGCCATCTCCAGCCAGGACGGTTTTGGCAAGAACAATTCGCTCACCCGTGCCTTACAGGCGCTTTCCAAGTATGAGCAATGGACAGGCACGGAAATTCAGCACAGGCAGGATGCATTGGCTCAGTTGGCTCGCTCGGTATGGCTGATAGATGAGCCTGAGCCCGTGGTCGCTTAGTTGCACCGAGGCAATCATGCACATCACCGATATCCCTTTCACCGCCATCGACTGGTCGCAAGTGGAACGCACCGAACACGCCGGACTGATCGGCTGCGCGTACTGGCGTACCCGGCAGTTCGGCGCGCTGCGGGTGCGGATGGTCGAGTACACGCCTGGCTACGTTGCCGATCACTGGTGCACGAAAGGCCATGTCCTGCTGTGTCTCGAGGGCGAACTCCATGCCGAGCTCGCGGACGGCCGCACGTTCACGCTGACGGCCGGCATGAGCTATCAGGTCGCCGATGGAGCCGAGTCGCATCGCTCGCATACCCCTGTGGGCGCGAAGCTCTTCATCGTCGACTGATCCGCCGGGTAGGCGCCAAGGTCGCCTGGCCTGCGTCGAATGGATTCGTCGTTGTTTCCACCGATGCCTCCCGCGAGAGTCGCCTTGAACATGCCCACGCTCGGGCACCATGCGAAACCGTCGAGCCTCGTGTTGTGCTTCTGGCACGCCGTGGCGGTGCTGGGAGGGCTTCCGATCCTGTGGCTGCTCAATGCCAGTTCCGACTCCGCATCGTTGAGCAAGAGCCTGGGTTTGTTCTGGGCGATCGCGTGGATGGCGTGGCCGCTGTGGTGGCCGATCTGCCTTGTCACTGGACCCAAGCAGGTCGGCGCCACATTGAAAGCCCTGCTGGTTCCCTCGGCGATGTGGGCGGCGGTCGCGGCCTTTTTCCTCTGGGCCTTGTTCCAGCTGCCCATCCTGTGATCGGCGCCGGACCATCGGAACGGAGGTGGCCTGCAGGCACCGCGAACTTCATTGCGCGGTGCCGATGACTGTGTGGATTGCGAAGGAGGTGCCGTCCTGACGGATGACGCGTCGCAGCAATTCCGTGTACAATCCGCCGGTTCGCGCGCCGTGGCTTGCATTCCCGTCCGGCCTTCCGACATCCGCTGAGCCCGTATCGCTGCCTAACAAGGCAGTCGCCGCGGTCACAATGTCCGGTCGTCACCACCAGTCCGATGCGCCAACACCGGAGACCGCTTGCTGCGGCTCCGCTCACTCGTCTCTCGTCGCGCGGTTCATAGGGAACGCTTCGAGCAGGAAAGCCTGATGCCGCCTTCACGGGTGGCCGGCTTGATCCTGATCTTCTTCGGAGCTTTACCCCATGTCGTTTGAAACCCTCGGCCTTTCGGCCCCGCTCGTGCGCGCGCTCACCGATCTCGGCTACGCCACGCCCACCCCCATCCAGTCCGAAGCCATCCCGGTCGTGCTGGCCGGACGCGACCTGCTCGCCAGCGCGCAGACCGGCACCGGCAAGACCGCCGCCTTCGCGCTGCCGATCCTGCAACGCCTGTTCACCGACGCCGAACCCGTGCGCGGTCCGCGCAAGGTCCGCGTGCTGGTGCTCACGCCCACGCGCGAGCTCGCCGCCCAGGTGCACGAATCCTTCCGCGACTACGCGCGCCACCTGCGCGTGTCCGCCACCACGATCTACGGCGGCGTCGGCATGGGGCCGCAGCTCGACGCGCTGCGCCGCGGCGTCGATGTGCTCGTGGCCACGCCAGGTCGCCTGATCGACCACATCCAGCGTCGCAGCGTCGATCTGTCGAAGATCGAAGTGCTGGTGCTCGACGAGGGCGACCGCATGCTCGACATGGGCTTCCTGCCGGCGATCCGCACGATTCTCGACAAGCTGCCGAAGCAGCGCCAGACACTGCTGTTCTCGGCGACCTTCGACGATCCGATCCGCGCGCTCGCCGCGCAGTTCATGCGCGACCCGGCCGAAGCGCAGTGCGCACCGCGCAATTCGGTCGCCGCGACCGTCACCCATCGCGTGCATCCGGTCGATGGCGACCGCAAGCGCGACCTGCTGCTGGACATCCTCGCCGCCGACAGCCGCCGGCAGACGCTGGTGTTCGCGCGCACCAAGCACGGTTCCGACCGCCTCGCGAAGCAGCTCGAAGCCGCTGGCCACCGTTGCGCCGCGATCCATGGCAACAAGAGCCAGGGCGCGCGCCTGAAAGCGTTGCGCGATTTCAAGGACGGCCGCATCACGATCCTCGTCGCCACCGACATCGCCGCCCGCGGCCTCGACATCGATGCGCTGCCGTGCGTGATCAACCACGACCTGCCGATGGTGCCGGAGGACTACGTCCACCGCATCGGCCGCACCGGTCGCGCAGGCGCCGAAGGCCTTGCGCTGTCGCTGGTGTCGCCGGACGAAGCCAGCCTGCTGCGCCAGATCCAGCGCCTGCTCAAGCAGGAACTGGAAATGGTGCCGGTCGCGGGCTTCGAGCCCTCGCGCCCGATCCGCATGGGCCACGACGGCGATTCGCCGCGCGGCGGCCGTCCGGGCGCCGGCCAGCATCCGCCGCGCAAGCACGCGCGGCGTCCGCATTCCTCGCCGCAGCGGCAGGCGCACGCCGGCCCGAAGGGCGGGCACGGGCCGGGTCGCAGGGAAGGCGGCGCGCAGAACGAGCGGCCGCGCGGACGCTCGGGCCGCTGAGTCCGGCGTCGGGCTGGTTTCCGGGCCTCGATCCCTCCGCTCCTGATGAAGAAGGCATCGACGTCAACGCGTCGGTGCCGCGTCAGTGTTGACGCAATTCCATAATTCCATGAATATGGAATCATGGATGAGATCACCGCGCTTGCCGCCCTCAAGGCCCTCGGCCAGAAACAGCGCTTGTCGGCATTCCGCGCGCTCGTCGAAGCGGGTCCGGCCGGCCTCGCGGTGGGCGAGCTTCGCGACCTCATGGATACGCCGCCGGCGACGCTGACCGCGCACCTGAACATCCTGCGCGGCGCCGGCCTCGTGCGCGACGAGCGCCAGGGACGGGTGATCCGCGTGCGCGCGGACTTCACGCGCATGAACGCGCTGATCGGCTACCTCACCGAGAACTGCTGCGGCGGAACCGTCGACTGCGGCCCGGGCGTTGCCTGCAAGCCTGCGTCGCGCGTGATGCAACGCTCGATCCGGGCTGCCAAAAAGCCGGGTTCCGCTCGATCCACCCGGTCTCGGCGACCCGCATGAGCGCCCTCATTGCTGCCGCGACGTCGCGCAAGCGCGTGCTGTTCGTCTGCGTCGAGAATTCGAATCGCAGCCAGATGGCCGAGGCCTTCGCGCGCATCCACGGCGGCGATGCGGTGGAAGCCTTGAGCGCGGGATCGAAACCCTCGGGCCGGATCAACCCGAAGGCCGTGCGCTTCATGGCCGAACTCGGATATGACCTCACCCAACACGCATCGAAGTCGCTCGACGAAGTCGAGGGCGAATTCGACGCGGTGGTGACGATGGGCTGCGGAGACAGTTGTCCCTGGGTGCCGGCGAAGCGGCGCGAGGACTGGAACCTGCCCGATCCGAAGGACATGGACGACGACGGCTATCGAGCGGTACGCGACGACATCTCGCGGCGCGTGCGCGCCTTGCTGGAGAACCTGTGATGCCACTCGCGCGCAAGTTGCTGGCCGAGGGCCTCGGCACGATGCTGCTGCTCGCCGCCGTGGTCGGCTCCGGGATCATGGGCGCGAAGCTCGCGCAGGGGAACGATGCGATCGCGCTGCTTGCCAACGCCGGCGCCACCGCCGGAATCCTGTACGTGCTGATCGTCGTCCTGGGCCCGATCTCGGGCGCGCACTTCAATCCTGCGGTGACGCTCGCGATGCGCCTGCGCGGCCAGGTCACCGCCGTCGAAGCGCTCGCGTACATCGCGGTGCAGGTGATCGCCGCGGTCGTCGGCGTCGTGCTCGCGCACGCGATGTTCGGGCTCGAACTGGTCCAGCCTGGCATGCACGCCCGCACCGGTGTCGCGCAATGGATCAGCGAAGCGGTCGCGACCTTCGGCCTGGTCCTGACCATCCTGCTCGGCGCGAGCCGGGCGCCGAAGTCCGTGCCGGCCCTGGTGGCGAGTTACATCTTTGCCGCGTACTGGTTCACCGCCAGCACGTCGTTCGCCAATCCCGCGGTGACGATCGCGCGATCGTTGACGCAGACCTTCGCGGGGATACGCCTCGAAGACGTGCCCGGTTTCGTCGGCGCGCAGATCGGCGGCATGCTGCTGGGCATCGTCGCCGGCAGCGCGTTGTTGCGGCCTGAACGCGCGGCGACGACACCTTTGCAGTGAACGCCCCGTTCCCGCGGGCTGCCGCAGGAACGGAGGACCAAGGTCGCGCGGACACCCGCGTCCGCGTCAAAAGTCGCGTACTTCAATGGCACTTCGCAAAAGCAAACGGCCGGAGGATGAAAGCCTTCCTCCGACCGTTGCACGCTGGCTCAGCGACTCAGTGCTTCTTTTGCATCGTCCGTGGCTTCCAGAGCCCGAGGTGGGCGCCGGTAGGATCGGTGATGATGCTGAACCAGCCCATCTCCGGAACCTCAGTGACATCCTTCATGACCTGCGCACCGAGCTTCCTGGCTTTCTGGGTCGCCGCCTCGATGTCGTCCACTGCGACATAGGGCAGCCATTCCGAAGGCGCTCCGGGGACCTTCTGCGGCAGCATGCCGCCGCCGGTGCCTTCGCCGACGTCGATCATCGTGTACTCGCCGCCCGGCATCATCGTTTCTTCGGTCTTCCAGTTGAACAGCTTGCCGTAGAAAGACTGCGCCTTGTCGATGTCCGTCGTATTGAGCTCCACGTGGACAAAAGGATTGGTCATGTATGTGTCCTCCTTGACTGGGGACTTGATCGTACCGGCCGGCACGTAAACAAAAAGGTAGCCTGAGGTTACGACGTTGCTAATGGAGGAACACGCGCCGCAGATGCATCGAAGGCAATGCCGCGCCACGATTGCATGGCCCCTTCGGCCCTGCGAAACTCGCTGCGCCCGCTTGCAGGCGGGATGCCGGCCAATTGGCAACCTCGAATTCCCGGACGACGGAAACCCGCGAGCATGAGCAATCTGGGACCTCCCCTGACCCTGTGCGGCATCCTGATCGTTGGCGCGGCGATTTGCTGGCTTGGGGACGTCATTCGCCGCCGCACCGGAGGCAGGATCCGCCACGCGGAAATCCACTTCATCGCGTGGATCCCGACACTGCTCCTCGAAGGTGCGCTGGCCTGGATGTCCTTCGATTCGCCGCGGGTACCCGGTTCGTCCTCTTCGGCAATGGTCTACCTGTTTCCGCTGGTCTTCGCGGGCATCGTGTACCTGTTATGGTTCCTCGAAATCCTTGGCCATCGCAGTTCGTGGAAGCAGAGCGAAGAGCAACTCGACGAGGGCGATGAGCGGTGGCTGGAAGAGAAGCGCCGGCGCGACCGGATCGATTCGTACAAGCACAAGGGCGGGCCCCGTACCGATACGCGACGCTAGCGGCCGGGCCTGGATCGGCGCGCGGGACCGCGCGGCGTTCACGAGGGGAAGATCGCGCGCGGGCGCCGACTGCCTGTCCTCGCGAAATCAGGGATGGGCTTTCGCCTTCTCGACAGCGAGCAAGCGCGCCGGAGCGAACATCCGGAAACCCGCCCCCAGCAGGACGCCTGTCGCCACGCCGGCGATGTGGAGGACGTAATTGATGTGCGTGTCCGCGTGGAGCCAGAACTCGACGATGTTCAGCACGACGAACAGGCCGGCGATGCGCAGCACCGGCGCCGAAATCGTCCGGATCATGTAAGGCGAAAGCACGAAGAAGCTGATGCGCCCGGTGGGCAACAGCACCGCCGCCATCGCCATCATGCCCATCGCGACCCCGGACAGGCCCAAGGTGGGGTGATTCCCCGTCGCCATGGCTGCGCGGCTGTAGACGAGGTTGCAGGCGAAGACCATGGCCGCGAAACAGGCGGCGACGGCCATGCGACCCAGCAGGCACTCGACGCAACACGCGAATGCGAAGAAGAAAAACAGGTTGCCGACGAGGTGGTCCCAGGTCGCATGCGCGAACGTCGAAGTGAACATCGTGACCGGATCGTGGCTCTCGGGTCGGTACACGAGCTTGTCGGTGAGCTGGTCGGGCACCGAGCTTTGGAATCCGGCGAAACCCGCTTTCAATCGCTCGCGGTTGAAGCGCAGGTTCTGCTCCGGGTCGAGGTAGTAGGCGATGCCGCTGACCTCCGTCCCGAGCTTGTCCAGCAGCGCATCCTGCTGGGTCGATTGCCGCAGCGACGGGAACACCTGCTCGCAGCCGGTGCCCAGGTCCGCGTCCTGGATGTGGTTGAGGATCGCTTTCTGGGGCGCGTCGATGCCGTCCAGGCAGAAGTCCGCCAGCTTCCTCTTGTAGTGCGACTCCGACACATACTGGAAAAGGAAGGTCAGTGCGCACAGCAGGCAGACGGCGAGGGTAAGGATGGGCAGTCGCTGGATTTCATGGTCCATCCTGTAGGGAAAGATCATCGAGCGCGGCCCCTGATGGTGTTGCCTTGCGATGCGGTCATGGGCGACATTCAGCGGCGCACGGCCAGGACGCCATCGAGTGCGAGCTGCGTCCTGAAGCCGGACTTCTCCAGCCGTTTCGCCACCTCGCGCGGCACGTCGCGACCGCTGGTGAGCTTGTTCGGGCTGCCGGTGTAGTGGAACAGTTTTCCGGCACGGCGGAGCACGCGCGCGAGCTGGTCGTAGAAGGCCTGCGAATACAGTTCGCCGGCGATGCCGAAGCGCGGCGGGTCGTGCAGGACGGCGTCCACCGATGCATCGGCGATCGCGCCGATCGCCTGCGCCACGTCGGCATGGCGCAGGTTCAGGCGGCCGATGTTTGCGGGCTCATCGGACCGATGTTCGTCGGGATGATGTTCGTCAGGGTCCGGCGACCACGGGTTGAGCGTGCGCAGCCACAACACGTCGGCGTTCTTCTCGAACGAGTCGATGCGCGCCGCGCCCGCCTGCAGGCAGCAGGCCGCGAAGTAGCCCAGGCCGCCGCAGGTATCGAGCACGACCTTGCCGCGCGGCTCGACCAGCGCCACCTTGCGGCGCGCGTCCTCGAACGGCGATTCCTTCGACGTGGGCAGCATCTTGATGCCGTCGATCTCGAACGTGGGCGCGCCCCATTCGGTGGGCACCAGCTTGATCAGCGAACCGGAGAAACGCGATGCCGGGACGAAGCCGTCGCCGTCCCAGTAATAGATCGTGCGTTCCTTCAGTGGTGGTGGATAGGCATGGCGGCGATCGCGCCACAGCCAGGCGTCGTGCCCGAGCGAAACCGTGTCCTGCGAGATCCCGAGGTCGAACGATCCGGTCCATGTCGCGGCGCCGGCATCGCGTTCGGCCAGCAGGGCAACGGCTGTCGGACGCAGCAGCAGCGGACCGCATCGAGCCGGTATCGCGGAGGATTCGCGCACGCGCCTTCCGGTGTGATCCGCTCAGGCTCGAAGTAGCCGAATCGCCGCCGTTCCACCACGCCGCTCGGCGATGGCGATGCGGATCACTGGGACGGCAGCGCGCGGATGCACGTGACCGAGCCCTTCCATCGTTGTTTCATGCGCGACAACCCGTCGCACACGAGTTCGCCTTCCTGTGCGGTCACGCCCCAGATGATCATCCGGACCTCGCGCTCGTCCGGCGCGCCGGGACTGGCGGCCACGTAGTTCACGAAGGTCGGCTTGTTGTTGAACAACCTCTCGGTGCGTTCATCCAGTTGCGACATGCACTCGGACGATTCCAGTTTCCACAGGGGCGTGCCGTCCGGACGCCGGCCCAGCTGCATCTTGTCCGGCAGGTCGCCGATCATGCGCTGGCAGTCGGCGTGGTCGCGACCCTGCGCTGCCGCGACCAGGTGGAACTCGCGCGATCCGATGTCCGCGCGGAAGCGGACTTCCGCGTACACGGGGTTCGTGATCGGGCCGGTGGCTTCCGCCGGGTCCGTATTCTTGTTCGAGACACGCGACTGCACGAAGTAGCCGATGGCCCCCAGGACAAGCAGGAAGATGATGAAATTTCTCATGGAATCGATGATCCGTTGCGATGGGTGTGGCGGGCGTCAGGGCGCGCGCCGCATATGGTACGCAAGCGTGCGCAGGGCCGTCACGCCTTCCGCGACGAAGCCCGGCTGCTCGGCGAGGATGTCCTTGCGTTCGAGCACGTCGAGCGACCAGACGTCGTCGAAGAGCGTGTGGACTTCGGCTTCCGCGACGGCGAATGGCGGACCGGATTTCTCGTGCTGCGGGTATTCGAGGGTGACGAGCAGGCCGCGGCAGCCCGGGGGAAGCCGCGCATACAGATCCCTCGCGTAGCGGCGGCGCATCTCCTGCGGCAACGCGATCAGGGCGGCGCGGTCAAAGATCGCGTCGCAGGATGCGAGCAGCGCGTGATCGAGCGTGAAGGCATCGCCAAGGATCAGGTCGATGGCGCCGGCACGGTGGTGGATGCCGTTGGCGTCCTCGAAGGTTTCCGGTGCGAGATCGCGTTCGGCGAAGAACTGCCGCACCGCGATCGGCGCAATCTCGACGCCGATCACGCGGTGGCCGCGGGCGGCGAGCCAATCCATGTCGAGGCTCTTGCCGGCCAGCGGCACGAGCACGGTGGAACCCGGCTGGGCAGCGATGGCGTTCCAGTGGTTTTCAAGCAGCGGCGTGATGCGGTCCTGGTGGAAGCCGATCTTCCCTTCGCTCCACCGTTCGAGCCAGAAGTCCTGTTCCATTGCCGATCCCGTCCCGTCATTCCACCGAGAGGCCGTCGATCTTCTGCCAGCCGCGCGGCAGCAGGCTGCCGCGGCTCGCGCGCGCGCCGGCGTAGGCATCGAGCTCCTTCCACGACAGTCGCATCGGTGCGCGCTGGCCGCTATGGACGAGCAGGGCGCCGTCGGCGGGAATCGCGGCGACCGCGGCGACGCGCTCGGTGCCTAGCTTCGCGCGCGGGATCTCGATCATCTTGTTGCCCTTGCCCTTGTCGAGTTCGGGCAGGTCGGCGACCGGGAAGACCAGGAGGTGCCCGGCGGTGGTGATCACCGCGAGACGGTCGCCGGCGACGTCACGCACGACGGCCGGGGCGAGCACGCGGGCGCCGTCGGGCATCGAGATCATCGCCTTGCCGGCCTTGTTGCGGCCGCAGAGGTTCTCGAAGCGAGTGACGAAGCCGTAGCCGATGTTGGAGGCCAGCACGACGCGGGTGTCGGCTTCGCCGCCGACGAGGGCGTTGAACTGGGTACCGGGTGCGGGCGTGAAGCGCCCGGTCAGCGGCTCGCCGTTGCCGCGCGCGGAAGGCAGGGTGTGGGCGAGGGCGGAATAGCTGCGGCCGGTCGAGTCGAGGAAGGCGACCTGCTGCGTGCTGCGGGCGTGGATCGCCTGCAACAGGCGATCGCCTTCGCGGTAGCCGAGTTCGGCCGCGTTGACCTCGTGGCCTTTCGCCGCGCGCACCCAGCCTTTTTCCGACATCACGACGGTGACCGGTTCGCTGGCGACGAGTTCGGATTCGGAGATCGCCTGCGCGGCGCCGCGCGAGACGATCGGAGAACGACGCGCATCACCATACTTCCTGGCATCGGCGAGCAGTTCGTCCTTGATGAGCTTCTTCAGGCGCGCCTTCGAACCGAGGGTGTTCTGGATGTTGGTGCGTTCGAGCGCGAGTTCGTCCTGCTCGCCGCGGATCTTCATCTCCTCCAGGCGTGCGAGCTGCCGCAGCTTGGTCTCGAGGATGTAGTCGGCCTGTTCCTCGTCGAGGAAGAAGCGCGCCATCAGCACGGGTTTCGGTTCGTCCTCGCTGCGGATGATGCGGATCACTTCGTCGAGGTTGAGGAAGGCGACCAGCAGGCCTTCGAGCAGGTGCAGGCGGCGCTCGACCTTGCCGAGCCGATGCTCGAGGCGGCGGCGCACGGTGGACGTGCGGAACTCCAGCCATTCGGACAGCAGGTTCTTGAGGTTCTTGACCTGCGGCCGGCCTTCGGTGCCGATGATGTTGAGGTTGACGCGGTAGCTGCGTTCCAGGTCGGTGGTCGCGAACAGGTGGCCCATCAGGCCTTCGACGTCGACGCGGTTGGAACGCGGGATCAGGACGATGCGGGTCGGGTTGGCGTGGTCGGATTCGTCGCGGACGTCCTCCAGCCAGGGCAGCTTCTTGGCGCGCATCTGCTGTGCGATCTGCTCGATCACCTTGCCGGGCGATACCTGGTAGGGCACGGCGGTGACGACGATGTTCGTGCCTTCGCGCACGTACACCGCGCGGGCGCGGATGCTGCCGTTGCCGGTCTCGTAGGTGGCGCGTAGTTCGGCGCGCGGGGTGATGATCTCGGCGGCGCTCGGGTAGTCGGGTGCGAGGATGTGCTCGCACAGGTCGCGCACGCTGGCGTCGGGATCGTCGAGCAGGCGCACGCAGGCGCTGACGACTTCATTGAGGTTGTGCGGCGGCACGTCCGTCGCCATGCCCACGGCGATGCCGGTGGTGCCGTTGAGCAGCAGGTGTGGCAGGCGCGCGGGCAGCCAGCTCGGTTCCTCGAGCGTGCCGTCGAAGTTCGGTGTCCAGTCGACGGTGCCGTGGGCGAGCTCGCCGAGCAGCACCTCGGCGATCGGGGTGAGCTTGGCCTCGGTGTAGCGCATCGCCGCGAACGACTTGGGGTCGTCGGTCGAACCGAAGTTGCCCTGGCCCTCGATCAGCGGATAGCGGTACGAGAACGGCTGGGCCATCAGCACCATCGCCTCGTAACACGCCGAATCGCCGTGCGGGTGGTACTTGCCGATCACGTCGCCGACGGTGCGCGCGGATTTCTTCGGCTTGGCGGCGGCGGACAGGCCCAGCTCGCTCATCGCGTAGATGATCCGGCGCTGCACCGGCTTGAGGCCATCGCCGAGGAAGGGCAGGGCGCGGTCGAGGATCACGTACATCGAGTAGTCGAGGTAGGCGCGCTCGGCGTATTCGCGCAGCGGGACTTGCTCGAAACCGTGGAAGCTGGCTCGGGTGGTGGAGGTCATCGGGGGAAGCTCGGGAGCGATCGATACAGGATGCCGATGATACGGGGCGGGGCCGGCGCGGGCCGCATCGGCATGCAAAGACCGGTCGATCGGTGCCCGGAAATGGAACAACGCGTTCCGGCAACATATGTATTGGCAGTCAATTCCACGCATTTAATTGCCTTGACAAATGTTTTTTCGGCACTAGAATGCGTGGCCATGAACCCGCTGAAACCCAATGCCTCCACGTCCACCAACATCTGCCTGTTGTTCCGCCAGGTGCGCGATGGCCTTGCCCATCTCATCGAGGAGGACCTGGCGAAAAACGGTTATCCGTTCAACCTCAGCCAGTTCCTCGTACTGCGCAAACTCGACGTGCTCGGGCCGATGTCGGCGATCGACCTCTCGCGGGCGATCGATCACAACCCCGGCGCGATGACCCGGCTGCTCGATCGCCTCGAGCAACTGGGCTACCTGCGCCGCACGCCTCAGGCCGGCGACCGCCGGGCGTTGCGGATCGAACTGACCGAAGCCGGCGCGGCGCTCTCGCAGCAGTTGAATTCCAGCGCCGATCGCGTCGCCGACCACGCCCTGCGAACCCTGAGTCCGGCCGAGCGCGAGCTGTTCGTCGGCCTGCTCGAACGCGTCCACGGCTCGCTCTGAAACATGCGATGTGAACGAGTTTGATCTGAACGAGTTTGATCTGAACGACTTTGATCTGAACCTGATGAAGACCAAGCCTGTTGAAGAACGATCCCTTGCCGGTGTTCCGATGAAAGCATCCACGTCCAGCTTCCGCAGCCTCATCCGCCCGCTCGCGGCCAGTGTCCTGGTCGCCCTGCTGGCGGGCTGCGTGAGCATGAAGGGCCTGCAGCCACAGGGCAGCCTGACCGCGCCCGACCGCCTCGCAACCCGCCACAGTCTTGCCGGCGTGAACCTCACGCCAGCCGCATGGCCGCAGGCCGACTGGTGGGCGGCGCTGGGTGACCAGCAACTCGACGGGCTCGTGCAGGAAGCGCTGTCCGGCAATCCCGGCCTCGACGCGGTCGATGCGCGCCTGCGCATCGCGCTCGCCCAGGCCGGCGCGCAGGACGCGGCGCGCCGGCCAAAGGTCGGCGCCCAGGCCGAGTACTCGGGCATTTATATCCCCGCCACGCTGGCGCCGGCGCCGTTCGGCGGCAACTACCTCGGCGCGCACCTGCTGACCGTCAACGGTTCGTATTCGCCCGACCTCTGGGGCGGCCATCGCGCTGCCTGGGAAGCGGCGGTCGACCAGGCGCATGCGGCACAGGTCGATGCGCAGGCCGCGCGGCTGACGCTGTCGACCGGCGTGGTCCAGGCCTATGTCGAACTCAGCCACGCCGCCGAGGCCGAGGCGATCGCGCAGCGCGAGCTCGATCGCTCGCACGGCACCCAGAAACTCACTTCGCAGCGCGTCAAGGCCGGCCTCGACAGCGACTTCCAGTTGCGCCAGACCGACGCCGCCGTGGCCACCGCGCAGCGTGGACTCGAAGCCGCGCACGAGCAGGCCGCGCTCGCGCGCGCCGCGCTCGCGGCACTCGTCGGCAAGGGGCCGGATCGCGGCCTCGATATCGCCACGCCGCATCCGCTGGCGGCGATGCCGTTGCAGCTGCCGTCGGATCTTCCGAGCGATCTGCTGGCACGACGTCCCGACATCGTCGCGGCGCGCTGGCGCGTGGAAGCGGCGGCGCGTGGTATTGCCGCGACCAAGGCTTCGTTCTATCCGAACGTCAACCTCAGCGTCACCGCCGGACTGGCATCGCTGTCGCTGGACAATTTGTTCTCGCTGCCTTCGCGCTTCGGCCAGATCGTGCCGGCGGTTTCGCTGCCCATCTTCGACGGTGGACGCCTTCGTTCCGGGCTGGCCGAGCGCGATGCAGACTACGACGCGGCGGTGGCGCAGTACGACCAGACTCTGGTCGATGCCCTGCACGAAGTCGCCGAGCAGGTGATCGCGCTGCATGCGATCGATACCCAGATCGTCTCGCAGCAGCAGGCGCAGGATGCCGCGCAGTCGGCCTACAACCTCGGGATGCAGCGCTTCCACGGCGGCCTGTCGGCCCTGCTTGACGTGCTGACGGTGCAACAGGCGCTGTTGCGTTCCGAGCAGCAGATGGCCGACCTCCATGCGCAGCGACTCGCTGCTTCCGTGAAACTCGTCCAGGCGCTCGGCGGCGGCTACCAGGCCGACGCGACGACCGCGCCTCCCGGCGCTGCGCCCGATACCGAACTGGCACGTCGACCCTTCGCACACTCCGATCAGCCGGCGACGCCGGCAACGCATTGACCGACGCATTGAATCGTCATCCCATTCCGCTTCTTTCCGGACCTTCGACATGAGCGATCCGAATCCCTCCGCCGTCCCTGCCAGCGCCCCCGCCAAGCCCGCCCGCCGCGGCGCCGCGCTGCGCATCCTGCTGCTCGTGGTCGTCGTGGCCGCGATCGGCTGGACCGCCTGGTATTACCTCGACGGCCGCTGGTACGAGCAGACCGACGACGCCTACGTCAATGGCAACGTCGTGCAGATCACGCCGCTGGTTCCTGGCACCGTGGTCAGCATCGGCGCCGACGACGGCCAGCTCGTGCACGAGGGCCAGGTGATGGTGCAGCTCGATTCCAACGACATGCAGACCGCGCTGGCGCAGACCGAAGCGGCACTGGCGCGCACCGTTCGCCAGGTGCGTGGCATGTACAACGGCGTCGACAGCTCGCAGGCCGTCCTCGCCACCCGTCGCGCCGACCTCGAGCGCGCGCAGGTCGACTACACGCGCCGCAAGAACCTCGCGACCACCGGTGCGATCTCGGCCGAAGAACTCTCGCATGCCAGCGACGCGCTCGCCGCCGCGCAGGCCGCTGTCGACGCCGCCGCGCAGAAGCTCGCCAGCGACAGCGCGATGCTCGACAACGCCGGCGTCGCCAACCAGCCCGACGTGCAGACCGCCGCCGCCGCGCTGCGCCAGGCCTACATCAACAACGCGCGCACGCGGATCGTCGCGCCGGTGACCGGCTATGTCGCGCGCCGCTCGGTGCAGCTCGGCCAGCGCGTGCAGCAGGGCGCCCCGCTGATGGCGGTGGTGCCGCTGGACCAGGTCTGGGTCGACGCCAACTTCAAGGAAACCCAACTCCGGCAGATGCGCCTCGGCCAGCCGGTCACGCTCCATTCGGACATCTACGGCGGTGGCATCGACTACAAGGGCACCGTCGCCAGCCTCGGCATCGGCACCGGCAGCGCGTTCTCGCTGCTGCCCGCGCAGAACGCCAGCGGCAACTGGATCAAGATCGTCCAGCGCCTGCCGGTGCGCATCGCGCTCGACGCCGACCAGGTGCACAAGCATCCGTTGCGGATCGGCCTGTCGATGTCCGTCGAAGTGGACCTGCACGGCGACGGCGAACTGCTGCCGGCGAAGGCCGTCGGCCAGCCCGTGCTGACCACCGACGTGTACCAGCAGCAGGTGCACGAGGCCGATGCGCTGGTGCAGAAGATCATCCAGGAGAACATCCCGGCATCCGCGCACGCGGCGACTGCGCATGCGATGACTGAGCATTCGATGACAGCAGGCGTCGCCTCGGCGCACGCGAAAGCGAATCGCTGAGTCGCCGACGATGTCCGCCGTAGCCGCCTCTGCCGCGCCCGCCGAAGGGTTCAAGCCGCCGAGCCTCGCGCTGGCGACGGTCGGCCTGTCGCTGGCGACCTTCATGCAGGTGCTCGACATCACGATCGCCAACGTCTCGTTGCCGACGATCTCGGGCAACCTCGGTGCGAGCGCTTCGCAGGCGACCTGGGTGATCACCTCGTTCGCGGTCAGCAACGCGATCGCGCTTCCGCTGACCGGCTGGCTGAGCAAGCGCTTCGGCGAAGTGAAGATGTTCATCTACGCCACCCTGATGTTCTCGGTGGCATCGCTGCTGTGCGGCGTGGCGCAGAGCATGGGCATGCTGGTGGTTGCGCGGGCGTTGCAGGGCTTCGTCGCCGGGCCGATGTACCCGCTCACCCAGAGCCTGCTGGTATCGATCTATCCGCGCGAGAAACGCGGCATGGCGCTCGCCCTGCTGGCGATGGTCACCGTGGTCGCGCCGATCGCCGGGCCGATCCTGGGTGGTTACATCACCGACAACTACAGTTGGCCGTGGATCTTCTTCATCAACGTGCCGATCGGCATCTTCGCCAGCACGGTGATCCGCAACCAGCTCGCCGGTCGACCCGATCCGACCGAGCGCGCACCGATCGACTACATCGGCCTGATCACCCTGATCATCGGCGTCGGCGCGCTGCAGGTGCTGCTCGACCTGGGCAACGACGACGACTGGTTCCACTCGACCCATATCGTCGTGCTCGCCGTGGTCTCTGCGATCGCGCTGACGATCTTCGTGATCTGGGAGCTCACCGAGAAGCACCCGCTGGTCGACCTGAGCCTGTTCCGCCACCGCAACTTCCGGGTGGGCACGATCGCCCTGATCGTCGCCTACGCGGCGTTCTTCTCGGTCGGCCTGCTGATGCCGATCTGGCTCCAGACCGACCTCGGCTACACGCCGATCTGGGCGGGCCTGGCGACCGCGCCGCTGGGCGTGCTGCCGGTCTTCCTCGCGCCCCTGGTCGGCAAGTACGCGCCGCGTTTCGACCTGCGCATGATCGCGAGCTTCGCCTTCGTGGTGATGGCGATGACGAGTTTCATGAGGGCCGGATTCAACCTCGACGTGACCTTCAACGAGATCGCCGGCATCCAGCTGTTCATGGGCGTCGGCGTGGCGCTGTTCTTCATGCCGGTGCTGACGATCCTGCTGTCCGACCTGGACGGTAGAGAGATCGCGTCGGGCTCGGGACTGGCGACCTTCCTGCGCACGCTCGGCGGCAGCTTCGCGGCCTCGATCACCACCTTCATCTGGAACAACCGCACCGTGGTGCACCACGCCCAGATCGCCGAAAGCATCAGCGTCTACAAGCCGGCCTCGTACAACGCGGTGCTGGCGATGGGGCAGGGCGACCTGCAGCATGGCGCGGCCCTGATGGACTACATGATCACGCGGCAGGCCTCGCAGATCGGCTTCAACGAGATCTTCTACGCACTGGGCTGGATCTTCCTCGTCATCATCGCCCTGATGTGGTTCGCAAGACCGCCGTTCGGCGGAGGACCGGCGGCAGCGGCGGGCGGCGGCGGTCATTGAACCGTCGCAGTCCGTCGTTCGGTTAGCATGCCGATTCCCCCGAACCCGACCCGCAGAAACTTCACCGGAGTCCCCATGCGTCCGATCGCATTCGCACCGTCGCTGCTGTTCCTCGCCATCGCGGCCGCGCAGGCCGATGTGCCGGCTCCGGTCGACACGCCCTATCCGGGCACGATCGCGATCGGCGTCGACGCCACCGACCTCGCGCAACGCATCTTCCGGGTGAAGGAAACCGTGCCGGCGCAGCCGGGCGAGCTGACCTTGCTGCTTCCGCAATGGCTGCCGGGCAACCACGCGCCGAACGGGCCGATCGACAAGATCGCCGGCCTCGTCGTCACTGCCAACGGCCAGCGCCTCGTGTGGAAACGCGACACCCTGAACGTCTTCGCCTTCCACATCGATGTGCCGCAGGGCGCGACCAGCATCGATGTCCAGTACCAGTACATCACGCCCACCGACAGCGCGCAGGGCCGGGTGGTGATGACGCCGAACATGCTCAACCTGCAATGGAACGCGGTCGTGCTGTATCCGGCCGGCCACTACGCGAGCCGCATCGACTACGACGCCAGCGTGACGTATCCCGCGGGCTGGCAGGCCTTCAGCGCGCTCGACGTCGACCATCGCGATGGCGACACCGTGCACTACAAATCGGTGCCACTCGACATCCTCGTCGATTCGCCGGTCTACGCGGGCCGCTACGCGAAGCAGTTCGACCTCGCGCCCGGCGCGAAGGTGCCGGTGCACCTGGATGTCGTCGCCGACGCGGCGAAGTACCTCGACGCCAAGCCGGCGCACCTCGCGCAGCATCGCGAACTGGTGAAGCAGGCGCTCGCGCTGTATGGCGCGCAACATTACGACCACTACGACTTCCTGTTCTCGATCTCCGAGCAGATGAGCGGTAATGGTCTCGAACACCAGCGCTCCAGCGAGGATGGCGAGGGCGCCGACTATTTCAGCGACTGGGATGCGAAGACCGGCAGCAGCGACCTGCTCGGCCACGAGTACACGCACTCCTGGAACGGCAAGTTCCGCCGCCCGGCCGACTTGTGGACGCCCAACTACAACGTGCCGATGCAGGACAGCCTGCTGTGGGTGTACGAGGGCCAGACGCAGTACTGGGGCAACGTGCTGACCGCGCGTTCGGGCCTGCGTCCGGCCGAGGCTTCGCGCGACGCGCTGGCCGCGGTTGCGGCCACTTACCGCGATGGCCGTCCCGGCCTCGCCTGGCGAAGCATCCAGGACACCACCAACGATCCGATCGTCGCCCAGCGCCGCCCCAAGCCGTACACCAACTACCAGCTCCGCGAGGACTACTACAGCGCCGGCCAGATGATCTGGCTGGAGGCCGACGCGCGCATCCGCGCGCTCAGCGGCGGCCGCAAGTCGCTGGACGATTTCGCGCGCGCCTTCTTCGGCGTCGACGACGGCGCGTGGAAGAAGCAGGACACCTACACTTTCGACGACGTCGTCGCGACCCTGGACAAGGTGCAACCGGACGACTGGGCGAAGTTCCTGCGCGACCGCCTCGACGGCAAGCAGCCGCTGACCGGCGGTATCGAAGCCAGCGGCTGGCGCTTGGTCTATACCGACGAACCCGGCGCACTCGCCAAGGCGCGCGCGAAGGACGACAAATCCGGTTCGCAGGACTATTTCTATTCGCTCGGTTTCTACGTCGACAAGAGCGGCAAGATCGACCAGGTCCGCTGGGACAGCCCGGCCTTCAACGCGGGCATCGGCAGCGGCATGACCCTGGTGGCCGTGAACGACATGGAGTTCGGCAAGGACGCGCTGTCCGACGCGATCAAGGCCGCGAAGACCGACAAGGCGCCGATCCGCCTGCTGGTGAAGGAGTTCGACCACTTCCGCACGATCGCGGTCGACTGGCACGACGGCCTGCGCTACCCGCACCTGGAACGCATCGAAGGCAAGCCCGACCTGCTGACGGCGATTCTCGCGCCCAGGAAATAAGCCAACGGCCGGGGCCCATCCGGCCAGAGCACGAATTTGCCCTTTTCGCCGTTCGTGGTGAGCCTGTCGAACCACGCTCCTGTCGATCGTGGCCCCTATCCAGCACGCGACGCCCACGCAGTCGCTACGCCAGCGCCTCGGCCTCGCGTTCCTGCAACTGCAGTTTCCACATCGCCGCGTAGGCGCCGCCCTTCGCGAGCAGCGCGGCGTGGGTGCCGCGCTCGACGATGCGGCCGGCGTCCATCACCAGGATCTCGTCGGCGTCCATCACGGTCGACAGGCGGTGCGCGATGACGAGCGTGGTACGACCGACGGCGATGCGGTCGAGCTCGGCCTGGATCGCCTGTTCGGATTTCGAGTCCAGAGCCGAAGTCGCCTCGTCGAAGATCAGGATCGCCGGGTTCTTCAGCAGCGCGCGCGCGATCGCCACGCGCTGCTTCTCGCCGCCGGAGAGCTTGAGACCGCGCTCGCCGACCTCGCTCTCGTAACCGTCGGGCAGGGAGACGATCAGTTCGTGGATGTGCGCGGCGCGCGCGACGGCCTCGACTTCTTCCTTCGTTGCGTCGGGGCGGCCGTAGAGGATGTTGTAGTAGATCGTGTCGTTGAACAGCACCGTGTCCTGCGGAACGATCGCGATCGCGCCGCGCACGGAAGCCTGGGTGTAGTCGCGCACGTCGCGCAGCGTTCCGCTGCCGTCGCTGATCGCGATCCGGCCGTCGTCGACGTCGTAGAAGCGGTACAGCAGCCGCGCGAGCGTGGACTTGCCCGATCCGGAATGTCCCACCACGGCGACCGTGCCGCCCGGCGGGATCTCGAAGCTGGTGTCGTGCAGGATGACCCGGCGCGGGTCGTAGCCGAAGCGCACGTTCTCGAAGGCCACGCGCGGGCGCTGGGTGACGAGCGGCACGGCATCGGCGCGGTCCTGCACGTCCTGGCGCTCGTCGAGCAGGCCGAACAGGCGTTCGAGGTTGGTGAAGGCGGCCTTGACCTCGCGATACATCATGCCCAGCAGGTTCAGCGGCGCCGACAGCTGCAACAGGTAGGCGTTGACCAGGACCATGTCGCCGACCGTCATCGTTCCGGCGACCACGCCCTGCGCCGCGCGCCACATCATCGCGGTGACGCCGATGGCGATGATCGTGCTCTGGCCGAGGTTGAGCACGGCCAGGGTCTTGCGCGCCTTGACGTTGGCGTTTTCCAGATGGACCAGGTTGGCATCGTAGCGGCGTGCCTCGTGCTCCTCGTTGCCGAAGTACTTGACCGTCTCGTAGTTGAGCAGGGAGTCGACCGCGCGTTCGTTCGCGCGGGTGTCGGCCTCGACCGAAGCGCGGTAGTAGCGCGTGCGCCAGTCGGTGATCGCGAAGGTGAACACCGAGTAGGCGACCAGGGTCGCCATGGTGATGCCGGCAAAGCCCCAGTCGTACTTCCAGACCAGCACCCCGGTGACCATCGCGATTTCGACGATCGTCGGCAGGATCGTGTAGAGCGTCCAGTCGAGCAGGTCGGAGATCGCGCCGCCGCCGCGCTCGACGTCGCGCGCGACGCCGCCGGTGCGCCGCGCGAGGTGGAACTTCAGCGACAGCGCGTGCAGGTGGCGGAACACCTGCAGCGTCACCTGCCGCGACACCCGCGCCATCACCCGCGCGAAGACCACCTGGCGCAGCTCGGTGAACAGGGTCACCGCGATCCGCGAGCCGCCGTAGGCGATGAGCAGGGCGATCGGCAGCACCACCATCGTGTGCGCTCCGCCGAGCCCGTCGACCAGTGCCTTGAGCACCATCGGCACGGCGAGGTTGGCGAACTTGCCGACCAGCACCATCGCCAGCGCCAGCGCGATGCGCGGGGCGTAGGGCTTGAGGAAGGGCAGCAGGTCGCGCAGCACCTGCATCTCGCTGCGCGCGTTCTTCGCCTTGGCGACGGGGGCGTCGCCGGCGCTGGATTCGTCGGGGGTCATGGCCACGACATGGAGCATCGCCGGCCGCGCTTCAAGGTGCAAGGCGCAGCTGGCAGCGGCTGCTATGCTGGCGCAGCGGCAAGCCGAAGGTCCTGCCCGCCGTTCCGGTGCTTGTGCTGCGACGGGCTGACCATTCCGGTTGATCCGCAGCGTGGCTGGGAAATCCCTCTCCCTCCGGGAGAGGGCGCCGAAGGCGGGTGAGGGAAAGACCTGGCCAGTTGCGAATTCGTGGAATCGTTTCCGTCTTCCCTCATCCGCCCTTCGGGCACCTTCTCCCGGAGGGAGAAGGTAGATGCGAGTGCAGCTGGGGCCGAAGATTCACTAGGGTTTTCATGCGTCCCGATCTTTCCGTTTCCCGCGCCCGGCTGGCCTTCATGCTGGGCGGGCTGGCCATGTTCGGCCCGTTCTCGATCGACACCTTCTTTCCCGCGTTCGCGGCGATGGAGAAGGACTTCGGCGTGGGCCAGGTGCCGATGCAGCAGACGATCAGCGTCTACCTCATCGCGTATTCGGCGATGTCGCTGTTCCATGGGGCGTTGTCGGATTCATTCGGAAGACGGAAGGTCATCCTCTCCGGCCTGGCCGTGTTCACCCTTGCTTCGGTTGGCTGCGCGCTCTCGACCACGCTGGCCACCCTGCTGGCATTCCGCGCCTTGCAGGGCCTGTCGGCCGGCGTCGGCCTGATCGTCGGCCGCGCGGTGATCCGCGACTGCCTGGACGGGCATGCCGCGCAGAAGATGATGAGCAATGTCTCGATGATCTTCAGCATCGCGCCGGCGATCGCGCCGATGGTCGGCGGTGCGATCCTCGGATGGGCCGGCTGGCACGGGACGTTCTGGTTCCTCGTGCTGTTCTCGGTCGTACTCTGGCTGACGACGTTCTTCGCCTTGCCGGAGACGCATCCGCCGGCGGAGCGCACGCGGTTCCATCCGGCGACCCTGATCGCGACCTACCGCGCGATGCTGGGCAACATGGAGTTCGTGAAACTGGCCGCCGCCGGCTCGATGAACTTCAACGCGTTGTTCCTCTACATCGCCTCGGTGCCGGTGTTCGTGCCCGAACTGCTGGGGCTGAACGAGCGTCAGTACGGGTGGTTCTTCGCGCCGACCATCGGCGGGATGATGCTCGGTGCCTTCGTGTCCGGGCGCATGGCAGGGAAGATGAGCGGGCTGCGGATGGCGAACCTGGGCTGGATCGCCGGCGGCCTCGCCGCGGCGTCGAACATCGCCTTCAACCTGTTCGCCAGCGACCTGCATCCGCTGGCGTTCCACGCGTTCGGCGCGACCCTGCTGCTGCCGCTGGCGGTGTTGCCGGTCACGGCCACCGCATTCGGGATCGCGCTGGTCTTCCCGATCCTCACCCTGGCCCTGCTCGACATGTACCCGCGCCAGCGCGGCGGCGCCTCCTCGGCGCAGGCCTTCATCGGCCTGGTGCTCAACTCGATCGTCGCCGGCGTGATCGCCTCGACGGTCGCGCCTTCGCACGGCACGCATCTCGGACTGCGGCTGGCGTTGACGGCGTCCGCCTTCACCGCGGTCGGTTGGCTGCTGTGGCGCGGTCACGCGCGGCGCCACGCGGAACTGCCGCCGGTTCCAGCCGAGGCTGCGGCGTTCGAGCCGACCGACGAGCTGTGATCGCGCGGCTGCGAACGGTATCGATCAGGACAGCAGGGTGACCGCCAGCGCCGCGATCGCCGGTCCGCCCTGCAGGTAGAGGATGCGCATCTTCACGCTGTACGCGCCGTAGAGCGCGGCGACGATCACGCAGCCGAGGAAGAAGCACCTGAGCTGGAATGCGACGGCCGCATCGGGATGCAGCAGGCTCCAGACCAGTCCCGCCGACAGGAAGCCGTTGTAGAGCCCCTGGTTTGCCGCCAGCGACTTGCTCGCCTCGGCGAATTCGGCGGTGAGTCCGAACGCGCGTCGCGTCGCCGGCTTCGTCCAGGCGAACATTTCCAGGTACAGGAAGTACAGGTGCTCGAAGGCGACCAGGCCCACGAGGATCGTTCCCAGCATGTGCATGGCCATCCCCGTTCGCGTGACCGAGCGTGTGCGGATCATGTCCCCGCGAACCCGCGCGGGCAAGCTCCGCTTTCGCGCGCACGGATGGTCTTTTTGCTTCAACCCGACAGACGACGGCCGGCTTTTCCCTTCTCCCTCCGGGAGAAGGTGGTGCGAAGCACCGGATGAGGGAAAGACACATCAGTACGCTCGTTGGCGCGACGCCTTCCCTCATCCGCCCTGCGGGCACCTTCTCCCGGAGGGAGAAGGGAAATGTTCCCGTCTCGTGCAGCGAGAACGAATGCCGCTAGAGTGTCCGCCTGCCCGATGACGCTCCGATCCATGGCCAAGACGAAAACCGCCTACGTGTGCTCCGAATGCGGGGCCGACTACAACAAGTGGCAGGGTCAGTGCGAGGCCTGCGGCGCGTGGAACACCTTGTCGGAGATCGTGCTCGGCCCGGCCACCGCGGCGGCCGCGAAGTCGCCTTCGCGCGCCGGTTACGCCGGCGCCGACGCCGCGAAAGTGGTCCCGCTGCACACCGTCGGCGACGTCGAGGAAGTACGCACGCTCACCGGCATCGGCGAGTTCGATCGCGTGCTCGGCGGCGGCCTCGTGGAAGGCTCGGTGGTGCTGGTCGGCGGCGATCCGGGCATCGGCAAGTCCACCCTGCTGCTGCAATCGCTGGCCTCGCTCGGATCGCGCCTGCGTGGCTTGTACGTGACCGGAGAGGAAAGCCTCGCGCAGGTCGCCGCGCGCGGCCGCCGGCTCGGGCTGTCGCTCGACGGACTCGATGCGCTGGCCGAGACCTGCGTCGAACGCATCCTCGCGCAGGCGCACGTGGCCAAGCCGAAACTCATCGTCGCCGACTCGATCCAGACGCTGTGGAGCGAACAGCTCGCCGCCGCCCCCGGCTCGGTGTCGCAGGTTCGCGAGACCGCTGCGCGCCTCGTGCGCTACGCCAAGGAGACCGGCACCTCGGTCTTCCTCGTCGGCCACGTCACCAAGGAAGGCGGCATCGCCGGCCCGCGCGTGCTCGAGCACATGGTCGACGCCGTGCTGTACTTCGAGGGCGAGAGCGGCTCGCGCTTCCGCGTGCTGCGCGCGTTCAAGAACCGCTTCGGCGCGGTCAACGAGCTGGGCGTGTTCGCGATGGGCGACAAGGGCCTGCGCGAAGTGCCCAATCCCTCGGCGATCTTCCTGTCGGGCTCGGCGACGCCGCAGCCGGGTAGCGTGGTGATGGTGACGCGCGAGGGCACGCGGCCGCTGCTGGTCGAAGTGCAGGCGCTGGTCGATCACTCACCGCTTTCGAATCCGCGTCGCGTCACCCTGGGGCTCGAACAGAACCGGCTCGCGATGCTGCTCGCGGTCCTGCATCGCCATGGCGGCGTCGGCGTGTTCGACCAGGACGTGTTCGTCAACGTCGTCGGCGGCATCCGCGTGCAGGAAACCGCCGCCGACCTGCCGGTGCTGCTGGCCGTGCTCAGCTCGTTGCGCGATAAGCCGCTCGCGGAAAAGACCGTCGCCTTCGGCGAAGTCGGCCTGTCCGGCGAGATCCGTCCCGTGCCGAACGGCGAGGAGCGCCTGAAGGAAGCTGCCTCGCATGGCTTCAAGCGCGCGATCGTGCCGAAGGCGAATGCGCCGAAGAAGGGGCGCGTCGCCGAGATGGAGGTGGTTGGGGTGGAGCGGCTCGCCGAGGCACTTGAAAACGCCCTCTGATCTGCGGGCTCTACTTGCGCACAATTTGAAATGCAGCGCCGGCTAAAAGCGCGCTCGCGACGCCTAGAAAAATCCAGAACATCACGTCGCCACCATTCTGGATGAAAGCGATGGATTCCTTCACAGTGCAATAGGTCTGTATCGGCTCCTTTTCGCTACCGCATTCTGGCGCCGCGAATCGCCAAAATAGGCCGATCCATAGGATTCCCAAAGCGACGAGCCAGGCTGTTTTTTCTGATCTGGTCATTTTGGCTCACATCGTCTCACTACGATGCAGCACCAACTCCAGCACGAACTTGCTCCCGAAGAACGCCAGCAGCAGCAGCGCCATCGCGGCGAGGGTGAACTTCACCGCGCGCGGGCCGCGCCAGCCGTAGCGCCAGCGACCCAGCAGCAGCCAGCCGAACACCAGCCACGACAACACCGACAGCACGGTCTTGTGCCACAGGTGCTGGCTCAGCAGGTCGTGGACGAAGAGCATGCCGGTGACGAGGGTGAGGGTGAGCAGGACGAAGCCGACGCCGATGCAGCGGAACAGCAGCAATTCCATCTGCGTCAGCGGCGGCAGGGCGCGCAGCCAGCCGCGGATCTGGCGCGCGCGCAGGGCGCGCTCCTGCGACCACAGCATCAGCGCCAGCAGCGCGGCGAGCGATAGCGTGGCGTAGGCGAGCAGGGCGATGTACGCATGCAGTTGCAGGCGCCAGTCAAGGTCCTCGGCGCGGACGTGGCCGTAGAAGTGGTAGAGCGCGAGCATCGCCGCGGCGAGCGGATAGACGATCACGCCGAGCGCCTGCAATTGCTGCTTCCATGCGGCCGTCGCGGTCAGTGCCGCCATGCCCAGCGTCACCAGCGAGAGCGCGGCGAAGAAGTGCATGTCGGGCCCGCCGCTGTCGGCCCACGCGATCGCGTGCATCGCCGCGTGTCCGACGACAGCGAGCAAACCGGCGACGATCGCGGCCATGCGCCAGGCCGGTCGCCGGGCATCGTCCTCATTCGCCGACACCCATGCCGCCACGGTCGCGGTGGCGGCCAGGTAGGCGAGGACGACGAAGGCGAGCAGCAGGATCATCGCCGCAGTTTGGCAGATCGCGGCGGGAACGAAAAAGTGGCCGCGACGGAGGCCTCGGCCGGAAGCGATGGTATTCCCCGGGTCCGCGATGGATTCCTTTGGGTCCGCGCCTGCGTCCAAGGTTGTGTGCAAGGGACGACAGCGTGGCTTGTCGCGCGCCTGCCGTCGACGCCATTCGTTCGCAATTCCTACATGGCGCTGTAACCGCGCGCCCCCAGCATCCCGCGCTGCAATCCCAACCGTCGAGGCGATCATGAAGCTGCGCGTCCTGCGTCCGCGAGTGCTGTTTTCCGCCATCGCCCTGCTGTTCGCCGCTACCGCCGCGCACGCGGCCTCCAGCGGCAACCTGATCGTCGGCGGAGACGCCGAAGCCGGCAAGTGCACCGCCGACTGGAGCGCGGTGACCACCGTGCCAGGATGGTCCGTCGTGCAGGGCGCGCCTTCCGCGGTGTGCTACACGACGACCAGCTTCTCGGTGCCTTCGAGTCCTTCGGGCGGCAGCGCGTTGATCGCCGACGGCCCCTACGGCGATTCGACGCTGATGCAGGTGGTCGATGTCTCCAGGGCCGCCACCGCGATCGACGGTGGCGCGGTGACTTACACGCTGTCTGGATGGCTCGGCGGCTACACCGTCTACGCGGGCGAGGCCACCGTGACCCTTGCCTTCCTGGATGCCGGCGGCAAGCAGCTCGGCACCGGCCAACTCGGCCCTGTGACCGCTTCCGATCGCAGCTACAAGACCAGCCTGCTGGCGCGCACGGCGACCAGCAAGGTTCCCGCGGGCACGCGCGCGATCCAGGTGCTGCTGCAATTCACCAACACCTCGGCTTCCTACAACATCGGCTACGCGGACAACCTCTCGCTGACCCTGTCCACGCCGGTGACGGCGGCGGCGCTGGCGCCTCCGGCGTCGAGCGTTCCCGCCTACGACCACGTGTTCGTGGTGATGATGGAGAACACCGATTACGCGGCGGTGATCGGCGATACCAAGGATGCGCCCTTCATCAACGGCCTCGCGTCCTCCGGCACCATGCTCGCCGACTACACCGGCACCTACCATCCGAGCGACGAAAACTACCTCGCCATCGCCGGCGGCGACGCTTTCGCCAAGGGCGCGACTTACTACCCGAACATCAAGGACACCGGGGTGAATCTCGGCGACCGCCTCGAGGCCGCCGGCAAGAGCTGGAAAGCCTACGAGCAGGGCATGGGAACACCCTGCAACACCAGCAACAACAACGACACCTACTACGAGCCGGACGACGCGCCCTTCATCAACTTCACCGACATCAGCAGCAATACCACGCGCTGCCGCGCGCACCTGGTCGACACGACCCAGTTCACGACCGACCTGCAATCGGCCGCGACCACGCCCGCTTTCGCGTGGCTGGCCGCGGACGACTACTACGACGGCGAAGCTTCCGGCAACGGCTCGGCGAAAAGCCTGCAGGTGCAGGACGGCTGGCTCAACCAGACCCTGACGCCACTGTTCAACTCGCCGGCATGGAAGAACCAGCGCTCGCTGCTGATCCTGACCTGGGACGAGTCGGAGACGACC
The DNA here is from genome assembly GCA_036496805.1 of Lysobacteraceae bacterium. Lineage (GTDB taxonomy): Bacteria > Pseudomonadota > Gammaproteobacteria > Xanthomonadales > Xanthomonadaceae > SZAS-103. Next base: position 123,913 of record DASXKN010000029.1, read on the forward strand.
GGCACCAACCACGTCGCCACGATCCTGGTCGATTCGCAGGGCAAGGTGAACAAGGGCTACGTCAGCCAGGCCAGCTACGACCACTACAGCACCGGTCGCACGATCGAAAGCGCGCTGGGCCTGTCTTCGCTCACCGCGAACGACCAGTACGCCGAGCCGATCAACGACGCCTTCCTGCCGCCGGCCAGGCAGCCGACGCCGACCTTGTCCACCGCCACGTCGAGCGTGAGCGAGGGCAGCGCGATCGCGTTCGCCTACGCGACCATCGGCGCGGACCTGAGTGCGACGAACTGGATCGGCCTGTATCCCTCTGGCGTGACGCCCGGTTCGCAGGCGTCGATCACCTGGCAGGCCGCGCCCGCCATGAGCGGTTCGCTGAGTTTCAGCACGAGCGGCCTGTCGCCCGGTAATTACGCGGCCTGGTACCTCTACAACAACGGCTACACCACGCTGGCTGGACCGACGGCCTTCATCGTGACCCCGTAAAGGCGATCCGGGCCGGGACGGCCACTGCGCTATAATCCGCGCCCCTTGCCCCGCAGCGCTCCCCGGCCATGTTCGAGTCGTTGACCCAGCGTCTTTCCGACACCATCAACCGCCTGCGCGGCAAGGGTCGCCTGACCGAGGACAACATCCGCGACGCCCTGCGCGACGTGCGGGTGGCGCTGCTGGAGGCCGACGTCGCCCTGCCGGTGGTCAAGGCGCTGATCGAGCGCATCAAGGTGCGCGCGATCGGCCACGAGGTGTTGAAGTCGCTCACGCCCGGCCAGGCGCTGGTGAAGGTGGTGCGTGACGAGCTGGCCGCGGTGATGGGCTCGGCTGCCAGCGACCTCCAGCTCAACGTGCCGGCGCCGGCGATCATCCTGATGGCTGGCCTGCAGGGCGCGGGCAAGACCACCACGGTCGCCAAACTCGCCAAGCACCTCAAGGAACGCCGCAAGAAGAAGGTGATGGTGGTCTCGGCCGACGTCTACCGTCCGGCCGCAATCGCGCAGCTCGAGACGCTGGCCGGCCAGGTCGGCGCGCTGTTCCATCCCTCGGACGCGAGCCAGAATCCGATCGCGATCGCCAGGTCCGCGATCGACGCAGCGCGCAAGAATTTCGCCGACGTGCTGATCGTCGACACCGCCGGCCGCCTCGCCATCGACGCGGCGATGATGGAAGAGATCAAGGCGCTGCATGCCGCGATCCATCCGGTCGAGACCCTGTTCGTGGTCGACGCGATGACCGGCCAGGACGCGGCGACCACGGCCAAGGCCTTCCACGAGGCGCTGCCGCTGACCGGCGTGATCCTCACCAAGACCGATGGCGACGCGCGCGGCGGCGCCGTGCTGTCGGTGCGCTACATCACCGGCAAGCCGATCAAGTTCGTCGGCGTGGGCGAGAAGCCCGATGGCCTCGACGTGTTCCATCCCGACCGCGCCGCCGGCCGCATCCTCGACATGGGCGACGTGCTCTCGCTGGTCGAGCAGGTCGAGCAGCAGGTCGACAAGGACAAGGCGCAGAAGCTCGCCGAGAAGGTCGCCAAGGGCAAGAAGTTCGACCTCAACGACATGCGCGACCAGCTCGAGCAGATGCAGAACATGGGCGGCGTCGGCGCGCTGATGGACAAGCTGCCGGGCCTGGCGAGCGTGCCCGACAGCGTGAAGGGACAGATCACCGGCAAGGAAGTGCCGCGGATGATCGCGATGATCCAGTCGATGACCAAGAAGGAACGCCGCCATCCCGACCTGATCAATGGCCAGCGCCGCGCCCGCATCGCGCGCGGCTCGGGCACCACGCCGCAGGACGTCAACCGCCTGATGAAGCAGTACATGCAGATGGAGAAGATGATGTCCAAGCTCTCCATGTTCGGAGCGCGCGGCATCATGCGCAGCCTGAAGGGCGTGATGGGGCGGGGCGGTCCGGGCGGGTTCCAGGGATTCGGGCCGACCTGAGCGGTAGGTTGTCCGCGGAGCGCCTGCTTTCCCTTCTCCCTCGGGGAGAAGGTGGCGCGAAGCGCCGGATGAGGGAAGACACCGGCCAGCAGCGCCGAGCCGTCTTCCCTCATCCGCCCTTCGGGCACCTTCTCCCGGTGGGAGAAGGGAAAATCAGCCGGGGTTCCGCTGGGGGCGCCCGATGGGTTATGCTACGCAGCTTGCCGCCGGCGCCTGTGCCGGTCGGCGCGACACACTCAACGAGAACCATCCATGGTCAAGATCCGTCTTTCCCGCGGCGGCGCCAAGAAGCGTCCGTTCTACCACATCGTCGCCACCGACCATCGCAACAAGCGCGACGGCCGTTCGCTCGAGCGTCTGGGCTACTTCAACCCGATCGCCAGCGGCAACGAGAAGCGCCTCGAGCTCGACACCGTCCGCCTGCAGCACTGGGTGGACCACGGCGCGCAGCTCAGCGACAAGGTCAGCCTGCTGCTCAAGGAAGCCGTGCAGCCCAAGGCTGCCGCCTGACACAGGCGGGTCGCGCGTGAGCGCGGCCACGAGCCGCCCCGGCGTCGCAGCCACTGTCAGCCGTCGGCGATGAGCGTGCATCCCACGAGTCGCCTTGACGCCGCGGTCCGCTCCAGCACCGGGCCATGACATCGTGGTGAGCGACTCCGGCAGCGCATCGCCCCCTTCCGAGCGGACCATTCCGCTCGGTCGCATCTCCGGTGCCTTCGGCATCCGCGGCGAGATCCGGATCGAGTCCTGGACCGATCCTCCGACAGCCATCTTCCGCTACCAGCCGTGGACCCTCGTCCATGGCAAGGCCACGTCGCGCCTCGCCGGCGTGCGCGGGCGTGCGCATGGCAACGCGCTGGTCGCATCCGTGCCCGGTGTGGCCGACCGCGATGCCGCCGAGCAACTGGCCGGCACCGAAATCATCGTTCCCCGCTCTGTCCTGCCGCCACCCAGGGCCGGCGAGTACTACTGGGTCGATCTGGAAGGCCTCGATGTCGTCAACGCGGAAGGCATCGCGTTCGGCAAGGTCGACCACCTGTTCGACACCGGCGCCAACCACGTGATGGCCGTGCGCGGCGACCGCGAGCGCCTGGTTCCCTTCGTGCAGCCCTACCTGGTGTCGGTGGATTTCGATGCCGGCCGGATCGTGGTGGACTGGGACGCGGAGTTCTGACGTCGTGCGCTTCGACGTCATCACCCTGTTCCCGGACTTCATCCGCCAGTGCGCCGACATCGGCGTGGTGGGCCGCGCGCGCGAGCGCGGTCTGGTCCAGGTCGAATGCTGGAATCCGCGCGACTACGCCAGCGGCAACTATCGCCGCGTGGACGAACGCCCGTTCGGCGGTGGCCCGGGCATGCTGATGCTGATCGAGCCGCTGCGCGCCTGCATCGCCGCCGCGCGCGCGGCGGGCGCACGAATCGAAGAGAAGCAGGCGCCCCTGATCCACCTCAGCCCGCAGGGCGAGCGCCTGACCCAGGCAACGGTGCGCCGGCTGGCCTCGCAGCCGCGCCTGCTGCTGCTGTGCGGCCGCTACGAGGGCATCGACGAGCGCCTGGTCCAGCGCGAGGTCGACGAGGAAATCTCCATCGGCGACTACGTGCTGTCGGGTGGCGAACTCGGCGCGGCGGTTCTGATCGACGCCATCGGCCGCCTGCAGGATGGCGCGCTCAACGACGCCGATTCGGCGGCCCAGGACTCCTTCGAGGACGGCCTGCTCGACTGCCCGCACTTCACGCGTTCGGAGACCGAAGGCACCGCCGGCATCCCCGAGGTACTGCTGTCCGGCGACCATGCCGCGATCCGTCGCTGGCGCCGCCAGCAGTCGCTGGGGCGCACCTGGCTGCGGCGTCCCGACCTGCTGGCGCGTGTGATCCTGGGCAAGGAGGACCGGGTGCTCCTGGAAGCCTTCCGTCGTGATTGGTTGAGCCGAACCGCGCCGTACTTCGGTCCCGAAGGTGGCGATACATAGGCTGTCGCTTGACATCGTCCAACTGTATTGTTGTACTAATACACATGGACGCATTGCTGTTCCACATCCAGCCGACTTCGCCGACGCCGATCTATCGGCAGATAGCCGATCAGGTGCGCCGTCTCGTCGCAGGCGGCCAACTGGTCGCCGGTGATGCGATGCCCTCGGTACGCGATATGGCGGCGGCGCACGCAATCAATCCGATGACGGTGTCCAAGTCCTACAGCCTGCTCGAGAGCGAGGGCGTGCTGCAGCGCTTGCGGGGCGTCGGCATGGCGATTGCGGTGCAAGCCCGACGCGCGCGTCCACTCAATGAACGACTGGCCCTGGTCGAACCGGCGCTGGATGCACTGGCGCGTCAGTCGCGCGAACTCGAATTGCCACCCGCGCGCGTTCTGGCGCGACTCAAGTCCCTGTTGGAGAACGATCCGTCGTGAACACCATGCCAGACAACCGCCCATCCCCGCTGCAGGCGCGCGAACTGACCAAAAATTACCGCACACGCAGGATATTCGACGGCGTGTCGCTCGAGGTGCCGAGAGGTGCGGTTTTCGGCCTCATCGGGCGCAATGGCGCCGGCAAGTCGACCTTGTTGCGATGCCTGCTGGGATTGATCGAACCGACGGGCGGCGAAGCCTTCGTGTTCGGCGAACCGGCGCTGCGCATGAGCGATGCCAGCAAGCAGCACCTTGGATACGTGCCGCAGCAGCCCGAAGCGCTGGCGTGGCTGGAGGTCGGCGACATGCTGGAATTCGTGGGCCGCTTCTATTCGCGATGGGATCGAACCTGGGTGGACCAGATGCTGGTGCGCTGGGATTTGCCACGCAACCAGCAGCTCGCCAAGCTCTCGCCTGGCGAACGCCAGCGTGTCGCGTTGATCCGCGCGCTGGCGCCACAACCCGACTTGCTGGTGCTCGATGAGCCTGCGGCTTCGCTGGATCCGGTCGCTCGGCGCGACCTGTTGCGGGAGATCGTCGAACGCGCGGGCGAATCGGGGACCACGGTGGTGTTCTCCACCCACATCGTCTCGGATCTCGAACGCATCGCCTCGCACGTGGCCTTCCTGCACGAAGGCGCACTGCTGTTGAACGCGCCGCTCGACGATCTCAAGGAACGTTTTGTGCGCATCGTCGTGCCTGCTCCGCTTGTCCCGCAATTGCAGGGCAAGCTGCAGGGCGAACGCGCGCGTCGCAACATGAGCGACGGTGGCGTCCGGCTTGTGCTGGAACGAGCCGAAGGCGGCGACTGGCCCGCCATTGCGCAGATGCCCGGCGTGGTGTGCGATGCGCTGGGACTGGAAGATCTGTTCATCGAGGTGGTGGAATGAAAGTCTCCGCCGTCTTCGGCATGCTGATCGGCAGCATCCATCCGCGATTGAGGCTGGCCCTTGGAATCCTTTACGGATCGAGCCTTTTGCCGACAGCCGTTCTGTTGCTGGCGCACGATACGGGAATGAATGAAATCCAGGCGGTAACCCTGTTCTCGATGGCAACCGCCGGCTTGTGGGGAATGGTCGCGGGCGGAAGCATGATGCTGATCCAGGACGCGCATGCGCTGCGGCTGCCGTCGCTGGTACGACCATTGCTGGCGGTGGCATTGCTGCTTTTCGCGGTGACAGTGTTGTTGCCGGCTGCAGTATTCGGCCTCACCAGGGGCATCTTTCCCTTGCTGCTGGCACAACTGGCCTGCACTGCATTGGCGGGAACGCTGTGGGCGCAATTGCCGGGCAGGCTGAACGCGGCGATCTTCTGCGCAGTGTTGTTGCTGACACAGACTCCGTTGTATTCCTGCGACCTGCAGGCACCGGCATTCCTGTCGAAGCTGTGCCTGTTGCTTGGCATGCTGTCGCTATGGCGATGGGTTGCGTTGCGGCGCGCATTGCGGGACAGCGAGCCGGGCGCACAGGCTTCATGGCGGAGCCCCGCCTTGCTGCACATGCGTTCGCCGCCGGAGGCGGCCTCGCAGGGCGGTGGCAAGACGAGAGATTCCGGCCCGCATCACTATCCGGTAGCTGCGATGCGCACATGGCTCGGGGCGCCGTTCGCACCGAAGGCCTGGTATCTGTCACTTCGCGATTTTGGCTTGGTGGTGTTGACGTTCGTATTGATGGTTCTGATTCTGCCGGACTTCGAGCATCTCGACACCCGCGCCCGGTTTCTCAAACTGCTGCCGACGGTGATGCCGATCTGGATACTTGTTACGACACAGCAATTTTGCAAACAGCTGCATGTCCTCCATCAACGCCATGGTGGCGAGCTGGCTGAACTGGCGCTCGTGCCCGGATGGGGAGGCGCGGTGCCGGCAGGCCGCATGCTGTTGTCCGCGGTGTTTCAGCCGATCGGGGCATTCTTCTTCGGTGCGTTGCTGGTGCTGGAAACGGCCGCGTTCGCCTTGGGGCTGGACACAATGCAGAAACTGCTGATCGCCAGCGTCGTCTTCGGCGTGGCGGCGGCGACGGCAACATACTGTCTGCGAAATCTGGCCGCGTTGCCATCGTGGTCAAGACTTACACTGTTGCTAGGGCTGATCGGATTGCCTCTGACCGTCGTCAGCCTTCGGCCGCTCGATTCGTCGCCGTTCGGAATCAGCATCTTCCTGCTGCTGTCATGGGCCGCAGTCTGCCTGCTGCAGGGGTGGGCGGCCCGACAGGCTTACGACGCTTTTCGTGCCCGCCCACACCCATTCCTGACGGAATGATCGCGATGCAGCCATCGCCCGCAACGGGCGATACCGGCGGGACGGCGTCGACGCCTTTGCGCCGGCCGCCGCAAGTCTAGGCAACCGCCGCGCGAATCGGCTATACTTCTCGACTTCCTGCCGGGCTTGTGCTTCGGCATCATTGAAATGGTACCCGTCCCATGAACAAGCTCCTCCAGGATTTCGAAGCCGCCCAGATGCAGCGCACGCTGCCCGATTTCGGCCCGGGCGACACCGTCGTCGTCAACGTCAAGGTCAAGGAAGGCAACCGCGAGCGCGTGCAGGCCTACGAAGGCGTCGTCATCGCCAAGCGCAACCGCGGCCTGAACTCGGCCTTCACCGTGCGCAAGATGTCGCACGGCTTCGGCGTCGAGCGCGTGTTCCAGTCGCACAGCCCGAGCATCGACTCGGTCGAGGTCAAGCGCCGCGGCCGCGTGCGCTCGGGCAAGCTGTACTACCTGCGCGAGCTCGAGGGCAAGGCGGCGCGCATCCGCGAGGACCTGGCCGGCAACGCCGCCGCCAAGGCCAAGGCTGCCGCCGCGAAGGCCGCCGAGTAAGCTTCCTCTTCAAGATTCACGCGAACGGCCGCTGATGCGGCCGTTCTGCTTTCCGGAAACGACGTTCTGCCACGATCCATTCGTTTGCCGAGTTCGACCGAACGAATACCCACGATTGCGACTTCGATGGTGGGTGCGGAAGATGCACGTCGACATCCTGCGACCATGAAGCATCCGCCCACTCCCTCATCCGGCCCGGCATCCGAAGGCGTGCGTCTCGACGCATGGCTGTGGGCCGCGCGTTTCCACAAGACGCGCTCGCTGGCGAAGCAGGCCGTGGAAACGGGCAAGGTCGAGGTCGACGGGCAGACGCGCAAGCCTTCGGCTTCCCTGCGCGTGGATGCGGCGCTGAGGATCGTGCGTGGCGAGGAAACATTCGAAGTCGTCGTGCTCGCGCTGTCCACGCAGCGTGGTCCGGCGAGTATTGCCCAGGCGCTGTATCGGGAAACCGACGCTTCGCGCGCCGCGCGCGAAGCCGCACGCGAGCAGCGGCGTGCCGAGGCAAACGGCTACCGGCCACCGCCGGGCAAACCGGACAAGCGTGCGCGTCGGCTGATCCACGCACTCGGCGACATCGACGCGTCGTAACGCGCGGCGCGCATCCGCGCGATGCGTGTCGCGTCGTTTCCATTGGCGCATCCGTCTACTGGCAGGACGGTCCGCCAGGATCCTTCCTGCACGCATCGCGCGCCTTCTCGCACACCTGCTTGCCCATCTGCGATGCCATGTCACCGAGTGCCGATGCGGCCGGATCGTTTTGCGCACTGCCGGATGGGGCGATGGATTTCTGCACGTCGGCCATGCAGCGTTCGTAGACGCGGTCGGCGGCATCGCCGCCGGCGCCATGGCCACCGCTGCATCCTGCAGTGACGAGACATGCCGCCAGCCATGCGGCTCCCCCAGCGCTTCTCATGGATATTCCCCTCGAAAGCCCCATCCTGCGCGACCGGCAGGGCGCCACGCAATCGCGTCCCGGATGTTGTCCACGATGCGAGTCCCGGTGCTCGCGACATGACTCGACTCAGGCCCGGTCGAACCGATCCAGGTTCATCACCTTGTTCCAGGCCGCCACGAAGTCGTGCACGAAGCGTTCCTGCGCGTCGCCGGACGCATAGACCTCGGCAAGCGCACGCAGCTGCGAGTTCGAACCGAACACAAGGTCGGAGACCGTTCCCGTCCATTTCAACGCGCCGGTAGAGCGGTCGCGGCCTTCGAGCACACCTTCGCTTGCCGATCGCTGCCACTGCGTGCCCATGTCGAGCAGGTTCACGAAGAAGTCGTTGCCCAGCGTCCCGGGGCGACGGGTGAACACGCCGTGCTGCGAGTGCCCGGTATTCGCGTCCAGCGCGCGCAGGCCGCCGACCAGCACCGTCATCTCCGGCGCGGTCAGGGTCAGCAGTTGCGCCTTGTCGACCAGCAGCGCGGCTGCGGAACCTTCGAGTCCCTTGCGCAGGTAATTGCGGAATCCGTCCGCGACCGGCTCCAGCGGGGCGAAGGAGTGCGCGTCGGTCTGTTCCTGCGAGGCATCCATGCGGCCGGGCGTAAAAGGCACGGTGACATCGATGCCGGCCTTCTTCGCCGCGGCCTCGACCGCAGCACAACCGCCGAGCACGATCAGGTCGGCGAGCGAAACCTTCTTGCCGCCAGACTGGGAAGCATTGAACTCCTTCCGCACCGATTCCAGAGCCGCGAGGATCTTCGCCAGTTCGGCCGGCTGGTTGGCTTCCCAGTCCTTCTGCGGGGCGAGGCGGATGCGCGCACCGTTGGCGCCACCGCGCTTGTCGCTGCCGCGGAAGGTCGAGGCCGAGGCCCATGCCGTGTTGACCAGTTGCGGAATCGACAGCCCGGACGCGAGCAGCTTCGCCTTCAGCGCCGCGATGTCGTTCGCGTCGACCAGGGGATGGTCCACGGCCGGGATCGGATCCTGCCAGATCAGTTCTTCCTTCGGCACCAGCGGGCCGAGGTAGCGCGCACGCGGCCCCCTGTCGCGATGGGTCAGCTTGAACCAGGCGCGCGCGAAGGCGTCCGCGAATTCGGCCGGGTTGGCCATGAAGCGGCGCGCGATCTTCTCGTAGGCCGGATCCATCCGCATCGCCATGTCGGCGGTGGTCATCATTGGCGCATGGCGCCTGTTTGCGTCATGCGCATCGGGAACCGAACTCGCGCCAGCATCACCCCTTGGCTTCCATTGCTGCGCGCCGGCCGGGCTCTTGGTCAGTTCCCACTCGTAGCCGAACAGGGTCTCGAAGTAGCTGTTGTCCCAGGTCGTCGGAGTCGGCGTCCATGCGCCCTCGATGCCGCTGGTGATGGCGTCGCCGCCCTTGCCGCTGCGGAGCGCGTTGATCCAGCCCAGGCCCTGCGCATCGATGTCGGCGCCCTCGGGTTCGCGGCCGACGTTCGCCGGATCGCCGGCGCCGTGCGCCTTGCCGAAGGTGTGTCCGCCGGCGGTGAGCGCGACGGTCTCCTCGTCGTTCATCGCCATCCGCGCGAAGGTCTCGCGGATGTCGCGCGCGGAGGCGAGCGGGTCCGGATTTCCGTTCGGGCCTTCCGGGTTCACGTAGATCAGGCCCATCTGTACCGCGGCGAGCGGATCGGCGAGCTGGCGGTCACCGCTGTAGCGCTCGTCGCCGAGCCACTGGCTCTCCGCGCCCCAGTTGATGTCCTCCTCCGGCTCCCAGATGTCCGCGCGACCGCCGCCAAAGCCGAAGGTTCTGAAACCCATCGACTCCAGGGCGACGTTGCCGGTGAGGATCAGCAGATCCGCCCACGACAGCTTGCGCCCGTATTTCTGCTTGATCGGCCACAGCAGGCGGCGCGCCTTGTCGAGGTTGCCGTTGTCAGGCCAGCTGTTCTCAGGAGCGAAGCGCTGTGCGCCGTTGCCGGCGCCGCCGCGACCATCGCCAATGCGATAGGTGCCTGCGGCATGCCAGGCCATGCGGATGAAGAACGGACCGTAGTGGCCGTAGTCGGCAGGCCACCAGTCCTGCGAATCGGTCATCAGGACATGCAGGTCCTTGATCACCGCCTCGAGGTCGAGGCTCCCGAACTCCTTCGCGTAGTCGAACCCGGCATCCATCGGATCGGACAGCGAGGAGTGCTGGCGGAGGATCCTCAGGCTGAGCTGGTTGGGCCACCAGTCCGTGTTCGCGCGCGCGCGGGGCATGGCATGGCCCGGGAACGGACATTTCGATTCGGTCGACATGGTGCTTTCCTCCGGTCGTGGGAACCTGCTGTTCGACCGAGTCTGGCGCATGGCTGACGATAGGTGAAATCGTTTGTAACGATAGTTTCCATAGGGATTGCATATCAGCACTCGCGACAGCGCCGCAGCGCACGGACCCTGCATCAGGCGATGAGCCCGGCGCGGGTCCGGTGCTGCGGGAGTCGGACTTCGTGTCGAATCGAAGCCGACGACAGCTGATGGATCGTCAGCCGGACGAGCCGGTGCCCTGGCGTTGCAACCCGACCAGCCGATAGAGCGCTTCCAGCGCCTGCTTGGGCGTGAGTTCGTCGGGATCGATCGCCGCCAGGGCATCGAGCGCGGCGGACGACGGTGCAAACAGGCCCATCTGCTGTGGAGCGTCGAGTGCTGGTGCGCTCATGCGCGAGGACTCGCCACGCGAGTGGCGTTCCAGTTCGGCCAGGCGCTTGCGCGCGCGTTGCAACACGGCCTTCGGCAATCCCGCCAGCGCGGCGACCTGCAGGCCGAAGCTGCGGTCGGCCGGGCCTTCCTTCACCGCGTGCATGAAGACCAGGGCATCGCCGTGTTCGACCGCGTCGAGGTGCACGTTGGCGATTCCGCTGGACGGTTCGGCGAGCGCGGTGAGTTCGAAATAGTGGGTCGCGAACAGGGTGAAGCAGCGGTTGCCCGCGGCGAGCTGGCGCGCGCAGGCGTCCGCGAGCGCGAGGCCGTCGTAGGTCGACGTGCCGCGGCCGATCTCGTCCATCAGCACCAGCGATCGTTCCGTCGCGTGGTGGAGGATGTAGCTGGTCTCGGTCATCTCGACCATGAAGGTCGACTGTCCGCGCGCGAGATCATCGCCGGCGCCGATGCGGGTGAGGATGCGGTCGATCGGGCCGATCTCCGCTTCCGCCGCCGGCACGAAGCTGCCGATGTGCGCGAGCAGCACGATCAGCGCGACCTGGCGCATGTAGGTGCTCTTGCCGCCCATGTTCGGGCCGGTGATGACGAGCAGGCGGCGGTCGCCGTCGAGGGCGACATCGTTCGGTTCGAAGGGCTCGTCGCGCACCGCCTCGACGACCGGATGGCGGCCGCGCGCGATGCGGATGCCCGGCGTCTCGACCAGGCGCGGCGCATTCCAGTCGAGCGCCTCGGCGCGTTCCGCAAAGGCCGCGAGCACGTCGATCTCGGACAGCGCGTCGGCGAGCCGGCGCAGCGGCGCGAGCTGCGCGTTGAGCGTCTCCAGCAGTTCCTCGTAGAGCGCCCGTTCGCGCTGCAGCGAACGTTCGCGCGCCGACAGCACCTTGTCCTCGAAGGACTTCAGTTCCTCGGTGATGTAGCGCTCGGCGCCGGTCAGGGTCTGCCGACGCGTGTAATGCACCGGCGCGCGCTCGGACTGGCCCTTGCTGATCTCGATGTAGTAGCCGTGCACGCGGTTGTAGCCGACCTTGAGCGTGGCAATGCCGGTCGCGGCCTTCTCGCGTGCTTCGAGGTCGACGAGGAAACCGTCGGCGTTGGTGGACAGCGTGCGCAGTTCGTCCAGTTCGGCATCGTGGCCTCCGGCGATCACGCCGCCATCGCTCAGGCGCAATGCTGGTTGCAGGGCGATCGCGCGCGCCAGCAGGCGGGCGCATGCGCTGCTGGCGCCGGCTTCGTCATCGGCGAGTTCATTGCGCAAAATGTCGATACGCGGCGAATCGACGACCGCGAGTTCGCGGCGGATTTCCGGAAGCATCGCCAGCGCGTCGCGCAGCGTGGACAGGTCGCGCGGGCGCGCCGAACGCAGCGCGACGCGAGTGAGGATGCGTTCGACGTCGCCGAGCGCGCGGAAGCGTTCGCGCAGTGCCGCACCGGCGCGGCTGTCGATCAGGCCGCCCACTGCGTGATGGCGTTGCGCCAGCGTCTCGCGGTCGCGCAGCGGACGGTGCAGCCAGCGCCGCAGCAGGCGACCGCCCATCGGCGTGATCGTGCTGTCGAGCACGCCGAGCAGGGTGTGTTCGTTGCGTCCGTCGAAACGCGAATCGAGCTCGAGATGGCGGCGCGCGGCCGCGTTCATCGCCAGGCTGTCGTCGCCGGATTCGACCGCGATCGAGGACAGGTGCGGCAATTGCTGCTTCTGGGTTTCCTCGACATAGCCGAGCAGGGCGCCGGCGGCGCCAATCGCGAGAGGCGAGTCGGCGATGCCGAAAGCATCGAGGTCATGCACGCCGAAATGGTCGAGCAGCTTGCGGCGTCCCGAGTCGGCGTCGAACAGCCATGGCGCGCGCCGGCGCAGTCCGCTGCGCGCGAGGATCGCGTCGGGCCAGCCGTCCTCGTCGGGCAGCAGCAGTTCGGCCGGCTCCAGTCGCGCCAGTTCGGCGAGCAGGGCGTCGGCGTCGGCGGCTTCGTTGACGCGGAAACGACCGCCGGCCAGATCGGCCCACGCCAGTCCGTATCCCGAGCCTTTCGCGCCGCGGGCCACCGCCATCAGCAAGGTGTCGCGGCGATCTTCCAGCAGCGCCTCGTCAGTGACCGTGCCCGGGGTGACGATGCGCACGACCTTGCGCTCGACCAGCCCCTTCGCCAGCGCCGGATCGCCGATCTGCTCACAGATCGCCACCGATTCGCCCAACGCCACCAGCCGCGCGAGATAGCCTTCGTAGGCGTGGAAGGGCACGCCCGCCATCGGGATCGGCGCGCCGGCCGAAGCGCCGCGCTGGGTCAGGGTGATATCGAGCAGCCTGGCGGCCTTGCGCGCATCGTCGTAGAACAGCTCGTAGAAATCGCCCATGCGGAAGAACATCAGCACGTCGGGGTGCTGCGCCTTCGCGGCGAAGAACTGCTTCATCAGCGGGGTGTGCTCGGCGGCCTTGTCGGCGCCTGCGGCGATCGCGTCGCCCCGATCCTGGTTGGCCACTTTCCGACTCGATTCCTGCTGTCGCCGATGGCCTTCATTGTGCCGGAAAGGACCGGTCGACGCCTGCGACAGCGGCGTCCCGGCATGGCAGGATGCAGGCTTCGGAATCCGGCGCGGCACGGGGAGCTGGGGCATGACGGAAACGAGCGCGCGCGCGCCTCAAGTCGAGGCCTTCTTCGACAAGGAGACGGGCACGTTCACCTACGTGGTGTACGACGCGGACGGCGGCGCGGCGGCCATCATCGATCCCGTGCTCGACTACGACGCGGCCGCCGCACGCACCTCGATGAAGTCGGCTGATGCGGTGCTCGCCTTCGTGGCGGCACATGGCCTGCATGTCGAATGGATCCTGGAGACGCATGCCCACGCCGATCACCTGAGTGCCGGCGCCTGCCTGCGCGACAGGACGGGCGCGCGACTCGCGATCGGGCGCGGCATCGTGGACGTGCAGCGGCATTTCAAGGACGTGTTCGGACTGGGCGAGGAGTTCGTCCCCGACGGTCGCCAGTTCGACCGCCTCTTCGACGACGGTGACACATTCCGCATCGGCGCGCTGGAAGCGCGCGTGCTGGCGACGCCGGGCCACACCGGCGACAGCCTGACCTACGTGATCGGCGACGCGGCCTTCGTCGGCGATACCGTGTTCGCGCCGGACATCGGCACCGCGCGCTGCGACTTCCCGGGTGGCGATGCGGCGCGGCTGTACGGCTCGATCCGCGGCATCCTCGCATTGCCGGAGGACACACGCCTGTTCCTCTGCCACGACTATCCGCCAGCCTCACGCGCCGCGATCGCGCAGACCACGATCGCGATGCAGGAGCAGGACAACATCCACATCGGCCACGGCGCAACGGAAGATGCTTTCGTCGCCATGCGCCACGCGCGCGATGCCACCCTCGCGGTACCACGCCTGCTGCTGCCCGCCCTGCAGGTGAACATTCGCGGCGGCCGGCTTCCTGATCCGGACGCGAACGGCATCGCCTACCTGAGGCTGCCGGTCGACGTGCTCGGAAAGAAGCCGTAACGGACTGCACCCGTCATTACATACCGCATGGACGAAACCACCCTTCCCGACGATGCCGCACTGCGTGACCTGGCCTTGCACGTGGCCGACGTATTGCGCGCGCAGCGCCTGATGCTGGTCACCGCCGAAAGCTGCACCGGCGGCTGGATCGCCAAGACCGCGACCGATCTCGGCGGCAGCTCCGACTGGTTCGACTGCGGCATCGTCGCCTACAGCTATGAGGCCAAGCAGGCCTTCCTCGGCGTGCGCCCGCAGACGCTGGAGACGCACGGCGCGGTGAGTCGCGAAACCGTGATCGAAATGGTTTCCGGCGCGCTCGTGCGTTCGGGCGCGGGCGTCGCGGTCGCGGTGACCGGCATCGCCGGACCGAGCGGCGGAACCGCGGACAAGCCGGTCGGCACGGTGTGGCTGGCGTGGAAGCGGCGCGGCGGTTACCCCACCGCGAAGGTCTTCCGTTTCGATGGCGACCGCGACGCGGTGCGGCGCCAGACCGTCGAGGCGGCCCTGAAAGGTGTATCGGAGCTGGTTGGCGGCTGATCGGTTGACGGAGACATGTGTTAGTAGTATTACTACTAACCATGCCGCTGACCGACACCCAGAACGCCATCCTCGCCCTGATCGCCGAGCGCATCGACGTCGAGGGCATGCCGCCTTCGCAGACGGAGATCGCCAGGGCTTGCGGCTTCAAGGGCGTGCGCGCCGCGCAGTACCACCTCGAGGCGCTCGAAGCCGCCGGCGCGATCGAGCGTGTGCCCGGCCGCGCGCGCGGCATCCGCGTGTTGCAGGCACCGAAGCCGCCGCAGGCCGAGATCGCCTTCGCGCCGGCGAAAGCCGCCGAGCCCACTGACGACAACGCGCTGCGCGTGCCGCTGCTCGGCCAGGTCGCGGCCGGCTTGCCGATCGGCGCCGATATCGGTTCGGACGACTACATCCTGCTCGATCGCGTGCTGTTCGCGCCCGCGCCCGATTACGTGCTGCGAGTGAAAGGCGATTCGATGCGCGACGAAGGCATCTTCGACGGCGACCTGATCGGGGTGCATCGCACCCGCGACGCGCGCTCCGGCCAGATCGTGGTCGCGCGCATCGGCGAGGAGATCACCGTCAAGCTGCTCAAGATCGGCAAGGACGCGATCCGCCTGCTGCCGCGCAATCCCGACTACGAGCCCATCGTGGTCAGGCCCGATGAAGACTTCGCCATCGAGGGCCTGTATTGCGGCCTCGTGAGGCCGAACCGATAGGCATTCAAGGACAACCCGTCGCGAATGCGACATTTGTGGAGTGTGTGATGGCAACGCGAAAGATCGGTAGGGATGCAGGGACCGGCAAATTCGAGACGGTCAAGGCTGCTCGGCAAGACAAGAAGGGGGCCATCGTCCAGACGATCAAGATCCCGTCGAAGAAACCGAAGAAGTGAAATCGATGCGGCCGCCTAGTTCAGGTGGCCGCATCTTTCAACTTGTAGGGAGATTCCTACTAGGAGATGCGTCCTTGCCCTAAGGACTTGCGTTCCCTGATGAGAGATTCTTCGACTCGATGTACACAGACTCAGCTTTTGAGACGCGCACCCCCTAAGTTGCGCACACACACCAACGAACCCGAGGACATGACCATGGACGACAACAAGAAGCGCGCACTCGCAGCCGCCCTGAGCCAGATCGAAAAGCAGTTCGGCAAGGGCACGGTGATGCGGATGGGCGACCAGGTGGCCGAGGCCCCCGAGGTGATCGGCACCGGTTCGCTGATGCTCGACATCGCGCTCGGCATCGGCGGCCTGCCCAAGGGCCGCGTCGTCGAAATCTACGGCCCCGAGTCCTCGGGCAAGACCACGCTCACCCTCCAGGCGATCGCGCAGTGCCAGAAGGCGGGCGGCGCCGCGGCCTTCATCGATGCCGAGCACGCGCTCGATCCCACTTACGCTTCCAAGCTCGGCGTCAACGTCGACGACCTGCTGGTCTCGCAGCCCGATACCGGCGAGCAGGCGCTGGAAGTGGCCGACATGCTGGTGCGCTCCAACGCGGTCGACATGGTGGTGATCGATTCGGTCGCCGCGCTCACGCCCCGGGCCGAGATCGAGGGCGAGATGGGCGACCAGCTCCCCGGCCTGCAGGCGCGCCTGATGAGCCAGGCCCTGCGCAAGCTCACCGGCAACATCAAGCGCAGCAACTGCATGGTGATCTTCATCAACCAGCTGCGCATGAAGATCGGGATCATGATGCCCGGCCAGAGTCCGGAGACCACCACCGGCGGCAACGCGCTCAAGTTCTACGCCTCGGTGCGGCTGGACATCCGCCGCATCGGCAGCGTCAAGAAGGGCGAGGAGATCATCGGCAACCAGACCCGCATCAAGGTCGTGAAGAACAAGATGGCGCCGCCGTTCAAGCAGATCATCACCGAGATCCTCTACGGCGAGGGCATCAGCCGCGAGGGCGAGCTGATCGACATGGGCGTGGAAGCGCGCCTGGTGGAGAAGTCGGGCGCCTGGTACAGCTGCGACGGCGAGCGCATCGGCCAGGGCAAGGAAAACGCCCGCCAGTACCTCAAGGAAAACCCGAAGATGGCCGCCAAGCTGGAAGCCGCGCTGCGCGAGAAGTTCGTGCCGCAGGAGGCTCCGCGGGCGGAAGCGGGCGAGGATGTGGAGGCCTGACATGTGGACGCATGAGCACAGCATCGAAACCTCGGCGACGCCCGAGCGCATCTGGAACCTGTTCGCTGACGTCGAGGGCTGGAAGGCGTGGAATGCCGGCATCGAGGACATCGCATTGCATGGACCTTTCGTGGCCGGCACGCGTTTCTTCATGCGGCCCCCGGGCGACGAGGGTTTCACCAGCACTCTGGTCCGCGTGGAGCCGGGGCAGGGCTTCACCGACGAAACCGTCATCGACGGCACGCGCGTACTCGTTCACCACGAGATCGGACGGACGCCGGCGGGCGACACCAGAATCACCTACAGGACCGAAATCACCGGGCCGGGCGCGGGCGAATTCGGACCGATGGTCACGGCCGATTTCCCGCAGGTACTCGAGGCCCTCAGGAACCTGGCGGAGCTGTCAACCCGGCCCGGATGAGCAGGGTGCCGGCGAGCGACAACGCGGGTCGAAGGCGTGACGGGCCGACACCGACCCAGCGCGCGTTGGGCCTGCTCACCCGCCGCGAGCACTCGCGCAAGGAACTGACCCGCAAGCTCGCCGTGCGCGGCGTCGAGAAGGATGAGGCGGTCGCGGCGATCGACAAGCTCGCCCAGGCCGGCTGGCAGGACGACACGCGCTTCGCCGCGAGCCTTGCGCGCACACGCGCCGCGACGGGCTTCGGGCCCGCCCGCATCCGTGCCGAGCTCGGCATGCACGGGCTGGGCGCCGAACAGGTCGCCGCAGCGCTCGCGGCCTGCGAAACGGATTGGGCGCAGGCCGCGCGTGAACTCATCGCGCGCCGGTTCGCCTCGCTGTCGCCCAAGGACCCGAAGCAGCGGCGCAAGGCGATCGAGTTCCTGCTGCGTCGCGGGTTCGATCACGCCTGCGCTTTCGGGGCAGTGGGTGGACGCGGCGTTGCGTCTGAAGAGGATGACCCGGACCAGGACTGAGGTCGATCCAACGCCCTTTCCCAAGCTGCCAGAATCCATCCTCGAGGGTCGGCTCCATCCCGACCTGATACTCTTGGCCTCTGCGCCCCGCGCCCGCTTGCACGCTTCCGACCGCGACCCCCGTCCTGTCCGACACGGTTGTCCGACGCGATCGTCCGAAGCGGCGCGTATTGCCCGCGCCCCCGTTTCCATCGATTCCGCCACGAACCGCCATGACCAGCAGCGACCCATTCTTTTCCAACGCGTCTTCCAGCGCGATGACCACCAGCGCGATCCGCACGAGCTTCCTCGAGTATTTCCGTTCGCATGGACACGAGGTCGTCGCTTCCAGCCCGCTGGTGCCCGGCAACGACCCGACCCTGCTGTTCACCAACGCTGGCATGGTGCAGTTCAAGGACGTGTTCCTCGGCGCCGACAAGCGCAGCTACAAGCGCGCGACCTCGTCGCAGCGCTGCGT
Source organism: Lysobacteraceae bacterium (assembly GCA_036496805.1). Lineage (GTDB taxonomy): Bacteria > Pseudomonadota > Gammaproteobacteria > Xanthomonadales > Xanthomonadaceae > SZAS-103. The sequence continues at coordinate 142,209 of DASXKN010000029.1, forward strand.
GCGCGCGGGCGGCAAGCACAACGATCTCGACCAGGTCGGTTACACGGCGCGCCACCACACCTTCTTCGAGATGCTGGGCAACTTCAGCTTCGGCGACTACTTCAAGCGCGACGCGATCCGTTTCGCCTGGGAGCTGCTGACCGGCGTCTGGAAGCTGCCGAAAGAGCGCCTGATGGTCACCGTCTACCACACCGACGACGAGGCCTTCGATATCTGGAACAAGGAAGTCGGGCTGCCGGCGGACCGCATCGTGCGCATCGGCGACAACAAGGGCGCGCCATACGCCAGCGACAATTTCTGGCAGATGGCCGACACCGGCCCCTGCGGCCCGTGCACGGAGATCTTCTACGACCACGGCGCACACATCGCCGGCGGTCCGCCGGGTTCGCCCGATGAGGACGGCGACCGCTTCATCGAGATCTGGAACCTCGTCTTCATGCAGTTCGACCGCTCGGCCGACGGCACGCTCACGCCGCTGCCGGCGCCCTGCGTCGATACCGGCATGGGCCTGGAACGCGTCGCCGCGGTGCTGCAGCACGTGCATTCGAACTACGAGATCGACCTGTTCCAGCACCTGATCGGTGCGGCGGCGCGGCTGACGAACACCGATGATTTCGCGAACAAGTCGTTGCGCGTGATCGCCGACCATATCCGCGCCTGCAGCTTCCTGATCGTCGACGGCGTGCTGCCCTCCAACGAAGGCCGCGGCTACGTGCTGCGCCGGATCGTGCGCCGCGCGCTGCGCCACGGCTGGATGCTTGGCACTCGCGGGACCTTCTTCTGGAAGATGGTCGGCCCGCTGGTCGCGCAGATGGGCGATGCCTATCCCGAACTCGCCGCCAAGCGCGCCACCGTGGAAGCGGCGCTGCGTGCGGAGGAAGAGCGCTTTGCGGAAACGCTTGAAGGCGGCATGAGGCTTCTAGAAAAGGCATTCGAGCCAGCGAGGATGATTGTTGAGTATTTTCGTCGCACCAAACATCCAGAGAAAACTGATTCCGCCAAAACGGGAGGCTTGCTTGGCCCAGAGCAAGGGGTTGGGATCCGCTGGGTTCTCTCAAACGGCCCGAGTGATTCGCAGCCTATCCATGTCATTCCATTGCTTGAGTTAGGTCACGCTAGCCTAATTAAAAACCAAGTTCCGCATTCAATCGTGCTTATAGATATGGATGAGGATTCGGCTGAAGGTGCAGTGCTGGTTCTGCAAAGATTGCTGGACATGGGGTGGAAGCTCGAACCCGTTTCAAATTGGCGTGTCCTTGATGGCCAAGTCGCCTTCCGCCTGTACGACACCTATGGCTTCCCGGTCGATCTCACCGCCGACATCGCCCGCGAGCGCGGCCTGTCGATCGACATGGCCGGCTTCGAGTCGGCGATGGACGAGCAGCGCCGCCGCGCGCGTGCAGCGGGCAAGTTCGCCAGCGCGGGTGTGTTGCCGGCGGACCTCGTGGCCAGCCTCTCGCCGACGAACTTCCTCGGCTACGACCGCCTCGCCGCCGACAACCTGCGCATCGTCGCGATCCTGCGCGACGGCCGCACGGTCGAGTCGCTGGCCGACGGCGAGGAAGGCATGCTGATCCTCGACCGGACGCCGTTCTACGCCGAGTCCGGCGGCCAGGTCGGCGATACCGGCGAACTCGTCGCGGGCGCCGCGCGCTTCGCGGTGCGCGACACGGTCAAGCTCGCCGGCGCCTTCCACGGCCACGCCGGCAAGCTGGCGGGCGGCCCTCTTCGCGTCGGCGATATCGTCGAAGCGAGCGTCGATGGCGCGCGCCGCCAGGCGATCGTGCTCAACCATTCCGCGACCCACCTGCTGCACGCCGCATTGCGCAAGGTGCTCGGCGAGCACGTCACCCAGAAAGGTTCGCTGGTCGCACCCGATCGGCTGCGCTTCGACTTCGCGCATTTCCAGCCGGTCACGCATGAACAACTGGCGACGATCGAAACGATGGTCAACGCCGAGATCCGCCGCAACGCCGAAGCCGAAGTCCACCAGATGGGCATGCAGGAAGCGCTCGACTTCGGCGCGATGGCGCTGTTCGGCGAGAAGTACGGCGAGCGCGTGCGCGTGCTGCGGATGGGCGAGTTCTCGACCGAGCTCTGCGGCGGCACCCACGTGCATCGCACCGGCGACATCGGCGTATTCAAGATCCTTGCGGAGGGCGGCGTGGCCGCAGGCGTGCGCCGCATCGAGGCGTTGACGGGGCAGGGCGCGCTCGACCACATCGCGCAGGAAGAGCAGCGTCTCGCGCACATCGCGCGCGTGCTTGGCGGCAACGTCGCCGACGCGGAAGACAAGCTCAGGCAGCTCGTCGACCGCCAGAAGAAGGTCGAGCGCGAACTCGAGCAGCTCAAGGCGAAGGCGAACGCGGGTGCAGCGAATGACCTCGCCGCGTCGGCGCAGAGCGTCGGCGATTTCAAGCTGGTTGCGGCGCGACTGGAAGGCGTCGATGCGAAGGCGCTGCGCGACAGCGTGGACCAGCTCAAGCAGCAGCTCGGCGATGCCGTGATCGTGCTGGCCTCGGTCGTCGACGGCCGCGCGACGCTGATCGCGGGCGTTCATGGCAAGGCGCTGGGAAAGGTCAAGGCCGGCGACATCCTCGGCCACATCGCGGCGCAGATCGGTGGCAAGGGCGGCGGTCGCCCCGACCTGGCGCAGGGTGGCGGTGCCGACGGGCCGGCGCTGGTCGCGGCGCTTGAGGGTGTGCGTGGCTGGGTCGCCGAGCGAGCCGCTTCCTAGGTCATCGGTCATGGTCCGGTCGCATTGCGCCTGGGCAAGGCGGCCGATACCATCGTAGTCGCGTACTGGTTGCAGCAGCAGCGGCTCCTGCAAGCCCGACGCGCACCCCCGGATGGATGCCGGGGAAGGAGTAGGCGATGTTGATCTTGACCCGAAGGGTTGGAGAGACCCTGATGATCGGCGACTCGGTGACGGTCACCGTGCTCGGCGTGAAGGGTAATCAGGTGCGGATCGGCATCACCGCACCCAAGGACGTGGCCGTGCATCGCGAGGAAATCTTCCAGCGCATCCACAAGGATGACGCCGGCGCGCCGACATCGGCCGACGCGTCCGCGGATGCCGCTGGAACGCATTCGACGAAGCCGTGAGGGGTTGCCCTCGCTGATCTGGCTGTGGAGATCGCGCCGCCCAGCGTCTGCTGGGCACGCTGAAGGCCCCGATTGGGGCCTTTTCGATGACTGGGAGGCGGATTCACTCGCGCCATCCATGGCCTTAGTCCCTGGACCAGGTCCGGGGCAGGCTCTTCGGGCGGCTTCGTCGTGCTGATTGGCTACAGGCGGATCAGTCGAACGAAGGGACCTTCATCAACGATGAGGGATTGTTCGCCCCATCCATGGGGCTTACCCGCGCTGACGCGCGGGCCAGCCTTCGGCTGTCCAGATTTGTTCCAGACGAATTTGTCACTGCGCAGGCAGGATGCCGAAGCGAACATCGGTCGCGTAGCGGGCGATGGCCCGAAGGGCGCAGGCCGGGACGGCCGGAGTCAACCGAGGGGTCGTATCGATGTCATCTCTCTCCGCCAGATACGCAAAAGGCCCCGGTGGGGGGCCTTTGCGTATCTGGCGGAGAGAGAGGGATTCGAACCCTCGATGCAGCTTTTGACCGCATACTCCCTTAGCAGGGGAGCCCCTTCGGCCTCTCGGGCATCTCTCCGGGGCGGTCGATGACTCGGAGCCATCGAACCGGACGCGAAGGATACCGACTAAGCACCTCCGGGTAAACCGCGGGCGCGCCGGAGGTACTGCAAGGCGTGTGTCGCCGACGCGGGTCGATGCGATTCCAGGGCGGATCCATCGCGGGAGCGCTGCGCTGGTGCGCGATTCTCTTCAGCGTCCGTCGATGTGCGCGACCGATCCGGCATTGACGGACGATGCGACCTTCATCATAATTTCGCGTTCAGCGCGCCCGTAGCTCAGCTGGATAGAGCACCAGGCTACGAACTTGGTGGTCGGGAGTTCGAATCTCTCCGGGCGCGCCACTTTTCCCAGGCAAGGGTGCTCCGGCACCCTTTGTCGTCTGGGGCCAGGTCATCGGCCATCAGGCACCCGCTGGCGATGCGCAATCGTCGTACGGCGGCCGAATGCGGGGTATAGCGCAGTCTGGTAGCGCGCCTGCTTTGGGAGCAGGATGTCGGGGGTTCGAATCCCTCTACCCCGACCACTCCGTCGCCGAGCGGCCTGCCGCGCGACGACATCGAGGGATGCGTGGGCTGCGTCGTCGCCGGTATCATCCGCGCAGGCGCCCGTAGCTCAACGGATAGAGCACCGACCTTCTAAGTCGGTGGTTGCAGGTTCGATTCCTGCCGGGCGCGCCAGCTTCGGCAGGTCTCAAGTTCTACGGTGGATGTAGCTCAGTTGGTTAGAGCACCGGATTGTGATTCCGGGGGTCGCGGGTTCAAATCCCGTCTTCCACCCCAGTTACCGGATGCGGCATAATGTCGTGTCCGCTGCCGTAGCGGCAGGAAGACATTGGGCCGTTAGCTCAGTTGGTAGAGCAGTTGACTCTTAATCAATAGGTCGTAGGTTCGAATCCTACACGGCCCACCAATTCTTCCTCCCGCATCCGGCAGCCGCACGCGGCAATCGCGAAAGTGGCGAAACTGGTAGACGCGCTGGATTTAGGTTCCAGTGGGGTAACCCGTGAGAGTTCGAGTCTCTCCTTTCGCACCAGGGCGACTGTCCGCGTGAGATGTCCACGCCGCGGCAACGCGTGCATCGTGTCGATGCGCGTCCACAGGAGTCCACATGCAAGTTTCGGTTGAGAACATCAGCAACCTCGAGCGCCGCGTCACCGTCAGCATGCCGGTCGACCGCTTCAATGCGCTTGCCGGATCGCGCCTGGGCGAGATCGCCCGCACGGTGCGCATCAAGGGCTTCCGCCCCGGCAAGATCCCGGCGAAGATCATCGAGCAGCGCTACGGCGCGCAGGTCCGCAACGAAGTGTTCGGCGACCTGGTGCGCGAGAGCTTCGACGAGGCGGTGCGCAAGGAGAACCTGCGTCCGGCCAGCACCCCGCAGATCCAGCCGACCGACCCCAACGACGGCCAGCTCGGCTATGTGGCGACCTTCGAGGTCGTGCCCGACTTCGGCCAGATCGACGTCAGCAGCCTGCCGATCGTGCGCGCGACCTCCGAGGTGCTCGACGCCGACGTCGACCACATGATCGAGACCCTGCGTACCCAGCGCCGCACCTGGAATCCGGTCGAGCGCGCCGCGCAGGCCGGCGACCTGGTGATGGTCGAGACCGTCACCCACGTCGACGACATGCGCAGGCCCGCCGAAGGCGTCGAGCGCGCCGCCACGGTGCTCGGATCGGGCATGCTCGACAACGAGCTGGAGATGCGGCTGGTTGGCCAGACCGCCGGCATCGACCTGGCGGTCGAGGTGCACCATCCGGCCGAGTCGAACGATGCCGCCCTGGCCGGGAAGACCGCGAAGATCGACGTGCACGTCGTGCGCGTCTCCGAGCCGCACCTGCCTGCACTGGATGCCGACTTCATCCGCACCTTCGGCGTCCGCAGCGGCGGCATCGAGGAATTCCGCCTGGAAGTGCGCAGCAACCTCGAGCGCGAGCTCAAGGGTGCGCTGATGGCGCGGCTGCGCGGCGAAGTGCTCGACAAGCTGCTCGCCCGGTTCGCCGAGGTCGAATTGCCGGCGCGCCTGATCGAGAGCGAGGCGCGCGCGCAGGCGCGTGCGGCCGAGCAGCAGGCCCTCGAAAGCGGCCAGCCGAACCCGCACGTCCCGTTCGAAGGTTACGTGCCGGCTTCGCGCGTGCGCGTGGCGACCGTGCTGCTGGTGAACGAGGTGGCGCGCCAGAACAACCTCAAGCTCGACCAGCAGCGCGTCAACGAGATGATGCGCCTGATCGCCTCGACCTACGAGGAACCCAAGCAGGTGCTGGACCTGTACCGCAACAACCCGCGGATGATGCAGGACCTGCAGTCGCGGGTGATGGAGGAACAGGTGATCGACTGGATCGCCGACCAGGCGCACGCGACCGAGCACCACCTGGGCTTCGCCGACGCGATGCAGCAGCGCCGGGGCTGAGATCCCCGTTTCCTGCCGCACTTCCCGCCGCATTGGCGGGGAGTTGAAAACGGGGCGCCCGGGCCCATCTTTCCCGAGCCGGTTCCGGTATAACGGAACCGGCGATTTCGATCGAATCCCGGTTCTGTCGAACCGATTCCATCGAACCGACCCGATCGATTCCGATCTGTGGGCCCAACCGGAGACGCACGTGATCCCCACCAAGAACCTGAACCTCGTGCCGATGGTGGTCGAGCAGACCAGCCGCGGCGAGCGCGCGTACGACATCTATTCGCGCCTGCTCAAGGAACGCGTGATCTTCTGCGTCGGCCCGATCGACGACTACATGGCGAACGTGATCGTCGCGCAGATGCTCTTCCTCGAAGCCGACAACCCCGAGAAGGACATCAGCCTGTACATCAACTCGCCGGGCGGCATCGTCACCGCGGGCATGGCGATCTACGACACCATGCAGTTCATCAAGCCGGACATCAGCACGATCTGCGTCGGCCAGGCGGCCAGCATGGGTTCGCTGCTGCTGGCGGCCGGCACCCACGGCAAGCGTTACGCGCTGCCGAATTCGCGGGTGATGATCCACCAGCCGCTGGGCGGCTTCCAGGGCCAGGCGACCGACATCGAGATCCATGCACGCGAAATCCTGTCGCTCAAGGTCAAGCTCAACGAGATCCTCGCCAGCCACACCGGCCAGGCGGTCGAGACCATCGCCCGCGACACCGAGCGCGACAACTTCAAGAGCGCCGAGGAGGCCAGGGTTTACGGCCTCATCGACCAGGTGATCGCCCGTCGTTCCGACGAGACGGTCCAGGCGTCCTGATCCCCTGTCGCGAACCCGGCCACACATCACGATTCCCGCGCCGGTCCCCGGCGTGGGCTGTGCTATTCTGAAACCGAACCTCCGTTCCGGAGACCGAGATACATGAGCGACGACCGCAGCGGCCGATCCAGCGAGAGCGGCAAGATCCTTTACTGCTCGTTCTGCGGCAAGAGCCAGCACGAAGTCCGCAAGCTGATCGCGGGCCCCTCGGTGTTCATCTGCGATGAATGCGTCGAGCTGTGCAACGACATCATCCGCGAGGAGCTCGAGGAGAAGGCCCAGGCATCGGGCAACCATCTCCCGAAGCCGCGCGAGATCATGGACGTGCTCGACCAGTACGTAGTCGGGCAGCCGCGCGCGAAGAAGACGCTGTCGGTGGCGGTGTACAACCACTACAAGCGCATCGAGAGCCGCAGCAAGAACGACGACATCGAGCTGTCGAAGTCGAACATCCTGCTGGTCGGTCCGACCGGCTCGGGCAAGACCCTGCTCGCCGAGACGCTGGCGCGCCTGCTCAACGTGCCGTTCACGATCGCCGACGCGACGACGCTGACCGAAGCCGGCTACGTCGGCGAGGACGTCGAGAACATCATCCAGAAGCTGCTCCAGAAGTGCGACTACGACGTCGAGAAGGCGCAGACCGGCATCGTCTACATCGACGAGATCGACAAGATCTCGCGCAAGTCCGAGAACCCGTCGATCACCCGCGACGTGTCGGGCGAGGGCGTGCAGCAGGCGCTGCTCAAGCTGATCGAGGGCACGATCGCCTCGGTGCCGCCGCAGGGCGGCCGCAAGCACCCGCAGCAGGAATTCCTGCAGGTCGACACGCGCAACATCCTGTTCATCTGCGGCGGCGCGTTCGCGGGGCTGGAGAAGATCGTCCAGCAGCGCAGCACCGACGCCGGCGGCATCGGTTTCGGCGCCAAGGTGAAGAGCCAGTCGAAGAAGGCCGAGATCGGCCGCCTGCTTGCCGACGTCGAGCCCGAGGACCTGATCAAGTTCGGCCTGATCCCCGAGTTCGTCGGCCGCCTGCCGGTGGTCGCCACCCTCGAGGAACTCGACGAGGCCGCGCTGGTCAAGATCCTCACCCAGCCCAAGAACGCGATCAGCAAGCAGTTCCGCAAGCTGTTCGACATGGAAGGCGTGGACCTCGAGCTGCGCCCCGAGGCGCTGGCCGCGGTCGCGCGCAAGGCGCTCAAGCGCAAGACCGGTGCGCGCGGCCTGCGCACGATCCTGGAATCGGTGCTGCTCGACACGATGTACGACTTGCCGTCGCTGCAGAACGTCAGCAAGGTGGTAGTGGACGAGTCGGTCATCGAGAACCAGACCGAACCCTTCCTGATCTACAGCAACGCCGCCGAACCCAAGCGCGCGGCATCGTCCGAATGACAGCCGCCGGGTCGCCCCGGCTGTCCTCCAGGTCGCAGGTTTTCATCGACTCCGAATCCGTCGACTCCCACCGGGAGTCGACTTCGCGCGCGCGTGGCTTGCAAGCGCGCGCGGCAAACCCCATAAACCGATCAGGACGCTCGTTGCGTCACAGGAGTCCATGATGGCCGCCCACACCCCCAAGCGCGTCGACCTGCCGGTGCTGCCGCTGCGCGACGTCGTCGTCTACCCGCACATGGTGCTGCCGCTGTTCGTCGGCCGCGACCGCTCGGTGCGCGCGCTCGAAATCGCGATGGAAGCCGACAAGCAGATCCTGCTGATCGCGCAGAAGAGTCCCGACATCGACGAACCGACCGCGAAGGACCTCTACGAGATCGGCACCCTCGCGACCGTCCTGCAACTGCTCAAGCTGCCTGACGGCACGATCAAGGTGCTGGTCGAGGGCGCCTCGCGGGTGCGCGTGCGCGCCTGCAGCGAACGCGATGGCGTGCTCACCGCCGAAGCCGACGTGATCGAGCCTGAAAACCCGGAGAACCTGCGCGAGATCGAGGTCACCGCGCGCTCGCTGGTCGCACAATTCGAGCAATACCTGAAGACCAACCGCAAGCTGCCGCCCGAGTTGCTGGCGACGATCAACGGCATCAACGAGCCGGGCCGGCTGGCGGACACCATCGCCGCGCACATCGGCGTGCGCGTGTCGGAGAAGCAGAAGCTGCTCGAGACGATGGAGATCGCCACCCGCCTGGAGCTGCTGATCGGCTACGTCGAGGGCGAGATCGACGTGCAGCAGCTCGAGAAGCGCATCCGTGGCCGCGTCAAGTCGCAGATGGAGAAGAGCCAGCGCGAGTACTACCTCAACGAGCAGATGAAGGCGATCCAGAAGGAACTCGGCGACGCCGACGAGGCGCCGAACGAGCTGGAGGAGCTCGCGCGCAAGATCGCCGCCGCCGGCATGCCCAAGCCGGTCGAGGCCAAGGCGAAGGCCGAACTGAACAAGCTCAAGCAGATGTCGCCGATGTCGGCCGAGTCGACCGTCGTGCGCAATTACCTCGACTGGATGGTCGGCGTGCCGTGGAAGAAGCGCAGCAAGGTGCGCAAGGACCTCAAGGCCGCGACCGACGTGCTCGAGGCCGACCATTACGGCCTGGAGAAGGTCAAGGAACGCATCCTCGAATACCTCGCCGTGCAGAGCCGGGTGAAGCAGATGAAGGGCGCGATCCTGTGCCTGGTCGGCCCGCCGGGCGTGGGCAAGACCTCGCTCGGCCAGAGCATCGCCAAGGCGACCAACCGCAAGTTCGTGCGCATGTCGCTCGGCGGCGTGCGCGACGAGGCCGAGATCCGCGGCCATCGCCGCACCTACATCGGTTCGATGCCGGGCCGCATCCTGCAGAACCTCAGCAAGGCGGCGACCCGCAATCCGCTGTTCATGCTCGACGAGATCGACAAGATGTCGATGGATTTCCGCGGCGATCCGTCGTCGGCATTGCTCGAAGTGCTCGATCCGGAGCAGAACCACGCCTTCAACGACCACTACCTCGAGGTCGACTTCGACCTGTCCGAAGTGATGTGGGTCGCGACCGCGAACTCGCTGAACATTCCCGGCCCGCTGCTCGACCGCATGGAAGTGATCCGCATCCCCGGCTACACCGAGGACGAGAAGCTCAGCATCGCCACGCGTTACCTGCTGCCCAAGCAGATCAAGGCGAACGGCCTGAAGGAAGGCGAACTCAAGGTCAGCGAGGGCGCGCTGCGCGACATCGTGCGCTACTACACGCGCGAATCGGGCGTGCGCAACCTCGAGCGCGAGATCTCGAAGATCTGCCGCAAGGCGGTCAAGGAGATCGCGCTGGAAGGACCGAAGAAGACGAAGAAGAAGGACGCGGCGAAGCAGGTCACGCCGAAGAACCTGGAGCACTACCTTGGCGTGCGCCGCTTCGATTTCGGGCGCGCGGAGGAACACAACGAGATCGGCCTCGTCACCGGCCTGGCGTGGACCGAAGTCGGCGGCGACCTGCTGCAGATCGAGGCCGCGCTCGTGCCCGGCAAGGGTTCGATGATCCTCACCGGCAAGCTCGGCGAAGTGATGCAGGAATCGGTGAAGGCCGCGCATTCGGTCGTGCGCGCGCGCGCCGAGGCGCTCGGCCTCGATCGCGATTTCCACCACAAGCTCGACTTCCACCTGCACGTGCCCGAGGGCGCGACGCCGAAGGATGGTCCGAGCGCGGGCATCGCGATGGCGACCGCGCTCGTGTCGGCGTTGTCGGAAGTGCCGGTGCGCGCGGACGTTGCGATGACCGGCGAGATCACGCTGCGCGGCCGCGTGCTGCCGATCGGTGGTCTCAAGGAGAAGCTGCTCGCGGCGCTGCGTGGCGGCATCCACACCGTGATCATCCCCGAGGAAAACCGCAAGGATCTCGCCGACATTCCGCGCAATGTCACCCAGGGCATGAAGATCATTCCGGTGCGATGGATCGATGAAGTGCTCGACATCGCGCTCGAGCGTCCGCTGGTTCCGAAGCCGGTCGCCGGAGCGGAGGCGGGCGCCGAGTCGGCGGAAGCGGACAAGGCGGCGGCGAAATCCGACGCGCTGCGCACCCACTGACGACGAGTGCGTTTTCGCCGCGCCTTGACGGTCGTTCCGGAAAGGCGCTGAAAACCGCGCCATTCCTAGCGTTTGCGTGTTGCGCGCCACCATGGGCGCTGGTATAAATCGCTACGACCGCATCGCCTGCCCGAAGGCGCGCGCTGCGGCTCAGGTCGATCGGACGTGCGGGGGGAGCTCGGCACGCCTGGATTGAAACGAATCGCTGGCCCCAATTGCCCAGGAGTTACTCAATGAACAAGGCTGATTTCATCGCTGCGGTTGCCGACAACGCCGAACTGTCCAAGGCCGATGCCGGCCGCGCCGTCGATGCGATGGTGGAAACCATCACCAAGGCACTGAAGAAGGGCGACGGCGTCACCCTCGTCGGTTTCGGCACCTTCTCGATCCGCAAGCGCGCAGCCCGCACCGGCCGCAACCCGCGCACCGGCCAGACGATCAAGATCAAGGCTTCCAAGAATCCGGCGTTCAAGGCTGGCAAGGCCCTGAAGGATGCCGTAAACTAAGCACAAGCGGTTCCCACCGCGAGGAGCCAGGCCGTCGCCGGCCTGGTTTCTCGAAGACGCCCAGCTACTCGCAAACGCGAGGGTGCTTAGCTCAGCGGTAGAGCGTCGCCCTTACAAGGCGAGGGTCGGGGGTTCGAAACCCTCAGCACCCACCAGCGACAGCTCGATGCGGATCCGTCCGCGACAGCCCCCGCACCCAGGGAAGGACTTCCGAAAGGAAGCTCCGGATTCTGGCAGTCGCTTGCAGGGAAGGTTTGCAAACGCGGAGTGGTAGTTCAGTTGGTTAGAATGCTGGCCTGTCACGCCGGAGGTCGCGGGTTCGAGTCCCGTCCACTCCGCCATTTCATCCCAAGGGCGCCTCGCGGCGCCCTTGTTTTATCAAGGTACGCAGCGCCTCGCGGCGCCCCAGTTTCATCAAGGTATGCAGCGCCTCGCGGCGCCCTGTTTCATCGAAGCGTTTGGCGCCTCGCGGCGCTCTTGGTTTCATCGGGGCGGGAAGCGCCCATCGGTCGCCGCTCCCTGCCTGATTGCGATGCGCCTTCCAGGGCGCGCTGACAGAGGCTGTACGACATGCTGCAGAAAATCCGCGAAGCGAGTTCGGGCTGGCTGGCCGGCATCATCCTCGGCCCGCTCATCGTGGCGTTCGGCCTGTGGGGCATCAGCGGTTATTTCCAGGGGCACAACGACACCTACGCGGCGCGAATCACCCTCAAGCAGGGCTGGTTCGGCACCGATATCGGCGTGAAGTACAAGGACATCTCGGTCGACGATTTCCGCCACCGCCTCGAGAGCGAACGCCAGGCGCAGCGCGAGCAGCTCAAGGACCACTTCGACCAGGCCGCGTTCGACACGATCGAGAACAAGCGCAAGGTGCTCGATCGCATGGTGATGCGCGAGCTGCTGCTTGCCGCCGCCAGCCGCGATGGCCTCACCGTGTCCGGGCAGCAACTGTTCGACGCCATCAATGCCGAACCGGCATTCCAGATGGACGGCAAGTTCAACGGTGAGCGCTACCGGGAAGTCCTGTCGATGCTCAACCCGCCCAAGTCGATCGGGCAGTTCGAGGGCGAGAAGCGCCAGGACCTGCTCGTGCAGGCGCTGCCGCAGGAGATCACCCAGTCGGGCCTGGCTTCGGCGAAGGACATCGACGACGCGATCCGTCTCGGTGGCCAGAAGCGCGACCTGCGTTACCTCGAGCTGCCCGCTCCCGTCGAGGTTGCGGCCCCGGCCGATGCCGACGTGGCGGCCTGGTACAAGGCGCATGCCGCCGACTACCGCACCCAGGAGCAGGTGTCGCTGGAATACCTCGAACTCGACGCCGCGAAGATGGCGGTGCCGACCACCGTCGACGACGAGGAACTGCACAAGCTCTACGACGAGCAGAAGAACCGCTTCCTCGAACCCGAGCAGCGGCTGGCCTCGCACATCCTGATCAACGTGCCGGCCAATGCCGGTCCCGACGTGGAAAAGGCCGCGCAGGCGAAGGCCGCCGCGCTGGCGACGAAGGCGCGCGCCGCCGGCGCCGATTTCGGCGCGCTCGCCAAGGCCAATTCCGAGGACGAAGGCTCGAAGAACCTCGGCGGCGACCTCGGCTGGCTGACCATGAGCTCGATCGACCAGAAGGCCTTCGCCACCGCGCTGTTCGCGCTCAAGCCCGGCCAGGTCAGCGATCCGGTGCGCACCGCCGAGGGCTGGCACGTGATCGTGCTGCGCGACGTGAAGCAGGGCAAGCAGATCCCGTTCGAGACCGTGCGCGCGCAATTGCAGGCCGATGCGCTCAAGGACGAACGCGAGAAGCAGTTCAGCGACGCCTCCGGCAAGCTCGTCGACCTGACGCTGAAGGATTCCACCACGCTGGCGACGGCCGCCAAGGAACTCGGCCTGACCATCCAGAAAACGCCGCTGTTCGCGCGTGGCGGCGGCGCCGGCATCGCCGCCAACCCGAAAGTCGTCAAGGCCGCGTTCTCCACATCGGTGCTCGACAACGGCGACAACAGCGACGAGATCGACCTCGACGAGAAGAACCACGAGCACGTCGTGGTGATCCGGGTCGCCGAACACCTGCCGGAAAAGATGCAGTCGCTCGCGCAGGTGCACGACCGCGTCGTGGCCGACCTGCAGGCCGACAAGCGGGTCAAGATCGCCAGGTCGGTGGCCGACGCCATGCTCGCGCGTGCGCAGAAAGGCGAGACGCTGGATGCGCTGGCGACCTCGATCAACGCCACCGTGCAGACGCTGCCGGCCGCCACCCGCAACGTCACCGCGCCGTCGGTCGAATTGATCGCCGCCGCGTTCAGGCTGCCGCGTCCACAGGCCGGCAAGCCGCCGCAGGTGGCTTCCGCGATGATCGCCCCCGATCGCTATGCGCTGGTCGAGACGACCAGCGTCGTCGACGGCGACCCCTCCGCCATGGATGCGGCCACCCGCAACGGCTACCGCAAGCAGTTCGCCGAACAGGCGCGTGGTGGCCTCGAGCTGCGCGAGTACATCGACGCCCTGCGCAAGCAGTTTCCGGTGAAGGTGGCGGAGGATCGGTTGTAGTTTCAGTTCAGGAGTTTGCCTGCCCGCGGGCGTTCGCCGATGCGCAAAGCATGGCGCCGTGCAGGCGTGCCGTATCGACTAGGTTCGGTCTCCATGCCTCACCAAGTCGATCCTGCCCTTCGCATCCTGCTACGGGCAATGGAATGAGCATGCGATGACGTTAAGTCATCGCATGAGCGCTCATTCCATTCCGCTCATGCCCATCACGTTGTAGCCGGCGTCCACGAACGTCACCTCGCCGGTGATGCCGGCGGCCAGGTCCGAGCACAGGAAGGCGGCGGTGTTGCCGACGTCCTCGGTGGTCACGTTGCGCCGCAGCGGCGCGTTGTGGGCGACGTGGTCGAGCATCTTGCGGATGTTGCCCACGCCCGCTGCCGCCAGCGTCTTGATCGGCCCGGCCGAGATCGCGTTCACGCGCGTGCCTTCCGGGCCGAGGTTGTAGGCGAGATAGCGCACGCTTGATTCGAGGCTGGCCTTGGCCAGGCCCATCACGTTGTAGTTCGCCAGCGCGCGGTCGGCGCCGAGGTAGGTCAGCGTCAGCAGGGCACCGTTGCGGCCCTTCATCAGCGGGCGCGCGGCCTTGGCCAGCGCGGGAAAACTGTAGGCCGAGATGTCGTGGGCGATGCGGTAGTTGTCGCGGGTCAGGCCATCGAGGAATTCGCCGGTGAGCGCCTCGCCCGGCGCAAAGCCGATCGAGTGCACGAGGATGTCGAGTCCGTCCCAGCGCTGGCCGAGGTCGACGAACAACTGCTCGATCTGCTCGTCGTTGCCGACGTCGCAGGGCAGCACGATGTCCGAACCGAATGCGGCCGCCGCTTCCTCGACGCGCGACTTCAGCTTGTCGCTGACGTAGGTGAACGCGAGCTCCGCGCCTTCGCGGTGCATCGCCTGCGCGATGCCCCAGGCGATCGAGCGCTGGTTGAGCACGCCGGTGATGAGTGCGCGCTTGCCTTGCAGGAAACCCATGCTGCCTCCGTACGGACGATCCGCTGTCGCGGCGAGGGGCGTAGTTTGACCGCTGCGGCCTCAGGGTTCCAGCTTGAGCACCTGGTCGACGTACAGCGACGTATCCGGCGTCAGGTGGTTCCAGGTCCGCAGGTCGGCCGCGCTCACCTTGAAATGCTGCGCGATCGTGTCCAGCGAGTCGCCGAGCTGGACCTTGTACGTGCGTGGCGCGGCCGGCGGCGCCGCGCCCGGAGTAGCCGCTGCGGTCAGCGGCGGCGTGACCGGAGCTACGGTCGCAGCCGGTGGCGGCGAGACGGCGGCGGGTGGTGCCGTCGGCGCGTGGATGTTCGGCGCGACACTCGGTGGAGGCGCTGCCGGAGTCGGTGCTTGAGGTTGCGGAGCGGGATTCGACGATGCGTGGACATCGGTTGTGGAGTGGCCGGCGACCATCGTCGATGCGCCTGGCGGGACGACGGTCGATGAGGTGTTCGGAGCAACAGTCGAGGTCGTGCCGGCTGCGTGTGCAGATCGCTGCGGCTGCGGTTGCAGCGTGGAAGCGGCGGGAGAAGGTGCGGCCACGGCCGTCGTCGTCGCGCTCGTGAGCGGCGCGGCAGAAGCGCGCGATGGTTCGGGCGTCGACGATGCGGGCGGCATGGTGGGCGTGCGCATCGGCGGGGCATGCTCCTCGTGCGCCGCCGTGTTCGTCGGCGTCGAAGCGGCAGGCGTGGGAGATCCGATGCCCGGGTTCGCGGGAGGCGTGACGGCGTCCGTCGACGGTGCCGACGGTTTGACCTGCGAAGCGTTGGTCGCGGGAGTTGCGATACCGGGAGTGACTTTTGCCGCGGTGGGTGCTGGTGAAGTTGCTGCCGGCGGAGTCGGCGTCGACATGGAATGCGCAGCCGGCGCTGGAGTGACCGTCGTCGTCGAGGCCGGTGGAACGAAGCTCGGTAGCGGGTGATCGCCCGGCGTGCTGTTGCTCGTCGTGGACGGCGTCCTGGGGTTCACCGCTGATGTCGCGGCTGGTGTCGTTCCCGAGGAAACGCCGACGGCCTTCGTCGACGAAGCCATTGCTGGTGGGCTCGGTGTAGTCGTGGTGCCCGAGGAACTCGTTGTCGCGGTCGACGGTGTCGCTGTGGCAGCCGTCGGTGGAATCCTGACGGTGTGCACATCGGGCGCTGCGGGTGCCGGATTGGATGCGGCTGCGGGGACCGGCATTGTCGTGGTCGACGCCGCATTCGTGGCCGGGACGCCGGATGACGTCGGCAAGCCCGTCGCGGCCGGCATCGTGGATGGCCGCATCGACGGCGGCAGGATGACCGTGGTCGACGTGGATGACGGAACCTGCGGCGATGGCGTTCCCGCCGCGGCCCAGCGCGACCGCGTGCTGGCGGGCACCAGCAGGGTGCGCGGCGCGTCGGCGGCGATCCGACCGTTGTGGTAGCCGTGGTTGAAGGTCTTGAGCTCCTCCGCGTCGATGCCCAGCCTGTGCGCGAGCTCGTCCAGCGACTCGATGTCCGCCGGCATCGTGTACGGGATCCAGTGCTTGATCGGCACGCTCGGATCGAACGGGATTCCCTGGCGTTGCGGCTGCGCGAGCATGCAGTCCAGCGCACGCATCTTCGAGACGTATTCGTAGGTCGTCCACGCCAGTCCGCCGGGACGGCGATAGTGCACGCCGCCGACGCCGCGCGCGGCCAGTTCGTCGGGCGACATCGTTTTCGCCAGCCGGTATTCGCCGGAGTTGTAGGCCATCGCGGACAGGCGCCAGTCGTTGAACATGCCCTGCAGCTTGCCGAGGTAGTTCATCGCCGCGTCGGTGGCGTCGAGCGTGGAGAGGCGGCCGTCGTAGCTGCCGGTGACGGTCGCGCCGTTGTTGCGCGCGGTCTCGGCCAGCATCTGCCACATGCCGGCCGCGCCGCCGAAGCTGCGCGTGTCGGGCCGATACCAGCTTTCGACGATCGGTATGAAAGCGAATTCGGCCGGCAGGTGGTGGGTTTCGAGCTCGTCGAGCACGACCAGCATCAGCGGCAGGGTCGCCTCCACTTCATCGGCGAAGTGTTGCGGATAGCCGGCGTACTTGTGGCGCCAGCGGGTGTTGTTGGGGCCGACGATGCAAGTCGGCGAACTCAGGCGCGCACGCAGGCGTTCAAGCACCTGGCCGCTGGTCAGGGTGTCGCCCTCGGCGGGCAGGGGCGCCTTGGACGGACCGGTCAACGGCGCGCTGTCCTCCGGCGGCAGGTCGGAGGTCACGATCGGCGGGGGTTCCGGCAACGGCACCGGGATCGAGATCGGCGACTGTTCCGCGGTCGCCGGCCGGGTGTTCTGTTCCGGTTCGCAGCCGGCGAGCAGGCAGGTAGCGATCGCGGCCGCAAGCAGGGCCGTCGGGAACGACGCCTGGCCGGTCCGCCTCATGCGCCGAATCCGTCTTTCCAGCGGCGCAGGGCGGCGAAGGTTTCCACGCGGCCATCGCAGGACGCGCCTTCGTGGCGCCCGACCGCCGCGCGCACGGTGGCCGTTTCGACGCGCAGGAAGGGATTGCAGGCCAGCTCGCTGGCGATGGTGCTCGGCAGCGAAGGTTCGCCGCGCTCGCGTGCCGCACGCGCCTGCGCGATGCGCTCGCGCAGTGCGGCATTGTCGGGATCGACCACGCTGGCGAAGTCGCCATTGGACAGCGTGTACTCGTGGCCGCAGCAGACCCGGGTGTCGCCGGGCAGGGCGGCGAGCTTGTCCAGCGAGGCGACCATCTGCTCCGGCGTGCCCTCGAACAGCCGCCCGCAGCCGAGGCTGAACAGGGTGTCGCCGCAGAACACCAGGCCTTCGCCGTGGAAGGCGACGTGCGAACTGGTGTGGCCGTGGACTTCCAGGGTCGAGAAGCGCAGGCCCAGCTCCGGGATCCCGAAGGCATCGCCGTCGGCCACGCGTCGCGTCGCGCAGCCGATGCGCGGGTCGATCGGCGCTATGCAGGGCACGTCGAAGCGCCGCAGCAGTTCCTCGGCGCCGCCGATGTGGTCGGGATGGTGGTGGGTGAGCAGGATCGCCACCGGCCGCAAACCCGCGTCCACGGCCGCGAACACGGGTTTGGCCTCGCCCGGATCGACCACGACCGCACGGCCGTCGTCGCCGGCGAGCGTCCAGATGTAGTTGTCGGTGAAGGCTTCGATCGCGCTCAACTTCGGCATGGAGAGGCTCGGTCCCGATGGTGTGGGGCGGACGATTCCCGCAAACTCAGCACCATGCCCGCTGCCCGATCCCCACGTCAACCCGCGAGCCCGGCGCCGTCCCGGCTGGCCAGCGAGCCGATGCGCGGCCTGCTGCGCCGCTGCCATCGCGACGCGGCGGCCGACGTGGCGCGTTGCAGCGGCCGCTACGGCCTGTTCATCGAGCCGCACGAGGACGAGGGTTTCGTCGTCGCCGCGCCCAACCTGCATACGCGTGTGCGCCTGCGTCGCGCGGACGATGGCTTCGACGGCGACCTGCGCTGCAGCGAATCGGCGATGCCGATGATGGACGACAGTTTCGCCCTGATCTTCCTGACCTGCTGCTTCGAGGGCGCGCACGATGCGGTGGGACTGGCCGCCGAATGCGCGCGCCTGCTCGAGCCCGAGGGCACCCTGCTGGTGCTGGGGCTCAATCCGCTGAGTCCGGCGCGCCTGCGCTGGATGTTCGGCGGCCTGCGCGCGTGGTCACCGGAGGCGACCTCGGCGCTGCTGTCGGGGCTCGGCTTGGAGATCGTGGGCTGGCGCTATCTCGGCGCGCGCTGGTCGGCACAGGGAGCCGCGGCGATCGACATCTCCGGCACGCGCCGGCACGGTTCGCCGTTGCGCAGCGGTTTCCTCCTGGAAGCGCGGCGTCGCGATCCGGGCCTGACGCCCTTGCGCGTGCAGTCGGCGCGCGTGCGCGTGGCCGGTGGCGCACGCGCGGGCTCCGCGCGGGTGAGGACGGGGAAGATGCGGGTGGATCAATGATGGCGTCCATGAAGGAACCGGTTGCGATGAAGTCGGTCGAGATCCACACCGACGGCGCCTGCCTCGGCAATCCCGGGCCGGGCGGATGGGCCGCCCTGCTGCGTTCCTCCGGCCGCGAGAAGGAGTTGGCGGGCGGCGAGGCGATGACGACCAACAACCGCATGGAACTGATGGGCGCGATCGCCGGACTGGAAGCGCTGAAGGAACCCTGCACGGTTGCCCTGTACACCGACTCGAAGTACGTCCAGCAGGGCATCTCCGAGTGGCTGCCGAAATGGCTGCGCAGCGGCTGGAAGACCAGCAGCAAGCAGCCGGTGAAGAACCAGGACCTGTGGGAACGCCTGCACGCCGCGGCCGCGAACCATCGCGTGCAGTGGCTGTGGGTGAAGGGCCATGCCGGGCATCCCGACAACGAGCGCGTCGATGCGCTCGCGCGCGCCGCGGCGCAAGGCGTGCAGAAGACAGGAGCCACCGCTTGACCCGACAGATCGTGCTCGACACCGAAACCACCGGCCTGTCCTGGGAGAAAGGCAACCGCGTGGTCGAAATCGGTTGCGTCGAGCTCGTGCAGCGACGACCGACCGGGCGGCATTTCCAGCGCTACCTCAACCCCGGACGCGAAATGGAACCGGGTGCGGTGGAGGTCACCGGACTGACCCGCGAATTCCTCGCCGACAAGCCGCGCTTCGCCGAGGTCGTCGGGGAATTCCTCGAATTCATCGACGGCGCCGAGTTGATCATCCACAACGCCGCCTTCGACGTCGCCTTCCTCGACTACGAGCTGAGCCTGCTCGACGCCGGCCATGCGCGGATGCGCGAGCGCTGCGCCGTGCTCGATACCCTGGTGCTGGCGCGCGAACGTTTCCCCGGCCAGCGCAACAGCCTCGACGCGCTGTGCAAGCGGCTGGGCGTGGACAACGCGCAGCGCACCCTCCATGGCGCGCTGCTCGACGCGCAATTGCTGTCCGAGGTCTATCTGCACATGACCGCCGGGCAAGGCGACCTGGGTTTCGAGATCGCGGCGACCACGGCCGGTCCAGCGGTCGCGCGCGCGACCACGCAACACCCGCGCAGGGTGCTGCGCGCCGGCGCGGACGAGCTGGCGCTGCATCGCGAGCGCCTGGCGCGGATCGCCAAGGCGAGCGGCGGCCAAGGGCTGTGGCCCGAGGATGCGACCGCCTGACGGTCCCGCGTCTTCTTTCAGGTCGCGTTCGGGGCGCATTTTCGGCATCATCGTCAGGCGTTTGCGGGACGCCGGGATTTCACCCCGGTGGACGCGGTTCCACGTTACCGATGCCCGGATTCGTCCGGCGCATCCATGCCTGCCCTGGAAGGGTGCGGCACGTGACGTCGGGACAGGATCGTTCGGTTCACCAGCAGAAGTTCCGCGCAACCGGGGGCAAGCGTGAGTTCATCGTCCACAGTCCTGCTGCAATCGGTCGATATCGCCATCCCGGGATACAAGATCCTGCGTCCGATCGGCGAAGGCGGCATGGCCTCGGTCTTCCTCGCAGTGCAGGAATCGCTCGACCGCGAAGTCGCGCTGAAGGTGATGGCGCCGGCGCTGGCGGCCAATTCGGAATTCACCGAGCGCTTCCTCAAGGAAGGCCGGATCACCGCCAAGCTGCAGCACCAGAACCTGGTGACGGTGTACGACATCGGTTCGCACGGGAATGTCTATTACCTCGCGGCCGAATACATCCCCGGCGGCACGCTCAAGGAACGCATCACCGAGGGCGGCCTGTCGGTCGGCGAGATCCTCGACATCGTCGTCGAGATGGCGCGCGGCCTCGACTTCGCGCACCAGAAGGGCTTCGTCCACCGCGACGTGAAGCCCGGCAACATCCTGTTCCGCAAGGACGGCAGCGTCGTGCTCGCCGACTTCGGCATCGCCAAGGCGATGGACTCAAGCTCGAGTTCAACCGTGGCCGGCGCTTCAATCGGCACGCCCGACTACATGAGCCCGGAGCAGGCGCGCGCAGAACCCGTGGATGGCCGCTCGGATCTCTACAGCCTCGGCACGGTGCTCTACGAGATGCTGACGGGCGCGCCGCCGTACCAGGCCGCCGATCCGTTCACGGTCGCGCTGATGCACGTCACCCAGCCGGTGCCGCAGTTGCCGCCCGAATTCGCCTGGATGCAGCCGCTGATCGACCGGACGATGAACAAGAATCCGGCTGAGCGCGTGCAGACCGGCACGATCCTCGCCGACGAGGTCCACAAGCTGCTGACGACCGCGCCGCAGGGCGCGGGCGAGCTGAGCAAGGTGGCGTCCAAGGGCCAGGCGCGGATCAGCAGCACCGTGCAGGGCCGCGGCGCGACCGCGCAGCGCACGCGCGTGGTCAATCGCGACGCGGCCCTCCCGGCCTGGCTATGGCCGGCGGTCGCGGTCGCGGTACTGGGCGTGGGCGCCGGCGTGTGGTGGATCACCCGGCCGCTGCCGCCCGCGCAGGTGCTGCCGACGACGATGGTGCCACCGGTCACCCTGTCGTCTTCGATGGCCTCGGACGCCACCAGCGCCATCGTCGACGCCGGCAGCGGAAAACCTGACGTCGTCCAGCCCAAGACCATCGAGGAACAGTACGGCGGCGACGTGCAACAGATGCTCGACCAGGCCGACGCCTACAGGAAGCACGGCATCACCAGCAAGGAAGACCTGGGGCGCAACCTCGTCATGCCCGAAGGCGCCAACGCCAGCGAGCTGTACCGCAAGGTGCTCAACACGCATCCGGACAACCAGCAGGCCAGGCAGGGCTTGCAGGACATCGCGGCGTTCTTCACCAGTTTCGCCCAGCGCGCCTGCGACAAGCAGCTCTACGACGCCTGCAAGCTCAATGCCGAGAACGGGCTGATCGCCGACCCGGACAACATCAAGCTCAAGGAGCTCGACAAGCTGGCCGACGACGCGGCGCGCGGCATCTCGTCCGGGCAGTGATTCAGGATTGCATCGCCGCGAAGTGAATCGATGGTGGTTCCCGCAGTAATCCAGACCATCGAGATCTGGCTCGTCGCAATCTAGAGCTGCCTGACCAGCAACACCGTGACGTTGTCGCTGCCGCCGCCGTCGAGCGCTGCGGCGATCAGGTGGTCCACGCATTCCTGCGCGGTGAACTGGCTCTGGGTGAGGATGCGACCGATCGACGCGTTGTCCACTTCCTCGGTCAGCCCGTCGCTGCACAGCAGCAGTTGCATGCCGGGCTTGAGTTCCCCGGTCACGCTTTCCACCTTGAGGTTCTGCGGATCGGTCACGCCCAGCGCCTGGGTGACCACGTTGCGGTGCGGATGGCTGCGCGCCTGCTCGGCGGTGATCGCGCCCTGGTCGATCAACTCCTGCACGTAGGAGTGGTCCTGCGAGAGCTGCCGCAGTTGCCCGTTCCAGAGATAGACGCGGCTGTCGCCGACCCAGGCCACTTCGAACTTGTTGCCGTCCAGTCGCGCCGCGGCGACCGTGGTGCCCATCGGCAGGCCTTCGGTGCGCATCTTCGAGTGGCGGATGATTTCCTCGTCGGCGATGCGGATCGCGTCGACCAGCGACTTGCCGCCGCGGATGTTGGTCACGATCGCCTCGCGCGCGACCGCGCTGGCGACCTCGCCGAACTCGTGCCCGCCCATGCCGTCGGCCACCAGCCACAGGCCGAGGTCGGCATCACCGTAGTAGGTGTCCTCGTTGAGCTCGCGGCGCAGGCCGACGTGGCTGAGATGGCCGAATTCGATCATGGAGCGCGTCCGCTCGTCGGGTTGGGGCGGATCGTGGCGGTCATCTGTACCGAATCATGCTTGGGCCGGACGGGTTTGCGCAAGCACCGCACCGCCCGCCATCGCATCATGCTGCTGGATGGCAGACTCCATGCCGGACCGGAGAGGGCGTGTGCGGTACGCATCAGAACTCCGCGCGGAAGCCGAGCGAGATGTTCGTCTCGACGAGCCCTGCCAGGCCCAGTGTCCGCTCGAGATACAGGAAACCCGAGCGGCCGTGCGTGAACTGGGCCGAGACGCCCACGCCCACGCGGAAGAAGTTCGTGTCGACCGGATCGCCCGGCAACTGGAACGGCGTCGCCGTGGGGTCCTGCAGGAAGTGGGCATTGACGCGGTCGACGCCGTTCTCGTACTCGTGCACCCATTCGGCTTCGGCGTGCGGCATCAGGACACCCCATGGCTCGCTGGCCGCCATGTTCACCTTGGCGCCAACCATGCTCTCCACCGAGGTCGAGCTGCGGCTCTGCACGACCAGTCCCAGGCCGCTGCCGGAGCTGGTGAGCATCGTCTCCTGGTAGCCGTCGAAGTCGGTGCGGGTCCAGTTGCCGCGCACGTAGGGTCCGAACGAGAACGGGCCGCGCGCGAAGTCGCGGCCGAAGGTCATCGTCCCGGCGAAAGTACGGCCGTCAGTGCTCGAATGGGCGTCCTGGTTCACCACGTCCGGGCCGGAGCCGGTCGGGATCGAGAACACGATGTGGCGGTCGATGTCGTAGGTGTTGTCCGCGTAGGTCAGCACGCCGTCGAGGTACCAGTTGTTCGCGCGGAACCAGGTCGAATAGGCCGACAGGGCCCAGCCGCGCGTCTGCAGGCCGCCGCCGACGACATCGACCGCGCTCGAATAGTTGTTGTAGCCGGCGGTGACGCCCGCGATCCACTGGTCGTTGAAACGATAGTCCACGCCTGCGGTGATGCC
Organism: Lysobacteraceae bacterium; assembly: GCA_036496805.1. Taxonomy (GTDB): domain Bacteria; phylum Pseudomonadota; class Gammaproteobacteria; order Xanthomonadales; family Xanthomonadaceae; genus SZAS-103. Next base: position 165,703 of record DASXKN010000029.1, read on the forward strand.
GTTGGTGTGGAAGCCGTATCCCGGAGTAGCCGCGTTCTGGGCGCTGAAGCCATGGCTGAAGCTGCCGCTCACGAAGAAACCCCAGCGATCGAATCCGGCGCCGGTTTCCTGCTTGTCGTCGGACGCACCGAGCAGCGCACCGGCGACGGCGTCGATCGGCAGGGTACCGTCCGGTGTGTTGAATGCGAGGCCGGCGAAGTGGTCGCCGCCGGTGCCGCTGCGCAACGCCGCGATGCGGGCCGAGATGTTGTCGAACTGCGCCGTCGTCACCAGCACCCCGGCGTTGGTCTGCAGCAGGGCGTCGTGGGGCAGGGCCTGGTTGATCGCGTCCCGGACCGCGCCAGGATTGATCGAGACGCCGGCAGCGAGCTCGTTGCACTGGTCGAGCAGGTCCTGCTGGGCGGGCGTGAGCGTGGATAGCGCTTGCAGCGCGTTGCAGGCGTTTTCGAGCGCGTGGATGACCTGGGATTCAGAGGGCGTCAGGCCGTGCAGGTCGCCCAGTCCGCCGCCGATGTGACCGCCGCCGCCGTTGGACGATACCCCTTGGGGAAACAGGTTCGAGGTCGCGACAGCCTGGTCGACGATCTGCTTGGCGGCCACGTCGGCCGCATTCACGGTGTGCGAGCTGGTCATCACGCAGGTCGTGCCCGCCTGTACGGTGCCGCAGTTCTTGCTGAGGAAGTTGTCGTGGACCTTGACGCTGGTCTGGGTGACGCCGCCGATGAAGACCGTGGTGGTGAAATGCACCACGTCGCCGAAGGTGATGCTGCCGCTGCCGTCGTTGTCGTCGAACCCGGACTCGACCAGGGTGACGTTCATCGTCGCCCCGGCGGCCTGCGTCGTGGCGGCGTGGGCCACGCAGAGCAGGGGCGCCTGGACCAGGACGAGTCCCGATCGCAGGAGCCGCAAGCGGCGCGACTGACCGTTATGGCGGTTGTGCAGTGTCGTCATGTTTCAAAATTCCCTTCATGTCCCGATCCCGCGCAGGATCGGGATGAGCCGTCCTGCTTCGCGACCGTTGTTCCGATGTTCGGGTGCCGGCCATGCGGGCCGCGTCCCCGGTTTTCCGCGCATCCCCCCGTCGCTACCGGCCACGCCTGCGCGCGCGTGGCCGGTTCATTGCAATACTCCTTCCCGTACTCCCGTCAGAACTCCAGCCGGAATCCGAAGCTGAGGTTGTATTCGGAGATGCCCTGGCGACCGATGGTGCGGTCGTAGAGCAGGAAAGCCGATCGTCCCTGCTTGAACACAAACGACATTCCGGCCCCAAACCGGAAGAAGTCGGCGTCGGTCGGATCGCCATGGATCAGGATCGGGGTGTTGGTGGGGTCGTCCGCGAAGAAGGCCGTGAAGGTGTTCGGGTCGGTGCGGAATTCATGCTGCCATTCGATTTCCGCGTGCGGGATCAGCACGCCCCAGTTCATGCTCTCGTTGACGTCGATCTTCGCGCCCAGCACCGATGCGACCGAAGTGGTCGTGCGCGAATCCACCCTCAGGCCCAGGCCGTTGCCAGGCAGGTTCTGCTCGAGCTGTTCGGTGAAGCCGTCGAAGCTCTCGTGGTCGTACTGCAGCTTGCCGTAGAAGCCGTAGGACGTCGCCTTGGCGTGGAAATCGCGTCCGAACGTCACCGAGCCGGCCAGGTTGTTGCCTCCGGACGATGCCTGCGCGACCTGGTCGATGGCCACCACGCTGCCGTCGGGCTGGGGCAGGGCATAGTCGATGTGGCGGTGCGAATCGAAGCTGTTGTCGCCCCAGGTGATCGAGCTGTCGATGTACCAGTCGCTCTTGCGATACCAGGTGGCGTAACCGGACAGGCTCACGCCGTGCATGGTCAGGTCGCCCTGGTCGCCGACGAGGTCGGTGGTCTGGTGGGTGTAGCCGAGCGCGCCGCCGAGGACGAGGCCGTCGTTGACGCGGTAGTCCACGCCGAAGGTCACGCCATTGCTGTCGAGGCTGTAGCCCGGGGTGGCGTTCTGCGTGCTGGCGTTGAGGCGGTCGATCTGGCCCGAGCCGAAGAAGCCCCAGCGCGAGAACGAATCGCCGCTGTCCTTCTTCGCGGCATCGTTCGCGCCGAGCACGGCCGAGCCGACGTCGGCGAGCGACAGGCTGCCGCTGTCATTGTCAAAGGCCAGGCCCGCGAAGGACATGCCGTGCGCACCGCCGCGCAGGGCCGTCATGCGCCCGGCGAGGTTGTTGAACTGCGTGGTCGTCGCCGTGGTCGCCGTCGAGGTCTGGGTCTCGGCCACGGCCGGCGTCATCTGGTTGATCGCCGCCGCGGTGGCGCCGCTGCTGGTCTGGCTCAGCGACAGGCACTGGTTGAGCAGGTCCTGCTGCTGCGGCGTGCGGGTGGTGAGCTTCTGCAGGTCCACGCAGGCGGTGTTGAGCGCCGCGCCCACCGACTGGTCGTTGGAGTTCGACGAGATCACCGGCGGAACAGTGGTGTTTTCGGCGAATACGACCGATTGCGTCGGACCGTACTGCGCGTGGGCCAGGAAGGTCGCCGTCACCGTGAACGACCCGCTGCTGGCCGGCGTGACCTTGATGCTGGCCTGCCCGGTGGGTCCGGTGGTGCTGGTGGCGGGGACCGTTGCGCCGCCGGTTGCGCTCCAGTTGATCGTCTGGTTCGGCAGCGGCGAACCGCTGCCGTTCAACTGCACGATCAGGTCCTGTGGCGAAGGCGAGCCCGGCGCGATGATCTGGTTGCCGCCCGAGACGGTGGTGAGCGTGGTGTTGACGAAGGTGCCTGCCACGGTCTCGATGAAAGTCGCCTGGGACGAGCCGGCTGTTGCGACCACGGTGAACTGCTCGGGCACCGTACCGAACGTCAACTGGGTCGTTGCGACACCGTTGGTTGTGGTCGTCGAAGCCGGGGCAACCGAGCTGCCGGAGTCGCCATTGGCGCCGGGCATGACCGTGAACGTCACCGGCACGCCCGAGATGGCCGGCGAGATCGTCACGGTGAGATTCTGCTTCGAGCCGGGAGCGCCGGTCTTGTTGTTGCCGCTGGTGATCGTGAAGTTCGAGCTCGTCGCCGTCACGGTGAAGACCTGCGTCAGGGCGCCGCCGAAGGCGCTCGCCTGGATCTGGGTCGTGCCCGGGGTCGTGCCGTAGGTGAAGCTGACCGGCGCCCAGCCATTGGCTCCGGTCGTCGAACTGGCGGGTACCGTGCCCGAACCGCTGATGATCGTCCAGGTCACCACCTGGCCCTTGATGGGGTTGCCGCAACCGTCATCGACTTCCACGTCGAGCTGGTTCGTCGCCACGGTGCCGATCGGACCGGACTGTCCATCGCCGCTACCGAACTTCTTCATCGTGGAAGCGGCGATCGATTCGGAGAACGTCACGCTGGCGGTCGGGTCATCCGCGCGCGTGGCGGTGACGTTCACCGTCGTCGGGAAGGCCTCGTAGTCCGGTGCGACCTTGTTGATGTGGACGTGCGTCTGGCCGTTGACGAGGGTCACGGTAGATGGCGCGCCCAGGTTCGTGCCACTGCTCGCGAGCCAGTCGATGGTCACGTTGGCCGCGGCGCGGTTGTTGGTGAGCGCCTTGACCACGAGGTTGTTGGCCACGGGCTTGTTCGGGCAGACAGCCTGGCCATCGCCGCTGACGATGCTGAGCGTGTTGACGATGCTCGAGGTCAGGTTGAAGGTCTGGCTGGCGTTGTTGTCGGTACGCGTGGCGGTGACCTGGATGGGTCCGGCGTTGTTTCCGAAATGGACGGTGGCCTGGTTCATGCCGTTGCCGCCGGTATGGCTGCCGTTGCCGATGTTCACGATCGTCGCGTCGCCGCTGACGACCTCCCACAGGATGGGAACGTTGGCCTGCGGTTGCGAGCCTGCCTCGGCTTCGACCACGAGCGGCTGCGGGGCATTCTGGTTGGTGAGGCCGTTCTGCCCGTCGCCGGAAACGATGACCAGCGACAGCGGAAGCACGGTGGCAGTGAAGCTCACGGTCGCGCTGGAGTCGTCACTGCGCGTGGCGGTGATCGTCACCGGACCGGGACCGGGGCCGATGCTGGTCACGTTGACCTTCGCGACGCCGTTGCCATCGGTGGTGCTCGTCGAGGCGCTGAGCGTGGCTCCACCATTCGCGGACCACTGGATGCTGACTCCGGCGGCGCTCGAGCCGTTGCTGTTCGTCGCGGTCACGTCCAGCGTGGCGGGGAGTGGGTCATTGGGCGCTGCCGACTGGTTGTTTCCTCCCGAGACCCTCAGGAACCGCAGCGTCGGCACGTCCTGCTTCGACCGATTTTCCGCCTCGCCCAGCGCGAGACCTGCGCCGACCAGGATCGCCGCATCGAGCAGGGCGCCGCGGCCCAAGCCGCTGTGGGGGCTGCCACCGCCGGTGTCGTCGCCGCCCGCCGTGACGTTCACCGCGAAGCGCGTGCTCACCCAGCCCGTGCAGGAGGACGAGGCGCAGGCGGGATTCTTCGGTGTGCTCGCGACCACCACATAGCTGCCGGGAACGGTGGCATGGAACACCGTGCTCGCCACGCCGGCCTGGCTGGTCTTCGACTTCGACGTGGTGACGCTCTTCACGGGCGCCAGATCGGCCTGGCCGGGACCGGTCACCGTCCAGTCGACCTCCTGGCCTGCCACGCCATGGCCCTTGACGGTCTTGACCGCCTCGAGGACGGCGTCGTGGCCGGGGTCGATCGTCCGGGTGCTGGAGTCGGGGTGCAAGGGCGCCAGGTTCGCCATGCGGTCGGCGGACGCGCCGGCCATGGCGGGCGCCGAAGCCAGCGAAGCGAGCAGGAGCAGGGCAGTCAATCCGCCCCGGAAGCGGCGCGACGACAAAACGAAGGACGCGAGTACGGACGCGCGCGTGGCATGCCGTGTGCTCATGATCTGCCCCCTGTTACTGGTCTGGTTGCGGCGTTGCCCTTGCGCCGTGTCGAAGCGTTTGCTGTCCCCGGATCGTCCGCTGACCCGCCCGGCTGGCCATGTTTCGTGCCCGTCGGGCATTCCCTGCCCTTGTGCCCAACGTGTATTCCAAACCCGGGCGCGCCGCAAGGGGTGGCGCACCCGGATCGACTCTTTTGCGCCCGGTCAGAACTCGATGCGCATGCCGAGCGCGATGCTGTCCTGGGTGATGCCCGTGCGTCCGAGTGTCTTCTCGTAGTAGATGAAGCCCGACTTGCCGCGCGGGAGCACGAAGGACACGCCCAGTCCGAGACGGAAGAAATCCTGGTCCACCGGGAAGCCGTCGGCGGTGATCGGCGTTTGCGTCGGATCCTGCAGGAAGCGCGCGGTGACGCTGTCCGGATTGTCCTGGAACTCGTGCTGCCACTCGACTTCGGCATGCGGCATCATCACGCCCCAGCTCTGGCTGGAGGCGTAGTTGAGCTTGGCGCCGAGCACCGAGGCGGTCGACCTCAGCGGATGGGTCTGCACGGACAGGCCGAGACCGCTGCCAGGCTGGTTCGGATCCAGCACCTCCTGGTAGCCGTCGAAATCCACGCGCGTCCAGGTGCCGCGGAAGTACGGGCCGAACGACCACGGGCCCTTGTTGAAGTCGCGCCCGAAGGTGACCGCCGCGGCCAGGGTGTTGCCGCTGTCGCTGCCGTTGGCGGTCTGGTTCACCGTCGTCGTGCCACTGTTGCTGGTGAGCGTGTAGACGATCTTGCGGCTGATGTCGTAGCTGTTGCTGCCCCAGCTCAGCACGCCGTCGACGTACCAGTTGTCCTTCTGGAACAAGGTCGAGTACGCCGAAAGCGTCCAGCCGTTGGTGTTCATGCCGCCGGCGCCGGCATCGAGGCTGGAGTCGTACTTCGCATAGCCCGCACTGACGCCGAAGATGAACTTGTCGCTGAAGCGATAGTCCACGCCGGCGGTGACGCCATTGGTGTTGAAGCCGTAACCGGGCAGCGACTCGCGCGGATCGGACGAGCCGTGGGTGAAGGTGCCCGACAGGAAGAAGCCCCAGCGGTCGAAGTCCGAACCGACATCCTGCTTCTTGTCGTCCTTGCCCGCATCGGCGAAGCCGAAGGCCGAGGTGCCCAGCGAGCCGACCGGGAGCGAACCGTCCGGCGAGGTGAAGGCAAGTCCGCCGAAGTGGTCGCCGCCGGTGCCGCTGCGCAGGGCCGCGATGCGCGCCTTGATGTTGTCGAACTGCGCCGTGGAGATCAGCATCGCCGCGCTGGTCTCGAGGAAGGCCGAGTCGGAGAACATCTCGTTGATCGCGGTGACCGTCTGGCCGGGATTCGGCCCGGCCGAGGACGCCAGCGCCTGGCACTGCTTCAGCAGGTCCTGTTGCGCAGGCGTCAGCGAGGTCAACGCGGCCAGTGCGGGGCAGGCGTTGTCGAGCGCGCCGGTGATCTGGCCCTCGATCGGCGTGAGGCCGGCGATGCCCGACAGGCCGCCGTTGAGCGCGAACGTCACCGGGCTGGCCACTGGCGCACTCGTCGAGGCGGTCAGCGTGGCCGGGCCGATGTTCGTCACCGTGGCCGTGTTGCTCGCGTGGCCGCTGCCGTCGGTCCGCGACGTCGGCGCGGTGAGGTTCGCGTTGACCGCCGTCCACGACACGGTGACATTCGCCAGCGGAATGCCGTTGCTGGTCAGCAGCACCACCATCGGCGCGGACGTCGTGCCGGGAACCAGCGTCTGGTTGTTGCCCGAGACCACCTGCAGGGTCGCATTGGTCGCCGCCGAGTTGGCCGTGAAGGTCACGCTCGTGCCGCCGGGCGCGGTGACCTGTACCTGGTTGAGGCCGGCGCCGGTGCCCAGCGTGTAATGGTTGCTGGTCTGGCCGCTGGGATCGGTCTGCGTGTTGTTGCCGCGCGAGAGGCTGCCGCCGCCGGCCAGCACGCTCCACTGCACCGGCACGTTGGCCACGCTGGGCGCCGCGTGGACATGCGCGCCCGGCGTGCTGATGCTCGTGGTCATTCCGGTCGGGAAGGCCACCGTGACCAGGAAGTCCTGCGGCAGCGGCTGTCCCGGCGCGGCGGTCTGGTTGTTGCCGCGCGAAACCGAGATGCGGTACGCCTGCGAACTCTCGTTGAAGTCCACCGTCGATCCGCCGTACGAGGCGCGGATCACGATTGCGCCGGTGTTCGCGCCATAGCTGAAAGCGATCTGGGCGTCGCCGTTGCCGCCGGTGAGCGAGGTCGCCGAGGTCGAGGAGGCAAAGGTCGCCGGTCCGCTGACGACCTGCCAGTTGATCGTCTGGTTCGCGAACGGATTGCCGTTGCCATCCACCAGGTGCACGACCAGGTGCTCGACGGCATCCGAACCGACCACGCCAATCTGGTTGTTGCCCGAGACCGGGCTCAGCACCGGCGCGGTGATCGTTTCATGGAAGGTGACCGACTGGGTGGTGTCGTCCGCGCGCGTGGCGGTGACCGTCACCGCGCCCGGGGATGCGCCGAGGGTCAGGGTGTTGTTCGACTGGCCGTTGCCGCCCACCGTCGTGGTCGCATTCAGCAGGGTCGCCGTGCCCGAGGTCACCGCCCAGTTCACGGTGGCGCCGGTGGCGGCATGGCCGTTGTTGAGCACCGATACCAGCAACGGCTTGAGGGCGGAATTCTGCGGTCCACTCTGGCCGTCGCCGCCCGCGATCGCGATCGTGCGGTTCAGGGCGAAGACCTGGGTGCTCAGCGTCTGAGTAACCGGTGTGTTGATCTGCCCTGGAGCGCTCGCCGAGCCGGTGTTGCTGATCGACCCCTTGCTGGCATCGGCCGTGGTGACCGTGTAGGTGCCGGTCAGGACGCAGCTGCCGTTGGGCTGGACGTTGCCGCATGAGTTCTGGTTCGGCGCGGTCAGCGGATCGTTGACGGTGACCGTGTTCAACAGCACGTTGCCGGTGTTGGTCGCGGTAACCGTGTAGGTCAGCTTGTCGCCCGCGGTGACGTTGCCCGAACCGTCGCCGTCCGCGTTGGCGCTGAGCACCTTGGTCACCGACAGGGCGGTGGTGGTCACGACCGGCGTGGTGATCGTGTTGCTGACGACGCCGGCTTGCACCTGGTTCGAGGTCGCCTTGCCGGTGTTCGAGATCGTGCCATTGCTGACATCGGCCGCGGTCACCGTGTAGTTGCCGGTCAGTACGCAACTGGCGCCGACCGCGAGGGTCGGGCAGGTGATCGTGCCCGGCGAGGTGAGCGGGTCGTTGACTTGCACGTTGCCGAGGATCGCGGTGCCGGAATTGGTCGCGGTCACGGTGTAGGTCAGCACATCGCCCTGGGTGACCGTTCCGCTGTGGTCGCCGTCGGCGTTGTGGGCGAGGAGCTTGGTGACCGTCATCGCCGGCGCGTTGCGGCTGACCGGCGTGCGCAGGGTGGTCTGGATCGGGCGGGTCAGTTCCTTCGCGCTCGCGGTTCCGGTGTTGCTGATCGCGCCGTTTTTCGCGTCGGCGGCGGTGACCGTGTACTTGCCCACCAGCGCGCAGGGGTTGCCGACGTTCACCGTCTTGCAGGTGAATGAGTTGGGCGTGGTCAACGGATCGGTGACCACGACATTGGTCAGGGCCACGTTGCCGCTGTTGGTCGCGGTGACCGTGAAGGTCAGGACGTCACCCACGGTGACCGTGCCCGAGCCGTCGCCGTCCGCATTCGAGGTCAGCACCTTGCTGATCGTCATCCCCGGCGTGCTGAAGACGGACGTGACCAGGGTGCTGCTGACCGACGCCCGGATCAGCGGCGAGCTCGCCGTGCCGGTATTGGTGATCGCGCCGTTGCGCAGGTCGGCCGAAGTGACCGTGTAGATGCCGTTGAGGACGCAGGTGCCGCCCGGCGCCACGTTCGTGCAGGTGGTCGTGTTGGGCGCCGTGAGCGGATCGCCGACGGTGACGCTGCTAAGAGTGGCATTGCCGCTGTTGGTCGCGGTGACGCTGAAGGTGAGCACGTCGCCCACGGTGACCGTGCCGGAGTGGTCACCGTCAACGTTGTGGGTGAGGAGCTTCTGCACGCCCATGGTGATGGTGAACACCTGGGTGGTGACCTGGTTGCTCGGGATGGCCACGCCCGCGAGCTGCGGTGTCGCGGCACTGGCCTGGTTCACGATCCTGCCGGCCTTCGCATCCGCCGCGGTGACCGTATAGGTGGAGGTCAGGGTGCAGGTGTTGCCTGGCAGGGTGCTGCGCGGGATGTTCGTGCAGGTGCCGGTGAAGCCGGGCATCAGCGGATCGGTCACGGTCACCTGGTTCAACTGCACGTTGCCGGTGTTGGTCACCGTGAAGGTATAGGTGAGCACGTCGCCCGCGGAGACGTGGCTATTGCCGTCGTTGTCGGCGTAGCTGGTCTGCGCCTTGGCCAGCGTCAGGGCGGGCCTGGCGGCGGTGACCGGCGTCACCACCGTGTTGCTGGGTGTCGTGATGCCGGGCAGTTGCGTGGTGGCGGCATGGGCGGTGTTCGTGATCGAACCGGCCTTGGCGTCGCCGGCGGTGACGGTGTAGGTGGTGGTCACGGTGCAGGTGTTGCCGGGCAGGCCCTGTCTCGGGATGTTCGTGCAGGTGCCGGTGAAGCCCGGCATCAGCGGGTCGGTGACGGTCACCGTGTTGAGGGTGACGTTGCCGGTGTTGGTCACCGTGAACGAATAGGTCAGCACGTCGCCGGGGGTGATGCTGCCGGACTGGTCGTTGTCGACGAAGCTCGGCGATAGCGCCTTGGCCAGTGTCAGCGACGGTGTGCTGACGACCGTGGTGCTGACCGCCGCGCTTGTTGTCGGGCCGGGCACTTCGTTTGAGGTCACCGAATCCTGGTCGCCGACCGAGCCGGCCGTCACGTCGCCCTGGCTGACGGTGTGGGTGGTGGTGAGCACGCAGGTGTTGTTCGGCGCGAGGTTGGAGACGGTGCCACAGGTTTTCGAGCCGAACGAATCGCTGACGGCAACCGTCGTCAGCGGCACATTACCGGTGTTGGTGACGGTGGTCGTATAGGTCAGTACGTCGTTCTGGGTCACCGAGTTGCTGCCATCGTTGTCGGCGTTGGCAGGCTGGCCTTCGGCGATGGTGAGCGACGGGTTGGCGATCGACGTGACGACGCTCGCGCTCTGCACGAGGTTGGATCCGACCAGGGGCGTTGCCGTCGCGAGCACGCTATTCATGTAGGAACCGGCACCGGCGTCCGCTGCGGAAACCACGTGCGTGGCGGTCAGGACGCACTGGCCAGTTGGCGGCAACACGCGCACGCAGCGCTTGGTGAGCGTGAGCGACTGGTCGTCGATGACGATCGTCTGCAGTTCCTGCGAGCCGGTGTTGGCGGCGGTCAGCGTGTAAGTCAGCGTATCGCCGAGAACGGGCAATCCGCCGGCCGTCGGGCCGGTGATGGCGGGTTGCGGCGCGGTGAAGGACATGCTGGCTATGCCGACGCTGCTGGCGGTGTAAGTCAGCGTCGTGGTGCCGCCGTTGCAACCGGCGGTGCAGGTGATCACGATGTTGACCGAACCCGGGTTGGGGCCGAGCTGGACATCGAAGACGTTCGTGAAAGGCGCGCCGCCGGCAGGTCCGGACGCATCGCTGAAGGTGTTCCCCAACGTGATCGATGCACCGCCGGTGGTATCGCTGCCGGCCTGGATGGCAACGTTGCCGCTGGCAACGTTGCAGGCGAAGCCATTGGTCGCCAGGAAGGAGAACGAGAGCTGGCTGTTGCCGGCGCCCGTCTGCGATGTCGGGAAGGTGCCCGGATCGAGCGTGCAGATCGCGACCGCGGCCGATGCCTGCCGGCTCCACGTGCCGCCTATCAAAAGCAGCAAAACGAGAAATGCCTGTGCGAACAGGCCGCGTGATGTGCGGGGTTTCCGGAGCGAAGCGCGACGACGGACGGACGGTATTCCGGTGTGGTACGGACGCATCGCATTTTTCCCCAAAGAATGCCTATACTCGCCGCACCCAGTATAGCGGCTCGCGCGCCGCTGCAAGGGTCGGCGCGAGTCGCGAAATTCCGCAATGGAGCTTCGTCTCATGAACTCGCCACAGGGTTGTCCGGTCTTCATTCGATTCACCGTTTTAGCCGCCGCGATCGGCCTGGTCGTCGGCAGCGGCACCTCGGTGCCCGTCGCCCACGCCGAGGCGACCATCCGCAACGCCGAGGACCTGCTGGTCGTCGACTGCCTGCTGCCGGGACAGATCCGCAGCCTCGGCAGCCAGGTGCATTTCATGAGTGCGCGCCGGCCGGTCCGCACGACCCAGGCCGACTGCCAGATCCGCGGCGGCGAATACGTCGCCGAGGATCGCGCCAACTACCAGACCGCATTGAAGGTGTGGATGGATTCCGCGTCCGCAGGCGATCCGGAAGCGATGAACTATGTCGGCGAGATCTACCTGAAGGGACTCGGCACCGATCCCGACTACGCGCTGGCGATGGTCTGGTTCAAGAAGGCCGCCGACAAGGGCCTCGCGCGCGCGAAGATCAACATGGGCTACATGTACGAGGAAGGCCTGGGCATGCCCAAGGACCAGGTGCAGGCACTCAACCTGTATCGCGAAGCGCAGGGCATCAGCGGCGACGACCTGATCTTCTCGTCCACGGTGCAGGTCGAGCTGCAGCAGAAGGACACCGAGATCCATGGCCTGCAGGAGCAGGTCAAGGAACTGCAGGGCCAGCTCGACGAAAAGAAGAAGGCGCTCGACCAGTCGCAGAGCCAGTTGAACGACACCCAGGCCAAGCTGGAGAAAGTGCGCGCTTCGGTCGGTACCCAGGTCGCCGCGCAGGTCGAGCAGGCGCGCGCGCAGGTGCAGGCGAAGGCCGACGCGGTCGCCGATGCCCAGGACAACAACGCCGACGCTGCCGAGATCGAGAAGCTCAAGGCCCAGCTCGTCAGCCAGCGCGCGCAGTTCCAGGCGCAGATCAAGGGCATGCAGTCGCATGCGCCGGCCAAGAGCAAGGAAGACTTCGAGCTGATGAAGCTGCTCGAGAACCAGCTTGTCGACAAGCAGACCGAGGTGCGCCAGCAGAACCGCGCGATCGCCTCGCTGCAGCAACGCATCGGCACCGGCGGCGCTGGCTCGCAGGTGCTCGCCGGCGGCCCGCCGTCGCTGGAGATGCTCGAGCCGGCTGTGATCGCCACCCGCGGCAAGAACACCGCCGTCGTGCACGGCGCGCCCGGCCCGCATGACCTGATCGGTCGCGTCACCCAGCCGCAAGCCATCGCCCAGGTGACGGTCAACAACCAGCCCGTCGCGCTCAGCGCGAACGGCACCTTCAAGGCCAAGGTCAACGTGCCCGCCGGCGGCGCCAGCGTACAGGTGGTCGCGGTGGGCAAGGCCGGCGGCAAGATGGGCATGGACTTCAACCTGCTCGCGCAGGCGGGTGGTGGAGCCTCCGCAGGCGGTGGCGGCGCCGATGTGGTCGGCGAAGTGCCGGCCAACCTGCACGTCGGCAACGGCTACGCCGTCATCATCGGCAACGACGATTACCAGGACGGCGGCTTCCAGGCCCTGCAGAGCGCACGCAGCGATGCCACCGCCGTCTCGCAGGTGCTCAAGGCGCGCTACGGCTACCAGACCACCCTGCTGCTCGACGCGTCGCGGCTGGAGATCCTCACCGCGCTCAACAACATGCGCGAGAAACTCGGCCCCGACGACAACCTGCTCATCTATTTCGCCGGCCACGGCGAACTCAAGGGCCAGCAGGGCTACTGGATTCCGGTCGATGCGAAGAACAACACCGCTTCGACCTGGATCTCCAATGCCGCCATCAGCGACATCCTGACCACGCTCAAGGCCCGCCACGTGCTGGTGGTCGCCGACTCGTGCTACTCGGGCACGATGACGCGCGCCGCGGTGCCGGTATTCGACTCGAGCGCGATGTCCGCCGACAAGTGGGTGGCGTGGGTGGACAAGATGGCCAGCGGCAAGTCGCGCACGGCCATGACCTCAGGCGGCGTGCAGCCGGTGGCGGATACCGGCGCGGGCAAGCACTCGTACTTCACGCGTGCCTTCCTCAACGCGCTGCAGGACAACAGCCGCCTGCTCAATGCGCAGAGGCTGTACCGCCAGGTATCGAGTTCGCTCGCGCTGGCGGAGATCGATTCGCCGATCGCGCAATCTCCGGGCTACTCGCCGATCCAGTTCGCAGGCCACGAGAGCGGCGACTTCTTCTTCCTGCCCAGGGGCGGAAAGACGGCAGCGGTCGAACCTGGCAAGCGCAAGGTGCCGCACTGGACCGTCGTCGCTCAGCACCATCCGGTGCTGCGATGGAAGACCGTGCCGAAGCCGGGGCATCCGCTGCCGCAATGGGCCGACGCATCGATGCCGGTCATCCTCCCGCGCGGCTGATCGCGTAGCGGTTGATTGCAGGCAGTCGATCGCATCGGGTCCCGGGCGCGTGCATTCGCGCCCGGGTCAGGCCATCGGCTCAGTCCGTCCGTTCGCTCGTCATCGACAAGCTTTCGTCGCCGAGAGGTTCGTGTGCGAGCGGAGGAATGACGAACGGCGGAATCGAGGCGAGAGGATGCGTACGTGCCCGACACGGGCGTCGCTCCCGCCGTGCCGAACCCCCGTGTCCGGCAGCGGTGAATCTTCACCGCCGCTTGCTACCATTCGGCGCCTGAAGCAGCCCGGAGACGCGCGATGGATCTCAATCCCATGGAAACCCTCGAAGGCATGCAGGAGGAAAGCGAGTCCTCCAGGGACCGCGCCAATGCGCGCCTCAACGCATGGGTCGCGATCACCGTGGCCCTGCTCGCCACCTTCATGGCCGTATGCAAGATCAAGGACGACAACATCTGCCAGGCCATGCAGCAGGCGCAGGCGGACAAGATCGACGACTGGGGCTACTACCAGGCCCGCAACCTGCGCGAGGAAGTCGCCCGGGCCACCCTCGACCAGCTCGTCCTGACCGCCGCCAGCAGCCCGCCCGCGCAGCAGGCCGGCTATGCCAAGGCGATCGCCTTCTACGACGCCCTCGCGAAGGAACAGGACGCCAAGAAGAAGCTGGTGATGACGAAGGCGCAGGACGACCAGAAAAACTACGACGCGCTCAACTATCGCGACGACCAGTTCGATCTCTCCGATGCCCTGCTCGCGATCTCGATCTCGATGCTCGCCATGACCGCGCTGACGCACAAGCGCTGGCTCTACTACATCGCCCTGGTGCCGACGGCGCTCGGAGTGTTCCAGGGGCTTGCGGGATTGCTCGGCTGGGCGTTCCACTCGAATGCGCTGGCTAACCTGCTGAGCTGAGCCGTCGCGTTCGGCCTGCCGGCAGCGGGTTCGGCGCTGGCTGCAGCAAGCTATCCCGCGGACACGATGCGCAGCGCAAGTCGTTTCCGTCGCCTGCGCGTGGCATCCTTCATGCACCATCCACCGAGGCCATCGTCATGCGCGCACTCGTCCTCGCGTCCCTGCTCGCATCGCCCTTCGCGCACGCCGCCGCGCACTGCGACATCGCGCTCAAGGCCGGCGACAGCATGATGTACGACCAGCGCAGCGTCAGCGTCGACGCGGCCTGCAAGACCATCACCATCCACCTGACCCACACCGGCACCATGGCGGTCGGCGACATGGGCCACAACGTCGTCATCGCCCGCACCCAGGATGTCGATGCGATCGCCGACGACGGCATGACCGCGGGTGTCGCGAGCGACTTCCTCAAGCCCGGCGACCCGCGCGTGATCGCCCACACGAAAACGATCGGCGGCGGCGAGAAAGCCGATGCGTCCTTCCCGGCCGACAAGCTCAAGCCCGGCGACGGCTACAGTTTCTTCTGCACGGTCCCCGGCCATGCCGTATTGATGGTCGGGCAATTGCTCGTGAAGTGAGGGCCGGCGGTCGCGCCGAATCCTGCGTTTTCCGAAGACGCGACGAACGCGTCACCGGCGGCGATCGGACGTGCCCTTGCGATGCGGCTTCTTGCCTTCGTGCGGGGAATGGGGCTTCCGTTTCGCCGGATGCGGCTTGTCGCCACGCGGCTTCGCCTGGGGCGGGCGCTGGGCGGGTGTGTCGCGATCGCCCGCGTCATCGGCGCCGTCTTTCGCGCCCACGCGGTGGATGCGCAACGTCTGCCCGGCGACGCGCACGCGCTTGAGGTGCTCGAGCAATTGCCGCGGCATTCCGATCGGCAGGTCGACCAGGCTGTGCGCATCGCGGATGTCGATGCGGCCGATGTAGCGGCTCTCGAGGTCGGCCTCGTTGGCGATCGCGCCGACGATGTTGCCCGGTTGCACGCCATGGACGTGGCCGACTTCGATGCGGAAGGTCTCCATGCCCGGTTCGGGCTCGTCGCGCGGCCGGCGCTTGGCCTTCCGTGGCGGCGCGTCGTCGTCGAAGTGGAGTTCGGCGCTGTTGTGGCCCGGACTGCGGGGTTGGTCGGGTGTGAGGGAGGTTTCCGGCCGGAATGTTTCTATGCGCAGTGGGGACGCATCCGTGCCAGCCGAAGGCGTTGCATGATGGTGCGTGAGGTCTCCGCCCACGCTCGCGACGTTGCTTGCAGCAGAAGGCCTGGAAGGAGCGGCGTTCGGCGCGTTCGGTGCGGGCCTGCTTTCCGCCCGGTCCTCCCGCTTCGCTTGCGGCGCCGGCTTGTGGGGACGCACCGTGGATTTCTGGTCGGGTTCCCAGCGTGGGCGCGATTCTCCATGGCCCTGCCTTTCGGCATGTCGCGACCCGGGCGATGGTGCATCGAGCAGCAGCGGCAGGTCGCCCTGCACCAGCTTCGCCAGCGCCGCGGCGATCTCGATCGCGGGCACGTTGTGTTCGCTCTCGTAGCGCTCGACGAGCTGGCGGAACAGGGAAAGGTCGGCGCCGGCGAGGGTGTCGGTGATGCGGGTCAGGAACTTCGCGATCCGCTGGTCGTTGACGACCTCGATGCTCGGCAGCTCCATCTGCTCGATCGGCTGCCGGGTGGCGCGCTCGATCGCGCGCAGCATGCCGCGTTCGCGCGGCGCGACGAACAGGATCGCCTCGCCCTTGCGACCGGCGCGGCCGGTGCGGCCGATGCGATGGACGTAGCTTTCGGTGTCGTAGGGAATGTCGTAGTTCAGCACGTGGCTGATGCGCTCGACATCGAGGCCGCGCGCCGCCACGTCGGTCGCGACGAGGATGTCGAGCTGGCCGTCCTTCAGGCGCTGGATCGCGCGTTCGCGCTGCTGCTGCGGCACGTCGCCGTTGATCGCCGCGGCCGACAGCCCGCGCGCGGCGAGCTTGCCGGCCAGCTCGTCGGTGCCGAGCTTGGTGCGCGCGAACACCAGCATCGCCTCGTAGGGTTCGGCTTCGAGGATGCGGGTGAGGGCGTCGAGCTTGTTGATGCCGCTGACCATCCAGTAGCGCTGGCGGATGCCGGCGGCGGTGGTGGTCTTGGCGGCGATCGCGATCTCGACCGGATCGCGCAGGTAGGTCTGGGCAATGCGCTTGATCTGCGCCGGCATGGTCGCGGAAAACAGCACGACCTGGCGCTGCTCGGGGATCTTCTTCAGCACCGTCTCGACGTCGTCGATGAAGCCCATGCGCAGCATTTCGTCGGCTTCGTCTAGCACGAGGCATTTCAGGACCGAAAGGTCGAGGGTGCCGCGGTCGAGGTGGTCGATGACGCGCCCGGGCGTGCCGACGACAACCTGCACGCCGCGCCGCAGCGAAGCCAGTTGCGGTCCGTAGCCCTGGCCGCCGTAGATCGGCAACACGTGGAAATCGGGCAGGTGCGCGGCATAGCGCTGGAAGGCTTCCGACACCTGGATCGCGAGCTCGCGCGTGGGCGCGAGCACCAGAGCCTGCGGACGCGTCTGCCGCGGATCGACCGGCGACGACAGGATGCGCGCGAGGATCGGCAGCGCGAACGCCGCGGTCTTGCCAGTGCCGGTCTGGGCCTGGCCGATCAGGTCGCGACCCTGCAGCAGGGGCGGGATGGTCGCGTTCTGGATCGGCGAGGGCGATTCATAGCCGACGTCGGCCAACGCGCGCAGCAGGGGCTCGGGCAGCCCGAGGTCGGTGAAGCGCAACGGCGCGTGGGTGCTGTCGGTGCTCATGGCGAGTCTCGCGACGCCAGTGCGGCGGCCGGACGCACAGTGTACCGGCCGCGGGACCACCGCACCTGAGCGGAGTGAATCGAGGATCAGGTGCCGTGCAGCGCCTGCTGCTTGCTGGCCTCGCGGCGTTCGCGGCGCTCGCGCAGCTTCGACTGCAGGCGATCGAAGTACAGGTAGATCACCGGCGTCAGGTACAGGGTCAGTACCTGCGAGGTGAGCAGGCCACCGACGACCGCCAGGCCGAGTGGCCGCCGCGATTCGGCGCCGGCGCCGAGGCCGAGCGCGATCGGCAGGGTGCCGAACAGCGCCGCGAAGCTGGTCATCATGATCGGGCGGAAGCGCACCATGCAGGCTTCGAAGATCGAGTCCTCGGCGCTCTTGCCGCCGCGCTCGGCCTCGACCGCGAAGTCGATCATCATGATCGCGTTCTTCTTGACGATGCCGATCAGCATGATCAGGCCCACCGCCGAATAGAGGTTCAGGTCGATGTGGAAGACCAGCAGGGTGAGCAGCGCGCCGAAGGCGGCGGTCGGCAGGCCGGAAAGGATCGTCAGCGGATGGATGAAGCTTTCGTAGAGGATGCCGAGCACGAGGTAGATCACGAAGATCGCCAGCACCAGCAGCAGGCCCATGCCGTTCACCGACGACTGGAACGCCTGCGCGGTGCCCTGGAAGGAGCCGGTGATCGAGTCGGGTACCTTCAGTTTCGTCACCGCGCCGTTGATGCGCTCGACCGCCTGGCCCAGCGAGACGCCGGGCGCGAGGTTGAACGAGAGCGTCACCGCCGGCACCTGGCCGAGGTGGCTGATCGTGGCCGGGCCCACCGACTTGTCGAAGCGTGCCACCGCCGACAGCGGCACGAGCTGGCCGTTGCTGGAGTGGATGTAGATGCGGCCGAGGATCGCCGGGTCGTCCTGCTTCTTCGGGTCGACCTGCATCAATACCCAATACTGGTCGATCGAGGTGTAGATCGTCGAGACCTGCGCCGGGCCGAACGCGGTGTAGAGCGCGTTCTCGATCTGCGCGGTGGTCACCCCGACGGCGGCTGCGGCGTCGTGGTCGATGTGCACGTCCACTTCCGGCGTGGCGATCAGCAGGTCGGAGGTGACGTCCTGGAAGCCGGGCAGCTTGGCGATCGTGTCGACCAGCTTCGGCACGAAGGCGAACAGCTCCTTGGTGTCGATGTCCTGCAGGGTGTACTGGTACTGGGTCTGGGTCAGGTGGCCGCCGAGGCGGATGATCGGGATGTTCTGCAGATAGATCTTGAAGCCGGGAATGCCGTTGAGCCTGGGCCGCAGTTCCTGGAGGACGTCCTGCGAAGACGGGCGCTGGTTCTGAGGCTTGAGCGCGATCACCATGCGCCCGAGGTTGAGCGTCGAGCTGCTGCCGGATACGCCGATGAAGGACATCACGCGGCCGACGTTCGGATCGGCGGCGATGATCTTCTCGGCCTGCTCCTGTTTGCGTGCCATCGCGTCGAAGCCGATGTCCTGGTCGGCCTGGGTGAACACGAACAGCTGGCCGATGTCGTCGTCGGGCAGGAATCCTTTCGGCACGAACCAGACCAGCGCGACCGTGCCGATCAGGATGCCGAAGAACGCGAGCAGCACCAGTCGGCGATGATGCAGGCAGGAATTCAGGGTGCGTCGGTAGAACGACTGCATGCCGTCGAACACGGACTCGAAGGCCTGGTACATGCGGCCGTGGGTCTCACCCTTGTGCGAATGGAGCATGCGGCTGCACAGCATCGGCGTGAGGCTGAGCGAGACCAGGCCGGAGACGAGCACGGCCGCCACGATCGTCACAGCGAACTCGTGCAGCAGGCGGCCGATGACGCCGCCCATGAACAGCAGCGGGATGAACACCGCCGCCAGCGAGAGGGTCATCGAAAGGATCGTGAAGCCGATTTCCTTCGAGCCTTCGAGCGTCGCCTGCATCGGCGTCTTGCCCATCTCGACGTGGCGGCTGATGTTCTCCAGCATCACGATCGCGTCGTCGACCACGAAGCCCACGCACAGCGTCAGCGCCATCAGCGAGAGGTTGTCGAGGCTGTAGCCGAACGGGTACATCACGCCGAAGGTGCCGACGATCGACATCGGCAGCGCCAGCGAGGGGATCAGGGTGGCGGGCAGGTTGCGCAGGAACACGAAGATCACCAGCACGACCAGGAACAGCGCCAGCATCAGGCTGAACTGCACTTCGTCCACCGAGGAGCGGATGCTCAGCGTGCGGTCGTAGAACACGTTCATGTCCATGCCCGCCGGCAGCTGCTTCTCGAACTTCGGCAGCAGCGCGCGGATGCGCTCGACCACGTCGATGGTGTTCACGCCGGGCTGTTTCTGGATCGCCAGCACGACGCCGCGCTGGCCGTCCATCCACGCGGCGAGCTTGTCGGACTGCACGCCGTCGTAGACGTGGGCGATGTCCTTCAGCCGCACCGGCGCGCCGTTCTGGTAGCTCACGATCAGGTTGGCGAAACCCTTCGAGTCCGTGTACTGGCCGTTGACCATCACGTTGTAGGTGCGCTTGCTGCCGTAGAGCACGCCGGTCGGGTTGTCGAGGTTGCCGCTGGAGACCGCGTTCTGGACCTGGTCGATGCCAAGGCCGCGCGCGGCCATCGCGGCCGGATCGAGGTCGATGCGCACGGCGTACTTCTGCGAACCGTAGACGTTGACCAGGGCGACGCCGTCGATCATCGACAGCTGCTGCGCGAGCAGCGACTCGCCGTACTCGTCGACCTTGGACAGCGGCAGCGTCTTGCTGGTCATGCTGACGTAGTAGATCGGCGCGTCCGCGGGATTGACCTTGCGGAAGGTCGGCGGCGTGGTCATCGTCGTCGGCAACTGCTTGAGCGCCGCCGAGATCGCCGACTGCACGTCGAGCGCGGCGGCGTCGATGTTGCGGTCGAGGCCGAACTGGATGGTGATCTGGGTCTGGCCGATGCCGCTCTGCGAGGTCATCGAGTCGATCGAGGGGATCGTCGAGAACTGTTTCTCCAGCGGCGTGGCGACGGCCGAGGCCATCGTCTCCGGCGATGCGCCCGGCAACTGGGCGGTGACCTGGATCGTGGGGAAATCGACGTTCGGCAGGTCGGAAACCGGCAACTGGCGATAGGCCGAGATGCCGAACACGAGGATGCCCAGCATCACCAGCAGGGTCATCACCGGCCGGCGGACGAAGAGTTCGGAGAGATTCACTGCGCGGCCCCGGACGCCTTCGTGTCGGACGAATCGGCGTTCGCGGAGCCCGCATCGACAGCGCCGGAGGCCGAGACCTTGACCTTGCTGCCTTCGACCAGGCGCGACTGGCCGTCGGTGACCACGGTTTCGCCCGCCTGCAGGCCCTTGGCGATCATCGATATGCCATCGACGCTGCGCGCGACGACGACATCGCGCTGGTGGGCGGTGTCGCTCGCGACCACGAACACGTAGTTGCCGTTCGGGCCGGCCTTCACCGCGGCGTCGGGCACGGCGATCGCATCGGCATCGCTGCCGAGGACGAGCTTGATGTTGACGAACTGGCCGGGCCACATGCGCTCGTCGGCATTGGCGAAGCTGGCGCGCAGCTTCACGGTGTTGGTGGTCGTATCGACCGCGTTGTCGACGAAGGAGAGCGTGCCGCCGATCGGATTCGTGATCCCGTCGCCGCTCGCCCGCACCGCGAGCACGCCCTTCGCCTGCGCGGCGCGCACGTGGTCGACGTCGCCGCCGGGGACGGCGAAGTTGACGAAGATCGGAGCGAGCTGGTTGATCGTCAGCAGGGCATTGGTGTCGTTCGCCTTCACCAGGTTGCCGGGCTGGATCAGGATGCGGCCGGCGCGGCCGTCGATCGGAGCGTGGATGTCGGTGTAGCTCAGGGTGAGCTTCTGCGCCTCGACGTTGGCCTGGTCGACCTTGACGCTCGCTGCGGCCGCCGCGAGCGTGGTGAGGTACTGCTGCATCTGGTCGGCCGAGATGTAGTGCTGCGCGGCGATCGGCTTGTAACGGTCGACCTGGGCCTGGGCGAGGTCGCGGGCGGCGACGTCTTTCGCCAGGGCGGCGTTCGCCTGCGCAAGCGCGGCCTGCGCCGGGCGCGGATCGATACGGAAGATCAACTGCCCTTTCTTCACGTCGTCGCCGTCCTTGACCGGGCTGTCGAGCAACTGGCCGTCGACCAGCGATTTCACCGCGACGGAATTGATCGCCTCGACACTGCC
This sequence comes from Lysobacteraceae bacterium, assembly GCA_036496805.1. Classification (GTDB taxonomy): domain Bacteria; phylum Pseudomonadota; class Gammaproteobacteria; order Xanthomonadales; family Xanthomonadaceae; genus SZAS-103. The sequence continues at coordinate 186,787 of DASXKN010000029.1, forward strand.
GACCGCGGTCAGCTCCTCGGGCACCGCGCGTTTCTCGGCCGTGGCGACGGCGACGGGTTCCGCGCTTTCCGCCTTCGCGGCAGGCGGCTGCGAACAGGCCGACAGGATGGCGGCGACCAGCGCGGGAAGCGCGCACGCGAACACGCGTAGCGGTGCGGGACGGGAAGGGCTGGGCATGCGTATCGGTCCATCGACGCTGGAATCGCGGACATTATGTCCCAAGCAGGCTTCCCATTCCCGGTGATAGGTCGTCCGTCATGGTGCGACGATTGCTACAGCAATCGTCGCGCCGGAATGGCTCCGGCGCACCGGAGGGATCGCAGCCGGCGAAGCGCGGGAATCGCGCGATTCGCCGGCTGCGTGCGATCAGCGTCAACGCGTCCTGGGATTGGGGCGGAGATGGTTCTGCAACTGCTGCGCCGTGGCCATCTGCGCCCGCAGGTTCGGAAGGATCTGCGACGCCAGCTCGCGCGTCGCCGGATTGCCGGCCGAGCGAGAGGCGCGCTCGTACAAGCCGATCGCGTTCTGGTGCGAGGCGATCATGTCGGAAAGGTAACGACGGTCGAGTTCGGGACTCGACAGGCCCTGCAGCGATCCGTTGTCCGCAGGCGGCGGCTGCAGGTGCGAGGCATCCGCCAGGCGACGGTTGCTGGCGCCCTCCGCGCCGACGAGGCGCTGCGCGAAGCGCTTCACGTCAGGGTTGTTCGAACGCGTTTGCGCAGCCGATGATTCCTCGACGTCACGCGCGCCCAGTGCCAGGGCGTCGCGGAAGAATCCGTCATCGTTGCCCATGCCGGACCCGGGCGGCGGTGGCGGCATGGGGCCGTGCGGGGGCGGAATCGGCCCGTGCCGCGGCGGGATCGGACCACCGAGCGGCGGCGCACCCGTGACTTGCCAGTACCCCGGCTGGAAATACCAGCCGCCGCGATCGCCCCTCTGCCAGTGAGCGCGAACCCACACGAAGCCGGGGCGTGCGCGAACGTAGCTGCCCCGGATCCAGGCATAGCGATGTCCGCCGTTGTCCCAGCGCCAGTAACCGGGAGTCCAGGCGTAACCGGGCCGCTCGACGACGGGTTCGAGCCGTTCCGGTGGTGGAGCAGGCTTCGTCGGAGGAGCTTCCACTTCCGGTGGTGGAGCCGAAGGGGCCTCGGCGGCCGGCGGTGATTCACTCGCAGGCGGGGGTGCGGGATTGCGGGAAGCTTTCGGCACGGGAGTCGGCGCCGTGGCCGTCGGTTCGGGCTGCGGGGCCGCGACCGATGATGTTCCCGCAGGTGCTTCGGCCGGGGGCGCGGGCTGGGACGCGTAGGGGGTGTTCGTCGAGGACGGCGCCGGTGGCGGCTGGGCAGGGGCCTGTGCGGTCGTCGTCGGGGTGCCATTGTTGCAGCCGGCAAGCAGCGCGCTGCAGAACAGTCCCTGGGCGATGGTGCGCGAAATCTTCATGCGACTTCCTTGTAGGTGGGCGTGGCTGGATGCGTCGCGCATCAGCAGACGAGCTGTATCAAGACGCGATAAAACGTCCGATGAATTCGCTGAACGCGGCTTCAGGAAGACCGGCTGGCTTGCGGCACGATCCAGGCTCTGCATGATCGTCGATCACTGATGCTGTGCGATCTGCGGTCCGATGCGCGACCGTGGGGCAGCCGCACGATGAGGTCGTCGCCAGCTCTTTGCGCGATGTCACCAGATCCTTACGCGATCCTTCGGCGCCAGATACAGCGCATCGCCGGGCTTGACGCCCATCGCGTCGTACCAGGCATCGAGGTTGCGCACGGTCTGCACGCGCCAGCGGTCCGGCGCGTGGCCGTCGTCGACGATGCGCTGGCGCAGCGATTCCTCGCGCTGCTTGCTGCGCCAGGACTGCGCGTAGGCGAGGAAGAAGCGCTGGTCGCCGGTGAGGCCGTCGATCACCGGCGCCGGCTGCCCGCCGAGCGACTTGTGGTAGGCGATGTAGGCGATGGTCAGGCCGGAGACGTCGGCGATGTTCTCGTTGAGGGTCTGCTGGCCCTTGATGTGCAGGCCGGGCAGCGGCTCGTAGGCGTCGTACTGGGCGACGAGCTGCTGGCCTGCGGCCTTGAAGTGGGCCAGGTCCTCGGGCGTCCACCAGTTCGCCATGCGGCCCTGCGCATCGAAGTCGGCGCCGCTGTCGTCGAAGCTGTGGCTGATCTCGTGGCCGATGGTGGCGCCGATCGCGCCGTAATTGGTCGCGGCGTCGACGGACGGATCGAAGTAGGGCGGTTCGAGGATCGCGGCCGGGAAGTTCAGCGCGTTCTGCAGCGGCAGGTTCACGGCGTTGACGGTCTGTGGCGTCATCCACCACTCGTCGCGATCGACCGGTGCATCGAGTTTGGCGAGCTGGTGATGGTATTCGTGCTCCTCCGCGCGCTCGCGGTTGCCGAGGGCGTCGTCCGGCTCGATGTCCAGCGACGAATAGTCGCGCCAGGTTTCCGGATAGCCGACGCCGACGCGCAGGGTCGCGAGCTTGGCCTTCGCTTTTTCGCGGGTGGCGGGCGTCATCCATTCGAGATGGTCGACGCGATCGTCGAAGGCGGCGACGAGGTTGTCGACCAGCGCCTTGACCTGCGCTTTCGACGAAGCGGGGAAATAGCGCTCGACGTAGATCCTGCCGACGGCGTCGCCGAGGTCTTCGTTGACATTCGCGATCGCGCGCTTCCAGCGGTCGAGCTGCCTGGGCGTGCCTTCGAGGACATGATCGTAGAACTCGAAATGCGCCTCGTCGCAGGCCCTGGGCAACAAGCCTGCGTCGGCATTGACCGCGTGGAATCGCAGCCAGGCTTTCCAGGTGTCGAGGGGTTCGCTCGCCACCAGGGCCGAGAGCTTTTTCACGGTCTCCGGTTCCCAGACCACGACGAGCTTGCGCGAGCCGAGGCCGGCCGCGTCGAAGTAGGTGTTCCAGTCCAGGCCCGGCGCGTTCTTCGCGAAGTCGGCGAGCGGCCAGGGATTGTTCGCCTTGTGGACATCCTCGCTGTCGGTGATGCTCGTATGCGCCTTCGCGATCTTCGTCTCGAGCTCGAAGATGGCTTTCGCCTTCGCATCCGCATCGGGTGTTCCGGAGAGCTTGAGGATCGTCGCGATGTAGGCCTTGTAGGCCTCGCGCGTCTTCGCCATGTCCTTGTCGGCGGACAGGTAGTAGTCGCGGCCGGGTATGCCCAGGCCGCCCTGCAGCAGGTAGGGCACGTTGTGCGACGGGTCTTCCAGGCCCTGCGCGACGAACAGGCCGAACAGGTGTTCGGTGTCCAGGCGGGTGGCATTGATCGGATCGACGTCGGCGCGCAGGGTGCCGCCGAGCGCGCGTGCGAGGTCGCTGCGGCTCCGGATCGCGTCGATCTTCGCGAGCGCCGGCGCGAGCGGGGCGAAGCCTTTCTTCTCGATCGCGTCCACGTCCATCCAGGCCGCGTAGTAGTCGGCGATCAGTCGCTCGTTCGAGCCTTTGGGATATGGGGTCGCGCCGATGTTGAGGATCAGATCGGCCGTGCGTTTTTCCGCTTTCTCGGAAACGAACAGGTCGACGCCGGTGCTCGAACGGTCGGCCGGGATCGTCGCTGTCTTGCGCCAGCCGCCGTTGGCGTAGCCGTCGAAGTCGTCGCCGGGCTTGATCGCACGATCGAGGCCGACCTGGTCGATGCCCGACGGCAAGGCCGGCATGGCGATCGCGCCCGAGGGCACGACCGGCATCGACGGCATGGCTGGCGGCGAGTGCGCGCTCGATGCTTCGACGCCGCAGGCAATGGCTGCGGCGAGCAAGCCGGGAATCAGTCGCATGACAGGTCTCCGCGGATCGAACCGGAAGCCGCCAGCATAGTCCGGCGGCGGCTTCGCACGACCATGACCGATGGCAGGGCCGGCGGTTGCGCGCGCACTTTCGCGGGTCTAGTCTGGACCTTGATCGCTCAATCCCCCCGAGGGCGGCATGCCGAAGATCATCGCGGCCCAGGGCAGCATCCCTGGCCAGGCCGAGCACGAAGGCCTCTACATCAAGGACAACAAGACCTGGTCCTCGCCGCCGGGCGGCTGGATGGCGCACCAGTCCGGCAAATGGGAGCAGGTCAGCATGGCGGGCGTCTCCCTGCAGAGCACGTCGGGCGGCCCGAACATCTTCATGGCGGGGCTGGTCTTCGAGAAGGCCAAGCCCGGGGATTCCGGGCAACTGCGCGACCAGGTCGGTGGCCAGGTCGGCACCTGGAAAGTCATCGGCACGACCTGACAGGCGTGGGGCAGGGTCAGCGAACCGCTGAGCCGTCCGACGGACGCTCCCTGCCGCATCGCGCGCCTGTTTCCAAGCGGCGCGGATCGATCGAGTGCTTCGTTTGCGCGGCCGTCATGCTGGCCTGCATCCTCCGCTGGATCCCATGAAAACGCGCGGGCCAAGCAGTTTTCCTGCGCGATCAATAAGTTAAATTAAAGTTAAACACAAGTTAAATAAAAGTAAAGAAAGTGTAAAGGCCTGTCCCTTGCCGCGCCCACGATGCGTTGTATCTAGCGCAGAATGCTCGCGGGGAAGCTCTCGTTGAGCACTGCATCGCGCCTTGCGTGATGCGTCGTGACCGGCGCGCGCGCATCCGCGCGACTCCCCTCGTCCCCCACGGAGTCCGACGCGCCATGGATCTGCTGCATTTCCTGCTGAAGTTGCCGATGCGCCTGTTGCGCGCGCTGTGGTTCGTGATCGGATGGCTGTGGCGGATCATCGAGCGGACCCTGGCGAAGCTGTTGCGACCCGTGGTGGGCGATGTCTCCTGGCTGGCGCCGGAATGGATGCTGGCGGTAAAGCGGGAACCGCGGAAATACGCACAGATCTTCGCGAGCGCAGCGATCGTGCTCGCGGGCGGCTGGTACGGCTGGCACTGGTGGAAGAACCGGCCGCATCCGCCGGAGCCCGTACGCATCACCTGGCAGGTGCATGCGCCCTCGACCACCGACTACACGAAGCAGCCGATCATCATCGACACGCTGCAGGTGAACTTCTCCGCATCGGTTGCGCCGATCGAAGCGGTCGGCAAGCCGGTCACCAAGGGCATCACCGTCCAGCCCGAGGTGAAGGGGCAGTGGACCTGGGTCGACGACAAGACCCTGCGCTTCGTGCCGGCAGCCGACTGGCCGGTCGGACAGAAGTATGCGGTGAGCTTCAACGTCTCACAGGCCTTCGCGCCGCACGTGCTGCTGGCCGACGACCATTTCGATTTCGCGATCGAGCCGTTCAAGGCGACGCTCGGCAAGGGCGAGTTCTACCAGGATCCGACCGACGCGACCGCCAAGAAGATCATCCAGGAAGTCGACTTCAACTACCCCATCGACACCGCGCGTTTCGAGAAGGCGATCGCGCTCGCGGTCGTCAATCCGGACGCGCAGAAGGGTCCGCCGCTGCTGTTCACCGTCACCTACGACCCGTTCAAGCTCAAGGCCTGGGTGCATTCCCAGCAGTTGCCGTTGCCGCACGACGACGGCGCGATCGCGGTGACCATCGACAAGGGCCTTTGCAGTTCGCGCGGGGGCGATTGCACCGACCAGCCGCTGCAGACCTCGGTACGCGTGCCTGGCTTGTACAGCCTCGCCATCGACGACATCAGCCCGACCCTGGTCGACAACGACCGCTACGAACCCGAGCAGGTGATGGTCGTCAACGTCCGCGGCGCGGTGCGCGACAGCGAACTGGCCGGGCTGGTCCACGCCTGGGTGCTGCCTGCGCGCAAGTCGGGCGCCGACGTCGCCAAGGTCAAGCCGCCATCGGCCAGCAGCGATGACGACGACGAGGACGACACCTCGGACTCGGACCAGGCGCCCTACGAATGGAGTGCGGCCGAGGTCGACGAGGCCGTGCTGGCTCGCGCGCAGAAACTCAAGCTCGCGGTGGTCCCCACCGAGAACGAATTCCAGGAGATGCAGAGCTTCAAGTTCCGCGCCAACCCGGGCCAGCGCATCTATGTGCGCGTCGACCAGGGCCTGAAGTCGTTTGGTGGCTACATCCTCGGCAAGCCGCGGGTCGAGCTGTTCACCGTGCCCGACTATCCCAAGCTGCTGCGCTTCGTCGCCGACGGATCGCTGCTGTCGCTCAGCGGCAGCAAGCGGATATCGGTGGTTTCGCGCAACATGCCGGGCATGGACCTGGTGGTTGGCCGCGTCCTGCCCGACCAGTTGCAGCACCTCGTGAGCCTCAACCAGGGCAATTACAGCCATCCGCAACTGCCCTCGGACTTCAGCGAAGAACACATCATCGAGCGCTTCGAACTCAAGCGCGCATTCGCGAAGGACGATCCGAGCCACGCCCACTACGAAGGCGTGGACCTCAGCGACTACCTGAAGGAAGGCCGCCGCGGCGTGTTCCTGCTGCACCTGTCGGGCTACGACCAGAAGGCCGAGAAAAAAGCCGAAGCGGCGAAAGCCAAGGCCAAGAAACTCGCCGACGAAGGAATGACCGCACAGCCATCGGACTCGGATTCCGACGAGAACGGCGATGGCGACAGCGCGTCCGAAGATTCCGGATCCGAAGGCGACGAGGGTGGAGATTCCGGCGACGGCAGCCAGGCTTCCGACAACCGCCTGATCGTCGTCACCGACCTCGGCATGCTGGTCAAGAAATCGCTCGACGGCAGCCAGGACGTGTTCGTGCAGTCGATCCACGCCGGCGATCCGGTGGGCGATGCCAGCGTGTCCGTGCTCGCGATCAACGGCCAGACCCTGTTCACCCAGAACACCAGCGCCGACGGCGTCGTCCACTTCCCGTCGCTGAAGGGACTGGACCACGAGAAGAAGCCGGCGATGTACCTGGTGACCAAGGGCCAGGACATGTCCTTCCTGCCGATCGGCGGCAGCGATCGCCAGCTCGACTATTCGCGCTTCGACATCGGCGGCGACGCCAGCGCGACCAACGAGGGCCAGCTCTCCGGCTACCTGTTCTCCGACCGCGGCATCTACCGTCCGGGCGATGAGTTCCACATCGGCCTGATCGTGCGCGCGGCGAGCTGGACGCACAGCGTCGCCGGCGTTCCGCTCCAGGCGGAGATCGTCGATCCGCGCGGCATGACGATGAAGCAGGTGCCGCTGACGATGGATGCGTCGGGCTTTGGCGAGCTGTCCTACACGACCGCCGAAACGTCGCCGACCGGCACCTGGACGGTGAACCTGTACATCGCGCGCGACGGCAAGCTCGGCAACCAGATCGGCAGCACCACGGTGACGGTGAAGGAGTTCCTCCCGGATCGCATGAAGGTCAGCGCGAAGCTGTCCTCGCAGGTGATTGAAGGTTGGGTGAAGCCCGCCGGGCTCAAGGGCCTGGTCGATGCCCAGAACCTGTTCGGCACGCCGGCCGCGAATCGCCGCGTCGAGGCGAGCCTGACCCTGCGCCCGGCCTATCCGGCGTTCCGCAGCTGGCCGGACTATCACTTCTACGACATCCGCCGCGCCAAGGAAGGCTTCGAGGAAACCCTGCAGGATGGCAAGACCGACGACAGCGGCCATGCCGAGTTCGACCTGCACCTGCAGAAGTACGCCGAGGCGACCTACCAGTTGTTCTTCCTCGCCAAGGCGCACGAAGCCGAGGGCGGGCGCAGCGTGGCCGCGGCGGCGCAGTCGATGGTCTCCGACAACGACTGGCTGATCGGCTACAAGGCGGTGGACGATCTTTCCTACGTCACCCGCGGCGCCAAGCGCGGCGTGCACCTGGTCGCGATCAATCCGGAAGCCAGGGCCATCGCGCTCGACGGCCTCAAGGCGCGCCTGATCGAGCGCAAGTACGTCTCGGTGCTGACCAAGCAGGATTCGGGCGTCTACAAGTACGAGTCCAAGCTCAAGGAAATCCCGGTCGGCGACAAGCCGCTGGCGATCCCCGCGGCCGGCCTCGACTATGCGCTGCCGACCGACAAGCCCGGCGACTGGGCCCTGCTGGTCGTGCGCGCGGGCGACGACAAGGAGGTCAACCGCGTTTCCTGGACGGTCGCCGGCGCCGCCAACGTGTCGCGTTCGCTCGACCGCAACGCCGAGCTCCAGCTCAACCTCGACAAGCACGACTACAAGCCGGGCGACGCCGTGCAGATAGCGATCCACGCGCCCTACACCGGCAGCGGCCTGATCACGATCGAGCGCGACAAGGTCTACGCGCACGCCTGGTTCAAGGCGACCACGACCAGTTCGGTGCAGAAGATCACCGTGCCCAAGGACTTCGAGGGCAACGGCTACATCAACGTGCAGTTCGTGCGCGACCCGTCCTCGGACGAGGTCTTCATGAGCCCGCTGAGCTACGGCGTGGTGCCGTTCTCGGTGAACGTCGATGGGCGCCGCAACGCGTTGACGGTGGACGCGCCCGCTCTGGTGAAACCCGGAGAGACCGCCACCTTCCGCCTGCACGCCGCGCAGCCGACCAGGGCGGTGCTGTTCGTGGTCGACGAGGGCATCCTCCAGGTCGCCCGCTACAAGCTCGGCGATCCGCTCCAGTTCTTCTTCCGCAAGCGCATGCTCGAAGTGAAGACCGCGCAGATCCTCGACCTGATCCTGCCCGACTTCGAGAAGCTTTCGGCGTTGACCGCGGCGCCCGGCGGCGATGCCGACGCGGCGATCATGAAGCAGCTCAATCCGTTCAAGCGCAAGCGCGACAAGCCGGTCGTGTACTGGTCCGGGATTGTCGACGTGAACGGGCAGAAGGACTTCAGCTACGCAGTGCCCGACTACTTCAACGGCAAGCTGCGGGTGATGGCGGTGGCGGTCTCGGCCGACCGGATCGGCACCGTCGAGAACGCGACCACGGTGCGCGGCGACTTCGTGCTCTCGCCGAACGTGCCCACGACGCTTGCGCCGGGCGACGAAGCCGAGGTCAGCGTCGGCGTGGCCAACAACATCGCCGGCCTGGCCGCGGCGGTGCCGGTGCAGGTGACGTTGAAGACCGGTCCGCAACTGCAGGTCGTCGGCAGCGCGACGCAGGGCGTGACCCTGGCCTCGATGCGCGAGGGCGTGGTGATGTTCCGCGTCAAGGCGACCGATACGCTCGGCTCGGGCAACCTGACCTTCACGGCAGGCGCCGCGGGCAAGTCGGCCCGGCAGAGCGTCGACCTCTCGGTGCGTCCGGCTTCGCCCTACCGCACCCAGGTGGATGTCGGACGCGTCGATGCGGGCAAGCAGATCGACGAGCCGAACCTGCGCGCGATGTACGACGCGTACGCCAGCCGCGATGCGGCGTTCTCGACCCTGCCGATCGTGCTGGCGCAGGGCCTGACCAGCTACCTGGTCAACTACGAGAACTACTGCAGCGAGCAGATCGTGAGCAGCACGATCCCGCAACTGGTGGTGTCGAAGTGGCCGGTCGTGCCGGTGTTCGCGCACGCGCTCAAGCCGGCGCATGGCGGCGGCAGCAGCGACAAGGCGATCGCCGACGCACTGGACACCCTGCGCCTGCGCCAGAACAGCGCCGGTGGTTTCGGACTGTGGTCGGCGACGCCGGATGCAGAACCCTTCGCCTCGGCTTACGCGATGCACTTCCTGGTCGAAGCGCACGAGCGCGGCACCCGCGTTCCGAACGGCATGCTCGACGCCGGCAACAAGTACCTGTTGGAGCTCGCGTCCTCCGACGAGGGTGCGGCGACGCTCGACAGCCTGCGCCAGCGTGCGTACGCGGTGTACCTGCTCACCCGCCAGGGCCAGGTGACGACCAACAACCTCGCCGCGGTGCAGAAGCGCCTGCAGGAAATCGCGCCGAATAGCTGGAAGAACGACCTCGCGGCCGCGTGGCTGGCCTCGTCGTACAAGCTGCTCAAGCAGGACAAGGAAGCCAATGCGCTGATGAACGGGCCTGCCAACGAGCTTGCGCGCAGCGCCGCGGACGAGCCCTTCGTCCACGGCTATTACTACGATCCGCTGACACGCGACGCAACCGTGCTCTACCTGCTGTCGAAGCACTTCCCCGAGCGCGCCAAGGCGTTGCCGCCGCGGGTGTTCGAGAACCTGGCGTGGCCGCTCGCGCACGACGAGTTCAACACGACCTCGGCGGCGATGACGATCCTCGCGCTCGACAGCTACGCGACGCAGACAGCGGCCGACGTGGCCAAGCTCCAGATTGCGGAAGTGCGTGCCGACCGCAGCATGAAGCAGATCGGCGCCCAGCAGGGCAACCTGCTGCAAGCCGCGAGCTGGAATGCGGCGGTCACGAAACTGCGCTTCGTCAACCTGAGCACGATCTCCGCATGGCATGTCGCGACCCAGGGCGGCTACGACCGCACAGCGCCCAAGGAAGCGATCCGCAATGGCATCGAGATCGCGCGCGACTACACCGACGCCAACGGCAAGCCGTTGACCCAGGTCACGGTCGGACAGGAGATCGACGTGCACGTGCGGATCCGCGCGACCGGCGCACAGGGCGTCGGCAACGTCGCGATCGTCGACCTGCTGCCCGGCGGTTTCGAGCCGGTGATCACGCCGGCGCCGGAGCCCGATGCCGCCAGCGGTGCGAGCGACCAGAGCGATGGCGGCGACGCCAGCAGTCCGGCCGACGATTCGGCGCAGTCGTCGTCGTGGCGTTCGCGGATCGGCGTGTCCGGTTCGACCTGGCAGCCGGACTACGCCGACATCCGCGAGGATCGCGTGGTGATCTACGGCACCGCCACGCCCGACGTGCGCGAGTTCGTCTATCGCATCAAGGCCACCAACGCCGGCAGTTTCATCGGCCCGCCGGCCTACGGCGAGGGCATGTACGACCGCACGATCCAGGCGCGCTCGCTCGGCGGCGGCACGCTCACGGTGGTGAAGCCGCAGTGATATCCGGCGGCACGTCTTCCGCGTGGAAGACGTGCCGCTGCGGATGCACACGACGATGCGCACATTCCTCGCCCGTCTCGGAACAGGCTTCCTGCACTGGTTGATCCGCTGGCAGAACTGGCTCGTCGGTCTCGCGCTGATGGCGGCCGTGCTCGTGGGCATCCGCCTGTGGCCGCATCCGCCGCTGCGCGACAGGCTGCCAACGTCTACAGCCGTCTACGACGACCATGGCCACCTGCTGCGGCTTACCCTCGCCAGCGACGACCAGTACCGCCTGTGGACGCCGCTCAACGACATCTCGCCGCAGCTCGTCGAAGGCGTGAAGCTGCACGAGGACCAGTGGTTCGCCTGGCATCCGGGCTTCAATCCCTGGGGACTCGCACGCGGCGCGTGGATGACCTACGCGCGCCACGCGCATCCGCAAGGCGGTTCGACGATCACGATGCAGCTCGCACGCCTGCTCTGGAAGCTCGATACCCGCAGTCCATCGGGCAAGCTGCGCCAGCTCCTGCGCGCGGAGCAGCTTGAGCTGTTCTACTCCAAGCACGACATCCTCGAGGCCTACCTCAACTTCGCGCCCTACGGCCGCAACGTACAGGGTGTCGGCGCGGCGAGCCTGGCGTACTTCGCCAAGCCGGTCGGCCAGCTGACGTTGCCCGAAGCGCTGACGCTGGCGGTCGTGCCACAGGACCCGGCGCGACGCCTGCAGGATCGCCATGCGGCAAGCCATGACCTGATCAATCCCGCGCTGGCCGCCTCGCGCAACCAGCTCTACGCGCTGTGGCTGAAAGCGCATCCGCGCGATGCCGCGCTCAAGCCGCTGTTCGCGCTGCCGCTGAACCTGCGCCCATTGTCGCGATTGCCCTTCGAGGCGCCGCACGTGGTCGACCAGGTGCTCGCCGCGCAGGGCACGAGTGGCGCACCGGTGCGCGCCCGCATCGTCACCACCATCGACCTCGACCTCCAGCACCAGCTCGAACGGCAGATCGCGCAATACGTCCAGCGCGGTCGCGAGCGCGGCATCCGCAACGCGTCGGCGATCCTGGTCGACACGCGCGACATGGGCGTCAAGGCGATGGTCGGTTCGGCCGACTACTTCGACGCCTCGATCCAGGGCCAGGTCAACGGCACGCTCGCCAAGCGCTCGCCTGGGTCGACCCTCAAGCCCTTCATCTACGCGCTCGGTTTCGACCAGGGCGTGCTGCATCCGCAGACCGTGCTGCGCGACGTGCCGACCTCGTTCGGACCCTACACGCCCGAGAACTTCGACGGCCAGTTCCTCGGCCCGGTGACCGCGACCCAGGCGCTGATCCGCAGCCGCAACATCCCCGCGGTCTGGATCGCCTCGCAGCTCGGCGAGCCCAACCTCTACGCCTTCCTGCGCGAGGCCGGCATCAGCCGCATGGCGAGCGAGCAGCACTACGGCCTGGCGCTCGTGCTCGGCGGGGGCGAGGTGACGCCGCAGGAACTCGCCGGCCTGTACGCGATGCTCGCCAACCACGGCGTACTGCAGCCGTTGCGCCTGCGCGCCGACGACCGCGAGGCGCCGGGCACGCGCATGCTCAGCGAGGAAGCGAGCTGGATGGTCATGGACATCCTGCGCCAGAACCCGCGCCCCGATGACACGACCGGCGCGCAACCCGCGACGTTTCCGGTGCGCTGGAAGACCGGCACGTCGTGGGCGTTCCGCGACGCCTGGACCGCGGGCAGCTTCGGTCCCTACGTGCTGGTGGTGTGGATCGGCAACTTCGACAACAGCGGCAATCCCGCCTTCGTCGGCATCGACGCGGCGGCGCCGCTGTTCTTCCGCATCGTCGATGCCATCCATGCCGAGCGTCCGCGCCTGGCCGAGCCCGCGCAGCCGATTCCCGAGCACGTCAAGCGCGTGGAGATCTGCCTCGCCAGCGGCGAGCTGCCGAACCAGTGGTGCCCGCAGAAGGGCTGGACCTGGTTCATTCCCGGCAAGTCGCCGATCAAGGTCAGCAACGTCCACCGGCCCGTCGTGATCGACGATGCGACCGGCAAGCCCGCCTGCCCGCCGTATTCGAGCCACACCCACGTCGAGGTCTACGAGTACTGGCCGTCGGACCTGCAGCAGGTGTTCGCACAGGCCGGACTGCCGCGCCGCAAGCCGCCGGTGAATCCGGATTGCTCGGGCGCGGGCGAGCAGGCCGGCGATCCGCCGAAGATCACCTCGCCCCTGCGCGGCAGCACCTATGCGCTGCGGTTGAAACACGAGGAAGGCAACCGCGTCGCTTTCAGCGCAACCGCGGACGCCGATGCGCATGCCTTGTACTGGTTCGTCAACGACGCCTACGTCGGTCGGAGCGCGCCGGGCGAATCGTTGTTCTGGCAGCCGGCTGGCGCAGGCCGCTATGACGTGCGCGCGGTCGACGACCACGGGCGCGTCGACGAGCGCTCGCTCGACGTGACCATGGTGGAGTAGGGCATCCGCGATTCGCGACCAGCTTTGCGCCTACGGCGGCGAATTCGGCGGTTCCAGCGGCAGGCGGATGCGGTAATGCAGTCCCTTCCCGGGCTTGCTGTCCACGTCGATCGTGCCACCGAGCTTGGTCGTCACCAGGTTGTAGACGATGTTCGCGCCCAGGCCGCTGCCGCCCTGGCCACGCTTGGTGGTGTAGAAGGGCTCGAACAGCCGCCGCAGGGCCAGCGGCGGCATGCCGATGCCGTCGTCCTCGTAATCGATGGTCACGCCCTGCGCATCGCCGACGACGGCGATGCGGATGTGGCCGTGGTCGATGTGTTCGAAGGCGTGGGTGATCGAGTTGATCACCAGGTTGGTGATGACCTGCGAGAGCGCGCCGGGGATGCTGCGCAGGTGCAACTCGGGCTCGCATTCGACGGTGATGGTGTGGCCGGTGCGCTTGAACTTGGGGCGGATCGAACGCAGCGTGTCCTCGATGTACTCGGCCAGCTTGATGTCGCGCACCTGCTCGGACGACTGGTCCACCGCGACCTGCTTGAAGCTGCGGATCAGGCCGCTGGCGCGCAGGGTGTTGCTGGTCAGCACGCCCATCAGCTCGTCGCTGGATTCGAAGAAGGCCTTGATGCCCGGCTCGGCGAGTTGCGCGGCGGTGAAGGATTCGCGCAGGCGCTTGGATTCCTCCATCAGCAGGCTGACCGCAGTGGTGCAGATGCCCAGCGGCGTGTTGATCTCGTGGGCGATGCCGGCGACCAGGGCGCCGAGCGAGGCGAGCTTCTCCTGCTTCACCAGTTCGCTCTGCGCCATGCCCAGGTGCATCAGGGTCATCTCGAGTTCGCGGTTCTTCTCCTGGAGGGCCGCGTTGCCGGTGGCGAGGTTGGCGTGCGCGGCGCGCAGCGCGTCGTCACCCTGCTTGCGCGAGAGCGCCGCGGCGATGTGCTCGGCGACGAAGGTCAGCAGGGCGAGGTCGTCGTCGTCGTAGCCGATCCGGGGATCGTAGCTTTGCAGGATCAGCACGCCGAGCACCTTGCCCTGGTGGATCATCGGCGCGCCGATCCAGGCGGTGAACTGGGTGTTGCCGAGCACGTGGTGGATCACGCCGGCCTCGACCAGCGCGTCGAAACGCTGCTGGTCGATGCGCTGCGACATCCGGGTGCGCAGGACGAAGCCGGTCAGGCCGTGCCCGGCCGGGCGCCGGTAGTTCTTCGGCAGGTCCTTGTCCTTCTCGTCGACGAAGTAGGGGAAGCCCACCAGGTCGTGCTCGTCGTTGTAGTAGAGCATCACCGCCATGTTCTTGGCGTACATCAGGCCGCTCAGGATGCGGTGCAGCTCGGCGTAGAAGGAGTCGAGGCCGAGGTCCTTCACCGACAGCGCCGAGATCTCGTACAGCGCGCGCTGCAATTGCTCGGAATGGCGGCGTTCCTCGACCTCGCGCTCGAGGCTGCGGGTGCGTTCGGCGATCGCCTGTTCGAGCCGGGTCGCGAACTGCACGCGCTCGACCGCGTCGGCGACGTGCTCGGACATCAGCCGGAACAGGGCGATGTCCTCCTCGGTGTAGCGGAAGCCGCGCGCGTAACTCTGGATCACGATCGCGCCGAAGGTGCGGCCGTCGTTGCCGATCAGCGGCATGCCGACCCAGTGCTCCGGCCGCGTGCCGACGCCCCAGCGCGCGCCCTTGGCGCGGCGCGCGGCCCATTCCTCGGCGACGAAGGTCCGCGGCTCGCCGCGCAGGACCACCAACGCGGTCGGCGACTCGCCCTCGTTGCGCAGCGGGTAGTACTTGGCCGGATCCGGCGCCGCGTCCTTCTCGTCCGCCCAGTAAGCATAGCGGACGCCGTGCGTGGCTTCGTCGTACAGGCCGATGTAGAAATTCTCGGCGCGCATGATGCGCCCGATCGCCGCGTGCACGGCCACGAAGAACTCGTGGAGGTCGTGGCCGCGCGCCGCCCGGTGGCTGATGTCGAGCACCACCGACTGCACCGCTTCGAGGCGGGCCAGGCGCTCGGCCGTCGGCTGGACCTGGGCGACGTCGTTCATGGAGGCGTTCATGCTGCGGTCGATGCCTGCGAGGATGCCACGCTCCGGGGGATTGTGTCGGGTTCGCGGCCGGGAGCCAACCACGTGGGGCCGGTGCAGCCCGGGCCCGAAGCCTGCATGAACCGGGTCGCCCGCCGACCGCGCGGTCGATGGGGCCGGGTGACGCCTGCGCAACCATGGACAACGCCCGCATTCAGGTCACCCACAGGCGGGGCGGTCAAAGATCGGCATAACCCCGCGCATGGTGCGAGGGGCTCAAGGAGCAGGACATCATGGATATGAACCGCAAGGAAGGCCTCAAGCACGAGGTCAAGGGCGCCGTGAAGGAAACCGTCGGCAAGGTCACGGGCAATACCGTGAAGGAAGTGGCCGGCAACATCGAGAAGAATTTCGGCAAGGTCCAGAATGCCGTCGGCAAGGCCAACGACAAGGCCCGCAAGGAAGAGAAGAAGCAGATCGAGCGCGGCGCCGACTGACCCTTCATCGGCAGCGCACCGCACGGTGCGCTGCCATTCCACCCAGCATCCAGCCAAGGAGAGGCGCCATGCCACGCGGCGACAAATCGAGTTATACGGACAAGCAGAAAC
Source organism: Lysobacteraceae bacterium (assembly GCA_036496805.1). Classification (GTDB taxonomy): domain Bacteria; phylum Pseudomonadota; class Gammaproteobacteria; order Xanthomonadales; family Xanthomonadaceae; genus SZAS-103. The sequence goes on from DASXKN010000029.1 coordinate 202,606, forward strand.
GCCAGGCTGCACACATCGAGGACAGCGAGAAGAAGCAGGGTAGGTCCACCGAAACCGCAGAACGCATTGCCTGGGCGACCGTCAACAAGCAGGATGGCGGCGGCAAGAAAAAATCCGGCGAACACCGATCCGGAAAATAGGAGAATCCGCATCAGGCTGCATTGGCCCCGAACCCGGGTTCACGCTTGCCCCCGATACGCAAACGGCCCCTTGCGGGGCCGCTTTCGTATCCGGTCATGGATCCACACATGCGAACCTTCGTACTGAGAGCGCGCGCGGCGCCCACGGACAGCCAGAGGCTGCTGGCGTCCGTCGGCAAGGAAGCGCATGCCGAAATCCTCGCGCATACGCTAATGAACGCGATCTTCGTGGCGCAGTCGCATCGCGCGGACGTGGTGGTCCACCTGGTGCTGGAAAGCACGCCGGACTTCTCCCGCGCGATCCGCTTCGACGCGAGCGCCATGCACGACATCGGCGGCTTCGACGAGCGCACCCTGCTGGCCAAGGTCGCCAAGGCGCTGGACGCTTCCAGGGGCATGGGCAAGGACGAGACGCGGCCGGTGGAATCGGGCGTCACCGTGCGTACCTTGAGCTTCGAGCGGCTGCTGCAGGAACTGGCCGAAGACCACCAGCTCTTCGTGATGGACCCGAAAGGCGCGTCGATGCGCGAGCAGGAGTTCCAGGCCAATCCCTGCTTCCTGCTGACCGACCACATCCCGATGCCGAAAAAGACCTTCAACACCCTCGAACGCCTGGGTGCGAAGAAACTCACGCTGGGATCGAGAATGCTGTTCGCCTCGCAATGCGTGGTGCTGATCCACCATGAGCTGGATCAGCACGAACTGGATCAGCGATAGCGCCCGCAACCGCGACCTTGATGATCCCGTGCCCGCGAGAGGTTGCAATCGGCCATGCGGTAGCGCGATTCTCGGCGCTGAGCCAGATCGATCCTGAGGCAGCTCGCTCAATGACACGCCATTCCGGTTGTTTCCGGCAGATCGGCATCGGCATGCTGTGCGCCATGGCCGTCTCGGCAGCCGGCAGCGCCTGCGCTGCCGATGCCGCCGCTACCGAGGAACAGGCGCGCGCCGGGGTCAGGAGCCTGCTGGTTCCATCGCCGTACCGGATTTCCGACCATGCGCTGGCCGGCAAGATCCGCTACGTGCTGGCTGTTTCCGAAGGCGCCGGCTTGTCGCTGCCGGAGACCGGCGAACAGCATGTCGAGCAGCGTGGCGATCACCTGGTCGTGACCATCTGCAAGGACCATTGCGGGCAGGAACCGGCGCCGAGCCACGCGGAACTGGATCGCTACCTGCAACCCAATCCATGGGTGCAGAGCGACGATCGTGTCATCGCCGCCTTCGCCCGGGTCGTCCCGTTGGACAAGCCCGTCGACCAACGCATGCCCGTGCTTGTGAAAGCGGTAGCCGCAAGGATGACCGGCGAGATCGAGTTCCTGCATTACTGGACCGCACGCGAGGCATACGACAAGCAAGGTGGCGATTGCACCGAATTCGCGGTGTTGCTCGCGGCCGCGGCGCGCGCTCGCGGCATCCCGACGCGGGTGGTCTCCGGGCTCGCGTATTCGAGCGAGTTCATGGGCTCACGGCATGTGTTCGGACCGCACATGTGGGTGCAGTCGTGGGACGGAAACCGCTGGGTGAGCTACGACGCGGCCCTGGGCGAGTTCGACGCAGGGCGCATCGCACTCGTCATCGGCGACGGCACGCCTTCCGACCCCATGGCGATGAACCGCATCGTCCGCAGGCTGCGCATCGTCGATGCCGCAGCCCTCACTCCGGGGATTTCGATTCCAGTGGAGCGGACTCCAACGATTCCGGCTTCAGCGCATTGATCCCGAACGAGGCGCCGGCTTGCCCGAGGCGCTGTCGTCGACGGCCGTCGGAATCTCCGGAACACTCAGGTCCTCGGTCCATCGAGCGGCAGACGGATCGCGGACACCGCCACCGATAACCATCAGCATTTCGGGCGCCTTGGCCTTCGCGTCTGCAAGCGTTCCCGGAGCGGGAGGCGGAAGCGGCGACTGGGCACGTGCCGGCGCGACGGCTTGCCGGATCGATGTGCCATTCGGAGTGGCGTCCTGCGCGAAAGCCGGCGCAGCCAGCGAAAGCGCCATGGCGGCGCCCAGTCCGATCGGCAGGCGATACGACACGCAGATCGGGCCCCTGGCCTGGCGCATGAAGGCCAACCGGCCGGCATCGTCCATGTCGTCGAGCGCATGTACGGTCCTGTGGCAACGCCCGCAATGACCACCGATCTTCGCGAGTTCGTCCTGGCGGAGCAGGCAGGGACTGTCGATTTTCGGAAAGCACGCCATGTCGATTCCTCGGTTGGTCAAGGTGGATTTGAACAAACCCTGACAACGCGCCATGGCCGGAAATGGGGTTAAGCCGGATTGGCAGAATCGACTTCTTCCATTCGTGCTGATGTCTCCTGCTCCTGCCGATTGCTTCCGCCAGCGCCAATTTCTTCCATTCGCGCTGACTTCTCCCGTTTGAGGCGATTTCTTCCGTTCGTGGTGATTTCTTCCGTTCGTGGCGAGCCTGTCGAACCACGGACCCCGGCTCGCTTCATCCAACCGCCCGCCGAGCGACTCCGATCCACGATCGCAGTACGATGCCGGAGACAAGACGCGACAGCCCGCCTGCCGCAACAACGACATCCACCCACCGGGGAGAACCTCCGTGCGCATCCTGCGATTCGGTCGCACGTTGTTCCTGCCGATCGCGCTGCTCGGCCTCGCCGCGACAACGGCCGCCTTCGCCAGCGACGCCAAGCCCTCCGACGCCGACAGCACCCGCACGCAGATCACGGCGTTGCTGACGAACTTCCTGACCCCGACCGTCATGGACACCGCCGCCGGCCACGACCGCTTCTGGGCCGACGACCTCGTCTACACAAGCTCGGCGGGCAAGGTGATGCACAAGGCCGACATCATGAAATCCTTCGCCGACGCGCCCAAGCCGGTGGCCGGCAAGACCGCCTCCAGCAAGAGCCGCGAACCCGAGCCGGTGTTCACCGCCGACGACATCCTCGTGCGCCCCTACGGCGACATGGCGGCGCTGACGTTCCGGCTGGTGGAGCACGATCCTGATGGGAAGGTGAGCTACTTCCGGAACAGCGGGACGTTTCTGAAGCGGGGAGGGAAGTGGCAGGCGGTGACGTGGCAGGCGACGAGGGTGGCCGCCCAAGACAAGTAGGTGAAACTGTCTCTGACACTCTTACTCCATTCGCTGCTACCTCTCTGTTTCTAATCCTCGTACTCGTAGTCGGGATCATCTACTGGATGGAAACGGAAAATCCCGCCGTGGTTCTCAAGCTGTCTGCAGAAAACAGTGCGTCGTCGAATAGCAAGGTCGTCAATGTAGTCAATCCACCCAAGTACATAAACGCCCCAAGGCCAATCGGTACGCGGATCGGCCTCGTGAGGCTTCGCTTGCCCATTTCCGTCATAGTTGTTGTCAGAACAAAATTGCCCCTCTTCGTATGCTCCCGCAGCAATAGTTGGTTTCGATTGCATTGAGTTTTCCACCCGTCCGGCGAAGGGGGATTCCATCGGAAGGCCGCGCAAACCCCAAAGAACGTCGCAGCGACAAGCCTCAATGTGCGCGCGAGCGCCTCCAACATTTGAAACTATAAATCGTCCAGCGATTCGCCTCCCTTTCGGAAAAGATGGCTCGTTCACGATGATGTTTCTTACGCGCAGTTTGGGCCGATGTTCGAGAATGCGGGCTTGTCGCATTTCTTCGAATTGTCCTTTCGCGATTGCCAAGTTGGCGTCGGAAGTCTTTTCTGCAATTTCGGCAGCTTTGGTTGCAGCATTGGCTGCGCGAACGCTGGTTTTGTCAGACCTGATCAAGAAAATTATCTGCACAACTCCTACCGCAGCAACAATGGCAGTAAGGCATGCTAGCCAGAGCGTGTAGTCCGCAAGTTTGCCGGTGTAATTAGCTATCCGATCATCGGTGCTGCTATTGGATTTGTCGTCGCTGGCTTTTGATATTCCTACGTCATTGCTTTTGGCTAACAATGCTTTCTGAGCAGTTTCTTCATGCTCTTGACTGTTGGTCTTCTCACTCGCCTCACGATCAAGCTTCCCCGGTGACGCGTTGGCCACGTCCACCACTAACGACGCTTTCTGGGTAGCTTTTTGATGCGCGTGGCCGTCGTTCTTTTCGCTAATACTGTGATCGCGTTGTTCTGGTGACGCGTTAGCCACGCCGACCAGCAATGCCAATGCGAGTGTTGCCATCGTGCGCATGTTGAGCACCCCTCAATGCCGTGCCGAAGATGCGTTCGATCTTCCAGTCGGTGTACCGACATTGGAATTCGGCGACTCCTAGTCGAAGACCATCATTGGTCCCGGAGCGGCGGGTGCGACATCTCTGTGGCGAGAGCCAAGCATCTTCCGAAGTGGAAATGGACGCAACATTGTGCGATTTCCGGGGCTTCGAGTCAGATCAAGCGAGATTGCGCCAACTTCTGGCTTTCCGGCGCCTAGGGGTGATCCGGGCACTTAAAAACGACAACCCCGGCGCTGAGGCCAAGATCGTTGAAACCTTTGCGGCTGAGGGTCGGATTGTTCGCCCCATCCTTGGGGCTCGCCCGCGCTGCCGCGCGGGCCAGCCTTCGGCTGTCCTGATTCGCTCCGGGCGAATCAGTCGAACCTTGGGTTCTCATCAGGGCCACCCTCTCCGCCAGGCACAAAAAAGGCCCCGCTTGGGGGCCTTTTTTGTGCCTGGCGGAGAGGGTGGGATTCGAACCCACGGTGCGCTATAAACGCACGCCTGATTTCGAGTCAGGTACAATCGACCACTCTGCCACCTCTCCGGTGGGCTGCGAATCATAAGGCGAAGGCGACGACCGCACAAGCCGACCCGGCCAAGGTGCGGGAAGGGGCGCGCCGGCACGCTAGAATGCGGGCTCCTTCCGCGAGCCTGCGCCATGCGCCCGATTCCATGAGCACGATCTCCGTCCCCGTGTCCTACGGCGAGCTTCTCGACAAGATCGCGATCCTCCAGATCAAGTCCGAGCGGATGGGCGATGCGGCCAAGCTGGCCAACGTGCGCCACGAACTCGACGCGCTTGAAACGGGCTGGATGTCGCATGCGGCTGCGCAGGCGGACATCGCGGGCCTGCGCGCGCAGCTCAAGGCCGTCAACGAGCGGCTGTGGGTGATCGAGGACGACATCCGCATCTGCGAGAAGAAGCAGGACTTCGGCTTCGAGTTCGTCCGCCTCGCCCGAGCCGTGTACTTCGAGAACGACGAGCGCGCGCGCATCAAGCGCGAGATCAACCTGGCGCTGGGTTCGGAGCTGGTCGAGGAAAAGTCGTACCAGGATTACGGGGCGGTCCCGCCTAAGTGATGAACCAGGCGAACACCAGGATTGCTTTTCCGGACTACCGGGCGGCCCCCGCGACTTGACGAGCCGGGCGAGCACCAGGATCGCTTTTCCTGGCTACCGCGCCGCGCCGTCGGCCTGATCGACTAGGCAGCGCTCGAATGCGTCGATCACCGCATCGACCTCGATCAGCGCCATCGCCCCCTCGCGTTCGATCTTGGTTCCCCAGCGCAGCTCGGACGCGGGCCTGCCGAGCAGCACCTCGGAGGCTTCCGCGTAGCGGTCGATCGTCCAGCGCAGGTCCGAATACGGACCGCTGCGGCGCGGGTCGGTGCAGGCGTACAGGCCGATCACGCGGGTGCCGACGGCATTGGCGATGTGCACCGGCCCCGAGTCGGGCGACAGCACGATGTCGGCGCGCTCCAGCAGGGCCGGCAACTGCTGCAGCGTGTCCCTGCCGGTGAGGTCGATCGCGGGATGTTTCATCGCGGTGAGGATCGTGTCGGCCATCTGCCGCTCCATCTCGCTGCGGCCGCCGCACAGCACGACGCGGTGCCCACGCGCGGCGGCGTGGTCGGCGACCGCGGCGTAGCGTCCGGGCAGCCAGTTGCGCAGGGCGTGGCTGGAGCAGGGCGAGATCAGCAGGATCGGCGGTCCGTCCGGCAAGCGCTCCTTCGCCCAGTCGCGCGCGGCCTCCGAGATCGGGAAGTTCCATTTCGGCGCGGAAACCGGCAGGCCGAGCGGAACGACGAAGGACGCGAGCGCGTCGAGCACGTGGATCCCGATCCGATCCGGTCCCTTGTGCGGCGGGATGCGCCGGTTCACGAACAGTCCGTGCAGTTCCTTCGAACGCGCGGGGTCGTAGCCGATCCGCAGGTCGGCGTGCACGGCGGTGGACAGCAGGTTCGCGCGCAGGGCGAGCTGCATCAGCAGCAGCGCGTCGAAGCGCCGTCCCGCGAGCCGGCTGCGCAACGCCGACAGCCCGGCCCAGCCGCTGGCCTTGTCGACGACGATGAATTCGACGCCCGGCAATCCTTCCAGCAACCGTTGTTCGGGCTTGCCGATCACCCAGGTCAGCGCCACGTCGGGCCAGGCCGCGCGCAGTGCATTCACCACCGGCAGCACATGGGTGACGTCGCCGAGCGCGGACAGCCGGAGGATGCAGATCGAGCGGGGAACGGAGTGCATGGGCTTGCCGGCGCGGGACGCGATGACGTTGATGTTTGCACGGGATGTGCAAACATCGACGGATCGAGGAAGAGTCTGCCAGACCGTGGATGCGAACGCCTACACCGGATCGGAAGCCGTCGTCGATTTCCGCGACGCAACGGGCGCGGGCGCGATCGTATTCGATCCCGGACTGCTGCCGCGGATCGATGCGGCGCTGTTCGACCCGCAGTCGGATGCGAACGATGCCAGCCCGGTGTCGGTCGGCGGCCGCGGCGCGGCGTGGTTCGTGCGTACCGATGCCGGCGAGGCCGTGCTGCGGCATTACCGGCGCGGCGGGCTCGCGGCGCGGGTCAGCCGTGCCACTTACCTGTGGCAGGGCGCGCAGCGCACGCGCGGCTTTCGCGAGTTCCACCTGTTGCAGGAACTGCGCGAGCGGGGACTTCCGGTGCCGACGCCGTTTGCCGCGGCGTACTGGCGGTCGGGGACAGGCTATCGGGCCGCGCTCCTGATGCGGCGCCTGGCCGACACGCAGTCGATGGGCGCCTTGCTCGACCACGGACATCCCGTGCCATGGCGCGACATCGGCCGCTGCATCGCCCGCTTTCACTGCGCCGGCGCCTGCCACGCCGACCTCAACGTGGATAATGTGCTGATGGATGCGGATGGTTCGTGCTGGCTGATCGACTTCGACCGCGGCGTGCTGCGTGCGCCCGCGCTCGGTTGGCAGTGCGCGAACATCGCGCGGCTGCGCAGGTCGCTGCGCAAGCGCATCGGTGCGCGCGCGGACGAACCCGAAGCGGTCAACGGTTGGGACACGCTGCTCGGCGGCTGGAACGACGGCCTGCGGGAGGAAGCATGAGTTTCGCCCTGCGCTTCCTCGGCGTCGGCAACGCGGCGGCGACCGAACTCGGTTCCGCGTCGGTCGTGCTCGAGCGCGACGGTGCGCCCTTGCTGATGGTCGACTGCGGGCAGGAGGCTCTGACTGCCTACCTCGGCCATTACGGCGCGACGCCGACCGCGATGTTCATCACCCACGTGCACATGGACCATGTCGCCGGCATGGAGCGGTTGTTCATCCGCGCGTACTTCGACGAAGCGCTGCGCGGACGGCTGAAGCTGTACGTGCCGGTGAAGGTGCTGCCGCACCTGCAGTCGCGCGTGGCCGACTATCCGGGTGCGCTGGCCGAGGGCACGGTGAACTTCTGGGATGCCTTCCAGGTGATCCCGGTGTCGAACGGTTTCTGGCACGGCGGGTTATGGTTCGACGTGTTCCCGGTGCGCCACCACATGCCCGACACCGCCTACGGCCTGCGCCTGCGCGGCAGCTTCGTGTATTCGGGCGACACCCGGCCGGTGCCGGAGATGCTGGCGCTGCACGCCGACGCGCACGAGGCGATCGTCCACGACTGCGCGCTGCAGGGAAATCCATCGCACACCGGGGTCGACGACCTCGAGCGCGAATACCCGCGCGAACTGCTGGCGCGCATGCTGCTGTACCACTACGAATCCGCGCAGGCCGGCGCCGGGCTGGAAAGCCGCGGCCATCGCATCGCCAGGCCGGGCGATGTGCTCGCGCTGCGCGATCCGGAACCGCCGGAGACCGGCGCGCGATGAACGCGGTCGTCAAGGGTCACGGCGCGAAGGATCGCGATGCGGCGCCGCTCGACCGTCGCGGCCGGCCCCTGCGCGACCTGCGCGTATCGGTGATCGAGACCTGCAACTTCCGCTGCCCTTACTGCATGCCGGAGGAGACGCATCCCGACGTGCCCCTGGTCGGCGCGGCGCAGCGCCTGGACTTCGCCCAGATCGAGCGCGCCGTGCGCGCCTTTGTCGCGCTCGGGGTACGCAAGGTCCGGCTGACCGGCGGCGAACCGCTGCTGCGCAAGGACCTGCCACAGCTCGTGCGGCGGCTGGCGGCGATCGACGGCATCGACGACCTCGCGCTCACCACCAACGGCAGCCTGCTCGCGCGCCACGCGCAGGCGCTGCGCGATGCCGGCCTGCGCCGCATCACGCTCAGCCTCGACACCCTCGATCCGCAGAGGTTCCGTGAACTGTCCGGCGGGCGCGGCGACCTCGACGACGTGCTCGCGGGCATCGCCGCCGCCGAGCGTGCCGGATTCGGCCGGCTGAAGATCAACGCGGTGGTCCAGCGCGGCGTCAACGACGTCGACGCGCTCGCGCTGGCGGAACATTTCCGCGGCAGCGGCCACGTCCTGCGTTTCATCGAATACATGGACGTCGGCACGTGCAACGGCTGGCGCCGCGAGAACGTCGTGCCTTCGGCCGAACTGCGCGGCCGCATCGCCGCGCGCTGGCCGCTGCGCGCGCTCGATGCGAACTACCGCGGCGAAGTCGCGCGCCGCCATGCCTATGCGGACGGGCAGGGCGAAATCGGCTTCATCAGCTCGGTCACCGCGCCGTTCTGCGGCGACTGCCACCGCGCGCGCCTGTCGGCGGACGGCAAGCTCTACACCTGCCTGTTCGCCGATGAGGGCCACGACCTGCGGCCCTGGCTGGATGACACCGCGGAGCTGGAAGGGCGCGTGCGGGAATTGTGGGGCGTGCGCGAGGATCGCTACAGCGAAATCCGTGGCGCCGCGACTTCCAGCAGGCACATCGAAATGTATGTGATAGGTGGGTGACATCAAATACTTCCATGATGGGAAACCATGTCGATTTCCGATCCGTCTTGCCCGAATCCGTTGATGGTGGGCTTTTAGGTTTCCGTTCGTGGTGAGCTTGTCGAACCATGGACGAATCCGCCGAAGGCCCGTTGTGGTTCGACAGGCTCACCACGAACGGGCATCTGGCGTGCGAATTGCCGGGGGATGCAGTGACAAGGCAGACAAAAAAGTTGACCCACGTAGACGCCGCCGGCAGACCAGCGATGGTCGACGTCTCGGCGAAGTCGGTGACGGCGCGCGTCGCGGTCGCGATCAGCCACGTGCGTTTTCCCGCGGCCGTCGCCGACGCCTTGCGCACGCAGGGCATGAGCAGCGCGAAGGGTCCGGTGGTCGACACCGCGATCGTCGCCGGCACGATGGCGGTCAAGCGTACCCACGAACTGATTCCGTTCTGTCATCCGCTGCCGATCGACGGCTGCCGCTTCGCGATCGACTGGAGCGATGCGCGCACGCTCGCGATCCGCTGCGAGGTGCGCACGACGCACCGCACCGGCGTGGAGATGGAGGCGCTGACCGGCGCCAGCGTAGCGGCGCTCACGGTGTACGACATGTGCAAGGCGCTTTCGCACGCGATCGTGATCGGGCCGACGAAGCTGCTCGGCAAGCGCGGTGGCCGGCGTGACGTCGGCGAGGTGGACTGATGCAGGTGCGACTGCTGTATTTCGCCAGCCTGCGCGATGCGGCGGGCTGCGGGCAGGAAGTCGTGGAAGTCGCATCCGCCTCGCTCGATGCGCTTTACGAGGGCGCGCGCTCGCGCCATGGCTTCGCGCTGCCGCGCGAACGCCTTCGCGTCGCGCGCAACGGCGCCTTCGTCGCATGGAACGAGGTGGCGATGGAGGGCGACGAGATCGCCTTCATCCCGCCGGTCAGCGGTGGCTGAGCCATGAAGCCGTTCGCGATCAGCGCCGAACCGATCGACACCGCGTCCTTGCGCGCATCCCTGCTCGACCCGCGCGCAGGCGCGATCGCGAGCTTCGAGGGACTGGTGCGCGACCACAACGAAGGTCGCTCGGTGGAAGGCCTGCGCTACGAAGCCTACGTCGCTCTGGCCGAGGCCGAGGGCGGGCGCATCCTCGAGGAAGCGCGTGCGCGCTTCGACATCCTCGCTGCCTGCGCCGTGCATCGCGTCGGCGATCTCGCGATCGGCGAACTGGCGGTGTGGGTGGGCGTTTCGGCGGCGCATCGCGATGCGGCTTTCCTGGCGGGACGCTGGATCATCGACACGATCAAGGAACGCGTGCCGATCTGGAAACACGAGCGCTACGCCGAAGGCGACGCGGGCTGGTTGCATCCCGGCGGCGCATAGCCCGTTCGTCATGCTCCGGCTGCGGGGCGCGAACGGCTATCCTTGGAGGGTTGCTTTCCCTCGTTCGACCAGGCCGGCGGACATCGCCGCAGGGAGGATCGCCATGCCGATGTTTCGCCGGTTCGCATTGCCCCGAGGGCTCATGCTGGGACTGGGCTTGGCGGCGACCATGGCGGCCGGCGCGGCGACCGAATTCGGCGACCTGCACTGGCGGCTGCTCGGCCCGTTCCGCGGCGGCCGCGTGCTCGCCGTCGCGGGCGTGGAGGGGCAGCCGCAGCATTTCTACTTCGGCGCGGTCAACGGCGGCATCTGGGAGACCCTCGACGCCGGGCGTACCTGGAAGCCGCTCTTCGACGACGAGCCGATCGGATCGATCGGTGCGATCGCGGTGGCGCCCTCGGATCCGAAAGTGCTGTACGTCGGCAGCGGCGAGTCCGACATGCGTTCGGACATCGCCCAGGGCGATGGCATGTACAAGTCGGTCGACGGCGGCCGGCACTGGGCGAAGATCGGCTTGTCAGACAGCCAGCAGATCGGCCGCATCCTCGTCGATCCGCACGACGCGAACACCGTCTTCGTCGCGGCGCTCGGCCATCCCTATGGGCCGAACGCCGAGCGCGGCGTGTTCCGCTCGCGCGATGGCGGCGCGCACTGGCAGCGCGTGCTCGGCAACGACGACGCGACCGGCGCGATCAACCTGGCCTTCGAACCCGGCAATCCGCGCACGATCTACGCGGCGATGTGGCAGGCGCGGCGCACGCCATGGAACATCTACCCGCCCGCGAGCGGCCCCGGCAGCGGCCTGTACAAGTCCACCGACGGCGGCGACACCTGGACGCCGCTGCGCGGCAACGGCTTCCCGGGGCACGTCGGCCGGATCGGCATCGCGATCTCGAAGGCCGCGCCGCAGCGCGTGTATGCGATCGTCGATGGCCAGACCGACGGCGAGGGCGGCCTGTACCGCTCCGACGACGCCGGGGCGCACTGGCGCCGGACCAGCAGCGACGTGCGGATCTGGCAGCGCGGCTGGTACTTCGGCGAAATCGCGGTCGATCCGCTGGATGCCGATCGCGTCTGGGCGATGAACACCATCGTGCTGCGCTCGGACGACGGCGGCGCGCATTTCGCGCCGGAGAAGGGCGACGAGACCGGCGATGATTTCCACGCGCTGTGGATCGACGAAGCGAATCCCGACCGGCGCATCCTCGGCGTCGACCAGGGTGCGATCGTCACCCTCAACGGCGGCAACACCTGGTCCTCCTGGCTCAACCAGCCGACCGCGCAGATGTACCACCTCGCGACCGACAATCGCTTCCCCTACCGCGTCTATGGTTCGCAGCAGGATTCCGGCGCGGTCGCCGTGCCGAGCGCCGAGCCGGGCACCGCGGTCATCTCGATGGAACAGTTCCACGAGGTCACCGCGGGTGGCGAGAGCGGCATGATCGCGCCCGATCCCGACGATCCGGACATCGTCTATGGCGGCGCGGTCGACAAGCTCGACCTGCGCACCGAGCAGACGCGCAATGTCGATCCCACGCTCGCCGATCCCGATCTCTACCGGCGCACCTGGACCCTGCCGCTGGCGTTCAACGCCGCCGATCCCAAGGTGCTTTATTTCGGCAACCAGAAACTCTGGCGTACCGCCGATGGCGGCGAGCACTGGCGCGCGATCAGTCCCGACCTCACCCGCGAGCAACCCGGCGTGCCGGCGAACGTCGACGCGGTGACCGCGGCGAACAACCTCGGCCAGGGCGCGCGCCGCGGCGTGGTGTATGCGATCGGCTCCTCGAAGCTCGACGCGAAGCAGCTGTGGGCCGGCACCGACGACGGCCTGGTCTGGCGCAGCGACGACGAGGGCGCGCACTGGACCGACGTCACTCCGCCGCAGGTCACGCCCTGGTCGAAGATCGGCATGATCGAAACCTCGCCGTTCGACCTGCGCAGCGCGTACGTGGCGGTGGACCGCCACCGGCTCGACGACCGGCGCCCGTACATTTACCGGACGCACGACGGCGGCGCGCACTGGGATCCGATCGTCGCGGGCATCCGCGACGGCGACTTCGTCAACGCCGTGCGCGCCGATCCGGTGCGCAAGGGACTGCTTTACGCCGCCACCGAGCTTGGCATCTATGTCTCCTTCGACGACGGTGGGCATTGGCGACCGCTGCAGATGAACCTTCCGCGCACCTCGGTGCGCGACCTGGTCGTGCATGGCGACGACCTCGTGATCGCGACCCACGGACGCGGTTTCTGGGTGCTCGACGACATCGCCTCGCTGCGGCAACTGCACGGCGACGGCGCGCAGGAGACGACCCGGCTTTTCGTGCCCTCGACCACGGTGCGCGTGCGCCCGAGCGGCTTCACCGGAACGCCGCTGCAGCACGACGAGCCGACCACGGTGAATCCGCCATTCGGCGCGCGCATCGACTACTGGCTCGCGCAGGCGCCGAAGCAGCCGTTGCGGTTGACGATCCTCGACGCCGCCGGCAAGCCGGTGCGTAGCTGGTCGAGCAAGGATGCGCCGTCGCCCTACGATCCAGCGACTGCGGGCATCGCAGCCGACTGGCACGAACCCGCATCGCCGCTGCGGGCCTCGCCGGGCCTGCACCGCTTCGTCTGGTCGCTGCACTATCCCAAGCCGGATGCCGGCAGCGACGCTTTCGCGGACGGCGTGACGGCGCCGCCCGGGAACTATTTCGTCGAACTCGATATCGACGGGCACGTCCATCGCCAGCCCTTGACGCTCGTGCCCGATCCGCGCGTGAAGCTGCCGCCGGAAGCCTACGCGCGGCAGTTCGCATTCGCGCGCAAGGTCGAGGCCCTGCAAGCGCGCGTGGACACCGCGAAAAGCGAGGCCGGTCGCCTGCACGCGGTACTGGCCGCGGCGGCGAAGGATGCGAATGCGACGATGGCCATGGCCATGGGCGCGTTCGACGCGAAACTGATGGCGCTGGCGGGCGCTGCCGATGCGCCGAATTCCAACAATGCCTGGGCTTTCCCGCCGAAATCCGTGCGCACCATCGGTTTCGTATCCTCGGCGCTCGACAAGCTGGCCGGGGCCGCGGACGACGCGGATGCGGATCCGTCGCCGGATGCGCTCGCGGGTTATGCGGCGGTCGCGCCGATGGCCGATCAGGTGATCGAGCAATGGCGGCAATTCAAGGACGGGGAACTGGTCGCGTTGAACGCGATGCTGCGGGCGGCAGGGCGGCCGGCTCTCGGAGTCGAGGCGAAGAAACCGTAGCGATTGACGTCGGCAGCGCTGCCTGGTGGGGCAGGGATGCCGAGCCTGGCCAGGGTCGGGATCGTCGATCGAGGGAGGCGGCCCCGCCAGCGACACCCCGGCGCCCGAATCACTCGCTACCGTTGCTGCCTTCCGGCCCTGGCGGGGTTTGCAAGCTATCGTCGCGAGGGCGCCGACGGGGCCACCGTAGGACGCTGCGGTTGAACCGCATGGTGTTGCAGGGGGCGCATTGTAGCGGAAATCGACGCAGTGGAGAGAACGATGGCTCTTCGGTTCCGCGCCCGAGCGGGATGGTGCACTCTGTCCATGGAGTGCACCCGCGCTGCGCGCGGGCCAGCCTTCGGCTGTCCTGAATTGCTCCGGGCAATTCAGTCGGACCGCGGGCTTGAATCAAGACCCGCTCTCTCCGCCAGATATGCGAAAGGGCCCGCTGGGGGCCCTTTCGCATATCTGGCGGAGAGAGCGGGATTCGAACCCGCGAAGCGGGTTTTAACCGCTTACACACTTTCCAGGCGTGCTCCTTCAACCGCTCGGACACCTCTCCGGATGCACCGCAGCCGCGCATTCTACCTGTCAAACCGGAGCCGTACCACTGCGGTGCTTGGCCCCGCTGGACAGGCTTGGCACAATGGCGACGTCCCTGCCGGAATCCGCATGTCGTATCTCGTCCTCGCCCGCAAATGGCGCCCGCGGCGCTTCGCCGAACTCGTGGGGCAGGAACACGTCGTGCGCGCGCTGACCAATGCGCTCACCAGCGGCCGCGTGCACCACGCCTTCCTGTTCACCGGCACGCGCGGCGTCGGCAAGACGACGATCGCGCGCATCTTCGCCAAGAGCCTGAACTGCGAGCGCGGGCAGGGCGCCGAACCCTGCGGCGAGTGCTCGACCTGCCTGGACATCGATGCCGGCCGTTTCGTCGACCTGCTGGAGATCGATGCCGCGTCGAACACCGGCGTGGACGATGTCCGCGAGGTGATCGAGAACGCGCAGTACATGCCTTCGCGCGGCCGCACCAAGGTGTACCTCGTCGACGAGGTGCACATGCTCTCCAAGCCGGCGTTCAACGCCCTGCTCAAGACGCTGGAGGAACCGCCGGCGCACGTGAAGTTCCTGCTGGCGACGACCGATCCCCAGAAGCTGCCGGTGACCGTGCTCTCGCGCTGCCTGCAGTTCAACCTCAAGCGCCTCGACGAGGCGCAGATCCGCGGGCAGATGGAGAAGATCCTCGTCGCCGAAGGCCTGCCTTCGGAAGCCGGCGCGATCGCGCTGCTTGCGCATGGCGCCGACGGCAGCCTGCGCGATGGCCTGTCGCTGCTCGACCAGGCGATCGCCTATACGGCCGGAGCACTCGACGAAACCGGCGTGCGGACCATGCTCGGCACCGTCGATCGCACGCGCGTGGGCGCGCTGCTGGTGGCGCTGGCGGCTTCCGACGGCGCCGCGCTGATGCGCGAGATCGACCTGCTGGCAGGCTTCTCGCCCGACTTCGGCCAGGTACTCGACGCCGTTGCCGCGAGCCTGCACCGCATCCAGTTGCGCCAGCTCGTGCCGGGCGTGGCCGACGATGAAGCCGACGACATCGACATCGCCGGGCTCGCCGCAGGCCTGTCGCCCGAACTCGTGCAGCTCTGGTACCAGATGGCGGTCGCGGGCCGTCGCGACCTGCCGCTGGCACCGAGCCCGCGCACCGGTTTCGAGATGAGCCTGCTGCGCATGCTGGCGTTCCGGCCAACCGAAGTTGTCGAGGGCACAGCGCCACTGACCCAGCAGAAACCGAATGCTCCGGTGCGCGCTTTTCCGGCGCCACCACAAACCGCAACGGCAACACCCGTGCGCTCCGGAAACCCCAGCAGCGCCCCGGCAGTGTCGGCGACGCAACGCATGGCCACGCCCGTGCGTGAGCCATCGATTGCAGCGGCCACCGCTGCGCCCATGGAGGCGTCGGTCCCGCCCCCCGCGGCCCGGCCTGTTTCCCCGCCGCGATCGCTGCGCGATGCCGAGGACTGGATGGCGGTCATCGCCGAATCCGGTCTCAAGGGTCCGGCGCGCGATCTGGCCGCGCATGCGAGCTTCGTCGCCCACGCCGACGGCGTGCTGACGCTGGCGTTGCCCGACGGATTCGAGCACCTGTGCAGCGATGCCCTGGTCGGCAAGCTCGCGGATGCGTTCGCAGGTTCGCTGGGGAGTGTCCCGAAGATCGTTTTCGCGCGCGCCGACGCGGGCGAGGACAACCTGCACGCGCGCAACGCCCGCGCGCGTGACGAACGCCAGGCGAAGGCCGAAAGCGATTTCAACGACAATCCGACCGTGCGGCGCTACATGCAGCAATTCGGCGCGAAGCTCGTGCCCGATTCGATCCGCCCAACCGAAGACAATTGAGAACCAGCCCAGCCACGCGGGAAAGCGTGGCCCAAGCGCTCCAGGCAGTCGGGAAACAGACCCGCATGCGGAACTCCCGCAAGACCGAAGCGCGTAACCCCATCACCAGAGGACGACACAAGCCATGCGTGGAAACATCGCCCAGTTGATGCAGCAGGCCCAGCGCGTGCAGGACAACCTCAAGCGCGTGCAGGAGGAGCTGGCCACGCTCGAGATCAACGGCCAGTCCGGCGGCGGCATGGTCGCGGTGACGATCACCGGCAAGTTCGAATGCCGCCGCGTGCGCATCGATCCGTCGGTGATGGACGATGCCGACATGCTCGAGGACCTGATCGCCGCCGCGTTCAACGATGCCGTAGCCAATGCCAACGCCGAGACCGCCAAGCGCACGTCGGCCGCGACCGCCGGCCTGCAGTTGCCGCCGGGGATGGGCTTCTGAGCACCGCCCCGCTGCTGGAACAACTGATCGAGGCGTTGCGCTGCCTGCCCGGTGTCGGCCAGAAGTCGGCGCAGCGCATGGCCTACCATCTGCTCGAACGCGACCGCGACGGCGGCCGCCGGCTCGCGCAGCAGCTCGGCAGGGCAATGGAGAACATCCGCCATTGCGCGCGCTGCCGCGACTTCAGCGAATCCGAGCTGTGCGCGATCTGCGGCAGCGGCTCGCGCGATGCCAGCTTGTTGTGCGTGGTCGAGTCGCCCGCCGACCGGCTGGCGATCGAGCAGGCCACCGGCTATCGCGGCCTGTACTTCGTCCTGCAGGGCCGGCTGTCGCCGCTGGATGGCATCGGTCCGCGCGAGCTGGGCCTCGACCGGCTCGCCGCGCGCCTGGCCGAGGGCGAGACGCGCGAACTGATCATCGCCACCAATCCGACCGTGGAAGGCGAGGCGACCGCGCACTACCTCGCCCAGCTCGCCCGCCAGCACAAGGTCCGTCCCAGCCGCATCGCCCACGGCGTTCCGCTGGGGGGCGAGCTGGAATACATCGATCGCGGTACCCTATCGCATGCCTTCGGGTCGCGCAGCGAGGTCACCGACTGACATGGCCGCACCTTCTCCCGACATCGTCAATGCCTGGCGCGCCGGCCAGCCCGTGCCCGGCGTGGGCTTCGCACCCGACGACCTCGTCACGATCCTCGCCGGCGAACACACCGGCAATGTCGGTTCGCTGGTTTCGCTCGAGCAGGTCGAACCCGAGGTGGTCTACCACGTCGAGATCGACACCAACTTCGTCGTTCCGGCGAAGCAGTCCGAGATCGAGATGGCCGACTGAGCGCAGCCTCGCCCCATGACCGACACCCTCTTCGACAGGATCATCCGCCGCGAAATCCCCGCCGACATCGTCTACGAAGACGCGGACATGGTCGCGTTCCGCGACATCCATCCGCAGGCGCCGGTGCACGTGCTGTTCGTGCCGCGCAAGCCGGTCGCGACGCTCAACGACCTCGGGCCGGAAGATGCCGCGCTGATCGGCAAGCTCGTGCTCGCCGCAGCCGCATATGCGAAGCGCGAGGGCTTCGCCGAAAGCGGCTACCGCACGGTGTTCAACTGCAATCGCGACGGTGGGCAGACCGTCTACCACGTCCACCTGCACCTGCTGGGCGGCGGTCCGTTGCGCGGCGGGTTTGGTTGAACATGATCGGTTGAACGTGTTCGGCTGAACGCGCCGATGCGGCGGCGTCACCAGCGCCGCCACCACGGACCCGGCCACGGGTACGGCGGGAAGAACGGGTCGTAGCCGTACACCACGTCGACGCGCTCGACCTTCGGCCACAGGTAGATCACGTCCGCGGCGATCCTCGGCTGGCGATAGTCGTATTCGCCGACGCGCCGCGATTCGTAGCCGGTCACGTGGCCGGTGACGGTGAGGCTGCGCCCGGTCGCGAACACCTGCGGCTCGTAGAAGCCCTGCCGGCAGGCGATGAAACGCCCTTCGGAGCGGTCCGCGCCGAGGATCGGCCGGCTCTCGTAATCCAGCGGCCGCGCGACGAGCTGGAAGCAGGTCTGTCCCGCGAGCGTCTCGACGGTGGCGATCGTGCCACCCCAGCGCACGCTCTGGCCGGTTGCGTCCTGTGCGGCCGCCGTCCCCGGATCGACCGCGGAGAACTGGCCCTGCAGGGGTTGCGGGATCGTCGCGCAACCACCCAGCGCGAAGGCCGTCAGCGATGCGGCGAGGAGGCGATGTGCGAGGAGACGGTTCGAACTCGATCGTCCTGGCCTGGATGCGGAAGCTTGCATGGCGGACTCCTGCATGACCAACTCCTGGCGTCATGGACGCGATGGCTGCCTGATCCGGAACGCGCGCAAGTCGCGAATCAATGCCTGCCGCTCGCGCTCGTCCGTTGCGTCGGGAGCGTAGCGCGAGCTGGCGAAACGCTGGCTGAGCGAGGACACCCGCTCGCCGTGGTCGGCCAGCAGGGGCGACACGCGGCGTGCCCAGGTCAGTGCCGGCTCGTGCGGGAGCTTGCGCAGATGCGCCTGCGCGAGCCGCCGGGTGAAGCGGTCCCATGCACGCAGCAACGGATCGCGGCGCGGGGCACGGTCGCGAAGCTGGAAGGCTCCGATCACCAGCAGCAGGCTGATCGTGACGGCCGCGAACACGACCACCATAGTGCGACTGTCGGCGTCGCGCATGCCCAGCGAGGACAGCAGCGAGATCTGGCGCATCGTGTCGAAACCGAGCACGAAATCGTTCCAGCCCTTGCGGACCCAGTCGCCGACGTCGTAGAGCTGGCCGATCGCGGTTTCGCCATCGCCGCCCTGGGTGTTCTGCGCCGCATGCCGGAACACGCGCTCGGGCGCGACCGCCGCGGTCGGATCCACCCGTACCCAGCCGCGGCCGCGCAGCCACACCTCCGACCAGGCGTGCGCGTCCGACTGCCGGACGAGCAGGAAATCGCCGATCCGGTTGTAGTAACCGCCGACGTAACCGGTCACCACGCGCGCCGGGATGCCGGCCGCGCGCATCAGGAACGTGAACGACGAACTGAAGTGCTCGCAGAATCCTATTTTCGTGTCGAACAGGAACTCGTCGACGCTGTCGCGGCCCAGTGGCGGCGCGGCGAGCGAATAGCTGAAACCGGCATGGAACATGTCGAGCGCGCGGCGGACGATGGCGACGTCGTCATTCCCCGCCTCGCCGCGCCACTGGCGCGCGAGCGCGCGCGCCCTGGGATCGTAGCCGGCAGGCAGGCGCAGGGCGACGGCACGGATCTCCGGCCTGAGATTCGCATCGAAGCGCAAGGGTTTCGCCGAGGTCGCGGCGTAGGTGCGCAGGCCGCTGATCGGCTGCTCGACCGTCAGCGTGAGGTCCTGCGCCATGTGGGAATCGTCCGGCGGCGCCTGCGGCAGGTCGAGCGCGAACAGGTAGTGCTTGTTGGTCGGTTCGAGATCGATCCGGTAGCGGATCGGTCGACCCGACGGCACTTCCGAAGCCGGCGCCTGGGCGCGTGGCCACTCGGCCTGCGTCCATGCGCGCCCGTCGAAGTTCCACATCACCACGCCGCGCCAGTAAAGCGATTCCTGCGGCGGCGTCGGTCCCTCGAAGTGCGCGCGGAAGGCCGGCGTGTCGTCCACGAGGATGTCGAGCCAGTCGCCCGGAGCCATGTCGTCGCCGATGCCCACCTTGGCCCGGGCCACGTCGGGCACGCCCCAGAGCGGGCTGGGCAGGCGCGGGAACAGCCAGAAGCCGGCCAGCGCGACCGGCGTCGCCATGGCGAACAGGCCCAGGATCACCAGCACGCGCTTCCAGTCCAGGCCGGCACTGGTCAGGCCGACTTCGGCATCGGCCATGCGCGCGCAGGCGCCGAAGGCCATCGCCGCGGCCGGCAGGGCCAGGACCAGGGTGGTCGGTCCCTGGTCGAGCAGCAGCGCGGAAAACAGCGCGAACAGGGCGAATCCGATCAGGCTGCGCGCGTCGCGCAGGGTAGCCAGTTCGATCGGCTTGAGCATCAGCATCGCCAGCAGCAGCGCGGCCGCGGTGTCGCGGCCGATGCGGAAGCCGAAGGCGTACATCACCAGCAGGAGCAGGGTGAAAGTCAGCAGCAGGCGCAAGGCCAGCGGCGCGGGACGACGCCAGGCGATCGTCGTGATCAGCACGCTCATCCCGAGCAGGGCCACTGCGAGCCAGCCGGGCATCAGCCGCAGCAGCGGCAGTGCGCAGGCCAGTCCTGCCGCGAGGCACCAGACCTTGCTGCGACGATCCAGCGCGGGCGAGGGTTTCCTAGCCATGGGGCATCAATGCCAGGGCCTGCAGGCAGGCGTGCCGGTGGGCATGGCCCTGCGCCGGACCCAGGCTCTGGCCGGGCAGCACGAGCAGGTAACGTGAGTTGAGCCGGTCGGCTTCGACCACCCAGCGCGCGAGCCGGCTGATGCGCGTCTCCAGGGGAAGGCTCGACAGCGCATCCCAGTCGAGCCGCAGGTCGAGGTCGGTGCGGGTCTCGTATTCGCGCACCAGCAATTTCCCCATGCGCGCCGACGCCTTCCACGCGACCTGCCGCGGCGGATCGCCGACGTGGTAGTCGCGCAGGTGGTGCGGCTCCTCGCCCTGCGAACGCACGCGGCTGCGCGCGCCCATGCCTTCGTGGGTCGGCAGCGGCGGCGCATGCGCTTCCAGCGCCGGATACACCAGCAGCTTCAGCTCCGGCCAGAAATACCCCCACGCGCGCGAAAGCCCGAGCGGCTGCGTGGTCGAAATCTTCAGCCTTCCGGTTCGCAGCCAGCCGCGCACGCTCGTGGGCAGCGCGAGTTCGACCTGCACGACATCGGCGGCGGGCAGTGCGAACACCGCGCTCGCGTCCTCGAGCGCCAGCACCAGGCCGTTGCGTGGACGCGCGCGCAGGGCATCGAAGCGCAGCTCGAGCGGGAGCGGATCGCCGACATGCACCGGCAAGGCACGCGCGTCGAGCAGGCGGATTCCGCTCAGCGACATGTTGGTCGCATGCAGGCTCAGGTGCGCCGTCGCCGCGAGCAGGAAACCCAGCAGCAGCGCCGGGTTGTTGTTGTAGTTCAACGCGCCCAGCAGCATCGTGCCCATCAGCACGCCGCAGAACATCCCGAAGCCGGTGGGCAGGATGTAGATGCGGCGCCGGTGCAGCGCGATCGGCAGCATCTCCGGACCGCGCGGGCGGATCCAGCCGAGCGTCCGCGTGCGCAGCGCGGCGAGCATCGCCTCAGTCCACCGCCACCGCGTGCAGGATGGCCTTGGCCAGGCGGTCGCGGCTGTCGTCGTCGCCCTCGGGCACGAGGCGGTGCGAGGCGATCTCGATGAACAGCGACTGCACATCGTCGGGGACGACATGGTCGCGTCCGGCGATCAGCGCCTGCGCCCGCGAGCCACGCAGGAGGGCGAGCCCGGCGCGCGGCGACAGTCCGACCTTGACCCCGGGCTGGCGGCGACTCTGCGCCAGCAGTTCCTGCACGTAGGCGATCAACGCCTCGCTGGCGTGCACGCGCAGGGTCGCTTCGCGAAGCGCGATCACTTCATCCGACTGCAATTGCGGCCTGGATTGCGCGATCAGCTCGCGGCGGTCTTCGCTGGCCAGCATCTCGCGCTCGGCGCGGCTGTCGGGATAGCCGAGCGTCAGCCGCAGCAGGAAGCGGTCGAGCTGCGAGTCGGGCAGGGGGTAGGTGCCGGCGAGGTCGACCGGGTTCTGGGTGGCGATCACCAGGAAAGGTTGCGGCAGCGCGTGGGTCGTGCCGTCGACCGTGACCTGCTGCTCGGCCATCGCCTCGAGCAGTGCGCTCTGCGTGCGCGGCGGCGCGCGGTTGATCTCGTCGGCGAGCAGCAACTGGGTGAAGATCGGGCCGGGGTGGAAGCGGAAGTGCTGCTGGGTCTGGTCGAATACCGACACGCCGAGGATGTCCGAAGGCAGCAGGTCGGAGGTGAACTGGCTGCGCTGGAATTCCAGCCCCACGGTTGCAGCCAGCGCGTGTGCGAGCGTGGTCTTGCCCAGTCCGGGCAGGTCCTCGATCAGCAGGTGTCCGCCCGCGAGCAGGCAGGCGAAAGCCAGGCGCACTTCGTGCGGCTTGCCGAGCACGAGCCGGTTCACCTGGGCGATGGCCGCCGTCAGGGCGGTGCGCGCGGGCTCGGTTAGGATGGCGGGATTCCTGGTCTGGGCGTGCATGCGCGATGCCGGTGGCTGCCGTGGGTCGAGTCTATCGCGATGCGGTGCAACGATGGCGTTGAGGCCGCGGCGGGCGTTCCTCACGTCCTGGCTGATTCTGCTGCTGCTCAAGGTCTGGCTGGCGTGCTCGTTGCCGATCTTCAGCGACGAGGCCTGGTACTGGCTGGAAGGCCGGCAACCGGCATGGGCGTATTCCGATCTACCCGGCCTGACCGCCTGGCTGGCGCGGCTGGGCACGATGGTCGGCGGCGACAGCCTGATCGGCCTGCGCTGGCCGTTCCTGCTGCTGGGCGCGGCGACCCCGTGGCTGGGCGTGCGGATCGCGCGGCGATGGCTGGGCGAGGAAGCCGGCTGGCGTGCCGGGATCTGCGTGTTGCTGCTGCCGCTGGCATCCACGGCGGGGCTGCTTGCGCTGCCCGACGTGCCGTTGATGTTCGCGACCCTGCTCACCTTCGATGCCTGCCTTGGCTTGCTCGAAGGGGTGACCGCGGCCGCCTGCGTGCAACTGGCCATCGGCCTGGCGATGGGCGCGACGAGCCACTACCGCTTCCTCATCGCGCTCGCCGGCGGTGCGGTCGGCCTGCTGGCTTCGCGCGAGGGGCGGGCCCTGCTGCGGAATGGGCGCGTTCTGGCTGCGCTCGCCTGCGGCGCGGTGGCATGGCTGCCGGTCGCGCTGTTCAATTTCGACGAGCACGCGGCGGCCCTGCGCTTCCAGTTCGTCGACCGTCATCCCTGGCGCTTCCACCTCCACGGCCTCGAACTGCAAATGGCACAGCCCCTGCTCACCGGGCCGCTGCTGTATGCCGGCATCGCCTGGGTGCTGTGGCAGGCGTGGAAGCGACGCCACGATTCGCGCTGGATGCTGCTGCTGGGCGCTGCCGGACTGCCGCTCGCACTGTTCGTCGGCCTTGCTCCGTTCGTGGACATCCAGCGGGTGTCCTTCCACTGGCCGCTGTCGGCCTATTTGCTGGCGCTGGTCGCCTTGCCCTGGCTGCTGCGCGAAGGCGGCCATCCGCGCTGGTCGGCGTGGATCGTCGCCAGCAACGGCTTGCTGTGCGTCGCACTCTGGTCGTTCGCGACCCTGCTGGTCGTGCCGGGCGGCGATGCCTGGCTCGAACGCATCGGCTTCCGGCCGAAGATGTTCGTCGCCGACGATGCCGCGACCGATGCGGCCCGGCAGCGATTGCTGGCGATGCCCGCCGATACCGTGGCGGTCGCGGACGACTTCATGCTCGCCGCCAAGCTCGAGTTCGCGCTCGCCGGCAGCCGTCGCGTGATCAGCCTCGACCATCGGCTCGACGCCAAGCACGGGCGCGCCGTGCAACTCGCGATCTGGGGACGCGACGAAAGCGCCGTTCCCGCGCTGGCAGGCCGTCCGGTCCTGCTGGTCGTCGACGAGGAGGCGCTGCACCCCGAGGCACGCGAACCCTGGAGCCGTCATCTGTGTGCTCTGTTCCCCGGCATGACCGATGCGGGCGAGGTCGCGCTGGACGAAGGACGCCAGCATTTCCTGTTCTATCGGCGCGATCCTGGAGCCACGGGACGCTGCGCCTATCCTTCGTTCGCCTTCCTGCGCTCGCCGTTGCCCGATGCCCGGGTGTCAGGCGCGCTCGAGGTCGCCGGCTGGGCATCTCAGGATGGCGTTGGCGTGGCCAGGGTCGAAGTGTTGCTGGATGGTCGCAGCGTCGCC
This sequence comes from Lysobacteraceae bacterium, assembly GCA_036496805.1. GTDB lineage: Bacteria > Pseudomonadota > Gammaproteobacteria > Xanthomonadales > Xanthomonadaceae > SZAS-103. Next base: position 226,567 of record DASXKN010000029.1, read on the forward strand.
CTCGCACGCTATGGCATCGAGGACGTGGAAGTACGTTCGCAATGGCCCGGCAGCGACGATCCGCGACAACCCGACGTCGGCTTCGACGCGCATCCGGATCTGACCGGCATCGTGCCGGGTTGGCATGAACTGGCCCTGCGCGTGACCGGGAACGACGGGCGCGTGCGCGTCCTCGAGAACCGCACGATCCGCGTCAGCCGCTGACGAAGCGGTGCCGGCCGCTTACTACGGAAGCGCGAAGCCGGCTTCGCGCAGCATCCGCGCGAGCGCGATCATCGGCAGTCCGACCAGGGCGGTGGGGTCGTCGTTGCGGATCGATTCGAACAGGGCGATGCCCAGTCCCTCCGACTTGAAGCTGCCAGCGCAATCGTAGGGCTGCTCGGCGCGCAGGTAGCGTTCGATCGTCGCGTCGTCGAGCGTGCGGAAACGCACCTCGGTGAGGTCGATGTGCGTGAGTGCCGCGTCGGAACCCACGCAGCGGAGGCAGACCGCCGTGTGGAAACGCAAGGTCCTGCCCGATGCGGCGCGCAGTTGCGCTACCGCGCGTTCGTGGTCGCCGGGCTTGCCCAGCGGCTGGCCGTCGCGCTCGGCCACCTGGTCGGAGCCGATCACCCAGGTCTGGGGATGGCGCTGCGCAACCACCTCGGCTTTCGCTCGCGCCAGGCGCCCGGCCAGCGCCGTGGGCGTCTCGTCGGGGAAGTGAGCTTCGTCGACGCCCGGTGCCTCGACGGCATAGGGCAGGCGGAGGCGATCGAGGAGTTGCCGCCGGTAGATCGAGGTCGACGCGAGGATCAGCAAAATCGGGGCGCCTCAGCGGCTGCCGCGACGCAGCGCGGGCGGCTCGCGTACGGCTGCCTCGATCGCCGCGCCGGTGGCCGAATCGAGCTCGGCGCCGGCGTTGTCGAGGCGGTCGAGTTCGGCGGCGATCCGCGCCTTGGCGCGTTCCAGGGCCGCGGCGGCCTCGTCGAGCGATTCCTGGCTGGCGGTCTCGACGTTCTGCTGCAGCCACATGCGGTGCTGCAGCAGGTCGCGGAAACCGGCCTGCAGGCGCGCGTCGCTGTCCAGCGAGGCGCGCGCCTCGGCGGAAATGTCGGCGGGCATGCGGCCGACCACGGTCTGCATCGCGCCCATCTTGTCGCGCGTGCGCCTGAGCAGGGTCTCGACCGCGTCGGCGTCGTCCATGATCCGCGTCAGGGTGCGCTGTCGTCGCCGCCCCCTGGCGATCCCCCAGAGGGCCGCGCCGCCAACGAGGACAAGCAGGATCGGGATGAGCAGGATGGAACCCACGTCGAACCTCCGGCTATTCCGCCAGTCTGCACCCGGGCCGGAAACGCTGCAAACCAGGGGCGTCGCGGAGCCGTTTTAATTGACAGGAAATCGCGTAAGCCCGTATCCTTGCACGCTTATGTCCGCCGGCTTGCCCGAAACACTGGATGCATGGCGCGCGGTGGCGGCGCAGCGTTCGTTCGAGGGCTCGGTGCCGCTGAAGTCGATGCCGCGCCTGTGCGAGGCGTTGGAGCAGCCGGAAGGCGAGTGCCATTACGTGCTGGAGTTCGGTCGCGGAACGCTCGGCGTTCCCGGGGTCGAGATCCGCGCGCAAGCGGAGCTGCCGCTGGCCTGCCAGCGCAGCCTGCGGCGTTTCCTGCTGCCGGTTCGGGTGGCGCAGAAGCTGGCGCTGCTGACGAGCGAAGGACAGGAGGAGTCGTTGCCGGAAGAGTACGAAGCGCTGCTGCTCGATTCCGAAGGCACGATCCGCCCGCTGGACCTGGTCGAGGACGAATTGATCCTCGCCCTGCCGGTGGTGCCGGTCGACCCCGCCAGCGATCCGGTCGAGTCGAACTGGCCGGCGTCGTCGGATGGTGGCGCGGTGACGGATGCAACACCCGCACGCGAGAATCCGTTCTCGGTGCTGGCGACGATGAAACAGAACAGGCAACGCGACCGGTCCTGATCCGACCGGTCGAACATTCGGAGATACACCATGGCAGTCCAGAAATCCCGCGTTTCCCCTTCCCGCAAGGGCATGCGCCAGGCGCACGACGCGTTGAGCGCGAAGCAGCTCTCGACCGACAAGACCAGCGGCGAGACCCACATCCGCCACCACATCACCAAGGACGGCTACTACCGCGGCCGCCAGGTGATCGAGCCGAAGAACGCCGTCGAAATCGACGACTGAGCACTTGCGCTTATGCGATGCCTTAACGGCATCGCATGCGAGTGCGAAGGCCGCGGGCAGGAGCCCGCGGCGAGGTTGCTTGGCGAGGCCGGGAAGGCCGAGCTTAGCAACAGTTCGCGCGCCAGCGCGATGGCATCGAACCCGACAGCGCAGTAGAGCTAATGCTTCGGCTGCCCACCGCAACGATGTCTCGACCGCTTTTCGACAGGAGAACGTGGTGACGCAACCGTCGCAGCGCGTGTACTCGCGCATTGCCGGCACCGGCAGCTATCTGCCCGAGAAGGTGCTGACCAACGACGACCTCGCGCAGTTCGTCCAGACCAGCGACGAATGGATCCGCGAGCGCACCGGCATCCGCCAGCGCCACATCGCGGCCGAGGGCCAGACCACCAGCGACCTCGGCTACGAGGCCGGCCTTCGCGCGCTCGAAGCCGCCGGCGTGGCCGCGTCCGAGATCGAGCTGATCGTGGTCGGCACCACCACGCCCGACCTGATCTTCCCGTCCAGCGCCTGCCTCGTGCAGCACAAGCTCGGCGCGAACGGCTGCATGGCCTTCGACGTCAATGCCGCCTGCTCGGGCTTCATGTACGCGCTCTCGATCGCCGACCAGTTCATCCGCGCCGGCACGGTCAGGACCGCGCTGGTGATCGGCGCCGAGACGCTCACGCGCATGCTCGACTGGTCGGACCGCGCGACTTGCGTGCTGTTCGCCGACGGCGCCGGCGCGGTGGTGCTCAAGGCCGACGAAGAGACCGGCATCATCTCCACCCACATGCACGCCGACGGCGCCTACAAGCAACTGCTGTGGAATCCGGTCGGCGTCTCGGCGGGCTTCAAGCACGACGAGAAGAACGCCGGCGTACGCGTATTGATGACCGGCAACGAGGTCTTCAAGGTCGCGGTGAAAACCCTCGATGCGGTCGTCGAGGAGACCCTCGCCGCCAACAACATCGATCGCCACGCGATCGACTGGCTGATCCCGCACCAGGCCAACCTGCGCATCATCCAGGCCACCGCCAAGCGCCTGGACATGCCGATGGAGCGCGTGATCGTGACCGTGGATCGCCACGGCAACACCTCCTCCGGCTCGGTGCCGCTGGCCCTCGACGAAGCCGTGCGCTCGGGCAAGGTCCAGCGCGGCCAGCTATTGCTGCTGGAAGCCTTCGGCGGCGGCTTCACCTGGGGCTCGGCGCTGCTGCGCTACTGATCCCGTTGCTGGCCCGGACTTCGTGTCCGGCATGGATCCCCGGGGCGATGGCCGACGCTGTTTCAAGCAATAATCCGTCCAGGTCCTTCTCCCATGGAGGACTTCGGGATCGTCCATGGATTCGGCGCTCAAGATCGCGGTTGTCATTCCCTGCCACCGGGTGCGGCGGCACGTCCAGGGCGTGATCGCCGGCATCGGGCCGGAGGTCGCGCGCATCTACGTCGTCGACGACGCCTGCCCGGAGCAGTCCGGACAACTCGTGCGCGACGAGTGCCGCGATCCGCGCGTGGTGGTGATCGTGAACGAGCGCAACCTCGGCGTGGGCGGCGCCACGCTGCGCGGCTACCGTCGCGCCATCGACGACGGCATGGACATCATCGTGAAGATGGATGGCGACGGGCAGATGGATCCGGCCATGCTGGCGCGCCTGGTGCGTCCGATCGCCGCCGGGATCGCCGACTACAGCAAGGGCAACCGTTTCTTCGACCTGCGCGGCGTGCAGCAGATGCCATGGCTGCGCACCTTCGGCAATGCGGCGCTGTCCCTGCTTTCCAAGCTGTCCAGCGGCTACTGGAACCTGTTCGATCCCACCAACGGCTACACCGCGATCGACAGCCTGACCGCGGCCAAGCTTCCCTTCGAGAAGATCAGCCAGCGCTACTTCTTCGAATCCGACATGCTGTTCCGGCTCAACCTCGCCCGCGCGGTGGTCGTCGACGTGCCGATGGACGCGCACTACGGCGACGAGGAAAGCAGCCTGCGGATCGCGCGTGCGCTGTTCGAGTTCGCCGGCAAGCACGTGCTCAACTTCCTGAAGCGGATCTTCTACGGCTACTACCTGCGCGACATGTCGGTCGCCTCGTTCGAGCTGGTCTTCGGCCTGATCCTCACGGTCTTCGGCGCGGTCTTCGGCAGCCTGTCCTGGATCCATGCCGCATCGCTGCACACCACGGCGTCCGCGGGTACCGTCATGCTCGCCGCGCTGCCGCTGCTGGTGGGCTTGCAACTGTTGCTGGCCTTCCTCAACTTCGACATCGCCGCGGTGCCGAGGGTCCCGCTGCAGCAGCTCCTGCGCGATCATCCGCAGCATCAGGCCGGATCGATGCCGCGCGCCGAACCGGTTTCGCACCCGTGAGGCCCGCTGGCTCGTCGATGGCTTCCTCGCGATCGCGCTGAGCGGCCCAGGAGAAGCGCGTTCGCTACCTGTGTGGTCACGCTCCACGCCGCTCGCGGATGCTTCACGGCTTCGTCCAGCAGGTCGATCGAGACGTTCTTGCGCGATGCCGCTTACAATGGCGGCCTTTCCCCGCATCCATCATCAGGCCCGATGTCAGCCAACTCCGTTTCCCCGAAGCTCGCCTTCGTGTTTCCCGGACAGGGATCGCAGGCAGTCGGCATGATGGCCGAACTCGCCGCCGTGAATCCGCAGGTGCGCGAAGCCTTCGCGGAGGCCTCCGACGGCGCCGGCGTCGATCTCTGGGCGTTGTCGCAGGACGGTCCGGATGCCGAGCTCAACCGCACCGAATTCACCCAGCCGGCCCTGCTCGCCGCGGGCATCGCCGCATGGCGCGCCTGGCATGCGGCCGGCGGTGCGCGGCCCGCGCTGCTCGCGGGGCATAGCCTCGGCGAATACACGGCCCTGGTAGCGGCCAATGCGCTGTCGCTGCACGACGCGGCCGCCCTCGTGCGCGAGCGCGGTCGGCTGATGCAGGAGGCGGTGCCGGCGGGTGTCGGCGCGATGGCCGCGGTGCTCGGCGCCGAGGACGACCTGATCGCCGAGATCTGCGAGCACGTCGCCGGCGATGAAATCGTCGCGCCGGCCAACTACAACAGTCCTGGCCAGACCGTGATCGCCGGCCACGCGGCGGCGGTGGATCGCGCCCTGGCGATGCTCGCCGAGCGCGGCGTGCGCAAGACGGTGAAGCTGCCGGTGTCGGTGCCTTCGCACACCGCGCTGATGCGCGGCGCAGCGGACAAGCTCGCCGCGCGCATGGCGTCGCTCGCCTGGCGCGTGCCGTCGATCGCGGTCGTGCAGAACGCCGACGTGCGCAGTTTCGACGACCTGCCGGCGATCCGCGATGCGCTCGCGCGCCAGCTCTACCAACCCGTGCAATGGACCGGCTGCGTGCAGGAACTGCGCGATCGCGGCATCGCGCAGGTGGTCGAATGCGGCCCCGGCAAGGTGCTTTCCGGCCTGATCAAGCGCATCGACCGCGCGCTCGACGCCCGTGCGATCGGCACGCCTTCCGACTTCGGCATCGCACTCGAGGAATTCAAGGCATGAACACGCAGCAACCCCTGGCAGGCGAGGTCGCCCTCGTCACCGGCGCCAGCCGCGGCATCGGCGCGGCGATCGCGGACGAACTCGCGGCGCAGGGCGCGAAGGTGATCGGCACCGCGACCACCGAAGCCGGCGCGGCCGCGATCGGCGAGCGCCTTTCCGCGCACGGTGGTGCAGGGCGCATGCTCAACGTCACCGACGGCGCCGCGATCGACGCGCTGATCGATGCCGTCGCGAAGGAATCCGGCCCCATCTCCATCCTCGTCAACAACGCCGGCATCACCCGCGACAACCTGCTGATGCGGATGAAGGAGGAGGACTGGCAGGCGATCATCGACACCAACCTGACCTCGGTCTTCCGCACCTCGAAAGCGGTGATGCGCGCGATGATGAAGGCGCGCAAGGGCCGCATCATCAACATCGCCTCGGTGATCGGCCTGACCGGCAACCCGGGACAGGCGAACTACGCGGCGGCCAAGGCCGGCATCATCGCGTTCAGCAAGTCGCTGGCGCGCGAGATCGGCTCGCGGGGCATCACCGTCAACGTGGTCGCGCCGGGCTTCATCGACACCGACATGACCCGCGCGCTGCCGGAAGAGGGCAAGAAGGCGATGCTGTCGCAGATCGCGCTCGGCCGCTTCGGTGACGCCAGCGACATCGCCAGGGCGGTCGCCTTCCTCGCCGGCCCGTCGGCGGCCTACATCACCGGCGAGACGCTGCACGTCAACGGCGGCATGTACATGCCTTGAACCGCTTCACGGAGCGCATACGCCCGCGTATCCGCTCGGGATGTTGCGCGCGCGGGTTTCCACTACAATACGCGGCCATGCCGGCCGGCATTCCTACACCTTGAGGGTCACACATGAGCACCATCGAAGAACGCGTCAAGAAGATCGTCGTCGAGCAGCTGGGCGTCAAGGAAGAGGATGTCACCAACAACGCCTCGTTCGTGGACGACCTCGGCGCGGATTCGCTCGACACCGTCGAGCTGGTGATGGCGCTGGAAGAGGAGTTCGAGTGCGAGATCCCGGACGAGGACGCGGAGAAGATCACCAGCGTGCAGCAGGCGATCGACTACGTGAAGGCCCACGTCAAGTCCTGATCGGTCGGTCCCGGACGAAGCCGGGCCGCCCGCGGCCTGACTTCCGCGGGAGAACAGGGCGATGAGCCAGTCGCAATGAATCATGCACAAGGCCGCGTGTCGCGGCCTTGTGCTTTTGCAAAGTGGCGCAACCGCGCGTAGCGGCCCTGTGCTCCTACAAGTTGGCGCACCGCGTGTCGCGGCTCTGCGCTCGGTACGGAAGACGCGCGTCGCGGCGGCAGATCCGCACAGGCGCGCAGCGGAGGATCGGATGAGTCATCGTCGCGTCGTGATCACGGGCATGGGCATCATTTCGCCGGTCGGCAACGACCTGGCGTCGGCCTGGGCGAGCATCGTCAACGGTCGCTCGGGCATCGGCCCGATCACCCATTTCGACACCACCGGTTTCGCGACCACGATCGCCGGCGAAGTGCGCGACTTCGAGCCGACGAAGTACGTGTCGCCGAAGGACGTCAAGAAGATGGACCCGTTCATCCACTACGGCGTCGCCGCCGGGATGGACGCGATGGCCGATGCCGGCCTGGAAGTCACCGATGCCAACGCCGAACGCATCGGCGCGATCATCGGCTCGGGCATCGGCGGCATCGCCGGCATCGAGAAGACCTCGATCGCCTGGCACGAAGGCGGCCCGCGCAAGATTTCGCCGTTCTACGTGCCCTCGACCATCATCAACATGGTCTCGGGCCAGCTGTGCATCCTCAAGGGCCTCAAGGGCCCGAACTTCTCCGCGGTTTCCGCCTGCGCGACCTCGAACCACAGCATCGGCACCGCGATGCGCATGATCCAGTACGGCGACGCCGACATCATGGTCGCGGGCGGCGCCGAGTACGGCGCTTCGCCGACCTCGGTCGGCGGCTTCTGCGCGATGAAGGCGATGTCCACCCGCAACGACGACCCGACGCGCGCCAGCCGCCCGTGGGATCGCGACCGCGACGGCTTCGTGCTCGGCGACGGCGCCGGCGTGCTCGTGCTCGAGGAGTACGAATCGGCGAAAGCGCGCGGCGCGCGCATCTACTGCGAACTCGCCGGCTACGGTGCGACCTCCGACGCTTTCCACATGACCGCGCCGAGCGAGAACGGCGAGGGTCCGGCGCGCTGCATGGGCATCGCCATGCGCGATGCGAAGGTCGCCGCGACCGACGTCGAATACGTCAACGCGCACGGCACGTCCACGCCGCTGGGCGACGTCGCCGAGACGCTCGCGCTCAAGCGCGCGCTCGGCGATCACGCCTACAAGACGATGGTCAGCTCGACCAAGTCGATGACCGGCCACTTGCTCGGAGCCGCCGGCGGCGTCGAGGCGATCTTCTGCGTGCTCGCGCTCCACAACGGCGTGATTCCGCCGACGATCAACCTCGACAACCCGGGCGAAGGCTGCGACCTCGATTACGTGCCGAACGTCGCGCGCGAGAGGAAGATCAGCGTCGCGGTGTCGAACGGCTTCGGCTTCGGCGGCACCAACGGCACCCTGGTGTTCCGCGCGATCTGAACGCAAGGGCCCGTCGCGATTCCGCGGCCGGCGAGGGTTCCGCCACGATGGAAGGGCAGGCAGGGAACGGCACGGTGCGGCGAGCGGCCGCTCCCGCTGCACTCGTGCGCGCGCTTGGCGCGAATGTCGACCTGCTCGGATTGCACGCGGCGCTGCCGCAACGCTATCCCTTGCTGCTCGAGAGCGTGGCCGACGGCACGCCGCACGCGCGCTGGGACCTGCTGTTCGTCGGCAATGGCGACGGCATCGTCCGCGATGCGCGCGGGACGCGGACGCTGGACGGGCGCGCGATAGCGGGATCGTTCCTCGATGCCCTCGATGCCGCGTGGCAAGACGAACAGCCGATGTTTTCCCCTCTCCCGTCGGAAGAGGGACGTCAAACGCTGCCTTTCGGCGGCGGATGGGCGCTGTACCTCGGCTACGAACTGGTCGCGGAGATCGAGCCGACGCTCGCGCTGCCGGCGCCCGGAGACGATGCGCTCCCGACCGCGCTCGCGCTGCGCTGCCCGGCGGCGCTGCTGCGCGAACGCGGAACCGGCAACGTGCTGGCCGTTGCCGAAGCGGGGCATGAAGCCATGCTCGATGCGATCGCGTGCGACATCGCCGACCGAGCGGACGCGACCGCGACGAGCGTAGGGCACGCCGTACCGTGGATACCACCACTCGCGATCGACGACGACGCGCCCGAGCGATTCCTCCACGGCGTCGAACGCGTCCACGAGCACCTGCTCGCGGGTGACGTATTCCAGGTCAACCTCTCGCGCGCGTGGCGGGCGCGCTTCGCATCGCCCCCGCCACCCGGCGCGGTGTACGCGCGGCTGCGCAGCGCCAACCCCGCACCCTTCGCGGCCTCGTTCGTGCAGCCCGGATGGTCGATCGCGAGTTCGTCGCCCGAGCGCCTGCTCAGTGTCCGCGACTGCATCGTCGAGACCCGCCCCATCGCCGGCACGCGCCCGCGCCTGGCGGGCGATGACGAGGCCGCGCGCGTGCGCGAACTCGTCGGCCATCCCAAGGAACGCGCCGAACACGTGATGCTGATCGACCTCGAGCGCAACGACCTCGGCCGCGTCTGCGTGCCCGGCAGCGTCGAGGTCGACGAGCTGATGGTGGTGGAGAGCTACGCCCACGTGCACCACATCGTCTCCAACGTGCGCGGCCGGCTGCGCGAGGGCGTCACGCCCGCGCAGGCGATCCGCGCGGTGTTTCCCGGCGGCACGATCACCGGCTGCCCGAAGGTGCGTTGCATGGAGATCATTGCCGCGCTCGAAGGCGTCGGCCGCGGCGAATACACCGGCGCGATCGGCTACCTCGACCGCAGCGGCGACATGGACCTCAACATCCTGATCCGCACCCTGTGCCAGGTTGGCGATACGGTGTCGTTCCGCGCCGGCGCCGGCATCGTCGCCGATTCGGTGGCGGCACTGGAACTCGACGAGACGCGGGCCAAGGCGCGCGGGCTTCTTCGCGCGCTCGGTGTCGCCGAATGAGCACGCGTGGCCTGCTGCGCGCGCTCGGCGCCGACGCATGATCGCGCGCCTGTATCGCGGCGAGGAACGCATCGATGCGCTCGATCCGCGCGATCGCGGCCTCGCCTACGGCGACGGCGTGTTCGAGACGGTCCTGGTCCACCATGGCGAGCCGGTGTGGTGGGACGAGCACCTGCGGCGACTGGAGCGCGGCTGCGCTGTGCTGGGAATCCGCGGACCCGATCGGGACTTCCTGCGCGCCGAGGCCGGCGCCATGGTCGCCGGTTGCGCGCGCGGCGTGCTGAAGCTGATCGTGACGCGCGGCATCGGCGAGCGTGGTTATGCGCGATCTCCGGATGCTTCGCCGACCCTCGCGATGTCGCTGTCGGACGCGCCATCCGCGCCACCGCCGCAAGGGCTGACGCTGCGCTGGTGCGAGACGCGGCTGGCGATCCAGCCGCGCCTGGCCGGCATCAAGCACCTCAACCGCCTCGAACAGGTGCTCGCCCGCGGCGAATGGAGCGACCCGTCGATCCACGAGGGCCTGCTGTGCGACACCGCGGGCCGCGTGGTGTCGGCGACTTCGGCCAACCTGTTCGTCCTGCGCGGCGGCCATTGGCTGACGCCTTCGATGGCCGACTGCGGCATTGCCGGCACCTGTCGCGCGTGGCTGCTGGGGAACGTCCCTGGCGCCGTCGAAACCGCGCTGTCGCGGGAAGAGGTCGAATCCGCCGGGGCCCTGGTCCTTTGCAATGCCGTGCGCGGTATTCTTCCGGTGGCGGCGCTGGGGGAGCGGCGCTGGGCGACGCGCGACGCGACGCGCGCGCTGTGCCTCGCGCTGGCCCGCGCCGAGCCCGCATTCGCCGCCGTGCCGTTGTCCTGATTTCCCGCTGCCTGCGTTGAACCGATGAACCCAGTACCTGAAACGACGGAGTCGATGTGACCGACAAACCCAGGCGCGGCCTGTTCGCCCGCATCGTCTCGAGCCTGTTCAAGCTCGGCTTGCTCGCGGCCCTCGTCGCGGGTGGCGTGGGCTACTGGCACTTCGACCGCTTCACGAAGGCGCCGATCGGCGGCCAGGCCACCAGGATGCAGATCCATCCGGGCGAATCGCTCGCTGGCGCCGTCAAGGCGTTGCGCGACGCAGGCGTCACCGACGGCAACGACCTCGAATGGCAACTGCTCGCGGCGCGGATGGGCGTGCGCTCGAAGATGCAGATCGGCGAGTACGCGGTCGCGCCGGCGATGACGCCCGAGCAGCTCCTGCGCGACATCGCCAGCGGCAAGGTGATCCAGTACAAGTTCACCATCGTCGAAGGCTGGAACATGCGCGAACTGCGCGCGGCCCTGAAGACCGCACCGAACATGCAGCACCTGCTGTCGATGACCAGCGACAACGCGCTGATGCAGCAGCTCGGCCGCCCGCACCTGCACCCGGAAGGGCGCTTCCTGCCCGAAACCTATGCCTACACCAATGGCAGCACCGACCTCGACCTGCTGGCGCGCGCCGCCAGGGCGATGGACAAGGCGCTGGGCGAGGACTGGGACCATCGCGATCCGGGCCTGGGCCTGAAGACGCCCGACGATGCCCTCATCCTCGCCTCGATCGTCGAGAAGGAAACCGCCGTCCCCGACGAGCGCGCGAAGATCGCCGGCGTGTTCACGCGTCGCCTGCAGACCGGGATGAAGCTCGAGACCGACCCGAGCGTGATCTACGGCCTGGGCGGCAGTTACAACGGCAACATCACCCGCCACGACCTGATCGTCGACACGCCCTACAACACCTACACGCGCGCCGGCCTGCCGCCCACGCCGATCGCGATGCCGGGCCGCGCGGCGCTGGCGGCGGCGATGCATCCCGAGCCGGGCGATGCCCTGTATTTCGTCGCCAGCGGCACTGGCGGCCACGTGTTCTCGGCGACCCTGGCCGAGCACAACGCGGCGGTCGCGCGCTACGTGAAGCTGCAGCGCGACAAGAAGCAAGAGCAGCAGTGAGGGGCCGGCTGATCACCGTCGAGGGCGGCGAGGGCGCCGGCAAGTCCAGCGCGATGACCGCGATCCGCGCGGCGATCGAGGCGCGCGGCATCGAAGTCGTGCAGGCGCGCGAACCCGGCGGCACGCCGACCGGCGAGGCGATCCGTGCGGTGTTGCTCGATCCCGCGCACCGCGTCTGCGCCGAGACCGAGCTGCTGCTGATGTTCGCCACCCGCGCCCAGCTCGTGCGCGAACTCGTGCTGCCCGCGCTCGAACGCGGCGCGTGGGTGCTCTCCGACCGCTTCACCGACGCCAGCTTCGCCTACCAGGGCGGCGGCCGCGGCATCGAGGGCGGCGCGATCGCCGAGCTCGAGCGCTGGGCCGCAGGCATCAAGCCCGACCTGACCTTCCTGCTCGACGTCGACGTCCGCCAGGGCCACGCGCGCCTTGCAGGGCGAGGCGGCGGGCGCGACCGCATCGAACGCGAGCGCGAGGATTTCTTCGAGCGCGTGCGCGGGGTGTACCTGCAGCGCGCGGCCGCCGAGCCGTGGCGCTTCCGCGTGATCGATGCCGGCGCGGCGCAGGACACGGTGGTAGCTGCCGTACTCGCCGCGCTCGAAGAGGCGATTTCCGGGTGGAGCTGAGAGATCTCGCGCCCTGGCTGCATGCGCCGCTGCGTCGCGCCCTCGACGCGCTGGCGTCGGGTCGACTCGCGCACGCGCTGCTGGTCTGCGGACCGCCGCACATCGGCAAGCGCGCCTTCGCCGACGCGCTTGCGCGGACGTTGTTGTGCCGCGAACGCGTCGACGGCCTCGCCTGTGGCCATTGCCGCGATTGCACGCTCTACGGGGCAGGCACGCATCCGGACTGGCGCGACATCGGCCTGGAAGAAAACGAGAAGACCAAGGTCCTGCGCAAGGAGATCGTGATCGAGCAGGTGCGCGACCTCGGCGCCTGGTTCGCGCTGACGCCGCAACGCGGCGGTGCGCAGGTCGCGCGGGTCGATCCGGCTTCGGCGCTGAACCACAACGCAGCCAACGCCCTGCTCAAGACCCTCGAAGAACCGATGCGCGACCGTTACCTGCTGCTGTCCTGCGTCTCGCCGATGCAACTGTCGGCGACGATCCGCAGCCGCTGCCAGCGGATCGTGCTGCAGTCGCCGGATGCCGCGACCGCGCTCGACTGGCTGCGTTCGCGCGGCTTCGATGCCACGCTCGCCGCGTCCGCGCTGGCGTCCGCACGCGGCCATCCGGGCCTCGCCGCGCACTGGATCGACGCCGGCCTGCTCGCCCTGCGCGAAGCCGTCCGCGCCGACCTGGTGGCGCTGGCGGGCGATCGCGCGCTGCCACTCGAGGTCGCCACCGCGTGGCTGGCGGACGAATCCGCCGAACAGCGCCTGGCCTTCGCCGCCGACCTCGCCGCGGACCTGCATGCGCAGGCACTCGGCGCGGCCGCGCAGGGCGGCTGGCGCACGCAGCGCGTGGCCAACCTGCAGAAACTCGCGCTCTGGTTCGACAGCGTCAACCGCACGCGCGAGTTGCTGCGTACGCCGATCCGCGCCGACCTTGCCCTCGCCGGACTGCTGCGCGACTGGCGCGACGCCATCGCGGCTTGAGACGCGCCCATTGGGCAGCCCCCATTGATCTGCCCCCATCGATCGGCGTTACACTGAGGCGCTGATCGGCCGGGGAGCGGACCTATGATGGGTGGAGGCGGTGCACGGCAGGGCATCCTGTCGCTCGCGTTGAAGGACAAGAACGCCGTCTACAACGCCTATCTGTCCTTCGTGAAGGGCGGCGGCATCTTCGTCGCCACCCCGAAGCGCTACGCGCTCGGCGACGAGGTCTTCGTGCTGATGACCCTGCCCGAGAGCAACGAGCGCCTGCCGGTCGCCGGCAAGGTCGTGTGGATGACCCCACCCGGCGCACAGGGCAACCGCCCCGCCGGCATCGGCGTCCAATTCGCCGAATCCGCCGAAGCCGAAGTCGCCCGCGGCAAGGTCGAGGCCTTGCTGGCCGGCATCACCAACTCGGACAAGCCGACCTCGACGTTGTAGGGGGCTTCCCGTACGAGTACGCGGCTATGCCCGACGCGCGGCCAGGGAAATTCCCATCGTCCTCGGTTGACGGGATTCCCGCGTCGCGGCAATCGGGAAAGCACGACCAGCGCACGCCCGGGACTCCGGAGGTCATGGACCTTCCCAGGAGCAGACGACGATGCATCTTTGGGCACGGATGAAAGCTGAGATCCGTCCCGGTTTGCTTCCGGTCCGCTTCGATTCCCGGGACTAGACCATCCACACACCTGATGTCTCCAGACCATGAGCTTGCTACTCACATTCCTGCTCACGCTGTCGACCGCGACTCCGGTCTCCGAACACCTCACGATTCCCATCGTTGGCGGCACGATCGAATTCCCCACGGAGGGAGGCTTGGTTCCGGTTTGTAGCGGAAATCCGGACGTAAAGCGGGATATCCAGGGCTTGATCGGTTCCGACAATCGTTTGCTGGATTGTTTCTTCACGAAGGAAGGGATCCTCGCCTTGCGCGAGGATCCGTCCGCAAATGACGTGCCGTTCTTCGAGGTGGCGGTGAATGCCAAGGCCGAAGGCCAGCTCGTCGATGGACACGAGTGGGATGGCATTCGGGCCCAAATCAGGGTCGACACGCCACCGGTAGGCCCCGTCGAGGGCAATCCATCCGCCTTTCCGGTACTTCCGACCGCCAGCGTAGCGGAGTCGGGGCGCGGAGATCCTTTCCAGGCGCACGTCTATCGGGAGACGCCCTGGTCGATCTCGACCGAAGTGCCGGCGGACCTGCAATCCCACGGCATGCATCATGCGGAGGCCATTGCGTTTGTCGTGGTCGGGAACAGACTCATACAAGTCCTTGCGGTGGACCGGTTGCGCAAGCCCCCCGACGTCGCCGACCACGCTGCCGTGCGTGCGCAACTCGATACGCTCGTGGATCGGATCATCGTGCTCAATCCGTCCAGCCAGGACTTGCCCGGCACCAGCAAGCGACCGTGCAGCTACGAAAATCCGGACCGGTCGGCGAGGATTGCGGCCTGTACGAGCCTGATCGACGGCGAGGCGACTGTGGATACTGCGCGGACGCGCGCCTACCTCGTTCGAGCGGGCGCATGGCTGGATCATGGGGACTATGACAAGTCCATCGACGACGCCAACGCGCTGCTTTCCCGGCAACCAGCCAATGCGGACGCGCTGTTCGAACGTGGAGTCGCTCGCAGGAAAAAGGGCGAACTCGACCTGGCCCTGGCCGATTTCCAGCAAGTCGTCGAAGAGCGCGAGCGGTTGCTCGGTGCATTCGGGGAGATGGGAATCCTCTACGAGGACAAGGGCGATCTCGCGGCGGCCGAGAACAGCTATTCGGAAGCGATCGACGCGGAAAAGGACGACGCGATCGGATGGAGCAGCCGGTGCGTAGTGCGCGCCAAGCGAGGACTCGATCTCGACGGCGCCTTGTCGGATTGCGATCAAGCACTCTCGCTGATCATGAGCGAGCCTGACATCGAGTCGTCGGTCTACAACCACCGCTGCCTCGTGCACTACCGGAAAAAGGAGTATCGCGAAGCAGTCGCGGACTGCGACACCGCGATCGCCAAAGGTCTCAGGGAATCCGCCGTCTACTACATCAGATCGCTCGCGAAACGGGAACTCGGCGACACGAGCGCTGCCGATGACCTGAAGCGCGCGAAGGAAATCTGGCCTGGCGTCGTCGGGAGGTATGCACAGTTCGGGATCCGTTAACTGAAGGAGGAAACATATCCACCTGCTGACACGGGTCGCTTCGGGCACAATCTCCCCATGACCCTGATCGCGACCCATGAGGCCATCCCCACCCTCGACATCCGCCGCTTCGACGACGACCGCGAGGCCTTCGTTGCCGAGCTGGGTATGGCCTACCGCGAATGGGGCTTCGCCGGCATCTCCGGCCACGGCATTCCGCAGGAGCTGATCGACGGCGCCTACGACGCCTTCGTGCGCTTCTTTGCGTTGCCCGACGAAACGAAGCGCAAGTACCACGTGCCCGGCGGTGGCGGGGCGCGCGGCTACACGCCCTTCGGCATCGAGACGGCGAAGGACGCGCGCTATCCGGACCTCAAGGAGTTCTGGCACGTCGGGCGCGAGCTGCCTGCGGGATCGAAATACGCGGACGTGATGCCGCCGAACCTGTGGTCGGCGGAAGTGCCGGAGTTTCGTGCGTGCGGGTACGCGCTGTACGAGGCGCTCGACGCGCTCGGCTCGCGCGTGCTGTCCGCGCTGGCGCTGCACATCGGCCTGCCGGAGGATTTCTTCGCCGACAAGACCGACTTCGGCAACTCGATCCTGCGGCCGATCCACTATCCGCCGATCGCTTCGCCCGACATCCCCAACGTGCGCGCCGGCGCGCACGAGGACATCAACCTCATCACCCTGCTGGTGGGCGCGAGCGCGGCCGGGCTCGAGGTGAAATCGCGGCGCGGCGACTGGGTGCCGTTCACCTCGGCGGCCGACACCATCGTGGTGAACATCGGCGACATGCTGCAGCGGCTGACCAACCACGTGTATCCCTCGACCACCCATCGCGTGGTGAATCCGCCGGGGGAGGCCGCGCGCAAGCCGCGCTATTCGGTGCCGTTCTTCCTGCACCTGAATCCGGATTTCCTGATCCGCACGCTGCCGCAGTGCGTGGATGCGGACCATCCCGATCGCTATCCGGTGCCGATCACGGCGAACGAGTATCTGATGGAACGGCTGCGGGAAATCAAGCTGGTGTGAGGCGCCAAGTTCGCACCCTTGAAGTCCGTTCGTGGTGAGCCATCACGCCGTTCATGGTGAGCCTGTCGAACCATCGTGGGCCTCCAGCCGATCCGTCCATGGTTCGACAGGCTCACCACGAACGGATCTTGGGAAAGGCTCACCACGAACGGATCTTGGAGGGGTTTTCCAGGGCACATGCCAGGTAGCAAGCCGCGGAGAACGCGAACCCTCACTCCGCGTTGCGGAAATACCTCACTCCGCGTTGCGGAAATCCTTCGCGCGCTTCTGCATCGTGCGCAGGCCCAGGCCGTCGGGCAGCAGCTTGAACAGGGTCTTGATGCTGCGGTTGAGGCGGCCGGTGATGCAGACGATCTGGCCGCGCTCGACCGCGTCCACGCCCATGCGCGCGACGTCCTCCGACTTCATCCACATCCGCCCGGGCATCTTCGAGACGAGGTCGCGGGTGCCGGTGACGTCGTGGAATTCCGAGTAGGTGAAGCCGGGGCAGAGCGCGCACACGTTCACGCCGAGCGGGGCGTTCTCCAGCGCCAGCGACTGCGAGAACTTGATCAGGAAGGACTTCGCCGCGCCGTACAGGGTGTGGCCCGCCGAGCCCGGCACGAGGCCGGCGAGCGAAGCGACGTTGAGGATGCGGCCATGACGGCGCTCCTGCATCGACGGCAGGAACAAATGGGTGAGTTCGCAGGGCGCGTTCACCAGCACCTGCAGGAACTGCGCGTGCGTCTCCCAAGGCTGCGCGAGGTAATGGCCAGTGACGCCGTAGCCGGCGTTGTTCACCAGCGTATCCACGTGCAGGCCCAGTTCCTCGACCTGGTCGAAGATCGCGGCGGGCACGGAAGGCTCGGAAAGGTCGGCGGCGAGTACGGTGCAGGGCACGCGCGATTCGAGTTCGTTGGCCAGCGCCAGCAGGCGGTCCTCGCGGCGCGCGGTGAGGATCAGCGGCTTGCCGCGGCGTGCGTATTCGCGAGCGATCGCCGCGCCGATCCCGCTGGAGGCGCCGGTGACGAGGACGTGGCCGGCGTCGGTCGATGGCCTTGGGGGCGCCCTGGAATCGGACATCGCATGTCTCCGCGGTTCCGTTCCCGATTGTAGGCGCATTGCCGCCGCCGCGGCCGCGCCGCTATGCTTCGCCTTTCCCCGGCCTCAAGGAGACCGCCGTGCGTCGTCGCATCGTGGCGGGCAACTGGAAACTGCATGGCGATCGCGCGTTCGCGCGCGCGCTGCTCGACGAAATCGCCGCGGCGAGGCGGCCGCCCGATGTCGAAGTGGTGCTGCTGCCGCCGGCCATCTACCTGGGCGAACTGATCGCTCAATACATGCAGGCAGGGCTGGCGTTCGGCGCGCAGGACCTGAGCGCGAACGATTCCGGCGCCTTCACCGGCGAGATCTCGGCGACGATGGTGCACGACGTGGGTTGCCGCTACACCCTGGTCGGCCATTCCGAGCGCCGCGAATACCATCGCGAGGACAACCGCCTGGTGGCCGAGAAGTTCGTTGCCGCGCACAAGGCCGGGCTGACGCCGATCCTGTGCGTGGGCGAGACCCTGCAGCAGCGCGAGGCGGGTCAGACCGAGTGGGTGATCCAGCGCCAGATCGACGCGGTGCGCGACATCGCCGGCCAGGACGCGCTGGCCGCCTGCGTGGTCGCCTACGAGCCGGTCTGGGCGATCGGCACCGGCCGCACCGCCACGCCGCAGCAGGCGCAGGAAGTGCATGCCTTCATCCGTGGCGAGGTGGCCGCGGGCAATGCTACAATCGCCAACTGGCTGCCGATCCTCTATGGCGGCAGCGTGAAAGCTTCCAACGCGGCGGACCTGTTCGCGCAGCCGGATGTGGATGGCGGGTTGATCGGTGGCGCGTCGCTGGTCGCCAGGGATTTCCTGGCCATCGTCGCCGCGGCCTCGCGGCCCTCCGGCGGCTCCGACAGGACCCTGCGTTCCTTGAAATCCGTCTGATCCGTCCCGATTCGGGATAGGTCGCGGCAGACATCGGTTCAAAAGAAAGCATGCTCCTGATCTTCGTCAACGTGATCTTCGTATTGAGCGCGGTCGCCATGGTCGTGCTGATCCTGCTCCAGCGCGGCGCCGGTGCGTCCGCCGGGTCGGGCTTCGGCGGCGGCGCTTCGGCGACCGTGTTCGGTGCGCGCGGTTCGGCCAACTTCCTGTCCAAGGCCACCAAGTGGCTGGCGATCGTGTTCTTCTCGATCAGCCTCGGCCTGGCCTGGTATTCGAGCAAGCCGCACGAGGGCACTTCGGCTGCCAACGACCTGGGTGTCATGGGCCGCGTGGCGACGCCGCCGTCGAGCGGCACCGCTCCGGCCGTTCCGCAGCCGACGGCTCCACTGCCGACGGCTCCCCAGCCGAACAGCACGGCGCCGGCGATTCCCCTGCCGACAGCTCCCGCGGTTCCGACGCCTGCGGTTCCAACGCCCGGGACCGTGACACCGGCAGCGTCTTCTCCGACTCCGACTCCGACTCCGGCATCCACGCAGCCGTCCGCGCAGGGCGCGGCTCCGGTCGCAGCTCCAGCTTCGCAGCCAGCGGCTCCTCCGTCGCCGGCGGCCAGCGGCGCCACGCCGGTCGGCAAAGGCGGCTGATCGACGTTAAAATAGGTTTCCGAAGCAGGTTCACCTGCTCAACAGCTTGCCCAGATGGCGGAATTGGTAGACGCACTACCTTGAGGTGGTAGCGACTTCGGTCGTGGAGGTTCGAGTCCTCTTCTGGGCACCATGCACGGTTTCAGGAAAGTCCATGACTTCCCGGGAAACCCCTGAAACCCGCGCTTGCCGCGGGTTTTTTGTTTTGCGACATCCGCCGGAGTGCTGGGAACCGACAGCATCCGCGAGTACGATCGCAGGGAAGATGCGGCCGGCCATCGCAAGACGAGCAGGCGACGCTAACCCATAATTTCGTACACTCTGATCCGGCCACCACCCCCGAGGGTTCCACCATGAGCAGCAACCTGATTCCGGCATCCGAACTTCCGCCGGGCACCGAGGTATGGGTGAACGACCTGTCTGCGGAAGGACGCGCGAGCTTCGACAGTTTTCTCCTCAAGCACGCGAAGCACTATCGAGGCCATCCGACGGAGCTGGATCGCTGGATCAGGCAGGGCGTGCTCGACGAATTCGCGGAGCGGATCAACCAGGGTCAAACCATCAGCTACCTGCTGGCTTCCGAGGCCACCAAGGACGGCAACGAATACCTGTTCCACCCGTCGCCTGCCGATGTCCTGTGCGAGGTCCTGCAGCGTCCCGAGTGACTGCTGCGGAGACAGCGTCGCCAGGCGATGATGCAAAGGGCGCCTTAGCGCGCCTGTGCTAGCATCCCGGCCGCCTGGATGCGCGCGCGTTCGCGGGGATGGGGCCCTGCCGGACACACGGTTCACGATGCTGCGCATCGCGGGCGACGATTCCGCCGGCCATCGTGCCCGTGGCGGAAGGACCGGCGCAGAGTCACGACTGCATCACTGAACGCGGTGGGGCCGCGTTCCATTCTGGCGTCGTGGCGGACAGCGCAGGCGGCAGCCCGGACGGGGTCGAACCAGCGTGCAAGCAAGCATTCCCGAGCCCGAATTCGTCCTCAAGGCAACGCCGCCGCGGATGCCGAGGACGACCTTGCGGCGCGAGCACCTGGCGCGACGCTGGACCGAGATCCGGCGCAGCTCTGCCATAGCGATCGTCGCACCCGACGGCTTCGGCAAGTCGACCCTGCTGCTGCAATGGCGGCGGATGTGGCTGGAGCAGGGCGCGCTCGTCGCCTGGTTGACCGCCGATGCGCGCGACCATCCGGTGCGCTGGCGGATGGCGCTCGCCCACGCACTGCAGAACGCCAGCGGGCGCTCGCGCGTCGATGCGCTGGCGGCGCGCCATGCGGCGCGGCTCGACCTCCAGGTCGAGGGCCTGGCGGGGCTGCTCGCCGAGATCGCGCGGCTGCGCGTCGATGTCGTGCTGATGTTCGACGAATGCGAACGCCTTCCCGAAACGACGGTGGGCGACGGGCTGGCCTACCTGATCCACAACGCGCCGCCGAACCTGCACGTGGTGATGTCGTCGAACGCGCCGCTGCGGCTGGCCGGATCCGCGGGAGACGAAGGACTGGTCGTCATGCTCGGCCAGGACGACTTGCGGTTGCGGGACGCGGAGTCGAACGCGATCCTCGTCCGGCGCGTCGGCAGCCGGCTCGATCCTGAGGATTGCACGCGCCTGCACAAGGCCGCCGAAGGCTGGCCGATGGGCCTGCAACTGGCGGCGTCCGCGATCGAGCACGGGCCGGCGTCGGCACACGCGATCGAGGCGGTGACATGGTTGCGCGGGCCGCTCGAGACGCGCTTCATCGAGGCGCTCCTGGCGCGCCTGCCGGCGGACATTTCCGGCTTCCTCGTTCGCATCGCGATCCTCGACCACATGAATGCCGAACTGTGCGGCATCGTCACCGGCAGCCCTTCGGCGACCGCGTTCCTGGCGAAAGTCATGCTCGACACGCCGCTGTTGATCGTCGGCCAGACCAAGGACTGGAGTTGCCTGCATCCGCTGGCGCGGAGCTTGCTGCTCGCGCGCTTCGCGCGCCTGCCGGCCGGCGAACGGCACGAACTGCACCGGCGCGCTTGCACCTGGTTCGCGCAGCACGAGCGTCCCGTCGAAGCCGCGCGCCATGCGGTCGAGGCGGGCGAGCCCAGGCTCGCCGGCCGGCTGCACGCACGCCTGTTGTGGCACCTCGCCAGCGAAGGTCGCCTGGTCGAGGCGCGCGAGGCGCTGGTGCACGTGCCCGCCGAAGACATCGGGCGCGACGTCGACCTGCGCCTGATCGTCGGCTGGATCCTCGCCTGCGGCGATCGCCATGCCGAAGCGCTCGAGGACGCGCAGCGACTGCTCGCCGAACCGGGCCTGGACGCGCAATCCAGTTTCGTCGCCGCCCTCGTTGCCGCCTCGGCGGCGGCCTATGCGGACCGGCTCGGGCTGATCCCGGGCCTGCTCGCGCGCTGGCCGGAAGGGTCGGCGGCGATCGAGAGTTCCGGCCACACGGTCGTCTACGCGAACTGCCTGTCGGTATACGCGTTGCACAGGGGCGAGACCGCGCACCTGCGCGATCTCGAACCGCGCTCGCCGGCTGCGAGTTATCGCTATTCGCCGGCGCTGAGCCGAGCCTTCGGTCGCGCCCTGGTCGGACTGAGCCACCTGTGGGACGGCTACCCGGATCGCGCCGAAGCAGTCGTGCGGCCGGCGATGCTGCAGGCCGAGCAGGCCAGCGGACGCCGGAGCGTGGTCGCCTGCGTGTTCGCCGCCGTCGCCGCCGCGGCGTTGCTGGAGCGCAACCAGCCGAAGGCGGCCCTGGCCCTGCTCGCCGGCCGGCTGGACGTGATCGAGTCCACCGCGATCCCCGACGTCATCCTCTGCGCCTATCGCACCCTGGCCTACGCAGCGTCGAGCAGGGGCGAAACGCAACAGGCGCTGGGCATCCTCGACGACCTGCGTCGCCTCGCCGATGCGCAACGCATGCCACGACTGGCGTTGAACGGGCTGGTCGAGCAGATCCGCATCCATGCGCTCGAAGGACGCATCGATGCGGTAGGGGAACTGGAAGCCGAGCTCGATGCCCTGGCACCGGTTTTCGCGGACGTGGACCACGCGCTGTTCCGTCCGCAGTACGACCTGCTGTCCGCGATTGCCCGTTCGCATGCGTCGCTGGCGCGCAGCGAGATCGGCGCAGCCGAGCGCCACCTGTTGACGGCCGACGCGCTGGCTACCGAACTCGGTCGCGGACGCGACCTGCTGGTCGTGCGCGTGCTGCGTGCGGTCGTCGCACGCCAGCGCGGCGCACCGCTGGCGCTGCGGCTGCTCGGCGAGGCGCTCAGCCTGGGCAAACTTGGCGGCAACCGGCGGTTGCTGCAGGACAGTCATCCGCTCGCGGCCGAGATGGCGATGGAACTGAAGGCATCGACCTCCGCCGGCAAGAAGGCGGTTCCGCGATCGGCCGGCGCGGCCGAGACGGCGGAATCGCCGCAGCCGGCGTCCGCATCCTGCGGCCTGCTCACGCCGAAGGAAGCGCGCATCCTCGATCTGCTCAACCAGCAGTTGCCGGAGGACTCGATCGCCGAGGCGATGTCGACCAGCGACGAAGCCGTGCGCTGGCACATCGGCCACCTGCTCGCGAAGCTCTCGGTCGACACCCGCGCGGGTGCGGTGGCGCGTGCGCGGCTACTTGGGTTGATCGAGGGTTGATCGATCGGGGCTGAGGCCCCCGTCAGGCGAGCCCGAGCCGCTGACCCAGCCGCACCGCCTGTTCGGCCGCGAGCGATCCGTCGAGCGCGATGCCGTCGCGCGGCAGCAGCACGATGACCGTCGAGCCGTAGTTGAAGCGCGCCATCTCGGCGAAGCGTTCGACCACGATGCCCTTGCCGCGCCAGTCCTTGTGCACCGGCTTCGAGGCGTACTTCGGGATCTCGATGCCGCTCCACACGGTTTGCACGCCCGACACCAGCACCGCGCCGACCATCACCAGGCACATCGGGCCGAAGTCGGTATCGAAGTGGCAGACCAGGCGCTCGTTGCGCGCGAACAGCCGCGGGATCGCCTGCACCGCGAACGGCGCGACGCTGAAGATGCGGCCGGGCACGTGCAGGGTTTCGCGCAGCGTTCCCGTCCACGGCATGTGCACGCGGTGGTAGTCGCGCGGCGAGAGGTAGACGGTGGCGAACCAGCCGTCGGCGAACGGGCGCGCGGCCTGTTCGTCGCCGAGCAGTTCGGCCGCCGTGTAGGACTGTCCCTTGGCCTGGAAGATGCGCCCCGACCCGCTTTCATCGGGCACGATGCGCCCGAGCTGGCTGATGCGTCCGTCGGCGGGCATCAGCAGCGCGCGCGGATTCGCATCGGCGCTGCGCGCACCGGGCTTGAGCGCGCGCGTGAAGAAGGCATTGAAGCTCGGATACGCATGCGGATCGGGCTGCGCGGCCTCGCCCATGTCCACGTCGAAGCGGCGCACCACGGTGGCGATCAGCCAGTCCTTCCACGGCCGCCAGCGCCAGTTCGCGGCATGCATCGCCAGCCGCGAGAGCAGGCGGTGCGGCAGCAGGTACTGCAGGGCGACGGAAGCGCGCATGCTCAGCGCCACTCGGCCAGGGCTTTCATGTCCGCGCCGATCGCGGCCGGATCGAAGGGCGCCGCCGGCGGCTGCTCGGGATGGATCAGGCCCGCCATGTCGCCGTCGGGATCGACCAGGGAGATGCTCGCGGAATGGTCGACGACGTAGTTCGTTCCGTCCGTGCTCGGCTCGATCTCGTAGACCATGCCGAGGCTGCGTGCGAACACCGCGAGGGTCTTGTCGTCGGCGGTCGCGCCATCGATGTCCTTGCCGAAATAGTGCGCGTATTCGCCGGTGTGTGCGGGCGAATCGCGTTTCGGATCGACCGAGACGAACAGGATGCGCGGACGTTTCGCGGCGGGCAGCGTCGCCCACGACTTCCCGGCCATGCCGAGCATCTGCAGCGTCGTCGGGCACACGTCCGGGCAATGGGTGTAGCCGAGGTAGACCAGGGTCCAGTGGCCCTTCAGCGATGCCGGCACGATCGCGCTGCCGTCGGACTTCTGCAGGCGGAACGGCGCCAGCGCGCGCGTCGCCGGGAACAGGGTGACGAGCTTCAGGGGCGGAGGCGGCGTGGCTGGCGGCGGGGCGAAACGGTTCTGCGCCGCCCACAGGCCGAGGCCGGCGGCGAGCGCGGCGGCCAGGATGTAGAGCGTGGCGTGGCGGACCGCGCCACGCATATGCGCGCGCGGCATATGCGTGGCCGGTATATGAGCCGAAGCCTTCGATCTGAGCGTCATCGGGGAATTATAGCGGGCCGCACCGTTATACTCGTGCGCCACGTCCCGCAGCGCGCCGCGCATGCCCGCCGAACTCGCCACGATCATCGACCTCATCCGCTACGGTGCGAGCCGCTTCGGCGCAGCCGGACTCACCTTCGGCCACAGCTACGACAACGCGCTCGACGAGTCCACCCAGCTCGTCCTGCACGCGCTGCACCTGCCGCACGACCTCAACCCGATCTACGGCCAGGCGCACGTCACCGCGCAGGAGAAGGCGAGCGTGCTGGCGCTGTTCGACCGCCGCATCGCCGAACGCGTGCCCGCCGCCTACCTGACCGGCGAGGCGTGGTTCGCGGGACTGAGCTTCAAGACCGACCCGCGCGCGCTGGTGCCGCGCTCGCCGATCGCCGAGTTGATCGAAACCGGTTTTCATCCCTGGATCGGCGAGCTCGAAGTGCAGCGCGCGCTCGACCTGTGCACCGGCTCGGGCTGCATCGCGATCGCGATGGCGCATTACCACCCGGACTGGAACGTCGACGCGGTGGATCTTTCCGACGACGCGCTCGCGCTCGCCGAGGAGAATGCATTCCGCCTGCACGCGCCGAACGTGAGCCTGCTCAAGTCCGACCTGTTCGCCGCGCTCGACGGCGAGAGCTACGACCTGATCGTCAGCAATCCGCCCTACGTCACCCGCGACGAGGTCGCCGCGCTGCCGCCGGAGTATGCGCATGAACCCGAACTGGGCCTGATCGCCGGGGAGGACGGGCTCGACCTCGCGCTGAAGATCCTGCGCGACGCGCCGGAGCACCTCAACGAGGGCGGCGTGCTGATCGTCGAAGTCGGCGAAAGCGAACGCGCCCTGGTCGAGCTGCTGCCCGAAGTGCCGTTCGCGTGGATCGAGTTCCGCGTCGGGCAGATGGGCATTTTCGCGATCGGTCGCGACGACCTGATCGCACACCACGCGCGCATCCGGGAACTGGCCGATGCGCGCTGACGGCCATGGCCAGTAATACCTTCGGCCAGCTCTTCGCCGTCACGACCTTCGGCGAAAGCCATGGTCCGGCGATCGGCTGCGTGATCGACGGTTGCCCGCCGGGCATTGCGATCGCGACCGAAGACTTCGCGCATGACCTCGCGCGCCGCGCGACCGGACGCACGCGCCACACCTCGCAGCGCCACGAGGCCGACGAGGTCGAGATCCTCAGCGGCGTGTACGAGGGGAAGACGACGGGCACGCCGATCGCATTGCTGATCCGCAACACCGATGCGCGCAGCAAGGATTACGCGAAGATCGCCGAGCAGTTCCGTCCCGGCCACGCCGACTACACCTACTGGCAGAAGTACGGCATCCGCGATCCGCGCGGCGGCGGGCGTTCGTCAGCGCGCGAGACGACGATGCGCGTCGCCGCGGCGGTGGTCGCGAAGAAATGGCTGGCGGAGAAATTCGGCATCGCGGTGCGTGGGTGCATGACCCAGATTGGCGCAGTCGTGCCTGATCAAAGCGGGCCGCGTGGACCCGGGCACGCGGGCATCCACGCGACGCGGCTTGATTCGAGCACGGTCGACTGGAGCGTCGTCGAAGCCAACCCTTTCTTCTGGCCGGTCGCAGATCAGGTCGAGGAACTCGAGACTTACATGGACGCGCTGCGCAAGTCCGGCGACTCGGTCGGCGCGCGCGTCGACGTGATCGCCACCGGCGTGCCGCCCGGCTGGGGCGAGCCGATCTACGGCAAGCTCGACGCCGAACTGGCGAGCGCGCTGATGTCGATCAACGCGGTCAAGGGCGTGGAGATCGGCGACGGCTTCGACGCGGTCGCGCAGAACGGCAGCGTGCATCGCGATGCGATGACGCCGCAGGGATTCCTGTCGAACCACGCCGGCGGCATCCTCGGCGGCATCTCCAGCGGACAGGCGGTGCGCTGCTCGGTCGCGTTCAAGCCGACCTCGAGCCTGCGCCTGCCGGTTGACGGCGTCGACGTGCACGGCGACGTCGTCGAGATCGTCACCACCGGCCGCCACGATCCCTGCGTCGGCATCCGCGCCACGCCGATCTGCGAGGCGATGGTCGCGCTGGTGCTGATGGACCAGGCGCTGCGGCATCGCGCGCAGTGCGGCGACGTGGGCGAAGTGCATCCGCGGATTCCGGGACCATCAGAATGAACATTCCCGCAGCAACGCAGACGAGGTCGACGCAGGACATGAGCAGGCTGTTCAACGTGGCAGTTGTCGGCGCCACCGGCGCCGTGGGTCAGGTGATGCTGTCGGTGCTGGCCGAGCGCAAGTTCCCGGTCGGGCAGATCGTCGCGCTCGCGAGCGCGAAATCGGCGGGCAAGCCGGTGAAATTCGGCGACCGCGAGATCGTCGTGCAGGACCTGGCGACGTTCGATCCGAGCGGGATCGACATCGCCCTGTTCTCCGCCGGCGGTTCGATCTCGAAGGAATACGCGCCGAAGTTCGCGGCCGCCGGCGCGGTCGTGATCGACAACTCGTCGATGTTCCGCTACGAATCCGACATCCCGCTGGTCGTCTCCGAAGTCAATCCGGAACAGATCGCCAACCGTCCGCGTGGCATCATCGCGAACCCCAACTGCTCGACGATGCAGATGATGGTGGCGCTCGCGCCGATCCATCGTGCGGTCGGCATCGAACGCATCAACGTCGCGACCTACCAGTCGGTGTCGGGCACCGGGCAGAAGGGCATCGACGAACTCGAGCGCCAGCATGCCGCGCTGGCCGGATCGCGCGAAGCGAAAGCCGAGGTCTATCCGGTGCAGATCGCCTTCAACGTGATCCCGCACGGCGGCGACTTCCTCGACAACGGTTACACGAGCGAGGAAATGAAGCTGGTCTGGGAGACCCGCAAGATCCTCGGCGACGACTCGATCCAGGTGAACCCGACCGTGGTGCGCGTGCCGGTCGTGTACGGCCATTCCGAGGCCGTGCACATCGAGACCCGCGCGAAGATCACCGCGGCGCAGGCGCGCGAACTGCTGGAGCAGGCGCCGGGCGTGGAAGTCGTCGACGAGCGCAAGGGCGGCGGCTATCCCACGCCCGTCACCCACGCGGCGGGGCGCGATCCGACCTATGTCGGCCGCATCCGCGAGGACATTTCGCACCCGCGCGGACTCGACCTGTGGATCGTCTCCGACAACATCCGCAAGGGCGCCGCGCTCAACGCCGTCCAGATTGCGGAATGGCTGGCGAAAGCGTATAGCTAGCAGCAACTTGCCCCGGAGTCGTGAAGTCGATTCGCATCGGCCGCGGCTTCGTCGCCGAAAATTTTGCGTGGAGCGTTGCATGCGATCGGATCCGACCGACCTTCGTGGCCTCAAGCCGGGATTGCTGGGCCTGGCCGTTGTCTGCGCCCTGGGTTCGATGCAGGCGCAAGCCGTGGGCCTGGGCGGCATCGAGGTGAAGTCGAAACTCAACGAACCCTTCGTCGCAGAGATTCCACTGAATGTCGACTACAGCGGCCAGATGGACGACATGGTCGTGCACCTGGCTTCGCCCGAGGAATTCGAGCGCGTCGGCCTGGAACGCCCGCACGAGATGTCGTCCAACCTGACCTTCCACGTGACGCGCAACGCGCGCGGCGAAGCGGTCGTGCTGATCACCACGCCGCAGCGGATGACCGATCCCTACGTGAGTTTCCTGCTCGAGGCCGAGTGGGGCAACGGCAAGATGGTGCGCGAGTACACCGCGATGCTCGAGCCGCCGCACATGGTCGAGGTGCCGCACGGCACGATCTCGGCGCCGACGGTGACGTCCACGCCCTTGCCTGCGCCGGTCGTCTCTGCGCCCGTCGTGCATGCGGTCGAACCGGAAACCCATCCGGCGACGCCGACACCGCCTTCCTCGCCGAACGCCGCCGCTTCGCCTCCGCCTCCGGTCGTGCAATCCGTGCCCGAGCCTGTCGCGCCTGCTCCACAGGCGGCTGCACCCGAACCCCCGTCCGTTGCCGCCGCGCCGCAGCCGGAAGCCGCGCCACCCGCGCCGCAATCCGCGCCAGAACCTGCGCCGCCACCTGTCGCGGAAACGCCGCCACCGCCGGCCGGCTCAGCCGATTCGATCACCGTCGCCCACGGCCAGACCCTGTCGTCGATCGCCGGCCAGATGCAGACGCCCGGCGTCTCGCTCAACCGCGTGATGATCGCCCTGCAGCGCGCGAATCCCGAGGCCTTCGTCGGCGACAACATCAACCGGCTCAAGGCCGGTGCAGTGCTGCGCATGCCCGATGTCGGCCAGATGCAGGCGATCACGCCTGACGAAGCCAATGCGCTGGTGCACGAGCAGGTCGAAAGCTGGCGTCGCGGCTCGCAACCGGCGCCGCAGTTGCAACCCGAGGAAGCCGGCGGCGAGGCCGCGAAGCAGGCATCGAGCAGCGCCGCGAGCTCCGCTTCGAACGGAAGCTCCACCGCATCGAAGGGCAGGGCATCGGCCACGACATCCACCGCGGCCGTCGCAGGCGGCGCGCACGCCGGCAGGCCGCACGGCGCACACCTGGAGATCCTGCCGCCGGCCGGCAACGCGGCCGGTCACGGCCAGTCCGGTTCCAGCGTGGGCGGCTCGGGCAGCGAACTGCGCGCGCAGTTGGCGCAGACCAAGGAAGAGCTGGTCGCGCGCCAGGCCGAAATCACCGACCTCAAGGCGCACGTCTCCGATCTGGAAAAGATCAAGACCGACAGCCAGAAACTGCTGAGCATGAAGGACAGCCAGCTCGCCGCGCTCCAGCAGCGGCTGGCCGAGCTCGAGAAGAAGGACGCCGAGGCCAGCGCTGCGCCGGCATCGCCCGCATCGACGGCTTCGGGCGCAACGGCGTCCGCCGCTTCGCCGGAGGCCAGCGCATCGACGGCTGCGTCAGCGGCCAGCGAGGCGACGGCGGGTGCATCGCCCGCGTCCACTGCTTCGGGCGCGTCGTCCACGGCCGCTTCGACCGCCGCGACGCCGACTCCTGCGGCGTCCCCGAAGAAGCCGGCTCCGCCCGTGCACCACGCGCCGCCGCCAGCGCCGCAGGAGCCGGCAACGCCCTGGTACCTGCAGCCCTTCGTGCTGGTCGGCGCGGGCCTGATCCTGTTCGGCGGATTGCTGGGCCTGCTGCTGCGCAGCCAGCGCAAGCCCGAACCGACACCGCGTCGCCGCAGCTTCGATCCGGCTGCGTTGCCGAGCGGGCGGCCGATCGTGAGTCCCAATGCGATCACCGAGCAGCAGGCAGTGTTTCCGGACGGATCCGGGCAGGGCGCTTCCGCAGCGCAGGGGCCGCGAGTGGCACGGCCGCTGGAAGAACAAGCTGTCGTGCAGGATGCAGCCCCGCCGCAGGTTTACGCCCAGCCACCGGCCGAGCCAGCGCCCGTCGAGCCCGAGCCCGTGGTGGCGCCGGTCGAGCAGGCGCCGGCTCCCGCAGTGCCGGTCCAGCCTCCGCCGGGCGGCAAGTGGACGGTCGCGTCGCGCATCGAGGCCGCGCGTGCCTACATCGAGAACGGCGACGTCGATGGCGCGCGCACCATGCTCGAAGCGGCCCTGATCGAAGGCAACGCGACGCAGCAGGAAGAAGCGTTCAAGCTGCTCGACATGATCGACAGCTGGTGATTCCGTTGGCACCGGACCGCAGGTCCGGCGCGTTCGGCGACACTTCGTTCCCGGCTTCGTTCCCCGCTTCCTTCGCAGCCTGCACCCATGCGTCTCGCACTCGGCATCGAATACGACGGTAGCGGCTTCCAGGGCTGGCAGCGGCTCTCGCACGCGAACAGCGTGCAGACCGCCGTTGAGACCGCACTGAGCTTCGTTGCCGATGCGCCGATCGAAGTGCAGTGCGCCGGCCGCACCGACGCCGGCGTGCACGCGCTCTGCCAGGTCGTGCATTTCGACACCGATGCGGACAGGTCGCCGCGCGGCTGGATGCTCGGCGCCAATTCGCGGCTGTCGCATGCGGTCACGGTGCGCTGGGCGGTACCGGTCGAAGACGCCTTCCACGCACGCCATGGCGCGCGCGCGCGGCGCTATCGCTACCGTCTCTTCAACCGTGCGGTGCGGCCTTCGCTGCAACGCGACTACCTCGCCTGGGAACGGTTGCCGCTCGACGCCGATGCGATGCATCGCGCCGCCCAGGCCCTGATCGGCGAGCACGATTTCAGCGCCTTCCGCGCCGCGCAGTGCCAGGCCGCGCACGCGCGGCGCGATATGCAGCGCATCGCGGTGCTCCGCGAGGGCGAGGAAGTGGTGATCGACGTGCAGGCCAACGCCTTCCTGCACCACATGGTGCGCAACATCGTCGGCTCGCTGCTGCCGATCGGTCGCGGCGAGCGCCCGGAAGCGTGGATGGCCGAACTGCTGCACGGACGCGACCGCACCGTCGCCGGCGCCACCGCGCTGCCGCAGGGCCTGACCTTCATCGGCCCGCTGTATCCCGCGCACTGGGGACTTCCCGCGGAGGCGACGCTGTGAGCCTGCTGGAAAGCGCGGGCACTCGTGTGCGCACGCGGATCAAGTTTTGCGGCATGACACGGGTCGAGGACGTGCGACTGGCCTGCGAACTCGGCGCGGATGCGATCGGCCTGGTCTTCGCCGCGCGCAGCCCGCGCCGTCTCGATCCGGACCATGCGCTCGCGTTGCGTGAAGCGGTGCCGGGCTCCGCAAGCGCCGTCGCGCTGCTGATGGACCAGACACACGATGAAGTCGTCGCCGTCGTCGAACGCGTGCGTCCCGACCTCCTGCAATTCCATGGCGGCGAGGACGATGCGTCCTGTGCCGCGTTCGGCCTGCCGTTCCTGAAGGCCCTGGCGATGCGCGACGTCGCCGCATCCGACGTGCCGGCCCTGCTGGCGGGTTATCCTTCGGCGGCAGGCTTCGTGTTCGACGGCCATGCTCCCGGTGCGATGGGCGGCAGCGGCGAGCGCTTCGACTGGAACCGTGTCGTTCACCAGAACATCGACCGGCCCTGGCTGCTTGCGGGCGGGCTCGACGCGCGCAACGTCGGCCAGGCGATACGCGCGGCGCGGCCGTGGGGCGTGGACGTGTCGAGCGGCATCGAATCCGCGCCCGGCATCAAGGATCATGCCGCCATGCGCGCCTTCGCCGATGCGGTGCGTATGGCGGATCGCCCCCTCTCCCCAACCCCTCTCCCGCGAGGGGAGAGGGGCTTGTCTTGACCCTCTCCCCTCGCGGGAGAGGGTGGCGCGCAGCGCCGGGAGAGGGGTGGTTTGCCCCGATTCAACGGGCTCAATGAATTCCAGCAGGTTCCAAGGCAAGGCAGAACATGAGCGACACGAATGCGATCGACTTCAACGCCTGGCCCGATGCGCGCGGACATTTCGGCGACTACGGCGGCGTCTTCGTGGCCGAGACGCTGATCGAGCCGCTCGCGCAACTGGAAGCCGCGTATCGCAGGTACAAGGACGAGCCCGAGTTCCAGGCCGAGCTCGCGCACGACTACAAGCACTACGTCGGCCGGCCGAGCCCGATCTACGAGGCGAAGCGGCTGGCTGAGCACGTCGGCGGCGCGCGCATCCTGCTCAAGCGCGAAGACCTCAACCACACCGGCGCGCACAAGATCAACAACACCATCGGCCAGGCGATGCTCGCCAGGCGCATGGGCAAGACGCGGATCATCGCCGAGACCGGCGCCGGCCAGCACGGCGTCGCCTCGGCGACCGTCGCAGCGCGGCTTGGGCTCGAATGCGTCGTCTACATGGGCGCGGTCGACATCCAGCGCCAGGCGATCAATGTTTTCCGGATGAAACTGCTCGGCGCGACCGTGGTGCCGGTGACTTCCGGTTCGCAGACGCTCAAGGACGCGCTCAACGAGGCGATGCGCGACTGGGTGACGAACGTGCACGACACCTTCTACATCATCGGCACCGTCGCCGGCCCGCATCCGTATCCGCTGCTGGTGCGCGACTTCAATGCCGTGGTCGGGCGCGAGGCGCGCGCGCAGATGCTGGAGGAACATGGCCGGCTGCCGGACGCGATCACCGCCTGCGTCGGCGGCGGCAGCAATGCGATCGGTTTGTTCCACGCCTTCCTCAACGACCGCGACGTGCGCATTGTCGGCGCCGAAGCGGCGGGCGAGGGTATAGCGACCGGCAGGCATGCCGCTTCGCTCGCAGCGGGTCGTCCCGGCGTGCTGCACGGCAACCGCACCTACGTGATCTGCGACGACGATGGCCAGATCACCGAGACGCATTCGGTGTCTGCGGGGCTGGACTACCCGGGCGTCGGTCCCGAGCACGCCTTCCTCAAGGACAGCGGCCGCGCGGAATACGTCGGCGTGACCGACGACGAGGCACTTGCAGCGTTCCATCTGCTCGCGAAGACCGAGGGTATCCTCGCCGCGCTGGAGTCCAGCCACGCGGTCGCGCAGGCGATCAAACTCGCTCAGGGAATGCCGAAGGAGGCCATCGTGCTCGCGAACCTTTCCGGGCGTGGCGACAAGGACGTGCACACCATCGCCGCCCGCGAAGGCATCACGCTGTGAATCGCATCGACCGACGTTTCGCATCCTTCAAGACAAGCGGCCGCAAGGCCCTGATCCCTTTCATCACCGCCGGCGATCCCTCGCGCGAGGCGACCGTGCCCGTGATGCATGCGCTCGTGCAGGCCGGCGCCGACGCGATCGAGCTCGGCGTGCCGTTCTCCGATCCGATGGCCGACGGGCCGACGATCCAGCGCAGTTCCGAGCGCGCTCTCGCACGTGGCGTCGGCACCGCGGACGTGTTCGCGATGGTGGCCGCGTTTCGCGCGACCGACGTGGACACTCCGGTCGTGCTGATGGGTTACCTCAACCCGGTCGTGATCCGCGGCATCGAGCGCTATGCGATGGAAGCGGCAACGGCGGGCGTCGATGGCGTGCTCCTGGTCGATCTTCCGCCGGAGGAGGCCGACGACGTTCGCGCTGCCTTCAATGCGCAGGGGCTGGCGCTGATCGCGCTGGCCGCGCCGACGACCTCGGAAGCGCGCCTGGATCGTCTCGCGCGCCAAGCGCAGGGCTATCTGTACTACGTCAGCTTCGCCGGCGTCACCGGCGCCCATCGCATCGATGCCGGTTCCGTCCTCGAGCGTGCGACAGCGCTGCGTGCGAAGTCGGCGGCTCCGGTCGTGGTGGGCTTCGGCGTGCGCGATGGCGCGACCGCGAAGGCGCTCGCACCCTGCGCCGACGGCGTGGTCGTGGGCAGTGCGCTGGTCGAGGCGATCGCCGACGCGCACGATCCCGATGACGCGGCAAGCCGGGCGCGCGCCTTCCTCGCGCCGTTGCGCGCCGCGCTCGACGGCTGATGCCCGATAGCCCGGGAAACCTTCGTCGGGGCCGTGCCGCAACGCTTCGCTAACGGCGTCCTGCGCCGCGGCTGGTAAACTTCGCCCCTTCGACGATCCGGAAGACCCGATCTCCATGAGCTGGCTGCAGAAACTCATGCCCGCGCGCATCCGCACCGAAGGCGGCAACAAGCGCAGCATCCCGGAAGGCCTGTGGGAGAAGTGCGAGAAGTGCGGCGCCGTGCTGTACGGTCCCGAGCTCGAGCGCAACCTCGAGGTCTGCCCGAAATGCGGCCATCACCGCCCGATCGGCGCGCGCGCGCGGCTGGCGAGCTTCCTCGATCCGGAATCGACGAGCGAGGTCGCGGCCGACCTCGGCCCGACCGATCCGCTGAAATTCAAGGACAGCAAGAAGTACCCCGACCGCGTCAAGGCCGCGCAGAAGGCGATCGGCGAGAAGGATGCGATGGTGGTGCTGCGCGGCAGGCTCAAGGGCCAGGACCTGGTCGCGGCGGCGTTCGAGTTCCGCTACATGGGCGGCTCGATGGGCTCGGTGGTGGGCGAGAAATTCGCGCGCGGCGCAGAGCTGGCGCTGGCCGAGAAGGTTCCGTTCGTGTGCTTCACCGCCAGCGGCGGCGCGCGCAGGCAGGAAGGCCTGTTCTCGCTGATGCAGATGGCCAAGACCTCCGCCGCGCTCGGCCGGCTGCGCGCGGCGGGCATTCCCTACATCGTCGTGCTCACCCATCCGACCACCGGCGGTGTCTCGGCGAGCCTGGCGATGCTCGGCGACCTCAACATCGCCGAGCCGCAGGCGCTGATCGGTTTCGCCGGCCCTCGCGTGATCGAGCAGACCGTGCGCGAGACGTTGCCGGACGGATTCCAGCGCTCGGAATTCCTCGTCGAACACGGCGCGCTCGACCTGATCGTCGACCGCCGCGAGATGCGCGACCGCATCGCCGCGCTACTGGCGCTGCTGCTGGGCAAGCCGGCGCCGGCCGAAACCGCCGTGGTCGCGGCGACGCCCTGATTTTCGCAAGCGCCGATTTCCGCAGGTCCTGATTTTCGCAGGCGCGGAATCCTGCTAGCGTGGCGCAGTCGCGAACGCAGGGAGGCCACGCCATGAGCACGCGCCGCTACTTCGGCACCGATGGCATCCGCGGACGCGTGGGCGAGGGGCCGATCTCGGCCGATTTCGTGCTCAAGCTCGGCTGGGCGCTCGGCCGCGTGCTGGCGCGCGAAGGGCGGCATCCTTCGGTGGTGATCGGCAAGGACACCCGCATCAGCGGCTACATGTTCGAGTCCGCGCTGGAAGCGGGCCTGGTCGCCGCCGGCGCCGACGTGCACCTGTCGGGCCCGATGCCGACGCCCGGCATCGCCTTCCTCACCCGTTCGTTGCGCGCCGATGCGGGCATCGTCATCAGCGCCTCGCACAACCCGCACCACGACAACGGCATCAAGTTCTTCAACGCCCGCGGCGAGAAGCTCGACGATGCGACCGAGCTGGCGATCGAGGCGATGATCGACGCGCCCTTCAGCACGGTCGAGTCCGAAAAGCTCGGCCGCGCAGCGCGCATCGAGGGCGCCGGCACGCGCTACGCCGAGTTCTGCAAGGCGACGGTGCCAGCGACCTTCCACCTGCGCGGGCTGCACCTGGCGGTCGATTGCGCGCACGGCGCGACCTACCAGATCGCGCCGAAGCTGTTCGCCGAACTCGGCGCCGAAGTCGATCCGATCGGCGTCTCGCCGAATGGCCTGAACATCAACGACAAGGTCGGCTCGACCTCGCTGGACAAGCTCGTCGCGCACGTGCGCAAGGCCGGGTGCGCGCTCGGCATCGCCTTCGACGGCGACGGCGACCGCATGCTGATGGTCGATGCCCAAGGCCGCACCGTCGACGGCGACGCGCTGATCTACGTCCTCGCGCTCGACTGGCAGGCCAGCGGTCGCCTGCGCGGGCCGGTGGTCGGTACCCTGATGACCAACTATGGGCTCGAGCGAGCCTTCGCCGGACGCGGCATCGCCTTCGTGCGCAGCAAGGTCGGCGATCGCCACGTGCATCGCGCCCTGATCGAGGGCGGCGGCGTCCTCGGCGGCGAGGCTTCCGGCCACCTGCTCTGCCTGGATCGCGCGAGCACCGGCGACGGCATCGTCAGCGCGCTCCAGGTGCTCGAAGTGCTGCAACGCACCCAGCGCACGCTGGAGCAGGCGCTCGACGGCCTGCAGCGCGTTCCGCAGCGCACGGTGAACGTGCGTTTCGCGAAAGGCGCGAAACCCGCGAACGATCCGGTAGTGAAGGCCGAACTGGCCGCCGCCCAGAAGCAGGTCGAAGGCCGCGGCCGCGCCTTCATCCGCGCCTCGGGAACCGAGCCGGTGGTGCGGGTGACGGTCGAGGCCGACGACGAGGCCCTGATGCAGTCGGTGCTCGACCGGCTGGCGACGGCGGTGCGCGCGGCGGCGGAAGGAAGCCACGCCATCTGAGCGTCCGTCGTCCGGTGCTTTCCTGACCGCATCGGTCGGTCCGGCGACTTCGCGACAGCTTTCCTTCGAGCCGTTCCAGGCTTGCGGACGTCGCGCCGGTTCTCACTTTGCGCGGTGTCCGCAGGTGTATGCTCCTGCCGTTGTCCACGGTCCAAGAGCCATTCAGGTTCTTGCCGGGTCGGGCCTGTTGGACCGGTCCCATGAGGGGATGTGATGCGAGAGGTTGTTCCCGGCGCAAAACGCATGCCCGAGGCGGTCGAATCCGCCGGTCCATCGCGTTCGCTGACCCGCCTGCCGGGCTTGCCGGAAGACGAGGAACAAATCGCGCATTTCGCCGCGATCGTGGCTTCGTCCGACGACGCCATCGTCAGCAAGACGCTCGATGGCGTGATCCGGTCGTGGAACGAGGGAGCGGAGCGGATCTTCGGCTACAGCGCGGACGAGATCGTCGGGCAGCCGATCACGACGATCATTCCGCTGGAGCTTGGCGACGAGGAGCGGATGATCCTCGGCAAGATCCGAAGCGGCGAACGCATCGAGCACTACGAAACCGAACGCGTCGCCAAGGACGGGCGCCGGATCCCGGTGTCGCTCAGCGTATCGCCGATCCGCAACGAGCAGGGGCAGGTTGTCGGCGCGTCCAAGATCGCCCGCGACATCTCCGAGCGCCGGCTGGCCGACGCGCTGGATGTGCAGAACCAGCGGCTGATGTGGGCCGAGGCCCAGGGGCTGAGCATCCTCAACGAATGCAGTTCCAGCCTCTGGAGCTGCACCTCGTTCGACGAAGGGATGCAATGCATCCTCGACACGATGATCAGGCTGATGCGTGCGGACATGGGCAACGTGCAACTGCGCGATGGCCCGGTGCTGCGGATCGCCGCGCAGCGTGGATTCGACCAGGAGTTCCTGGAGTTCTTCCACGAAGTGGAGGAAACGGACGAATGCGCTTGCGGCCGTGCGTGGCGAAACCGCCGGGCGACGATCATCGCCGACGTCGAGACCGACCAAGCCTATGCGCCGTTCCGGGAGACCGCGCGACGCGCGGGTTTCCGCGCGGTCGTTTCCACGCCGCTGATGGGACGCAACCAGGAGGTGCTCGGCGTCGTTTCCGTGCAGTTCCGCGACGCCCATGAACCGGCCGATTCCGATCTGAGGCGCATGGAACTTTGCGCCAGCAATGCCAGCCATTTCCTGCAGCGTTTCCGGATGGAGCAGCAGTTGCGCGACAGCGACCGGCGCAAGGACGAATTCCTCGCCATGCTGGCGCACGAGTTGCGCAATCCCCTGGCGCCGATCTGTTCCGGCGTCCAGTTGCTCACGCTCAAGCAGGCCGATGCGGGCATGCGCGAACGCACCATCGGCATGCTGCAACGCCAGTCGAGCCATCTCGTGCGGCTGGTGGACGACCTGCTCGATGTCAGCCGCATCGGTCGCGGCAAGATCGAGCTGCGCAAGGAGCCGCTGGACCTCGCCACCGTGCTGTCGCGCGCGGTCGAAACGAGCCGGCCGCTGATCGAATCGGCCGGGCACCGTATTGCCATGGACCTGCCGTCGACCTCCATCAAGGTGGAGGCCGACAACATCCGCCTGACCCAGATCTTCGTCAACCTGCTCAACAACGCAGCGAAGTACACGCCGCGTGGCGGCAACATCGCCGTGGCGGTGGAATTGCACGAGTCGCAGGTCGATGTGTCGGTGACGGACGACGGCATCGGCATCGCGCCCGACATGCTCGAGCACGTCTTCGAGATGTTCACCCAGGTGGATCAATCCCTGGAAAAGGCCCAGGGCGGCCTCGGCATCGGCTTGTCGCTGGTGCAGGCACTCGTCGCGTTGCATGGCGGGACGGTGCAGGCCTTCAGCGAAGGAGCCGGGCGCGGCAGCCGATTCGTCGTCCGCCTGCCGGTCGCGGCGATCGCGCGCGGCTGACGTCGTCAGGGTATCCCCGCGGATCGCGTCGTACCGAATCCCGACGCGAGCGGCGAGGACAGCGAGGACTGATTCGCCGCGCGACCGCGCCGGCATCCAGCGCCGGCGACGTCAGATCACGCCCAGCAGCCACAGCACCAGGACGATGACCAGCACCAGTCCGAGGCCGCCGCTGGGCCCATAACCCCAACCGCGACTGTAGGGCCACGCCGGGGCCGATCCCAGCAACAACACGATGACGATGATCAGTAGTAGCGCGCCGAGGCTCATGATGTTTTCTCCGTCCTTGGAAAAACTTCCGGAATTGCCCGGAAGAAATCGAATCCCATGGACATGTCATACCGGCGCTGCGCTGGCCGTCGGATGAATGAGGCAAGATGGAACGGGATGCGGTTCAGCCGGCGGCGTCCTGCCCGGCCAGTTCAACCGGAAAGTTCAACTCCTTGAACTTGCCACCAGGTCGAGCAGGCGCGTGAGGTCGTCGCTGCACTTCCGACCCGCGGTCGCGATCTGGCCGACGAAGGGTCGCAGCGACTCGGGCATGTCGTCGATGCGCGCGCCGAGTACGGCCGCGTTCATCAGCAGGGTGTTCAATCCGTTGCGCAGGTCGTGGGCCGCCTGGCCGACCGGATCGCGTCCGCCGGCCCGCGCTGCGGCCGGATCAGGGTGGGGTTGGGCTGGCTGGGTCATCCTGCTTCTCCTCATCGTCCTGCTGCCCGTACTGCGCGAGGCGGTTGTAGATGGTCTTGGCGGTGATGCCGAGCATTTGCGCGGCCCTGGCCTTGTTGTTGTCGCACCAGGCCAGGGTCTTGAGCAGGACGCGGCGCTCGATTTCGTCCATGCGCATGCCGACGCGGAACACCACCGACTGCGCGTCCTCGACCAGCGGCTCGCGGGCATCGTGGGCGTCGAGCGGAACCTCGACCGTGTTCGAATCGGCCATGATGTAGGCGCGCTGCACCTGGTTGCGCAGTTCGCGGATGTTGCCGGGCCAGCGATGGCGCTGGAGCCGCTCGATCGCATCGCGCGCGAACGTGCGCGCGGTTCCGTAGCGCTGGTTCAGCCGCGCCAGGAAGGCGGTGGCGAGGATGGCGACGTCCTCGGGCCGCTCGCGCAGCGGCGGCAATGTCAGCGGGAACTCGCCCAGCCGGTAGAACACGTCCTCGCGCAGCCGTCCATCGGCGATGGCCTGCTTCGGTTGCCTGTTGGTGGCCGCGATCATCCGCACATTGATCGGCACGTCGCTCTGCCCGCCCAGGCGTCGCACCGTCCTGGACTCGAGCACGCGCAGCAGGTGCGCCTGCAGGTGCAGGGGCATCTCGGTGATCTCGTCGAGAAAGAGCGTCCCGCCCTCGGCCTGTTCGAAGAATCCGGCCTGGCGCGTGTGCGCTCCGGTGAAGCTTCCCTTCTCGTGTCCGAACAACTGGCTGGCCAGCAATTCGGGAGCGACCGCTCCGCTGTTGACCGCAATCAACGGACCCTTGCGGCCGCTTTCGCTGTGCAGCGCGCGCGCCACCAGCTCCTTGCCGGTGCCGCTTTCGCCGACGATCAGCACCGAGGCGTCCGTGCGAGCGACGCGGCGGACCTGGTCCTTGATCGCCAGCAGCGCTTCACCGCCGGCCATCTCGTTCCAGTGATCGTCTGATCGGGCAGGCGGGCGACGCTGGGCGGCCTGGGCGAGCAACTCGAGGTAGCGTTCGGGCAACAGCGGCTTGACGATGTAGTCGACCACCGGCAGCCGCACCGCCTGCAGTGCGGATTCGAGGGTCGGCTGGCCGCTGACGAGGACGGTCTGGGTCGTCGCGAGATCCACGTAGTCGAGCAGTTCCATTCCGCTGCCATCGGGCAGGGCAAGGTCGATGAGCACCAGATCGAAAGTGGCGCCCTGGAGCAGGGCGATGGCCTCGGCCACGGTCGTGGCAATGGATGGATCGAACCGTTGCTGGCGCGCGATCTCGCCCGCGGCCGCGACGAACCCTTCGTCGTCGTCCACGATCAGCAGCGAGTGGCATGCGGGACTTGAAGGAAGGTGTTTCATCTCATGTCAGGACCATCTCATGCCAGGACCGTCTCTTTTCACGACGAGTGTCCTGCCACATGCGTATCCCGTGCCGACGCGCATCGTCCGATCCGGAATGGCACGAATACTGCTTGCTTGAGGTATCGCACAGACGTACGCCATGCGCAAGCGCCTGGATTCGCGCGCGGCAATTCGCTCATGCGGGGTCGCAGGCGCGCGGACAGGCGTGGCTTCACGGAAGAATCCGATCAGGGAGGACCTCATATGCCTGGGCTTTTCGCGTTGCTTGGTCGTCGTGGACCATCGGAGGCTTCCGACAGCGGTCGTGACGAACAGATCGAACAATCGTTTCCGGCGAGCGATCCGCCCTCGACCACGCCTGTGCGACGGACGAGCCGGGGTGTCGGCGTTTCCCGGGGGTTGTCGGCCGCGCTGCTCGCCGCGGCTGCAGGGCCTGCCCGCTCGAAGGATGCGGGCTGGGGAACCGGCAAGACCCGATAGAAATATCAATCCCCCATGTCGAAGGAACCAGGATGAACCAGATCATGCAACCGAACCCGCTGGACCAGCCGAGCCGTGTTTCAGCCGAATCCAGACTCGCGCGCGAGGAGTGGATGCACGATTTCCGCAATGCGCTCGGCAACGTCACCATCGCCGCGAGCGCGGCGGCGAGCCAGCTCGTCGAGATCCCCGATCCGGTTCTCCGCGCCGCAATGGCCGAAATCGAAGCCGGTTGCCAGCGCTGCCTGAAGCTCCTGCGGACGATGCCCGCCTGAGTCGCAGCGCGAGGAAATACGTCGCCCAAAAAAACGGAGCGGGGGGGAGATCCCGCTCCGTGTGCCCGGCATCGGAGCCGCCGATGCATCGCATCAGGTCTTCCGTGCTCCGCGGACATCCTTGTCCGTTTGACGCTCCTGCGACTGCCGGGGCATTTGCGGCCATCCTGGCCTTTGGCGCTCTGCTTCAAAACTCTGCTACGAAATCAGTGCTGCAAGCATCGTGCCAGTCGCCGCTGCCTGCATTTCCGGTCGAAGAGAGCATCGAACCCGGAATTTCTTTCACGGTGCGGGAAAATATTTCCGCAAGGATGTAGCGCATCGCCAGGCATGCGGCGCCGGCGCGCTCCTCCCTATGCGCATGCCTGGCTTTCTTCGGCATTCTGCGCAGGCGCTTCCGATTGCGTGCGCGGTTGCTTCCTGTTGCGTATGGACAGGGGCACGTGCGACCGGCCTTTCGGCGATCGCGCGGGCGGAAGATTCCAGTCGAGGATCCAGTGGCTGGCGCGCTCGCGCAGGGCAAGCCGGAGGTCCCTTTCGATCACGGCGCGCTGGGTTTCGCAGTCGTAACTGCCGATGATCGAACGCGGGTTGGTCGTAACGACTAGGCCGGCATCGTTCACGAAGACCCTTCCGCGCTCGTCGGTCCAGACGGTCTTGCACCGCGCACCCAGGAGGCGATGCACCCGGCGGGCCAGATGGGTCAGGGGATCGTACAGGCGGCCGAGCGGAATGGTCGTCGAAGCATTGCTGCGCATGGATTTCCCCCTGTTGCAGTGATCCAGAGCCAGGACGTTTGCCGGTCGCTTGGGGAGCCCTCACGGCGCGGCAGCTTCACTCCTCGTGCGTCTAGCCGGAGCAAATTGCGTGCCAGCGACGTTGCGCGGATTCCTGCGTGTCGCATTTGCGCCGGGAAGGAAAAAATTTCGCGATGGCTGAAAAATTTTCCGTGCGCGACCCCGTCTACAACTGCCCGGTGCGTTCCAGTCCGGCCAGGGCATTCCAGGAGCGCGCGATGATCGCGCAGACCTGGTTCCACTTCAGGCGCGAAGCGCCGCGCAGGGCCTGCCATTGTTCCTCGAGCTCCGACGGAGCCATTCCGCGGGCATCACGACAATAGGCTTCGTAGGTCAGGAATCCGAGCGCGTACGCGGGACAGTAGTCGTCCCACTCGAGTTCCGGTTCGGCTTCCGAGATCACCGCGAAATCGACGTGGGCGAGGCGGTTGAAGGCCGGTGGCGCCTCGGATACTCCCGGAAACGAAAGGCTGCGCTCGATCGGCTTGACGACCGAATGCCGCGACTGCGAACTGGCGATGAGGTCCCGCATGGCGATCGTGACGGTTTGCATGCCGATTCCTTTGGCTTTCCTGCCGGTGAAAATGATCGCGTGGTTTCCGCGGCCGAGTCCATTTGCCATTGCCGCTTCCGAGGGCAGAGCAAGCTTCATGCCAGTTCCGGTTGCATCGGTTCGGACTGCCGCTGCGCGAAAATGCGATCGGGAAGGATCGCGGTCGGGAGGCGATTCCCGGCCTTCGGCGATGCGCGCCGTCGCGTGGGCACGAGTTATGCAAAGAGTTCGCATGTTCCGTCCCGCGCGATCGGCGTCGAGACGGGTACCGGGGAGCTTCCGCGGCTGCACGGGTTCGCTGAATCGATTGTTACGTGATCGCCGCGCAGGCAGGAAAAATGTGGGTCCGGCGCGTGAACTGGCCGGAATCGCCCGGTTATGCTTCAGTCGATGTCGCGTGTCGGCGATTTCCCAACCGTCTGGTGATCCATGGCAACAAAAGCCTTGTCCTCGCGGAAGCCTTCCCCTCCCGCAAGCAATCGTCCTGCTTCTCCCGCAGTTGCGGATCCCGATCCGCTGCGGGTGCTGCTGGCAGCCATGCAGTCGGTGCGCAACGGAGACTTCTCCGCGCGGCTACCCGCGGACTGGGACGGCCTGCCTGGCAAGCTGGCCGATGCGTTCAACGACATCGTGTTCGCCAACTCGCGGCTCGCCGAGGAACTCGAACGCGTCAGCCTGAAGGTCGGTACCGAAGGCAAGACGCGCCAGCGCGTGGTTTCCTCGGCGCGGCCGGGGGCCTGGGCGGCGATGGAGACCTCGGTCAACAACCTCATCGACGATCTCCTGCGCCCCACCGAGAACATGACCGAGGCGATGGCAGCCGTCGCCAAGGGCGACCTGTCGCGGACGATCTCGCTGGAAGTCGACGGGCGCCCGCTGCAGGGCGAATTCCTGCGCTCGGCCACGATCGTCAACAAGATGATCGATCAGATGGGCGAGTTCAGCTCGGAAGTGACGCGCGTGGCGCGCGAGGTCGGCACCGAGGGCAAGCTCGGCGGGCAGGCCAAGGTGAAGGGCGTCTCGGGTGTGTGGAAGGAGCTCACCGAGAACGTCAACTCGATGGCGAACAACCTCACCGCGCAGGTGCGCAACATCTCCGAGGTCACCATCGCGGTGGCGAACGGCGACCTGTCGCGCAAGATCACCGCCGATGTGCGCGGCGAGATCCTGCAGCTCAAGGAGGCCATCAACACGATGGTCGACCAGTTGCGCGGTTTCGCTTCGGAGGTCACGCGCGTGGCGCGCGAGGTCGGCACCGAGGGCAAGCTTGGCGGCCAGGCGATCGTTCCGGGCGTGGCGGGCACGTGGAAGGACCTGACCGATTCGGTCAACGCGATGGCCTCGAACCTGACCTCGCAGGTGCGCAACATCGCCGAGGTGACCACCGCGGTCGCCAAGGGCGACCTGTCGCGCAAGATCACGGTGGACGTGCGCGGCGAGATCCTGCAGCTCAAGGACACCATCAACACGATGGTCGACCAGTTGCGTGGCTTCGCAGCCGAGGTGACGCGCGTTGCACGCGAGGTCGGCACCGCCGGACTGCTCGGCGGCCAGGCCGCCGTGCCGGGCGTGGCCGGCACCTGGAAGGACCTGACCGACTCGGTCAACCAGATGGCGAACAACCTCACCGCCCAGGTGCGCAACATCGCCGAAGTCACCATCGCGGTGGCCAACGGCGACCTGTCGCGCAAGATCACGGTGGACGTGCGCGGCGAGATTTTGCAGTTGAAGGAGGCCATCAACACGATGGTCGACCAGTTGCGTGGCTTCGCCTCGGAAGTCACGCGCGTGGCGCGCGAGGTGGGCACCGAGGGCAAGCTCGGCGGCCAGGCCGAAGTGCCGGGCGTGGCGGGCACGTGGAAGGACCTGACCGACTCGGTCAACGCGATGGCCTCGAACCTGACCTCGCAGGTGCGCAACATCGCCGAGGTGACAACGGCCGTCGCCAAGGGCGACCTGTCGCGCAAGATCACGGTGGACGTGCGCGGCGAGATTTTGCAGTTGAAGGAGACCATCAACACGATGGTCGACCAGCTCAACGGCTTCGCGGCCGAGGTCACGCGCGTGGCGCGCGAGGTCGGCACCGAAGGCAAGCTCGGCGGCCAGGCCGAAGTGCCCGACGTCGCCGGCACCTGGAAGGACCTCACCGACCACGTCAATTCGATGGCCTCGAACCTGACCTCGCAGGTGCGCAACATCGCCGAGGTCACGACCGCGGTCGCCAGTGGCGACCTGTCGCGCAAGATCACGGTGGACGTGCGCGGCGAGATCCTGCAGTTGAAGGAGACCATCAACACGATGGTCGACCAGCTCAACGGCTTCGCGGCGGAGGTCACGCGCGTGGCGCGCGAGGTGGGCACCGAGGGCAAGCTCGGCGGACAGGCGGCCGTGCCGGGCGTGGCGGGCACGTGGAAGGACCTCACCGACAACGTCAACTCGATGGCGTCGAACCTCACCGCCCAGGTGCGCAACATCGCCGAAGTCACCACGGCC
Source organism: Lysobacteraceae bacterium (assembly GCA_036496805.1). Lineage (GTDB taxonomy): Bacteria > Pseudomonadota > Gammaproteobacteria > Xanthomonadales > Xanthomonadaceae > SZAS-103. Next base: position 271,138 of record DASXKN010000029.1, read on the forward strand.
GTCGCGCGCGGCGACCTGTCGCGCACGATCACGGTGGACGTGCGCGGCGAGATCCTGCAGCTCAAGGACACCATCAACACGATGGTCGACCAGCTCAACGGCTTCGCGGCCGAAGTGACGCGCGTGGCGCGCGAGGTCGGCACCGAGGGCAAGCTCGGCGGCCAGGCGCAGGTCCCGGGCGTGGCGGGCACATGGAAGGATCTCACCGACAACGTCAACTCGATGGCGACCAACCTCACCACCCAGGTGCGCGGCATCGCCAAGGTGGTGACCGCGGTGGCGACCGGCGACCTCCACCAGAAGCTCACGGTGGAGGCCAAGGGCGAGATCGCCGAGCTCGCCGACACCATCAACTCGATGACCGACACGCTCGCGATCTTCGCCGACCAGGTGACCACGGTCGCGCGCGAAGTCGGCGTCGAGGGCCGCCTCGGCGGACAGGCGCACGTGCCCGGAACCGCCGGCATCTGGAAGGACCTCACCGCGAACGTCAATCGCCTCGCCGCCAACCTCACCACCCAGGTGCGTGCGATCGCCGAGGTCGCCACCGCGGTCACACAGGGCGACCTCACGCGTTCGATCCAGGTCGACGTGCGCGGCGAGGTGGCCGACCTGAAGGACAACATCAACGCGATGATCGGCAACCTGCGCGGCACCACCGAGCGCAACCGCGAGCAGGACTGGCTGAAGACCAACCTCGCCAAGTTCAGCGGCATGATGCAGGGCCAGCGCGACCTGCTCACGCTCGGACGCATGCTGTTGTCCGAGCTCGCGCCGCTGGTGGATGCGCAGCAGGGCGTGATGTTCGTCGCCGACACCGCGGGAAAACCCGTCCTGCGGCACCTGGCGGGCTACGCCGACGTCGCGCGTTCGGAAGCCGGGCTCACGGTCCGCTTCGGCGAAGGCCTGATCGGCCAGTGCGCGGCGCACAAGCGCATCATCCTGCTCGACGACGTGCCGCCGGAAACCGTGCAGATCGAATCGGCCCTGCTCAGCGCGCGGCCGCGCAACGTGATCGTGCTGCCGGTGCTGTTCGAGAACGAGATCAAGGCGGTGATCGAGCTGGCCTCGCTGTCCGAGTTCACCGCATCCCAGCGCGTTTTCCTCGAGCAGCTCACCGGCAGCATCGGCATCGTGCTCAACACGATCGAGGCGACGATGCGCACCGAGCGCCTGCTCGTGCAGTCGCAGCAGCTCGCCGGCGAGTTGCAGTCGCAGCAACGCGAACTGCAGCAGACCAACGAGGACATCGCGCTCAAGGCGCAACTGCTCGCCGAGCAGAACAAGGAGGTCGAGCGCAAGAACCAGGAAATCGAGCACGCACGCCGCGCACTCGAGGAAAAGGCCGCCGAGCTCGCCCTGACGTCGCGCTACAAGTCCGAGTTCCTAGCCAACATGTCGCACGAGTTGCGCACGCCGCTCAACTCGATCCTGATCCTCGGCCAGCAGCTCGCCGAGAACCCGGAAGACAACCTGTCCGAGCGCCAGGTCGAGTTCGCCAAGACCATCCACGCGGCCGGCACCGACCTGCTGCACCTGATCTCCGACATCCTCGACCTGTCGAAGATCGAATCGGGCACGGTCACCGTCGAGAGCGAGGAGATCGGCTTCAGCAGCCTGCGCGAGACGATCGAGCGCGGTTTCCGGCACGAGGCCGAACGCCGCCGGCTGCAGTTCAGCGCCGACTTCGAACCCGGCCTCGGGCATTCGCTCAGCACCGATCCCAAGCGCCTGCTGCAGATCCTCAAGAACCTGTTGTCCAACGCCTTCAAGTTCACCGACCAGGGCGGCGTGTACCTGCATACGCGCATCGCCGAACGTGGCTGGACGCCGGACCATCCGATCCTCTCCAAGGCCACGACCGTGGTCGCGTTCGAGGTGCGGGACACCGGCATCGGCATCTCGTCCGACAAGCAGAAGATCGTGTTCGAGGCCTTCCAGCAGGCCGATGCGGGTACCGCGCGTCGCTACGGCGGCACCGGCCTGGGGCTTGCGATCAGTCGCGAGATCGCCGGCCTGCTCGGCGGCGAGATCCGCCTCGAAAGCGCGCCGGGCAAGGGCAGCACCTTCATCCTCTACCTGCCGCTGCACTACGTCGGGCCGGCGGAAGGCGAGGCGGCGCGCGCGGCCGGCAGCGTCCCGTCGGCGCTGCACGCGCCTGCGGCGCTTCCTGCAGAACGCCCCTTCCACGTTCCGGACGATCGCGACATCCTCAATCCCGGCGACCCGTCGCTGCTGATCGTGGAAGACGATCCGAACTACGCGGCCGTGCTGCGCGACCTTGCGCGCTCGCTCGGCTTCAAGGTGCTCGTGGCCGGGCGCGGCACCGATGCGTTGCGGCTGGTGCGCGAGTGCCGGCCGAGCGCGATCACCCTCGACATCTTCCTTCCCGACATGCTCGGCTGGACCGTGCTCGCGCGCCTCAAGCAGGATTCGGAGACCCGCCACATCCCGGTGCAGATCCTCACCGTCGAGGAAGAACGCCACCACAGCATCGAGCGCGGCGCGTTCGCCTACCTCGGCAAGCCGTCGAACACCGAGACCATCGCCGCGGCGCTCGACCGCATCAAGCAATTCAGCATGCCGCGCGTGAAGCGGCTGCTGGTCGTCGAAGACGATGCCGCCGAGCGCATGAGCATCGAGGAGCTGATCCGCCACGAGGACGTGCAGATCGAGACCGTGGCGACCGGCGCCGAGGCGCTCAAGGCCCTGCTCGAAGGCTCCTTCGACTGCGTCGTGCTCGACCTGCGCCTGCCCGACATGAGCGGGTTCGAGCTGCTCGAGCACATCCAGGCCGAATCGAAGCTGGCCGACGTGCCGGTCGTCGTGTTCACCGGCAAGGAACTCACCGCCGAGGAGGATGCGCGCCTGAAGAAAGTCGCCAAGTCGGTGATCATCAAGGGCGTGGAATCGCCCGAGCGCCTGCTCGACGAGACGTCCCTGTTTCTCCATCGCGTGATCGCCGACCTGCCGCCGGGCAAGCGGCGCATGGTCGAAGGCCTGCACGCGTCCGACAAGGCGCTTGCCGACAAGCGCGTGCTGGTCGTCGACGACGACGTGCGCAACATCTTCGCGCTCAGCAGCGTGCTCGAACGCCACGGCATGCACGTCGTGACCGCAGGCAACGGCCAGGAAGCCGTGCAGCGCATCGAGCAGGACGACGACATCGCGCTCGTGCTCATGGACATCATGATGCCCGGCATGGACGGCTACGAGACCATGCGCGCGATCCGCCAGCGGCCCGCTTCGCGCTCGTTGCCGATGATCGCGCTGACCGCGAAGGCGATGAAGGGCGACCGCGAGAAATGCCTCGAGGCGGGCGCCTCGGATTACATCGCCAAACCCGTGCACACCGACCAGTTGCTCTCACTCCTCCGACTCTGGCTGCATCGCTGACCGTGACTTCCGAAGCCAACAAACCCGACCCCGTCAACATCCTGCTGGTGGACGACCAGCCGGCGCGGCTGATGAGCTACCGCCTGGTCCTCGAACCGCTCGGCGAACGCCTCGTCGAGGCGACGTCGGGCACCCAGGCGCTGGCCAGGCTGATGGCGGAGGAATTCGCCGTCATCCTGCTCGACATCAACATGCCGGGCATGGACGGCTTCGAGACCGCGAGCCTGATCCACCAGCATCCGCGTTTCGAGAAGACGCCGATCATCTTCGTCACCGCGGTGAACATCAGCGACATGGACCGCCTGCGCGGGTACGACCTGGGCGCGGTCGACTACGTCACGGTGCCGGTCATCCCGGAAATCCTCCGCGGCAAGGTCATGGTGCTGGGCGAGCTCTTCCGCAAGCGCCGCGACCTGCAGGTGCTCAACCGGAGCCTGGCGGATGCGAACGAGGCCCTGCGCGTCGAGAAGGCCAGGGAAGTCCACAAGCTCAACGAGACGCTGCAACAGGCCATCGCCGAGCTCGAGGCGGAAGCCGCGGTGCGCCGCCGCACCGAGGAAACTCTGATGGAGGCGAACCGTCGCAAGGACGAATTCCTCGCCACCCTCGCCCATGAACTGCGCAATCCGCTCGCGCCGATCCAGAGCGCGCTCAACGTGCACCGCCTGGAACCCGATCCGGCCGCGCGCCTGGAACTGGTGGGGATCATCGACCGCCAGGTCCGGTTGCTGACCCGCATGGTCGAAGACCTGCTCGACGTGGCCCGCATCACGCGCGGGAAGCTCGATCTTCGCAGGCAGCAGGTCAGCGCGCGCGAGCTGCTCGATGCCGCGATCGAATCGGCGCGGCCCATGATCGATGCCTCGGGCCATCAACTGCACGCGAACTTCGTCGACGGGGACCTGCGGATCTTCGCGGACGGCCAGCGCCTGAGCCAGGTGTTCGCGAACCTGCTGAACAATGCGTGCAAGTACACGTCGGCCGGCGGAACGATCTGGCTGGAAAGCGCGCAGCGCGACGGCCAGCTGGTGGTCTCCATCCGCGACAACGGCATCGGCCTCGACCCGGAGCAGGCGGGCCGGATCTTCGACCTGTTCGTGCAGGTCGATTCGTCCCTCGAACGGACACGCGCAGGCCTCGGCATCGGGTTGACGCTGGCCCGGCAGTTCGTCGGCATGCATGGCGGAGAGATCAGCGTCAGCAGCGAGGGGCCGGGCAAGGGCAGCGAATTCACCGTGCGCTTGCCGATCGAAAACCAGGCGCCGGTTGCCGCCGACGAACCACAGGCGTCGCGTGAGCCGGCGAGGGATCGGCGCATGCGGATCCTGATCGTCGACGACAATCGCGACGGCGCCGACATGCTCGCGCTCACGCTCGAGATCCTGGGGCACGAGGTATTGACCCTGTACGATCCGCTGAAAGCCGTGGAGGCAGCCGAGGCATTCCGCCCCGATCTGGCCCTGCTGGACATCGGCATGCCGACCCTCAACGGCTACGAGCTCGCGAAGCTAATGAGAAGCCAGCCCTGGGGCGCGGATCTCCTGCTGGTCGCGCTGACGGGATGGGGGCAGGAGGAAAACCGCCAGCAGTCGGCGTCCGCGGGCTTCGACAGGCATCTGGTGAAGCCGATCGACCTCGAGACGATCCGCGAGGTCTGCGAATGGGCGCAGCGCGGTTCCGCGGCGACTCAGCCATCGTCCGGATCCCGGGTGCGCGCCTGACGGAATCGCGCGTCGGCGGCAGCCCGGCATTCGACAATACGGTGTACCGTGGTGACTGCCATCCCGTCGCCGGAGAAACAGCATGTCCGTGTTCGCGCAGAACCAGCAGTTGGAACGTCAGCTTGCCGGCACGCTCGCCAGTGGAATCCTGGCCGCCGGTGGCGTCCTGAAGGAGGCCTTCACCGTCGAGCAGGCGGCGGACCAGAGCATCGCGGTCTTCAATGCGGTGCTGGCTGCGTTGCAGAAGAGCACGAGGGACCAGCGCACGCAGACCTGAAACGGATGCGGTCGGGAGGATGGACAAACCAGTCCGGGCAGGAGCGGAATGCCGATGTTGTCATGGCGCCGATGGAAGCTTCCATGCCATCGCGGGCAACCTCCATCGAAGCGAAGGCAATTTTTCCTGCAGCGATCGCAGCTTCCTTGCGGCGATCGCGACTCCCATGGGGCCATGGAAACATCCGGCGTTGCCCGGGACCTGTCGTAGAGCTTTTCTGCCGACTGGGAAATTCTCCGTAGCCGCCAGAGACACGTCCTGGGCACACGGGGAAACGTATCCGGCGGTGATTGCCCCGTCGGCAAGCGGCTGAACAAGAGCGACGTTCAGGCGCGGATCTTCTACCGCGCCCCGCCGGTTGCACCATCGTTCATCGCTCACCCACGAAGATGCTTTGGGCGCTGCAGCGACAAATTTTTTCGACGGTGCAAGCGCTCGTTTCGTTTCCCAAGACCATTTCCAAGGAGCTCGACATGAAGGATTCATACCAGAACGAACGCGACCAGCAAGCCAAGCAACTGAAGCGTGCCGACGAGATCGGTTCGGACGCTGCCAGGAAGGCCGGCAAGCGCCTGGACAAGGCCGAAGACACTTATGCCAAGGATGAAGGCAAGGCCGCCCGTAACCTGGGGAAGGCCTACGACAAGGCTGCGCGCGAGGACGACGCCGAAGACGCTCTCGAAGAACGCCGCGATGCCGACACCGATTTCGCCAAGGCCGATCAGAAGGCCGGCGAAAAGCTCGACAAGCAGTTCGGGAAGGCCGCGAAGGTTGTGGGCGAGGATGCCGAGGCCGAAGCCAAGAACCGCGATCCAATGACCGGTGCGCCCGAGTCCCATCCGGTGGGAACGGGCGTGGGTACTGCCGGCGGAGCGATCGCCGGAGCGGCGGCCGGCGCCCTTGCCGGGCCTGCGGGAGCGCTCGTGGGAGGCGTGGTCGGCGCAGTGGCGGGTGCGGCGGCTGGTCACGATGTCGGCGAGACCATCAACCCGACGGTCGAGGAGAAGTACTGGAAGAGCGTGTACGGCAAACAGCCCTACTACAACGACAAGTACAGCTACGACGACTATTCGCCTGCCTACCGCGCCGGGTATGAAGGACGAAACGAGTATGGCGACCTGTCGTGGGATCGTGCCGAGCCGAAGCTCGCCTCCCGCTGGGAAAAGCTGCGCGGCAAATCGCGCCTGAAGTGGAACGAGGCGCGCCTGGCGACGCGGGCTGCGTGGGAACGAGCGAGCCAGATGCACAACTGAGCCCGACGTTTCCGAAGAACTTCAACGGGCGCCGCAAGGCGCCCGTTGTCGCGAACGTAAACCTCCGCGGGCATGCGGAAGCCTGGACACCCGATCGCGCGACATGGCTCACGCGTGGCCGCATGCATGCGCGCCTGTGTTCGAATCCTCGATTCCATTGTGCCGCTGTCGCCCGCATGCGGCGGTCGCGCGCCGCATCGATCAGCCCAGGACGCGACGCGAGAAGGAAAACAGCCGCGCGCACGGGTGCGTCCTCCCGCGCAGGCTGTCCAGCAGGATCCGTGCGCCAATTGCGCTGTAGGTGATGCCGTTCCCGCCATAGGCCATCGCGAAATGCACCCGCGGGCCGTGTTGCGGGTGCGGTCCGAAGAAAGGCAAGCCGTCTCCGGTTTCGGCGAACGTGCCGGCCCAGGCGAAGGCGCGTCGCAACGACAGGTCCGGGAGCAGTTCGCGGCAACGCTGCTGCAAGCGCTCGGCCTTGACGGCCACCCGTGCATCGCGTCGCGCCGGCCTATCCATCCCGTCGTCTTCGCCGCCGACGATCAGGCGCCTGTCCGCCGTCGTGCGCAGGTACAGGTAAGGGCGCGCCGATTCCCAGAGCAGGAGTTCGCGCCACGTTTCGGGGTTCGCGAGTGGCTCGCTGATGAAGGCGTAGGTGCTGCGATTGCGTGCGACGCGTTCGTCGATATGACCCTGGCACTCGTAGCCCGCGGCCAGTACCAGATGTCGGCACACGATCGTGCGATCGTCGGTGGTCACCGCGACGACGCGGCCGCGATGGACCCTGAAGTCGGCGAGTTCGGTTCGTCCGTGAATGCGACAGCCGCGACGCAGGGTGCGATCCAGCAATGCATGGGCTAACCGGTAGGGATCCACGCGCGCAGCCATGGGCGTGAGCAGGCCCAGCGGCGCATCGATACCGAAATCGTTGCGCAGCGCAGCCGATTCCAGCGTCAGCACATCGAACCCGTGGGCACGGCGCAGCTTTGCCTCGGCGCGCAGGCGCCGCACGTGCCGGTCCCGGCTGGCGACGTACAGGCTGTCGGCCCGGGCCATTCCGACGCCCCGGAGCCGCTTTCCCATCGCGAGCAGCCGCCGCACGGCCATTTCGCAGGCGCGATAGGCAAGCAGCGCAGCGTCAAGTCCGACGCGCCCGGCCAGGTCGTGCAGCTCGGTGTCTATTTCGTACTGCAGCAGCGCCGTACTCGCCGCGGTGCTGCCCCAGCCGGCTTCGCGGCGGTCGATCACGGCCACCTTCATGCCGTCGGCACTGAGCGTGTCTGCAATCAGCGCACCGGTAATGCCCGCGCCAACGATGAGCACGTCGCAATCGAGGTCCTCGCGCAGCGCGTCATGGCTGTGCACCAGCCCGTTCTTCGCGATCCACCAGGGATGTCCGCTGTACAGGTCGATGTCCGCGCTCCGGTTGCCTTCAGGGGGATGTCTCGTTCTTCGGCGCGGCTTGCAACCTGCGGTTGCGGCGGAAGATGCCCTGGCCGACCAGGGCCGTGGCCAGGATCGCGCTGTTCGTGGACACGAAGACCTCGTTGTGCAGTCTCCAGCTATAGACGATGAAACCCACGCTGGCGACGCACTGACCGACGAACAGCCACGACGACACGCCTTCGGTCGAGCACTCGCGCCACTGCACCCACACCTGCCGGATCAACGTCGCAAGCAGGACGGCGGAAGCGCTCCATCCGATGGCGTCGACCGAAATCATTCGAAGTCCTTGTCAGCGCAACCAGACCAGTCTGGGGCGTCTGGCTGAATGGCGGACAAGCGTTCGGAACGGGCTTCATCCGCCGTTTGGGTGGATGGGTTAGGTTGCTGCAAGTGCCGACGTCAAGGACAAGGAGAGTCCCGTGAAGAGTCCCATGAAACGCCATGCGCGCGATCAGGAAGGCAAGATCGGTTATGTGATCGCCTGGCTGCTGGGTGTGCCATTGCCGATCCTGTTCCTCGTAGCCCTTTTGCGTGGCTGTTCGTAGCCGCGCCTGCTCGCCCATTCCCGAAACGGATTTCGGAGGACACACCATGGAACGCATCGAAACGGTCGAGACGGCAGGCGTGGAGCCTTTCCCGACCATGAACTGGGGCGCGATCGTCGCCGGATGGACGATGGCGCTGGGTATCGGCGTACTGCTCTGCCTGGGTGGTCTCGCGCTTGGGCTGGGCGCGACCCACGCCCACATGGGCGAAGGCACGGCCAAGGCGATCGGCATGGGCGCCGCCGTATGGATATTGCTCACGTGGGCCGGTGCGCTGTTCGTCGGCGGCATGTTCGCAAGCTGGTTCGATGGCAAGAACGACACGATGATGGGCGCGATGCACGGCCTGAGCGTATGGGGCTTGTCGATCGCCACGACCGTGGTTCTGCTGGTGCTCGCTGGTCACCACGCGCATCGATCGCCAGCTGGGGATCGGATGCACGGAGCCGTGATGGCGAAGGGCGACGGTCTCGTCGAAGCCGACCTGGCCGTTCTGCACATGCAGCTTGAGCGCGCGGTGCGCCATGGTAGCGGCGAAGTTCAGGCCGGCCCGGCCGCGGACGCGAATATGCCGAGCGACGAGTCCGGGTCCATGCCAACGCGGGGCCGCCAGTGGCATGGGCGGGATGGCGAGGGAATGCGATCGGTCGAGATGGAGCTCGTCCACGGGGACGATGCCGTGGCCAAACAGTTGCTGATCGCCCAGGCCGCGTTGTCCGACGCGGATGCCGACAGGATTCTCCAGGGCGTCCGGTCGCAGGTCGACAAGACGCGTGAGGATGCAAAACAAGCCGCAACGAAAGCCGCCCACCACCTGGCAGCAGCCGCGGCCATCGGTTTCCTGGCTGCGCTGTTCAGCCTGCTGGCGGCAATGCTCGGCGGTTGGGTGGGTGCGAACCACGTGCACAAGGTCTACCACCTGCGCACGTACCGTCGCCTCGACACGCTTTCCTGAGGCCGGCCATGCTCGGTCCGCGGTTTCATGCACTGGCGCGCGGCGTTTCCCATTTCACGGGTAGCGCCGCGTGCTTCGCGCTCGCAGCCGGCTCGGTGCTCGTGTGGGCGATCACCGGACCGATCTTCCACTACAGCGAAATGTGGCAGTTGATCATCAACACCGGCACGACCATCGTGACCTTCCTGATGGTCTTCCTGATCCAGAATGCCCAGAACCGCGACACCGAGGCGATCCAGATCAAGCTCGACGAACTGATCCGGGCGACCGAAGGCGCACGCAACGCACTGCTCGACCTGGAAGAGCTCGAGCCTGATCAACTGGCCGCCTTTCGCGGCAGTTACACCCGGCTGGCGCGGCGCGCGAAGAATCCCGCGGATACGGCGGTGGATCCGACGGGCATCGCTGAAATTCAGCTGGAAGCGCTGGAAGAAGAGCCGGTCGGCCGCACGACAACTGGAACGCGACCGCGGCTGGCATCGAGTCCGTGAGCAAGCCTCCGACCGTCCGCTCGGCGATCGACTTCCGCGGAGGGCCGCGCATGGCCGATAGCCAGCCCGATCGACGTCGCGGACGACCCCGTGAGGCCCAAGCAGCATATGCACTGCCGGCGACAGCCTTCGCGACAGACGGAAACGAGCCAGGGAGGGCCTCATGGATACCCGCATGCGTCCGATGTTCACCAAGCCGACTCGCAGGCAGGTCGCGCTCGAGTTGACGGCGGCGCTGATCGCATCGAGACCCGATCTGGTGGTCGGCGAAATGTCCTTTGCAGCCCATGCGGCGGTCCAGCTCTATCGACTTGTGCTGGGTGAGGCCAGGAAGCTGTTGCCTGAAACGGAGTGAACACACGCCACGACCTGACAGTCGCCTTGCGGACACGAACGTGCCGCGCGATCCCGTGGCGCGCTGCATGACATGCTCGCGCGAATCCATGAATCACGGCGATCACCGCCCGCCGGCTTATCTGCCATTCGGGAAGGCCGTGCAAGGATCGGTTGCATGCCCCGCAGGATGCGGCGGCACACGGGCAACACATCGAAGGCACAAGGAGGAGCCATGGTCCTGATCATCGAAGACAAGCAACTGTCGGCGCTGCTCGCAAGCTCAAGCGGGAGACTCGACGCCGACACGCTGGACAGCGACGAAACCGACACCACGCCTGAGGATCCTGCCACCGACGATCCGGGCGACGCCCAGCGCGCATCCAAGACCGAACCGGACGGCGATGGAGAGGAAGAGTTGCGCTGATGGGTCGACGGCGAGGTTCCATGCGGGACGCGATGGAACGATTGAGGCAAGAGATATAAGAAAATTTGGGTTCACACGGAACCCACCGGATGGTTCCGGACATGCAGAAACACGAAACCCCGCATGGCAGCGGGGTTTCGCGTTTCTTTGCCGGATGCCTTCGGACGTCGTCGGAAGCTAAGATGGTGCCCAGGAGAGGACTCGAACCTCCACGGTTTTACCCGCTAGTACCTGAAACTAGTGCGTCTACCAATTCCGCCACCTGGGCAGGTGTCGCGCGAAGCGAGCCGCATAGGCTAGAGATAGGGGCTGGGGTTGTCAATTCCGGCGCTGGCTGGCGGCCACGGCGTGTACCATCCGCGGATGAAAAAGAAGAGCGGTGGGAAAGCGGGGAAGGGCGCTGGCGGGAAGTTGCCGCCGTGGATGCCGGAGGGGCTTGCTTCGGCGGGTTCCGGGTCGAAGCCGGGCGGCGGCGGGCGCAAGGGGCACGGAGGCGGGCAGCGGGCGGCTGGGCAGCGTGGCGGTGGAGGCAAGTCCTCCGGGTCTCGGCCCCTCTCCCCAACCCACACCCCGGCCTCCGGGCGCAGCCCGGAGGCGCGCAGTGTCGCGCGAACCGGTGGTTCGCAATCGCTCCACTCCGACCCGCGGGGGGAGGGGGGCTTCAGTAGCGTCGCCGGATCGCGTGGCAGTGCATCCGTGTCCGCACGCGAGCCGGCCGCAGTCGACTGGCGCGCCGATCCGCACGCTGGCCGCGAGGCTGCGAAGTACGAGCGGCCGATCGTCAGCCGCGAGGCCATCCTCGCTTTCCTCGCCCAGAGCGATGGGCCGCAGACGATCGAGCGGATCGCGCCGGCGCTGGGCGTGTCGGACCCCGATTTGCTCGACGCTCTGGGCAAGCGCCTGGCGGCGATGAAGCGCGACGGGCAAGTAGTGGTGAATCGTCGCGGTGGTTACGCCGTCGCGCACAAGCTCGACCTGATCCCCGGCACGGTGATCGCCAATCCCGAGGGCTTCGGCTTCCTCAAGCCCGAGGCCGGCGGCGACGACCTGTTCCTGCCGCCGAACGAGATGCGCAAGGCGATGCACGGCGATCGCGTGCTCGCCAGCGTGACCGGCATCGACTGGCGCGGGCGTCGCGCCGGTGCGATCGTCGAGGTGCTCGAACATCGCGTGAGCCGGATGATGGGCCGCTACACGGTCCGCAGCGGAATCGGCTACGTGGTGCCCGACGACAAGCGCGTGCTCCAGGACATCCTGATCCCGCCGGGTTCGGAGCAGGGCGCGCGCGACGGCCAGCTGGTCGTGTGCGAGATCGTGCGCGACGAAGGTTCCATGCAGCGCTCGCGCCAGCCGTTCGGCAAGGTGTTGACCGTGCTCGGCGACAAGCTCACGCCTTCGCTGGTGGTCGAGGCCGCGATCCACGGCCACGGCATTCCTTCCGAATTCCCGCAGGCGGTGCTGGACGAGGCCGCGGCGGTGCCGATGACCGTCGATGCGAAGACGGCCGCGCAGCGCACCGACATCCGCGACCTGCCGCTGGTCACCATCGATGGCGAGGACGCCAAGGACTTCGACGACGCGGTGTTCTGCGAACCCAATCGCGAAGGCTTCCGCCTCGTGGTCGCGATCGCCGACGTGTCTTCCTACGTCAGGCCCGGCACACCACTCGACGAGGAAGCACAGGTGCGCGCGACCTCGGTCTACTTCCCCGGCTTCGTGGTGCCGATGCTGCCGGAGACGCTGTCCAACGGCATCTGCTCGCTCAAGCCCGACGTCGACCGGCTGTGCTTCGTCTGCGACATGCAGGTCGACCGCGCCGGCGAGGTGACGCGCTCGCAGTTCTACGAGGCGGTGATGCGCTCGCATGCGCGGCTGACCTACACGCAGGTGTGGAATGCGATCGGCGACGGCATCCTCGAGGAGGCGCACGCGCAGGCACTGGCGAAGATCGGGCCCTTGCTGCCGCATGTCCAGCGCCTGCAGCAGCTTTACCGGGTCCTCGACAAGGCGCGCCAGAAGCGCGGCGCGATCGAGTTCGAATCCGGCGAGACGCGTTTCGTGATCGGCCCGGCCGGCGAGGTCGTCCAGGCCGGCATGCTGGTGCGCAACGACGCCCACAAGCTGATCGAGGAATGCATGATCGCGGCGAACGTGCAGGCGGCAACGTTCCTGCACGAGCATCGCATCCCGGCACCCTACCGCGTCCACGAACGGCCGCCGGAGGGCAAGTACGCCGACCTGCTCGAGTTCCTGTCCGAGTTCAAGCTGACGATGCCGCCGTGGGGCAAGGTGCAGCCGCGCGATTTCACGGCGCTGATCAAGACGATCCGCGAGCGTCCCGATGCCGCGTTGCTGGAATCGGTGCTGCTGCGTTCGCAGAGCCTGGCGGTGTATTCGATCGACAACCATGGCCACTTCGGTCTCGCGCTGGCGGCGTACGCGCACTTCACCTCGCCGATCCGGCGCTATCCCGACCTGCTGGTGCATCGCGCGATCAAGCACGCCCTGGCCGGCGGAACGGCGGACACGTTCCGCTATTCGCCGCACGCGATGGAACACCTGGCACTGGAAAGCTCGGAGAAGTCGCGGCGGGCCGACGAGGCCTCGCGCGAAGTCGACGAACGCTATCGCGCGGCGTGGATGGAACAGCACGTCGGCAGCCAGTTCGATGGCGTGATCAGCGGGGTGACATCGTTCGGGTTGTTCGTGGAACTGGCCGAATCGAAGGTCAACGGACTGGTTCACGTGACCCAGTTGCCGAACGACTACTACCACTTCGATCCGCTGCGCAAGACGCTCAAGGGCGAGCGGCGCGGGGTCGAATACCGGCTCGGCGATGCGGTGCGCGTGCTCGTGCTGCGCGCGAGCCTGGAGGATCGGAAGATCGATTTCAGGCTGGTGGAGAAGGGTGCGGGTGGGCGGGAGGAGGGTGGCAACTCAAAGGCTGGAGTCGGAAAGCCTTCCTCGCCGTCATCTCCCTCTTTGCCGTCATCCCCAAGCAGGCGGGGATCGCTCCTGAAGGAAACAGGCAAGGCGCAACGCGAAACTGGGAAGAGCGATTCCCGCTTTCGCGGGAATGACGATCCGGGGCGCGGGGATGACGAGCCAAAGCCGGGCAAGGCACGCCCGAAGACGCCCATCCGCGAACCCGGTGAATCGATAGCCTCGTTTGCCGCACGCACCCGCAAGGAGAAGAAGCGATGAGCGCAGGCCAGTGGGTTGCCGGCATCAATGCGGTCGCCGCCGCGCTCGAGCACGATCCGGAACACGTGCTCGAAGTGCTGATCGAGGCCGGCGGACGCAATCCGCGCCTGACCGAGATCGAGCAGCGCGCCCAGCAACTCGGCATCTCCGCGCGCCGCGTGCCCTTGCAGGCGCTCGACGGCGTCGCCGGCGGCCTGCGCCACCAGGGCGCGATCGCGCGCTATGCCGGCGCGCGCAGCCATGAGGATTCCGACCTGCCGGCACTGATCGAGGCAGCCGGCCAGAACGCGCTGCTGCTGGTGCTCGATGAAGTGCAGGATCCGCACAACCTCGGCGCCTGCCTGCGCAGCGCCGCGGCGGCGGGCGTCACCGCCGTGGTGATCCCGAAGGACAAGTCCGCGCCGGTCAACGCCACCGTGCGCAAGACCTCGTCGGGCGCCGCCGACCGCGTGCCGATCGTGCGCGTCACCAACCTCGCGCGCGCGATGAAGGCGATCCGCGATGCCGGCGTGTGGGTGTATGGCCTTGCAGGCGAGGCGGGTGGCTCGTTCTACGCGATCGACCTGAAAGGTCCGGTCGCGCTCGTGCTCGGCGGCGAAGCCGACGGCATGCGCCGGCTCACCCGCGAGAATTGCGATGCGCTCGTGCACATCCCGATGCCCGGCGCCGATGCGCAGGGCGGCGTGGAAAGCCTCAACGTCTCGGTGGCCGCCGGCGTCGCGCTGTTCGAAGCCGTGCGCCAGCGCGGAACGGCGAAGTGAACCTGCAACTGCAATGGTGGGACTGGGTCGGCCTCGTCGGCACGGTGTCGATCCTGTTCGGTTTCTTCCTGCTCCAGACCGGCAAGCTGCACGGGCAGGGCATCGTGTTCCAGTTGCTGAACCTGCTGGGCGCGCTCGGCGTGCTGGTCTCGCTCTACGGCCGCTTCAACCTGTCGGTCTTCCTGCTGGAAGGAACCTGGGCGCTGATCAGCGGCTACGGCATCTGGCGGTCGGCCAGGAGCAGGCAGGGCGCGAGCGGGCAGGGCATCTCGGGCTGACGCGTCGCTGCTTTCGGAGCAGACAGCAGCAGCACGGACTACGTGAGCCCGTCGCATTTTTCGGGAAGGTGGAAACGGCAAACCAGCCAGCGCCTGCGCGATGGCCGTTCCGTTCCGTCGTGGATGCAGCGCCGGCGACGCGCGTCGAACGCGGTCGCCGGTCACGGGATCTCGCAGGAGATCAGCGCTTCGCGGAAGTCGCGAGCTGCGCCTTCATGGCCTGGTCGAACTCGCCGAGGATGCGGTTCAGGCCCATGATCGATTCGACGTCGTAGAGGTTGCGGGTCGCGATCACGACCGCCTTCTCGCCGAGCAGTGTCGACGCACGCATCGCACGTTCGCCCAGCGGATGCTTCTGGAGCTGCCGCAGGTTCGCCTGCAACTCCGTCAGCGTGTTCTGCCGGAACTGCGCGGAACCTCCCGCCATGATCCATCCGCTGTTGCGCATCACATTGGCGAGCAGTTCTTCGAGGGTGGGCTCCTCGGTGATTCGAGGTTGCCTGACGGTCGCGGCGATCACAGCGTTTTTCTCCGGTTGGTTTGGGGTGTTCCATATCGAGAACGGCCAATTCGCCGCCGGGAGGACAAAAACGATGAACGTCTGACAAACGGCGCCGCTGGAGTCGTGGACGGCATCGCGCCAGACGCCCGGTCTGTCGATGTCGCTTGTCGTCAGTCGGGCCAGCGCGCCGGGATGGCGGTGGATTGCTTGCCATGCTTGTCCCGCGCGGATCCGCCGCTGGCCCGAGCGCTCCCCGGGCGGCGCGAGGCGACACCCGGGGTCAGCTCCCTTGCCGTGGACTACCAGTTGAATCCCGCGCCCACGCCCACGCTGCTCTCGCCGCTGGCAAACGAACCGCTCAGCGAAACGCTGGCGTGGCCGAATGCATGCAGGAAGCCGACCGCGACGGCCGACTGGCCGCCCAGGAATCCACCACCCACGGCGACGCGGTTCTCACCGGGACCGCTGGAGGTGTTCATCGCCATGCTCGACATCGCCGTGCCCATTGCACCGATCTTGTCGATGCGACGATCCTGCTGGGCGAACTCCTGGTTCACCTGGTCCTGGAACGCGTCGAAGCTGTCGTTGAGCGTGGCCACCTGGGAGCTGGTGTAGGCGTTCGCACTCTGCAGCGTCGCGGCATTGCCTGCGTCGGAGTGCGCATTGGCGGACGCCAGCGTGCCCGCATCGCCGGCGTCGGCATGCGCGTTGGCCGCCACCAGCGCCGCTGCGTCGCCCGAGGTCATCGCCGCCGAGCCGTTCGTGCCTGCCAGCGCGCTCACCTGTGCATTGCTCGCCGACAAGGCGCTGTTCGCTTCGCTCAGCGCCGAGTTCGCCGTGCTCAGCGCCGTCGCCGACTGCGAGCTCACCACCGCCGTCGCTGCCTGCAACTGGCCCAGGTTCACCGCGTCCGTGGTGTTCACCGCCGTCGCGACATTCGTGATCCGGCGATCGTGGCCCACGCTGCCCACCGACACCGTGTTCGAAGCGTCCGCGATCGAGCCAGCGCCAATCGCGACCGCGTTGGTCGCGCCGGACGATACCGACGCGCCGGCTCCGATCGCGGTGTCGCTGACATCGAGCGTCGAGGCGCTTTCGCCGATCGCGACGTCGTTGGTGAATCCTGCCGATGCACCCGCGCCGACCGCCACGGCTTCCGCGCCGGCCGCCGTCGCGAACTCGCCCGCATTGGCCACGCCGTTGTTGTTCGCGTCGAACCATCCGCCCACCGCCACGCTGCCCTGGCCGCCGGCGTTCGCCTGCGTGCCCACCGCAAGGCTGCCGTTGCCGGTCGCGTGGTTGCTCACGCCGAACGCGCTGGCGCTCGCTCCACTGACGGTGTTGCCGTAGCCGAAGGCGACGGCCTTGGTGCCGCTCGCATAGTCATGCGAACCGGCCGCCATGCTGCGCACGCCCGAGGCCGTATCGGACTGGCCGAAGGCCTCGGCATAGTTGCCGCTCACCGTGTTCTTCAGGCCGAAGGCGTTGGCGCTGGTTCCGCTGGCGACGTTCTTGTAACCGAAGGCGCTGGAGTTGTTGCCGCTGGCGGTGTTCTTGTAGCCGACGGCGCTGGAGCGCAGCCCGGTCGCGCTGTTGGCGAAACCCATCGCGCTTCCCTTCGCGCTTTCGACGTAGTTGCCGTAGCCGAAAGCGCTGCTCTTGCCGCCGATGGCCCTGTTCTCGTAACCGAACGCGCTGTCGTCCGCGGTGAACTTCTCCTTGCCACCGCTGATGTAGCCGCGCCCGGCGACGTTGCCCGTGCCGATCGCGGCGCTGTTGTTGCCGTAGGCGCGATCGAGATAGCCCATGGCGGTGGCGTTGGCCGCGGAATAGGTCCTGGATTTGTAGACGACGACTCCGCCCGCGTCGCTCTGGAAGCCGATGGCCGTGTCGCGTGCGCCCGCCGCCAGGCTGTCGGCGCCGAGTGCGCTGCTGTATGCGCCGGTGGCGCTGTTGTTGAAGCCGAATGCGCTGGCTGACATGCCCGAGACCCGATTGTCGTTGCCGAACGCGCTCGCCTCTGTGCCCGATGCGGTGTTGTCGATGCCGAAAGCGCTCGCGCTCGCGCCGGATGCGGTGTTGACGTATCCGAATGCGCTGGCATCCAGGCCGGCTGTGTTGCCCTTGCCGAACGCACTGGCGTTCGAACCGGTGGCCGTGTCGTAACTGCCGACGGCGTTCGCACTGGAATAGATGCCGGCCGCACCCGCTGCCGTGCCGACCCGGTCGTGATCGCCCAGGGCGTTGCTCTTCTGGGCGGTGCCATAGACGGTGCTTTCGTAACCGAATGCCGAGCTGTCCCTGCCGATCGCGGAAGTCCACGAACCCACGGCCGTGCTCGCGAAGCCATAGGCATGGGCGACATCGCCGACCGCGGTGCTGTTGGCCTGGGTCGCGACGCTCTTGTAGCCCATGGCGCTGCTGAGGAAGCCGGACGCGACGCTGGCGTATCCGATCGCGGTACTGGAGATGCCGTAAGCCTTGGACTTGTCGCCGACGGCCGTGCTGCCGGCCTGGTTCGCGACGTTCCTGTAACCGAATGCGCTGCTCAGGCTGCCCGATGCGGTGTTGTTCGATCCGAACGCGCTGGCGCCCGAATTGCTGGCGGTGTTGTAGCTGCCGAAGGCATTGGCGCGGGCATAGAGCTGCGCCGCTCCGGCGGAGGTGCCGGCCGTGTTCTGGACGCCCACGGCACTGCTCTTCATGGCGCTGGCGAACACGGTGTTGCTGTAGCCGAACGCGTTGCTGCTCCCGGATCCGACGATGTTGCCGCGACCGAACGCGCTGCTGGCGTCCGCCGAGGTGTCGTTGCCATAGCCCACCGCGCTGCTTTCGTTGCCGTAGGCGTGGTTGTACGCGCCGAATGCGCTGGCGCCGTTGTTTTTCGCGGCATTGTGGCTGCCCACCGCGTTGTCGTGGGAGTAGGCGTTCGCAATGCCGGTAGAGGTGCCGACGACGTTCCTGTCGCCCAGGGCATTGCTGTTGCCGGCACTGGCCCAGGTCGTGTTGTGGTAGCCGAAAGCGCTGCTGCCGGCGCCATAGACCTCGTTGTAGCCACCGAAAGCGTTGGAGCCCGTGTTCGTAGCCCTGTTGCCGTTGCCCATGGCGTTGACATGGAGAACGGTTTCGGAAGCAGTTGCGCCGACGACGTTGCCATAACCCACGGCGGTGCTGCCTTTCGTGTTGACCTGCACGAAATTGCTGGCGCCCAACGCGGTGCCCGAAGAGCCGTAGTTCGTGTTCTCGTACCCGAACGAGTTGCTGTTGGGGCCTCCGGCAAAGTTGCCCTGGCCGAAGGCGCTGCTGCTCGCGCCGGAAGCATGGTTGCTGATGCCGAACGCGCTGGCGTCGGACTGCCTTGCGACGTTGTCGATGCCCACCGCGCTGGCATAGGAATACGCGCCCGATGCGCCGGAGACGCCGACCTGGTTGCGCCATCCCAGGGCGACGCTCTTCGTGGCATTGCCGAAGATCGTGTTCTTGTAGCCGAACGCGCTGCTGTAGTTTCCCGACACGATGTTGTCGTAGCCCACGGCCGTGCTGTCGACACCCGCCGCGGTGTTCCTGAAGCCCAGCGCGTTGCTGGCGGTGCTGGAGGCCGTGTTGTACTTGCCGAATGCGGCGCTGTTGTAGCCGCTGGCCGCGTCCTTGTACCCGCAAGCCACCGCGGCGATGCCGCCCGCGGTCGTGCCGGTGTCCGCGCAGGTCGTCGCGCCTGCAGACGCGTCACCGATTGCGCCGGCCAGCGAGCCGAGACCAAAGAGGATGCACAGGGTCAGATGTGCGGTGCGGTGACGATGCGGGGTTTTCACGACGTTCTCCTGGCTGGGCGGATCCGCAACCGGCAGGCGATCTGCGGGTTTGGTGCGGTCTGCATCAGCGAGCGCAGGAAGGCAGTCCCGGGGGACATTCCATGCGAACGGTCGGCGCTGCCGAATGGCCGGACGCGATGTGCGTCCGGCCACCGCGAGGTACGGCCTCAGAATCCCATGCCGACTCCGACCGTTCCGGAGCTGTCCGAACCATCGAACGCCGCGCCCAGGGTCATCGCCACGCGCGGCGTGAACTGGTATTGCATGCCGACCGAGAACGCCGTCTGTCCACGGTAGCTGCCGAATGCCGCGCCCATGCGCAGGTTGCTGCCGGAGATCGCGGCCGCGCTCGAGGTCATGCCGGACATCGCCGCGCCCAGGGCGCCGACGCGATCGATGCGCCGGTCCTCCACGGACAACTGCTGGGTCACCTGGTTCTGGAAGTTCGTGAACGAGTCGTCGAGCGCGGCCACCTGCGTGTTGGTGTAGGCGTTGGCGCTCTGCAGCGTCGTGGCATTGCCCGCGTCCGCGTGGGCATTTGCAGCCGCGAGCGTGCTCGCGTCGCCGGCATCGGCGTGAGCGTTGGCTGCCACCAGCGCTGTCGCATCGCCCGAGTTCATCGCCGCCGAGCCGTTCGATCCCGCCAGCGCGCTGACCTGCGCGTTGCTCGCCGTCAGCGCGCTGTTCGCCTCGCTCAGCGCCGTGTTCGCGGTGCTCAGCGCCGTGGTCGCCTGCGAGCTCACGGCTGTCGTCGCCGCTTGCAACTGGCTCAGGTTCACCGCATCGGTGCCATTGATCGCGGTCGCCACGTTCGTGATCCGACGCTCGTGGCCCACGCTGCCCACCGACACCGTGTTCGCTGCGTCCGCCACCGATCCGAAACCGATCGCCACCGAATTGGCCGCGGTCACGCTCGACCCTGCGCCGATCGCGGTCTCGTTCACGCCGGTCATCGTCGTGCCTTCGCCCACGGCGACGTCGTTGCTGAAACCGGCGGATGCGCCTGCACCGACCGCCACCGCATCCGAACCGGCCGCGCTCGCGAACTCGCCGGCATCGATCACGCCGTTGTTGTTCGCGTCGAACCAGCCGCCGACCGCAACGCTGCCCTTGCCGGCCGCATTCGATCCGCCACCTGCCGCCAGGCTGCCCTTGCCGCTGGCCACGTCGCTGAAGCCGAATGCACTTGCGGATGCGCCCGAGGCGGCGCTGCCCACGCCGAACGCGCTGGCGCTGGTGTTGCTGGCGGTGTTGCCATAGCCCACCGCGCTGGACTTGGCATAGCTCGCGGTGTCGCCGTAACCCATCGAACTGGACTTGGCGCCGCTTGCGGTGTCGTGCGAACCGGCCGCGACCGCACGCGTACCCGAGGCCGTGTCGGACTGGCCGAAGGCTTCGGCGTAGTTGCCGGTCACCGTGTTCTTCAGGCCGAAGGCGTTCGAGTTGGCGCCGCTGGCGGTGTTCTTGTAGCCGAAGGCATTGGCGTCGTTGCCGCTGGCGATGTTCCTGAAGCCGAAGGCATTGGCGCGCAGTCCGGTCGCGCTGTCGACGAAGCCCAGAGCGCTGCTGTAACCGCCGGTGGCCGTGTTGCCGTATCCGAACGCGCTGTCGCCCTTGGTGAAGGCAACCCGCCCGGCGACCAAGTGGCCCAGTCCGGCGGTGTTCTTGTAGCCCACCGCGCTGCTGTCGGTGCCGTAGGCATGGTCGCGGACACCCATGGCCGTAGCCCCGGCCGAGGCGTAGCGCGCACTGCCCACGGCATAAGCGCCGCCGGCATCGCTCTGGTAGCCCACCGCGACGGACTTGAAACCCGTGGCGTTGCTGGTGAATCCGAAAGCACTGCTGTAGACGCCGTCGGCATGAACGGTGTTGCCGAAGGCCGAACTGCCGTCCTCCGACGCCCTGTCGTGGCTGCCGACCGCATTGCTGTAGTTGCCGGCTGCGTAGTTGTACGCGCCGAACGTGTTGGAGCCGGCGCCCTTCGTGGTGTTTTTGTATCCGAATGCGCCGCCTGCGAAGCTGTTGACGGTGTTGCCTGTGCCGAACGCCGAATCGCCCTGTTCCCAGGCTATGTTGCGTTCGCCGAATGCGTTGCTGGATTCCCCTTCCGCGCCGTTTGCCCGGCCGAACGCATTGCTGTACCTGCCGGCCGCGACATTGCCGCCGCCGATCGCAGCGCTTTCGAAACCGTTCGCCGCGTCCTGGTAACCGAACGCGTTGCCATGGGCGCCGTAAACGACCACGGCGTTGCCCACCGCGGTGCTGTTGACGCCGTAGGCGTGGGCGGAAAAGCCCAGGGCCGTGCTGCCGGTCTGGGTCGCAACGCTCTTGTAGCCGAACGCGCTGCTGGAAAGGCCAGACGCGACGTTGCCGACGCCGAACGCGCTGGCGCCCTGGTTGCTTGCGGTGTTGTTGCTGCCGAACGCATTGGCGTTGGGTACGCCCGCGTAGTCGGTCAGCAGGCCGGCCTTGTTGTGGTCGCCCACGGCATTGCCCGATGGTGAACCGGCGTACACCTTGTTCTTGTAGCCGAACGCGCTGCTCCCGGTGCTGTAGGCCTGGTTCAGCGCGCCGACTGCCGAACTGCCCTGCGCGGCGGCGAGGTTTTCCAGGCCGATCGCACTGCTGAAGGTCCCGGAGGCGGAATTCCCGGCGCCGATCGCGCTGCTGTAACGGCCCGATGCGACGTCGTTCACTCCCAGCGCGCTCGCTCCCGTGTTGATCGCGGTGTCGTAGCTGCCGAACGCGTTGGCGCGGGAATACACGCCCGCCGCAGCGTAGCGCGTGCCGAGCGTGTCGTGGTCGCCCACGGCATTGCCCGACTTGGCGCTGACATACACGTTGTTCTCGTAGCCGAACGCGCTGCTGCCGTTGGCGCTCACGTTGTTCCCGAATCCGAACGCATTGCTCTGGGCGCCATAGGCGTGGTTGGCGAATCCCACCGCGGTCGCCGCTGTCGAGGTGGCATGGTTGTTCATGCCGATCGCGCTGCTGAAAAAGCCGGAAGCGAGGTTCTGGTTGCCGATCGCGGCGCTCTCGAGACCCTTCGCCGTATTGGCGTAGCCGATCGCGCTGCTGGACTCGTAGGCGTAGTTCGCCGTACCCACCGCGACACTGAACCTGTCGGGCGCCAAGTTCTTGTATCCCACCGCGGTGCTGGCCGCGCCGAGGGCCTTGTTCGCGTAGCCGAACGCACTGCTGCCGGCGCCGGTCGCCTGATTTTCGGACCCGAACGCGCTGGCGTTCGCGGCGAACGGTCCGGTGTAGTTTGCCCAGCCGATGGCCGAACTGTCGATGTCCTTTGCGGTGTTCCAGGCGCCGATCGCCATGCCGTATCCGTAGGCGGTGTTGTGCATGCCGATCGCCTGGCCACCCGCGGCAGCGAAGTTCTGGTAGCCCATCGCCGTGCTGTACTGGCCGGAGGCGTTGTCGTAGGAGCCGCACGCGGTCGCATCGTGCCCAGCGGCGGAGGTGCCGGGGCCGAGGCAGTTGGTGACGCCGGCGATGCTGTTGCCGGCGAGGCCCGCCATCGATCCGATGCCGAACAGGATGCAGAGTGCGAGCTGCGTGGAGCGGGGACGGTGCAAGCCTTTCATGACGTTCTCCGGTGGGTGTCCGCAGCGGCAGACGCCCTGCCGGCTTTCATGCGGTTCGCATCACCCAGCGGAAAAAAAACGCCTCGGGGGACATCGTGTGCGGATGTTCCGAGGCGTCAACCCACCAACCGGAGACGAGGGATTTGCCAATCGAAGTCGATGCGCCAGGCGACCGAAGCCGAAGCGCTACCAACCGAAGCCAAAGTGCCATCAAGCGAAGCAGGTGATCTACCAACCGAAACCGAAGCCAACCGTGCCGCCGCTGTCGCCTTGCGCGAACGCGCCGGTGAAGGTCACGGTCGCGCGATCGCTGAGCGCGCGCTGGTAGCCGAGGGCCACGGCCGATTCGCCGTTGATGAAACCGGCGCTCATGGCGAAACGGTTTTCCGTGCGGACGCCTGCGGCGCTGGCCGCGACGTTCGCCGTCGCGGAAGTTATCGCGCCCACGCGGCTGATGCGACGATCGGTGCTGCGGAAGCGATCGTCCATTTCCGATTGCAGGTCGCCGATCGAGGCCGAGAGATTAGCCACCTGGGTATTGGTGTAGGCGTTGGCACTCTGCAGGGTCGCGGCGTTGCCCGCGTCCGCGTGCGCGTTGGCGGACGCGAGCGTGGTCGCATCGCCCGCATCGGCGTGCGCATTGGCCGCGACCAGGGCCGCCGCGTCGCCCGAGCTCATCGCCGCCGAGCCGTTCGATCCCGCGAGCGCCGACACCTGCGCGTTGCTTGCCGACAGCGCGCCGTTCGCCTCGGTGAGTGCCGCATTCGCGGTGCTCAAGGCGGCATTGGCTGTCGTCTGCACGCCTGCCACGAGTGTCGAGGCCAGGCTCGTCGCCTGCGTCAGGTTCACCGCATCGGTGCCATTGACCGCGGCGGCGACGTTCGTGATCCGCCGCTGCTGGCTCGCGCTGCCCACCGACACCGTGTTCGCGGCATCCGCGATCGAGCCGGCGCCGAGGGCCACCGAGTTCGTCGCGGTCACGCTCGCGCCCGCGCCGATCGCGGTCTCGCTCGCGCCGGTCATGGTCGCGCCTTCGCCGATGGCGACATCGTTCGTGAAGCCGGCCGACGCGCCCGCGCCCACCGCCACGGCTTCCTGGCCGGCCGCCGTCGCGAACTCGCCGGCATCGGCCACGCTGTTGTTGTTCGCGTCGAACCAGCCGCCCACAGCCACGCTACCCTTGCCGGCGGCATTGGCCTGAGCACCCATCGCCGAGCTGCCCTTGCCGCTGGCGGTGTTGGTGAAGCCCAGCGCGCTCGAGAACGCCCCCGACGCGGTGTTGAACGCTCCGAATGCGCTGGCGCCATTGCCCGAGGCGGTGTTCTTGAAACCCACGGCGTCCGCGCGCGCGTTGGTGGCGTAGTTGCCATCGCCCAGCGCCAGATCGTACGCCCCCTTCGTCGTGTTGCTGCGACCGATGGCCGCGCTGCTGTCGGCTACAGACATGTCGTTCTGACCGAGGGCCAGGCTGTAGTTGCCCGAGGCCGTGTCGCGCACCCCGATGGCCGAGCTGGCCTTGCCGAAGGCGTAGTTGTAGCTGCCCACAGCGAGGCTCCGGCTGCCCATCGCGTTCGCCTTGTAACCCACGGCGGTAGCGCTCGTATTCCCCGCGGTGTCCCAGAAACCGACAGCAACGGAGTCCAGGGCCGTCGTGGTGTTGAAATTGCCGAAGGCCGAGCTGTTGACGCCCGACGCCTTGTTGTAATAGCCGAACGCAACGGCATTGATCCCGGTCGCGGTGTTGTTCCGGCCAACAGCGATGCCTCTCACGCCCGACGCCACATTGTCCACGCCCATCGCGACGCTGACACTGCCGGTTGCCGTGTTGTTGTAGCCCATCGCGACGGCGTAGCGGACGAAGTGCAGCCCCGCGTCCATCACATAGGTTCCCCCTGCGGTGTTGGCCATGCCGACCGCCACGCTGTCGTTGCCGTAAGCCTTGTTGCCGCTTCCCACCGCCGTGGCATGGTCGGCGTGATAGGACTTGTTGCCAAAGGAGAAGGTCCCTCCAGCGAGATTGCCGCTTCCGAACGCACTGCTGCCGATACCCGTCGCGATGTTGCCGTTGCCGAACGCGCTGGCGCCGCTGGCGCTGGCCGTGTTGTAGCTGCCGAACGCGTTGGCGCGGGAATATGCGCCAGCAGCTCCGGCGGCGAGCCCGGTCTGGTTGTGGTCGCCAATGGCGTTGCTCATCTGGGCGCTGCCATACGCCATGTTCTTGTAGCCGAATGCGCTGGCGGAAGCGCCCGACGCCGTATTGCGGTCGCCGAACGCACTCGCGCCGGTGGCGCTCGCGGTGTTGTAGCTGCCGAACGCGTTGCTGGCCGTGCCGGACGCCGTGTTGCTGAATCCGAAGGCGCTGCTGTACCCGGCCAGGGCCTCGTTCCTGGAGCCGAAAGCGTTGCCGTTGCTGCCGTGTACGGTGTTGTCGCTTCCGATGGCGTTGGCAAAGAAGTATTCGTTCGAACCGGACGTGCCGACCGTGTTGTTGTTGCCGATCGCGTTGCTGGCCTCGGCACCGTCGAATACCGTGTTGGTGGATCCCATCGCGCTGCTTTGATAACCCCAAGCCGTGTTGCGCCAGCCAAGTGCAGTGCTGTTCTTGCCTGACGCCGCATTGGCGTAGCCGAACGCACTGCCCAGGACGCCGGAGGCCGAATCAAAATAGCCGCAAGCGATCGCATCGCTTCCGCTTGCGGTTGTACCCGTCCCGGCGCAGGTGGTGCCGGCCGCGGCATGGCCATTCATGCCGATCATCGAGCCGATGCCGACGAGGATGCACAGGGTCAATTGCGCGGTACGCGGATGGTGAAGGCCTTTCATGAGTTTTTCCCCTGAGGTGTCCGCGTGCCGGCAGGTCGTTCTGCCGGCTTTCGCGCGGTTCGCTGCACCCAGCGGGAAAGAACCAGTCCAGGGGACATTTGTCGGCGGACGTCCCCAAGGGACATGCCGAGATTGAAAGCGGATTCGGGCTACATCGAATGCATGGCGCCGGCTCCGCCGTCGCGATCATGCCGATGTCCGGGCAGGGCAGGCTGCAAAGCCCGCGTATCAGGGCCGTCCGGATGTCAGCGGCATGCTGCCGCGTGCTGGTAGACCGGCGCGCGCTCGGACAGTTCGACCGGCGCAAGGTTGCCCTGGGTCGTTCGCACCTTCCATTCCGCCTCGCTGGCGAGCCAGTCGTGGCAGGACGCCGTCCGGTCGCTCTCCTCGTCGGCCATGTCGGCCAGCACCCTGGCGACGTCGCGGTGCAGGATCGGGCTTCCCGGATCCTGGGCGACCAGGGACTGGCGCAGCGTCAATGCCTTGCGGAATGCCGCGAGGGCTTCGTCGCGCTGGTGCTGTTCCTTGTACAGGTTGGCGATGTCGTACAGGATGTTGCCCTGCTCGTGGAGCGTGTCCTGGTCGAGCGAAGCGCGCGCCTGCAGGTCCTGCTGGGCCTGCAACGCGGAGCGGTAGTGCGCCATCGCGTCGTCGTAGCGCTTGAGCATGTACAGGGCGTCGCCCAGCTCTTCTTCGCACAACGCGAGCCCGCGCCTTGCCCGGTGATCGGCCGGATCGGCCGCGAGCAGTTTCGCAAAGGCCGCGCGCGCGGTTTCGTAAGCCGGAAGCCTGGCTGCCTTGTCCGGCGCGTAGTACAGGACGTCGCCGAGCGACTGCGAGGCCCAGGCCACCGAGCTGGTGACGGCCGGATCGTCGGGTTGCGATCGCTGCAGCGCCTGCAGCCGTTCCAGCCCCTGGCGGATGAGCGGAGCCGCCTCGGCATGGCGACCCATCCCGTTGAGCGCATCGCCCTGGTGGACGGCGTTCCTTCCGAGGAATGAAGCATATTGCGTCGGATCAGCGCCGGGACCGGCTGCTTCCACCGTCGCCTGCGCGGTCTTGTAGAGGGGCAGTGCGTCGTTCTGCTTGTCCGACCACATCAGCTCGTTGGCCAGGCCGGTCTGGGCGTTGGCCAGGCCGCGTTTGGCATCGTGCAGGCCTTCTTTCTGCAACTGCTCCCAGAGTGCGATGTCCTTGCGATAACCCGCGATGTCGGATTCGATCGGCGTCGGGGTCATCGCCATCACGTCGGTGCGATGCAGCAGGAGCTGGGCCTGTAGCTCGCGTGCCGCCGGATCGTGCGGCGCTTCGCGCAGCAGCGAGTCGACAAGGTCGGAGGCCTGCGCATAGCTCGCCTGCGCGCCCTTGATGTCGCCGAGGTTGGACATGCTCGGCGCGCCCTGCACGTCGCCGACTCGCAGCCATGCCTGCGCCAGTTCGCGACGGAGCGGAAGCGCCGCATCGCGTTGCTCGCCGAGGCGCCGCAGGTAGGTCAGCGCCTGCTTCACCAGCAGCGATCGCGCGGGCGTCGAGCCGGGCAGCTTCATCAGCACGTCGTTGAGGTCGAAGATCATGGCGTGGGCGAGGCTTTGCACGTCCTCGAAACGCTGGTCAGCCTGCTTGCGTTCGCTCTCGGCATGGCGACGCTCCTGCTCGGCGATGGCGGTCTGGCGGATGCTGACGACCAGTCCGCCGACCAGGGCGAGGCTCGTCGCCAGCGCGGCGGCGACGCCGAGCGCGTGGCGACGCACGAACTTTCCCGCGCGATAGGACAGCGAATCGGGCCGGGCGCGGATCGGCTGTTGCCGCAGGTAACGCTGGATGTCCTCGCCGAGTGCGGCCACGGTTGCGTAGCGGCGGGAGGGTTCGTCCTGGGAAGCCTTGAGGACGATCGTGTCCAGGTCGCCGCGCAGTCCCGCGCGCAGCCGCTCGGGCGTGCTCATGCGCGAGCGCGCGATGTCCGCGGGTTCGAATCCTTCGCGCGCTTCCGAAGGAGTCATCGTGTCGGACAGCCGCCGCAGGGCTTCGGAGGGCGCGGTGACTTTCGAGGGTCCCGAATGCGGCGACGAATGCGCGATCTGCCGCGGCCGCAGTCCGCACAGCAGCTCGTACAGGACGATGCCCAGCGCGTAGACGTCGGTGGCGGTCGTGATGGGCGCACCGCTGAACTGTTCGGGCGCGGCGTAGTCCGGCGTGAGCATGCGCACGCCGCTGCGCGTCATCGGCTCGGAGCTGTCGTCGAGCAGCTTGGCGATGCCGAAGTCGAGCAGCTTCGGTTCGCCATCGGCGCCGACCAGGATGTTGCCGGGCTTCAGGTCGCGGTGGACGATCAGGTTCTGGTGCGCGAACGCGACGGCTGCGCAGACCTTCTGGAACAACTGCAGGCGCGGCACGATGCCCAGCAGGTGGTGGTCGCAGTAGCGCGTCAGCGACAGGCCGTCGACCCATTCCATGACGATGAACGGAACGCCTTCGCTGCTGATGCCGGCGTCGTAGAGCCGCGCGATGTGCGGATGCTGGAGCTGCGCCAGGATCTGCTGCTCGCGCAGGAAGCGTGCCCGGCTCTCGGCCGTGGCCAGGCCGGTCTTCAGGCATTTGACCGCGACCTTGTGGTTGAAGCTGTCGTCGTCGCGCTCGGCCAGCCAGACGGTGGCCGTGCCGCCTTCGCCGAGTTGCCGCAAGAGGCGATAGCGGCCGATGCGCTGCCCAACGGCGGCCGAGGTCGCGGCGGCCGTGTGGTGGAACAGGTCGGCGGCGACGGAGAGCAGATCGGCGGACGCGCGATCGAGCGGGTTGGCCGCGCCCGCTGCATCGAGCAGTTCGACCAGTTCGTCGCGGAGTTCCGGGGAGACTGCATCGCTGGCCAGGAACCGCGCGCGCTCGTCCCCTTCGAGGTCGAGTGCCGCTTCGAGCAGTTGATCGAGGCGCTCGGTACGCGAACTGCCGCTATGGGCCATGGGCGCTATCCGTGTTCAACCCGGAAGCGGGGCGGGGGATGGATCCCCGGTTCGTCCCAGCGCCCTATTGATGTAGGCATGCGCCTTCTGCCAGTCGCGCTTGACCGTGCGCGGATCGACTGCCAGCGCCGCTGCCGTGTCGTCCACAGAGAGCCCGGCAAAAAAGCGCAATTCCACTACGCTCACCAGGCGCGGGTGATCGCTGGCCATCGTGGTCAGCGCCTGGTCGAGCGCCAGCAAGTCCAGGCCGTTGTCGTCCACGGCGATCTCGATGTCGGCAAGGTCCACGTGCGCACTGGAACCGCCGCGCTTTTCCGCCATCCGTCGCCGCGCGCTGTCGATCAGGATGTTGCGCATCGCCTTGGCGGTGTACGCGAAGAAACGCGCACGGTCCGGCCACGCCAGTTCGGCCCCCCCGAACACCGCCAGGTAGGTCTCGTGCACCAGGGCGGTGGTCGCCAGCGTGCGCTGGCGCGGATCCTGCGCAAGCTGGCGGTGCGCGATGGCGCGCAATTGATCGTAGATCATCGGCAGCAACACGTTCACCGCCGCGCCGTCGCCCCGGCCGGCACGATCAAGCAATTCGGTGATCTCGGACATGGCCCTAGTGTATCGGAGAGTGTGTAGATCGCCCTGGCGGGCGGGTCGCATCAGGTCAACGCGAGTCCCGTGGCGGACCGGACAGGACGCGCGTGCCATGCAGATCGCCTGCGACGGCGAAGCGGCGCCGGATCCCGTCGGCTGCTTCGACCGCCGCCTCACATCTGCCGGAACAGGTGCAGGTAGCTGCGGCTCACCGGCAGCACGTCCTTGCGTCCGCGCAGATGGATGTCGGCGGTCTCGTTTTCGCCGCGGGTCACATGGCTGATCGCACGCAGGTTGACGACGACCGAGCGGTGCACCTGGGCGAACTGGCTGGCGTCGAGCTGCGCCAGCAGTTCCTTGAGCGCGATCCGCACGAGGGCTTCGGCGGGCTGGCCATCGTCTCCGCGCCACGCGACGAGGGTGTACTTGGTGTCGGAACGCAAGTAATCGATCTCGTCGACCGGGATCAGGCGCAGGCTCTGTCCGACCTGGGCGCGGATCCAGCGCAGCGGCGCGGTCGCGGGCGCGGCGCCGCGCTGGAGTTGCGCGGCGAGTTCGCGCAGCAGGGCATCGGTATTCGCGGCCGGCTGCGCCGCGCGCAGGCGCTCCTGCAGGCGCGCGACGGTGTCGGCGAGGCGGCCGGCTTCCACGGGTTTCACGAGGTAGTCGAGGACACCCTGCGCGAATGCCTGCACGGCGTAGTGGTCGTAGGCGGTCACGAAGACCAGGTGGGCGCGACGGCCGATGTGGTGTGCGGCCTCGATGCCGGACAGGCCCGGCATGTGCACGTCGAGGAAGCAGACGTCAGGTTGTTTTGCCTCGAAACATTTGATCGCCTCGCGGCCGTTGCGCGCCTGCGCGACGATGTCGAGTTCTGGCCATGCCGTTTCGAGTTGGCGCGCGAGGGCCTCGCGCAGCAGCGGCTCGTCGTCGGCGATCAGTGCGGTGGGCCGGCGGTTCATGGGTCGCTCGTTTCGCGTACGGGGAATTCGACTTCGGCGCACACGCCCTGCGGATGCTGCGCGCCCAGGCGCAGTTGCGCGTCGCCGCCGAACACCAGTTGCAGACGCTCGCGCAGGCTTGCAAGGCCGGTGCCGAGTCCGTTGCCGGCCTGCCGCAGGCCGACGCCGGTGTCGCTCACGCGCACGAGGCAGCGCTCGCCGCGGCGCTGCACCGAGATGTCGATGCGACCGCCATCCTCGCCGGGATCGATGCCGTGGCGCACGGCATTCTCCACGAGGGTCAGCAGGGTCATCGGCGGGCAGCGCAGCGAACGCGCGGCATCGTCCACATGCAGGGCGAAGGTCAGGCGGTCCGGCATGCGCATGTGCATGAGCTCGAGATAGGCCTGCACGAGCTGCAGTTCCTGGCCGAGCGTGGTGGACTGCTCGTTGATGCGCGGCACCGCCGCGCGCAGGTAGGCGACGAGGCTGCGCAGCACCGTCGAGGCCTGCGGCGATCCGGCATCGACCAGGGCCTGCACGTTCGCCAGGGTGTTGAACAGGAAGTGCGGCGCGACCTGCGCCTGCAGCAGGTGCATGCGCGCATCGGTCGCCTGGCGTTCGAGTTCGCTGCGCTCCAGGCCGAAGGCCAGGGCCTGGCGCTCGGCCTCGCCGCGGATCTGCCGGAGCAGGGCCGCGATCGCCATCCACGGCGCGATCAACACGCCGAGGAAAGTCAGGAAGCCGAAGCCCTGGAGGCGTTCGCTCTGGTGCAGCCACGACGGATGGTCGCCGATCGTGGTGAGGCAGTAGATCGCGAACATCGCGAACGGCGCGGTGATCGCCACGCCCAGCACCTGCAGGCCCCAGCGCGCAATCCAAGGAGGCAGGCGCCGGGGCCAGCGCTCCAGCACGCCGAACGCGAGCAGGAAGCAGAACGCCTCGAAGGCCAGCCGCAGCAATAGGATCGCAGGCGATCCCTTCCAGCCCGGGCCCATCAGCAGGCCGAACAGCAGCACCGGCGCCAGCGCGACGCGCACGCGCGGCCACCCGAAGATCGGCGGATATCCCTGCGGCGCGCTGGCTTCGCTGCTGGCCATGGCGCGACGATAATCGAATTCGGGACGAACGCGGTTGCCCGCGTTCACGATGGCGCGGCGTTCCTCGCGTGCGATGCTGGGATTGCGTCGTTGCGCCGGTTCCGCAGGCGGAAGAGCCAGTAGAACATCACCGCCAGCACCCAGAGCACGGGGATCGCGCGCAGTCCGCCGGCGTGGCGCAGGGGTTCCGGGAAATGCCTCGCCTGGCCCAGGAAGAGCGATGCGGTCGCGATCCACATCGCCATGCCCATCCGCCACAGGTGCCGTTTCAGGCGTTGCGCTCCGGCGATGCCGCCGGCGCGCAGCACGCGCGCATCGCCGATCGCGGCAAGCAGGCCGACCGTGCCGAACACGAGCACCGGCACCCCCATCCAGCGCATAGCGTTGCCCGCAAGGATGGTCGCGCCGAATCCGTAGGCGAACGCGCTGGTTGCGAAGGCCATCAGCATGCAGGCGCGCAGCAGGTTGCGTGAAGTCTCGACCGTGCGCACGACCGTCAGCAGCCCGGTCGCGACGAGGTAGAAGGTCAGGATTCCGGCGACCACGTTGGTGCGGTTCGGAAAGAAGAACATCGCCATGACCACCGCGCTCGCCGTCATCGTCAGCATCGCGATCGAGAACACGTTGCCGCTCGTGCGATGCAGCGCCGATCCCTTGGCGACCCAGAGCGCGACCATGCCGGCGGTGATCGCGAGCAGGGCGGAGATGACGTGGATGGGCAACAGGAACCCGGCAGGCGTGCTCATCATGGTCGTCCCGATGGCGGTTCGGGAACGAGTCTTGCGGTCGCTGGAACGCGACGGAAGCGGCTTGCGACGAATTACGTCAGGCGGAGCATGAACGACGATCGACGACGACCGGCGGTCCGGGATCGGCCGTCGTGGCTCGTGAATCGCGCTGGTCTTGCAATCGCTTCACAGTCGACCGCAGACGGAGGATCTATTCCTCGTCCGTGCCCTCGTTGATGCCTTCGAACAGGAACGTGCTCAGATAGCGCTCGCCCGTGTCCGGCAGCATCGCCAGGATCACCGAGCCTTCGGGCGCATCCTTCGCCACTTCCAGCGCGGCGGCGAAGGTCGCGCCGGAGGACACGCCGCAGAAGATGCCTTCCTTCTGCGCCAGCGCCTTCGCGGTGTCGCGGGCAACGATGTCCTCGACCGGCACGTTGCGGTCGAACACCTCGCGGTTGAGCACCGAGCCGACGAAGTCCGGCGTCCAGCCCTGGATCTTGTGCGGCGCCCAGTCCTTGCCGGCGAGCAGGGCCGCGACCGCTGGTTCGCAGACGCAGACCTTCAGGTCCGGACGCGCGAGCTTGAGCATCTCGCCGGCGCCGGTGAGCGTGCCGCCGGTGCCGTAGCCGGTGACGAACCAGTCCAGGCGTTTGCCTGCGAAGTCCTGCAGGATTTCCGGGCCGGTGGTGCTGCGGTGGAAGGCGGGATTGGCTTCGTTGTCGAACTGGCGCGTCAGGAAGGCGCCGTGCTTGCTCGCGTATTCCTCGGCGGCCTTGACCATGCCGGTGCCGCGCAGCGCGGCAGGCGTGAGGATCACCTTGGCGCCGAGGAAGCGCATCAGCTTGCGGCGCTCGATCGAGAACGAGTCGGCCATGAAGGCGACGAAGGGATAGCCGCGCACCGCGCAGACCATCGCGAGCGCGATGCCGGTGTTGCCGGAGGTCGCCTCGACCACGGTCTGGCCAGGCTTGAGCTCGCCGCGCGCCTCGGCGTCGAGGATGATGCCGAGCGCGAGGCGGTCCTTCACCGACGACATCGGGTTGAAGGCTTCGCACTTGACGTACATCGCCACGTGCTTCGGCGCGAGCCGGTTGATGCGGACGATCGGCGTGTTGCCGACGGTGCCGAGGATGCTGTCGTGGATCATGGCGGTCTCCGGGGGCTGCGCTGGATCGGAGCGATGATCCTACCCCGATTGCATCGCGCCGTGATGGCAGCGGCCGGGCATACGCTAATGCGCGGCGGTCATGTCGGCAGGCGCGGGCTGCGGGAGGCTGCGGCCGGTCTGCGCGGCATGCCAGCGGTTGATGACGGTGCAGAACAGTTGCGCCGTGCGGTCGGTGTCGTAGACCGCCGAATGCGCTTCGTCGTTGTTCCAGTCCAGGCCCGCGGCGAACACCGCGCGACTGAGCACGGTCTGGCCGTAGGCCATGCCGGCCAGGGTCACCGTGTCGAAGGTGCTGAAGGGATGGAAGGGATTGCGCTTGTGGTTCGTGCGCGCGACCGCGGCATTGACGAAGCCGAGGTCGAAGAAGGCGTTGTGGCCGACCAGGATCGCGCGCTGGCAACCGGCGGCCTTGATCGCGGCGCGCACCGGTGCGAACACCCAGTCGAGCGCGGCGCGTTCGTCGCGCGCGGCGCGGAAGGGATGATCGGGATCGATGCCGGTGATCTCCAGCGCCTTCGGATCGATCTGCGATCCGGGGTAGGGAATCACGTGCGTGCTGGTCATCTCGCCGGGCGAGATCCAGCCCTCGTCGTCGATCAGGATCGGCTGCACAGCGATTTCGAGCAGCGCGTGCCGGTTGCAGTCGAAACCGCCGGTCTCGACGTCGACCACGACCGGCAGGAAACCGCGGAATCGCTGCGCCATCGGCGCCTGGCTGGGAGTTTCATCCATGAGCGCAGGATAGCAGGCGGCTGGTGCGATCCTGGCTCGCATGTTGCCGATCATCAAGCAAGCCGGGTCTGCGCTCCTGCTGTGGCTACACGAGATGCCATGAATGGCATCTCGGCTGTTGCCAAGTTCGGCCTTCCAAGGCCTCACTAAGCAACCCCGCCTTTACTCGCGCCATCCATGGCGCTCGCCCTTCGGGCCGGCTTCGCCGTTCGCGCGCGTTCCTTACGCGCGCAGTCGCTCCTGCTCCGGGCGTTCGTCGCCGCACGAGATGCCATTCATGGCATCTCGTAAACGCGGCGACTCACCCCTGCATGCTGGTGAAGTCGCGCTTCTCGCGCGCGGGCATGGCCTCGTCGCCGTGGACGAGGAACCACACGTTCTCGGCGATGTTGGTGGCGTGGTCGCCGATGCGCTCGATGTTCTTGGCCATGAACAGCAGGTGCGTGCACGAGGTGATCTGGCGCGGATCCTCCATCATGTACGTCAGCAGCTCGCGGAACAGGCCGGTATAGAGGGTGTCGAGCTCGGCATCGCGGGCGCGGGCGGCGAACGCGCGCTGCGCGTCGCGCTGGTCGTACGAGGCGATCACTTCGCGGACCAGCTCGCAGGCCAGCGTCGCCAGCGCCGGCAGGCCGCGTGCGGGCGCAACCGGGGGCGCCATGTTCAACGCTTGCGAGCGCTTGGCGATGTTGGCGGCGTAATCGCCGATGCGCTCGATGTCCGAGGCGATCCGCAGCGCGGCCAGTACCTCGCGCAGATCGCGCGCGACCGGCGAGCGCATCACCAGCAGCTTGACGACGTCATGGCTGACGGTGCTCTCGAGCTCGTCGATCGCGTCGTCGTTGTGGACCACGCGCTCGGCGGCGCGGTCGTCGCGGCGCTCGATGACATCCATCGAAGCCTCGAGCTGGGTCACGGCGATCTCGCCCATGCGCACGATCTCGCCGGTGAGGCGGTGCAGTTCGGCGTCGAAGCTCTTGACGATGTGTTCGCTGGGGAATGTATTCATCAGGGTTTCTCGATTTCAATCCGGTTTTTTTCTCTCCCTCCGGGGAGAGATCCGTGGGTCTGGCTAGCCGAACCTTCCGGTGATGTAGTCTTCCGTCTGCTTCTTGCTCGGGTTGGTGAACATCGTCTGCGTCTGCCCGAATTCGACCAGCTCGCCCAGGTACATGAAGGCGGTGTAGTCGGACACCCGCGCGGCCTGCTGCATGTTGTGGGTGACGATGGCGATGGTGAATTCGTTCTTCAGGTCGGCCACGAGCTGCTCGATCTTGCCGGTCGCGATCGGATCCAGCGCCGAGGTTGGCTCGTCGAGCAGCAGCACCTCGGGCTTGAGCGCCACCGCGCGGGCGATGCACAGGCGCTGCTGCTGTCCGCCCGACAGGCCCAGCGCGCTGCGCTTGAGCTTGTCCTTCGCCTCGTCCCAGAGCGCGCCCTGGCGCAGCGCCTGCTCGACGCGTGCATCCATGTCGGCCTTCGACAGCTTCTCGTAGTGGCGGATGCCGTAGGCGATGTTGTCGTAGATCGACATCGGGAACGGCACCGGCTTCTGGAACACCATGCCGACCTTGGCGCGCAGGCGGTTGAGCGAATAGCGCGGGTCGAGGATGTTCTCGCCGTCGAGCATCACCTGGCCTTTCGCCTCCAGGCCCGGGTAGATCGAGTAGATGCGGTTGAAGATGCGCAGCAGGGTCGACTTGCCGCAGCCCGACGGACCGATCAGAGCGGTGACGCGGCCCTCGGCGATGTCGAGGTTGATGCCGTGCAGCGCCTGGTGACCGTTGTAGAAGAACGTCACGTCGCGTGCCGACATCTTCGGCCGGTTCAGCGCGGCCGCGGCCTGCATGGACGCGGCGGAGGCGGGCGATGCGACCGCCATGCGGGGGCTATTCATTGATCTTCCTTTGTTGTGCAAGAGATCGGACATCCTGTCCGTTCGCTTGCGCGTTCGAGTCCGGCTCGTGTCCGGACTCGAGCGCGGCATTGGAGCGCAAACGCTGCAATGCGTTCGGCCCGTCCCTGCGCCGTTCGGCTGATGCCGCATTTCATGCGTCACCCGCCGACTTGTTGCGCAGGAGGATGCCGCGCGCGAGCAGGGACAGCAGCAGGACGAACAGGGTGATCAGCAGGGCGCCGGCCCAGGCCAGCGCGTTCCAACCCTCGTCTGGCGCCTGCGCATACTGGTAGACCACGACCGGCAGCGATGCGATCGGCTTGGTCGGATTGAGGCTCCAGTACTGGTTGCCGAAAGCGGTGAACAGCAGCGGCGCGGTCTCGCCGGTGATGCGCGCGAGCGCCAGCAGGACGCCGGTGGTGATGCCCGGCAGCGCCGAGCGGTACAGCACCTGCCAGGTGACCTTCCATTGCGGCACGCCGAGCGAAAGCGCGGCCTCGCGCATCGCGCCCGGCACCAGCCGCAGCATCTCGTCGGAGGTGCGCACGATCACCGGCAGCGCGATCAGGGCCAGCGCGATGCCGCCGGCGAACGCCGAGTATTTGCCGGTCGGCAGCACGACGAGCGTGTACACGAACATGCCGAGCACGATCGACGGAGCCGACAGCAGGATGTCGTTCATGAAGCGCACCGTCTCGCCGAACGTCCGCAGCTTGGCGTACTCGGCGAGGTAGGTGCCGGCGGCGATGCCGATCGGCGTGGCGATCGCGATACCCATGAAGCTCAGCAGCACGGTGCCGACGATGGCGTTGAGCAGGCCGCCCTGTTCGCCGGGCGGCGGCGTCATTTTCGTGAACAGGCCGAGGTTGATCGCGCCGATTCCGTTGCGGAGCGTCGTCCACAGGATCCAGGCGAGGAAGAACAGGCCGAGCAGGGTGGCGATGCCGGCGAAGGCGAGCGCGAACGCGTTGGTGATGCTGCGACGACGGTACAGCCGTTCGGCGACGCGCGAGCTGGCGATGGCGGGCGAAGCGGTGGGGACGGACGCGGCCATGTCAGTTGCCCTCGCGCCTGGCGAGCCGGCGCAGCATCAGCTTGGCGGCGGCGAGCACGATGAAGGTCACGACAAACAGCACGAAGGCCAGCGCGATCAGCGCCGAGCGGTGCAGGTCGCCGCTGGCTTCGTTGAACTCGTTGGCGATGGTTGCGGCGATCGACGTGCCCGGCATCACCAGCGACTTGCCGAGATCGTGCGAGTTGCCGATCACGAAGGTCACCGCCATCGTCTCGCCGAGCGCGCGGCCGAGGCCGAGGAAGACGCCGCCGATGACCGCCGTGCGCGTGTACGGCAGGACGATGTCCCACAGCACTTCCCAGCGCGTGGAGCCGAGCGCGTAGGCCGATTCCTTCAGGCGTCCGGGAACGGTGAGGAACACCTCGCGCATCACCGAGGAGATGAATGGCACGATCATCACCGCCAGCACGATGCCGGCGGTGAGCACGCCCACGCCGATCGGCGCGCCGGAAAAGATCGCCAGCCCGAGGCCGGTCGCCTTGCCGTTGGCGTCGGTGCCGTCGCCGAGGTGGTTGATGATCCAGGGTTCGATCGTGTTGCTCATGATCGGCACGAAGACGAAGAAGCCCCACATGCCGTAGATGATCGAGGGGATGCCAGCGAGCAGTTCGATGGCGGTGCCGATCGGCGCGCGCATCCACTGCGGCGCGACGTCGGTGAGGAACATGGCGATGCCGAAGCTCACCGGCACCGCGATCACGATGGCGATCAGCGCGGTGATGACGGTGCCGATGATCGGCACCAGTGCGCCGAACTGGCCGGCGTTGACATCCCACGTGGTCGAGGTGAAGAAGTGCCAGCCGAACGTGCCGAGCGCCTGGCGGCCGCCCCACAGCGTGGCGCCGGCCGCGCCGACCAGGGCGAACAGCACCAGCAGCGCGCAGGCGAGCATCGCGCCGCGGAACAGCTTGTCGTTGCGCGCGTCGCGACCGCTGCCGGATTCCGCACTCCTGCCGGGCTCCGGGTTGCGGGCGACGATCTGCGTGGCGTTGGCTGTCATGCTCGACATGATGCTGGCGAAGGAGTGGCGGCAACGCGCGGACGCGCGCGACACCGCGCGCGTCCGCAGGTCATGGACCGGTCAGTGGAAATCGGACTTCCAGTACGCCTCGA
The DNA here is from genome assembly GCA_036496805.1 of Lysobacteraceae bacterium. Taxonomy (GTDB): domain Bacteria; phylum Pseudomonadota; class Gammaproteobacteria; order Xanthomonadales; family Xanthomonadaceae; genus SZAS-103. The sequence goes on from DASXKN010000029.1 coordinate 309,257, forward strand.
TCTGCGCGACCAGCGAGGACGGCAGCGGCACGTAGGCGAGCTGCTCGGCCTGCGACTGGCCCTGCTCGAGCGACCACTTGAAGAAGTCGAACGCGACCTTCGAGTTCGCGGCGTTCCTGGGCTTCTTGTACATGATCACCCAGGTGGTGGCCGTGATCGGCCACGCCTGCGCGCCGGCCGCGTTGGTCATGATCAGGTTGAAATCCTTGGCGCTCTTCCAGTCGGCGGTCGCGGCGGCAGCGCCGAAGGCATCGGCGCTGGGCTCGAGCCAGTTGCCGGCGGCGTTCTGCATCTGCGTGTAGGCAAGGTGGTTCTGCAGGGCGTAGGCGTACTCGACGTAGCCGATCGCGTTGCTGGCCTGGCGCACGAAGGCGGCGACGCCGTCGTTGCCCTTGCCGCCGATGCCGGCCGGCCAGGACGGCGTGGTGCTGAAGCCCACCTTGGTCGACCATTCCTTGTTGACCTTGGACAGGTAGTTGCTGAAGTTGAACGACGTGCCCGAACCGTCGGAACGGTGCACGACGAGGATCGCGGTGGCAGGAAGGCTCAGGCCCGGGTTGAGCTGGGCGATCTTGGGATCGTTCCAGGTCTTGATGTTGCCGAGGTAGATCTCGGCGAGCACGTCGCCGGTGAGCTTGAGCTGGCCGGGCTTCACGCCGGCCACGTGCACGATCGGCACGATCCCGCCGACCACGACCGGGAACTGGCCGAGGCCGAAGTGCTGCAGGTCCTCGGCCTTGAGCGGGGCGTCGGAAGCGCCGAAGTCCACGGTGGCGGCCTTGATCTGGGCGATGCCGCCGCCGGAACCGATCGACTGGTAGTTGATCTCGTTGCCGGTCTTGTCGTGGAAGGCGGCCGACCACTTCGACAGCACCGGGAAGACGAAGCTCGAACCGGCGCCGGTGATGTTGGTGGCCTGCGCACCGGCAGTGAGCAGGGCGGCGATGGCGAACGTGGCCGCGCGAAGCTTGACGGACTTGAACATGGGGACTCCTTGGAATGGACCTGATCGAATGACCTGGAACGCGAAGGTCGTGACAACGGGCGCCGGGGGCGCGCACGGCGGTCATTACAAGGAAGTTGGATTGCAGTTGTATGACAGTCGCAAGGCCGATTTAACGCGACGGGCGAAATGTGACTGTCATCACCAGTTCCATCAGCCATTTAGCGGTGCGATTACCGCACATTCGCAACTGTCACAAAGCCGTCATGCAAATCACATGCTGCTGTCAGATTTCCTTAGCATGCTGCGCGTCCTAACGAGGCCTTAACACGAGGCGTCGCGGCATTCGGAACGCGCGGCTCGCGCGGTCCGGTCCATTCACTGACAGGAGCTAGAACATGCGTGCTTCCCTCATCGCGACTGCCATCGTGGTCGCTCTCGGCGCCGGCAGCCTGAATGCCGTCGCGGCGACCGACGACGCTGCGGCCACCACCCCGGCCGCGCACCACCACCACAAGGCGGCGAAGAAAGCCGCTCCCATGGCGGCTCCGGCCGGCCCGAACATGCAGGCCGAGCTGGCCATGCGCGACCAGGAGATCGCCGACCTCAAGAACGCGCTCGCGAACGTCGAGGCCAAGGTCGGCGAGCTCGAACAGCGCACCGACGCGCAGTCCGACGTCAACGTGCAGACGGCGCAATCGGTATCGTCGCTGCAGGACACCGCCAAGAAGACCGACAAGCTCGAGAAGATCGTCAACGACACCACCGTCGGCGGCCGCGTGTTCGTCGACATCAGCGACCTCGACAAGAAAACCACCAACCTCAAGACCGGTGCGGTGACCAAGGGCTCCACCAACGGCGATGGCCTCGACGTCAAGCGTGGCTACCTCACGGTCAACCACAGCTTCAACGACATCTGGTCGGCCAGCCTGACCACCGACTTCAACTACGTCAGTGCGGACAGCGAGACCCAGCTGTTCATCAAGAACCTCTACGTCCAGGGCAAGTTCGACGACGCTTTCATCTTCCGCGCCGGCGCGATCCCGATGGCCTGGATCCCGTTCGCCGAAAACTGGTACGGCTACCGTTACGTCGAGAACACCCTGATCGACCGCCTGAAGTTCGGCAACTCGGCCGACTGGGGCCTGAGCGCCAGCGGCAAGCTCGGCGGCGGCATGTTCGACTACGCGGCTGCCGCGGTGAACGGCGGCGGTTACAAGAACCCGACCCGCAGCGACAGCATGGATTTCGAAGGTCGTGTCGCCTTCTCGCCGATCGACAACACGGTGATCGCGGTCGGCGGCTATTCGGGTGATCTCGGAAAGGAAACCGCGACCACGAAGACTCCGAATACGGCCACCCGCGGCGATGCAATGATCGCCTATGCCAAGGGCAATACCCGCCTCGGCGCCGAGTATTTCGAGGCCAGCAACTGGACCCCGGGTTCGGCCGTGCCGTTGAGCAAGGACAAGGCCGAGGGCTATTCGATCTGGGCCAGCTACGGCTTCACCGACGTGCTGAGCCTGTTCGGCCGCTACGACAACGTCAAGCCGAACAAGGACACCGATCCGAGCCTGAAGGACAAGTACTACAACTTCGGCCTGCAGTGGGACGTGCGCAAGGGATTCAAGCTGGCCGCGGTCTACAAGAACGAGGACCTGCGCGATTCGCTCAATCCCGTCAATCCGACCGATGCCAAGACCGAGGAATTCGGCATCTTCGGCGACGTCTCGTTCTAGGCAAGCACCTGTCAGAGGGTGAGTGGATCGGAACGGCGGGCTTCGGTCCGCCGTTTCCTTTTTCGGGAGACGCGTGCGCTGGTCAGGCCGGCCCGGTCTTGTGCCGATATGCGCACAGGTCGCGGATCACGCAGCCCGGGCAGTCGGGCTTGCGCGCCTTGCAGACATAGCGACCGTGCAGGATCAGCCAGTGGTGCGCGTGCAGGCGGAATTCGGCGGGCACGTTCTTCGTCAGCTTGCGTTCGACCGCTTCGACGGTCTTGCCCGGTGCGAGCCCGGTGCGGTTGGAGACGCGGAAGATGTGCGTGTCCACCGCGATCACCGGATGGCCGAAGGCGACGTTGAGCACCACGTTCGCGGTCTTGCGGCCGACGCCAGGCAATGCCTCCAGCGCTGCGCGATCCTCGGGAACCTCGCCGTCGTGATGTTCAAGCAGCAAGCGGCAGGCGGCGATGATGTGGCGCGCCTTGGCGTTGAACAGGCCGATGGTGGCGATGTAATGCTTGAGCCCGTCCTCGCCGAGGTCGAGGATCGCGCGCGGCGTGCTGGCGACCTTGAACAGATGCTTCGTCGCCTTGTTGACGCCGACATCGGTCGCCTGCGCCGAAAGCATCACCGCGACCAGCAGTTCGAACGGCGTGGCGTAGACAAGCTCGGTGCGCGGATGCGGATCGAGTTCGCGCAGGCGGGCGAACAGTTCGTGGCGCGCGGCGGGTTTCATGCGCCGGCTTTCCCCGCGGCGCGCGACACGGAGAACAGGCGATCCAGGGCGGGAGCGGCAGCGTTCGCCAGCAGCATCGTTCCCGCGAGTGCCAGCAGCAGGAACTGCCCGTCGCGGTGCAGCGCGTGCAAACCGAAAGTCGCGGCCATCGCGACGACGCCGGTCAGCGCACCTGACAGCAACCGCGCACGCGGCCGCATGCATGCGCGTGGCGGGTCATCGACGATGAAGAATGCTGTCAGCGCGAACGATGGAAACGTTGCCAGCAGCGCAGGATCGCCGAGCCACGCCGGAACAACGATGCTTCCGAGGGCGAACGCGACGACCGCACAGGCCAGCATCGCCACGGGCGCCTGCCAGCGGACGCAACGCAACGCGAGCAGGACCGCGCCGCCGGCCGCAATGGTGGCGGCAAGGGGGACGGCGCCTTCGGACAGCACGCGCTCCGGCGGCGAAGCGGGGAACACAAGCAAGGCGAGGGCGCAAGCCACCATCACCGGGTGGAAGGGATTGGCCGCATCGCGCCTTCGCAACGCGAGGTCGATCACGAAGAGCGCCAGCATCGCGCCGATCCGTGCCGCGAGCGCATCGGTCCTCATCCATAGCGAGAGCAGGAGCATCTGCTGGAAGAAACGTTCGGAGTCACTCCCTTCGCTTCCGCGGTTCCGCGCATGATCCTGCAGGAGCGGCAATGCGGCGGGTACGGAGATGATCGCGGGTGTCCAGTCGTGACCGCTCCATGCGCATGCGACGACCGCCGGCAACAATGCCAGCGTGCATGCCGCCGCCCGCGTATGCAGGTCCCGCGTCGGGCGAGCCTGTGGCGACGATGCCTGGAATGCCGGATCGCGAGGCGTGCCGGTCATGCCTTCGGCTCGCCACGCTTCGCCGCACGCCGCGCCTGCGCGCGCGCGATGGCGGCGGCCACGGCATCGGCGCTGGTGGCGCTTGCCGCCTGTCCGCTCCGGCGCTCCTCGCGCGCTTCCTCGTCGCGGCCGAGTCGCGCCTGTCGTGCGCGATGACGCTCGCGCGCGGCCATCGCGGCGGCGCGGCGCGCGGCATCCTCGGCAATCAGCGCCCTGGCTTCGCGATAGCGCTGCAGCAACGGAATGCGGCTCGGACAGACGAGGTCGCAGCGGCCGCATTCGATGCAATCGAGTGCGCCCTCGCGTTCGGCCGCCTGCAACTGCCCGTCGCGCAGGCGCAGCAGCAAGCGCTGCGGTTGCAATTGCGCGGGACACACGTTCGCGCAGTCGCCGCAGCGGATGCACGGCTCTTCGGTCACCGCCGGCGCAGGCTGGGCTGGCATCGCTCAGTCGCCGTGGAAGACCGGCTTGCGGCGTTCGAGGAAGGCGCGCGTACCTTCGCGCATGTCGTTCGTCGAGGTGCAGACCGCGAAGGCCTGGGTCTCGTAGTCGAGGCCCGCGTCGATGCCGCATTCGCCGCCGACCAGCACCGCGTCGAGGATGCCGCGCAGGGCCTGCGGCGCGGAAGCGGCGAGCTGCGCGGCGAGCGCGAAGGTCGCTTCCTCGAGCTGGTCGGCGGGAACGACCCGATTGACGATGCCCAGTTCGTAGGCGCGCTGCGCGCCGATCGGCGCGCCGGTCAGGCACATTTCCAGCGCCGCGCTGCGTCCGGCCAGGCGCAACAGTCGCTGGGTGCCGCCGAAACCGGGCAGCACGCCGAGGTTGATCTCCGGCTGGCCGAGCTTGGCGTTGTCGGCGGCGATCCGCAGGTGGCAGCACATCGCCAGTTCCATGCCGCCGCCGAGCGCGTAGCCGCGCAGCATCGCGACGACCGGCTTTCCGAGCAGCTCGATGCTCCGCATCATCCGCTGCCCGTGCTGCGAGAACTCGCGTGCCTGGATCGGACTCAGCGTCGCCAGCTCCGAGATGTCGGCGCCCGCCACGAAGGCTTTCTCGCCGACGCCGCGCAGCACGATGGCGCGCACCGACGGCGTCGCCGCGATCCCGCGGAAGGCGTCGCGCAGCTCGGTCAGCACGGCGAAATTGAGCGCGTTGAGCTTGTCGGGGCGGTTGATGGTGACGACGCGCACGGCGTCGCGGTCCTCGATCAGCAGGTGCGCGAAGGAACTGGCAGCGGACATGGGTCTACCCGTGGTGGCGGAACGGAAGTCGCCCGCGCACGGAACTCCGGCGCGGTTCGGCGGTCGAGTCGTGTGGCGCCTCGCCGGTGCGGAAGCTATCCTAGTCCGGCCGCGTTGCGCCGTACACACAGCGGAGAGATGGATGAAGAAGCGTTTGCTGCCCTTCGTGCTGGCGCTCGCCTGCGTGTCCACGGCGATCGCGCAGGAAGCCACGTCCGACAAGGACCGGCTCAGCTATGCGTTGGGCTACGACTTCGGCCGCAGCCTGGTCGAGAACAAGGTCGACGTCGACCCGGCGCTCCTGCTGCGCGCGGTACAGGACGGCATGGCGCGCAAGACGCCGACGATGTCGAAGCAGCAGATCGCGACCGTGCTGCATTCGCTGACGATGAAGATGTACGCGCAGGCGAAGACCGAGTTCGACAAGGCCTCGGCGGAGAACAAGGCGGCGAGCGATTCGCTGCTGGCGAAGAACCGCATCCGGCCCGGCGTGAAGGTCCTGCCCAGCGGCGTGCAGTACCGCGTCATCGACGAGGGCAGCGGGCCGTCGCCGCGCGCGGACGGACAGGCGCGCATCCTCTACCGCGCGTCCGTGCCGTCGGGGCAGGAATTCGTCAGCAGCTACAACACGCCCAACCCGCAGCCGACCACGATCGATATCGGCCAGTCGCCGCTGGCAGGCATCAAGCAGGTCCTGCCGATGATGCGCCAGGGCGCGCACTGGGAGGTCGTGCTGCCGCCCGACCAGGCCTACGGCACCAATCCCGGATCGCCGGTCGGGCCGAACCAGGCGCTGGTGATCGACATCAAGATGGTGGACGTCGGCAAGTAACCCGCGACGACACCGTGCCGTGCGTCGCCGGGCGCGGGTTCGGTCTATCCTTGCAGGGTCGATCCGCGCACGAAGATCCGTTCCGCACGATGTCCTTCCCCCTGAACCAACCCGCGCGAGCAGTGCTCAGTCCGTGCATCGGCATCTGCCACCTCGACGCGCAGGGCCATTGCGAGGGCTGCCATCGCACCGGCAGCGAGATCGCCGCGTGGCTTTCGCTCGACGATGCGACGCGGCTGCGCTACATGGACGAGATCCTGCCCGCGCGCGCGGCCGCGCACGACGTCCGCCGCAACGCCGACATGCAGACCCTCCGTCGCGCCCTGCATCCTCTGGCGTCGCCACCTTCCGCGCCGGGGTGGAACCGCGAAGGGCTCGCCGACCTGCTGCCGGAATCGCATTTGCTCACGCCTGCGGCCGTGCTGGTCGGGCTGGTTCCGCGCGGCGGCGGCCTGAACGTGCTGCTGACGCTGCGCACCGCAGAATTGCGCCACCACGCCGGCCAGGTGAGCTTCCCCGGCGGACGCATCGAGGCGACCGACGCCGATCCGGTCGCCGCGGCGACGCGCGAGGCGCAGGAAGAGATCGGCCTGGCGCCCGCCCAGATCGAACCGCTCGGCTACCTCGACCCGTTCGACACGATCAGCAGCTACCACGTCTGGCCCGTGGTCGCGCACATCGCTCCCGACTACACGCTGCGGCCCGATCCGCGCGAGGTCGCCGACGCTTTCGAGGTGCCGCTGGACTACTTGATGGACGCAAACAACATCCGCCTGGTCTCGCGCGAATTCGCCGGTCGTCAGCGCCATTACCATGAGTACCAGTACGCGCGGCACCGCATCTGGGGTGCGACGGCGGCGATGCTGGTCAACCTGCGCGAGCGACTGGAGGCTGTGCGATGAGCAAGTGTTCATCCCTGCGGCGAGACCTGGCTCCAGGGCGATGGCGCGAGCGACTGGAGGCGGTGCGATGAGCGACTGGTTGCTGCTCCATCCGATGCACTGGAAGACCCTGGTCTCGGCCGAGGAACTGGTCGCGGCGCTGGGGCAGCCTGGCCTGGCGATCATCGACGCGCGTGCGACCCTGGCCGATCCGCTGCAGGGCGATCGCGACTACGCCGCCGGCCACATACCAGGCGCGGTGCACGCGAACCTCGACCGCGACCTGTCCGATCACACCCGCAAGGGACACGGCCGTCATCCGCTCCCGGATGCCGAGGCGTTCCGCCGCTGGCTGGAACTGTGGGGCATCACGCCCGCCCACCAGGTCGTGGTCTACGACGCGCGCGACGGCGCGATGGCCGCGGCGCGCGCGTGGTTCATGCTGCGCCTGCTCGGCCACGAGCACGTGGCCGTGCTCGACGGCGGCTACGCGCGCTGGCTCGACCTGCACCTGCCGACCGACGCGAAAGCCGTAAAACCCGAGGCTTCCGACTACGTGGCGCGCTACGACGCCTCGCGCCTGGTCGAGGCATCCGAACTGCTGCATCCCGGACGCGCGGGTTCGCCGCTGCTGGTCGACGTGCGCGCGGCCGAACGCTTCCGCGGCGAGGTCGAACCGATCGACCGCGTCGCAGGCCACGTGCCCGGCGCCGTCAATCGCCCGTTCTCGCGCAACCTGCAAGCCGACGGACGTTTCCGCCCGGCATCCGAACTCGCGGACGAATTCCGCGCGCTGGTCGGCGACCGCACGCCGGAACAGGTCGCGATGATGTGCGGTTCGGGCGTCACCGCCTGCCACGGCCTGCTCGCGATGGAGCACGCCGGCCTGCGCGGTGCGCGGCTGTACGCGGATTCGTGGAGCGGATGGATCAGCGATCCGTCGCGACCGGTGGCGAAGGGGTGAGCGGGAGCTGTCGCGGAATGCGTTGAAGCGCATTCCGCGCCCGCGAACGCCCGGCCACGGAGGGCCGGGAAGGAGCTGCTCGCGCGCGAAGGTCCGGAGCTAGTCGACACAATCCGGAATGACGGCCTTGCCTTTGGAGAAGTAGGGCGTGCAGTTGGGGTGTTCCCCGTCGGTTCTCGCCTTTGAGCAGACTCCCGTCTTGCTGTTCATTTGAAGAATGGGGACGATCCCCGCCGTAGTTGGCACAAGACAGTAGCCATCGCACTGCGAGTTGTCCGTACACGACTTTCCACCATCTCGCGTGGGCCACTCGCAGCCGTGGATGAATTGTGTGTAAGCGACGATCGTCCCGCCCTTGGCGGCGCATTCCCTGGGATCGTCCAGATTCTGCACGAGGGCATCGAGCGGGTCCGACGTCGGTCAGGTTTCGACAGCGCAGCCCGTCGACACCAGGAGCAAGGTGCCCAGAATCACTCCACGCATGGTCTGGCCCTGAAGCAACACGGCGAAACCCTCTCAAGCGCCCCAGCTACTTCCTCAACCGCGCCGCCAGCGCCTTCAGCGTGTCCTGCGTGTCCGGCTCGTTCCAGGCGTCGAGGAAGCGGCCCAGGTCCACGTGCTTCGTCAGCGCGTCGACGACGTCGGCGCGGGCGAGTTCGCGGGTGCGCAGCATCGGCGCCGAGGGCAGGGCGAGCAGGCCGTTGAGCCAGCCGACAGCGGCCGGCACCACGTCCTGCATGTTGGCCAGTTCGTCGATCAATCCGATCGCGAAGGCGCGGCGCGCCGGCACCATCGCGCCGTGGACCAGCAGGCGCTCGGCGCGGCGCATGCCGACCGTGCGGCGCAGCAGGATCTGGATGCCTTCGGGCACGGCCAGTCCGACCTGCACTTCGTTGAGTCCGATGCGGAAGGGCTTGGTCGGGTCGGGCGAGCGCGCCATCACGCGGTAGTCGCAGCACAGCGCGAGCACGCAGCCGCCGGCCGGCGCGTGGCCGCCGATCGCGGCGACGACGGGGACGGGGCACTTCGCGAGCGCGATGCAGGCGGCGAAGAAGTCGTCCCAGGCGCCGCGCAATGCCGTCTCGTCCAGGCCCATCAGATGCGGGACGTCCATGCCGCCGGAGAACAGGCCGGGGCCGCCCGAGAGGATCACGCCGCGGGCGCCGTTGCCGGGCGCGGCCTCGACGGCCGCGCGGATCGCCTGGAGCAGCTCGGGATTGAGCGCGTTCGCGGGCGGCCGGGCCATGTGGATCTGGTGGATGGGGCCGTGCACTTTGACTTCGATCATGGGCTGCTCCTGTCGCGGAGTCGCGACGATAACCCATCCGCGCGCCGGACGGCTAAGATGCGCGACCATGACACCGATCTCGCGACGCTTTCGATCCTTCCCCCGCGTGGCCGCCGCCGCGATCGTGCTGGCCGCCTGCCCGACGGCGGTGGCTACTCCCGCGCACGCCGCCGGACCTTCGCCCACGCGGGCGCCCAACCACACGATGGCCGCCGTGCGCGTCGACGCGGCCTGGGTGCGCGCTGCGCCGCCAGGGGTTGCGATGCTGGCCGGCTACATGGTCCTGCACAACGAGGGCAGCACGCCGTTGACCTTCACCGGCGCGAGCAGCGATGCCTTCGGCATGGTCGAACTGCATCGCTCGCAGACCGTCAACGGCATGGAGACGATGCGTCCAGCAGGCGCGCAGGCGATTCCCGCCGGCGGCGTCCTGCGCATCGAGCCGGGTGGCCTGCACCTGATGCTGATGCAACCCAAACGCGCGTTGAAGATCGGCGATGCCGTGCATTTCACGCTGCACTTCGCCGGTGGCGCCGATGCGGACGTTTCCGCGACGGTGCGCGCGGATGCGCCAAGTCCACACTAGCTGGTGCCCCGAAGAAAGCTTTCCTTTTGGCTCGCCTGTCCATAGCCTCTCACGCCGTTCGTGGTGAGCTTGTCGAACCACAGCAGCTCTTCAGCCGATCCGTCCATGGTTCGACAGGCTCACCACGAACGGGAAACAAGGGCTCACCACGAACGGGAAACAAGGGCTCACGAGGAACGGGAAACAAGGGCTCACGAGGAACGGGAAGCGACAGGCTCACCAAGAACGGATCTCGGGAAGGCGCCGCTAGGCGAGTACCGGCAGCGCGCTCCGCACCGCTTCCGGCAAGGGCGCGGACTTGCCGGTGCGCTTGTCGAACCACACCATCACGACATGGCCGTCGCAATAGAGCGCCGAGGCGTCCTTCGCGGAAAGGATGCGGTGGCCGAGGGTGAAGCTGGTGTTGCCGACGCGATCGGCGAACAACTCGACGGTCACATCCTCTGGCCAGGCGATCGGACGCTTGAAGTTCACCAGCGCCGAAGCGACGACCGGCGCCACCGACTCGTCCATCCATGGCCCGGCCAGCGTCATCAGCCAGCGCAGGCGCGCCTCTTCCAGGTAACGCAGGTACATCGCGTTGTTCACATGGTTGAAGGCATCGAGGTCGCGCCAGCGCACGGCGAGTTCGGTGCGGAAGAGCAGCGGCGAGGTTGTCGCGTCACTCATGTGCCGGTTTTCCTGCGACGCGCGGGCTTTTCCGCTTCCTCCGTCCGCTGCGTGAGGTGTGGCGCAAGGAAGCGACCCGTGTGCGAGGTTGGATGCGCAGCGATGTCCTCGGGCGTTCCGGTGGCGATGATGGTGCCGCCGCGATGTCCACCTTCGGGGCCGAGGTCGACGACCCAGTCGGCGGTCTTGATCACGTCGAGGTTGTGCTCGATCACCACCACGGTGTTGCCCTCGTCGCGCAGGCGATGGAGCACCGAGAGCAGGTGCTCGATGTCGTGGAAGTGCAGGCCGGTGGTCGGTTCGTCGAGCAGGTAGAGCGTGCGTCCCGTGTCGCGGCGCGAGAGTTCCTTCGACAGCTTCACGCGCTGCGCCTCGCCGCCCGAGAGCGTGGTCGCCGACTGGCCGAGCTTGATGTAGCTCAAGCCCACGTCGACCAGGGTTTCGAGTTTCCGCGAGATCGACGGAACGGGTTCGAACAAATTGAGCGCGTCCTCGATCGTCATGTCGAGCACGTCGTGGATGTTGAAACCCTTGTAGCGGATCTCCAGCGTCTCGCGGTTGTAGCGCTTGCCCTTGCAGACGTCGCAGGGGACGTAGACGTCGGGCAGGAAGTGCATCTCGACCTTGATCAGGCCATCGCCCTGGCAGGCCTCGCAGCGGCCGCCGCGCACGTTGAACGAGAAGCGACCCGGCGAGTAGCCGCGCGCACGCGCCTCGGGTACCTGCGCGAACAGTTCGCGCAGCGGCGTGAACAGACCGGTGTAGGTCGCGGGATTGCTGCGCGGCGTGCGACCAATCGGCGACTGGTCGATGTCCACGACCTTGTCGAACAGGTCCATGCCGATGCATTCGCGATACGGCGCCACCGGCTGCGATGCGCCGTTGAGTTCGTTCGACGCCAGCGCCTGCAGGGTGTCGTTGATCAGCGTCGACTTGCCCGAACCCGACACGCCGGTGATGCAGGTGAACAGGCCGGCGGGGATCGAAAGATCCACGTCCCTGAGGTTGTTGCCGGACGCGCCGAGCAGCCGCAGCATCATCTTCGGGTTCGGCTTGTGGCGATGTTTCGGTACCTCGATGCCGCGGCGGCCCGAGAGGAACTCGCCGGTCACCGATTCGGGCGCGACGAGGATGTCCGCGAGCTGGCCTTGCGCGACCACGCGGCCGCCGTGCACGCCTGCGCCGGGGCCGATGTCGACGATGTGGTCGGCGAGGCGGATCGCGTCCTCGTCGTGCTCGACCACGATCACGGTGTTGCCGAGGTCGCGCAGGCGCGCGAGGGTGACCAGCAGGCGCGCGTTGTCGCGCTGGTGCAGGCCGATCGAGGGTTCGTCGAGCACGTACATCACGCCGACCAGGCCGGCGCCGATCTGCGATGCCAGGCGGATGCGCTGCGCCTCGCCACCTGAAAGCGAATCGGCCTTGCGGTCGAGCGTGAGGTAGTCGAGGCCGACGTCGACGAGGAAGCGCAGGCGGTCGTGGATCTCCTTGACGATCTTCACCGCGATTTCGCCGCGCCAGCCGGGCAGCTTGAGGGCGGCGAAGAATGCCAGCGATTCGTCCACCGGCAACTTCGCCACATCGGACAGATTGCGTTCGCCCACGAAGACGTTGCGCGCGGAACGGTTGAGGCGCGCGCCGGCGCATTCGGGACAGGGGCGATCGCTGATGTACTTCGCCAGTTCCTCGCGCACCATCTGCGATTCGGTTTCACGGTAGCGGCGCTCGAGGTTCGGCAGGATGCCCTCGAACCTGTGCTTGCGCTGGGTGCGACCGCCGGACTCGGTGAGGTAGGAGAACGCGATCACGGTGTCGCCGCTGCCGTTGAGCACGGCCTCGCGCACGTCGTCGGACAGGTCCTGCCAGGGCGTGTCGACGTCGAAGCCGTAGTGGCGCGCGAGCGATGCGATCAACTGGAAGTAATAGGCGTTGCGGCGGTCCCAGCCGCGCACCGCGCCGGCGGCGAGGCTCAGCTCGGGATGGCCGACCACGCGCGTCGGGTCGAAGAACTGGGTGACGCCGAGGCCGTCGCAGGTCGGGCAGGCGCCCGCCGGCGAGTTGAACGAGAACAGGCGCGGTTCGAGCTCGGGCAGCGAGTAGTCGCAGACCGGGCAGGAGAACTTGCTGGAGAACAGCACCTCGGCTGCCGAGGCATCAGCCGCTCCTGCGCTTCCTGCGCCCGCGGCATTGGGGCTTCCCTGCCCGGCATCCATGTCGACCACCGAGGCGAGCCCGTCACCGAGCTTGAGCGCGGTCTCCACGCTCTCGGCCAGGCGCTGCTTCATGTCCTCGCGCGGACGGAAGCGGTCGATCACCGCGTCGATGCTGTGCTTCACGCGCAACGCCAGCGCCGGCACCTGGTCGATCTCGTAAATCTGTCCGTCGACGCGCACGCGCACGTAACCCTGCGCGCGCAACTGGTCGATCACCTGCACGTGCTCGCCCTTGCGGTCGCGGATCACCGGCGCGAGCAGCATCCAGCGGTGGTCGCGGCTTGGATCAGAAGCGTTGAGCGCGAGCATCGCATCGACCATCTGGCTGACCGTCTGCGCTTCCAGCGGGTAGCCGTGGTCGGGGCAGCGCGGCGTGCCCACGCGCGCGAACAGCAGGCGCAGGTAGTCGTGGATCTCGGTGATCGTGCCGACCGTCGAGCGCGGGTTGTGCGAGGTGGATTTCTGCTCGATCGAGATTGCCGGCGACAGGCCCTCGATGTGGTCGACATCGGGCTTCTCCATCACCGACAGGAACTGGCGCGCGTAGGCCGACAGCGATTCGACGTAGCGGCGCTGGCCTTCGGCGTAGATCGTGTCGAACGCGAGCGAGGACTTGCCCGAGCCGGACAGCCCGGTGATCACGATCAGCCGGTCGCGCGGCAGGTCGAGATCGATGTTCTTCAGGTTGTGGGTACGCGCGCCGCGGATGCGGATCGTGTCCAGGCCGGCCATGCGGTGTCCCGTCGCGAATCGAATCGATCAGTGTAGTCCTGCCGTCAAGTCCGGACCAGCAGCATCCAGCGGATCAATTCGAGTAAGGCCGCAGCGCGGTCGGCAGGGCGCCCAGGACGACCGGCGTGGTGGCTGGCAGGGCGGGGTCGAACGGAATCTTGACGTGGCCATCGCCGTCGCTGCTCCACGATTTGGCCTGCGCACCGCTGCCCACGGTGACGGACTGCGTGCCGCCCTGGCCATAGGCCAGCTCCACGCCCTGCGACGGCGTTCCCATCAGGCCGCCGATCTCCACGTGCTGCTGCTGGATGCGCTCGATCACCGGCAGGCTTTCCATGAGCTGCCCGTAACTGATGCGGGTGGCGGTCGGCGTCCGCATCTTGAAGGCTTCGACCAGCTTCACGGCTTCCCTGGGCTGGCTGACCCAGACGGCGGCGTCGCCCGAGGCCCAGTCGGCGCGCAGGGGAAGGGCGATGCAGCCGTGCGGGTCCAGGGCGAGGGCCTGGCGGGTCGCGCCGGCGCGCAGTTCGACCTTCAGGTTGGCTGGCAGGGGCTGGTCCGGTTGGACGGATTCGGCGCACAGCGAGCTCGACACGACGCCCTGGGGATCGGCCTGCTTGACCGCCGCCAGCGGGGCATAGAGCTTCTGGTAGGGGATCGAACGGCCTTCCGGCGCATCGGCAGCGGCGGCCAGCGGTAGCAGGCAGAACAAGGCGGCTGACAATGGGCGCATCGGGACTCCTCGGGCCTCGGTCGCGGCCCGTCTGGCCGATGGATTGTATAGGTCGCCGGTTACCCTCCCGGCGCATCCGGTCTCGGGGCGGAAGGGTTTGACCTGAAAGGATATTTCCGCCACAATTCCGCTTCTGTCCGCCTCGATGCGGGCAGTCAGAGCCGAAAAATAACTACAGAGGACAACCGGTCATGTACGCAGTATTGGTCACGGGCGGCAAGCAGTACCGTGTGATGCAGGGCGAAACCCTGCGCGTGGAGAAGCTCGACGGCGACGTCGGCAGCGCGGTGAAGTTCGACAACGTGCTGATGCTCGCCGACGGCGAGACGGTCAGCGTGGGCGAGGCGCTCAAGGGCGCGTCGGTGGCTGCGACGATCAAGGCCCATGGCCGCGCGGACAAGATCCGCATCGTCAAGTTCCGCCGTCGCAAGCACCATCGCAAGCAGATGGGCCATCGCCAGCACTACACCGAAATCGAAATCACCGGCATCGCTGCCGGCAGCAAGGAGTAACCGTCATGGCACATAAGAAGGGCGTAGGCTCCAGCCGCAACGGCCGCGATTCCAACCCGAAGTACCTCGGCGTGAAGATCTATGGTGGCCAGGTTGTCGAAGCCGGCAACATCATCATCCGCCAGCGCGGCACCGAGTATCACGCCGGCATGGGCGTGGGCATGGGGCGCGATCACACGCTGTTTGCGCTCAAGGACGGCAAGGTGGACTTCTCGCTCAAGGGCCCGAAGAGCCGCCGCACGGTCAGCGTCGTCGGCGGCGAGTAATCGCCACGCGCGCATCGGACGAGCCCCGCTTCGGCGGGGCTTTTCGTTTGCGATAGCGAGTTGCAAGGTTCGTTTTTCACGACTCTCCGATAGGATTCATCCATGAAGCGTCTTCCGTTCGCCATCCCTGGCTCACCCCGGGCCGATGAACGCGATGCGCTTCAACGCATCGCGTAAGCCATCGGCCCTGACCAGATGAAATTCGTCGACGAAGCCCAGATCCATGTGCAGGCCGGCAACGGCGGCAGCGGCTGCGTGAGCTTCCGTCGCGAGAAGTTCATCCCGCTCGGCGGCCCGGACGGCGGTGACGGTGGCGACGGCGGCAGCGTGTGGCTGGTCGCCGACGAAAACCTCAACACCCTGGTCGATTTCCGCCACGAGCGGCGCTTCAAGGCGCAGCGCGGCGAGAATGGCAAGGGCCGGCAGATGTTCGGCGCTGCTGGCCAGGACACCCTTATCCGCGTGCCGGTGGGCACCGCGGTCACCAACGTGGCGACCGAGGAATTGATCGGCGACCTGACCGAGCACGGCCAGAAGCTGCTGGTCGCGCATGGCGGCCAGGGTGGGCAGGGCAACGTGCACTTCAAGAGTTCGATCACGCGCGCGCCGCGACGCGCGACCCCCGGCACCGAGGGCGAGGAGCGCGAGATCGCGCTGGAGCTGCGCGTGCTCGCGGACGTCGGCATGCTGGGTTTCCCGAACGCCGGCAAGTCCACCTTCATCCGCGCGGTCTCCGCCGCCACTCCACGCGTCGCGGACTATCCGTTCACCACGCTGCAGCCGCACTTGGGCGTGGTCAGCGTGGAGGCGCATCGCAGTTTCGTGATCGCCGACATTCCCGGGCTGATCGAAGGCGCGGCCGACGGCGCGGGGCTGGGCATCCAGTTCCTCCGCCACATCCAGCGCACCGGCCTGCTGCTGCACCTGGTGGACCTGATGCCGATCGATGGCTCCGATCCGGTGGAGCAGGTGCATGCGATCGAGCACGAACTGGGCAAGTACGATCCGGAACTGCTCGCCAAGCCGCGCTGGCTGGTCCTCAACAAGGCCGACCTGCTGCTGCCGGAAGAAGCCGAGGAGCGCGCCGCGGAGATCGTGCGAAGACTGGAATGGAAAGCCCCGTGGTTCCTCGTGTCCGCGATCGGCCACGAAGGCACGCGCGAGGTGTGCCTGAAGGCGCAGCAGTTATTCGATGAGCAGAAGTACCTGGCGACGCAGCGTGCCGCGGAACAGGCGTCGGGTGCGGGCGCATGATGCGCCAGCGGATCGCGCGACAGGTCTGCGTGAATGAAAAAACCGGCTTGCGCCGGCGTGCGAGTTCCGCAAAAACCAAAACCGGCTTGACCAGCTTCGCTGCTGAAAGCCGCCGGCGTCCGAATTCGACAAAGAAGAAAGCCGGCTTGCGCCGGCTTTCTGGATACTTCGGATACTTCGCTGATCGCCTTCGATCAGGCGGCCTGCAGGGCCTTGATGCGCGCGGTGAGGCGGCTCTTGTGGCGGGCAGCCTTGTTCTTGTGGATCAGGCCGCGGGCCGAGTAGCGGTCGAGGATCGGCTGGGCGCCCGCGAACGCGGTCTGCGCGGCAGCGTGGTCGCCGGCCTGGATGGCCTTGAGCACTTTCTTGACGGCGGTGCGGAGCATGGAACGTGCGCTGGCGTTGCGGCCACGATGGACCTCGGCCTGCTTGGCGCGCTTTTTGGCGGACTTGATGTTGGCCAAGGGAAAACTCCTGGAAAAATCGTCGGGTCGCGACTTGGATGGATGAAGGGAACAGCGTGAAAAGACCAGAAATTATGGTGGATTCATGGGCTTGAGTCAAATACCGGCCCAGGACGCACAGGAGACCGGGAAAGGGTCCGCGAAGCCGGGTTCCAGGCGTCCGTCGATGCTGCGCTCGGTGGCCTCGTTCAGCAGCATGACCATGATCAGCCGCGTCTTCGGGCTGCTGCGCGACATGGTCATCAGCCGCGTATTCGGCGTGAGCGCGGCGACCGACGCATTCTGGGTCGCATTCCGCATCCCCAACTTCATGCGCCGGCTGTTTGCCGAGGGTTCGTTCACCACCGCCTTCGTGCCGGTGTTCACCGAGATCAAGGAGAAGCGCAGTCACGCCGATCTCAAGGAACTGGTTGCGCGTACCGCCGGCTCGCTGGGAGCGGTGCTGCTGCTCGTTGTCGGCCTCGGCATCGTGTTCGCGCCGCAGGTGGCGACGGTGTTCTCGCCAGGCGCGATCAACAACCACGACAAGTTCCAGCTGACGGTCCATCTGCTGCGCCTGACCTTCCCGTTCATCCTGTTCGTGTCGATGACAGCGCTCGCCGGCGGCGCGCTCAACAGCTTCCACCGTTTCGGCATGCCGGCGCTGGTGCCGGTGCTGCTGAACATCTGCATGATCACGTTCTCGCTGTGGCTGGCGCCGCGGCTGGACACGCCGATCCTTGCACTGGGCTGGGCGATCCTGTTCGGCGGCATCGTCCAGTTGCTGTGCCTGCTGCCGGACATGGCGAAACTCGACCTGCTCGCGTGGCCCCGCTTCGGGTTCGGTCATCCCGACGTGCGCAAGGTGATGCGGCTGATGGTGCCGACCCTGTTCGGCTCGTCGATCGCGCAGGTCAACCTGCTGCTCGACACGGTGATCGCCTCCCTGCTGTACGTCGGTTCGCAGAGCTGGCTGTCGCAGGCCGATCGTTTCCTCGAACTGCCGCTGGGCGTGTTCGGCATCGCGCTGGGTACGGTGATCCTGCCGACGCTGGCGCGCCACCACGTCAACACCGACCGCGCCGGTTTCTCGAAGTCGCTGGACTGGGGCCTGCGCACCACGATGATGATCGCGGTGCCGGCGATGTTCGGGCTGATGTTCCTGTGCGTGCCGCTGGTCGCGACCCTGTTCCAGTACGGGCATTACACGCCGTTCGACACCCAGATGGCGGCGCTGTCGGTGTTTGGATTGAGTTTCGGCCTGCCTGCGTTCGCGCTGGTGAAGGTGGTGCTGCCGGCGTTCTACGCGCGCCAGGACACGAAGACGCCGGTGAAGGCGGGCGTGGCCTCGCTGATCGCGAACATGTTCTTCAACTTCCTGTTCCTCGGCGCGCTCTGGTTCGCGGTCGTTCGCCACCTGTGGATTCCGGCCGGTGCGCCGGATCTGGGCGCCGCCATCTCCAGCGCGCAGTCGGCCCCGCTCACCGTGGCGTTCGCGAAGTTGCCGGGACTGCATTTCGCGCTCGGCATGGCCAGCGCGGTGGCGAGCTACCTCAACCTGATGCTGCTGTGGCGCTGGCTGCGCAAGGCCGGCGTCTACGAGCGGCAGCCGGGATGGGGGTGGTTCCTGCTGCGCCTCGTCGTGGCCTGCGCGGCGATGGTCGGCGTGCTCCTGCTGGGCCTGCACTGGGGGCCGGATTTCACCGCCGTGCGCGCGACGACGCGGATCCTCTGGCTCGCCGGCCTGACCGTCGCGGGCGCCGCGGTGTACGGCGCGGCGATGATCGCGCTGGGCTTCCGTCCGCGCGAGCTGCGCGAACATTGACGGCTGCGGCCCGACGGACGCAGCGGTTATGATGCAAGGTCCATGAACCGCCTGTTCCGCGACGTCGAGGGCGCACCCCTGTGCCCGAATGGCAGCGTGGTCTGCATCGGCGCCTTCGATGGCCTGCATCCGGGCCATCGCGCGCTGGTCGGCCGCGCGGTCGCGCGTGCGCGTGAACTCGGTGTCGAAGCGGTCGTGTTGAGCTTCGAGCCGTTGCCGCGCGAGTTCTTCGCGATCACGGGCAAGCCCGCGCGGCTGTCGCCGCCGCGCATGAAGGTCGAAGGCCTGTTCGCGTTGGGCGCCGACCGCATCGGCCTGCTGCGTTTCGATGCCGCGCTGGCGCGGACGGGCGCGCGCGAATTCGTCGAGCGCGTGCTCGTGCAACGGCTCGCGGCGCGCGAGGTCTGGGTCGGGCCGGGATTCCGCTTCGGCAAGGGGCGCGAGGGCGACGTGTCGCTGCTGGGCGAGCTGGGCGCGACGATGGGTTTCCAGACCCGCGTGATCGAGCCCTGCCTGGTCGGCGGCGAGCGCGCATCGAGCTCGCGGATCCGCGCGCTGCTCGGCGAGGGCGATCTCGCGACCGCCGCGCGCTGGCTCGGCAGGCCGTATGCGATCGCGGGTCGGGTGGTGCGCGGGCGGCAGCTCGGGCGCAAGCTCGGTTTCCCGACCGCGAACCTGCGTTTCGCGGGCCTTACTCCCGCGCTGGGCGGCGTGTTCGCGACGCGCGTGCGCGGCGCCGGGTTCGATGCGTGGCCGAGCGTGTCCAGCCTTGGCACGCGGCCGACCGTGGACGGAGTCGAGCCCTTGCTCGAAGCGCATCTGTTCGACTTCGACGGCGACCTTTACGGGAAGCGCATCGAGGTGGAATTCGTCGCGAAGCTGCGCGACGAGGCGCGGTTCCAGAACCTGGATGCATTGATCGCGCAGATGGACCGCGATGCCGAACAGGCACGCGCGATCCTCGGCGCGCCGCAACAACGACGTGGAGCGATGGCGTGAACGATTCGGAAAAGGGCGGCGCGGACAGCCGCTACAAGAGCACGATCAACCTGCCGCAGACGAGCTTCGCGATGAAGGCGGACTTGCCGAAGCGCGAGCCCGGCATGCTGGCCGAGTGGGAGAAACGCGAACGCTATGCCACGCTGCAGCGGCACACCGCCGCGCGCGAGCACGCCTTCATCCTGCACGACGGCCCGCCGTATGCGAACGGCGCGATCCACCTTGGCCACGCGGTCAACAAGATCCTCAAGGACATCGTCGTCCGTTCGAAGCTGATGGCCGGCTTCCGTTCGCCCTACGTACCGGGCTGGGATTGCCACGGCCTGCCGATCGAGATCGCGGTCGAGAAAAAGCACGGCAAGGTCGGTCAGAAGGTCGATGCGGCCGAGTTCCGCAGGCTCTGCCGCGAATACGCGGCCAGGCAGATCGACCTGCAGCGCGCGGACTTCAAGCGCCTGGGCGTGCTCGGCGAATGGGAGAACCCGTACAAGACGATGGACTTCCGCTACGAGGCGGACATGATCCGCGCGCTGGCGAAGATCCATGCGCGCGGCCACGTCACGCGCGGCTTCAAGCCGGTGTACTGGTGCTTCGATTGCGGCTCGGCGCTGGCCGAGGCGGAGATCGAATACCAGGACAAGACTTCGCCGGCGATCGACGTGGCCTACGATGCGATCGATCCGGCGGCGCTCGCGGCGAAGTTCGGCGCGACGGTGGGCGAGGGCGAGGGCGACATCGTCGCCGTGCCGATCTGGACGACCACGCCGTGGACGCTGCCGGCGAGCTTTGCCGTGACGCTTGGCCCCGAGCTGGACTATGTGCTGGTCGAAGGTCCGATGCGCGGCGATCGTCGCCTGTCGCTGGTCGTTGCCGAGGCGCTCGCCGAACGCGTGCTGACGCGTTACGGCGTCGAGAACGTGAACATCCTCGGCCGCGCGAAAGGCGCCGAGCTCGAGAACCTGTTGCTCCAGCATCCTTTCTACGAATCGCGCCAGCTGCCATTGATCGTCGGCGACCACGTCTCCGCCGAGGACGGCACCGGCGCCGTGCACACCGCGCCGGGCCACGGTGTGGAGGACTTCGCGGTCGGCCAGAAGTACGGCCTCGTCGAAGCGCACGCGCCGTCGGAGCTCAATCCGGTCGGCCCGAACGGTGTCTACCTGGCGGGCACGCCGATCTTCGAAGGCCAGTACATCTGGAAGGCCAACGACACGATCATCGAGCTGCTGCGCGAGCGTGGCGTGCTGCTCGCGCACGCGAAGATGATCCACAGCTATCCGCACTGCTGGCGCCACAAGACGCCGGTCGCGTTCCGCACCACGCCGCAGTGGTTCATCGGCATGGACCAGGCCGGGCTGCGCACCGATTCGCTCAAGGCCATCCACGAGGACGTGACCTGGTATCCGTCCTGGGGCGAGGAGCGCATCGCCAACATGGTCGAGGGCCGACCCGACTGGTGCATCTCGCGCCAGCGCACCTGGGGCGTGCCGATCGCGCTGTTCGTCGACAAGGTCGGCAAGCAGCCGCATCCGCGCAGCGTCGAGTTGATGGAGCTGGTGGCGCAGCGCGTGGAGAAGGAGGGCGCCGACGCCTGGTACGCGCTTGATCCGCGCGAGTTGCTCGGCGACGAGGCCGAGCACTACGAGAAAGTCAGCGACATCCTCGATGTCTGGTTCGATTCCGGCGTCAGCCACTTCTGCGTGCTCGACCAGCGCGCGAACCTTGCGCGCGGCCCCGGCGACAAGGTCATCTATCTCGAAGGCTCCGACCAGCACCGCGGCTGGTTCCACTCCTCGTTGCTGACGTCGGTGGCGATGCACGGCCACGCGCCTTACGACGAGGTGCTCACCCATGGCTTCACGGTGGACGAGCAGGGCCGCAAGATGTCGAAGTCGCTCGGCAACGGCATCGAGCCGCAGGACGTGATGAAGGACTACGGCGCGGACATCCTGCGCCTGTGGATCGCCTCGGCCGATTACCGCAACGAGATGGCGCTGTCGCCGACCATCCTCAAGCGCGTCGCCGACGCCTATCGCCGCATCCGCAACACCGCGCGCTTCCTGCTCGGCAACCTGCACGGCTTCGATCCGGCGAAGCATCTGCTGCCGGTGAAGGATTGCCTGCTGCTCGACCAGTGGGCGGTGCAGCAGGCGTTCGACACGCAGCAGACGATCGTCGCCGCGTACGCGCGCTACGACTTCCCGGAGATCGTCCAGCGCATCCAGAACTTCTGCACCAACGAGATGGGCTCGCTCTACCTCGACATCACCAAGGACCGCCTCTACACGATGCGCGAGGACAGCCGCGGCCGGCGCAGCGCGCAAAGCGCGATGTACCGCATCCTCGAGGCAATGGTGCGCTGGCTGGCGCCGATGCTGGCGTTCACGGCGGAGGAGATCTGGCAGTTGATGCCGGGCGTGCGCGGAGAGTCCGTGTTGTTCGAGACCTGGTATGACGGACTCGACCCCATGTCGGCAGAAGACAAGCGCAGAACCGGCTATCTGATTGGCCTGCGAGAGGTGCTTTACAAGACTCTTGAGCCCATGCGCGCGGTTGGCGAGATTGGTTCCGCGCTCGATGCCGAAGTGGATCTCCACTGCAATGTGGCGCAGGCGGAGTTCTTGCGACCTTATCTTGACGAACTAAGATTCCTGTTCATTTCGGGCGACGTCTCAATTCGCCCTCTCGGCGAAGTGCCCGATGGTGGCTGGAGCGGTGGTATGCCACCGGCTCCGGATGAAACCCATGTGCACGCGAGAAAGACCGATAAGTTGAAATGCATCCGTTGCTGGCAGCGCCGCTCCGACATCGGTTCCAATTCAGAGCATCCCGACATCTGCGGCCGCTGCGTGAGCAACGTCGATGGCCCGGGCGAAGAGCGGCGGTACTTCTGATGACGGGATTCGCGAAACCCAGCGCATTGCCGTGGCTTCTGCTGTCGGCCGCGATCATCGCGCTCGACCAGTGGACCAAGTACCTCGTCATCACGACGCTGGCGCTGCACCGGCCGATCGTATTCATCCCCGGCTTCTGGAGCTGGATGCTCGCCTACAACGAGGGCGCCGCCTTCAGCATGCTCGGCGACGCATCCGGCTGGCAGCGCTGGTTGTTCGGCGGCCTGGCGACGTGCGTGAGCGCGGGCATGGCGTGGTGGCTGGCGCGCACGCCGCGCAGCGACTGGCGCACGGCGCTCCCGTTCGCGCTGGTGATCGGCGGCGCGCTCGGCAACCTGATCGACCGCATCCGCCTGGGCCACGTGATCGACTTCATCCAGTGGTACTGGCGCGACCACTACTGGCCGACCTTCAACGTCGCCGATTCCTCGATCGTCGCCGGGGCGATCGCGTTGCTGCTGTTCGGCATGCACAAGAAAAACCACGAGGACAAGCCATGAAGGCAGTGAAGGCGATCGATCTGGATGTGCTCAGTCGCTGCGGCTATCCCGAGCCTTTCCGTTCGCGCGTCATGCCGCGCGAAAAGCGTGCGCTTGGCGATGCGTTCGGTCTGACCGCCTTCGGCGTCAACCTCACGACCTTGCCTCCGGGGAAGGAATCGTCGATGCGCCACTGGCACGACCGCGAGGACGAATTCGTCTACGTGCTCGACGGCGAGGTCGTCCTCCGGACCGACGGCGGCGAGGAAGTCCTGACCGCCGGGATGTGCGCTGGTTTCAAGGCCGGCGATGCCGACGCGCACCAGATCGTCAACCGCAGCGAACGGCCTGCGACCTACCTGGAGATCGGCAGCCGCGACGAGGCCGACGTATGCGTCTACGAAGACGTCGACCTCGCGTACGGCGCCGACGCGCAGGGAAACTTCCGCTACGAACACAAGGACGGCACGCCGTACACTTGACGCATGGACGTCATCCTCGCAAACCCCCGCGGCTTCTGCGCCGGCGTCGACCGTGCGATCGAGATCGTCAAGCGCGCGATCGAGACCCTCGGTGCGCCGATCTACGTGCGCCACGAGGTCGTGCACAACCGCTTCGTGGTCGACGACCTCAAGCAGCGCGGCGCGGTGTTCGTCGAGGAACTGCACGAGGTGCCCGATGGCGCGACCGTGATCTTCTCCGCGCATGGCGTTTCCCAGGAAGTGCGTGGCGAAGCAGCGCGGCGCGGGCTCAAGGTGTTCGACGCGACCTGCCCGCTGGTGACCAAGGTGCACATGGAGGTCGCGCGCCACTGTCGCGCGGGTCGCGATGTCGTGCTGATCGGCCATGCCGGCCATCCCGAGGTCGAGGGCACGATGGGGCAGTGGAGCGTGGAATCCGGCGGCGGCGCGATCCACCTCGTCGAGGATGTCGAGGACGTCGGGCGATTGCGGGTCGCGCAACCGGAGAACCTCGCCTACACGACCCAGACCACGCTTTCGGTGGACGACACGCGCGCGGTGATCGCGGCGCTCCAGGCGAAATACCCTGCGATCCAGGGGCCGCGCCACGACGACATCTGCTACGCGACCCAGAACCGCCAGGACGCCGTGCGCCTGCTCGCGCAGCAGTGCGACCTCGTGCTCGTGGTCGGCTCGATCAACAGTTCGAATTCCAACCGCCTGCGCGAGCTGGCCGAGAAACAGGGTGTCGAAGCGCACCTGATCGACGGCGCCGAGCATATCGATCCGGCATGGGTGGACGGCAAGCGCCGCATCGGCGTCACCGCCGGCGCCTCGGCGCCCGAGGTACTGGTCGAAGGCGTGCAGGCGCGCCTGCGCGAACTGGGCGCCGGCAGTGTCAGCAGCCTGCAGGGAGAGCCGGAGGACATGGTGTTCGCGCTGCCGAAGGAGCTGCGCCTGACGGTCATCGAGTGAGCTTCGCGCCGGTCAAGGCGTTGCACCCGCCTCGGCGCGCAGGGCGCGATCCGAATTGACCTGGACCCCGCGTCCCGCCTACACTTTGCGCCCCCGCGCCTCGCGCGCGGAGCATCCCACGCCGGAATAGCTCAGTTGGTAGAGCGGCGCATTCGTAATGCGTAGGTCGCAGGTTCGACTCCTGTTTCCGGCACCATGGGTTCCCTGCGAACGCAGGATCAGGCCGCGCTCTGCGGCCTGATGCATCTTCAGCGTGCGCTCCAGCAGATTCTTCGGCTTCGCCTGGCGAATGCCATGGGGTGCCGGATGTCTCCGGCACCCCACGTCCCCAACGGCGGTTGCTGCCCCGCAACCGCGGTTGTGCGGTCCCGAAGGGCTCAGCCCTTCGGCACGACGAACAGGCTGATGCTCTGCGCAGGTATGTTCACGGTGATCTTGCTGGACGCCACCGTCGCGTTCGTCAGGTGCCTGATGGTGTTCGCCGAGGTCAGTTGCCATTCTCCCGCCGACGCGCCGGCGGTGAAGCCGGCGATTTCGATCGTGAGCGGCTTGGTGCCGGCGAGCATCTTGTTGATGACCATCACCGTCAACGCGCCATCGCTGCTGCGCAGCGCGGCGAAGGCGGACACGTTGTCGCGGTTCGGCACGTTCGCGGTCACCGAGGTGTCGCCGAAGGTGGAATGGCTGCCGTCGTAGTTGCGGTACATCTTCATCGCCTTGTACGTCGGCGTCGTCTTGTCCGGCGTGGTCCAGCGCGTGGCGTAGTCCAGGCCCTTCCAGCCGAAGATGCCGTAGATGTCGGCCTGGGTGGTGGCGCCGTTGATGTTCGCTTCGGCGCCCCAGTTGTACTCGGTGATGCCGGTCTTGGTGCCGGGATAGTAGGTAGCGACCCAGTTCTTCATGCGCGGGATCAGCTGGACCTTGTCGCCGATCCAGCTCTGGTCGACGTAGTTGGGATCCCACAGCGAACGGGTGGACTTGTTGCGCAGCAACTGCATCGACTGCGAGGTGTCGTCGCCGAACTCGCCGCCCTGCGGATAGTAGTGCAGGGTGAAGACGTTCAGCACCCGCTTGCCGGTGGCGACATTGTCGGCATGCATCTGCTGGAGCAGCCAGGGCATGTAGTCCATGTTGCCGTTGGCCTGGCGGTCCGGATACACGCCGTTCCAGCCGTGCGCGGCGCCGTACTGCTGGTCGTAGCCGGAGTAGAAGTAGCCGCCCCAGCCCCATTCCTCCGGTCCGAAAATGATCGCACCGCTGTCCTGGGTGCGGATCATGTGGCCGTAGGAAATCATCTTCTGCGCGATCTCGCCCATCGTCGGGCCGACCGGATGCACGTCGCGGTGCGTGCTCTGCCAGATGCTGTGCTCGTTGTCGAGGATGTAGAACTTCAGGCCGCCGTTCGCGGAGTTGCCCCAGGTGGCGATCATGTGCTGCACCCAGGACCGCTGCAGCGAGACGCTGTTGGGCGTACTCGCGTCGCTCGGATCGTTGCTTGTGACGTCCTGGTTGTTGCTGGAAAGCACGCCATTGCCGGCGTCTGCAAACCATTGCCAGTCGTTGCCCGTCTGCGCGCCGTACTTGGCGATCGAGAAGCTGGCGAGTCTGGCGCGGCCGGTGCCGAGCTTGGCCACCCAGTCGAGCATCGGGATCGTGATCGCCGCCTGGGCGTTGCCGCCCTTGCTCAGGCTGATGAAGTTGTCGCCCGTCGCTCCCTGGTTCGGTGATCCCTCATCGAGGCTCTCGAAGTACCAGTCGTTGGCGTGGTTGGACGCGTTCTGCTGCCAGTTGTAGCTGGAAGTCGTATTGCCGCCGTAACGGTTGAGCGGCGTGTTGAGGTCCTTGAGCGTCGCGCTGTCGGGCGCGAACGCCACGCCGTAGATGTACGGGCTGATGGGATGCTTGCCCGTGGCCGCATTCACGTTGACCGTGACTGGCGCGTTGTCCGCATGCGCAGAGGCCACCAACAGGGATGCGATGGCGATCGCGATGCAACGTTTCGGGTGTCTGGCTGTCGTGTTCATGGTTTCACCCCGGGGGAAGGATGCGGAAGATGTCACGGGCAAGCGTGGCGGAGTTTCTGCCCGATCCCGAGGTCGATTTGTGATGCGCACCGCAAATCGCGAGGGAAGTTGTGACGCGTCGCACGCACGCAGGTTGAGCGCGCTCACATGTCCGGTCGCTGCAATCGTTTGCGTTGCGCGGGTTTGATGTCGCGCCGTCGCGATCACGATGGGTCCGTCGAAACGGCGCGCAACACGATCGCGCATCCACGTTGCTCGTCGTCCGCCAGCCATCGCGCGAGGCCGCGGGCCGAGAGAAACGCGAACGCGTCTTCAGCGTCGTGCTCGAACCAACCAAGGCGGCGGTGTCAGGCGAGCCGGTGGCGTGTCCCGTCCACGGTTTCGACCAGCTTGCGCTCGACGAGGAACGCGAACGCATCCTCGGCGTCATGCTCGAACCACGCGCGCGCCGAGCCGAGGCGGAAGCTGTAGCCCCAGGCGTCCATGTCTTCCATCAGGCGCGCCGCGCCGACTCCGGGCAGCGCGTCCGCGAGCAGGATCTGGAGCGCGCAGGTCGCGTCTTCCTCGGCTACCGATTCGCTGGCATTGGTATGGATCGCGGCGCGGCGCTCGGCAGGCATCACGATCAGGTGCGCGGCTTCGTGCAGCAGCGAGTGCACGGGCGTGTCGTCGCGCGCATGGACATCGCTGCCGATGAGGCCGGCCTCTGGCTCGCCCCAGAAACTGCCGGGGATGGGGGCATCATCCTCGACGCGGCGCAGGCGCAATCCGTAGCGCGCGAGCAAGGCCGACGGTGCATCGAAGCCGATGTCGCGCAGGGTCAGCATGATCGACGAAATGGACAAGGCTTCAAGCCGAACATGGATGCTTCCCCTCTCCCCTTGCGGGAGAGGGTGGCGCGGCAGCGCCGGGAGAGGCATGGGCACACGCAGGAACGAAATGCGGCGGTGCTGACCCCTCTCCCCAACCCCTCTCCCGCAAGGGGAGAGGGGCTTGTATCAATGATGCGTTTTCCCGGGCGGTCAACCTGCGACCGGTTCCGGCGTCATCTCGTCTTTTTCGGGCAGCGCCACCGAGATGTCGAGCACGTCGTGGTCGCCTTCCTTGATGAGGTCGACCTTGACCGCTTCGAAGTCCACCTTGACGTACTTGCGGATCACCTCGAGCAGCTCGCGCCGCAGCATCGGGATGTAGTCCGGCGTGCCGCGCGAGGTGCGTTCCTGCGCGACGATGATGCGCAGGCGCTCCTTGGCGATCGAGGCGGTGTTCTTGGGCTTGCCGCGCAGGAAGTCGAAGAGTCCCATGTTCAACCTCCGAACAGCTTGGAGAAGAAGCCCTTCTTCTCGACCGTGGTGAAGCGCAGTTCGCGCTTCTCGCCGAGCAACCGGGCGACCGCGTCGGTGTAGGCCTGGCCGGCGTTGGACTCGGCGGCGAGGATGACCGGTTCACCGGAGTTGGACGATTGCAGCACTTCGGGCGCCTCGGGGATCACGCCGATCACTTCGAGGCCGAGGATCTCCTGCACGTCCTTGATCGAGAGCATGTCGCCTTTCTCGACCCGGGCCGGGCTGTAACGCGTCAGCAGCAGGTGTTCCTTCACGCGCAGGCCCTTCTCGGCGCGGCGGGTCTTGCTGGCGAGCAGCCCGAGGATGCGGTCGGAGTCGCGCACCGAACTCACTTCCGGGTTGACCACCACGATCGCGCGGTCGGCGTAGTACATCGCCAGGAAGGCGCCTTTCTCGATGCCGGCGGGCGAGTCGCAGACGATGAAGTGGAAGCCGTCATCGCCGAGGTCGGCGAGTACCTTCTCGACGCCTTCCTTCGTCAGCGCATCCTTGTCGCGGGTCTGCGACGCGGCGAGCACGTAGAGGTTCTCGAAGCGCTTGTCCTTGATCAGCGCCTGGCGCAGCGTGCATTCGCCCTGGATGACGTTGACGAAGTCGTACACCACGCGGCGCTCGCAGCCCATGATCAGGTCGAGGTTGCGCAGGCCGACGTCGAAGTCGATCACGCAGACCTTCTTGCCCTGGCGGGCGAGGCCGCAGGCGATGCTGGCGCTGGTCGTGGTCTTGCCGACGCCGCCCTTGCCGGAAGTGACGACGATGACTTCGGCCAGGCGCTTGCGCTCGATCTTCGGCGCGGCGGGTTGCGCTGCGGGCGGGGTCGCCACGTCCGTTTCGGCCACCGGCTTGGCGGCGATGGCTTCGGCGACCGGCGTGTCGACGTGCGATCCCGGGATGCTTGAGGACTGCGGGATGGGGTCCATGATCGGGGTCTCGGTTTCGGTGGTCATCAGATCAGTTCCTCGATATGTAATTTGTCGTTCT
The DNA here is from genome assembly GCA_036496805.1 of Lysobacteraceae bacterium. GTDB lineage: Bacteria > Pseudomonadota > Gammaproteobacteria > Xanthomonadales > Xanthomonadaceae > SZAS-103. The sequence goes on from DASXKN010000029.1 coordinate 338,124, forward strand.
GCAACCACACTTGAACGGCCTTTCCCACGAGGCTGGCCGGGATTTCATCGAGCACCTTGTAATTTCCCGCCACCGCGACGAGTTCGGCATGGAACTCGCGGCAGAAGATGCGCGCATTCGTGTTGCCCAGGGCGCCGGCGAGCGCGCGTCCGCGCAGCGGCCCGTAGATGTGCACCGATCCGTCGGCGATCACTTCCGCTCCCGCGCCGACCGCGGCGCAGACGGTGAGGTCGCGCTGCTGTGCGTACACCTGCTGGCCCGATCGCACCGGCGTGATGTGGACCATGCCCGGCGCATTCGTCGCGGCAGCCGGTTCCGGCGTCGCGGCAGCGGCGGGTTCCTCGCGCGCGGCTGGCGCGGGCTCGGGCGCGCGCTCCACGACGCGCTCGACCGGTGCGGGTGTCGCCGTTTCGCCCGCGCGCTCGTATTGCGCGCGGAACTTCGCCAGCAGCGGCATGCCGATCTCGTGCGACAGCTTTTCGATCTCGGTGGTGCCGAAGGCGAGCGCGACCGGCAGCACGCCGGCATCCTTCAGGCCCTGCACGAGCTGGCGCGCGGTCGCCGCGTCGGGGCAACGGCTCAGCGAGCCGAAGTCGACCACCACCGCGGCGCGCTCGAACAGCTTGGGCGCACGCTGCACGCGCTCGCGCATCTCGGCGACGAGCTTGTCGACGTCGAGCGTGCGGATGCGCAGGTTGGCAATGCCGACCTGGCCGATCTTCAGTTCGCCCGCCTGTTCGTAGTCGGGAACGGTCGCAGCCATCTCAGGTGCCTGTCGCAAGTCGTGGAGTGGGGTCGGCGGAGACATCGCGCGCGCGCAGCCAGTCGAGCGCGGGCAGCGCGTGGGCGTCGCCATTCAGATAGGTGTCGCGTACCCACGCAAAACTGCACAGGTCCTTGACGAGGTAGGAAGCGCGCAGGCCGAGCTCGCGCAGCACCTGCTGGCCGACCTCGCGGAACCCGAAGCTGCCGTGGAAGAGCAGGGCCGGATCGTGGCCGGACGCGACGAACACCTCGCAGGCCAGGCGCGGCGAGCGCACTTCGGCGAAGCTCTGCACGTCGGCGTAGAACACGCGGCCCAGGCCCGCGCCGCGATGCGCGCCGGCGATCACGATGCGATCGATATAGACGAATTCGGGAAAGCGTTCGCGGAACCAGAGGAAATTGGGACTGTCGTAGTCCGTGTCCGGCATCAGTGCGATCAGGAAACCGGCGAGATGGCCGTCGGCCTCGGCGATCCGGAAGTAGGCGGCGTGACGCCAGAAGAAATGCAGTCTTTCGGCGTCGATGGGGAGGATGCCGGCGCCAGCGGCATTGTTCAGGGTCAGTACCGAATCCAGCTCGTGCTCAAGCACGTCGCGGATGACCATCCTCATGCAGCCCGTACTCCCATTGCGGCGGCCGCGCGCCCGATGCCGCCCCCGCCGATACCGTATTATGCACCCCGGACGCCCGATCTGCACAACATCTTGTGGTCCGGTCGGTCCGGGGCGGGACATGACTTTGGGCCCGTACACCGGGGCACGGAGCCGCCTATCATCCCGACATGCTGATCCGCCTGACCCACACCCAGCTGCTGCGCTACGCCGGCCTGTTCACCTGGGCCATGGTGGGTTTCCCCCTGCTGTACCTCTGGTACCAGTCGACCCCGGGCCTGAGCGACCAGTCGATCGAAACCGAGCCGATGGGCTGGTATGGCTGGAGTTGCTACGCCGCCTTCGGCCTGAGCTATGCGTGGCTCACCCGTAGCCTGGGCGCGCGCCGGACCGGTTTTGCCGACCTGCCGCTGCTGCTGCTGTTGACCGCCTCGGCGATCGGGGTGAGCTACTACAGCAGGACTGGCCTGGGCAGCGTCCTGCAGATGGTGGCCGCGGTCGTGCTGCCGTGGCTGTTGCCGGTGCTGCCTGGCGTGGCCTGGCTGATCCTGAGCCAGCTCGCGGTGATGCCGACCTTCATCCTGTTGCTGCACCTTCCGCCGATCGAGGCGCTGATGCAGTCGCTGCTGTACGCGGGCTTTTCCAGCTTCCTGTTCGTCACCAGCCTGGTGGCGCGCCAGCAGGCGCAAGCGCGCGAAGAGCAGCGCCGCCTGAACAACGAGTTGCGCGCGACCCGCGCCCTGCTGGCCGAAAGCACCCGCCTGTCCGAGCGCATGCGCATCTCGCGCGAGCTGCACGACCTTCTCGGCCACCACCTGACCGCGTTGAGCCTCAACCTCGAAGTCGCCGGCCATCTTTCCGAAGGCAAGGTGCAGGAGCACGTTCGCCAGGCGCATACGCTCGCCAAGCTGCTGCTCACCGACGTGCGCGAAGCCGTCAGCCAGTTGCGCGAGGACGGCGCGGTGGACATGAGCACGGCGCTGCGCACGCTCACCGAAGGAGTGCTCGCGCCCGAGATCCACCTTGAGATGCCCGAACCGTTCCTGGTGGACGATCCCGACCACGCCAACATCCTGCTGCGCTGCGCGCAGGAGATCATCACCAATGCCGTCCGCCACGCGCAGGCCAACAACCTCTGGCTGAGCTTCCGCCGCTCCGGCGAGAACGTCGAGGTCAGCGCCCGCGACGATGGCCGCGGCGCCGACCACCCCGCGCTGGGCAACGGCCTGCGCGGCATGCGCGAGCGACTGGTCCAGCACGCCGGTTCGGTGGACATCGCCACCGCGCGCGGCCAGGGCTTCGCGCTCACGCTCACCCTGCCTATGGACAAGCCGACGTGAGAAGCTGCACACGACATATGGAGGAGGCCGCATGATCCGCGTCTGCCTGGTGGACGACCAGACCCTGGTGAGGCAGGGCATCCGCTCCCTGCTTGCCCTGGCCGACAACATCGAAGTCATCGGTGAAGCGGCCGATGGGCGTCAGGCGGTGGACCTGATCCCGCAGCTCAAACCCGACGTCGTGCTGATGGACATGCGCATGCCCAGCATGTCCGGCCTCGAGGCGCTGCGCGCACTGGGTACGGCAGGCACGCTGCCGCCGACGATCATCCTCACCACCTTCGACGACGACCAGCTCGTGCTCGCCGGCATCAAGGCCGGCGCGCGCGGCTACCTGCTCAAGGACGTCTCGCTGGAGCAACTGGTCAACGCGATCGAGACTGTCGCCGACGGCGGCTCGCTGGTGCAGCCGGCGGTGACCCAGCGCCTGCTCTCGGGCCTGGAACACATGAACAACGCCTTCGTCAGCCTGGAGCGTCCGGACCCGCTGACCGAGCGCGAAACCGAGATCCTGCGCCTGATGGCCGGCGGCTTCTCCAACAAGGAGATCGCCAATTCGCTGCGCGTGGCCGAGGGGACGGTCAAGAACCACGTGTCGAACATCCTCTCCAAGCTCGGTGTGCGCGATCGCACGCGTGCGGTGTTGAAGGCCTTCGAACTCGGTCTGGTTTGACGGGAGGATGCCCGGCCCGGCGCAGCGCGCCGGGCGCTCAGGGTCGCCGCGAGCCGGTGGCTCGCAAGCAGCGGCCCTTCGCTCTCTCCAAGCTCGGCGTGCGCGATCGCACGCGTGCGGTGTTGAAGGCCTTCGAACTCGGCCTGGTTTGACCGGAACGGTCCGCCCGGGCCATGCGCTGGGCGATCGCAACCCCGCGAGCTGGCGGTTCGCGGGCGATGGATGCTTTCTCGTTGTCCAGCCTGCACGGCGCTCCTTGACCTGAGCCGCGCGGAAGGCGTTCGCGCCAGGAGTGGCGCGGAAATCGGACGGTCGTCACGAAGCGCCGCATCGGCCCCGGGCAGCGGGCGATTCCGTCCCGGGGTGGCTGCCCGCACGCTGCGTTCCCTGCTAGGATTGCGGCCTGCGCATGCGCGACGATTGGGCGTCGCCTGCGCCTCGTCGGCCGCCGCACACCGGACGGACCGCGTGAGCCCGTTCTCTGGAGACCGCGAATGATTCGTATCGTTGAATTCCTGATTGCCATCGTGCTGGTCGTGGTGATCTTCGTCGTGGTCGGCCTGGTCCTGCCGTCGCACCGGCACGTGTTCAACAAGGTCGAAACCAGCCGGCCCCTGCCGGTGGTCTTCGACATGCTTTCGGGCTTCAAGCGCTTCAAGGACTGGTCGCCGATCCACAACCAGGATCCGAGGGCGCAGTTCAACCTGTCCGGGCCGGAAACCGGCGTGGGCGCCCAGATGGACTACAGCTCGGCCAATGTGCTGGTCGGCAGCGGCAGCTGGCGCGTCGTCAGCATCGAGCCCGGCGAGAGCATCACCATCGATGTCACAAACGGCGACTACGGCACCGACAAGAAGATGACCTTCCACTTCAAGAAGGTCGGCAACCAGAAGCAGGCCGTGGAAATCACCCAGAGCTACGACGTCGACTACGGCATGAGCCTGTTCGGCCGCTATGCCGGCCTGTACGTGAGCCGCAGCGTCGGCGATCCGATGAAATCCGGCCTGACGAACCTCAACAACCTGCTCGCCACGATTCCGAAGTTCGACTACACCCAGCTCGCGGTCATACCGAAGGTCGTCAAGACGCCGAGCGAGAACCTGCTGGTCGCGCACACCAAGGCCAAGCGCGCCAACGAGGAAGTGCAGTCGGCGATGCAGACGCAGGAGAAGTGGCTGAACCAGGTGATGGACAAGAACGGCCTCGAGGCCGCCGGCCCGATGCGCGTGATCACCTACGACTACGGCGCGGACGTCTACGAGTTCGACCTGGCCGTGCCGGTGCGCAAGAAGGGCACGACGACCGATGCGAATGCGCCGGCGCCGCAGCTCGACGTGAAAATCGACGGCGTCGGCAACCCGGTCAAGTACGTGCAGACCACGGCGGGCCAGGCGATCACCGCCAGCTACACCGGCCACATGGCGCAGCTCGCCGCGATCCGCGAGGCGATGAAGGCCTGGGCAGCGGTGCACGACGATGCGCTGGGCGACCATCCCTACGAGTCCTACAACAAGGGCATCGTCGCCTCGTTCACCACCGACGGCAGCTTCACCTTGTTCTGGCCGCTCAAGTCAGCGAACGCGGCCGCGGCGCCAGCGGCGCCCGCTGCTTCCGCGGCGTCTGCGGCTTCGTCTCCCGCGTCCGCCACATCCGACTCCTCCGCGTCCCCGGCGTCGGCGGCATCGACGAAGTAAGCGCACGGTCCCCGCGCATGATCTCCCAGGCGCGTCGCGCGCGGTTGCCGCGCGACGCGCACCTGGAAACTTCCACCGACGCGTGCGGTCGCAGACAGCGACCACCACGCGGTCGGTCGCGCGACCGGCAGCAGAGCCAGATCCCTTCCCGATGATCGAAACCCGGCAACTGAGCAAGCGCTACGGTCGGATCACCGCGGTCGACGCGATCAGCTTCAAGGTCGAACCGGGCGAAGTGCTCGGCTTCCTCGGCCCGAACGGCGCCGGCAAGTCCACGACGATGCGCATGCTCGCCGGCTTCCTCGCGCCCAGTGGCGGCAGCGCGAGCGTGTGCGGGCACGACGTGGTCGCCGACCCGCTCGGCGCGCGCCGAGCGCTCGGCTACCTTCCCGAGGGAGCGCCCGGCTATGGCGAGATGCGCGTGCGCGCGTTCCTGTCCTTCATCGCCGACGCGCATCGCCTCGAACCGGCGATCCGGCGCAAGCGGCTCGACGAGGTGATCGCGCGGCTCGCGCTCGCCTCGGTGCTCGGGCAACGGATCGACACGCTGTCCAAGGGCTATCGCCGGCGCGTCGCGCTGGCCGCGGCGATCCTCCACGATCCGCCCGCGCTGCTGCTCGACGAACCCACCGACGGCCTCGACCCGAACCAGAAACACGACGTGCGCCGGTTGATCCGCGACATGTCGCGTGATCGCACGATCCTGATCTCGACCCACATCCTCGAGGAAGTGCAGGCGCTGTGCACACGCGCCCTCGTGATTTCGAGCGGCAAGCTGCTGGCCGACGCCACGCCGGCCGATCTCGAGCGCCGCTCGCGCTACCACGGCGCGGTATCGCTGCAGGTCGGCGACAGCGTGCTGGCGCGCTCGGCGCTCGACGGCATGCAGGGCGTGAAGGCGATCGAGATGGACGAGGCGGGCGAGCGCCTGGTCGTGTTCCCCTCGGCGGGAACCGACCCCGGATCGGGTCCGGGGCAGGCTCTGCTGGCGGCGATCGGGGAGCGCCTGCGCGCGCGCGACGTGGCGTTTTCCGACGCGCGCATCGAGCGCGGCCGGCTCGACGATGTGTTCCGCAGCCTGACCGTCGGCAGCCAGTCCGTCGAAGGAGCGGCGCGATGAGCGCGGTCTGGACGGTATTCCGCCGCGAGTGGGGCAGCTACCTGGCGACGCCGGTGGCTTACGTGTTCACGGTGATCTTCCTGATGCTGGCCGCGGCGCTGACCTTCTACCTCGGCGGCTTTTTCGAGGGCAACCAGGCCGACCTGCAGACGTTCTTCTTCTTCCACCCGTGGCTCTACCTTTTCATCGTGCCCGCCATCGCCATGCGCCTGTGGGCCGAGGAGCGCGGCAACGGCACCATCGAGTTGCTGCTCACCCTGCCGCTGCCCACCTGGCAGGCGGTGTTCGGCAAGTTCCTCGCGGCGTGGTGCTACCTCGGCCTGGCGCTGGCGCTGACGTTCCCGATGTGGATCACGGTCAACTACCTCGGCCATCCCGACAACGGCGTGATCCTCGCCGGTTACCTCGGAAGCTGGCTGATGGCTGGAGCCTTCCTTGCGGTCGGTTCCTGCCTGTCGGCGGCGACGCGCAACCAGGTGGTCGCCTTCATCCTGACCGCAGCGGTGTGCTTCGTGTTCCTGCTCGCCGGCTACTCGCTGGTGCAGGAAGCGGCGCGCGCATTGTTGCCCAAGGCCGTCGCGGATGCGGTCGCGCAGTTGAGCTTCCTGACCCATTTCGATGCGATCTCGCGCGGACTGCTCGACCTGCGCGACATCGCGTTCTTCGTGATCACGATCGTCGCCTGGCTGGTGGCCTGCACTCTTGTTGTCGATCGCAGGAAGGCGGACTGACATGCTCAAGCGCCTGCCCCTGTCGATCGCCCTGCCGCTGCTCGCCGTGGTCTTCGTCGTGCTGGTCTTCCTCAGCGGCCTGTTGCTGCGCGGGGCGCGGCTGGACCTGACCGCGAACCGGCTCTACACGCTGTCGCCAGGCACCGAGCACGTCCTTGCGAAGAACCGCGAGCCGATCCACCTGCAGTTGTTCGTCTCCGACCAGGCGATGCGCAACCTGCCGGGCCTGCGTGCCTATGCAAAGCGCGTGCGCGAGCTGGTCGAGGAGATCGCCGCGAAGTCGCATGGCAGCATCACCCTCGAGACGGTCGATCCGCAGCCGTATTCCGACGCCGAGGACAAGGCCTCCGGCGCCGGCCTGCAGGCCGTTCCGGTCGGCGTCAATGGATCGTCGGTGTATTTCGGACTGGTCGGCAGCAACTCGCGCGGGACGCAGGCGATCGCTCCGTTCTTCGATCCGTCCAAGGAAGTGTTCCTCGAATACGACATCGTCCGGCTGATCGTCTCGCTGTCGAGCGAGCACAAGCCGGTCGTGGCGGTGCTGTCCTCACTGCAGAACGGACCGAGCTTCGATCCGTCCAGCGGCCAGGTCCATCCGGGATGGGCGATCGATTCCGAACTCGCCAAGACGTACGAGCTGCGCCGCCTGCAGCCCAATCCCGTTTCGATCGGCAACGATGTCGACCTGCTGATCCTGATCCATCCCAAGGATCTGTCCGACGACACCCAGTACGCGATCGACCAGTTCGTGCTGCGCGGCGGCCGCCTGCTGGTGTTCGTCGATCCGCTCGCCGAGACCGACCCGGGCGCGCAGAATCCGCCGCGTCCGGCTCCCGGCGGCGCGCTCACGCCGAGCGTGTCGTCCTCGCCCGAGCGCCTGTTCAAGGCCTGGGGCATCGTCTTCGATCCGCACCGGATCGTGCGCGACGCGCAGAACGCGCTGCAGATCCAGGACAATCCGCGCGTGCAGCCGGTCTCCAACCCGGTCGCGATCGGCCTGACGAAGGAGGCGCTGAACCAGGACGACATCGTCTCGGCGCAGCTCGATTCGCTCGACCTCTCCACCGCCGGCGCGCTCGAACTCGCGCCGCACGGGCCGATGGCGATGGAGCCGCTGGCGCTCAGTTCCACCGACGCCGACCTGATCGACACCGACCGCGCGCGCCTGCAGACCGATCCCAAGCAGCTCGCCGAAGGCTTCCACGCCAGCCACAAGGCCTACGTGCTCGCGGCGCGGCTGACCGGCAAGCCGGCCAGCGCCTTCCCCGAGCGCAACGACGCCAGGCACATCGCCAGCGCGAGCGCGCCGGTCAGCATCATCGTCGTCGCCGACACCGACGTGCTGACCGACCGCATGTGGGTGCATCCGCAGGACTTCTTCGGCCGCCGCCTGCTCAATCCGTTCGCGAAGAACGGCGATTTCGTCGTCAACGCCGTCGACAATCTCGTGGGCACGCCGGACCTGATCGCGCTGCGCACGCGCCCGGGCTTCAAGCGTCCGTTCACCCGCGTCGAGAAATTGAAGGAACGCGCCGACCAGAGCCTGCGCGGCAAGCAGGACGAATTGCAGGCCCAGCTCAAGACGATGGAGGCAAGGCTGGCCGAACTGCAGCCGGCCAAGGCGGGCCAGGGCGCGCAGCCACTCGATGCGCAGCAGAGCGCGCAGATCCAGCAGTTCATCCAGCAGCGCCAGCGCGTGCGCGGCGAGCTGCGCGGCGTGCAGCAACAGCTCAACGCCAGCATCGACCAGCTCGGTACGCGGCTGAAGTTCATCGACATCCTCGGCGTGCCGCTGCTGCTGACCCTGGCCGCGCTCGCGGTCGCGTGGTGGCGTCGTCGCCCGCAGCGCGATGCGGCCTGATCCGGCGACGACCGGGAACCCCTTGAGGCGGTCGATCCGCGCGCTCGCCGCGCTGGGCGCATTCGCCTGCGCCGTCGCGGTCGGGCTGGGCGCCTATGCGATGCACGCCGCGGTATCGCCGCACGACCACGAGCGCGTGGCCATTGCCGCGATCTTCCTGTTCGGGCACGGTCTGGCGCTCGCGGCGCTGGCACCGCGAGCGGGCACGCGTGTGCAATGCATCGGCCTGTACGTGCTGCTGGCCGGAACGATCCTGTTCTCGGGTAGTCTTGTCTGCGCGGCCGTGTTCGGCATCGAGCCGCGGCTGGCGCCGGCAGGTGGCACGGCGTCGATCCTCGGCTGGCTGCTGGTCGCCGCGGGATTCGTGCCCGGCTAGCGCGGCGGAATCCTTTCGGAAAAAATCGGGGACGAAGGAGCGGGCGATGGCGCTTGTGGGCCGTGGATTCGACGTCGATGCCGCGCACGCGCACCTGCGCAAGCGCGATCGCGCGCTCGCGAAGTGGATGCGCAAGGTCGACGCGGTCGAGGTCGATGGCCGCTGGAAGAAGCGCTTCGACGTCACCGATGCGCTCGCTCGCGCGATCCTGTTCCAGCAACTCTCGGGCAAGGCCGCCTCGACGATCGTGGGACGCGTCGAGGTCGCGACCGCCTCGAAACTGCTGCACGCCGATTGCTTCGGGCGCGTGGACGATCCAACCCTGCGCGGCTGCGGCGTGTCCGGCAACAAGCTGCTCGCCCTGCGCGACCTGTCGGCGCGCGCGACGCGCGGCGAGATTCCGGACACCGCGCGGATGGCGCGGATGTGCGACGAGGAGATCATCGCCGCGCTCAGCGCGGTGCGCGGCATCGGCGCATGGACCGTCCAGATGATGCTGATGTTCCGCCTCGGCCGGCCCGACGTGCTGCCGGTGGACGACCTGGGCATCCGCAAGGGCGCCCAGATCGTCGATGGCCTCGACGCGATGCCGACGCCGAAGGAACTGATCGCGCGCGGCGAAGCCTGGGGACCCTACCGCACGCTCGCGGGCATGTACCTGTGGCGGATCGCCGATGCGGCCAAGCCGCCGCCAGTCGCGAAAGCCGCACCGGCGAAGGGGAAGGCGAAGGCCACGTCGAAAGCCACGTCGAAAGCCACGTCGAAAGCGAAGCCCACGCCACGCTCGCAGGGTTGATCGCAAGACGACCTCGTCGCCGTTAGGGCCGTCCTGTTTTCCCCTTCGCCAGCTATCGCCGCGTGCCGACATCGATTCGCCGGTTCGCATTGCCGGCACCACCCGGGCACGCCGATTATTTCGGAGTCGGTGTCTGCTGGAAGGCCGCGTTGAACCAGTGTCCATCGCGTCTCACGAAGACCGAGCTGACCCAGGCGGGGCTGGGCACCTGGAACTTGCCGCAGAGCGTGTCCTGCATCGCGTGGTAGGTGAGCAGGGCCGTGTCGGGTCCGAGTCGCGCGAACGCGAAATGGTCGACCGCATAGCTCTTGACGGTGCAACCGCCGCCGGCGACGCCCGCGACAATGGTCTTCTTGTCCGACACGCCGCCCGCGCCGACATCGACATGGTCGTCCGAGAGGAAGCCATCGAAGAACTTGCCGTCGTGGTCCTTCCAGGCTTCCCACGATTGCCGTTCGAGCGCCACCAGTTCGTCCTTCAGCGGGTCGCCCCCGGCAGCCGTGTCGGCCGCGAACGAGGGCGCGCAGGAAAAACAGGCAAGAGCGAGGGCAATCGTCAGGCTCGTCTTCATGGTGATCCTCGTGGTCGCGATGAGATGCATGCAGCGTCGGGTCGAAGCGCGACGATGCGGTCGTTTCATCCTGCGCGGAACGCCCAATGCCAGGGCTCGTAGACGATGCCGTGCGGGTTGTCGCGCGGATAACTCATCGCGTAGCCGAAATCGCCTGCGCGCCGCGTCAGCCACGCGAACGCGGGCGTGAGTTCGAAGCTTTCCTCGGCCGGCGGCTCGCCTGGCGTGCCGATGTCGAGGGCGCGGCCCGAATGGTGCTCGCTGTAGCCGGGCGCGGCGTTGACGGTGAGGATCTGCTCGACGGTCAGGCCGCGGCGCAGCTTGCGTTCGAAGATGCCGAGCTGGTAGGCGTGGCCGCGGTAGCCGGAAATCGCGTCGAGCGCGATGCCGTCCGCGCGCGCCGCCTCGCGCATGCGTGTCCACGCGCGCGCAGCGGGCGCGAGCAGCCAGAGTGGGCGCCGGTAACGGTCGCGTCCGGCAAACAAAAGTCCGGTTGGCTCGGGCACCGGTTCCAGCCCGTGCGCGGCGCCGTAGTCGTCGGGAATGCCGAGGTCGGCGTAGGGCGGGGCGTGCTCGTCGAGCGCGACGGCGACGCCGGTTCCGTGCGCGATCGCATCAAGTGCGTCGCCGATGCCGGTGTCCGCATGCAGGGTCGAGCCGTCCAGCGAATGCACGAAGCCGCCGGCTACTGCCGCGAGGAAGCGTCCGTCGGACTTGCGCCGCAGCAGCCAGTCCGATTGCGCGAGCCGGCGCGCGGTGGCGTTCGAGCGTGCCCGCGCCAGCCACGCGGGCAGTGCTTCGACGAGCCGGGTGTTCAGCAGCCGCTGTTCGCGTGATTGCATCGGTGCAGCTTAGCCGCGCGCGCAGCGGCCGTCACGGCGTCAGGCAGGGCGGAGAGGAGGGAGCGGGTTCCCGGGACCGCCATGTCCGCTGGCAGGATTAAGCGCATTGTCCGGCGCGACCCGGGCACGTCAGGAACCGCGCCGGGTCGTGGATGGAGGCCGCTCGGCGGGTACATCGTCTTCGGGTTTCTTAAGGCGTCCGTTTCTCCGCAGCGCATCGCGCAGCACGTACTCGATCTGCGCGTTGAGCGAACGCAGCTCGTCGTCCGACCAGCGCTGCATGGCCTGCAGCACGTCGGCGCCGATCCGCAGCGGATAGGCTTTTTTCTCGCTCACGGGCTCAGCGACGCATCCGTCGCGCCTGCGAGGCGCTGGCAACGGCTGCGATGGCGATGATGATGAATACGGCGGTCATGGTCTTGCTCCTTTTCAAGGTCGGCACATGGATGTGCGGTCGCCACGTCCGGAGGCTCGAGGTCGCCCGGACTCCAGCGCACATCAGGGTTGAGGTGCGCTGGATGCGCACATCAATAAATCGTCCCGGCATTGACGATCGGCTGCGCCGGGCGTTCCGAGCAGAGCACCACGAGCATGTTGCTCACCATGGACGCGCGCCGCTCGTCGTCGAGTTCGGCCAGGCCTTTCTCCTTGAGCTGGTTGAGCGCCATCTCGACCATCGTGACCGCGCCGAACACGATCCGCGTGCGCGCCGCGACCACCGCATCGGCCTGCTGGCGCTGCAGCATCGCCTGGGCGATCTCCGGCGCGTAGGCGAGATGGCTGATGCGCGCCTCGATCATGGAAACACCGGCCTGGCTCAGGCGCTCCTTGAGCTGTTCCATGAGGTGTTGCGAGATCTCGATCGGATGGCTGCGCAGCGAGACGGTCTTCGGATCGTCGTGGTTGTCGTACGGGTAGCTGGTCGCCATCTGCCGCAGCGCCGATTCGGACTGGATGTGCACGTAGCTCTCGTAGTCGTCCACGTTGTAGACCGCCTCGGCGGAGTCGACGACCTGCCACACGATCACCGCGCCGATCTCGATCGGGCTGCCCTGCAATTCGTTGACCTTCAGCTTGCTGGTCTCGAAGTTGCGGATGCGCAGGCTGATCTTCTTCACCGCGTAGAACGGGTTGGTGAAGCGCAGGCCCTGTTCGCGTACCGAGCCGACGTACTTGCCGAACAGGCTGAGCACCACGGCCTGGTTCGGCTCGACGTTGAAGAAGCCGCCGAGGCAGACCATCAGCAGCATGCCGGCGAGGACTGCGCCTCCGCCAGTCAGGGTTTCGTTGGCCGCGGCGGCGCTGAGACCGATCCAGATGTCGCCGGCGAGCAGCGCGAACAGGACGATCAGGGTGCGGATGCCGGACGTGGTGGTGGTCTCGCGCTCGTTCATGGTGCTTCTCCGTGGTGCGATACAGCCCGCGCGGGAACCGGCGGGGCACAGCGGATCGCTGCGCGAGGAACAAGATATCAAAAAGATATCATTTTGCAAGTGGGGGTGCGGCAATGAAGTTGCATCCCAATCGCGGCGGCCCACTCACGGGCTTGCCGGGACATCGACCTCGACGATCGGGGCCGGCAAGTGTTCGCCGCTGACGTAGAACGCGCGCCCGTCGAGCCGGAACGTCAGTGCCTCGGCCTGCGGCAGCCAGCCGAACGGCAGCCACTGCGGCGAATGCGACACCGCCTGCGCCCAGCTCTCGCCCGCGCTTCGCCGGTAGAGATAGGCGCGGCGATAGGTCAGCACCGCGATGCTGCCGCGATCGGGCGCGATGTCCGCGGCCGTGACCTGCGAGAGGTATTGCCTGAACTGCGGCAGCGTCCAGGTCTCGTCCAGCCGCGGCGACGGTATGCCCACCAGCGGGCCGAGCCGTTTCGCCGTCAGCACGCCGCGCGCGGTCGGATGCAACGGCAGCCGGTACAGCACGGCAGGCACGGTGCGCTTGCTGATCAGCAGGATGCTGCCGGTCGCCACGTCCACCGTGACCGCCTCGCAGTCGCGCGGTCCGCCGGGCCAGCGGAAGCGGATGCTCCACGCCGGCGACGCGTGCGCATCGGCGATCGTCGCCGGCTCCTCGATCGCGTACAGCACCACGGTGTCGCGCACGGCGCGGTTGTCTCCCGCGTCGGCGAGCAGCAGGTAGTGACGGCCGTGCTCGTCGAACGAGGCGAAGTCCTCCCAGTCGACGTTCGGCGCGCCGTCGACGTGCAGGGTCATCAGCAGCTTGCCGTCCGGTTTCACGAGATAGACGTCGGGCGGGTTGTCGCTGTCGTTCTCCACCCACAGCAGGCCGGGATGGGCGTGCGAAGCCGCCAGGCCGCTGACCTCGGGCAACCTCGGGTCGTTCATCGTCCCGACCGTCCTCTGGCCGGCGAGGACGGCGGACATCGGCAGCGCGCACAGCACCACGACGATCAGTCGATGCAGCATGTTCGATCCTGTTCCCTGGTTCGCGCACGATGCCATGCCGGAGGTTACCGGCGAATGGGGCGGCGATGGCGACGCCGGGACCGGTAGAATGCCGCTTTCCCCACCGCCATCGCCTTCCATGACCGTGATCGACAGTGCAGCCGCCGCCTCCCTTTCCAGCGCCGTCACCATCGGCACGCCACTGGCGAAGGGCGCGTTGCGCGTGCTCCTGCTGGGTTCGGGCGAGCTCGGCAAGGAAGTGGCGATCGAGCTGCAGCGCTTCGGCGTGGAGGTGATCGCCGCCGACCGCTACGAGCACGCGCCCGCGATGCAGGTCGCGCACCGCTCGCACACCCTCAACATGCTCGATCCGGCGGCACTGCGCGAGCTGATCGCGCGTGAGCAGCCGCACCTGGTGGTGCCGGAGATCGAGGCGATCCATACCCCCACCCTGGTCGAACTCGAGCGCCTGCACGGCCAGCACGTGATCCCGACCGCGCGCGCGGCGCGGCTGACGATGGACCGCGAAGGCATCCGCCGGCTCGCGGCCGAAACCCTCGGCCTGCCCACATCGCCCTACCGCTTCGTCGACACCGTCGAGGAATACCGCGCTGCGGTCGAGGCCATCGGCATGCCCTGTGTGGTCAAGCCCGTCATGTCCAGCTCCGGCAAGGGCCAGAGCACGGTGCGTTCGACCACCGATGTCGACAAGGCCTGGGCGTACGCGCAGAGCGGCGGCCGCGCGGGGCAGGGGCGCGCGATCGTCGAGGGTTTCATCGACTTCGACTACGAGATCACCCTGCTCACCGTGCGCCATCGCGATGGCACCAGCTTCTGCGATCCGATCGGCCACCTGCAGCTCGATGGCGACTATCGCGAGAGCTGGCAGCCGCAGCCCATGAGTCCCGCAGCGCTGGAGCGCGCGAAGGCGATCGCGTCGGCGGTGACCGACAACCTCGGCGGGTACGGCCTGTTCGGCGTCGAGCTGTTCGTGAAAGGCGACGAGGTGTGGTTCTCGGAGGTCTCGCCGCGGCCGCACGACACCGGCCTGGTCACGCTGATGTCGCAGGATCTTTCCGAGTTCGCGCTGCACGCGCGCGCGATCCTCGGCCTGCCGATCCCGAACATCGAGCAGCGCGGGCCTTCGGCTTCATGCGCGGTGCTCGCGCACGGCAACGGCGTGCCGCGGTTCGGCAACGTCGATGCGGCGCTGGCTCAGCCCGACACCGCGCTGCGCCTGTTCGGCAAGCCGCGGGTCGAGGGCCATCGCCGCGTCGCGGTCATGCTCGCGCGCGGCGAGTCGATCGATCACGCACGCGCGAAGGCGCGCGATGCGGCGGCCGCGTTGCGCGTCGAACTCGTAACCGAGTCCTGAGGAGAACCATCGCCATGACCGACGTGACCCTGTACGCGGTGTTCATCCATCCCGGCGCACTCGAGGCGCTCGGCGAGGCGATCAAGCCCTACCTGAGCGACGGCCCGCACGGCAGGCACATCGTCTGTCGCGAGATCGACAGCGGCGGCGCGTTTTTCGAGATGACGATCGAGGGCACGACGTCCGACGGGCGCAAGGTCGAACTCGAGTTGATGGTTCCCTCGAACATGGTGCAGATGGTGATGTCCACCCACAGCGACGGCGCGTTCGGTTTCCATCACGACCGCGATCCGCTGGACGCCAAGCCATCAAAGCGCAAGTCCGCGTCCGCGAAAGTTACCGGTCGCGATCCGGCCGCGGCGCCGGCGGCAGCCACGCCCGCGCCCATCGCGGCGAGCGATTCCAAGCCGCCGATCGAGGGTTGATTCGTCGATCCGGGCCGAGGCCGTTGCGCGGCCTGCGAGCGGGTCGGTGACGGGCGACGAAATCCGCGAGCGCTGGTCTCGAGGCCTCAGGCCTCGCGCCACTGTCCGCCCTCCAGCACCTGCAGCGGCCTGAAGCGCGACTTGTAGTGCATCTTCGGGTGGCCGTCGATCCAGTAGCCGAGGTAGATGTAGTCGCGGTTCGTGCGCGTGGCCCAGGCGATCTGGCGCAGGATCGCCAGCGTGCCCAGCGAGCGGGCGCGTTCGTCGGGGTCGAAGAAGGTGTAGACGGCCGACAGCGCATCGTGGGTGGTGTCGCTCACCGCCACTGCCAGCAGGCGCTCGCCCAGCCACAACTGCATGAAACGCGTGGGACTCCAGGGACTGGCGACGAAACGGTCGAAGTCCTCCTCGTCGGTGTCGGCCATGGGTCCATCGCCATGGCGCCCTTCGAGGTAGTGGCGGTAGAGCGCGAACGTCTCCGGCGTGCGCAGCGGCAGCGCCATCCGGTCGACGACGTCGGCGTTGTCGCGCAGGCAGCGGCGCTGGCTGCGGTCGGGGCGGAAATCGCGAACGCACAGCCGCACCGGCACGCAGGCGCGACAGGCGGGGCAGTTCGGCCGGTAGACATGACCGCCGGAACGGCGGAAGCCCTGCACCAGCGCTCCGGGATAGGCGCCGGCAAGGGCTGGATCGCGTGGATCGAGGACCAGATCGCGCGCGATGCGCTCGGGAAAGTACCCGCAGGCGTGTTCGCCGGTGCGATACAGGTTCATGCATCCATCCTAGCCCAGCCGGCGCGGCTCCGGTGGCGGGCGCAGGAAGGGGCCGCCCGGCGCCCGGGCGGTTTCGCCGACGCCGCCCAGCCTCTATAGTGGCGGCCTTCACCCAGCCAGGACTCCTTGATGAACCGCTTCCCCAGCCAGTCCCAGTTTCGCCTGAGCCCGCTGCTCGTCCTGATCGTCGCCTGCTGCGCGGGCGCCGGCCTTGCCGTCGCCGCTCCCGCCGCAAAGCCTTTCTGGATCGGCGATCTCGACACCAACCATGACGGCAAGATCTCGGCGCAGGAAGCGGCCGCCATGCCGGCGGTCGCGAAGGCGTTCGCGACGATCGACCAGAACAAGGACGGCTCCATCACCATGTCCGAAGTCCGCCTGATGTGGCGCTCGGAGATGATGGGCATTGCCAATTCGAGCGTGCAGGGCCGGATGGCGGCCTTCACCAAGGCCGACACCAAGAAGGCCGGCAAGATCAGCGCCGACGAGGCGAAGGCCGCCGGCATGAACTTCGTCGTCACCAACTTCAAGACCTTCGACGCCAACCACGACGGCTTCGTCGAGAAGGACGAGATGCAGAAGGGCGCGGTGGCGCTCGCGCAGCAGGGCCTCGCCGCGCGCGGCCAGCACCTGCAGGCGATGTTCACCAAGGCCGACACCAACAAGGACGGCAAGCTGAGCCAGGTCGAGTTCACGGCGGCCTTCCCGAAGTTCGCGCCCTCGTTCGCATTCTTCGACGAGAACCACGACGGTTCGGTCGACCAGACCGAGTTCGCGCTGCCGCCGGGCATCTGAGCCGGCGGGAAAAGGCCCCGGATCGTTTCCGGGGCCGGCTTTGCGGTTCCAGCGAGGCCGGGCGTCAACGGCCCCCGGCTTTGCTGAAACAGTGCTTCAGTGGAACCACGACCGCCCGATCGCGAACATCGTGATCAGGGCGATGATCGCCAGCAGGAGCAGCCGCGCGCGCGTCACCAGCATCGCGCGCGGATCGCGCGTCCGAGCGACCGGCGTACGTATCGACGCGGGCAGGAAGGAATGCGCCGCGCCCGGTTCGGTCGCGCCGAAGCCGTGGCGGGTGGTTTCGATCAATCCCTGGTCGCGCAGCATCGCGCGCGCCTTGTGCTGGTCCTCGGCCTTGATCACCCACACCTGCGGGATGTTCTCCGAGTTCGGCGTTTCGCGGTAACTGAAGGGCTGGCGCCGGTTGCCCTTGTACGAGCGGTCGTTGCTGACCTTCACCTCGATGCCGGCATCCTCCAGCATCTTCGCGACCGCTTCGACATTTTCCAGGCGCGGGGACGAGAACACGCTGCGCATTACACCGACTCCTTCGCGGGTTGAAGCGACATAGTCCCCTCGTGCGTATCCGATGAAGGTGCCGTTTCCTTCGCGGGCTGGATCCGCATCAATCCTTCCTGCGCGGTCGAGGCCACCAGCGTTCCCCTGATGTCGTAGATCATCCCGCGCGCCAGTCCGCGCGCCGACTGCGCGGTCGGGCTGTCGCAGGAATACAGCAGCCATTCGTCGACCCGGAACGGGCGATGGAACCACATCGCATGGTCGAGGCTCGCCATCAGCACCTTGGGCTGGTAGTAGCTGATGCCGTGCGGGAAGGTGGCGGTGCCGATGAGGTGGAAATCCGAGGCGTAGGCAAGCATCGCGCGATGCAGCTCCGGCGCGTCGCCGATGCGTTCGGACAGGCGGAACCACACCTGCTGGAACGGCGGCCGCTTGCTGGGATTGAGCTCGTCGCGCGGATAGACGTGGCGGAACTGGAACGGCCCGGTGCGATCGAGCCAGCGCTGCATCTTCGGCGAGAGCTTCGCGCGCACGGCCGGATCGATCGGCGGCAGCGGCGGCAGGTCGTCGGGCGCGGGCACCACCGGCATCGGCAACTGGTGCTCGGCGCCTTCCTCGTGCATCTGGAACGAGGCGGCGACCACGAAGATCGGCTGGCCGTGCTGGATCGCGGTGACGCGCCGCACCGAGAAGCTGCCGCCGTCGCGGGTGCGGTCCACGGTGTAGACGATCGGATGCTCGATGTCGCCGGCGCGCAGGAAGTAGGCGTGCAGCGAATGCACCGCGCGATCGTGGTCGACCGTAGCCTGCGCCGCAGACAACGCCTGCCCGAGCACCTGCCCGCCGAACACGTACTTGGTGCCGATGTCGCGGCTCTGGCCGCGGAACAGGTTGTCCTCGAGGCGTTCCAGCGAAAGCAGCTGGACGAGTTCGCCGACGGGGCCTTGCGGATCGGAGTCGTAGACCATGAAGCAATTGTACCGGTACGGCTGGCGGCCGGTCCGTCGACTCCGGACGCCTGCCGGTCTGGGGTCGCGCTGAAGGCCAGGATCTTCGTCGCGGCAACCGGGCGATCCCATCCGCGCCGCCGGGGCAGGGAACCCGAGGCCGTCTCCGCGATGGTCCTCTGTCTGCCAGGCCCGATACCAACGAAGCGCACGCGTGGAGCGGTTCCCATCACGAGGCGAACCTTTGCGAACTGGAGTAGGGTGATCACGCGCGGTTTGAACAGGGGCCCGGGGACGGGTGGCAAATCGCGATCAGGCTGATCATCGACCGCGCCGTCGAGGCGCCGAATTGCGCACCGTTTCCTGTGTTTGCTGTCACCGTCCGCGGTGTGCTCAAACGTAAGGAGAACCGCATGTCCGCTTGCAATCGTCCGCGCGTCGCTCAACTCACGCTGTGCGTTCTGTTCGCATCGGCCGGCCGCAACGCCGTTGCCGGTGACACCGCTTGCCCATCCACCTACAGCCTCGCCAGCGGGACATCGGCAATGGCGTGCGGCTACGGGAACAACGTCCAGGGGAACTACAGCAACGGGTTCGGCAACGGCAACAACGTGACAGGAGCCCACAGCAATGGATTCGGCGGCACCAACCATGTCTACGGCACCTACGACACCGCCATCGGGGACAACAACGTGATCGGCACGGTTGGAACTTCAGCGAAAGGCAGCAACGCGTTCGGCTACAAGAATCATGCCTACGGCTACGACAGCAACGCGTTCGGAAACGGCAATTCCGCTTCCGGTACCCAGACCAATGCGTTCGGTTCGCAGAATACTGCCGTTTCCGGGGGCGTCGCGTTCGGCATCTTCAACAAGGCATTTGCCACGGCAAGCGCGGTGGGCAACGGCAACAAGGCCTACGGCGCCTTCAGCAACGCGTTCGGCGAAGGCAATGCGGTGGGTTCCGCCGCCTCGTACCTCATCTCAAGCAACGCATTTGGCGTCCAGAATGCCGTAACGGGTTCCCACGGCAATGCCTTCGGTTCCTCCAATTCGGCCAGCGGCTCCCAGAGCAGCGCGTTTGGTTACGACAACCACGCCGATGGGGAAAACAGCGTCGCGTTCGGGCATCAAAGCGAGGCGGATGGCAAGTCGAGCGTCGCCGTCGGTGGCGGCCATGCCGTGGGCGACAATAGCGACGCAATGGGTGCCGGGGTTTACGCCAAGGGCTCCAATAGCTCTGCAATCGGCAGCTACAATGCCGCATACCAAAACTTCGCCAGCGCTGTCGGAAATCAGAACAGGGCGAACTACAAGAGCAGCGCGTTCGGCTACCACAACACGGCGCTGGGCAGCAGCAGCGTCGCCTTCGGCTTGTTGAACAATGCGGGAGGCAAGTTCACCTACAAGTCCAAGAACTATTACGCGGGCGGGGCCACGGCCGTCGGCCGACTCGACCACGCGTACGGAACCAACAGCTCGGCGGTTGGCATGGGAGACACGGCTGGCAAGGAATATATCGCCAGCGCCAAGGTGAAGTTCACCGCCGAGGACAGCGCGTTCGGATATGGCAATTCCGCCATCGGCGGCAAGAGTAGCGCGATCGGCTACAAGGACGTGATCGCCGGCGCCGGCAGCAGCGGCGTCGGCTACGGCAACAACGTCTATGCCTCGGCGCAGAAGAGCAACGCGGTCGGCGACCACGACAAGGTCGGCACCAGCGCGGGCGCGACGAACGCCTATTCGCACGCCAACGCGTTCGGCAGCTACGATACGGCGAGCAACAGCAAGGCCAGCGCCTTCGGCTATGCCAACGGCGCGAGCGCAACCAAGGCCAGCGCCTTCGGCTACAAGAACGTCGCCAGCGGCAACAACGCCAGCGCCTTCGGCTACAAGAACACCGCCAGTGGCGCCAACTCCAACGCCTTCGGCCTGAAGAACACGGTGACCGGCGCCTACGCCGAGGCCTTTGGCCAGTCGGACACGGCCTCGGGCATCCGCAGCCTGGCGGCCGGTTCGCACGACAACGCCAGCGGCGCCAAGGCCAGCGCGTTCGGTTACGCCGATGTCGCGAACTATTCCAAGTCCAGCGCCTTCGGCTATGCCAATACGGCCAGCGGCCTGAACTCCAGTGCCTTTGGCGCGAACAACACCGCCAGCGGCAAGGGCAGCGCAGCAGTGGGCGTTGGAGCCAACGCCGGCGGCAGCGGCAGCGTGGCGGTCGGCGGCTGGTTCGATGCGAACAACAACGGCGTGATCAATGCGGGCGAAGCGGCGAGCGCGGCAGGCCAGGAGGCGGTGGCGGTGGGCGCGAGCGCGTCGGCAGGATTCACGAACGACACGGCGATCGGTGAGGGCGCGACCACCCTCAATGCGAGCGACACGGCGATCGGCGCGGGCGCATCGGTGTCGGCCGGCGCTACCAATGCGGTGGCCCTGGGCGCAGGTTCGATCGCCGACGCATCGAACACGGTCTCGGTGGGCAGCGCGGGCAACGAACGCCGGATCACGAACGTGGCCGCGGCGGTCAACGGAACCGATGCGGTGAACCTGACCCAGGCGACAAGCCTGGCCTCGACCCTGGTCGCAGGCGTGCAGGGCACGGCCAGCACGGCGCTGAGCACGGCCAATGCGGCGTTGAGCGAAGCAAACAGTGCATTGTCGGTGAGCAATGCGCAGGTGAGCGCGCTGGCCGGATCGAACGGCTCGGCGCCGATGAATTCGGGCGATGCAACGGCGCTGGTGGCCGCCAACGCACACGCCGATGCCGGCGATGCCTCCACACTGGCGTCGGCGAACGCGCACACCGATACCGCGGTCGCCGGCGCCAACGCCTACACCGATACGCGCGTCAACGCGCTCTCGGACGACTTCAGCGCGTTCCAGTCGACCGTCGACCAGGAGTTCTCGCAGCAGGACAAGCGCATCAGTCGCGTCGGCGCGATGGGCGCAGCGTTTTCGGGCATGGCGCAGAACACGGCAGGGCTCGCCGGCGAGAACCGTTTCGGCCTCGGCGTCGGCGGCCTGAGCGGCCAGGGCGCGGTCGCGGTCGGCTTCCAGCACGCCTTCAACGGCAACCGCGCGAGCTGGTCGGTCGGCGGCGCCTTCAGCAGCGGCGAGAACAGCGTCAACGCGGGCGTGGGTTTCAGTTGGTGAGGAATTGCGGTTGATCGGTCCTGGTTGGGACCGATCTCCGCCTTGCATCGCGACGGCGCGGCGAAGAAATTCGTCGCGCCGATGCCGGGTGCGATGCAATGGCGGCTATGCAAGCCCGGCTGACAGCGGCAGCATCCGTTGCAGGGGCGTTGCCGCCAGCACGCGCTCCCACGGGAACCACGGACCCGGGTCGCGCTTGCGCGCAACGGTTTTCGACGCGTCGTCGCTCGCGGGAACCTGCGCGATGTCGAGGTCTTCGTGGCCGGCGATCCATTGCAGCTTGGGCAATCGCGCGCGCAACTCACCCAGCAATGCGATCAGTGCGATGACCTGCGCCTCGGTGTAGGGCTCGTCCATCGCCTGGTGGCGCGAGTCCAGCCAGTCCGGATAGCGGCCGGTGTTGACCAGTTCGATGCCGACCGAACGCGGGTTGCAGCCGCGCACGTGGTGGGCGATGCGTTCAGGACACACGAATTCGAGGACGCTGCCATCGCGATCGACGTACCAGTGGCCGCTGTTGCCGGTGCCGGAGTTCGCGTGGAGAATCCGTTCGCCGAATTCGCGGGCCATCGCCAGGTCGGGCAGCTCGGTGCAGTGGATCACCACGAGGTCGATCTGCGCGATCGGACGCGCTTCGAGGCGATCCTCGTAGGACAGGGGCCAGCGGCGGATCGCGCTGGCTGCGGCGAGGTCGGAAGGCATGCCGCATGCTAGCATCGCGGCCTTCCGCAACGGGTCCGCGCATGGGCTTGCAGACGAAATCGAAGGCCGCCTCCGGAGCGGGGGCATGATCGGCCACGCGATCCTCTCGCACGGGCTGGAAAGCGGTCCGGACGCGACCAAGGTGACGGCGCTGGCCGCAGCGGCCGAGGCGCTCGGATGGACCACGGAGCGGCCCGACTACCTCGCCTGCGACCGCGCCACCGGCCATGGCCGTTTCGGCGACATCGATGCGCGCATCGCGATGCTGCGCGAACGCGCGATGGCCGCGCAGGGCCCGCTGGTGCTCGCAGGTTCGAGCCTCGGTGCGTTCATCTCCGCGCTGGTCTCGCGCGATGTCGCATGCGCCGGATTGTTCCTGATGGCGCCCCCGCCGTGGATCGAAGGCTATCCTCACCAGCTCGCCGCAGCCACGGTGCCCACGACGATCGTCCACGGCTGGGACGACGAGCTGATTCCCGCGCAGATCGTGGTCGAGTGGGCGCGTGCGCGCAAGGATCGCCTGATCCTGGTCGATGACGGCCATCGCCTGTCCGACCACGTCGCCTTCTGCGCCGAACGCTTCGGCGATTTCCTGCGCTCGCTGTGAAAAGCCCATTGCCGTCACCGAAGGACTCCGCGGCACAGGGAAGTGCCGCTCGCGATCGTGCGCATGAGCGCGCGATCGGCGGAGGCGAGTCCGGACCTGCGCCGGACTCGCCGATTCGCGAAACCGCCAGGACGGCGGCTTCGCGAACATCGAACAAGTTCTTCGTCAGTTGCGCCAAGGGCCTGGAATACCTGCTCGCGGACGAACTGCTCGCGCTTGGCGCCGCCAGTGCCACCGCTGCGCTCGCCGGCGTCAATGTCGAGGGCGATGCGCAGGCCGCGTACCGCGCGGTGCTGTGGTCGCGGCTCGCCAGTCGGGTGCTGTGGCCGCTGGACGAATTCGAGTGTCGCGACGAGCAAGCCCTTTACGACCGCGTCGCGGCGATCGACTGGGCCGCGCACCTCGCGCCCGAGGGCACACTCGCGGTCGACGCACATGTTTCCGGCGACGCGATCACGCACGCGAGATTCGCCGCGCTGCGGGTGAAGGATGCGGTCGTCGACCGGCTGCGCGACCAGTTCGGCGTGCGTCCGTCGGTCGACACCGACTCGCCCGACCTGCGCCTGAACCTGGTCGTGCGCAAGGGCCGCGCCGTGCTGTCGGTCGATCTCGGCAACGGCAGCCTGCATCGGCGCGGCTGGCGCTCCCAGCAGAACGAAGCTCCGCTGAAGGAAACCCTGGCGGCGGCGATGCTGCTGCGCGGACACTGGCCGCAGGCGTACGTGCAGGGCGGCGGCTTGCTCGACCCGATGTGCGGCAGCGGCACCCTGCTGATCGAAGGGGCGCTGATGGCTGCCGACGTGGCGCCGGGACTCGCACGCAACGACGGCGCCGCGCCGAGCCGCTGGCGTGGTTTCGATACCGCGTCGTGGCAGGAACTCGTGGACGAGGCGCGCGAACGCGAGCGCAGCGGCCGCGCGAGCCTGCGCCACGTCTTCCACGGTTCCGACGTCGACCCGCACGCGATCCGCGCCGCGCAGACGAATGCGCGCAGCGCCGGCGTGGCCGATGCGATCGAGTTCAAGGTGTTGCCCGTGCGCGAGCTCGAGGCGCCACCGGAGGCCACCGGGCTGGCGATCTGCAATCCGCCCTACGACCAGCGCCTGGCCGCCGACGAGGGTTTGTATCGCGAACTCGGTGATGCCCTGCAACGCGCGACGCCCGGCTGGCGCGCGACGATCCTCGCCGGCGACGAACACCTCGCGCGCGCGACCGGCCTGCGCGCGAGCAAGCGCTACGCCTTCTTCAACGGCGCGCTCGAATGCCTGCTGCTGGTCTGCGAACAGGCGCGCCCGCCCGCGCGCGAGCAGCGCCCCGCGGCGCCGCTGTCGGAAGGCGCGACCATGGTCGCCAACCGCCTGCGCAAGAACCTGCGCAAGTTCAAGTCGTGGCGGCAGCGCGAAGGGATCGACTGCTACCGCGCCTATGATGCGGACCTTCCCGAATACGCTGCCGCGATCGACGTCTATGTCGAGGACGCCGCGGACGCACCGCGCACCTTCCTGCACGTGCAGGAATACCAGGCGCCGGCGACCGTTCCGGAAGCCGATGCGCGCCGCCGTTTCGGCGAGATCGTGCGGGCGGCGGGCGAGGCCTTCGAGGTGCCGCGCGAGCAGGTCGCGATCAAGACCCGCGCGCGCGGCAAGGGCGGCAGCAAATACGGCGCGATGGCGCATCGCGGCGAATTCCTCGTCGTGCGCGAGGGTGCGGCGCGGCTGCGGGTGAACCTGTTCGACTACCTCGACACCGGCCTGTTCCTCGACCATCGCCCGCTGCGCACGCGGATCGCGAAGGAATCGCCGGGCAAGCGCTTCCTCAACCTGTTCGCCTACACCGGCGTGGCGAGCGTGCAGGCGGCGGTCAGCGGCGCGGCGAGCACGACCAGCGTCGACCTGTCGACGACCTACCTGCAATGGGCCGCCGACAACCTCGCGCTCAACGGCTGCACCGGCGGCGCGCACCGGCTGGTGCAGGCCGATGCGCTCGCCTGGCTGGAAGCCGAACGCGGCAGCTACGACCTGATCTTCTGCGACCCGCCGACTTTCTCGAACTCGGCGCGCGCCGACGACTTCGACGTGCAGCGCGAGCACGTGCGCCTGCTGCGCGCGGCGCTTGCCCGGCTGGCGCCGGACGGCGTGCTGTATTTCTCGAACAACTTCCGCCGCTTCCGCCTGGACGAACGCGCCCTTTCGGAGTTCGCTCGGATCCGCGACATCAGCCCGCAGACCATCCCGCCGGATTTCGAGCGCAACCCGCGCATCCACCGCTGCTGGGAGCTGCGACCATGAATACAGGGAACGCACGCCGGCGCCGGCAGCCATCGGTGAGGCGGGGGCGAATTCTTAACACCAGTGTCCCGAACGAACAGGCATGATGCGTATCGTATGAACGACCGCGCCGACACGACCGCCGACCGCGCCCACGCCTGGACCTTCTTCCGGCAGTGGCTGAAAAACCCGATCAAGATGGCCTCGATCACCCCGTCCGGCCAGCAACTGGCCGGGATGATGATGGCCGAACTGCCGACCGGCGCGCGCCGCGTGGTCGAGCTCGGCGGCGGAACCGGCGTGTTCACCGCGGCGCTGCTCAAGCACGGCATCGCTCCCCAGGACCTGATGGTGGTCGAGCTCAACCCCGAGCTCAGCATCCACCTGCAGCGGCTGTTCCCGCAGGCGCGGGTGGTGCAGGGCGACGCGCGCGAGCTGGCGCGCATCGCTACCGACAATGGTTTCGCGGAAGGTGGCCCGGTCGACGCGATCGTCTCCGGCCTCGGCATGTTGTCGATGCCCAAGACCCTGCAGCGCGACATCGTGGCCGCCGCTTTCGCCTGCATCCGCCCCGGCGGTCATTTCGTGCAGTTCACCTACGGTCCCGCGGTGCCGATCGCGCAGGACGTGGTCGATGCGCTCGACCTGCAGGCGCGCAAGGGCGCGACCGCATGGCGCAACCTGCCGCCGGCGACGGTGTACGTGTTCACCCGCAGCGGTGACGCGGTGGGTTCGAAGCGCTAACCGCGATCCGGTTTTCTTCGCTTTGCCCGGGCGCTTTCCGCTGGAGTGCCTGGCCGGAACAGGAAAACGCGGGCCTTCATCCGCAGCGATTCATCGTGTGGCCTTCATCGCTTGGCCGAGGACGCCGATGCCGGTGGCGTCGCTGCCGGCGAAGCCGGCGCGGTAGACGCCGCCGATGCAGTCGACGCGGCCGGCGCTGGCGCCTCCATCCGCTTGAGCTCGGTATGGAAGAAGGCCTCGGACGTGATCTTCCTGCCGTCGGCGAGTTTGATCTGATAGGCCTCGCCGCTCATCGACGAACCGCTCGCCACGTAGGTGATGAACTGTTCTGCGGTCTTGATCCGCGATCCGGCGTAGCGCAATTTCTGCCTCAGGTGGTCCGCGGCCTCCTTGCCGTCGTAGCTGGAACCGTTGCGGATGAACTTCGCGCCAGGAAGCACTTCGATGCTGTGGATCAGCGCATCGATCTTCTGCCGCTCGGTCATCGGTGCCGCATTCGCGAAGGCTGCGATCAGCAGGCTCAGCAACAAGGCCAGCATCAGGCGACATCCATGTCGTTTCATCATCATTTCGCTCCGAGATAGTCCAGGCTCGCCTGCAGCATGCTGCGCATGCCAACC
Source organism: Lysobacteraceae bacterium (assembly GCA_036496805.1). Taxonomy (GTDB): domain Bacteria; phylum Pseudomonadota; class Gammaproteobacteria; order Xanthomonadales; family Xanthomonadaceae; genus SZAS-103. Next base: position 364,829 of record DASXKN010000029.1, read on the forward strand.
TGAAGCGCGGCTTCATCGAGGAAGAACTTCGGCGAGTGGTTCGAAGGCGCGTGTTCTGCGTCCTGCCCGACGGGCGTGGATCCGACGAAGAAATACACGCCCGGCACGTCCTTCGAATACCAGGCGAAATCCTCCGAGGCCATCCAGACGTGCGGTTCGATCACGTGCCCGGCGCCGATCGCGCGCGCGATGCTCGCCTTCACCCGCGCTGCCAGCGCGGGGTCGTTGACCAGCACCGGATTGCTCGCGCCGACCGGCATCTTCAATTCGGCGGTGGCGCCGTTCGCGCGTGCCACGTTCTCGGCGATCGCACGCAGGTCGTCGATCGCCTGCTGGCGCATGCCCGCGTCGAAAGTGCGCAGCGTGCCCTGCATCTCCACGCTCTCGGGCACGATGTTGAAGCGCGTGCCGCCGTGGATCGTGCCGAAGGTCAGCACCACCGGCAGCAGGCCGATGTTGAGCTTGCGGCTGACGATGGTCTGCGCGTCCTCGATGATCTGCGCCGAGGTCACCACCGGATCGACGCCGTTCCACGGCATCGCGCCATGGGTCTGGCGGCCGTGCACGACCAGGTCGAAGGTGTCGGAACTGGCCATCGCCGGGCCGGTGCGCACGCCGACGGTGCCGGTGTTGAGCCAGCTCACCACGTGCATGCCGAACACCGCGTCGGGCTTGAAGTCGCGGAAAAGTCCCTCCTTGAGCATCAGGGTTGCGCCGCCTTCCTCGCCCGGAGGCGCGCCTTCCTCGGAGGGCTGGAAGACGAACAGCACCTCGCCTGGCAGGTCCTTGCGCATCGCCGCCATCGCGGTGGCGATGCCGAGCAGGATCGCGGTGTGGCCGTCGTGGCCGCAGGCGTGCATCACGCCGACTTGCTGGCCGTTGAACTGCGAACGCACGGTGGACTTGAAGGGCAGGTCGACTTCCTCGGTGACCGGCAACGCGTCCATGTCGGCGCGGATCGCCAGCTTCGGCCCGGGCTTGCCGCCTTTCAGCAACGCGACCACGCCGGTATGGGCGATGTCGGTGCGCACCTCGAGTCCGAGCGCTTTCAACTGCCTGGCTACGATGGCCGAGGTGCGGAACTCGCGGTTGCTCAGCTCCGGATGCTGGTGCAGGTCGCGACGCCAGGCGATCACCTGCGGCGCGAGCTTGTCGGTCCACTGCGCAGCCGTATCGCCATCCGCAGCGCGGACGCAAGGAGCCAACCCCGCGCAAACGAGAAATCCCGCGAGCGAGGTTGCCCGGATCGATGTCTTCATGTCGCGCTGTCCCGAATCGGTGAAGCGCTGAGTCTATCGCGATGCAGCGCAGCTAGCCGATCAGGTCTTCGGTTTCGCGATCCCGCTGGAGATGATGAAGATGCGTCCCGACTGGAAGCCGCGGATGCTGCTCCAGCCCGAGGTGATCAGCAGGTCGTCGCTGCCGTCGCCATCGACGTCGCCGATGCCGACCGCGTCGAAACCGAAGGTGTCGCCGGGCGTCTTGCAGGTGTAGGTCCTGAGCAGGCGGCCATCCATGCCCGAATACAGGTAGGCGCGACCGCCCGAGACCGCCGCGCCGCCGTATTGCCACGAACCGACGATCAGGTCCGCGTGGCCATCGTGGTCCACGTCGCCGGCGACCGCGAGCGTGGTGCCGAAGCCTTCGCCTGCGGTCTCGCCGGTGAGCGTCAGCAGGCGATGGCCGTCGGCGCCGGAGTGCACGTAGACGCGACCGGTGCCGCGACCTTTCGCGGTGTTCGACCAGTCGGAGGCGTAGATGTCCGGCACGCCGTCGCCGTCGATGTCGCCGAGCACCGCGGTGAACATCAGGCCGAGCGCGTTGCCGGTCTCGTCCGATTCGATGACGAACTTCGGCTTCGCGTCGAGTTGGTCGTATACGTACACGCGCCCGGTCTTGCGCGGTCCCGCGCCGGGCGCGCCGACCAGCAGGAAGCGGTGCTTGCCGTCGCTGTAGCCGCCGACCGTGCTGCCGAAGGCGTCGCCTTCGCGCTCGCCGGTCAACGTGAGCAACAGGCGGCCGTCCTTGCCCGAATACACGTAGGCGCGACCGGCGCCCTTGCCGCCGGCATTGTTGTTCGGCGCGCCGACGATGACATCGGCATGGCCGTCGTGGTCGAAGTCGCCGGCGCTGGAGATGTGCTGGCCGAACATGTCGCCCTTGGCCTCGGCGTTCAACGTCAGCAGGACGTGACCGTCCTTGCCCGAATACACGTAGGCCTTGTCGCCATTCGGCGCACCCGCGGCGACATCCGCGATGCCGTCGCCATCGACATCGCCCGCCGATTCCACGCCGGTGCCGAGCTGGTCGCCGGGCTTGCCGTCGACCGACCAGACCAGCTTGCCGGTCTTCGTCGAATACACGTACACGCGTCCGGCGTTCTCGCCGCCGATGTTCTTGGTCGGCGCCGAGGTCACGAAGTCCGGCACGCCGTCGCCATCGACGTCGCCGAGCACGCGCGCGATCCAGCCGAACTGGTCGTCCGCCGCCTCGCCATCCCATTCGCGCACGATCTTCACCGGCTCGACGAAGGGTTCGGCGAAATCCGCGGGCGTCGGCAGCAAGGCCTTGAAGCGCGGATCGTCCTTCAGGACGGCAAGGTCCTTGTCGTTGAGGATCGGCGTCATGTCGAGGCGATGCGTCGCCTTTGCCTTGCCCAGCCACGCGAAAGCCTGCTCCTTGTCGCCGCGTTGCGCGCCCACGACACCGAGGTTGTACATCACCTGCGGCGAGTCGGGCATCAGCTCCAGCGCCTTGTGCAAAGCGGCTTCCGCGCAGTCGCCGTGCTTGTCCTGGATGCAGGCGGCGCCGAGTGCGCGCCATGCCATGCCGTTCCCAGGCTCGCGCTTCACCACGCTTTCGAGGATCGCCTGCGCACCAGCGGCATCGCCGGCTTGCAGCTTCGCCTGCGCTTCGGGCATGCCGGGCTCGGGCGTCGCCGCGTGCAGCGGCAGCATCGCGAGCAGGGCTGCGCAGAGCGCGAAGGCGAGCGGGGAACGCATGACGAACGAACGGCGGTGCGTGCGCAGGGACATCGTTGCCTCGCGATCGGGGAGATCTCCGGAATTGCCGCGTGCTGCATCGAGCGAAGCCACGCTAGCACCGGGCGGCGAGCGCCAGCCCGTGCCGCAGGTCATGGCGTGCTCACCTGGCAGGATGCGTGGCGAGAAAGTCCGATCGCGTGAGCAGGTAGGACGGATGCATGCGCCCGGTCGGCTCGTAGAACTCGTCGCGGTCGTAGCGAAAGCCGAGTTTCGCCAGCGCCTTCGCCGAGCCCGTGTTGTCGGGATGGTGGCCGGCGAACAGCGCGTGCGCGTCGAGCGCGTCGAATGCGTAGGCGATCACCGCGCGTGCGGCCTCGTTTGCGAGCCCGCGCCCCTGGAAGGCCGGGCGCAGGTGGAAGCCGATTTCGTACACGTCCTCCTCGCGCGGATAAGGGCGCAGCCCGCAGCATCCGGCAAAGGCATCGTCCTCCATCTGGAACATCGGCCAGTACTGCACGCCGTGACTTTGCTGCTGTGCGATCTCGCGTGCGAGCCGCAAATGGATGGCGTCCGCGTTGAACGGACCGCCGATCAGGCGCGTGACTTCGGGGTCGCTCCACAACATCGTCGCCAGCGGCAGGTCGTCCTCACGCCAATGGCGAAAACCGACGCGATCCGTGCGCAGGAAAAAGGCCGGTGGCGGTTTGGCGTGCGACATGCTCAATTCATTTCCGTCGGGGCGAATGCAATGGATACGCCACGTCGCACATGCCTATCGCAGCTCCACCTCGCCCTCGATCTCCACCGGGATGTTGAACGGCAGCTCGGCCATGCCGACCGCGCTGCGGCTGTGCGCGCCGATCCCGGGGCCGAACACCTGCAGGATGAGATCCGAAAAACCATTGATGACGCCCGGCTGGCGGTTGAAGCCGGGCGCGGAATTGACCATGCCGAACACGCGTGTCCACGCTGCGATGCGATCGAGGTCGCCGAGCGCGCGCTGCAGGCTGCCGAGCATCGACAGCGCGGTCAGCCGCGCGGCCTCGTAGCCCTGTTCGAGCGTGACCTCGCGGCCGAGCTTGCCCAGCGGTTCGGTGAACCAGCCGTTCGGGCTCTGCGGTCCGTGCCCGGAAATCCATGCGCGTCGGCCGACGACGCGCACGAACTGGAACGGCAGCACGATGCCGGGTGGCGGCGACGCCGGTGGCGGCAGCGTCAGGCCGAGCGAGCGCAGGCGTTCTTCGATCTGGGACATGCAGGTTCCGGGTCGTGACGTGTAGGCCCTTCGCCCGCGCGCGTGCGGCGCTGGAGGTTCAGGGCTACCACCGCTGGATGATCCCACGCTTCACCACGAAGTCGATCTTCGTGGTGTTGTGGATGTCGATGCTCGGATCGGCACTGAGCACGACGAGATCGGCGCGCTTGCCAGGCGCGATCGTGCCGCGGGTGTCGCCTTCGCCCATCGCGACGGCGCCGACCTGGGTCGCGGCGCGGATCGCCTCGAGCGGGGTGAAGCCACAATGTTCGACGAGCAATGCCATCTCGGCGTGCACGAGCGGCATCACATGGATGTCGGGCTGGCCGTCGTCGCCGTCGGGAAACGCTTCGCTGTCGGTGCCGACGTCGATCGCCACGCCGTGCTCGTGGGCGAGCCTGGTGGCCGCGTAGCTCCATGGCAGGATGCCGGCGCCCAGTTCCTGCGGACGCACGCCCGCGACGTAGACGAAGACGTGCAGGGTGGCGTCGAGGATCGTGCCGTGCTGCTTCATCGCGTCGAACAGGGCGAGCAGCGCCGGCGAATCCGGAGCGATGTGCGCGAAGTCGCCGCGCGCGCGCACGCCGTAGTCGTCCGGCACGGTGGGCGCCGCTTCCCAGACCAGATAGGGCGTGTGCGAGATCGTGTCGGCGCCGGCGTTCACCGCGTCGCCCGGTTTCGCGGGAAAGATCGTGGCGTGCGTCCACACCCGCAAGCCCTGGCGATGTGCTTCGGCGGCGATCTTCGCCACCAGGTCGGCGGGCAGGTTCGCGTAGATCTTGATGCCGCTGGCGCCGGTGCCCCTGGCCTCGGCGATCGCCTGGCGGAGATCGGTGTTCGCATCGATCGCGCGCATCCACGGTGCCGTTCCGCGCGCCACGCCGGGCGCGGCGTCGCCCACGCGCGCATCCTTGGCGAAGAACGACGGGCCGCCGACGAGCGCGGAGTAGGCGATGTCGGGCCCGGGCATCGTGCCGGTCGCGGTCTGTTGCGCGAGGAAACCGAGCTGGCGCGCATTGCCGCCCATGTCGCGGATGCCGGTGACGCCGCCGAGCAGGAGCGCGCGCATGAAATCACGGTAGTGCGCCATGTCCGGCTCGACGTCGCTGATGTGCACATGCGCGTCGATCAAGCCCGGGATGACATAGCGGCCATGCAGGTCCTCGACCTTCGCGTCCTTCGGCGGAGGCTGGTTGTCGTGCTGGCGGATCGCGAGGATCCTGCCGTCCGCGATCACGAGGGTGGTGTCGGCCACCGGCGCTGCGCCGGTTCCGTCGATCACCGTGGCGTGCGTGAGCAGGGTCGTTGCTGTCGAGGATGGTGCAGCCGAAGCGGGTGCGGTCGATGATGGCGCCGTCGAGGACGGAGCCGTCGCTGCCGACGCCGCGGATGCGGGCGCCGACAGCACGAACAGGATGGACAGCAGCAGCGGGCTCGCCTTCATGCACCGTCCCCGGCGGTCAGCGGATGCGCCATGTTCGCATCCGCGCCGGGTCGATGCATCACTTCTGCAGGTTGAACGATGCCTGCGCCGGCACGCTGTCGTGGCGGTTGTTGTCCTTGAGCGTGACCTTGACCCGCCATGTTCCTGCCGGATCGCCCGGGTTGCCGACGAAGCCGATCACCTGGGTCGAGAGGTAGGTTGCGTGCGCATCGCTGCCGAGCTGGCCGGAGAAACACACCGCGTCCGACTGCTTCATCGATGCCGAACCATCGGGGCGCGTCAGCTCGATGTCGCAGGTGACGTTGGCCTGTCCGGCGCGATCGAGCTGGGGGTTGGCGAAGAAGATGAGCACGAACGCCTTCTTGCCGCGCGCCAGGTCGCGCGCGACGGTGAAGCTCGGCATCGTGGTGGACGGCGTCTCCCACTTCGCCTGCCAGTTGGCGTCCGAGGTGACCACCACCCAGCCGCCGAATCCTTCGTTGCCATTGCCATCGGCCGCGCCCTGCGGGTTGGCACCCGGGGCGCCGCGATCGCCGGGCCGGGCCTGCGGGCCGTTCGCGCCCGACGGTCCATTGCCCTGCTGATCCTGGTATCCCGGAGGCGGCTGGTTGTCCTGATATCCGGGTGGTGGTGCGCCATCGTCCTGGTAGCCGGGCGGAGGCCCTTCGCCTTGCTGGTCTTCGTAGCCGGGTGGCGGTCCTTCGTACTGCGAATCGTCGTAACCGGGCGGAGGCCCGTTGTCCTGGTATGCGGGTGGTGGTCCGTTGCCCTGTTGATCCTGATAGCCGGGAGGAGGACCGGCATCGCGCGGATATGGTTCGGCAGGCGCGGGATTGGCGGGCGGCGGATTGCCCTGCGACTGGGCAACAGCATTTGCGGAAAGCAGCAGCATTGCGGTGCAAACGAACCACGCCTTCATGACGACGACTCCGATGAGCCCCGCGCGCGGGGCGACGATTCCATGCTGCGTGGCGGTCCGGAGAGGGTCAAGACGAACGCGGCTTGTGGAGCGGCTGCCGTTCAGGCGTTTCGTTCAGACATCGCTCGAGCACTGCGAAAGACCCGCGATGATTCAGCTTCGCGACGCTCCGGAAGCGGCGCGACGCGTTCAGTCCTTCGGCGAGCGATGCTTCACGGGCGCTTTCTTCGTCGCCGCGGATCCGGCCGATCCGGATTCCGTCGTGCCGCGCTTGCGCTCGGTGCGCCCTACGCGGCCCACGCTCGTCTTTTTCGCGCGCACCTTGCGCAGCATGTCGTCGGCGAGCAGCACGTCCTCCGAGATCAGGCCAGCGGCCTTGGCGATCGCGATCTTCGCCTCGATCCCGCTCTCGTCGGGATCGACCTGCAGCAATTCGCGGATGGCCTCGCGCACCGCGTTGGCCGCGTCGCGCTTCAGGCGCGCCTTGTTGCCGGCGCGCGCCAGTCCGAGGATGGCATCGACGATCGGCTTGAGCAGGGAGGCTTCGACGGGCATGGAGGTGTCCTGGATTTCCGGCAGTGCTGCATCATCGCAGGGCGTCGTCCCACGACGCGAGACCGTTGGCATGCGTGCCCCATCGCTGTGCGGGCGGTGGACGCCCGCGTGCCGGAAAGCTTGCAGGGCAAGCGCGCTCCGACAGGCAATCAGCCCTTCGGCTTGCGGTTCTCGCGACGCACGACCAGCTTCAGTCCCGACCAGGTCGCGTCCACGGCGCACACCTTGACGTCCACCAGGCCCATCGGCAGGGCGACGGCGCGGATCGTGTCCTCGGTGACGTCGCTGGGAACCTTCGCGGATTTCTTCGGCCACGACACCCAGATCGTCGCGTCGTCGCGCATCGCCGCGAGGCATTGCTGCAATCGCGATGCCAGCGTCGCGCGCGAGGTGACGAACAGGTGTGCGATGTCCGTCGTCGAGGACGGCCGCGCGACCATGGCGAGGCCGTCCGGCAACGGTTCGAGCAGGGCGAGGTAGTCGTCCGGCGCGTCGGCAAGGTACAGCCTGCAGCCGGTCTTGATGCCGAGCTTCTTCGCCAGCGGCGTTCCCGAATAGCCGGCCATGCGCTCTCCGATGACGTGCTCGACGCAGTCGCTGGACCACTGGCGCTGTCGTCAGGCGTCCTGGACGATCGTTCCCTGATGGTAGGCGATCTTCCACCCGTCCCTGGTGCGGCGCCAGATCGTCGCGCGCCGGGTCAGGCGCAGGCCGTCCTGCAGCAGGGTGTAGGTCAGCAGGAAGACATCGGGCGCGAGCTGCATGCAATGGAAGTCGCGCGTTTCCCAGACGTCGTCGTGCGGCTGTGCGTGGCGTCGCTCGAGCACGTCGAGCACGTGCTCGCGGTTGTAGCGCTGGCCGGAAGCGCCGGTCTCGCGGAAGTCGTTGGTCATCATCGCGTCGAATTCCGCGCGCGTGGCGCCGAACTCCGGGCGATGGAAGATCGGTTCGCGTGCCGCGAGTTCCTCCAGCACGTCGAGCAAGGCTGGATCGGTTTCGCGTCCGGGTTCCATCGGAGGCGGCTCAGGCCAGCGGATATTCGTAACGCACGAAGCCGCGGTTCGTCGCGACCTTGTCGTACAGCGCACGCGCGGTCGCGTTGTCGTGGCGGGTCATCCAGTACAGGCGGACGGCGCCGCGTTCGCGCGATGCTTCGGCCACCGCCTCGATCAGCGTGCGGGCAACGCCCTTGCCGCGCACGGTTTCGTCGACAAACAGGTCCTGCAGGTAGCAGACGTCGTGAGTCCAGATGTTGGCGTGGAAGAGATAATGGACGATGCCGACGAGGCGACCGTCCAGATGCGCGCCCAGGCCGTGGATTTCCGTTGCCGCGAGCAGGCGTTCCCAGACGAGACCGTATTCGGCGTCGGATACCTCGGTTTCGTAGAAGGCCTTGTAGCCGCGGGCGAGGACTTCCCAGGGTTCGCGATCCTGTGGTCGCAGCGGCGCGACCTCGATCATGCGGCGGCCGTCTTGTCATGCGCCTTGCGCGCGTTCGCCGTGGTGCCGACGGCGGAGGCGTCGCAGGCGGCGACCAGCTTCTTCGGCGCCTTGTAGCGCCAGGCCTGCGTGAGCAGGCCTTCAACGACTCGCGGCTTTGCGCTGTCGAGGGCGACGCGCAATCCCCGCACGCTTCCGCCCCAGAACAGCTTGTCGAGGCAGTCCGGCTCCAGCGCCAGCGCGGTCTCGCGCGTTTCCTCGTCGACGAAGACGTGCAGCAGCGCTTCGCCCGGCGGCACCGTGGCAAAGATCTTGCCGTGCACGCGGAACGAGGCGTATTCGAAATGCGGCGCCTCGGCTGCCTCGGGCAGCGACAGCGCGAAACGGCGGACCTGGGCGATCTTCATGCCTTACCTCCCGTGCCTTCGCCCCGCCTTGCGGGACGGAGGCCGACACGATACCCGCTTTTCGTCATGTCGGCCTTTACGGCCGTCCCCGGTCCGCCGGTCGGGCATTGTTCGCCGGATGGAACGGTGAGGGTATCGTTTGCGGCCTGTGGCAAGCTTCCTGCGCCCCCATTTCCTGCCCCGACGCGAGGAGCCATCGGGCTCCGCGAACTGGAGAACCGACATGAAGAAGATCCTCGGCTTGCACAGCGCCCCGCACGGCCACTGGGTGGGCGATGGATTCCCGGTGCGTTCGCTGTTTTCCTACGACGGACTCGGCCGACAACTCAGTCCCTTCCTGTTGCTCGACTACGCCGGGCCGCGCCAGTTCGAGCCGGCCACGAACAAGCGCGGCGTCGGCCAGCATCCGCATCGCGGCTTCGAGACGGTGACGATCGTGTACCAGGGCGAAGTCGACCACCGCGACTCGACCGGTGCCGGCGGCCACATCGGTCCCGGCGACGTGCAGTGGATGACTGCCGCCTCGGGCATCGTGCACGAGGAATTCCATTCGGAAACCTTCACCCGCAACGGCGGCACCCTGGAGATGGTGCAGTTGTGGGTCAACCTGCCGGCGAAGGACAAGATGGCCGCGGCCGGCTACCAGACCCTGCTCGACCGCGACATCCCTTCGGTGCCGCTCGCGGGCGAGGCTGGTCGCGTGCGCGTGATCGCGGGCGAGTTCGAAGGCCATCGTGGCCCGGCGCGCACGTTCACGCCGATCGAAGTCTGGGACGTGCGCATGAAGCAGGGCGGTGCGACGACGCTGCGCGTGCCCGAAGGCCACACGCTGGCGCTGGTCGTGCTGCACGGCGGCGTGCTCGTGAACGGCGAGCAGGTCGCGCGCGAGGCGCAGTTCGTGCAGTTCGACCGCGAAGGCAGCGAGATCGCCATCGAGGCCAACACCGATGCGACCTTGCTTCTGCTCGCCGGCCAGCCACTGGACGAGCCCATCGTCGGCTACGGTCCGTTCGTGATGAACACCCGCGACGAGATCGTGCAGGCGGTCACCGACTTCAACAGCGGCAAGTTCGGAAGCGTGGGGGCGTGAAACCTGCCTGGTGAATCAACCGGCGTCCTCGACGAGCAACCGTTCGTAGATCGCCAGGTCGCCGGCCGAGTGGCAGCAGAAAGCCACTTCGTCGATGCAGGTCTGCGATCGCAGGATTTCGCGCACGGTGGTGATAGCGATCTGCGACGCCGGTTCAACCGGATAGCCGTAGACGCCGGTGCTGATGCACGGAAACGCGATCGTGCGCAGCCCGTGCGTCGCGGCGATCTCCAGCGACCGCCGATAGCACGAGGCGAGCAGGGCAGCTTCTCCGTTCCTGCCGCCTTGCCAGACCGGGCCGACGGTGTGGATCACGTGGCGGGCGGGCAGGCGATGTCCGCGGGTGATCCTTGCATCGCCGGTCCTGCAGCCGCCGAGCAACCGGCATTCGTGCAACAGGTCGGGACCCGCCGCGCGATGGATCGCGCCGTCGACGCCGCCGCCGCCGAGCAGCGAGCTGTTCGCCGCGTTCACGATCGCATCCATCGCGAGCGTGGTGATGTCGGCGCGCAATGCGCGAAGTACGATGGTCACGGCGACGCAGCCATCACCAGCCCAGCACGTTCTTCCGGTATTTCGACAGGCCCTGCGCATTCCATTCGAGCATGTCCTCGGTGCGCAGGTTGAAGACGATGCCCCAGGCCTCCGGGATGTTCCGCAGCACCCACGGCGTGTCCACGGAAATGTACAGGCCATGCTCGGGGTTGGCATCGCAGTAGGCCGACGCGCCCGCCTGTGTGGTGAACGCGAGCAGCCATTCGGAACCGTCGGCCTTGGACGCGGTGACCGGCCGCCAGCCGGTGATGACGCCGTTCTCGATCTGCGGCGGATGCGATGTCGGCACGTACAACTTGCCGGCGACCAGCAGGTCCATCATTTCCTTGCCGCCCATCTTCCCCTGCTTGGCCAGGCGAAGCGCTTCGTGTGCCTTGGGGATGGCTTCGTCGGTCATGGCACGGGCTCGCAGGAAAAACCGCGAATCGCGGATGTCCCGATCAGTCTAGCGCGGCATGCCGAGGCACGTGCCTGCGGACGAGCGGCGGCGGCGCGGCAAGTTGCCACGCCTGCTCCAGCCATGTCGGCACGAAGGCGCGCTCCGCGGTGGGCAGGCGCATCAGCACCCACGGGTAAGCGCGGTAGTGATCGGTGACGTGGAAGGTTTCCGGGTACAGGGTCATCAGGCGCTCGCGCTCTTCCCAGCTCGCGCGCAGCACGATGGTTTCGCGATCTTCCTTCAGCCGTACCATCAGCTTGCCGCGCACCTTGAGCGCGGGCGTGCCGTAGGAAGTCGATTCCTCCACCTCGGGCAACGCGAGGGCGAGTTGCTTGAGCTCGTCGAAGGTCAGGCCGATGGCTTCCGTCTTGCGCATGACGGTTTCCGAAGGAATGAGGATGCTGCGAACGCGACTCGCAGGATGGTGTGCGGAAGACGTCCATGCGGCCCTGCGATGGTGGCAGCATAGTCCAACGCGGGGACGGCGAGGCCGTCCCCGCGCCAGGCATCACATCGCAGTCCCGGCTTTCTCCTCGGCCTTGCCTTTCGCGTCGTGGCGATCCTTGAGCATGTTGCCCAGCATCGCGCCGATCAGGCCGCCCATGCCTTCGCCGCCGCCGGCGACCACGTCGGGCACGATCTTGACGTTGCCCTTCGCGAACGCCTCCGACACCTGCACGAAGGCGTAGTTCGACGGATCCATCACCGCGACCTTCAGGCGGATGACTTCGGCTTCGGCGCTGCCGACAGCCTTGATCTTCGAGCCTTCTGCGTCGCCGATCAGGCGCAGCACGCCGGCATCGGCCTCGGCATTGATCGTCTTGGAGCGCGCCGCGCCTTCGGCGGTCTTCACCGCGGCGTTCGCTTCGTAGCCGGCGATCTGCACCTTCCGTTCCGCGTCCACCACGCGCGCCTGGGTATCGGCCAGCGCGGTCGCCTGCTGCAGTTCCTGGCGCACGCCCTGCGCCTGGCGCTGGGTCTCGTAGGTGACGCGTTCCTGCTCGGCGATCTTGCGGTCGGTGAGGGTGCGCATCAGCTCGTCGGGCGGCACGATGTCGCCGATCAGGGTGTCGACCGCGCCGACGTTGTACTCCTTGAGCGCCATCGAAATCGCTTCGCGCGCCTCGGCCTGTCGCGCCGTGCGGTTCTTCAGGAACTCGATGATGTCGCTGCCCTGGGCGGCGTTGCGGAAGTAGTTTCCGATCGTCGGTTCCAGCACCTGGGTGACGAGCGCGCTCATGTCGCCGAAGCGCGCGATCACCTTGGGCGCGTCGTTGCGCGGGATGTGGATGATCTGCGAGACATCGAGGTTGAACTTGAAGCCGTCGGCCGAGCGCACCGTGATCGTCGACAGGTTGGCGTCGAGGCGGTGCGCCTCGGTCTTCCCGGTCGCCCAGTTCAGCACCACGTTCGCGGTCGGCACGTTGACGACCTTGTGGGTGTACGGATTGATCGGGTACTTGCCCGGATCCAGCGGATCCACCCACACGCCTTTCTCGCCCTTGGTGACGAGGTTGCCGTGCTTGAAGGAATCGCCGGTGACGTCCTTGCCTTCCTTGCCGATGTAGGCAATCACGACGCCGACGTTGGCGATCGGCACCAGGGTCATGTCGACGATTTCCAGGCTCGCGAACTGCGGGTTGAGGAAGTAGCGTCCGGCCATCAGCACCTGCTCCTGCAGGCCCTTGGTGCCGCCGGCGGCGATGAAGGCGTCGGGGTTCTGGAACAGGTTGTGGCCGACGATCTCGCCGCCGGCGATCTCGCCGTTCGGCAGCGGCGCGCCTTCCTTGGTGGTGACGATGCCGATCTTGTTGTCGGGCACTTCGGCCACGGCCTCCAGGCGTACGCCGAACAGCACCGGGTTGATGCGGTAGTTGCCCGGCGGGATCACCTTCGCCTGCGGGCCGCGTTCGCCGCCCTTCTCGTAGAACGCCTTCGCGTCCTGGTAGGAATCGCAGTCGATGCCGTGGGCGATGATGCGACCGACCGGCAGCGGCACGCCGTCGTGCGCCTCGACCACGCCGATCTTGCCTTGCGGGATCTCGGTGGTGTCGGCGAGGTTGACGTTGAACAGCAGCGGGTTGATGCGGAAGGTGCCCGGCGGGATCACCTTCATCTGCGGTCCCCGTTCGCCGGCGCCTTTCAGGAACGCGCGCGCGTCCTGGAAGTAGTCGCAGTCGACGTCCCTGGCGATGATGCGGCCGCGCGGCAGCGGCTTGCCGTCGGCGGCCTGCACGACGCCGATCTTGCCCTGCGGGATCACCGTGAACTTGATCAGGTCGATCGTGTACTGCCACGGCCACAGGCCCATGTGCAGGCCCGGCGAAAGTGTTTCGGCCTGGTAGCCGGCCTCGCCCTCGAGCGCGACGATCTGGCCATCGGGCAGGTTGCGCTTGCTGCCGAAGATCACGAACTTCTTGGTGACCGCGCCGATGCTGTCGTCCGGCACGATGATGATGCCGAACAGCCACAGGAAGGCTTTCCAGAAGAAGATCAGGATGATGACGGCGACGATGCCGCCGATCAGGTAGGGATGGTTCAGGACTTCATCGATGCTCACGGTGTAGCTCCAGTCATGGATCAGGGCACGGGTACGGCGCCGCTGCGCGCGGTGCCCTGCAGACGGGCGCGCAGCGAATGGTATGCGAAAGGGGAAGGCGCCTTGGCGCGTGCGGATCCGCCCGCCAGCCGTGCGGGCTTTCCATGAGCGGAGGGGTTCGATGCCTGTGCCGGGCAGGTGCCGCGACAGCCGATGAAGCCGCTGTCCCGGGGCAGGGCAGGAAGGGGCCGTCCGGCCTCCGCCTGTGTGGGTGTTGTACTTCCTTGCTTGAACCTCAAGGGTCGATGTGCGGACTCTTGGAATCCATCATATGCTTTTTCTTGCAATGCAACAGGGAGCGCCGACGAACGGCGAAGCTTGCCGATGTTGTCGCCGGCAAGGCAGGTTCCATGCCAACTCAAGCGTGACTGCGCCGTTCCGGTTGCCGGCGAAATTTTACCGAGACTTCAGGGTCTTGCTGCCTGTCGATGCATGGTCAGCGCCCGCGCTTGCGCGGTGACTTGGGCTTGCCGCCTGGCGGCTGCGGCGGATCGCCGTCGCCGGAATGCTTCGGCTGCTTGCCGTGATCGTCGCCGTGACCCTCGCCGTCATCGCTTCCCTCTCCCTCCGGATGCTTGGCCGGGTCGTAGCAGACGATGTAGGCCGTCCATTGCCCGGTCACATGCACGGTGAATTCCTTGCCCTTGCCGGTGAAAACCGGCGTCGCGTGCCAGACCTGCGGCAGCACGAAGCGGAACCGGCTGCAAGGCGCGGCGCAGGTCTGCTTCTTCAGGAACGCCTTGCCGGCATCGAGGGCTTCGGCCGTGGCGTCGTCGACCGCTTCCTGCACCGCCGTGTCCATCTTGCCGCCGAACTTCTTGAGCAGCTTGTAGATCTTCGAGTTGAAATTGATCAGGCCGAATCCGACCACGTCGAAACATTCGCACTTGTGCGCGCCCATGTCTGTCCCCTGTCGTTGGCCATGCCGCGGATGGCGGTGCCGGCGTGCGCCGATCCTACTCCGTGTCGCGCCCGGCTTGGTGACAGCGGGCATGGTGACAGCGGGCGCGGTGGCGCGGCGCCCGCATTGACAGCGCGGGACAGCTCGGAAACGATGGCCGGCGATCCTTCGCAAACCGCACGACCACGCCACCACGGAGCGCGCATGAAGCCTTCGACGACCGACCTGCTCGACCAGTACGACCCGGCGCTTCCGCTGGAGGAAGCCTCGACGATTCCCGCTTCGTGGTACGTCGACCCGCGCGTGCTCGACCTCGAGAAGAAGACGACCTTCTCGCGCACCTGGCAGCTCGCCGCGCGCGCCGACCAGGTGCGCGAACCGGGCCGGTACGCCACCTGCGAGATCGCCGGCGAGCCGATCCTGGTCGTGCGCGGCGACGATGGCGTGCTGCGCGGTTTCTTCAACGTCTGCCGCCACCACGCCGCCGCCGTGATGACCGAACCGCAGGGCTGCGCGAAGAACCTGCGCTGCCCTTACCACGGCTGGACCTACACGCTCGAAGGCGCGCTCAAGGGCACGCCGAGCTTCCTCTCCGAATGCCACTTCGACCGTTCGGCGCACGGGCTGGCACCCGTTGCGATCCGCGAGTGGGAGAACTGGGTATTCGTGCGGCTCGATCGGGAAGGACCTTCCTTCGAGGAGGGTTTCGGATCACAGCTACTGAGTGACATCGCTTCCCTGGGACTCTCCCGCTTGGGTTGGCTCGAAAGGCGTCACTACTATTTCGACTGCAACTGGAAGGTCTTCGTCGACAACTACCTGGACGGCGGCTACCACGTCCCGCATTTGCACAAGGGCCTGGACAGCGTGCTCGACTTCAAGAAGTACACGATCGAGAACGGCGCGCGGCATTGCCTGCAGTCCAGTCCGATCGTGAAGGACGGCGACCATGAGAAATTCTCTTCCGTGCGCGGCGGCGACCGCGCGTTGTACTACTGGGTGCATCCGAACTTCATGATCAACTGGTACGAAGGGGTCATGGATACGAACCTCGTACTGCCGCTGGGACTGGATCGCACCGAGGTGATCTTCGACTTCTGGTTCGCCGACGTCTCCGAAGCCGCGCGCGAGCGCAACAAGGCCAGCATCGAAGTCGGCCAGATAATCCAGGACGAGGACATGGCGATCTGCAAGTCCGTCCAGCGCGGCCTCAACTCGCGCGCCTACTCGACCGGCCGGCTGTCGGTGCGGCGCGAAGCGGGCGAGCATCTGTTCCATCGCCTGCTGCACGCCGACCTCTCGTCCGGCGCCTGAGCCGATGCCGTCGTCGCACGCGTTCGCGCCGGGCGATACGCTGGTCGAGGCCATCGCTTCGCTGCGGGCATTCCACGGGCGGCCGCCATTGCTGCCGACGAGCGATCCTTTCGAACTGGTCCTGCTCGAGAACGTCGCCTACCTCGCCTCGGCTGCGCGCCGTCGCCAGGCTTTCGAGGTGCTCAGGCAGACCATCGGCACGACGCCGGAAGCGATCCTGGATGCGACACCGGAATCGCTGGAAGCGGTTGCCGCGCACGGGATCCTGAAGTCCCGCTTCGCGGACAAGTTGCGCCTATGCGCGCAGATCGCCATGGAGGTGTCGGGCGGCGACCTGGCCCAGGCGTTGCGGGGTCCGATCGAAAACGCGAGGCGCGTGCTGCGCAGGTTTCCCGGCATCGGCGTGCCGACCGCCGACAAGATCCTGTTGTTCTCCGGCCGGCTCGCGTGCCTGGCGCCGGAATCGAATGGCCTGCGTGTGCTGGCGCGACTGGGCTTCGTGGACGAGCGTCAGCCGTACGCGCGCATGTACCGGACCAGCCTCGACCTGCAGCGCGCGTTGCCGGCGGAAGTCCCGGTCCTGCAGGAAGCGCACCTGCTGCTCCATCAGCACGGCCAGGTGCTCTGCAAGAATTCTTCGCCGCGTTGTGGCGAGTGCCCGTTGGCGGGCGGCTGCGCGCACGCGAGGCGGTCGTCGGCACGAGTGAGCTAGGAATGCAGGAAACTGCGGGATGCTCATTGCAGTCCATCAGCTGAGCGAAAGCATGCAAGCCGCGCAGGCCCACTACGCGAACCGGAGCGATGGAAGTGACGAAATCGCATCCGCCGCCGTGGCGTTCGTTCACTTGCTGTCGATCTCGATGTTTTCCTTGATGCCGCTGTGCGACACCGAAACCATGATGCCGATGCCGACGACAATGGCCAGCCCGATCAGGATCCAGGTCGAGCTGACGTTCGCCAGAAGGCCCAGCTTCCAGAGCGCGGCCACGATGCCGCCGAGCAGGACCACAAAACCGAGGAAATACATGCCAGCCCATTTCATGTCCGACCTCCTGTCGTGAATGGGGTGTCGCTCCGATGACAGGAGCCTAATACCGGCAAGATGAATGCGGACCTCGTGCGGGGCTGTCGTGAGAACCTTTGTTCAGGGTGAGGATGGAAGCGAAACCGCCATCGCTACGAACGGATTTCGTCCGCGGAGCGGAAGCTCCGCATGCCGCCATCAGAAGGGAATCGGGCCGGCAACGACCGGGCAGACGTGTGCCCAGCGTGTCCAGGGCGGCCCGAAGGGGCTGCCGAACACCTTCCACGCACTTCCTTCCTGTCGCAGGAGGACCTTGGCCACCAGGCGGATGTCACGCGCATCGCCCGTCATGCGCGCGCATCCGAAGACCGCGTAATCCGAACTGCCATTCGGGTTGACGTCTTCGGCTGCGGCCGTGATGAACAACGTCGAAGGTATGTTCTGCCGCGACATGTCGAACATCCCGCGTTCTTGCGCGGTCGTGAAAGGCTTCAGATGGGGTTGCGGTGCGGGCGTGGGCTGCATCGCGAGCCATGCGTTGAAGTCGCCGGACTGCAACGCGTGCTGCCAGCGCAGGACGGCTGCGTGCATCGGCTTGTGGGGATCCAGTGTCTGGAGGACCGGAACGGGCGGGTTCGCCGGTGTGCCTGCGGCCATCGCGACCGATGCTGGCAGCAGGATGAAAAGAGTAAGTCGCCACAGCCCTCGCGGACGTGCCGCTCGATTCGTTTTCATTTTCCTGCTCCCAGCACCGCCTTCGCCGCGTTGCGCCCGCTCGCGCCGCTGATGCCGCCGCCACCGTGCACGCCGCTGCCGCACAGCCACAGGTTGTCGATCGGCGTGCGATGGTTGGACCAGCCCGGGATCGGGCGCATGAAGAAGAACTGGTCGAGGATCAGCTGGCCGTGGTTGAGGTCGCCTTCGGTGAGGCCCCAGGTGGTTTCGAGGTCGGTCGGCAGGATCGATTCGATCTGGCGGATCGACTTCTTCAACGCGGGGAAGTGCCCGGACAGGGTGTCGACGGCGAGCTGCTCGACATGGCCGCGCTGGTCTTCCCACTTCGCGTTGCGCAGCGCGTACGGCGCGGACTGGAAGTGGACCGAGACGACGTTGCCGCTCGACGTGACTTCCACGTAGGGCGCTTGCGCGATCTCGCCGTACTTCGAAGCGTCGAAGGCGCGTTCGAGGTACTTCAGCGTCGGCGCGTGCGCGAGCGTGCCGGCGGGGATGCCATGGCTGCCGTCGGTGAGCAGATGCACCTTGGCGACGCTGCCGCGCATGCGGATCGATTGCGTGGCCCAGACGAATTCGGGCGGCAGCTCGACCGCGCCGACCAGGCCGAGGAAGGTGTGGCGCGGATCGGCAGCCGACAGCACGAGCTTCGCCGCGATTTCCTCGCCGCTGACCAGGCGCACGCCGGTCGCCTGCTGTTTCACCACGATGACTTTCTGCACGTCAGCGCCGGCGCGCACCTCGCCGCCGCGCGACTTCAGCGCCGCCACCAGCGCATCGGCGATGCGTGCGCTGCCGCCGGCGACCGCCGGATGCGCGAGGCCGCCGCGGTTGAGCCAGTTGTGCATCAGCGTGTAACCGGTGCCAGCCGACATCGAACCGAGGGTGAAGCCGTGGATGCCGACCGCCGCGATCGCGGCGCGCAACGGTTCGGACTCGAACCATTCCTCGGTCAGCTCGACCATCGACATCGACATCGAGCGGATCAGCTTGAACATGTCATTGCCGCCGAGCCGGCGCAGCTTCCAGCCGAGCTGGGCGAGCGGCAGGCCTTCCTTGCGCAGGTCGACGTTCGGCAGGCGCGGCATCGGCGTGCGGTAGGCGGCGTCGATGAAGGCTGCGGCCTTGTCCATGAAGGCGACGAAGGCGGGCCACGTTTCCGCGTCCTTCGCCGACAACTCGCGGATCGATGCCAGCGTGGCCGCATCCTTGCCATCGGCGACCAGGTGCAGGCGCTTGCCGCCGGGCAGCAGCGCAACGTAGGGCGATTTCGCGCCGGATTGCTTGTCGAGGCCGAACTTCGCAAGGCCGAGGTCGGCGACGATGTCGGGCCGCAGCATGCCGCCCGCGTGCAGCGCATCGACGGCGAAGCCTTCGCCGAAGGTCTCGCGCGCGAGCTGTCCGCCTGCGACGGCGCGGCGTTCGAGGACGAGCACTTTCTTCCCCGCCTTCGCGAGATAGTTCGCCGCGACCAGGCCGTTGTGGCCGGAGCCGATGATGAGGGCGTCATAAGTCATGGTCGCGCTCATTTCCAGTCCTTCAGCACTTCATGCGCCGCGAGCCTGCCGGCCGCGCCCATCACGCCGCCGCCCGGATGCGCGCCGGCCGCGCCGAAATAGTAGCCCGGCAACGGTGTGCGGAAGTCGGCCCATTGCGGCGCCGGCCGCAGGAAGAACAACTGGTGCAGCAGCAGTTCGCCGTGGAAGATGTTGCCGCCGGTGATGCCCGCGATGCGCTCGATGTCCTTCGGCGTGATGACCTGCTTGCCGACGATGCACTGGCGGATGTTCGGCGCGTATTTCTCGATCGTCGAGATCACCGTCTCGCCGAAGGCCTCGGTTTTCGCGGCGTCCCAACCGCCTTCGATGTCGTAGGGCGCGTACTGCACGAAACAGGACATCACGTGGTGCCCCGGCGGCGCCATGTCGCGGTCGATCATCGAAGGGATGATCATGTCGATGTACGGGTTCTTCGAATACTGCCCGTACTTGGCTTCGTCGTAGGCGCGTTCGATGTAGTCCATGCTCGGGCTGATCGAGATCGCGCCGCGGTGCAGCGGGCCTTCGCCGGGCAGGCAGGTGAAGTCGGGCAGGGCATTGAGCGCGATGTTGACCTTGCCCGAGGAACCGCGCACGCGGAAGTTGCGGATCGCGGTGACGAACTCGTCGGGGAAGTGCCTGGGTTCCACGAACTGCAGGAAGCTGCGCTTCGGGTCGGCGCAGGCCATCACCACTTTCGCGCGCAGCTCGTCGCCATTCTCCAGCGCCACGCCGGCGGCGCGGCCGCCCTTGACGATGACCTGCTTGACAGGCGCGGAGGTGCGGATCTCCACGCCCAGCGCCGCCGCCGAACGCGCGATCGCCGCGCTGACGCCGCCGGTGCCGTTCTTCGCGAATCCCCACGCGCGGAAGGCGCCGTCGATCTCGCCCATGTAATGGTGCAGTAGCACGTAGGCGGTGCCGGGCGAGCGCGGCCCGAGGAAGGTGCCGATGATGCCGCTCGCGGATTTCGTGCCTTTCAGCGGATCGAACTCGAACCACTCGTCGAGCAGGTCGGCCGAGGATTGCGTCACCAGCTTGGCGATGCGGTAGAGGTCTTTTTCGGACAGGCTTTTCGCGTACTGGCCGAGCTTGAGCAGGCCGATCAGGTCGCGCGGACTCATCGAGGACGGATCGGGAGGCACCAGGCCGATGACCGGCTTGATTGCCTTCGCCGCGCGCGCCATCACCCGGCCGTATTCGTCGGAAGCCTCGGCGTCCTTCGGCGAATGGCGATACAACTCCTGGCGCGTGAGGTCGTGGTCGTCCCAGGCGGCGAGGTAGTCGCCGTTGTCCATCGGCGTGACCGTGCTCGGCAGCGGCAGGATCTTCAGCCCGTGTCGCGGCAGCTCGAGGTCGCGGATGATCTCCGGGCGCAGCAGGCTCACGACGTAGGAGAACTCGGTGAAGCGGTAGCCGGGGAAGATTTCCTCGGTCATCGCCGCGCCGCCGACGATCTCGCGGCGTTCGAGGATGCACACCTTCTTGCCCGCGCGCGAAAGGTACGCCGCGGCGATCAGGCCGTTGTGGCCTGCGCCGATGACGATGGCGTCGTACTGGTTGGTGCTCATGCCGCTGGTTTCCTAGTGCGCTGCCAGTATTGCTTGCTGTCGTAGCCCGGATGTAATCCGGGTCGCCATGCCGATCCCGGATTGGCATCCGGGCTACGGTCGGAAATCATTTCTTCTTCCACTCCGGCTCGTAGAACGGCAGCTTCACCACCTTGCACGCCGCCTGCTTGCGATGGTGCTCGACCGTGACCTCGATCGTCAGCTTCGTGCCCGGCTCGAAGTGCGGACGCTGCACATGCGCGAGCGCGATGTACTTCTTCAGCACCGGCGACCACGAACTCGTCGAGGCGTAGCCGATCTGGCGGCCGTCGCGCATCACCGGCAGGCTGCCGCGCACGGCCATGCCGGGGATCTGCGGCGGCAGGCCGACCGCGCCGAAGTGCTTTTCCAGGCTTTCCCATTCGATGTCGAGGCCGACCAGCTTCCACGCCGAGCCGTCCTTCTTTTCTTTTTCCAGCGCGCGGCGACCGACGAAGTAGCCTTCCTTGTCGAGCGCCACCGCCCAGTCCAGGCCCATCTCGAACGGGGTGGATTTCTGGCCTTCGATCCACGCGTGATTTGCCGGCGTGTAGTCGACGTCGACCATGAACAGGCCGGCCTCGACGCGCGCCATGTCCATCGGCAGGATGCCGCAAGGGGTGATCGAGTAGTCGTGGCCGGCCGCCATCAGCGCGTCCCAGACCTTCAGGCCCTTGTCGGCGTCCATCCAGATTTCGTAACCCATGTCGCCGGTGTAGCCGGTGCGCGAGATCGACACCGGAACGCCGGCGAGCGTGTTCTGCATCGCGCGGAAGTACTTGAGCTTGTCCAGCGACTTCTTGCAGCAGGCGTTGAGGATGGTGCGCGACTTCGGGCCCTGCAGGCTCAGCGCGCCCATCTGGTCGGTGACTTCACGGATCGTCACGTCCATGCCGACCGCATTCATCGACAGCCAGCGCAGCGAGGGTTCAGCCGAGGTCATGCGGAAGCTGGTTTCGCCCAGGCGCGTGACCGTGCCGTCGTCGAGCATCTTGCCTTCCTCGTCGCACCAGCCGGTGTAGAAGACCTGTCCGACCGCCATCTTCAGCACGTCGCGCGTGGTCACGCGATGCAGCAGCAGCGCCGCGTCGGGGCCGTCGATCAGGTACTTCATCAGCGGCGAGACGTCGATCAGCGCGGCGGCATCGCGGATCGCCCAGTACTCGCGATCGAGCGAAAGGTCGTAGGAGCCGACCACGATGTATCCGGCCCAGCGCCGCCAGTTCTGCGGGAGGCACAGTTTGCTCGTGCGTTCGTGGAAAGGTGTGCGCTTGAGTTCGAGCATGGAGTGTTCCGTTGCGCTCCCCGCGGGCGCGGAAACGGCCAATTATAGGCGTTTCGACTCGCTCGCCGCGAGCGCAAGTGCGTTGTGTTGCGTGTGCGGATACCGGACGATTCGCTCAGGGGTGTCCGGCGCCTGGAGGTGAAGCGTCGTGACACCTCGCCGTGCCGGGCCCGCATTCGAGTGCGCCTTGCTTGACTACGCCCTGCACATGCTCGAGCAGGCGGATGTCCGCGAGCGGATCGCCGGCGACGGCGACCATGTCGGCCGATTTGCCCGGCGCGATCGAGCCCAGTTCCTTTTCCTTGCGCAGCAGCTTCGCCGCTTCGATCGTGCTCGCCTGGATCGCCTGCAGCGGCGTCATCCCGTACTTCACCATGTAGGCGAACTGGCGCGCGTTGTCGCCGTGCGGGTAGACGCCCGCGTCGGTGCCGAAGGCGATGTGGACACCGGCCTTCACCGCCTTGCGGAAACCCTCGCGCTGGGTCTCGGTCGTCTCGGTGTTCTTGCGCAGGGTGTCGGCGGGCCAGCCCTGCGCGCGGCCGACGGTGTCGATGTAGTCGCCGTTGTAGATGTCGGCGACCAGCCAGGTGCCGTGCTGCACCATCAGGGCGATGCCTTCGTCGTCGATCAGCGAACCGTGCTCGACCGATCGCACGCCGGCGCGGACCGCGTTCTTGATGCCCTCGGCGCCGTGCGCGTGCGCGGCCACGAAGGTGCCGTGCCTTGCGGCCTCCTCCACGGCGGCATGGATTTCGGCCTCGGTGAATTCGGACTTGCCCGGTTCGGTGCCCGGCGTGAGCACGGCGCCGGTCGCGATCACCTTGATGAAGTCGGCGCCGTGGTCGAGCAGGTAGTCCACGTTCGTGCGCACTTCGCTTTCCGACGCCGAGACGCCGCGGCGGAATTCCGGCGGCACGATCGTGCCGGACGGCAGACCGGTGACCTCGCCGCCGCCCCCGGGAATCGTGATGTAGGCGCCCGCGCAGAACATGCGCGGACCCGGCACATAGCCCTTGGCGATCGCGTCGCGCAGCGCGACATCGCCGAGCGCGCGATAGGTGCCGACATCGCGCACGGTGGTGAATCCTGCATACAGGGTGTCGCGCGCATGGCTCGCGCCGAGCAGCACGTCGTCCTGCGCGCTCATCTTCAGCGGGGCGAGCGGATCGTTGGTTTCGAGATCGCCGATCAGGTGGGTGTGCATGTCCATCAGGCCGGGCAGCACGGTGTACGCGCTCCAGTCGATCACGCGCGTGCCACCGACGTTCGCCGCATTCCATGGCGCGACCGCCACCACGCGCCCGTTCTCGATGCGCACGGCCTGGTCGGCGAGCATCCTGCCAGCGTCGACATCGAGCAGATGGCCGGCATGGACGATTACGGCATCGGCGCAGCGCCCGTCGGGGCTGAAGCCCAGCAAGGCGACGCAAGCCATCGCCGTGGCCAACGTCGGCCACTTCACATGGGAACCTGCTTTCATGCTTCCGCTCCTTGATGGGCATACGCTGTGCGCAGCAGGTTCTGGAAATGCCAGACCCCGCTCTCGCGTTTCGGGCACAGGCGCCCGGCTTCGTAGAACCCCGAAGCGAGGCCTTTCTGCACGGCCTCGCAGATCGCCACGTCCTCGTGCTGGATCTCGTCGCTGAACATCGCGTCCATCGCGATGCGCGCCTGCGCCTTCGGGTCCTGCGCGTAGTAGTAGTCGAACTCGACGCGGCAGCGCCCGGGGCCGAGCGGCAGCACGCGGTTGGTCTGCAGGCGGCCGGGCATGACGTTGAGCATGATGTTCGGGTAGACGTGGTAGTAGAACGCCTCGCCGTCGCCATAGATGCCGTCGCTGTCGCGCAACGGCGAGGACTGCAGCGAATACCAGTCGGACAGTTCGGTGTCGTAGGCGCGGTAGTCGAGCACCTTCGACAGGCCCGGATGCACGTGCGGCAAGTGGTAGCCCTCGAGGAAGTTGTCGACGTAGACCTTCCAGTTGCATTCGACCTCGTAGGCGTCGCGGCGCTGGTAGCGCATCGTCGACAGGTCGATCGGCGCGATCCGTCCGGCGATGCCGGCATAGACTTCCGCGAACGGCGGCACGTCGTCGCTCAGGGCGACGAAGACCAGGCCCTGCCATTCGTGCACGCGCAATGCCGGCAGGTGGATGTCGCCGACCTTGAAGTCGCCTGCATCCTGCATCTCCGGCGCGCTGCGAAGCTGGCCGTCGAGCCTGTACGTCCAGCCGTGGTACTTGCAGTGCAGGGCGCGCGCGCCCTTGCCGTTGCAGAACGCGAGCGGACCCGCACGGTGGCGGCAGACGTTCGGGAACGCCCGCAGCACGCCGTCCTGTCCACGCACGAGGAGCACCGGCGTGCCGGCGATGTTCTCGACGACGTGGTCGCCGGCTTCCGCAAGCAGCCCCTGGTGCGCGACGAGCTGCCAGCTCCGTGCGAATACCGCGCGGTTTTCCATCGCCAGCATGTCGTCGCCGAAGTAGTACTTCGCATGCAGGGCGCGGGCGTGGCGCAGGTCGTCCATCGCGTTCCTCCAGTGCCGGATCCCCCACGATCCGACCCACATGGTCGCACACCGCGCCGACGACGTATTGAAGGTCTCCATGCCGGGAAACAAACTAGACTGGCTTGCCGATATTCAAGCCCGCCGCACGCCATGAGCGATCACATCCATACCACGCAGTGGCGGCGGCTCGGCGAGCTGTTCGAACAGGCCATCGACCTGGACGCAGCAGGACGGGCGGAGCTGCTGCTCTCGGTCGAACGGGAGGACGCCGAGCTCGGCCAGGTCCTTGCTTCCCTGCTCGACGCGGACGCCAGACACCATGGCCAGACGGCCGCGCACCGTGAGCGGGTATTGCAGGATTCCTTCCATGCCATCTATGGCGAAGACCTCACGGTAGGCGATCGTGTCGGCCAGTACGTGCTGCGGGAAAGCCTGGGACACGGCGGCATGGGCGTGGTGTTCCGCGCCGAGCGCGCGGACGGCCAGGTCCGGCAGGACGTGGCGCTCAAGGTCGTCAAGCTCGGGATGGACACGCGCGAGGTGATCGCGCGCTTCGAGGTCGAGCGCCAGGCGCTGGCGCTGATGGAGCATCCGCACATCGCGCGCATGCTCGATGCCGGGACGACCGACAGCGGCAGGCCCTACTTCGTGATGGAGCTGGTCAAGGGCGAGCCGATCTGGCGCTACTGCATCGTGAACGGCCTGACGATCGACCAGCGCCTGCGCCTGTTCGAGCAGGTATGCGCCGCCGTGCAGCACGCGCACACCAAGGGCATCATCCACCGCGACCTCAAGCCGACCAACGTGCTGGTGAGCACGCAGGAGGGCCAGCCGTTCGCGAAGGTGATCGATTTCGGCATCGCGAAGGCGACCAGCGGGCGCCTGACCGAAAAGACGCTGATGACCCAGCAGTTCCTGATGATGGGAACGCCGTTGTACATGAGTCCGGAGCAGGCCGCTGGCAGTGCGGACATCGACACGCGATCCGACATCTACGCGCTCGGCGCCATCCTCTACGAGCTGCTGACCAATACCACGCCGATCGACTCGGACTCGTTGCAGGACGCGGCCCACGAGGAAGTCCAGCGCATCATCCGGGAAGTCGATCCACCGCGGCCGAGCGCGCGCCTTTCGCAGTCCACCACGACCAGGCCCGGAACGGTGACGGAACAAGGCGTCGATGTCCGCGCGCTGGCGAAGGCGGTTCGCGGCGAGCTCGACTGGATCGTGATGAAGGCGCTGGAGAAGGACCGCTCGCGGCGCTACGAGACCGCGAGCGCGCTGGCCATGGACGTGCGTCGGTACCTGGAGGGCGAGGCGGTCCAGGCGGCGCCTCCGGGCGCGGCCTACCGGCTGCGCAAATGGATCCGGCGCAACCGCGCGACCTTTGCCGCGGGATCGATGGTCGCCGTCGCGCTGCTGGTCGGCATCGTGGCGTTCGCGTGGCAGGCGCGGATCGCGCAGCAGCAGGCGCGGCTGGCACGGCAGCGCGCACACGAAGTGGAGCAGGTGGCCACGTTCGAAGGCGACATGCTCAGGCAGGTGGATCCGAACAAGGCCGGCAGGGATCTCGTGGACGACCTGAAGTCCAAGCTCGCCGCGGCCCTGGTCAAGGCAGGCGTGCCCGAAAAGGAACGATCGGCACAGGCCGCTGCGTTTGCCGGCCTGCTGCGGTGGGTGAATGCCACCGACACCGCGGTCGGCGTGATCGACCGGACGACCATGAAGCCCGCGATCGCCGCCATCGACCAGCGGTTCAAGGACCAGCCGGTCGTGGCCGCGAGATTGCGCCAGGTGCTGGCGGACCGCTACGTGCAGATGGGCCTCTACGATGCGGCGATGCCATTGATGAAAAGCGCGCTGGCGACGCGCCGTCGCGTCCTGGGCGAGGAGGATCGGGAGACGCTGCAATCGCTCGGGAACATCGGCGCCCTGGCCGAGTCCATGGAAAATCAGAAGGAGGCAGAACCCTACCTGCGCGAGGCGCTCGCGAAACGCCGCCGCATCCTGGGTGAGGACGATCCGGACACGGTGGAGTCCATGGGGGACCTCGGCCAGCACCTGACGACCGAGGGCCAGCTGAAAGAGGCCGAGCCGCTCCTGCGCCAGGCCCTGGCGACCAGTCGGCGCGTGAACGGGCAGGGCAGCGCCGAAACCGTGGAACTGATCGCTTCAATGGGCTATGTCCTGAATGAGGAAGGCAGGATGGCCGAGGCCGAACGCTATCTGCGCGAGGCGATCGCGAAGAACGATCGTGCCGTTGGCGGAGATCCGGCCAAGAGGCTCGACCTGATCGACAACATGGGGTGGACCCTCTGGCAACAGGGCAAGATCGCCGAGGCCGAGGCGTTCCAGCGCGGGTCGCTGGAACGAAGTCGCCGTTCGGTCGGCGAGGACCACCCACTGACGGTGGACAAGGTCTACAGCCTGGCCGGAATCCTGATGGCTGAGGGCAAGCTGGGCGAGGCGGAAGGGTATATGCGGGAGTCCCTGGAAAAACGTCGCAGGATCTTCGGCGAGGGGCACCCTTTCGCGCTGATGACGAGGGTGAGGCTGGGCACGCTCCTCGACGAGGAAGGAAAGCCGGGCGAGGCCGAGGCCAGCCTGCGCATGGCGCTGGACGGGTGCCGCCGCGCGTTCGGAGACCATGCGGGACCCACGGTGTATACGATCGCCGTGCTGGGCGGCTTCCTGCGGGACAACGGCAGGATGGTCGAGGCCGAGTCCTATTTGCGGAAGGCGCTGGACGACAGCCGTCGTGCATTCGGCTCCGACAGCGAGGTCACGTTGTATGCGATGGCGCAAATGGGACAGATGCTCGTTGCACAAGGCAAGTTTGCCGAGGCTGAAAAACTGCTCGCTCCGCTTGAAGCCCGGGCGCGCGGAGCGGTATTCAATGGCGACATGGAGTCGATGACGCCGGCGATGACGAGCCTGGGGATGGCCCGCACCGGGCTGGGTGAATTCGCTGCCGCCGAAACCGACCTGCTCGAAGCGCAACCACGACTGACCGTGGACCTGGGCCCGAAGGCAAGGGTCACCCGCCGGTGTACCCAGGCCCTGGGCGACCTTTACGCGGCCTGGAATGCGGCACATCCGGGCGAGGGCCATGACACGCAGTCGGCCGCGTGGAAGCGGAAGCTCGATGCCTTGGGTGCTCCGGTGTCCGTTGTGAAGCACTGAGGAACGCGCCACCGGGCTGAGGGAGTCGGCGCGCCCGGTTGGCAGCAGATGGGATAGGGTGTGGCCGTTCGCTCCAGCAGCCGGGAGAAGCCGTGTCGAGGACGTTTCTGGTCGTTGCCTTGTGCGTGATGACGGGGCTTGCGCCGGTGTGCGGCGCTGGCGCCGTGTCGCCAACAGCTCCGATGGCCGTCATGGCGACGGCTTCCTCCGCCGCCGCCGCCGCTGCGAGAGCGTCCGCATCGCCGCCGCGCGCCCGCGACCTCGGCATCCCGTTCGAGGGCACGCCCGGTCCGCTCAACGCGATCACCGACGTGCAGGGCGTCGCCGTCGGCCAGGTCACCCTGATCGAAGACCTCAAGGATGGCCACAAGGTCCGCACCGGCGTCACCGCGATCCTGCCGCGTGGCCATGACACCTGGGACCTGCCGGTCTTCGCCGGCTGGTTCTCGCAAAACGGCAACGGCGAGATGACCGGCACCCACTGGATCGACGAGGGCGGCGAGCTCGAAGGGCCGGTGATGCTGACCAACACCCACAGCGTCGGTCTCGTGCGCGACGCCGTCATCGCCGAGCGGGTGAAGGCCGGCCATCCGGATGCGACCGGCTACTGGTGGTCGCTGCCGGTCGTCGCCGAAACCTGGGATGGCGACCTCAACGACGCCAATGGCTTCCACGTCAGGCCCGAACACGTCGCCAAGGCATTGACCGATGCGAACGGCGGCCCGGTCGCCGAAGGCAATGTCGGCGGCGGTACCGGCATGATCTGCCACGAGTTCAAGTGCGGCATCGGCACGTCGTCGCGAAAGGTCAACGAATCCGGCCACGACTACACCGTCGGCGTGCTGGTGCAGGCCAACTACGGCGTGCGCGATCCGCTGCGCATCGCCGGCGTGCCGGTCGGGCAGTACCTGCGCGACGACCGCGTGTTCACCGATCCGAAGCTGTGGGGCAGCGGGACTGCCGCCGCGCCCACGCGCGCACGATTGCCGGACGGCATCGCCCACGAAACCGGCTCGATCATCGTCGTGGTCGCCACCGACGCACCGCTGCTGCCGCACCAGCTCAAGCGCGTGGCGCGCCGCGCGACGCTCGCGCTGGGACGGATGGGCAGCTATTCGGGCAACGGTTCGGGCGACCTGTTCGTCGCGTTCTCCACCGCCAACCGCGATGCGATGAACGACAAGGCGCAGCAGTCCGCCACCTTCGTCGGCAACGACCACATCGACCCGGTGTTCGAGGCCACCGTGCAGGCGACCGAGGAAGCCATCGTCAACGCGATGATCGCCGCGAAGGACATGCAGGGCGACAGCGGGCACTACGCGAAGGCGATCCCGCACGACCGTCTCGTCGCATTGCTGAAGCAATTCAACCGCTGGCAGCCGCCATCGAAGTGAACCGCGCGGCGACCGGGGCCGGACGAGCGGAATTCCGTGATTCGCGTCACGTTTCCGGCGGCGATGCCATGCGGGAATCACCTTGTCCGCGCCGGAACGACGCTTCCTTCCCTCGCATCCTCGATGCGGAGCCGGTCGCCCTCTTGAGGCGCGATGTTTCGGGCGTCTTCGCGACACCATCGCGCCCGGTGTTGGGTTAGGCTTCGGATACGGCGACGACGAGACGGCGACGACACGACGACATGGAAGCCACGCCTTACGAAACGAGGATCGCGATCGCCGGGCTGGATCTGAAGATGTACGTTTCGCGCCTGGACCGGCCGTGGATCGAGAGCCCGTTCCTGCTCGAAGGCCTGCTGGTGGAGACCCAGGAGGACCTCGAGAAGCTGCAGAAGCTGTGCCGCCACGTCTACATCGACGTCACCCGCGGCGCCAGCCCCGACAGGCGCTACGTCGAGCCCGAAGAGCCCGTGGCGGCGGAGAAGTCCGTTCCGTTCGCCGCCGAATTCGCCGCGCTGAACACCACGACCTGGCAGATCGCGACCCGCGTCGAGGTCGAGCTCCCGGTCGCTGCGAAGGCGCAGCACCACCTCGAGCGCGGCATCGAGCAGATGATGACCGACCTGCACGATGGTCGCGAGCTCGACCTGCTCAGCGTCCGCGAGGGCGTGGGCGCGATGATCGACTCGGTCACCCGCAACCCCTCGGCCTTCACCTGGCTCAAGGCGATCCGCAAGAAGAGCAGCTACACCTACCAGCACGCGCTGGGCAGCTCGGTGTGGGCGGCGAGCTTCGGCCGCCACCTCGGCCTGAACCGCCAGGAGATCGACGACCTGGCCTTCGCGGGCCTGATGTTCGACGTGGGCAAGGCCAGCCTGTCGGTCGAGCTGCTCGACAAGACCGGGTCCTACGACGACGAGGACTGGCGGCAGATGCGCGCGCACGTGCAGGCGGGCGTCGAGATCCTCGAACGCACGCCCGGGGTATCCCAACGCACCATCCAGGCGGTCGCCACCCACCACGAGCGCCACGACGGATCCGGTTATCCGCGTGGCCTGCGCGGCGCGCAGATCCCGATCTTCGGCCGCCTCATCGGCCTGATCGACAGCTACGATGCGATGACCAGCGCGCGCCCGTATGCACCGGGCCGCACCGCGCACCAGGCGGTGATGGAGCTGTACAACGTGCGCGACATCCTGTTCCAGTCCGACCTCGTCGAGCAGTTCATCCAGACCTGCGGCGTGTACCCGCCCGGTTCGCTGGTGGAACTGTCCGACGGCCGCGTGGGCGTGGTGACCGCCGTGCACGACCTCAAGCGCCTGCGCCCGAACGTCATGCTGCTGCTCGACGCGATCAAGCAGCCGCTGCCCGAATTCGTCGCGGTCGACCTGAGCCAGGTCGCGAACGACGACAAGGGCAAGCCGCTCACCATCCGGCGCGGGCTGCCCGAGCGCGCGTTCGGCATCGATCCGGCCGAACTGTTCATCAACTGACCCTGCCGCATGGACCTCCGCGACGAGCTCACCGACCTGCCCAACCGGCGCACGTTCGTCGAGCTGCTCGAGGGCCACATCCACGAGTGCGCGGGGAACAACGCCTCGCTCGGCCTGCTGGTCGTGGACATCGACCGCTTCACCCAGATCAACGTCACCTTCGGCTACCCCTTCGGCGACCTCCTGCTGCGCCACCTGGCCGCGCAGCTCGGCGCGGTGGCGCGCCCGCAGGACCGCGTCGCGCGCATCGGCGACAACCGTTTCGCATTGATCCTGCCGCGCCTGTTCAACCGCGGCCATGGCGAGCTGGCCGCGCAGAAGGCGCTGCGCCTGCTCGAGGCGCCGTTCGAACACGACGGCGTGCGCCTGCGCCTGGCGGTGACCATCGGCGCCGCGCTGTGCCCGCAGCACGCCGCGCACGCCGAACAACTGCTCGGCAAGGCCGAGCTGGCGCTGGCGATGGCGCGCCAGGAGGACCGTCGCTACCGTTTCGCGCCCGACAGCGCCGGCGCCGGCACGCTGTCCGACCAGTGGGACCTCGAGCTGGAGCTGTCCAACGCGATCGACCGCGGCGAGCTGAGCATGCATTACCAGCCGCAGGTGCGGATCGCCGACCGCCGCGTCGTCGGCGTCGAGGCGCTGATGCGCTGGAACAGCCACAGTCGCGGCACGGTGCCGCCCGACGTGTTCATCCCGCTCGCCGAACGCACCGGCCACATCCGCAAGTTGACGCTGTGGGCGATGCAGACCGTGCTCCGCCAGGCCTCGCAGTGGCGCCACGACTGGGGCCCGCTGACGGCGTCGGTGAACATGCCCAGCGAGCTGGTCGCGCACTCGGACCTGCCCGACCTCCTGCAGAACGCGCTGCAGTTGTTCGGCAGCGACGCCGTGCGGCCGATGATCGAGATCACCGAGCGCTCGCTGATGGGCGGCGACCGCGCGCTCGATCAGTTGCAGCGCATCCGCGAGCTGGGCGTGCGCATCTCGATCGACGACTTCGGCACCGGCTATTCCTGCCTGGCCTACTTCCACAAGATCCCCGCCACCGAACTGAAGATCGACAAGTCCTTCGTCTCGCGCCTGCTCATCGACACGGCCAGCGCCGACATCACCACGCTGATCATCGACCTCGCCCACAAGTTCGGACTCGACGTCGTCGCCGAAGGCGCGGAGGACCAGGCCACGCTCGACAAGCTCAGCGCCGGCGGCTGCGACATCGTGCAGGGTTACGTTTTCGCGAGGCCGATGCCGGCGGACGAATGCGAAAAATGGCTGCAGGAGTTCGGGAAAGGGTAAGGCGGGCAAGGCAATCCGCCGGACCCGCCTGCCCGATGGTGGTCCTTCCGCGCGCGCTTCCGCAAGTCCGCAGCCATCTTCAGGCTTGCTGCCACCGTGGCGGCATGCGATTCCCGGCAACGCAGCGTTCCGGCAGCAGTGGGCGTGTGCAGGCCCGGCGCGTGACATGCTCGATCCACTCAAGGAGGACATCCATGAAGACGAATGCCTACGGCGCCCATGCCGCCGACCAGCCCTTCGTGCCGCTCGCCATCGATCGCCGCGCGGTCGGCCCGGGTGACGTGCAGATCGACATCGCGTA
Organism: Lysobacteraceae bacterium; assembly: GCA_036496805.1. GTDB lineage: Bacteria > Pseudomonadota > Gammaproteobacteria > Xanthomonadales > Xanthomonadaceae > SZAS-103. The sequence continues at coordinate 397,074 of DASXKN010000029.1, forward strand.
CTGCGGGATCTGCCATTCCGACCTGCACACCGTGCGCTCGGAATGGAGCGGCACGCGCTATCCCTGCGTGCCCGGCCACGAAATCGTCGGCCACGTCAGCGCGGTCGGTGCGGAAGTGCAGGGCTACAAGGTCGGCGACACCGTCGGCGTCGGTTGCCTCGTCGGCAGCTGCCATCGCTGCAGCGCCTGCGACGCGGGCCTCGAACAGTATTGCGAGAACGGCTTCACCGGCACCTACAACGGCCGCACCGCCGATCCGCCGGGCCATACGCTGGGCGGCTATTCGCAGCGCATCGTGGTCGACCAGCGTTTCGTGCTGAAGATCCGCCATCCCGAATCGCAGCTCGCCGCGGTCGCGCCGCTGCTGTGCGCGGGCATCACCACCTATTCGCCGCTGCGGCACTGGAAGGTCGGGCCGGGCAGCACGGTCGGCATCGTCGGCATCGGCGGGCTCGGCCACATGGGCATCAAGATCGCGCATGCGATGGGCGCGCACACGGTCGCGTTCACGACGTCCGAGGGCAAGCGCAGCGCGGCGCTCGAACTCGGCGCGGACGAGGTCGTGGTCTCGAAGGATGCCGAGGCGATGAAGAAGCAGGCGCGTCGCTTCGACTTCATCCTCGACACCGTGGCCGCGAGCCACGACCTCGACGCCTTCACCGCCCTGCTCAAGCGCGAGGGCACGCTGTGCCTGGTCGGCGTGCCCGAACATGCGCATCCCAGTCCGAACATCGGCCAGCTCATCTTCGGCCGTCGCGCGATCGCCGGCTCGCTGATCGGCGGCTTGCCGGAGACGCAGGAAATGCTCGATTTCTGCGCCGAGCGCGGCATCGTCTCCGACATCGAGATGATCCGCGCGCAGCAGATCGACATGGCTTACGAACGCATGGTGCGCAGCGACGTGAAGTACCGCTTCGTGATCGACGTGGCGTCGATGGCGGGGTGAGTTGCCCGGCGTTTTCCCCGTCCGCGGTGAGCGCTTTGGTCGTTCGCGATGGATGTCTTCGCCGTTCGTCGTGAGCCTGTCGAACCACTGACGGCGAAGACGGACCCTACGGGTGTCATGTCCGAATCCGGCGAGCTTCGGCTTCGGGCCTGCGGCATCCTGGGTGCGTCCAAGCACCGGAGAACGCCATGTCCAGCTTCCGCCTGGCCGGTATCGACCACGAACCATTCGAACCGTTGTTCTCCCTCGACGACGCCCGACTGCGCGAACGCGGCGCAGTGCGTTGCGTCGCTACCGGGCAGCCGGGCTTCCCGTGCCGTGTCAGCCTCGAGGACGCGAAGGTCGGCGAAGAACTGCTCCTGCTGCCGTTCGTCCACCAGCCGGGCGCGTCGCCGTACCGCGCGTCCGGGCCGATCTTCGTGCGTCGCGGTGCGAAACGGCAGATATTGCCGGCGCGCGTCGTGCCTCCGCATATCGCTCGCCGCTTGATGTCGGTGCGCGCCTACGACGCAGCGCACATGATGATCGACGCGACCGTGACCGAAAGTGCGGACGTGGCGTCGTCGCTCGACCGTTTCTTCGCGAATGCCGACACCGCCTACGTCCACCTGCACAACACCGGCCGTGGCTGCTTCTCGTGCACGGCGGAAAGGGTCGGGTGAAGCCCGCTGCACGAACAGATCGTGGCCGTCAGCGGAACGGGGGCTGGTGTGCAGGCCATGCCGCGACATCCACACCCGTCGGTCGCAAGGGCCGTTCCGGAACGCATGCGCGACTGGCCAGGGATCACCTGCGCGCGGGCACACGCCCGATCACTCCGGCTGCCGCGACTCCGCTTTCAGGAACCGGCCGTACCAGTCGAGATTGCGCTGCAGCCGGTCGCGCAGGTAGCTCGGCACCGTCAGGCCGTGGTGCTGCCCCGGATACTCCACAAGCTGCGAAGGCACGCCCAGCGACTTCAGCGCCTGGTACATCTGCTCGGCGCCGTGGCAGGGCACGTTGAAGTCGTTGCCTGCGCACTGGTACATGGTCGGGGTGACGATGCGGTCGGCATGCAGGAAGGGGTAACTGACGCGGTCCCAGATCGTGCGGTCCTTCCACGGCAGGCCGAGTTCGAGTTCGTATTCGCGCACGTATTCGTCGCCACCGTACATGCCGATGAAGTTGGCGGCGCCGGCGCCGCTGACCGCGGCCTTGAAGCGGGTGTCGCTCGCGATCAGGTAGTCGGTGAGGATGCCGCCGTAGCTCCAGCCGCCGACTCCGATGCGTGCCGGATCGACGATGCCCATCGCGACGGCGTGGTCGATGCCGGCGAGCACGTCCTCGACGTCCTTGTGGCCCCAGTCGGCCCGGATCGCTTTCGCGAAATCGAAGCCGCGCCCCGAACTGCCGCGCGGGTTCACCGCGAGCACCGCGTAACCGTGCGCTGCGTAGGCCTGCCAGTCGGGCATGAATTCGCGGCTGTACTGGTACACCGGGCCGCCGTGCACGCGCACGATCGTCGGATAGCGTACGCCGGGCTTCCAGCCGACCGGCTTCACCAGCAGGCCGTCGATCGCGGTGCCGTCCTTGCTGGCGTAGTGGATGGCCTCGACGTCGGCCAGGTGCTTGTCGCTCAGGAAAGCGTTGTGGTCGCCGAGCGGGCGCAGCGTATCGCTTTCGACCGCCGATATTTCGTAAGGATGACGGTCGTCGCCGCCGAGCACGGCGACGCGATCGTTCGCGGAAACGTCGAGGTCGAAGTCGAAGCGGTCGCCATGGTCGAGCTCGGTAAGCTTGCCATCGGCGAGATCGATGCGCGCGAGGTGGGTGACCAGGCTCTGCTCGACCAGGGCATAGACGCTGCGGCCGTCGTGCGACCAGCGCGGCTTGTAGAAGCAGCGGTCGATCGGCGCGGGGATCGTCTCCTTGCCCGTCGCGACGTCGACGATGCCGAGCACCCACGGCGCGTAGTCGAGCCAGTGCGCGTAGTCGCTGCGCGGGTAGGCGATGCGGGTGCCGTCGGGACTCCAGGCCGGGCGCGTTTCCCAGTCGGGGTTGTCGGATGTGTGGTCGGGCGAGGTGATGCGGCGATCCTGCGCGCCCGGCCTCGCGGCGATGACGTGGATCTCGAAGTTCATCGCGCGGTCGGCGTCGGGCTCGCGCTTGCTGGTGAAGGCGATCTGCCGGCCGTCGGGCGAAAACGCCGGCAACACTTCGTCGTGCGTGCCGGGCGTGAGCAGGGTGGCGGCGCCGGTGGCGACGTCGACGAGATACAGGTGCTTGCGACGCGCGCCGAGCAAGCCGTCGGCGTCGTCCTTGAACAGGTAGCGGTCGGTGACCAGCGGCGGGGGATTCTTCGGCTTCGTCGTGCCCGGCGGCAGCCCGGGATCGTAGGCGATCACGGCGAGCAACTTGCCGTCGGAGGAGTAGGCGTAGTCCTCGACGCCGTCGGGCATGTGCGTGACCTGGCGCGGTGGTCCGCCGTTCGCTGGCATCAGCCAGACCTGCGTCCTGGCGTCGTCATCGGATGAGTCGCCGCTCGGCTTGGCATCGCCGGATGCCGCCTTGCCGGATGCGTCGGCGCTGCGCGGATCGATCTTGCGATCGGACAGGAAGGCGAGCCATTTCCCGTCGCCGGACCATTGCGGCCGCCACTCGCTGCTGTCGGGCGTCCCGGTGAGGCGCACGCGAGCGCTGCCGTCCCAGCGCACGCGCCAGAGGTCGGATTGCTGCTGGTCGGCATCGGTGTTCGCGGTGGTGACGGTGTAGGCGATGGCCTGGCCGTCGGGCGAAAAGACCGGCTCGGTGACGTCGGCGAGGCGGTCGAGGTCGGCGACGTCGAAGAGGTTGGATGGCGGCGCAGCAGGTGCGTCGACAGCGGCCAGCAGGAACAGCAGCAGGGCGGGGCGGATCATGGCTGGCCTGCGGCGATGGCGAGGAAACGGTCGCGCGCGTCGCGCAGGTAGTCGAGGGTGATGCGGCGCTCGTTCGCGTCATTGAAGTCGTCGCGGGCTTCGATCAGCTTGAGGGTGTCGGTCAGCCAGTCGGCGAAGTACTTCGCGTCCTGCGGCGCGCTGGCGGTGCGCTGCTGCGGGCCGACCCAGATCGGGTTGGTGGTCGCGTACGGGTACACGTCCTGCACGAGCGGATCGGCGTTGTCGTTCCAGGCGCGCAGCAGGACCCAGCCGCCGTCGAGCGTGACTTCACCGCTGCTGTCGAAGTGGTCAAGGTTGCTGTCCACGAGGAAAGTCGTCACGACATTCCCGTTCTGCACGAGTTCGAGGTGGTTGATGGCGCCGGAAGAGCGCAGTGCGACCTGGAAATGATGCGGGCCCGGCCGCACGCTGCCGCCGGGTTTCACGCCGTCGATCAGCAGGCCCAGCAGCGGGCCGTTGCTGGCGAAGCCATGACCGGCCTTGAGCGCGGCGAAGATCGATGCGGTGTCGCGCTGGCCGTCGGTGTCGAGGAAGACGCGATTCTGTCCGACCGGTCCGCGCAGCGAGGCGTAGTTCGCCATCGCGTCGGTGCCGGCGCCCGTGGGCAGGTGGAAGCCGAGGTTGAGCAGCTTGTACCAGACGGTCGCGGTGGCGATCGGATCGGAGAAGCCGACGATCTCGATGTAGTCTACCTTGCCATTGAGTACGTCGGCAGGCAGCTCGTTGGTGAGGTCGGTGTCTTTCGCCGGATCGGGCAGGATGTCGAACGGATGCACGTAGCCGACGATTCCGCCCTGCGCATGCGCGAGGTCGGCGACCGCGGCATTCGTCGGGTACGGGCTCGCGAGCGGCGAGTGGCGGTAGGAGGCGAAGCCGGGCGTGATGTAGTGGTCGTGCAGGTCGAGCAGGCCGAGGTGGCCCCACAGGCTGGTGTGGTATTCCTGCGCGTGCAGCACGGTGACCTGCGGCGTGCTCGCCGGATCGGCATCGGGCCGGAACCAGGCGAGGTCGGGGACGCGCTGCTCCTTGTTGACGATCAGGTCGTAGGCGAGGTCGAGGTCCTCGGCGCGTGCCTGCCGCGCGAGGTTCGCCGGCGTGTTGCGGTAGTGGCCGCCGTAGTTCATGTGGATGTGCAGGTCGGCGCTGATCCAGTCGCCGAACTGGGTGGGCAACCTGTGCGGATGGAACTGCATGGCGATTCCCATGTCGTCTCCGGCCATGAGTCCCACGGTGTTGTGCGAAGCGTAGGCGAAGCCGTGCTGGGCGACGATGTGCAACGTTCCTGAGGGTACATCGATGACGCACGGCGGCGCGCATTCGAAATAGTGGTTCTCGGCGGACTGCAGGGAGCGATCGAAACCGTCGTCGGCGTGCATCCATGCATCGCGCGGCGCGTACGCGCGGCCGTCACCCGCCAGCACCGACACGCGCCCCGGGATGCGCTCGCCGTTCTCGTCGATGAGGTTCAGTCTCAGGCGTGCCTGTGGCATGCGGAAATGCAGGCGTTTCGCCTGGATGGTGCGGGTCGCGCCGCCCACCGCGTCGACCACGCGGAGGACCGTGTTGCCGTTTTCGGCTCGGGCGGCATCGACGCTGTTGTCGATGTAGGCGATCCGTTGTCCGTCCGGCGACCAGCGCGCATGGCGGCGGTCCGAATCGCCGAACGTCAGCGGCAATGGCGGCGCGCCGGTCGTGGTCGTGAGCCACAACTGTTCCGACTGGCGCCCTCGGTAGCTGGTATAGAGCAGGCGCTTGCCGTCGGGCGCGACCTCGGGACGCGTGTTCCAGTTCGTTTCCTCGCTGAGCACCTTGTGGCGCTGCGAAGGATCGTTGACCGAAGCGGCCCAGATATCGCCGGTGCCCCAGGTCACGTCGTGGTTGGAGACGTAGTAGATCGTCGCGCCGTTGGGCGACCATGACGGGTTGATCGCGTGGTCGAAGGCCGAGTAGTAATAGCGGTCGGTGGCCGTCTTCGTTTCGCCGAGCAGCGGATGCGCGGCGTGCAGGCCGGTCGCGTCGATGTCGGCGATGAACAGGTTGAAATGGCCCGTGCCCTGCGTGGAGACCCAGGCGATGCGCCGGCCGTCGGGCGACAGGCGCGGCTCGACGTTCACCGCGCCGGCGGAGGTGAGGCGCTGTTCGCGGCCGGTTGCCAGGTCCAGCCGCCAGAGCTCGACCGCGTTGCCGTCGTAACGGTCGAACACCACGCTGCGGCCATCGCGTGCGACGTCGGGCTGGTAGTCGTAGGCGCCGGTCGCGTGGGTGAGTTCGGTGGCTTCGTCGTTGCCGATGCGCTGCTCCCACAGCGAACCGGCCATGCTGTAGACCAGCGTATCGCCGTCGGGCATGAAAGCTGCCGATGATGGCCCGGTCGTGAGCTGCGGAAGGTAGAGCTCGCGCCAGTAGTAGTTGTGAGGCAGGTCGACCTGCTTGAGCACGGGCTCACGGCCGGCGATGGCTGCGCCGGCCAGCGTTGCAAGAAGCAACGCCAGAAGGTGACGGGTCATGGGTGCACCTCCGCTGCTTTTGACGTCATCCCCGCGAAGGCGGGGATCCACGTGCGCAGGAAGCCAGCGTGGATGACGTGGGTGGATCCCCGCCTTCGCGGGGATGACGTGCAGGAGCCGAAGTGGGTGGCGGACACGGTGGCCTCAGGCCTGCAGCTGCAGGGCTTCTTCGAGACTGGCGCGCAGCATGACCATCGCCTCGTCGATCTGCGTGGTGGTCACGTTCAGCGGCGGCATGAAGCGGATCGTGCTGGCGCCGCAGGACAGCAGCAGCAGGCCGTTGTGGAAGGCGCGGTTGACCGTGGCGTCGCAGAGCGCGCGTGCGGGCGATCCTGCCTCGCCGCTTTCGACGAGTTCGATGCCGATCATCAGGCCCCTGCCGCGGACTTCGCCGATGCACGGGAAGTCGCGCTGCAGATCGCGCAGCCGCGCCATGAAATGCGCGCCTGCGCTCGCGGCGTTGTGCACGAAACCGTCGGCGACTAGATCGAGCGTCGCGTTCGCAGCCGCGCAGGCGATCGGGTTGCCGCCGTAGGTGTTGCCATGCGCACCGCGCTTCCATTGCGACATCAGCGATTTGCGCGCGACGACCGTACCGATCGGCAGCCCCGAGCCGAGCCCCTTGGCCAGGGTCATGATGTCGGGCGCGACGTCCCAGTGCTCGCAGGCGAACATCTTCCCGGTGCGACCGACGCCGGACTGCACTTCGTCGAAGATCAGCAGGATGCCGTGCTCGTCGCAGAGCGCGCGCAGGCCGGCGAGGAAGCCGTCCGGCGGGACGAGATAGCCGCCTTCGCCCTGGATCGGTTCGACCAGGATCGCCGCGACTTCGGCCGCAGGCACGCTGCGTTCGAACAGGGAGCGGATGTAGTCGAGCACGGCCTTGCCCTGGTCGGCTCCGGCAAACAGCGGCCGATAGGGATTGGGGTAGGGCACATGGGTCACGCCGGGCATGGTCGGCGCGAAGCCGAGCTGCTGGGTGTACTTGCTCGAGGTGAACGACAGCGAGCCCATCGTGCGGCCGTGGAAGCCGCCGAGGAAGCCGATGAAGCGCGGCCGCCGGGTGATGTAGCGCGCGAGCTTGAGCGCGCCTTCGACGGCTTCGGTACCGGACTGGCAGAAGAAGCTCATCGCAGGTTCGCGCATCGGTGCAACGCGGGCGATGCGCTCGCCGAGGCCGACCATCTGCTCGTGCCAGTAGTCCGAGGAGATGTGCAGGAAATCGTCGGCGGCACGCTTCACCGCTGCGACCACGTCGGGATGGGCGTGGCCGGTCGAGCACACGGCGATGCCGGCGGCGAAGTCGAGAAAGCGGTTGCCGTCGACGTCCCAGACTTCGCTGCCGCGACCGCGGGACATGACGAAGGGGTAGTCGCGCGGATACGAGGGGGAGATGACCGCGGTGTCGCGGGCGATCATGGCCTGGGCCTTGGGGCCGGGGAGGTCGGTCTTGATGTGGTCGTTGTGCATGGATCACCTTCTTGTCGTCGTCATGCGGGCATTCGCGGCATTCGGGGTATTTCGAGCGGTCCCGATTGTTCCTGTGCTCGTCATCCCAGCATAAGCCGGGAGCGTTTCTCAACAGCGAAGCTGATCATCCATTTGATCTTGCTCTTCGCACCCGCTCTTCGCACTCGCTCTTTGCACTTGTTCGTCATTCCCGCGAAGGCGGAAGCGTTTCACAACAGCGAAGCTGGTCAATCCAGTGACTTTGTTTTTTGGAAGCAACAAGAGCACAAGAGCAAGAGCGTTCCGCGCTTTCGCGCGGGTTACTTTCTCTTGACCTTCGGCCCATCCATGGGCCTCACCTTCGCTACGCGAAGGCGCTGCGCGGTTCAGATCGCTCCTGCGATCTGTCGGGAGAAAGTAACCAAAGACCATTGCGCCGGCGTCGCCGCCGCGAAGAAGCCGCGTCGGTACCCTGCGCTCCTCGGAAAACGCGGGCCGGCCCGAACTCGCACATCCGACCGCCATGGATGGCGGAAATGCCGAAAATGCAGGAGCAATTTTCGGCCATGTGCTCGGACATGCGGGCCTATTCCCCGCGTTTTCCTGCGGTGCTCGGCTCGCTTTACGGCGCAAGAACAAGTGGAGCAGAAGCGGTGGAGCAGAAGCGGTGGAGCAGAAGCAGTGAGGTGGAAGTGGGTCAGGCGGGTATTTCAATTCTGCGGCTGTGGGCGGCCCTGGTGCGGGCGTTGAGGGCGCGGAGGGTTTCGAGTTCGGTGGCGGTGGGGACGGGGATCGTCTCGATATGGTCGGCGATCAGCAGGGGCCAGCCGACCTTGTCGCGGGCTTCCTCGATGCTTGCGCCGGGGAACAGGGCGACGAGCTGGAGTTCCTCGCTTTGCGGATGTGGGGCGAGCATGCCGAAGTCGGTGATCACGGCGCTCGGGCCGCCGCCGGTCGCACCGATGCGCTGGCGGGCGCCCGAGCCTTCGAGATAGCCGGCGCTGGTGCGGAAGTCGATGCGTTCGACGAAGCTGCGCCGGTTGGCGGCGAGCATCACGAAGGTCTGCTTCGCGTGCGCGGCGATCTCGGGTGCGCCGCCGGCGCCCGGCAGGCGCACTTTCGGTGCGTCGTACGGCCCGACCACGGTGCTGTTGAGGTTGCCGTGGCGATCGATCTGCGCGGCGCCGAGGAAACCGACGTCGACGCGCCCGGCCTGCAGGTAGTGGCTGAAGATTTCCGGCAGCGGCACCACGCAGGACGCGGTCAGCGCGAGTTCGCCGTCGCCGATCGACAGCGGCAACGCGTCGGGGCGCGTGCCGATCGTGCCGGACTCGTAGATCAGCACGATGTCGGGCGCGTGGGTGAGCCGTGCGAGGTTGCAGGCCGCGCTCGGCAGGCCGATGCCGACGAAGCAGACGCAGCGATCCCACAGCAGGCGCGCGGCAGCAATCGTCATCAGTTCCTCGCGCCGGAAATCGCTCACGCGGCCTCCTCGCGCAGCCCGGCGGGGAAGCCTGCGAAAGAAAGCATCGCGATCACGCTGCCTCCGGGCGAAGGCTGCGCAGGAAGCCTGCATGGTCGCCGGTGGCGAGTACATGGCGTTCCATCCAGTTCGTGAAACCCTCGCGCGCGCGCGCAACCACGTCCCAGTGCAGGTAGAAGGCGTTGTCGCGCGCGTAGTGGCCCTGCGCGTAGGAAGGATAGGCGCCGCCGCGCACGTGCGCGACCGCGGTCACGACCCAGTGCGGCAGCACGATCGCGTTCATCGCCGGCGGCAAGGCGTCGACGATCTCCTCGACGGTGACGATCAGCGTCTTCGCGGCGAACGCGGCTTCGCGCGCGGCGCCGACGATGCCGTGGATGGCGACGTTGCCGGCGCGGTCGGCGCGCTGCGCGTGCAGGATCGTCACGTCGGGATTGAGCGCCGGCACCGCCGCCAGCGTTTCGCCGGTGAACGGGCATTGCACGCCGCGGATGCGCGGGTTGTGCGCGGGCAGGTCGGTGCCGATGTAGCCACGCAGCACGCCGAACGGGAGTCGTGCGGCGCCGGCGCAGAAGGCGGCGGCCATGCCGGCGTGGCTGTGCTCGTCGAGCTCGAGCTTGCGCGGCCAGCCGTGCTCGACCGCGTCGCGGAGGCGATGCAGCGAACCCACGCCGGGATTGCCGCCCCAGGAGAACGTCAGCTTGCGCGCACAACCCATGCCGATCATCTGGTCGTAGACCAGGTCGGGCGTCATCCGGATCAGGTGCAGGTCGCGCCGACGCTGGCGGATGATCTCGTGGCCAGCCGCGAACGGGATCAGGTGGGTGAAGCCCTCCAGCGCGACGCTCGCACCATCCGGCACGAAGCGTTCGATCGCGTCGGCGAGCGTCGTGATCATCCCTCGACCACCGTGCGCGACTGTTCGCGCAGGTACTGCGCGAGGTAGTAGAACGAAGCGATCGCCTTGCCGGTCGAGCCCGAGCCTTTCCATCCGCCGAACGGCTGGTAACCGGGCCACGCGCCGGTGGTCGCGCCCTGCGGACGGTTGGCATAGGTCACGCCGGCCTCGATGTGCTCGTGGAACCAGGCCGTCTGCTCAACACTGCCGTAGAAGCCCGCGGTGAGTCCCATCGTGGTGGCGTTCGCCAGCCGCATCGCTTCGGCGTCGTCGCGGTAGCGGTGGAGCATCAGGATCGGCAGGAACATCTCGTGCTGCCACAGCGGATGGTCGAGCGGCGCTTCGGCGAGGGTCGGCTCGACGTACCAGCCGCGTGCGTAGTCGTCGCTCGCGATCGTTTCGCCGCCGGCGACCAGCTTCGCGCCGCCGCTGCGCAGGGCCTCGACGTGGCGGGCGAATTCGCCGTGGGCGTTCGCGTTCACCACCGGGCCGAGCCAGTGCTCGCGCCTGCGCGGATCGCCGATCGCGATCGCGCCGATCTGCTTGCGCAGGCGCTCGACCAGTGCGTCGGCCACGCTCTCGTGCACGTACAGCCGCGAGAGCGCGGAGCACTTCTGTCCGCCCATGCCGTAGGCCGAGCGCACGATGCCCGCGACGGCGCGGCCGAGGTCGGCCTGCGCGGTGACGATGCAGGGATTCTTGCCGCCCATCTCGGCGATGCACGGACGCGGGAAGTCGCCGCCGGCCATGTGCTGCATGATCCGGCGACCGACCACGACCGAGCCGGTGAAGGTCACGCCCGCGGTCAGCGGATGGCGCACGAGTGCGTCGCCGACTTCGCGGCTCGATCCGGACAGGTAGTTGAAGACGCCGGGCGGAAGTTCCGCGTCGCGGACGCAGTCGGCGAGCAGGCGGCCGGCCCACGGTGTGTCGGTCGCGCCCTTCACGACCACCGTGTTGCCGGTCACCAGCGCGGCCGCGACCGGGCCGCCGGCGAGCGCGAGCGGGAAGTTGAACGGTGCGATCACCACCCACGCGCCGTAGGGACGCATCACGCTGGCGTTGCGCGAGACGAAGCCTTCGACCGGATCGTCCGGCAAGGCGTTCGCGTAGCCGGCGTGCTGCTCGAAGTCGTCCGCGTAGTGGCGGAAGAAATCGACCGTCTCCTGCGCTTCGGCGAGCGCCTCGACGCGGTTCTTGCCGACTTCCAGCACCAGCGCGGCGGCGATGTCGTAGACGCGATCCTCCATGATCTGCGCGACCCGGCGCAGCAGGCGCACGCGCTCGCCGACCGGCGTCGCGCGCCAGGCGGGGAAGGCTCGGTGCGCGGCCTGCATCGCCGCGTCGGCGTCGGCCGCGTCGGCGAGCGCGAAGTCGCCCAGGCGCAGGTCGCGATCGATCGGGCTGCGCCGGTCGGCGTGATGCAGCGCTTCGCGGTCGGCGCCGTCGATGAACAGCGCATGGCCCTGGTCCATCCCGGCTTCCACCCGCGCCAGCGCAGCCTCGAAGCCCTCGTGCATCGCCTCGGGCGGGTTGTACATCGTCGCGTAGGTGAGGCGGAAAGACATCGTCACGGACCTCGGATCAGGGTGCGGAGAAATCGGCGGCCGGGAAAAACCGCGAGAGCAGGCGATCCAGCAGGACAAGCGCGTCGGCGAGTTCGGTCTCGCCGATCACCAGCGGCGGCGCGAGCAGGATCAGGTTGCCGCGCGTCGCGAACGACACGCCTTCGGCCATCGCCGCATCGACGAGCGCCTTCAGCATCCTGGGCGTCTGCGGCCACGGCGCGGGCGGCTCGCGCGTCTTTCGATCCGCGACCAGTTCGATCGCCGCGAACAGTCCATGGCCGCCGCGCACGTCGCCGATGACCGGATGGCGCGCCTGCATGCGCAGCAACTCGTCGTGGAGCTGGTGGCCGAGCGTGCGCGAGCGTTCGATCAGATTCTCTTCTTCGTAGGCCTTTAGCGCAGCGACGCCCGCGGCGCAGCACAGCGGATGGCCGCAATAGGTGAGTCCCGCGTACAGCATCCGGTTCTCGATGCGTGCGGCGACTTCGCGGCTGAGCACGACCGCGCCCAGCGGCAGCGCCGCGCCGGTCAGGCCCTTGGCGAGCGTCATCATGTCCGGCCGCGCAGCCTCGCCCTGGCGCTGCCAGGCGAACCATTGCCCGCAGCGCCCGAACGCACTCATCACCTCGTCGGCGATCAGCAATACATCGTGTTCGCGGGTGACCTGGCGCAGCGCCGGCCAATAGCTGTCGGGCGCGACGATGCCGTTGGTGCCCGCGTTCGGTTCCATCAGCACCGCCGCGACGCGATCCGTGCCCAGCGCATGGATGCGCTCGTGCACCGCGGCTGCCGCCAGCTCGCCGCAACTTTCGTCATCGTGGCTGCCGAACGCGCAACGATAGGCATAGGGCGGGGCGACGTGGCTGACGCCCATCGCATCGGGATCGACCTGCTCGCGCGTGCGGCTGTCGCCGGACAGCGCCATCGCGAGGTGGGTCGCGCCATGGTAGGAGCGGTCGCGCGCGATGACGAAGCCGCGCGGCCTGCTGGTCGCCATGCGCGCGATCTTGACCGCGTTCTCGTTGGCGTCGGCGCCGCCGAGGGTGAAGAACACCCGGCCGCCCTCGAAGCCCGATAATTCCAGCAGGCGCTGCGCGAGTTCTGCGCGCGGCGTCGCGCCCCAGGCACTGGTCACGAAGCAGAGTTTCTCCGCCTGTTCGCGGACCGCCGCCACCACGCGCGGGTGCTGGTGCCCGAGGTTGCTGCACTCGGCAAGGCTGCTCATGTCGAGGATCGAGCGGCCATCGGCGAGGGTCAGCCGCGCGCCGGAACCGCCGACCACGGTCGGCGCGTCCCATTCGGACTGCACGCACCAGCTGTGGAGTACGGAGGCGCGCTCGTCCATATGGACCCCGGCTGGAGCGGTTTGTGCGAATATCGCACACATGATCCGCATTGCGCACAATGCTACAAACCACTAATCTCCGCGTCAACACGACGCATGCGGCCGGACGGCCGTCCGGAGACGAGAGACCGATGCCCAAGAAGGCGGCGGGTTTCGCGAACAGCCCCGATTACGTGCAGTCGCTCGCGCGCGGGCTGCATGTGCTGCGTGGCTTCGATGCCGAACATCCCAATCCCACCCTCGCCGAGATCGCCGCGCGCACGCGGCTGTCGCGCGCCGCGGTACGGCGCCTCGTGCTCACCCTCCAGCACCTGGGCTACCTGCGCGCCGAAGGCCGCGGTTACGCGCTGACGCCGCGCGTGCTGGAGCTGGGCTTCGGCTACCTGGGCACGCTCAACTTCACCGACATGGTCCAGCCGATGCTCGAGGCCCTGTCGATGCGGGTGAACCAGAGCTGCTCGATGGCGGTGCTGGATGCGCAGTCGATCGTCTACATCGCGCGCGTGCCGGTGCGGCGGGTGATGGCGGTGGCGCTCGGCATCGGCGCGCGCCTGCCGGCGTTCGCGGCCTCGATGGGCCGCGTGCTGCTTTCGGGCCTTTCCGACGCCGACCTGAAGACGTGGCTGGCGCAATGCGAGCCGCGCAAGCTCACCCAGTACACGGTCACCGACCTGCGCAAGCTCAAGCGCATCGTCGAGGACGTGCGCGAACGCCAGTTCGCCTATGTCGAGCAGGAACTCGAACTCGGCTTGTGCTCGGTGGCGGTGCCGGTGCGCAACCACGGCGGGCGCATCGCCGCGGCGCTCAACGTGAGCCTGTCGTACCACGGCGGCGTGGCGCGCGAGGCGACCGAGATGATCCTGCCGCACCTGCGCGAGACCGCGAGGACGATCGAGCGCTCGCTGCCGCCGGGGGTGCTGGCGCCGGTGTCGCTGTGAACGCCTCCGCCGCCTTCCTCTGCGCCGGCCTGCGCACGCCGTTCGGGCGCTGGCGCGGCGGACTTTCCGGAATCCGCGCCGACGACCTAGCGGCACTGCCGTTCCGCGAACTGCTGCGACGCCAGCCGTCGCTCGATCCGGCCGCCATCGACGAGGTCATCCTCGGTTGCGCCAACCAGTCCGGCGAGGACAACCGCAACGTCGCGCGCATGGCGACCCTGCTCGCCGGCCTCCCGGTGTCCGTGCCCGCGGTGACCGTGAACCGCCTGTGCGCTTCCGGCCTCGAGGCCGTCGGCCAGGCAGCGCGCGCGATCGCGACGGGCGAGTGCGACCTGATCGTGGCCGGCGGCGTGGAGAGCATGTCGCGTGCGCCCTACGTGATGGCCAAGGCCGAAGAACCGTTCTCGCGCGCGCAATCGCTGGTCGACACCACCCTCGGCTGGCGCTTCGTCAATCCCGCGATGGAAGCGGCGCACGGCGTCGACAGCATGGCGCAGACCGCCGAGAACCTCGCGCGCGAACACGGCATCGCGCGCGCCGACCAGGACGCCTACGCGCTGCGTTCGCAGCAGCGCGCCGCGGGCGCGATCGCATCCGGACGCATCGCCGACGAGTTGATGCCGATGGCACAACTGTCGGCCGACGAACAACCGCGCGCCGACACCGGTCCCGACAAGCTCGCCGCACTCAAGCCGATCCTCGGCGCCGACACCACGATCACCGCCGGCAACGCATCGGGCATCAACGACGGCGCCTGCGCCTTGTTGCTCGCATCGGAAGCGGCCGTTGCGCGCTGGAACCTCAAGCCGATCGCGCGCGTGCTCGGCATGGCGTCCGCGGGCGTGCAGCCGCGCACGATGGGCATCGGCCCGGTGCCGGCGATCCGCAAGCTGCTGGCGCGGCTGGGCCTGGCGCTGGACGACTTCGATGCGATCGAGATCAACGAGGCCTTCGCCGCCCAGGTGCTGGCGGTCACGCGCTCGCTCGGCCTGCCCGACGATGCCGAACGGGTGAACCGCAACGGCGGCGCGATCGCCTTCGGGCACCCGCTCGGCGCCAGTGGCGCGCGCCTGGCGCTGACGGCGATGCGCGAACTGGAGCGGGGCCGGCGTCGTGCCCTGCTGTCGATGTGCGTCGGCGTCGGGCAGGGCGTGGCGCTGGCATTGGAAGGGTGCAGCTAGGATGATGCAGAATCTGGCCCTGGCCGGGGATGTCGTTGATGGGGACTCGATGAGCGTCGCGCCCGAACCCACCGCCACGCTCGAAGCGGCGCTCGCGCATGCGACGCGGCTGCTGGCGGTCGATCCGGCGCTCGCTGCCGAGCAGGCCCGGGAGATCCTCAAGGCGGTCGGACCCGATCCGCGCGCGCAACTCGTGCTCGCCGCATCGCACCGGCTGCGCGGCGAGGTCGACGCCGCACTCGCGATCCTCGAACCGCTCGCTGCCGCGCAGCCGCGCGCCGCCGCGGTGCACCTCGAACTGGGCATCGCGCTGGGGTTGGCGCGACGCGGCGCGGAAGCGATCACAGCGCTGCGCCACGCGCTCGCGCTGAAGCCCGCGCTGCCGCAGGCGTGGCAGCTGCTCGGCGATCATCTGCTCGCGACCGGCGACATGGCCGGCGCGGATGCCGCCTACGCGCAGCACGTGCGCCACTCGGTGCGCGACCCCGGGCTGATGCGCGCGGCGGCGGCATTGAGCGAGAACCGCATTCCCGAAGCCGAAGCCTTGCTGCGCGCGCATTTGCGGCAGACGCCGAACGACGTCGCGGCGCTGCGCATGCTCGCCGAGGTCGGCGCCAGGATCGGCCGCACCGAGGACGCCGAGCTGCTGCTCACGCGCTGCCTGGAGCTCGCGCCGAGCTTCCACGAGGCGCGCCAGAACCATGCCCAGGTACTGCACCGCGCGAACAAGCCCGAGCGGGCGCTGGCGGAGATCGACAGGCTGCTCGCGGTCGATCCGGCCCATCCGGGCTACCGCAACCTGCGCGCGGTCGTGCTCTGCCGCATCGGCGAGTACGAGCAGGCGATTCCGCTGTATGCCCGCCTCGTGCGCGAGTACCCGGACCAGTCGCGGATCTGGTTGAGCCATGGACACGCGCTGAAAACGGTCGGCCGCACCGCCGAATCGATCGACGCCTACCGTCGCTGCATCGCGCTCGAACCGGGTTTCGGCGAAGCCTGGTGGAGCCTGGCGAACCTGAAGACCTACCGCTTCGACGACGACGAGGTCGCAACGATGCGCCGCGAACTCGCGCGCGGCGATCTTGATGCGGAACACCGCCTGCACCTCGAATTCTCGCTCGGCAAGGCGCTCGAGGACCGGCGCGAGCATGCCGGCTCGTTCGCCCACTACGAGGCCGGCAATGCGCTGCGCCGCGCCAGCGTGCCCTGGGACGCCGACGAGAACGCCTCGCGCCTGGATCGTGTGGTGGCGACGTATACGCCGGAGTTCTTCGCCAGGCGCACGGGCTGGGGCGCGCCCGGGCGCGATCCGGTCTTCATCCTCGGCATGCCGCGGGCCGGCTCGACCCTGCTCGAGCAGATCCTTTCCAGCCACTCGCTGGTGGAAGGCACGTCGGAATTGCCCGAAGTGCTTTCGATCACGCGGATGCTCCGCCGCGACGCCGGCGCCGCGGCCGGTGCCTCGGGCGAGAACGTCTCCTACCACGACGTCCTTGCAGGGCTGGACGCCGGGCAGGTCGCCGCGCTCGGCGAGCGCTACCTCGAACGCACGCGGATCCAGCGCAAGACCGACGCGCCGTTCTTCATCGACAAGATGCCGAACAACTACGCGCACGTCGGCCTGATCCACCTGATACTGCCGAACGCGCGGATCATCGACGCGCGCCGCCATCCGCTGGCGTGCTGCTTCTCCAACTTCAAGCAGCACTACGCGCGCGGCCAGACCTTCGCCTACGGCCTGGACGACCTCGGCCGCTACTACCGCGACTACGTGGAACTGATGGCCCATTTCGACGCCGTGCTGACTGGCCGCGTGCATCGCGTGATCCACGAACGGCTCATCGACGACCCCGAACGCGAGGTGCGCGCGCTGCTCGACCATTGCGGCTTGCCCTTCGAGGACGCCTGTTTGCGCTTCCACGAGAATGAGCGGGCGGTGCGCACGGCGAGTTCCGAACAGGTGCGGCGCCCGCTCAATCGCGAGGGCGTCGACCAGTGGCGGAGTTACGAACCCTGGCTGGACCCGCTGAAGCGGGCGCTGGGTTCGGTGCTGGAAGCCTATCCGGACGTGCCGGCGTTCAAGGAAAGCGCCGGCGAGGATTGACAGGGACGGGGAGTTTCGTCGCAACATCCACTTGCAAACTCGGGGAGAGCCATGCAAACGACATACAAGCCATCACGCGCACGCAGCCGCGTGCCGACGGCGCGCTTCGGCCGCCTGCCGCTGGCCGTGGCGATCTACTTCGCCATCGGCACCGCGGCCTTCGCGCAGGATTCCGGCCAGGCGCCGGCCCAGGGAACGGCTCCGTCGCCGGCCGACACTGCCGCGACCAAGCAGGCCAAGGTCCTCGACACCATCACGGTCACCGCGCAGAAACGCCGCGAGAACCCGCAGAAGGTGCCGATCAGCCTGACCGTGCTCGGCGACGAGAAACTGAAGGAGCTCAACGTCAAGAGCTTCGACGACTACGTGAAATACCTGCCCACCGTGTCCTACGAGGACGACGGCCCCGGCGACGCGCAGATCTACATGCGCGGCGTCGCCAACGGCAGCAACGGCAACCATTCGGGTCCGCAGCCCAGCGTCGGCGTGTACCTCGACGAGGAGCCGATCACCACGATCGACGGCCCGCTTGACCTGCACATCTACGACGTCGCGCGCGTCGAGTCGCTGGCCGGGCCCCAGGGCACCCTGTACGGCGCCAGCTCGCAGTCGGGCACCCTGCGCATCATCACCAACAAGCCCGATCCCAAGGCCTTCTCGGCGAGCTATTCGGTGGAATCCGACACGGTCGCCAACGGCGGCGTGGGGCACGTGGTCGAGGGTTACGTCAACGTGCCGTTCAACGACCGCACCGCGATCCGCGTGGTGGCCTGGGACAAGCACGATGCGGGCTATATCGACAACGCGCTCGGCACGCGTACCTACCCCACCTGGGGCGGGACGATCAGCAACGGCGACTGCACGAGCACGCCCACCTTCATCTGCACCAGCAAGGCCAAGGACAACTACAACACCGTCGACACCGACGGCGTCCGGGCGGCGCTGCAGTTCAACCTCAACGACAACTGGACCATCACCCCGAGCGTGATCAACCAGAAGACCTCGGCGAAGGGCGATTTCGCCTTCGATCCGAACGTCGGCGACCTGAAGCTCACCCATTTCTACCCCGAGGACTCGACCGACAACTGGACCCAGTCGGCGCTGACGGTGCAGGGCAAGATCGGCAGCTTCGATGTCACCTACGCCTTCGCGCACCTCAACCGCAACGAGCGCGCCGATTCGGACTACAGCGACTACTCGTTCTGGTACGACACGGTGGCCGGTTACGGCGCCTACTGGTACGACAACAACGGCAACCCGATCAACCCGTCGCAGTACATCCAGAGCGTCGACAACTTCCGCAAGACCAGCCACGAATTGCGGATCGCCACGCCGGCGGACTGGCGCCTGAGCTTCGTCGGCGGCTTCTTCTGGGAACGCCAGAGCCACGACATCCAGCAGGACTACAGGATCAACGGACTGGCGGACAGCCTGTCGGTCACCGGTTGGCCCGACACCATCTGGCTGACCAAGCAGTTGCGCGTCGACCGCGACGAGGCGTTGTTCGGGGAACTGAGTTACCAGTTCAACGACCAGTGGAGGCTCACCGGCGGCCTGCGCGAGTTCAAGGTGGACAACACCCTGGAGGGTTTCTACGGATTCGCGGAAGGGTACTCCTCCCAGTCAAACAGGCCTCCCAGTGCGCGCTATGGCGAGGCGGGCTGCATCGTCAAGTACGGTCCCGATCCTTCGACCTGGCCCAAGTTCGAGGGCGCGCCGTGCTTCCTGTTCCACGGCGACGTCAGGGAGACCAACAACGTCGGCAAGCTGAACCTGACCTACCAGATCAACCCGAAGGACATGGTCTATGCGACCTGGTCGCAGGGCTTCCGGCCGGGCGGCGACAACCGCAACTTCGGCCTGGGTCCGTACGTGTCGGACTACCTGGACAACTACGAGCTTGGCTGGAAGACCACGTGGATGGACAACCGCCTGCGCTGGAACGGCGCGATCTTCGATGAGCAGTGGAAGAACTTCCAGTTCGGATTCATCCCGCCCGGATCGGCGGGCCTGACGGTCATCCGCAACGCGCCGCAGGCCGAAATCCGGGGACTGGAAACCAACATCGACTGGAAGGCCACGGACAACCTGACGATCTCGGGTGGCGTGGCGTTCTACAACGCCAAGCTGACCGCCGACTACTGCGGACAGGTGGACCCGGTCACGGACGTGCCGGACACGTTCTGCCCGGCCGGCATCACCCTTCCGAACGGCAACATGTATCCGGACGGCCCCGCGGCCCCGAAGGGCACGCAGTTGCCGATCACGCCGAAGGTCAAGGCCGACCTGGTTGCGCGCTACAACTTCGAGGTCGGCGGCATGGATGCCTACGTGCAGGGAGCCGCCGTGCACGTGGGTCGACGCACGTCGGCCCTCGAAGTGACGGACTCCACCCTGCAGGGCGACCTGCCGGCCTATACCTCGGTGGACTTCTCGGCGGGCATCAAGAAGAACCACTGGGCGATCGACGCCTTCCTGCAGAACGCGTTTGATTCGCGCGGCGAAGTGTCGAAGTTCACCGAATGCGCGACGGAAGTGTGCGCGATCGCTCCCGGTAGTTCCTCGGTGTACCCGTTCAACGGAAACGAGCCCGGGCGGGTCTACGTGGTGCCGATCCAGCCGCGCACGTTCGGGCTGAGGTTCACCCAGGACTTCGAGTGAAATGGCGCATGCGGCGGCAGCTTAGGCTGTCGCCGCATGCAGCGGTGCCGCTCCTTGCGGCGAGCCGCTAGAGGCTAGCCCACGCTTGACGCACGCCGAGCAGGTGCGTGAAGCCGATCAGCAGGCAGATCGCCGAACTCCATATCCAGAACGCGGGCGTGCGTCCCAGCGGGTGCGCGATCAGCGCGAATCCCGCCACGCCGCGCAGCAGGTAGATGGCGGCGATCGCGCACAATGCCGGACGCAGCATCGGCAGACGGGCGATTGCGCCCGCGCCGGAGAGCGCGTACATCGCCCAGATCGCGAGCACAAGCGCGATGCCTGAAGTGACGAGGGCCGGCTCGTGGCTGCCGGCTTCGGCCAGTCGCGCCGTCCGCTCGCCGGCGCCGAAGAAGCGGTACCAGGGCGCGCCGAACACGATGCAGGCGAGATGAAGCAGGGCGGCGAGCGCGTCGAGCGCGCCGGCAACGAGCAGCGGAACATTCCAGGCAGGGTTCATGGCGTCAATGTGTATCGCGGCGCGAAAGTATCGCTGCATTCCTTGCGACGGGCCCGTGCCGATCGTCGTGCCGTCGATCGTCCGGACGGGTGAACCATTCGCCTGCGATACTGTCCTTCTTCCGACCTCCACGACCCTCGCCATCCCATGCAGGATCCCGCACGCTCGTCCTTCCGCCTCCAATTCCTGCTCGGTTTCCTCGCCTGCGCGGCGATGATGGGCTACGCGTTGTACGCGGAGATCTACCTGCACCTCGATCCGTGCAACCTGTGCATCTTCCAGCGCGTGGCGACGATCGCGATGGGCATCGTCTTCCTGCTAGGCGCGCTGGCCGGGCCGAAGTCGGCGGGCGGGCGCAAGGCGTGGAGCCTGGTAGCGACGCTGATGGCGCTGGCCGGCATCGCGGTCGCGGGTCGCCACCTGTGGATCCAGTCGCTGCCGGCCGACCAGATCCCGTCCTGCGGCGCGCCGCTCAAGGACATGCTGCAAATGTATAACGCCTGGAAGGTCGTGGTGAAGGTCTTCGGCGGCTCGGGCGAGTGCGCGCAGATCACGTGGAAGATGTTCGGGCTGTCGATGCCGGGCTGGGTGCTGATCTGCTTCGTGGCGCTGTCGGCGTGGGCGCTGCTCGCGGGGTTCCGCAGGAAGGCGTGAGTCCGCGCGACGCGTGAACCCACGTGCCTGGCGGCAGGCGCGGCGGCCATAAGCTCATCACCGAATCGACACAGCCGTGGCCCGTCATCTTGTTGCGGCCGGGCCCGGCTATGGCATGATGCCTGCTGCATCGCACCATCCGACTCCCATGCAGCGCCCCCGCCCCTTGTCGAACATCCCCGTCGCCAGCGTCACCTCGATTCCCCGCGGATGGACCCCGCAGGGTTGGCGCGCGCGCGCGGCGACGCAGATGCCGAGTTATCCGGATGCGCAGGCGCTGGAAGAGACGCTGTCGGAACTGCGCCGGCTGCCGCCGCTGGTCACTTCGTGGGAGATCCTCGCGCTCAAGCAGCAGCTTGCCGAGGCCCAGGAAGGCCGGCGCTTCCTGCTGCAGGGCGGCGATTGCGCCGAGAGCTTCGCCGACTGCCGCTCCGAGATCATCTCCAACCGCCTGAAGGTGCTGTTGCAGATGAGCCTCGTGCTCGTCCACGGCCTGCGCCAGCCAGTCGTGCGCGTGGGCCGTTTCGCCGGCCAGTACGCCAAGCCGCGTTCGGCCGATGTCGAGACGCGCGACGGCGTCGCCTTGCCGAGCTATCGCGGCGACATCGTCAACGCCCCCGAATTCGAACTCGCGGCACGCACCCCCGATCCGCGCCGCCTGATCAAGGCGCACGCGCGTTCGGCGATGACGATGAACTTCGTGCGCGCGTTGATCGACGGCGGCTTCGCCGACCTGCACCATCCCGAATACTGGAACCTCGACTGGGTCGGCCATTCGCCGCTGTCCGACGAATACCGGCGCATGGTCGACGCGGTCGGCGACGCCGTGCGCTTCATGGAGACGCTCTCCGGCGAATCCGTGCACAACCTCAATCGCGCCGAGTTCTACACATCGCATGAAGCGCTGCTGCTGCCCTACGAGGAATCGCTCACGCGCCAGGTGCCGCGCCAGCACGGCTGGTTCAACCTGAGCACGCACTTCCCGTGGATCGGCATGCGCACGGCCGCGCTCGACGGCGCGCACGTGGATTACCTGCGCGGCGTGCGCAACCCGGTCGGCCTGAAGGTCGGCGCAGCGATGACGCCGGACGCGCTGCTGCGCCTGCTCGACGCGCTCAATCCCGAGGACGAACCCGGCCGCATCACCCTGATCCACCGCATGGGCGCAGCGAAAATCGCGCAACTGCTGCCGCCGCTGGTCGAGGCGATCAAGCGCGAAGGACGACGCGTGCTGTGGATCTCCGATCCGATGCACGGCAACACCGAGAGCACATCGAACGGCTACAAGACGCGGCCGTTCGATTCCATCCGTAGCGAGCTCGAACAGGCGTTCGAGATCCACGCCGCGTACGGTTCGCGCCTCGGCGGCGTGCACCTGGAACTGACCGGCGAGAACGTCACCGAATGCACCGGCGGCGCGCGCGAGCTCACCGAGGCCGACCTCGAGCGCGCCTACACCTCGACCGTCGATCCGCGCCTGAACTACGAGCAGTCGCTGGAGATCGCGATGCTGATCGTGCGCAAGCGCAACGCACTCCAGGCCGCCCACCGCGTCTGAGAATGTGTGTGGTGGGTTGCGCGCGTTCGACGGCGAACCACGTTGCATCCGTGGCGATCGGCAACGCCTTGCGGGCGTAAACTGCATCGGACCCCTTCGGAGCGTCCGCGATGCCACTGCGCCGTGCGTCTGCCTTGTTCGTATCGATCCTCGCTGCGCTTTCCGCCTGCCCACGGCCAGCCATCGCGCAATCGCATCCGGAAGCGTCGGCGCCCGCCGGCTTCGCGGACGGAATGAACTGGCGACTGGTCGGACCGTATCGCGGCGGCTGGGGCACGGTCGCGATGGGCATTCCCGGGCAGCCGGACACGTTCTACTTCGGCGCGGCCGGTGGTGGCGTGTGGAAGACGGTGAACGCCGGTCGCACCTGGCAGCCGATCTTCGACCACGGACCTTCGTCGGTCGGCGCGCTGGCGGTCGCGGCTTCCGATCCGCGCGTGATCTACGCGGGCACCGGCCAGGTCACCACGCGCTACGACATCGCCGCGGGCGAGGGCGTGTTCAAGTCCGTCGATGGCGGTGCGAGCTGGCAATCGATCGGACTCGCGGCGACGAAGTACATCGGCGACATCAAGGTCGATCCGCGCGATCCGAACGTGGTGCTGGTCGCCGCGCTCGGCCACGTCTTCGGCCCGAACGCGGAACGTGGCGTGTTCCGCAGCGAGGACGGCGGCAAGACCTGGGCGAAGACGCTGTTCGTCAGCGAGAACACCGGCGCGGTCGACATCGCGATGGATCCGGACGACAGCAGGATCGTCTTCGCTTCGGTCTGGCAAATGCGCTTCAAGCCGTGGCTGAGTTACTTCACGCCCGACACCGGCCCGGAAAGCGGCATTTTCAAGTCCACCGACGGTGGTCGCACGTGGGCGCGGCTGTCCGGGCATGGCTGGCCGGAAGGCAAGCTCGGGCGCATCGGCGTCGCAGCGACGCATACCGCGCAGGGCACGCGCGTTTACGCGGTGATCGACGCCGAAAAGGACGGCGGCCTGTACCGCTCCGACGACGGCGGCGCGAACTGGACGAAGGTCAACGACGACGACGAACTCATCAACAGCTATTTCGCGCGGATCACCGTCGCGCCGAACGATCCCGACACGGTGTGGTCGGTCGGCCGTTCGATCCACCGCTGCACGAAAGGCGGCGCGCAGTGCGACATCGTCAAGGGCGCGCCCGGCGGCGACGACTACCACGACCTGTGGATCAACCCCGCGCATCCCGATCACCTGATCACGGCTTCCGACCAGGGCACGGTGGTGTCGGTCGACGGTGGCGCGACGTGGTCGAGCTGGTACAACCAGCCGACCGCGCAGCTCTACCACCTCGCCACCGACAACCGTTTCCCGTACTGGATCTACGCGGGCCAGCAGGACAGCGGCACGGTCGCGATCGCCAGCCGCAGCGACTACGGATCGATCAGCTTCCGCGACTGGCATCCGGTCGGCGCGCAGGAACGCGACGACGACGTTCCCGATCCGCGCGATCCGGATATCGTTTACGGCTCGGGACTGGGCGGCAACCTGATCCGCTGGGACGCGCGCAACGGCGAACGCCAGGACATCTCGCCCTGGCCGGTGTCGAGTTACGGCGCGCGGCCGACCTCGGTGAAGTACCACTACACGTGGATCACGCCGATCGCGGTCTCGCAGGTCGCGCCGTACCCGCTCTACCAGGGTGCGCAGGTGCTGTTCCGCTCGATCGACCAGGGCACGACCTGGCAGACGATCAGCCCCGATCTTTCTTCGCGGGATCCCGCGCGCAAGGATCCAGCGGCCTGCAAGGGCGACCTCGACAACGCCGCCGCGCGCGCCTGCGGCTACGGCGTGGTCTTCAGCTTCGGCCTGTCGCCACGCGACAACGACACGATCTGGATCGGCATGGACGACGGCGGCGTGCAGCTCACGCGCGACGCCGGCAAGACCTGGGCGAACGTGGCGCCAAAAGACCTGCCGGCGTGGGCGCGCGTGAGCAGCGTCGACGTTTCTTCGTCCGGCGACGGCACGGCGTACATCGCGGTCGACAACCACCGCCAGGACGACTTCCGCCCGCTGGCCTGGCGCACGCATGACTACGGCAAGACCTGGACGAAGATCGTCGACGGACTGCCCGATGGCCATTTCCTCGGCGCGCTGCGCGCCGATCCGCAGCAACCCGGCCTGCTGTACGCGGGCACCGACCAGTGCGTGTACGTCTCCTTCGACGACGGAACGCACTGGCAGACGCTGCAGCGCAACCTGCCGAATGCGATCGTCAACGACCTCGCCGTGCACGGCGACGACCTGATCGCCGCGACCCAGGGCCGCTCGATCTGGATCCTCGACGACGTGACGCCGCTGCGGCAGCTCGCTGCCGCGCCGTCCGCCGGAGCCGGAGCGCGCTTGTTCGCGCCCGCACCGGCGATGCGCGTGCGCGCCAACCAGAACAACGACACGCCGCTGCCGCGCGAGGAGCCGGTGGGGCAGAACCCGCCGAATGGAGCGATCTTCGACTACTGGCTGGGACGCGATGCGAAGTCGGTACTGCTCTGCGTCTACGACGGCTCGGGCAAGCTGGTGCGGCGCTTCGCGAACGACGACACGCCTCCGAAGACGAATGCCGATCGCTATTTCGAGGCGCGCTGGCTGAAGCCGCAGGCGAATCCCTCCGCGCACGCGGGCATGCACCGTTTCATCTGGGACCTGCGCCTGCAGCGTCCCGCCGCGGCCGCCTACGAGTACAGCATCGGAGCCATCGACGGCCAGGACACCCCGCTGCAGCCCCAAGGCATGCTGGTCGCGCCGGGCGCCTACCAGGCGGTGCTGAGCGTGGATGGCCGCGACTACAAGCAGAGCCTCGTCGTGCAGGCCGATCCGCGGGTGACGGTCGATGCCGCGGCCGTGCAGTCGGCACTCGACCTGTCGGCGCAGGTCGTCCACGATCTCCAGAGCCATCTCTTCGCGAGCGGCGAGATCCAGGCGGTTGGCAAGCAGCTCGAAGTGGCGGCGAAGAAGCTCGCTTCCGATCCGGCAAAGGCGGCGACCGCGAAGGCGATCGTCGACTTCAAGGCGAAGCTGGAGCCGTTGACGTCGGGCGAGGGCGAGGGCTCGTCGAACCTGAAGGACATCGGCGGTGCGCTGATCGCCTTGCAGGCCGACCTGGAAATCACCGATCGCGCGCCTTCGCAACCGCAGCACGAGGTGTACGCGCGCTATTCCGCACGGCTGCAGCGGGCGCTGGCGGCGTGGACGGCGATCAAGGAGAACGACCTGCCGAAGCTCGACGCGAGCCTGCATGCCGCAGGCATCGACGCGATCAAGGTGCCCGCGCTGGCCGACCTGCCCATGATCGATCCCGGCGAGTCGCGGGATCTGCCCTGACCGTCAACCCGCCGCCGGCGTGCGCAGGCGGCGGATGTTCCAGCCCAGCACGATCACCACCACCACGTTGATGGCGAACAGCGCGACCGTGATCCAGTTCGGGTGGTTCCACAGCGCCAGTCCCGTCACCGGCAGGTAGAGCACGGCGCCGATCGCGCCGAACCACGACGCCCAAGCCTTGTCGCGCCACAGGCCCCAGGCCTCGATGCCGTGCACGCCCGCATAAAGCGCCAGCAGGCCGGCCGCGACGTGCACCGTGCCGTGGCTGGTCATCCGCATCAACTCGGCGAAGAAGCCGTGGTCGGGATTGAGGTTGTAGCGCTCGATCTGCACGCCGATCCAGTCGTGCATGCGCTGCGCGCCCCAGATTTCCAGCCCGATCGCCGTCGCCAGTGCAAGGAAGGACTTGGCCGCGACGCCGATCGCGATCAGCCACGCGCCGGCATGCTTCCGGACTTCCTGCTTGGTGAGGTGGCGGTGCTGGGGCACTTGGCTGGGGTCGCTGATCGAATCCACGGAAGAACCCTGGGCGAAACGGGATGGCGTCGGTCCGCGGCAGCCGGCTGGCTGCGCGAATCGCGTCCATCCCGATCTTGATGCGCCGCGGCCGATATCAAGGGCCGCCCCGATACCGTATCGGCCCGGTCGCGTCAGCCCGCCCGCGCCGCGCGCTTGCGGTCGTTCTCGGTGCGATCCTTCTTGCGCAAACGGATCGCGACCGGCGTGACTTCGACCAGTTCGTCGTCGGCGATGAACTCCAGCGCCTGTTCGAGCGAGAGCTTGACCGGCGGCGTGAGCTGCTCGTTGTCGTCCTTGCCGGCGGCGCGGAAGTTGGTGAGCTGCTTGGCGCGCAGGGCGTTGACGGTGAGGTCGTTGTCCTTGGCGTGGATGCCGACGATCTGGCCTTCGTAGATTTCCTCGCCGGGCTCGATCAGCAGGCGGCCGCGCTCCTGCATGAAGTTCTGCGCGTACGCCGGCGACGGGCCGGTCGCATTCGAGATCATCACGCCGTTCTGGCGCTCGGCGATCGCGCCTTCCGCGCGCGGGCCGTAGTGGTCGAACACGTGGAACAGCAGGCCGGTGCCGGCGGTGATCGTGCGGAACTCGGTCTGGAAGCCGATCAACCCGCGCGCGGGGATCATGAAGTCGATGCGCGTGCGTCCCTTGCCGTCCGGTTCCATGTTGACGAGCTGGCCGCGGCGTTCGCCGAGGCGCTGCATCACGCCGCCCTGGTACTGCTCCTCGAGGTCGACGACGAGCGACTCGTACGGCTCCATCTTCTGGCCGTCGATCTCGCGGATGATCACTTCGGGACGCGACACCGCCAGCTCGTAGCCTTCGCGGCGCATCGTCTCGATCAGGATCGACAGGTGCAGCTCGCCGCGCCCGGACACCTTGAACTTGTCGGCGTCCTCGGTCTCCTCGACCTTGAGCGCGACGTTGTGCTGGGTCTCGCGGATCAGGCGGTCGCGCAACTGGCGCGAGGTCAGGAACTTGCCGCCGCTGCGATCCTTCTTGCCGGCGAACGGCGAGTTGTTGACCTGGAAGGTCATGCTGATGGTCGGCTCGTCGACGGTCATCACCGGCAATTGCTCCGGCGCCTCAGGCGCGCAGATCGTCTCGGAGATGCCGAGCCCTTCGATGCCGGAGAACGCGATGATGTCGCCGGCCTGCGCCTCGGCCACCTCGCGACGCTCCAGGCCCATGAAGCCGAGCACCTGCAGCACCTTGCCCGAACGCGGCTTGCCTTCGCGATCGAGGATCGTCACCGGCATGTTGGTACGCACCATGCCGCGCTGGATGCGGCCGATGCCGATGATGCCGACGTAGTTGCTGTAGTCGAGCGAGGTCACGCGCATCTGGAACGGGCCGTCCATGTCGACCGGTGGCGGCGCGACGTGCCTGATGATGGCCTCGAACAGCGGGTCCATGTTGCCTTCGCGCACGTCCGGCGAGAGGCCCGCATAGCCGTGCAGCGCCGAGGCGTAGACCACCGGGAAGTCGAGCTGCTCCTCGGTCGCGCCGAGGCGGTCGAACAGGTCGAAGGTCTGGTTCACGACCCAGTCCGGGCGCGCGCCCGGGCGATCGACCTTGTTGACGACGACAATGGGCTTGAAGCCCATCGCGAACGCCTTCTGGGTGACGAAGCGCGTCTGCGGCATCGGGCCATCCATCGCGTCGACCAGGATCAGCACCGAGTCGACCATCGACAGTACGCGCTCGACTTCGCCGCCGAAGTCGGCGTGCCCGGGGGTGTCGACGATGTTGATGCGGAAAGTCTCGCCGGAGGGCGACTTCCAGCGGATCGCGGTGTTCTTCGAGAGGATCGTGATGCCGCGTTCCTTCTCGAGGTCGTTGCTGTCCATCACGCGCTCGGCGACCTTCTCGCGCTCGCCGAAGGTACCGGACTGCTGCAGCAGCTTGTCGACGAGGGTGGTCTTGCCATGGTCGACGTGGGCGACGATGGCGATGTTGCGGAGGTTTTCGATGGACATGTGATCACGCTCGCCGGCAGCGGCCGGCGAGCCTCGATGGGGAGGGCAGCCGCCTATTCTACCTGCTTGCGGTGTCCGTTGCCGCGTTGCAGCAACGGACGTGTTCAGGAGCGGTGTGCGGGGCGCGCCCGACGGGGGCATCCGGCTGGCGGGCGACGATCTGCGCGATCCGCTGGACCTCCGGCGGGTCGGATATCATGCGGCCGATCGCATCCGCGATGCCGCGTCCATACCCTACTGGAGAACACCATGCCCGCACTCAAAGCCGTCTTCGCCACCAGCAAGGGTCCGATCCACGTCGAGTTGTACCCCGACAAGGCGCCGGTCACGGTCGCGAACTTCGTCAACCTGGCGAAGCGCGGCTTCTACAACGGCCTGAACTTCCACCGCGTGATCCCGGATTTCATGATCCAGGGTGGCTGCCCCGAGGGCAGCGGCCGCGGTGGTCCCGGCTACCGTTTCGAGGACGAGACCCGCAACGGCGTGCGCCACGAGCGCGGCGTGCTGTCGATGGCCAACGCCGGCCCGAACACCAATGGCAGCCAGTTCTTCATCACCCACGTGCAGACCTCGTGGCTGGACGGCAAGCACACCGTGTTCGGCAAGGTCGTGGGCGCGGACGACCTGAAGGTGGTTGATGCGATCAAGGGCGGCGACATGATCGACAGCGTCACGATCGAGGGCGACGCCGATGCCGTGCTGGCGGCGCAGGTGGCGAAGGTGGCGGAGTGGAACCGGGTGCTCGACAGCCGCCGCTAGTCACACGTTGCCCAGGCGCCCCGACCGGCGCCTGGCAACGTATCCTTACTTCGTTTCCGCGTCCCAGTGCTCGGCGATCCTGCCGTTCTCGACGCGGAACATGTCGAACCCCGTGGTCGTGTAGGTCTTCTTCGCATCCTTCGGATCGTGCAACTGCTGCACGAAGCTGAGCACCACCAGGTCGCGTTCGGCCACGATCGAAACCAGCGGCGCCTTGATGTGCGCATCGATGGGTGAAGGCTTGGCGAACGCCGAGAAGAATTTCACGAAGCCGGCGCGCCCGGTCGGAACGCTCGGGTTGTGCTGGATGTAGCCCTCGGCCAGGTACTTGTCCGCCAGCTCCAGGTGGCCGCCTTCCAGCACCGAACGCCAGAAGTCGTAGACAAGCCGCTTGTTCGCGGCCAGGTGCGGATCGGAACTCTTCAGCAACGCCTCCTGATCCTTGCTCGCCTCCACGGCGACCTGCGCGTGCGCGGCCAGGGGAAGGGCGATCGCCAGCGCCAGTGCGGCGATGATCCATTTGCTCGATGTCATCTTCGTTTCTCTCTTCGGTCGTGCCTCAAAGGACGCGCAGCTTATCCCTGGCGTCCGGTCTGCAACATCCGACTGATGGCACGGTCGCAGCCCGGATGCGTCACTTGAACCGCAGCCCGTCCAGCATCCTCGCGACGGCCGCCGCGTCGCGGTCGTGGTAGTACTCCGCCGGCGCCTTCCACAGCAGCAGGTCGAGCTTGCCGTCGCGTTCGGCGGCGGCGACGGTGCCCCGGTAGATCAGGCCTTCGGTGCTGGCCATCGTGAACTCGAAGCGCAGGCCATCAATGCCGCCGAACTTCTGCGGCCGCAGATTGCTGGTCGTGATGTTGACCATCCTCAGCCCGGTCATCCCCGCGACCACGATGTCGCGGATTTCCTCCGGCCGCATGCCGGCGCGGAACCACGGGCCATCGGGACGCGACGAACGCTCGTGGCCGAGCATGAACACGTGCTGGCCCGGTTCAATGCCCGAGAAGATGCTCAGGCTGTTGAGCGCCATGCCGTCGATCGTCCAGATCTCCTCGCGTTGCAACGGATCCTTGATGCGCGCCCAGGCGAGGTCGCTGGTGAGCTGCATGTCGAACACGTCGACACCGCCGGCACTCTGCAGCACGCCTCCGGCGCTCTCGCAGGCGGCGAGCATGAGCAGGGCGAGGATCAGCGATGCGACGCGAGCGTATGGACCGCGAAGCTTTCGCGAGTGCCGTCCATGGTTCGACAGGCTCACCACGAACGGAACCCTCGACAGGCTCACCACGAACGGAACCCTCGACAGGCTCACCACGAACCGAACCCTCGACAGGCTCACCACGAACCGAACCCTCGACAGGCTCACCACGAACGGAAGATTCGACAGGCTCGCCACGAACGGAAGGTTCGACAGGCTCCCCACGAACGGAATCCTCGATGGGTTCGCTACAGGCATGGAACTCATGGCTTCTCCAGTTCCGCGAGGTACTGCTCGATGAAGGCGCGGTCGTCCGCCTGCGGCGCGAGTTGCAGGTAATGGTGCAGGGCATCGGCCGCTGCGGCGCGCTGGCCGTTCTGGCGCAGGTCGAGGCCGACTTCGCGCCACGCGGCGGCCGGCGCGTCGGGATGCGTGATCGCGTCCCGGTAGAGCTTGCCGGCGGTCGCGGCATCGCCCTCGCCGCGACGCTGGCGATACGCCTGGGCGAGGTAGAAGTCGAGCGTGCCGGCGGCGCCCGCAGGTGCGCCATCACGCAGGTCGTCGATGACCTGGATCGAGGTGTCGTAGGTGCGGCGCGCGAGTTCCTCATCCAGCCAGTGCGCGAGGAAGGGGCGCACCGCGGCGCGATAGGCTTCGCGCCCGTCGTGGTAGTCGCCGGGGGCGATCGCAGCCGCGGCCGCGCGCACGTCTTCGAGTCGCTCCCCGGTTTTCGGATGGCTGGCGAACACGATGAAGTGCGAGGACTTGCTGGCCTTCTCCTCGCGCAGCATGCGCGACCACAGGCGCACGCCGGCCTGCGGGTCGTAGCCGCCCGCGACGGCGGTCTGGAAACCGAGGCGATCGGCTTCCCGCTCGAAATCGCGCGAGTAGTGGAACAGGCTGGCCATGCCGACGATCTGCGCCAGCCCGCCGACCAGTCCGCCGCCGACGCCGAAGCTCGCGAACACCGCCGAGGTGTGCTTGGCCTTGTCCCAGTACTGCAATCCGTGGCGTTGCCGGTAGTGGGCGAATTCGTGGCCCAGCACGACCGCCAGTTCGGCCTCGTCATGCATGCGCAGCAGCGCGCCGGTGAATACCAGCACGACGCCGTTCGGCGCCATCTGCGCGTTGAACACCGGCACGTCGACGATGTACAGGCGCAGGTCCTTGCAGTAGTCGCCGGTCACGTTGCAGACCACGTGCTGGACGTAGGCGTTGAGTTGCGGATCCCTGACCAGGATCGGCGAGCGCCTGATGTCCTTCTCGGCCTGGTCCATGCCGTACCACAGCTCGGCCTCGGTGCTGCCGGGAACGGGGCGCTCGCCCGGCTGCAAGGGCAGCGGAGGGTCGGCGAAGCACGCTGTCGCACACAGCAGCAGCGCGGCGCAGGCGCATCGCAGCGGCGTAGCAAATCGCATTCTCACAACGGCAATTCCTTGAGCATCTGCTCGACGGTCGCCTTCGCGCCATCGGCATCGCGCAGGTCGCCGCCCTGGCGCGCCATCAGGTTGAACCACACGACCTTGCCGCTGCGCAGGTCCACGAGGGTCGCCACGCCGACCTGCGCGCCGCCGCCGATGTCGACGTAGCTGCCCATCGCCGCGCCGGCGATGATGCCGAGCACGCGCAGGGTCTTGCGGCCGCTGCTGGCGTAGCTGTCGCGGATGTAGGTGAACAGCGCGTAGTCGGCGCCGGTGGCCGCGCGCAGCTCGGAGACGCCGGGGCCGAGCGACCAGTCCAGCAGCGGCTTGCCGGTCACCGGATCCTTCTTCGTCGCCAGCGCGCTGTCGGGCTGCGAGTACTGCGCGATGCTCAGCGCCACCGCTTCGTTGAGACGCAGGATCTGGCCGAGGCGCGAGGCCGGATCGAGCCCGTCGGGCACGATGAAGTCGGGCCGGGAAGGAGTGCGCCTGGTGTCGAGCAGGGCGTGGACGGCTTGCGGATACAGCTTGCGCGCCGCGTCCGACCATTCCTTGCGCGGCTCCTTCATGCCGCCGGCCGCGACCAGCGACAGTTCGATGTCCGGCTCGACGATCACGATGCTGCCGTCGACCTTGAGCGCCTGTCCCTGCGCGTCGGTGGCCGTGCGCACCTGGGCGAGGACGGGTGCGATCGCCGTCAAGGACAGCAGGCAGGCGCAGAGCACGGTCCAGCGATGGCGTTTCATGCAGTTCCCCTCGTGCCTGCCATGCGACCCGACCTCCGGCCCGCTTTCGCGGGCGTGCTAAAATCATGGACGGATTCGCCCCCGTTTTCACCCATTCTTTCCGAGGTTTCCGATGCTGAAGCTCGCCCAGCGGGTCGGCCGCGCCAAGCCGAGCGCGATCATGGTGGTCGCCGAAAAGGCCAAGAAGCTCAAGGCCGAAGGCCGCGACATCATCAGTTTCTCGATCGGCGTGCCCAACTTCCTGCCCGGCCCGCACGTGTACGAGGCGGCGAAGAAGGCGCTCGACCACGACAGCGGCCAGTACGGCTCCAACCGCGGCAGCGACGCGCTGCTCGACGCCTTCGTCGCGCACATGGCGCAGGTCGGCATGACCGGCTACACGCGCAAGAACTGCGCGGTCGGCATCGGCGCCAAGGGCGTGCTCTACAACCTGATGGAAGTGCTGCTCGACGAAGGCGACACGA
Source organism: Lysobacteraceae bacterium (assembly GCA_036496805.1). Taxonomy (GTDB): domain Bacteria; phylum Pseudomonadota; class Gammaproteobacteria; order Xanthomonadales; family Xanthomonadaceae; genus SZAS-103. The sequence continues at coordinate 430,222 of DASXKN010000029.1, forward strand.
TCGCCTTCCCGACGCCGTACTGGACCAGTTACCTCGATATCGCCGAGATCGTCGGCGCGAAGATCCAGTTGCTGCCGTGCCCGCCCGAACAGGACTACAAGGTCACCCCGGCACAGCTCGACGCGGCGCTGGCGAAGAAGCCCAAGGTCTTCCTGTTCAACAACCCGTCGAACCCGACCGGCATGGTCTACACGAAGGACGAGATCAGTGCGCTGGCCGATGTGCTGGTGAAATATCCGGACACGTGGATCATCACCGACGACATCTACAACCGCATGGTGTTCGATGGCATCGGCTACCACAACTTCGTGATGGTCAAGCCCGAGCTGCGCGAGCGCGTGATCTTCATGGACTCGTGCTCGAAGACCTACGGCATGCCGGGCTGGCGCATCGGTTTCGTCGCCGCGCCGGAAGTCGTGGCGAACGCGGTGGTGACGCTCAACTCCAACCACATCACCAACCTGCCCGAGGTCACCAGCGCCGCCGCGCTCGCCGCGCTGACCGGCCCGCAGGATGTGCCGCAGCAGAAGAACCTCGAGTTCCAGGAACGCCGCGACCGCGTGATCGCCGCGATGAAGGCCATTCCCGGCGTCGTCTGCCCGAAGCCGCAGGGCGCGTTCTACGTGTTCCCCGACATCAGTTGCGCGTTCGGCAAGAAGCATGGCGACAAGCTGATCGCCAACGACGTCGACCTCTGCAATGCGCTGCTGGAAGCCAAGGGCGTGGCCTGCGTGCCGGGCGTCGCCTTCGGCGAGTCGCGCGCGCTGCGCATCAGCTACACCTGCCCGGCGAACCAGCTCGATGAAGGCCTGCGCCGCGTGCAGGAGTTCTTCGCCGAGTTGAAGTAACCCCAGCTCGAAGGAGACAGACAACGGCTTCGCACAAGGCTCATCATTCCCGCGAAGGCGGGAATCCAGTGACTTGGGGCGATCCGAAAATTGTAGTCGTGGATCCCCGCCTTCGCGGGGATGACGAGCGAAAAGCACCGGCTTGCATTACCCCTGTTTTTTTAATTCACGGAGTTCGCCATGAAGACCCCCGTTCGCGTCGCAGTCACCGGCGCCGCCGGCCAGATCGGCTACGCCCTGCTGTTCCGCATCGCCGCCGGTGACATGCTGGGTCCCGACCAGCCGGTGATCCTGCAACTGCTCGAAGTCACGCCCGCGCTGGGCGCGCTGGCCGGCGTGGTGATGGAACTCAACGACTGCGCGTTCCCGACCCTGCACGGCGTGGTCGCGACCGACGATCCGAACGTCGCCTTCAAGGACGCCGATTTCGCCCTGCTGGTCGGTGCGCGTCCGCGCGGCCCGGGCATGGAGCGCAAGGACCTGCTCGAAGCCAATGGCGCGATCTTCGGGCCGCAGGGCAGGGCGATCAACGCGCATGCGAGTCGCAACGTGAAGGTGCTGGTGGTCGGCAACCCGGCCAACACCAATGCCCTGATCGCGCAGCAGAACGCGCCCGACCTCGACCCGCGCTGCTTCACCGCGATGGTGCGCCTGGACCACAATCGAGCGATTTCCATGCTTAAGGTATTGACAGAAGGACGCTCCGTGGATGTAAAGCGAGTGACCATCTGGGGCAACCACAGCTCGACGCAATACCCTGACGTGCACCACGCGACCGTTGATGGCAAGCCAGCACTCGACCTGATGGACCAGGAACGGTATGAGACGGTTTTCATCCCCGCCGTGCAGCAGCGCGGCGCGGCGATCATCAAGGCGCGCGGCGCTTCCTCGGCCGCGTCGGCCGCGTCGGCCGCGATCGACCACATGCGCTCGTGGGCGCTGGGCACCGCGGAGGGCGACTGGGTGTCGATGGGCATTCCGTCCGACGGCAGCTACGGCATCGCCCCCGGCGTGATCTACGGCTATCCCTGCGTCTGCCGCAACGGCGCCTACGAGATCGTGCAGGGCCTGGCGATCAACGACTTCTCGCGCGCCCGCATGGACGCCACCGAGAAGGAACTGCGCGAGGAACGCGCGGGCGTGGAGCACCTGTTCGGCGGGAAGTAAGCGCGGCCCTGCAGGAACCCGAAGGGCGGCCGAGGCCGCCCTTCTGCTTTTCCGGCGCCGGGTGGGCCAGTCGCAGCGACGATGGGCAGTTTCCGGATGGGCAGCTTCCTGCCTCACGGCTTGACTGCGCGGCCGGCTGGAATCCCTATAGACTCATGCCATCACCGGTCGGGGGGACCGGGGGGAAGAGCCGATGTCGCTGCTCGTCAAGTTCAACCTCATCCTGATTCTGGTCTTTGCGATCGCTCTGGCCCCGGCCGCGTATTTCACCAACCGGCTGCTGCAGCAGAACGCGCGGACCCAGGTCGTGGAACAGGCGCGACTGATGATGGAAACCTCGCTCGCCGCGCGCAATTACACCAGCAAGCAGATCAAGCCGCTCCTCGCCCCACGTCTCGCGGAGGAGTTCCTGCCGCAGACCGTGCCGGCCTATTCGGCGACCGAGATCTTCAACCTGCTGCGGGTCGATCGCCCCGAGTACACCTACAAGGAAGCCACGCTCAACCCCACCAACCCGCGCGACCGCGCGACCGACTGGGAAGCGGACATCGTGAACGCCTTCCGCGCCGACGATCACCTCGCCGAATTGACCGGCGAGCGTGGCGGCCCGCTCGGGAACATGCTGTACCTGGCCAGGCCGATCAGGATCACCGATCCCGGTTGCCTCGCCTGCCATACCTCCGCCGCGCTCGCGCCCGCATCGCTGGTGAAGGCCTACGGCCCGAGCAACGGCTTCGGGTGGAAACTCAACGACATCATCGGCGCGCAGGTGGTCAGCGTGCCCACCGCGGTGCCCGCGGCGATGGCGCAGAGCGCGTTCCTCGCCCTGCTCGGTTCGCTGGCGGGGGTCTTCGTCTTCATCATGGCCTTCCTCAATGTCCTGCTCTGGTTCGCCGTGATCCGGCCGATCCGGCGCCTGTCGGCGATGGCGGACGAAATCTCGATCGGCAACTTCGATACGCCCGAGATCGAGGTATTGGGGAAGGACGAGGTCTCGACCCTGGCGCATTCGTTCCAGCGGATGCGGATCAGCCTGGTGAAAGCGATCAAGATGCTCGAGGAGTCCTGACGTGCCGCAGGGGCGCATTCCCGTCGGCGCCAGCTTCGGCGAATACGAGATCCTCTCGGAACTCGGCGGCGGCGGCATGGGGCGGGTCTACCGCGCGCTCGACAAGACCCTGCAGCGGATCGTCGCGATCAAGACCCTGTCCGGCGAGATCGGCGACGATCCGGTCTTCGTCGAACGGTTCCTCAAGGAGGCGCGCGCGGCCGCCCGCCTCAACCATCCGAACATCGTCCAGATCTACTCGTTCGGCATCGTCGGCGACATCAATTTCATCGCGATGGAGTACGTGGACGGGCAATCGCTGGGCGAGATCGTCCGCCGCGAGCCGTTTTCCGAGAAATCGGCGGTCATGATCATCCGCCAGGTCGCGCAGGGGCTGGCGGTAGCGCACGCCGAAGGCCTGATCCATCGCGACATCAAGCCCGACAACATCATGCTCACCCACAAGGGTGCGGTGAAGATCGTGGACCTGGGCATCGCCAAGCAGCTCGACGAGAACAAGAGCCTCACCAGGACCGGCCAGCCGGTGGGAACGCCGGCTTACGTCTCGCCCGAGCAGGTCGAATGCGAACGCCCGATCGACGCGCGCAGCGACATCTACTCGCTGGGGGCGACGCTCTACCACCTGGTGACCGGAATGATGCCTTACGACGGCGCCTCGGCTACGTCGGTGATGATCAAGCACGTCACCGCGCCGGTGCCCGATCCGCGCGAGGTCGCGCCGGGAGTGAGCGCCGGCATGGCCCACGCGATCGCGAAGATGATGGCCAAGCGTCCCGAAGACCGTTACCCCGATGTCACCGTGCTCGAGCGCGACCTCCATCGCGTCCAGCTCGGCCTGGACATCGAATCGGTGGCCATGCCTGCCAAACCATCGCCGGACCAGACCCCGGTGCTCGACAACGAGGCGTCCGGGCGCGTCGGGGACCCGGGTTCGCCGCGTCGCCGGCCTTCGGCGGTCGAGATGGCGGTGAAATACCTGCCGCCTGCCGCGCTGACCCTGCCGCCATCGATGTCGTCCCCGGCACCTGCCGGCAGCGCCGTGGAGATCAGCGCGAAGGACCTGCGCTTCCTCGAAACGGAACTGGCCCGCCAGGTGGGCCCGATGGCGCGCGTGCTCGTCAAGGGCGCCATCAAGGGTTCCGGGCAGTTCGAGGACGTGATCGCGAAGCTCGAGGCGGAAATCCCCACCGAAGAGGGGCGGCGCACGTTCTCGTCGGCGGTCAAGCGGCTCTCGCGGGACCGCTGAGCGGCATCGAGTCCGCCGTTCCACGACCGACCCGCGGCGATCGGCTAAAATAGCGCTTTGCCCCGGAGCAACCCATGGGCCTGGATTCCCCCGGCGCGCGTTTCCGCGCCGCCCTCGCGGCCGAGAAGCCGCTGCAGGTGATCGGCGCAATCAATGCCAACCACGCGTTGCTGGCGAAGCGTGCGGGGTATCGCGCGATCTACCTTTCCGGCGGCGGCGTCGCGGCCGGTTCGCTGGGCCTGCCGGACCTCGGCATCAACACGCTCGAGGACGTGCTGATCGACGTGCGCCGCATCACCGACGTCTGCGACCTGCCGCTGCTGGTCGACATCGACACCGGTTTCGGCCCGAGCGCGTTCAACATCGAGCGCACGGTGAAGTCGCTGGTCAAGGCCGGCGCGGCGGCCTGCCACATCGAGGACCAGGTCGGCGCCAAGCGCTGCGGGCATCGGCCGGGCAAGGAGATCGTCAGCGCCGGCGAGATGGCCGACCGCGTGAAGGCGGCGGCGGATGCGAAGACCGATCCGGATTTCTTCATCATCGCGCGCACCGACGCGATCGCGGTCGAGGGCGTGGACGCGGCGATCGCGCGCGCTTGTCGCTGCGTAGAGGCAGGCGCCGACGGCATCTTCGCCGAGGCGGCCTACGACCTCCCCACGTACAAGCGCTTCGTCGACGCGGTGAAGGTGCCGGTGCTCGCCAACATCACCGAGTTCGGCCAGACCCCGCTGTTCACCCGCGACGAGCTGGCATCGGTCGGCGTGGCGATCCAGCTCTATCCGCTGTCGGCGTTCCGCGCGATGAACAAGGCCGCGGAGAATGTCTACGCCGCGATCCGCCGCGACGGCCACCAGCAGAACGTGCTCGACACGATGCAGACCCGCGACGAGCTGTACGACCGCATCGGCTACCACGCCTTCGAGAACAGGCTCGACGCATTGTTCGCCGAAAAAAATGGCTGAAGCCGCCGACCCGTCGCCGAATCCGTCGTCGCGCCGCCGTGACTGGGATGGCGCGGCCGCGGTGATCGCCGCCTTCGTCGGCTTGCTCGCGCTCGCCGTCTCCGCCTATACCGCCCAGGTGCAGCGCGAGCAGGTGCGCGCGCAGGTGTGGACGCGGCTGTTTTTCGCCAACTCCGACGTCGACCGCACCCTGATGGTGATGAACAAGGGCGTGGGACCGGCCAGCATCCAGAGCGTGCGCATCTACGTGGACGGCAAGGCGCAGCCCGACTGGGCCCATGTCTACGCGGCGCTCGGACTGCCGATGCCCGAACAACGCGTGGATTCCACCCTCAACGGGATCGTGGTTGCCGCGAACGAGCGCATCAACTACCTGCAGTTCGCGCATGCCGACGACTGGGCGGCGTTCAAGTCCAGGGCGGGCAGGGTGAAGCTGCGCGCCTGTTACTGCTCGGTGCTGGACGAATGCCTGGTGTTCGACGAACGCGCGGCGCATTCCGGACATGGCGCGGTCAGCTCGCAGGTAACGCCCGCAGCGAAGTGCGATCGTGTCGAAGCAGACGAATTCAACGATTGAGCGAGCCACACGGAACACGATCAACCGGTGGCGGCATGGCCGCCCCAACATGGAGAACACGATGAACGATGTCGCGCCCGCAACTCCCTTCAAGCCCAAGAAGTCCGTCGCACTGTCCGGCGTCGCCGCCGGCAACACCGCGCTGTGCACTGTCGGCCGCACCGGCAACGACCTGCATTACCGCGGCTACGACATCCTCGACTTCGCGACCACGTCCGAGTTCGAGGAGATCGCCTGCCTGCTCGTGCACGGCAAGCTGCCCAACGCCGCCGAGCTGGCTTCCTACAAGGCGAAACTGAAGTCGCTGCGCGGCATTCCCGCTTCGGTGAAGGCGGTGCTCGAGCAGATCCCGGCATCGGCCCACCCGATGGACGTGATGCGCACGGCGGTCTCCGCGCTCGGCTGCGCGCTGCCGGAAAAGGACGACCACAACCATCCGGGCGCGAAGGACATCGCGGACAGGCTCATGGCGTCCCTTGGCTCGATCCTGCTGTACTGGTACCACTTCGTCGTCAACGGCAAGCGCATCGACGTGGAGACCGACGACGATTCGATCGGCGGCCACTTCCTGCACCTGCTGCATGGCAGGAAGCCGAGCGAGCTGTGGGTGCGCGCGATGCACACATCATTGATCCTCTACGCCGAGCACGAGTTCAACGCCAGCACCTTCGCCGCGCGCGTGATCGCCGGCACCGGCAGCGACATGTATTCGGCGATCGCCGGCGCGATCGGCGCGCTGCGCGGCCCCAAGCACGGCGGCGCCAATGAGGTGGCGTTCGAGATCCAGAAGCGCTACGAGACGCCGGACGAAGCCGAGGCCGACATCCGCGCGCGCGTTTCCGCTAAGGAAGTCGTGATCGGCTTCGGCCACCCGGTCTACACGACCGGCGATCCACGCAACAAGGTCATCAAGGAAGTCGCGCGCGAGCTGTCCGTATCCCAGGGCAGCACGAAGATGTTCGACATCGCCGCGCGCCTGGAGTCGGTGATGTGGGACATCAAGAAGATGTTCCCGAACCTCGACTGGTTCAGCGCGGTGAGCTACCACATGATGGGCGTGCCGACCGCGATGTTCACCCCGCTGTTCGTGATCTCGCGCACCAGCGGCTGGAGCGCGCACGTGATCGAGCAGCGCATCGACGGCAAGATCATCCGCCCGAGCGCGAACTACACCGGGCCGGAAGACCTGAAGTTCGTGCCGCTGGCGGAGCGTGGCTGACCGAACGGGGCGGGACACGCAGACGAGCGTCTGCTCACTTTCGTTTCTGAAGCCAGCCGGGCAGCAGGGTGTAGGGGTCGATGGCGGTGGATTCGTCGAAGTCGACGCCGTGCTGTTTCAGCGTGCGCTGGAGGCTGCCGTCCCTGAAGGCGTCGAAGGTTTCCGTGCAGCCGCCGACCAGTCGTTCCCCGACGAAGACCTGCGGGATCGTGCGCAGGCCGGTGCGCGCGCGCAGGGCGGCGCGGATGCGGCCGCCGGGGTCGTCGCGCTGGTAGGCGGCCGAGTCGAGGTCGACCGAGCGGTAGGGAATGCCGGCGCGCGCGAACAGCTTGCGCACCGACCAGCAGAACTCGCACCACTCGAGCGCGAACAGCACGACCGGCTGCTCGGCGTCGTGGAGGACGCGTTCGACGAAGTCGGCGATCTCGGCGGTGACTTCGGGCTCGGCAACGGGCGCCGGCGGTGGCGCGGTGGGCGCGCCGGGCGCAGGCGAGGGTGGCGCGTCGAAGCGGGCGCCCGGCGTGGAGCGTGAGAGCGCCAGTTCCTCCTCGCTCATGTCGACACCGATGCCGTCGAACATCGGCGTGCTCAGATACCGCTCGCCGGTGTCGGGCAGCATGCACAGCACGTTCGCGCCGTCGGGCGCATCGGCGCAGACCTTCAACGCGCCGGCGAAGGTGGCGCCGCCGGAGATGCCGGAGAAGATGCCTTCGCGCAGCGCGAGTTCGCGCGCACAGCGCATGGCGTCGTTGCCGTCGATCGCCACGATGCGGTCGACGAAGGCGATCGCGTCGCGGGTCAGCTTCGGGATGAAGTCGGGCGTCCAGCCCTGCATCAGGTGCGGGCGGAAGCTCGGGTGGGATTCGGCGGGCGTGCCGTCGGGACGGCTCGGCTGGCCGATGCCGCTGCCGAGCACGGGTGAGTTGTCGGGTTCGCAGACGACGATCCGTGTGTCCGGAGATTGCTGCTTGAGCACGCGCGCGACACCCTTGAGCGTGCCGCCGGTGCCGCAGCCCGTGACGAAGGCGTGCAGCGATCCATCGGGAAAGGCGGCGAGGATTTCCTGCGCCGTGGTGCGCGAGTGCATGTCGGCGTTGGCTTCGTTCTCGAACTGCCGGCACAGGAACCAGCCGTGCGCCTGCGCGAGTTCGGTCGCCTTGGCGAGCATGCCGGTGCCCTTGAGCGCAGCGGGCGTGAGCACGACCTTCGCGCCGAGGTAGCGCATCATCCGCCGGCGCTCGATGCTGAAGTTCTCTGCCATCACCACGACCAGCGGATAGCCTTTCACCGCGCACACCATCGCCAGTCCGATCCCGGTGTTGCCGCTGGTGGCCTCGATCACGGTCTGGCCGGGAGCAAGGTCACCACGGCGCTCGGCGTCCTCGATGATGCCGAGCGCGAGGCGGTCCTTGACCGAACCCATGGGGTTGAAGGCTTCGACCTTGACGAACAGGTTCACCCGCGCGGGCGCGAGCCGGTTGATGCGCACGACGGGCGTGTTGCCGACCGTGGCGAGGATGCTGTCGTGGCGGTTGGTCATCGCGGGCTCGGGAGGGCGACCAGGTCGTTCGACCTAGTCTGATATCCCTGGGACAGCTTTGCACCCGGCTCGTCTGTTCGTACCTCTCATGCCTGTTCGTACCTCTAACGCCTGTTCGTGGTGAGCTTGTCGAACCACAACGGCCCTTCAGCCGATCCGTCCATGGTTCGACAGGCTCACCACGAACGGAAATCGACAGGCTCACCACGAACGGAAATCGACAGGCTCACCACGAACGGAAATCGACAGGCTCACCACGAACGGAAATCGACAGGCACACCACGAACGGAAATC
>DASXKN010000030.1:0-79080 GCA_036496805.1 Lysobacteraceae bacterium
AGTCATGGGTTTCGACGCCAACGGAAATCTTTCGTCGATTGACAGCAGTTCATCCAAGACGCTCCCCGCGCAGGCCACCACCAGCGTGAATTTCGCGGGCAATCTCTCGCCCAGTTCGACCACTACCCCCGTCGATTTCTCCATCTACGACGCACAGGGGACGGCGCATTCCCTGACGGCGACATTCACCAACAACGCGACCGGTACGCCGCCAATGCCCGGCAACTACACCGTGACCGTGACGGACGAGACGGGTGCCACTGTAGGGACCGGGCAGATCCAGTTCGACATCAACGGCACTCTGGAATCCGGCTCCAGTCAGATCAACCTTTCTCTCACTTATGGAGGCGCCGTACAGCCGGTGACCTTGAACTTCGGCACGCCTGGCAGTCTCAACGGCACCGTGTCCCTGGCCACCTCCAGTACACCGTTGGCCGCACAGACCGTGGATGGGCACGGCGTACTTGGGCGGACCAGCATGTCGTTCGATGAGAACGGCGTGCTCCAGCTGAGCTATGCCGGTTCCGAGACGCGTCAGGGTCCGCAGATCGCGCTGGCCACCTTCCAGGACGAGAACGCGCTGCACATGGACGCCGGCCGGCTGCTCTCGGGCGCCGCGATCTCGCAGCGCACGCTCGGTCGTCCCAATGCGGCCGGGTTCGGCGGCATTTCGGCTGGCAGCCTGGAAATGTCGAACGTGGACCTGACGCAGGAATTCGCCGACATGATCATCATCGAACGCGGCTACCAGGCCAGCTCGCGCGTGATGACCGTCAGCAACGACATGCTCGAGCAGCTCTACAACAGCACGCGGGGCGGTTGATGTCGGTAGTCCCGCTGCGTTGGCAGGGCAAGACCCGCCTCGAACAGGTCCGTTCGCTGCTGAAGCAGCGGGCGGAAGACTGGCTGCACGCATGGGCCGTGGATCCGGCCCGGATCGGGTCGGAAATGTCGTCGCAGCCTGGGGAGGAGGGCTCCCTCCGCTGGATCGAAGCCCGTGGGTCGGCTGGCACGATGGCCATGTCGATGCCACCGGACACGCTGGAAAAGCTGGGCTGCCGCCTGGCCGGCGCTGCGGCTCCCGATGCCGATGGACTGGCATCGGGCATTGGCGAACGTGGCCTCAGGGACTTCCTGCAGATGCTCGTCGGCGGCGGCGCGAAGGATCTGTCCACGGCCAGCGTGATCGCACCAACCTTTCCGCTCGAAGCCCGGCAGGGAACCGCGTCGTTCGCATGGATGCTCGCGGATCTTCGCCTGGGCCTGTTCCTCGATTCACGATTGTGCGATGCACTGGCGCCACGGCAGCAGGCGGCCACTGAGCGTCTGGTTGGGCGCGCCGATGCGGTGCTTCCCGAACAGGTCGTTCTGCATGCGGTTCTGGACCTGGGTAGCGCGCGGCTCGAGCAAACCGTCGACCTGAAGCCAGGCGATGTCATCAGGACCGACGTGGCGCTCGATGCGCTGGTCCGGCTTCAAGCAGGTTCCGGTGATGGCGTTGTAGCAACCGGCCGGATCGCCGTTGCCGAGGGGCAGCGCGCGTTCCGTTGCCAACACTTATCCAACACGAAGGAAAAGCACGGATGAAAAGCAGCATAGCCGGCGACGTCGCACTGCTCGCGAGCGTGCCAACCTTGTCCAAGTCGGGCGACACGCATGCCCAGGACATCGGCTTGATAGGGCACGTCCAGGTATCCCTGGCCGCGCAGGTGGGAACGGTGAGCCTGTCGATCGAGCGCCTGTTCGGCCTCAAGTCGGGCGACGTGATCAGCATGAACGAATCGCTAGACGCGCCCGTCACCTTGATGCTGAACGGCAAGGCGGTCGCTCGCGCTGAACTGCTGGCGATCGACGACCACTTCGGGATTCGGATCCTGGAGCTGGCGTGACCAATCTGTCGATGCCTGCCTCGGCGCATGTCGCTGTGCAGGCGATTCCGTTTCGCCCGGAAAGCCACGGCATCGCATCCGATGCCGGATCGGTCCTGCTCGCGTTGACAGCCTTGTTGGCCGTGTTCCTGGTCGTGCTGCTGTTCGCGCGGAAAAAGGGATGGCTGAATCGTTGGATCGTCGATCCTGCGGCTACCGGTCCGTCCGGAACGAAGCTGCGGGTCGAACAGGTGCTGCGCCTGAGTCCGAAGACGCTCGTGTACCGGGTGAGCGAGGGGCCGGAACGGTATCTCATCGTCGAGTCCACAGCGCAAGCACACCTGCACGTGGAGCCACGCACGGAAAGTGGTGAGCCGCATGCGTAGGCTGCACTGGAAACGGATTGGATTTTTCTTCCTGCTGTGTGCGGGCGTTCTGGCCTTGTGCGCGTTTGGGGCCGCACATGCAGCCACACCGGTAACCGCGGTCGCAACGACGCCCGCCACGAATCCCGTTGATCTGGTCGGTGGTGCGCTCAAGGAAGATTATTCCCCCGCGCTGAAGAACCTCGTCCTGCTGTCGCTTCTATCCCTTGTTCCGGTGCTGCTGATCGGGATGACGTCGTTCACCCGCATCGTCATTGTGCTCTCCCTGCTCAGACACGCTCTCGGGTTGCCGCAGACGCCCCCCAATGCCGTCATCATGACGCTGGCGATCTGTCTGACGATCTTTACGATGGCGCCGGTCACCGACCGCGTCAATGAGGCTGCGCTGAAACCTTACCTGGCCAACAAGATTTCGGCACAGCAGGCTGTCGATCTGGGCGCGGTTCCGATTCGAAGGTTCATGGTGAGCCAGACGCGCGAATCGGACTTGCGGGCCGTCCTCGAAATGGCGCACGCGCCCCCACCGAGGACCATCGACGACATCCGTTTCAGCAATCTCATGCCGGCATTTTTGCTCAGTGAGCTCAAGACCGCCTTCCAGATCGGGTTCGTGATCTTCCTTCCGTTCCTCCTGATCGACCTGGTGGTGGGCGCCGTCCTCATGGCGCTTGGCATGATCATGGTGCCGCCGGCAACTATCAGCCTGCCTCTGAAGATCCTCCTATTCGTGCTCATCGACGGCTGGGTGCTGGTGTCCAAGGCGCTGCTGAGCAGCTACTGGTCCTGACGGCGCGCCGATGCAGGAGATCGCCGAGCCGGAGCTCTGGACTCGCTACCGCGTCCACGATGACGACCGGGCGCGTGATCGGCTTTTCCTGCACTACGTGCCTTGGGCCTCGGCGATTGCCAAGAGCGTTCATCGACGGCTACGCGTCTACAACGTGGATCGCGAGGATTTCGTCCAGAACGCGACGATCGGCTTGCTGGAAGCGATGGCGCGGTTCGACCCGACGCGTGGCATTCCCTTCAGCGCCTACGCGAAGCCGCGCGTACGAGGTGCCGTCTTCAATGGTCTGCGCGCCATTCTCGGTGAAAGACTCGCGCCGTCTGACGAATCCCGTTTTGCGGAGCGCCTGAACGATCTGCATGACGCGCCATCGGAAGGCAGCGCGTTCAACGATGTAATCGATTCGATCCTAGGGCTGGGAACGGGTTATCTGCTCGATGAGGCCGCGAGCCACATGTTAGCCAGGGAAGGGGGTCTCGAATACGCGCGCACCGCTGAGCTGGAAGAGCGGATCGCCTCCGCGGTCTCGATGCTGCCCGATCGTCTGAAGATGATTCTGCAGCTCCACTACTTCCAGTTCGTGCCCTTCCAGGAAATTGCCGCTCGCATGGGCGTGACGAAAGGGCGCGTGTCCCAGCTCCACAAGGCAGCGCTCGGCAAGCTCAGAGACGCCTTGTCCGACCTGTGAGGCTTTACCTCGCGTTTTGACCTCTGACCTGCTTCCGATTCCGTGGCTGACTGACAGCTGCATCGCGGCAAGTCGGATTACGGCTTTGTCAGACCAAAAATTGCGAGCCGCCTGCTAGGTCGGTAGTCTGGCTCCATGGCTAATCCATTCTGCTACTTCAACAGCTCGCCAGAAGTGATCCGCGCGGGGTGCTGTTGTATGTGAAGTATCCACTGTCGCTTCGCTAGGTCGAGACCTGCTCGCCAAACGTGGAATCGAGGTGAGCCACGAAACGGTGCGGCAGTGGTGGAACCGCTCCGGTCCGTTGTTCGCGACCGATATCGGGAAGAAGCGCAGCAGCGTTTGGCACTGCATACCGCAATGGCGGTGGCACCTCGACGAGGTGTTCGTCAAGATCAACGGCCAGTTGCGCTACCTGTGGCGCGCCGTCGACCACGAGGGTGAGGTTCTGGAGGCTATCGCCGCGAAACGCCGGGATCGCAAGGCGGCACCTGTCCTATTGAAGAAGTTGATGAAGCGATACGGTCGTCCTTACGTGATCGTGACCGACAAGCTGCGGTCATACGCCGCAGCGATGAAGGTGATCGGCAATGCCGACCGCCAGGAATGCGGCGGACAATGGATCAACAATCGGGCCGAAAATTCGCATCAACCGTTCCGACGGCGTGAGCGTGCGATGCACCGATTCAGGCTTATGAGCACGCTCCAGAAGTTTGCCTCCGTGCATGCCGCCTTCCACAACCACTTCAACCACGAACGCCATATGGTCGATCGCGGGACCCTACAAGGCCCGTCGTTCTGCCGCGATGCTGGAGTGGCAGATCCTTGCGAGCTGACATCACGCACGTCGACCTCTCTGCGGCTCGCGATTTTTAGTCTGACAATACCGGCGTGTGCAGTCGCTTGCGGTCTTGTTAGCGTTACTAGCTCGCCAGTGAAACTAGACGATTTTAGTGCAGCAATACTGTCGCGCGTCGTATGGAAGCGCCCGGCGAATAGAGTCCGTCCACGTTGTTAGCACAGCTGTCAGACGCTCGGACTCGGGAGTCTTGAAGGGACGCCAGCGAGGTGGTCTTTTGTGGGCACGCCCGCAGCTGACCGGAGTCTTGCATGATCACGACCGACAACCGCCGCAGGATCGCGCCTGGCGATGGCAGCACTACGGTCTTCGCGGGACCTCCGGCGTATTCGGCCGATGTGCTCGATGTGTACTTCGCCGATAACGATTCGGGCGAGCTCACACTGCAATTGGCAACCGGCTATACCGTCACCCACCTAGGCGAGTTGTCGACGACGGTGACGTTCACGTCGGCGCCCCCGGCAACTGTACAAGTGCTCAGCGTGAACCCAGTCCCGCTCGACACCACAGTCGACGGTTCACTGGTGGACGTGACACGGCTCATGTCCCTGTTTCCTGCGATCAGCGCCCGCTCCAAGACCAGGGACAGGTTCAGCTTCATGGAAGTTCTCGACAGCGACGCTGATCGCGATGAGGTCGCCAACTATGCGATGACGAACGACTTGACGGACAAGCTTCAAGAAGCCATCTACTACGCCGCGCAGTTCGGCTATCGACTTGATCTTCCGGCCGGGTTGATCCCACTCACCACATGGCGCATTGACGAGTCTGATACGTCGCTGCTTTCACTCAATCACATACACATTCAAGGCGCTGGCTCTTGCGACGCGCGCGTTAGCTCGAACTACAAAGGTACGGTCCTCGTTCAGATCGCGGACACGGTTGCTCCTGCGCTCGAAGTCTATGGCGACTGGTCGGCTTCGAGGCCGCTAAGGGGCGTTCGTATTCGCGGGCTCTCAATCGTCGGCGCGGCAGAGAACACTGATTGGCTATTCGACACTCGGAACATCACCGACTTTGGCTCGCTGATTGAAGACGTGAGCCTCTACGTACCAAACTTGGCTGGCAAAGGATTCCGCGGCATCTCAAATTGGGCGATCCGATACTGCGACATGCGGCTCGATGGTGGGTCTCTGAGACACACCGGGGGTGCTCATGCGACGGGAACGGGCTTTTCAATCTATGGGGACGACAACGAACTCGTTGACCTTCCAAACTACGGTGTCACTAACATGACGATTCTGTCGAACGTCGAGATCTCCAGGTTCGGGCGAGGAATGCAGTTGGCTCATTTCGACGAGGAACACGATGGAGGAACTACAAGGAATGTAATCGTTATGGGAGGCCAAGTCGATTCGAGTGACCTCAATGGAATCGTGATTGGATTCTTGCAAAACTCACAATTTCTTTCTGTGCACGTGGAGCAATCGCTCAGCGAAGGGTGGCTGTTTGGCAAGAGTTCTGGGCTAGGAGCGCCGCGCCAAATTGATCTCATTGGTTGTACCAGTTTTGCCAATGGTGCCGATGGATCGTCCTACGACATGTCGATCGTTCAAGGCACCGACATCGAGATCAGAAATCACAATTTCGACAACACCGATCGCGGGATCGTGCTTGTCGATGGTGTCGACAACATCGCGATTCGGAAGCCACGATTCAATCCCGCCACCTCTCCCGCTGGCGATACAGCGATCAACAATCCGACAGTGACAGTTCACACTCGAATTCTGGTCGAAGACGTAATGTTCGTAACGCCGGATCCCAATGCATCGCCACCGTTGACGTCTCCCTACTACACTACCGCGTACGCAAATCCTTCGGCACTTCTCTTCCCTAAGCGTCGAGGCGGCTATACCGGAAATGCAGACTTGAGCACGACCATAGTGCTCGAGCCAGGTATGTCAGATGTCAGGTTGAATTACTCGTTGACGACCACAATCGACACGGTCACGAATTCTGACGGGACGCAACCCGAAAATGGTCAACGATTTACCCTCACGGCGGTGAACTCGAAAATCATAGTGGCGAGCGGCACGGGTTCTACAACAACCGTTCCTTTCTCTGTGCCCGAGGGGTCCCTAGGGCTCGAGCCGAACGTGGTGTACGACTTCCTTTGTGTGAACGGAGCGTTTGTTCCTGTAAAAGAGACGCGATCGACCGCGATTACATCGCAATTGAACAGTGCCACGCAGCCCGTAAACGTGACCGGAAAGTACGCAGGGCGAATGATCTTCAATACAACGACTGGCATGCCCGTTTGGGCTACAGGTGGGAGTACTACGTCAACGTGGGTCAACTCCGCCGGATCTGTGCAGAACACGCCAACGTAGGACTCTTCCTACACAGGAATCAGGTTCCTGCCGAGAGACGGCGCTAGTCTGGAAGATGGCTGCGACCGGGTGGCTCCGATGGTTTCCGTGACTGGCTCACAAATGTCTGGCGGCGACCAGAGCCTTTTCCAGTTACTCAAGTGATGCGAGCGCGGCGGAGGAGCTGATTGACGCGGGCCGATGGGCGCTCGGACGTTGGATCATGGCTATGCTAAACCAGGGGACGGAGTTCCACTTGCCCGGCTGTCAAGGATTCTGGGGCTAGCTCTCCGCCGACAGCAGCTTGAGGGGGCGATCATGCAACGCATCCGTCAGTTCGCACGCGGTCGCGGTTGGTCACGCCCTACGACATCGTCCATGCCCGTCGTCGCCATGGCTTCGCCCCCTCAGCGCGGGCGCCCATCGCGGCGTTACACCGCGTGGGCATCGCTCATCGTGCTGCTGCCCTTGGCGATTCCCACGATGCTCGCGGGCTGTTCCGAATTCGAGGTGAACACGCTTGGGAACGCCGGACGCGAACCCGCCGCCGCCATGGGCCTTGGTGGCAACGGCCTCAACGAGAAGATTGCCCAAGCTAGAGGCAAGACCGTGATCATCTTCGTGCACGGAATGGGCGACCACTGTCCGGGTTTTGCCCTGGATCCGGCTAACGGATGGTTCTCACGCGAAAGAGCGACATCGCTCGGACTAGTGGAGCAACAGGACTCGTTCGGCCGACTCGATATTGAGGATTTCGATGACGGTGACCGGCAGTCATTGACGGTGGTCGAACGCAGAAAATACACCGTGAGAGCCACCACGAAGCAGGTGGACGCCATCGAGATTACCTAGTCGGGGCTCGATACGTGGTTGAAGGACAAGCAACTCGATTTCGACATCTCGCCTCCCAGCCCCGGTGGATCGACAGGTCATGGCACCAGCGGGGCGGCTACCGCCGACGGTTGCCCGGCACCGATCAAAGGCACCTATGCGCAGAAGCGCGTGCTCATCAACGGCACATTGAAGGACACACTGCTGGATCGCAATCTCGCCGATGCCGTCATCTATGCGGGTAGTTATGGGGTATCGATCGAGCACGGCGTAGCCGATGCCTTGTGCCGCGTTCTCAAGGACGAACCGTGGCCAGGATCCACCCGTCCGCCTACGGTGATCACTGAAAAGTGCCGATGGGACTCGATTCCGCCCGACAATGGCAATCCAACACGCTACATTTTCGTGACCCACAGTCTCGGCAGCCGCATCGTATTCGATGTCGTTCTTGGCCTTGGCGGTACCAAATTGCGGAACGATCCAGTCTTTACAGATGAAGAGATCAAGCAGGCCAAGCCTGCGCTGGGACGCTTGTTTGCCCATACGTCCGCCATCTACATGATGGCAAACCAGCTGCCGCTACTCGGATTGGCCAACGCCCGCATCACCATGACAACGCTGGATCCCTCGGCACCGCTGAATTTCACGTATCCAGGTTCGTTTGTGCTGAAAGCCCAGCCTACGATTCGCGAGTGGGTGATCCCCGCACAAGCTCAGAACGCTCCGAGCGTCAACGCCCCGCCGTTGCCAGCAAAGGTGCCGTCACCCAACGCGCATCAATCGGAGCCAGCCACCGTTGCAGAAGGCGACCAGAGTGGGTCTCGCCACTCCATGCAGGATTCCGGATTCGCGCCTCAGGTGAAGGGCGCACAGCCCAACGCGGGAACTGCGGCGATTGCAAAAGTTCTGGTCCCGCCGATGGCCGATCCGAAACGGCGGGACTCGCTTTACGATTTTGCGCTGATGCGGAGCGCCTACAGCTTTGACGGTTCGCGCGCAGGCGCGCTTGATATTGTCGCATTCAGCGACCCCAACGATCTGCTGAGCTACTCCCTTCCAAAGTGGTACGACAACCTTCCAATGGAAGCCAATGTCCGTGTCACAAACGTGACTGTCAACAATGCAATGCGCTGGTTCGGCATCATCGAAGATCCGACAAAGGCGCACACGGGCTATATGAACAACCCCGACGTCTGGAAAGCCATTTCGTCCGGAGCACTCAGCGCATCACCGGCGTTGCGCGATGCCTCCGGAAAAAAGTGACAGATGGGCTGCGGCACCCTCACGACCGGAGGTGGAATTGGCCAAGGACTGTCCCACCAGGTGAGACATCTCTGACCTAGGGTGAAGGCGGCCAAGTGCGCCCTTAAGCAGACATCGGGAGTCCGAAGCCTGCGCAAACTCGTAAACTTTGAGGAGACTGACATGACAGCTGCATTTATCGAACACCGACCCCTGTCTTCCGACCGCAATGCTGGAACGATCCATCACGCCGTCGTTGCAAACGGGCGTGAAGTCGCTACATTCAACACGCAGAGGGAAGCAGCCAACTGGGCAAAGGCCCAAGGCTACAGTCCCATTCACGTGGCTCGCGAGCGGCACTTGCAGAACCGGGACATTCCGGATCACTGGCGACACTACCAGTTCTGACGAGCTCTCTTCCCCGCAATATTTGCTTCGATCCGGGCGGCTTGGAATTTGGCCGCCTCGAAATCTTGGGGAGACGCGTGCTTCGGGCAGATACCCCGATCCGCGCCTGCCTCGGACGCTGTCGAGACATCACTCGTGACCAGACCTGCTAGCATCGGTAGGAAAGGAATGGCAAGGGCATCTGGTCGCTCGTCAGGATTCGCATGTTCGCTCCGTCCCAAATTGCCTTGCGCGAGGGCACCACGTCGGCGCCGTGTTCGAGGTAAGGCGTTGCATCCCGTGCGACCGGCCAGAGGAACACGGTGGATGGCTGTCAAGCGGTGCTCGCCGACCATTTCCGGCGAGCACCCAGTTTTCAGGTACCTAGCAGCAGGCTGGGTTCCTAGTCACCTTGCAAGTCGATCTTCTGCTGTCCATCGTGATCCATGAATTCCAGGGTCTCATCGATGTTGTACTTGGGATCATCCGTCTGGAAGGGATTGCCCGGCCGAGAAGTTTTTAGGCGGATGCGCACGAAACGAGAGTTCCGGAACGCCGCGGCGTAAGCAGCAGACTCATCATGCTTGACCGCGAGCGTATGAACTACTTTGCCGACGCGGATCTCCACGACCCTGCTGGTTTCCAGAAAGCCGGTCACCTTTGCGACCTCGACCGTACACGCCGTCGCAATCCAATCCGGTTTCGTCGCGCCCGGAGGAAGCACAGGGTAGTCGTAGTTCTCCTTCTTGAACTTTGCGGAGATCCGCATCCCGCAGCTGTTTGCAGTTTCGGCTGCCTTCAACAACGACCGATGCGCCCTCACATCGTCCAGACCCTTGGCTACCGTGATGTAGAGTGATCCATCCATGTCGATTCGAACAATCTCGCTCTGGTTTGCAGGCGCAGCCTTGATGCGCGGCAGATCAGCGAGCCCGTTTTCGATGACACGAGCGAGGGCGATGTGCCCGGCTCGGAGCATGGACGTCGCAATCTCAATGCTTCTGAGCTCGCTCCGGAGGAGTTCTTCGAGCCGGGTGCTGGCTGCAAGCAATTCAGGCTCCTTCGCCTCCATCGATACAGTGAAATTGAAGGCCAAGTCACGTTCACGGAGGAAAACGGGGTTGCCTACTTCGACATGAATTTGAGGGTACCGCTTGACCAGTGCCGCGGCCGTCTTCTCCGCGTGGACGACAGCTGCGCGGTGCGTGGCGAGCACGGTGCCGATGGGTTCGGCAGCGAGCGCCGGATCATATTTGTAGCCCAGAACAAAGCAGGCGCGCGCCTTCGCCGGAGGCGGCGAGGCACAGGCTTCATCGGGTGCATTTTCTCGTCCGAGCTTTTCCGGCTTTTCGTTGAGGCTCATCTTGTTCTCCTGGTTCAAGTCAATTTGTGAGAGGTGGCGCGCGCCCTGTGCTCGGTGTCATAGGTCAAGTTCTGTCAGAACGAGTAGGCACTTCGCGGCGCGCGCATCCGCGGAGAGCAAGACCTGCAAGAGGTCGTCGGAGAATCGGGGCGCCCTTCGAGGAACTGGCGGCTTGAAGCATGCTCCGCCCGGAAACCCGGGTGGGTTCGTAAACCCACGTCTGAGTGGGTGTTCTCGGAGCGGTTCTGTCGGAGAACCCCGCTCGATAGCGCGATTTAAAGAACCTGCTCGCGAAGGAGATGTGCTATGCCGCGACGGCTCGGCCAGTCGGCGGCGCGCGACTTGTTCGGACAAGACCTGTCCGACAGCGCGGAATGATGGTGGGGACTTATGCTCCCCGCTGGGGAACTCCCGCTGGTCAACGAGCGACCAGGGTGTTGGCGCGACATCTGGCCAACGGCGTCCAGTTTGTCAGGGCGCACTGACCCTGAATTGACCCGGCGCGTGTGCCTAAGGTTGAACATCCCCCGAAAGGGTCTCCCATCACTCCGGAATCGCCCTGGGTGGAGGCACTACAAGAGCTTGCGCCTTGTAGCATCGTCTGAATATCAGGGGAATCCGAGGCCGTCAAGTCGCGCGACGCAAGGCCGACCAGATACTCCACGTAACAGCAGCAACGAGCAATGTGGACAACCTGATCTGCCGGCCCTGCGACTGGAGCGACACAGCGAGCGGCAGAAATCCTGACCGAGGCCCTGCGAGGTTCCGCTCGACCACCTCGGCCTTCGCGAGCCGCAGTCCACCGGCGCGGATATCGTTCTCGATGGTCGCGGCTTCAGTTCCAGTCGGAACCACCAGCACCGCCCGGTGCGAAGGGAACGCGCTGGCGGCCAGCCGCGACATTCCGTCGAACACCTGCACAATCTCCCCTGGTGTTCGGCACCGGATGACCTGATCCCGGACATCCGCACCACCGAGGATCAGTTCCCATGGGGTCGTGGTGGCTGTGTCCTTTCGCCTCCCATCCACGCGCATCGTCGCCAGCAGTGCCTCGAGTGCAGACGCGTCGATCATCCTGTCGCGCAAGTCGAAAGCCTGTCGAACCGAACCTTGGTTGCTGCCCAGCAATGTGGACCGGGTTTCACGCGGTATCCGCGACGTTGGCTGGATCCCGAGGCCCTCCAGCGTGCTTCGCGCGAGGCGCGCTGCGGTCGGCGACAAACCCATGCGCTGCACAGCCCCGTCCAGTTCGCCAGAGCGAAAGTAACATTCGACGCCACGTGCCAACGCGCCGTGCCTTACTCGCGACAGGTAGACAGCGGCAGATCCCGCCGGGCGCTCGGCCGAGGCCTGCTCGGCCTTGCCAGCAGCAAGCGCCTTGACCAGAACCTTGCGAAAGGCGCTCGCGTCCTTCATGGACAGCCCGGATCGCGAGGCGGTCTGCCTGACCCACTCGTCGCTGCGGTCGGCGAGACTGCCCACGCCCTTGCTGGTCAGTTTCGTCATGGCTGCGCGCGAAGCGGTGGGCTCAATGAGGTTGATCGTGTGAACGTAGGTGGTGATGCTCGTGCGCATCGTGGAATGCCCGCGCCGCGCACGGAACGCCGCAGCATGGATCTGCGAAAGGACATCGCTGCCGCCCAGCCATTGGGCGCGCGCCGATGTGGAGAGTTGTTGCGGGAACGGCACGAGGATGTCGTCGTCCCGCTTCACCGCGCTGATCAGCTCCTCGTCGCCGAACAGCGCGAGCAGCTCCATGGATGCGGCGTTGTGACGCAGCCAATACTGCCTGGCGGCCGGTTCGCCGGTCGCGGACCGCAGCGCTTGTCCGATATGCCGCGAGATCACGTCGGGATCCGTCGGGGCATCAGGCACATCGGTGTCCGGAAATAGTGGCGCGCTGCTTGTGTGGCCCCGCAGGAGGATCGCGTTGCTGTCCTTGATCCTTTCCAGATCCTCGCTACGGAAGCAGCCTTCCAGCGACAGGACGCGCGCGGAATACCGTGTCTTCAACCCCGTGAAGCGGTTGCCGCGAATGAGTAACGCGGAGCGGCCGTCCTCGACGACCAGATCACGGCGTTCGCGCAGATTGACCTCGGAGGTGCGTGCCCCCGTTGCATAGCCCAGCGCGATGGCTTGGGTCGCCTGCTGGCCTTCCACGGTGGAATAGGCGCCAGGTGCCGAACACAGCAATGACAGGGTGCGAACCGCGGCTTGATATTCCCGAGGCGTGACAAACCCGACCTCCGGCAAGCCGACGATCGAGCCTCCTAGACTCCTCAAGTCAACCGAAGGCGCTTCGTGCGCCTGGACCAGGTAGGCGTGGAAATACGAGAGATATCGCGCGACCCACGGTTGGTAGCGCTTCTTGGTCTCCCGGATCGCATCCCGATAGATCCCGAACAGTTCTTCAGCCTCCATCTGAAGAAGCCTTGCATTCGGATGGGTACTGACCAGGCACGCTCCGGCGTGCACGGCATAGCCGTAGGGGGTTGCGGGCCGAAGCCACTCGCCCGAGGCGCCTTTTTGCGTCAGAAGTTGGCGAGCGTACTGACCTAGAAGCTGGCACAGGCCATCGCCTTGACTCTGTTGCGCCAGATACAGATCCACCTCGGCCGCTATGGCGTGCCGCATCGCTGCATCCTCGGTCTGCACCGGCATCGTTGTGCCGCTGAGCGGGAGCTTTTTTGCCTTTCCGCGCGGTACGCGCAGTACGTCGCGAAGCAGGCGATAGGCTTGCGCCGATGTCCGTGCAGACTCGCCGTACGCACGCTTACGCGTAGGGCGTGGCACCGTATCGCGGTGGGTAATTGACTGGGTATCCACGAGATGAATCGGTTCCGTGGTGAAAAGCCTGTCGATGCGATGGGCTGGCAGCCCCAGGGACGACATCTGATTCGCCCAGACATCCCGCATGGGAGGCGCGTGTTCGAACAGGTGGACGATTCTCGCGGCCTCCAGAAGGACGGGAAGGAGTTCGCGCGCAGGGGCGTTGGAGATGCCAATCGGAAGAGCCGCGCCAATTTCGATGCCCAACTGGGCCGCCGTTGCCGTGATCGGATGTCCTTTCTTGACGAACGACGCTGCGGCGGCTGCGAGCGGACCGCGAAGGATCTCGGCCACCTCCGGGGGCGGGAAAGCTGCTTCCTCGACCACGTCCGGCGGGATAAGACCCCTCTGCGACTCCATCACGATCGGGACGGGAACCATGACAGCATCGTCGAGCCCATTGACCGGCCGGGCACGGTGCAGATTCGACAGGATGCCAGTCAGCCGATCCCAGTCGGCCACGCCATGCCACAGGATCAGGGCCAGGATGAGTCGGGTCCGCGCCGTCATCGGCCGAGGCGGCCGACGGGTTCCGTTGAGAACATCGACGAAGAACTGACGGAGCTGAAGGAACGATTCGAGCACTGCCGGATAGTCAGGATGAAACGGGCTGGGCTCGACTGGGCCAGTGTGAAAAAACGGCAGGCGTGCGATCTTCCACTGCCGCGCGTCGCGAGCCCGAACGAGACGAGCCCGAAGAGCTTCGACGAGCAATCGGCTCTCTGCCTGACTTTTGGCCGCTTCGGTCAGGTGTGTGCGAAGCGCCAGAACGGACTCGCGGTCCAGCTTGCCGCCATGGGACGTCTCAAAGGCTGGAAGAAGCTCCTGTATCGCCTGATCCACGCGCTCGAGCATCGTGTCCCAATGCTCGTCGCGATAGCTGTCGAAGTCCTGTCGCCGGCCGGAACGAAGGGCCTCGACCGATGTCTCGTGATCCTGCCGCAAGCTCAGGACCCAGTTGCCTAGAGGCCGCGCTTCCCACTGAAAGTCTTCCCGACCAGCCAGTCCTTGCAGCGGCGCCCATCCATCGCGCTTGAGCTGGTCCTCCAGATAACGCGAGGTGGTCGCCAGGTACGCCAGCGGATCCATGAAGGATTCCGAGCCAAAAGGCTGGATGCCCAGTTCGATGTGGCCCAGCAGTGCTTCTGCATAGACCCCGGGGCATTCCAGTCCCCGCAGCGCAGTCGAGATCCGGTGCCGGAACACGTTCACCGGCAGCATCCAGTTGTGGGGCAGGCTTTTTCGCATGACGTCGAGCGACAACGGTTCGACCCTGCCGTTTCCTGGAATGAAGAACAGCGGTCCCGCGCCGCCCAGCGCAGCGCGCGCGGCTTCCTTGATGAAACTGGGCGCCTCCCGACTGCACGACAGGGCTTCCAGATGGCGACCGTATGCCAGGATCGTCTGCGCGATCGTCGGCGGCAGCGGCACCAGTCGCCCCAGATGCCCTTCGTCAAGCACCTTGTCGACGGCCACCAGGCAGGAGCCCCGCATGGAGAAATTCCTGCTCGTGATCTTCCCAAGCCTTGCGTTGGGACGTAGCCCGAGGCCGGCACACAAGAGCCATGCAACAGCGGCGGCCAGCGCGGTATGCAGTTCCATCAGCTTCACACGGCCAGCCTTCGCAGGAGACTTCCCGTACGAGAGCCCGGTCCTGATGCGCTCGACGAGCCTGTGTGCGGTTTCATCGGCGATTTGAAGTTGGCTTCCTCCGAACCGTGCATCCTCCGGCTCGCCGGTGCACTTGCCATAGCCATGGGCTTCCCAGACGAGTCCACACAGCGCCTGAAGCCGGGCGGCGGGGCAGCTGACATAGCTCAGCGCGACATCGTCCACTCCGAGCAACTCACCGCAGGCCATCTGCGCCAGCGGCAGGTCCTGTCCGAAGTTGATGAGCCGCAATGCATGAGCATTGCGCAGGCGAGCCAACGTCTCGCGCGGTTCGTCGAGACGGACTTCCTTCTGCAGGCCCCGTACGTTTTCCCTCAAGGGGCCCAACTCGGTCGCCAGCCAGAATGCCGGAGGGCGCGGCTGCAACGCGGAGTATCTGCGCAGCAACTCGACCATACGGTCCGGAAGCCTCAGGGTGACCTGAGTGGCCACCGGAACGACCAGAACTCCGTGTCCCTTTTTATGTGGGTCGTACCGCTGGCCTATCTGTGGTACCGGGAAGGTGATCGAGCCATTTTCGAGAATGACTGCCCGCCTGTGCTTCGGGGGAATGTCCTCCGGGCGACGGATGATCGGTGTTGTCCAGACCGTCTCATCTTTCCATCCCGTCAAGCCGACGAGCAGAGTCAGGAGGGCCGACTCCAGATCTTTAAGATTGGAGACCCCGGCCGCGGTCTCGGCGGCGAGCAACCAGTTCCTGACGGCCGAGCACATCTCAAGTCCCGTGAGCGCATCCCATTGCTCGGGTGCCCACAGGGCATGCCGGAGATCGAGGAATTGGCGTTTCGCCAGCGCTTCGCGTTCGTGATACCCCTGATCGGGCGCCGCTTCCGAAAGGCTTGCGAGGGTCGCGGCCACCTGTTCCATGACCGCTTCGGCAGAATCGACTGCATGTTCTCTCGCCTCCTTTGACAGCGGCAGGGCCGGGAGGACGTCCATCTCGACCGCATCGTCGTCGTCCTGAAGAGTGCGTACGGGCCGGCCCTGACCACCGGACGGAGGCCGGGTCGGACCAGGGGTCTTCGGTTCCTTCGGTCGTCCCGGCAGGGTCCGACGGGAGCGCTGAAGACCCGCAATGACCTCGGCAAGGCCCAGCTTGAATCCCTTGGGCAGGTCGACGGCCTGCTCGAGGGTCGCGAGAATCGCCGCCAGTGGCTCTTCGATCGAGAGCGTACGGATGAACCGCAATCTCTCACTGACGTCGCTTGTTGCACCCTCGGTGGACGTCAGGAATTGCGCGATTGCATCGATATGCACTCGGCCTGGCGTGGTCCCGGTCCGGTTCCGGAGCAGCACACCAGCCAGGAGAATGCTCTGGAGAATCGTCCATCCGTCTGCGGCGCCTTTCGGAAGGGGCAAGCCGAGCGCGACGAAAGTAACCGGGAGGCCCAAACCGTAATGATGGCTCTTGTCCCTGCGGGGACCTGTGCGGTGGGAAGCCGCTTCCCCGGCTCGACCAAGCTCCTCAGCGATGGCGGCCGGAACATAGTGCTGCCACCAATCCGGGCCGAGCAGCCGCTCGACCGCCACTCGACAGCGACCAGCAGCGGCAATGACACTGTCGTAGTCACGCTGTTGACCATCGCAGCCCAGTAGGTCGGCCAGCGGTGATGGAGCCGGCGATGATTCGGAGCTGGAGGGCATCGGCAGGCCTGCGCTGGGTCGTGCCGAGCCTCTCCCGAACCGATGCTTGAGTCAAGTTTGTGGGCTGTTACCGTGACAGATTTCTGGGGAAAATTTCCGGGATGCGGACCTGAAGTTTCATTGAGTCACAACAAAAGCTACAAATTCTAATTTAAAAGTCTTTCTAGAATAGGAAGTTATAGCGCGCTATGTTCAATAAGGCCATTTTGCAAATAGTGCGGTAGCCTTCCGTTTACGGTCTCATAATGCCGAGGGTCCACCCATAGCCACCAAACAAAAGTGTCAGTTAAATCAATCAAATAGGCCCATCCAACCCGCCCGAAAGGCGGGTTTTTTGTGGCAAATCACCTGCACAAGTTTGATTGGGAGTCATCCATCGCGGGTGCAGCCGAATTTGCGGTGGACGACTAAAAATTTCCTGTAACAGCCGCAACGGCTTGACCCTGCGCACGCCGTGACAGTGAACCCGTCGAGTGGGTCAAGGAACCGCAGCAGCGATGGTCGGCTGGTGGCCCCTGATGGGGCCAAGGTGTCATTTCATCCGCGAGCGAATGAGTGTGGCCGTGTCGGGATGTCCGCTGGTTTCAGCGAAGTCTGCCGCGACGAGCGAGCCGAGGTGGATAGTGGGGTTGGCTCCGGCATCCAGCAGCAGCCTGGCAATCGGCGTGAGCCCGTTTTTCGCGGCCTGGATCAGTGGCGTGTCGTGGTCCTCGCCCGTCTGGTCGACCTTGACCTTCATTCCCAGCAAGGCACGGACCATGGGCTCATTGTCGTTGTAGACCGCGAACCACAGCGCCGTTCGTCCCATGCGATTGCCCGCATTGACGTCGGCGCCGCGGCGCGCCAGCAGCAGGAGCGAGGGAAGGTCGTTGTCGAACGCGGCCTCGACCAGCGGGGTCGAGTGGTCGTAGGTCTGGCGCGTGTCCACGCCGGCGCCATGGTCGAGCAGCCATGGCACGGATTCGGGGTATCCGCAGCTGATTGCGCACAGCAGTGCCGTGTAACCCTCGTCATCGGCGGCATCGAGCGAGAGCCCGTCGGCGACGAAGCTGGCAACCAGGTGCTGGATCAATGGGCTTCGCCCGAGGCCTCGAAGGGCGTACCTGACCATCCTGTTGCGGTCGGGCATCCAGGACTGGGCCGCCTCGAGGAAGCGCTGCGCGGCGACCGGATCATGGTTGCGTAACTGATCCCACCTCACGTAGTCCGCCAGGGCCAACGTGTCGCCGCCGTACCCTTCTGCCAGTCCGTTGGCCCTGTTGGCCTCGTCGACCGCTCCGTCGATATCGTTGCGCCATGCCAGCAGGAAAACGGCATAGCTGGCATGCGCGCATGCCGAACACGGCGAGCGGGCGATCATGCGGTGGTACTCGGCCGCCAGCGCCCGTACGTCCCGGTTGTGCTCGTGGATCTTGATCCACCCATTGTCGACCGCGCCGCGCATGCCGTCGGTGAGCGGATCCAGGTGAGCCTTCTCGCTGGTCAGCGCCCGGAGGCTGGCGGCGGACTGCTCCCAGCGGCCCATGGCCGCATCGGTGGTCGCATAGTTGATGTAGAGCCAGGGATTGGGCGTGCCCAGGGCCTTCGCCCGGTCCAGCGCCGCGATCGCCTCGGGGTAGTGATGGATGTCTTCGCGAAGCTTGCCGAGCAGCACCAGCACGTTGGCGTTGTCCGGATCGATCTTCTGCGCCGCGGCCAGCAGGCGGCCGGCACGGCCGGCCGCGTCGCGGCGAAGCCTTCCCCAGTCGTCCGCACCCATGTCCAGCTCATAGCGCGCCATCTCGACATGCGCCTGGACGTGGCTGGGTTCGGCCTGAAGGACCGATTGCAGCAATTGCCGGGCTTCCTCCAGATGCTCGGGGCTGCCGCCCCACCGATCGAGCAGCTCGTGTGCCCTGGAAACGCGACGGTCGGCTTCGGCTCGATCGGGCGCAGCCGTTTGGGTGGCCGGCTTGAGATCGGTGGTCCCGGTTCCCGGAGCACCGGCCATCGCCGTTGGGACGCAAAGGCCGATCAGCAACGACATCCCGATGACGTCGGCTCGCGACATGCATCCCCCTGCGACGCGGCTTTTTCGCGCAGCATACGCTTCCCTGGAACAGTCAAGGCAGACCTGTCTTATCGGGCGATTCCCGGGTTCCTGCCCGCGTCGTGCGCCCCATTCCAGGCAAAGTCTTGTCCGCGGATTGCCGGCCGCGATCGTCCGACGGCTGAAGGAATCCGGGATCACCCGCTCGGGGCGTCTTCCGCGTCTTTCGAGGGAATCGATATTCCCAGCGCGATCGCCAGGTGGTCGGAGCGTCCGGCGGGCAGAGCCTGCGGCGGGTCGGCCAGCAGGCCTTCGCTGCACAGGATGTGGTCGAGCGCACGCACCGGCTTCCAGCTCGGAAAGGTGGCGGCGAAACTGGCCGGCGGACGCAGCCGCGTGCGGCGGAAAAGGCGCTGCATCTCGGGCGCGTCGGGTCCGCAGTTGAAATCGCCCATCAGCACGACATGGCGTGCGTCGGCAAGCAGGTCGCCGAGGAAGTCCAGTTGCGAGGTGCGCGATTGCGAACCGAGCGAAAGGTGGGCGATGCCCACGGCCAGACGCTCGCCGTCATGGTCGAAATGGGCCAATAGCGCACCGCGGCCGCCAACGCGGCCGGGCAGGGCGTAGTCGAGAATCTCGCTCGGGCGCTCGCGGCTGAGCAGGCCGTTCGCACTGTGGGTGATGCCGCCGACGCGGCGGTTGGACTGGTGGCTCCAGTAGGGGAATCCAGCCAGCTCGGCGATACGGTGGGTCTGGTTGGTGAAGCCCGAACGCAGGCTGCCGGCGTCGCTTTCCTGCAGGCCGACGATGTCGAAGCCCGTGCACAGTTCGGCGATCGCGGCGATGTTGTCGCGCTTGCCGGCCGGCAGCACGTGCGACCAGCTACGCGAG
The DNA here is from genome assembly GCA_036496805.1 of Lysobacteraceae bacterium. Classification (GTDB taxonomy): domain Bacteria; phylum Pseudomonadota; class Gammaproteobacteria; order Xanthomonadales; family Xanthomonadaceae; genus SZAS-103. The sequence continues at coordinate 19,785 of DASXKN010000030.1, forward strand.
ACGTAATCGCGATAGCGCTGGGTGCTCGAGCCGGCCTGGATATTGCAGCTCAGCAGCCGCAGGCGGCGCGTGGTCCTTCCAGTGCCCTGCTGTGCCGATGGCACCGCGTGCCGCCTCAGCGCCGCTTCGCGTGGAGCGGACGCTGCCGCGCGATCAGCCAGTCGATCGTGCGCAGCATGTCTCGCCCGCTTCCGGCGGCCACGCGGTAGGTGCCGTCGACAACGATCGTCGGCGTGCCTTCCACGCCCCAGCGGACGACTTCCTGCTCGTGCGTTGCGGCGAGCTTCGCGCTCACGGCAAAGCTCTGCATGGTGGAGGCGAACACCTTCGGATCGGGACCGTAGTCGGCGAACAGCGAGGGTATGGCTGCGCAGTCGTCGTTCAGGCGATGCTGCTCCCATACCGCCTTGTAGATGCCCTCGTGGCTTTTCTCCGCCACGCCCATCGTCTGCGCGACGAAGAAGGCGCGCGCGAATTCGTCCCAGCAAAGTGGCGGCGCTCCGGCCCCGAAGGCCGCTGGCAGGTAGCTGAAATGCACGTCCGCCGGCAGCTTTTTCACCCATTCGGCGAGGTGGGGCTGGAAGGCGTTGCAGTGCGGGCAACCATAGCCGAAGACCTCGACCACCTCGATCTTCGCGCCCGTGACCGGGTCAGGCGAGTCGATCGGGAAGTAGTCGGTTCCTTCCACCGGTGCCGGTGCGGCTTGCGCGGGCTGGGCCGCAGTGGCGCCCGCCGCCATGGCGGTACCGACCCACATGGCGGCGAGGATCAAGCCTGGCAGGACGCTCCACGATGCGACACGGCGGGATGGCATGGCTGGATCCTCAAGGCTCGAAGCCCGACGCCGGGCTTCGATGCAGGCGCGACGACAATGCCGTGGCGATTCAGTGCTTCGCGTGCAGCGGCCGCTGTTTCGCGATCAGCCAGTCGACCGTGTGCAGCATGCCCTGCGGCCCGCTGTTGACCAGTTCCTGCACGCGGTACTTGCCGTCGACGACGATGGTCGGGGTGGAATCCACGCCCCAGTGCACCGCCTGCTCGTGCGCGTTGGAGATCTTCGCATTGATCGCGAAGCTGAGCATCGTCGAGGCGAACACCTTCGGGTCGGCGCCGAAGTCCGCGTAGATCTTCGGGATGTCGGTGCAGTCGTTGAAGCGATGCTGGTCCCACACCGCCTTGTAGACGCCGACGTGGCTCTTCGCGGTGGAGATGCCCATGGCCTGCGCGGCATAGAAGGCACGCGTGAACTCGTCCCAGCAATGCGGCGCGCCCGGACCGAACGCGGCGGGCAGGTAGGTGAACTGCACGTCCGAAGGCAGCTTGCCTTCCCACGCCGACAGGCTCGGCTGCAGCGCGTTGCAGTGCGGGCAGCCATAGCCGAACACTTCGGTCACCTGGACCTTGTCGCCGCTGGGCTGGTCGGGCGTGTCGATCACGGTGTAGTCGGTGCCTTCGACCGGCGTCGGGCCGGGCGGCATGCCCGCGGGCGGCGGCGGGGCGTTCGTCGCGGCGGCGCTGGCGCTGCTCGCTGCACTCGCGGCTTCGGCGGGAGAAGTTGCCGGCGACGCAGCCGGCGAAGCGGCATTGCCGTTCGAGGCCGAAGGGGCCGGCGCGCTCGCAGGCGACGCGGCAGCGGGAGGAGACGCTTCCGGCGCCGGGGTCTCGGGGTTGTTCGAGTTGCAGGCGGCGAGGAGCAGCAAGGCCGAGGCCAGCAGGACAGGCCGCAGGACGGTGCGCTTGGAAGGCATGGGCGAATCCTTGGTGAGGTTCATGGTGGCGGTCGATCGGCGGGTCGGCTTGGCTGCGGCCCGCGTGGAAAGACCGTCGGATCCGCGCGATGGTTCAATGCGAAGCGGATGCGTCGCTGGCGGCCGGGGACGCAGCGCTCGCCGCCGCGCTCGCGGGCGAAGCGGCCGCAGGCGCTGGCTTGGCGTTGGCGCCCGCATCGTCAGCCGACGGGTGCAGGCCTTCGACATAGGTCGCCAGCGCCTGGATTTCCTCGTCGGTCAGGTTCTTCGCGACCTGCGCCATTTCCGGCTTGGCCCAGTCGTCCTTGCCGAGCACGAGCCCGCCACGGAAAGCGGTGAGGCGGTCGGCAACGTACTTGGCATGCTGGCCACCGATGTTCGGATAGGCCGGGCCGGGATTGCCCGCGCCGGTCGGGCCGTGGCAGGCCATGCAGGCGGGCACGCCGCGCGCCGCATCGCCGCCGCGGTAGATCTGCTGGCCGACGACATAGAACTTCTTGCCCGCGTTCGGGCCGGACTTGATCACGCTGTCGTCGGCCAGGCCCGGCAGCACCTTCTGGCTGGCGAACCAGGCGCCGATGTCGCGCATGTCCTGCGCCGTCAGGCTGGTCGCCATCGGCATCATGATCGGGTTCTGGCGCTCGCCGCTCTTGAACATCGCCAGCTGGCGCGCGACGTAGCGCTCCTGCTGCGCGGCGAGCTTCGGATACTGCGCATCGGTCGAATTGCCGTCGATCGAGTGGCAGGCGCCGCAGGCGGCGGCCTTGGCCTGCCCGGCCTTGGCGTCGCCCGGCTTGCCCTGGGCGTGCGCATCGGCGAGCGAGGCGGTCGTCGCGGCGGGAGCGGGCGGCAGGGCCGTGGTCGTGGCCGGTGTGTCGGTCGGCGCCTGCGCGAAGGCGGCGGTGACTGCGAACAGGGCGGCAACGCCCAGGATGCGCTTCAAGCTCATGCGTGACTCCGGTCGACCCAACGAGGGCGCCACCATCCCCTGAGGAACAACGGTGGCGCGTAACTGCAGGATTATCCCCTGCGGCTCACGAAGCGGTCAACGAAGCCGCTTGAGGCTGGCCTCGCGGGGTCGCAGGCCTCATGCTGGCACGGCTTTCCACGGACCAGAGCCATGGCCAACCCGCTTGCCCGCGCCGCCTTCATCGCCGCCGCGCACACGCCGAAACAGCTACCGCCCGATGGCGGGCGTGAGGTCGCGTTCGCGGGGCGCTCCAACGCCGGCAAATCGAGCGCGCTCAACGCCCTCTGCAACCAGAACGCGCTCGCCCGCACGTCCAAGACGCCCGGCCGCACCCAGCAGCTCGTCTATTTCGAGGTGGAGCCACAGAAATGCCTCGTGGACCTGCCCGGCTATGGCTACGCCAAGGTGCCGCTGGACCTGCGCGCGCACTGGGAAGCCTTCATCGAGACCTATTTCCGCAAGCGCGAGGCGCTGTCCGGCCTGATCGTGGTGATGGACATCCGCCACCCGCTGCGCGACTACGACAAGCAGATGCTCGCGTTTGCCGCCGCGCGCGGCCTGCCGGCGCATTGCCTGCTCACCAAGGCCGACAAACTCGGTCGCGGCCAGCAGTCGCAGACGCTGGCCGCGGTGCGACGCGACATGCCCGAGGGGGCGACCGTGCAGGTGTTTTCGGCCGAGTCGAAGATCGGGGTCGACGAGGCGCGTGGGGTGGTGTGCGGTTGGTTGGGGGTTTGATCCGACTTCGAGCGCAGTGAACTGGCAGGGGTCTTCGAAAGCGGGAATCATCCTTCGCGCAGCCGCGGGTCGATCCATGCCCGCAGTGCGTCCGTGGTCGCATTGATCGCCACGATCAGCGCGCCGACCACCAGCACCACGCCCAGCACGAGCGTGTAGTCGCGGTTGAGAGCGCCCTGCACGAAATAGCGGCCCATGCCGGGAATGCCGAACACCTGCTCGACCACCGCCGAGCCGCTGACGATGTTGATCAGCGCCGGACCGAGCCAGGCCAGCACCGGCATCAGCGCCGGCGGCAGCGCGTGGACGAGCACGATGCGCGCATCGGAAAAACCGCGCGCGCGCGCGGCACGCACGTAGTCGCTCGACAGCGCGTCGATGAAGCCGGCGCGGCTGATGCGCGCGCAGTAGGCGAGGTTGGGCAGCGCGAGCGCGATCGCGGGAAGGATCGCGCTGCGCAACGTGGTCCACGGCGTCGATGGATCCCAGCCGCCGCCGGGCAGCCAGTGCAGGCCCACCGCGAACACCAGCACCAGCAAGGGCGCAACGACGAACTTCGGCATCGCCAGGCCGAGGCCGGACAAGCCCATCAATGCGCGATCGAGCAAGGTGCCGCGCCGCAGCGCGGCGGACAGTCCCAGCGGAATGCCGATTCCCAGCGCGAGCACGAGCGCGATCCCGCCGCACAGCGCCGACACCGGCAGGCCGAGCGCGATCAGTTCGGAGACGCGGTAGTCCGGATACTGGAACGAAGGCCCGAGATCGCCGCGCGCGAGATCGCCCAGCCAGTGGATGTATTGCGACGGCAGCGGACGGTCGAGCCGGTACTGCGCCGCGAGCGCGGCCTGCACTTCCGGCGGCGCGGCCTTCTCGGCATCGAACGGTCCTCCCGGTGCGGCATGCAGCAGGACGAAGCAGAGCGTCGCCAGCAGCCACAGCGTGAGCAACGCTTCGAGCAGGGCGCGGGCGATGCGGCGCGACAGCGAAGGGCTCATCGCGACGCGCCCGTCGTGGTGGCATTCCAGTGCAGGAACCGGCTCGCGTGGTGATCCAGCGGATTGGCGACGAAGCCGCCAACCCACGGTTTCACCAGGTGCTTGGACGTGTAGAAGTACAGCGGCACCAGCGGTTGCGCGTCGAGCAGGCGCGCTTCGCCCTGCGCGAGCAGGGCGTTGCGCTGCATCTCGTCGGCCGCGTCGTCGGCGCGCGCGAGCAGCGCTTCGAAACCGGCGTCGCGCCAGCCGGTCCAGTTCAGCGGGCCATCGCCGGCGAACGCGGCGAGGAAGTCGCGCGGATCGGCGACGTCGGCGATCCAGCCGCCGCGGAAGACCTGGGTGATCGTGCGCTGGCGGCGGTTCTGCACGAACACCTTCCATTCCTCGTTGCGCAGTTCGACGTGCACGCCGAGGGTCTCGCCCCACATCGCCGCGACCGCGAGCGCGAGCCGGCGGTGCAGCACCGAGGTGTTGAAGCGCAGCTCGATCGTCGGCGGATCGGCGCGCGTGTAACCGGCGGCTCTGAAAAGGCGTTGCGCTTGGGCCTCGCGTCGTGCCTGCGTCCAGCGCGAAGCCGGAACCGTCGGCGGCATGTAACCGGGCAGCGGCGGGACGATGCCGAACGCCGGCGTTTCGCCGAAGCCGGTGAGGTAGGTGGTGAGCTTCTCGCGATCGATCGCCAGCGAGAGCGCCTGCCGCAGCGCGTGCGCGTCGTGCCTGTGGTCGGCATCGGCGAACGGCGGCCTGCCCACGTTGAAGCCGAACCAGAACGAGCCCAGGTAGGGCGCGATATGCAGTTGCGCGCCGAAGCGCGAGCGCAGCATCGCCAGCGGCTGCGGAGGCAGAGTCTCGGTGATGTCGAGATCACCGGCTTCGTAACGCTTGAGCTCGCTGCCAGCGTCCTCGGTCACGAGGTAGCGCACCTGCGCGATCGGCGCGTGCTCGCGGAAATGCGGATTGCGTTCGAGCGTGATCGCCGCCTGCGGCAGCCAGTCCTTCAACACATAGGCACCGTTGCCGACCAGGTGTCCGGGCCGGGTGTGCTGCGCGCCATAGCGCTCGACCGCAGGCAGGTACACCGGATCGGCGATCGGCAACAGCATCAGGCGCAGCAGCGGCGCGGGGCGATCGAGATGGAAGACGACCGTGCGCGCGTCCGGTGCTTCCACGCCGAGCGCGGCGGCTGGCAGCTTGCCCTGCTGCAGGGCCTGCGCGTTGTGGACGGCGAAGAAGTTTTCGGCGAAGGGCGCGGCGGTCGCCGGCGCGAACGCGCGGCGGAAGCTGGCGACGAGCTGCGGTGCGTCCAGCGGCTCGCCGTTCGACCATGCCAGTCCGGCGCGCAGGTGGAAGGTCCAGGTGCGTCCGTCGGTCGATGTCTCCCAGCGCTCGGCCATGCCCGGCATCACCGATCCGTCCGCCGCTTCCGCGACCAGTCCCTCGTAGAGATCGCGAAGCACGTTCTCGCAAGCCACTTCCTGGCAGCGGTGCGCATCGAGGGTGGAAGGTTCCGGGCCGTTGCCGCGATCAAGGATGCCGTCGCGCGGCGACGCGGCCGCGAAACCGCAACACAGCACGCACAGGATCGACGCCGCGAATGGGATGGAACGTTTCACGTCGTCGGCATGGCCCGGAGGATTACACTGCACGTCCCGCGATTGTAGGGCAGCGCGCCCGCGTCGCCTCCGATGTTTGCGCCGGACGTGCAGGCATCGACACTTTCATTTGCAGGAGAACGCCGTGTCGGGTCCGAGCCAGGTCAAGGATGCGCCGATCGAGGACCGCCAGGCGCTGGTCGACTACCTCGCGTCCGGCGCGCGCTCGCGCGAGCAATGGCGCATCGGCACCGAGCACGAGAAGTTCGGATTCCGGCTCGACGACCTGCGTCCGCCGGCATGGGACGGCGACAGCGGCATCCGCGCGATGCTCGAAGGTCTTACCCGTTTTGGCTGGGCGCGCGTGGAGGAGCACGGCAAGCTGATCGCGCTCGTGAAGGATGGCGCGTCGGTGACGCTCGAACCGGCCGGCCAGCTCGAACTGTCCGGCGCCCAGCTCGAAACCATCCACGAAACCTGCCGCGAGACCTCCTGCCATCTCAAGGAAGTGCGCGAAGTCGCCGGCGAACTCGGCCTGGGTTTCCTCGGCATGGGCTTCCAGCCGAAGTGGCGGCGCGAGGACATGCCGTGGATGCCCAAGGGCCGCTACCGGATCATGCGCGACTACATGCCCAAGCGCGGCAACCTCGGCCTCGACATGATGACGCGCACCTGCACCGTGCAGGTCAACCTCGACGTGGCCAGCGAAGCCGACATGGTGCGCAAGTTCCGCGTCAGCCTCGCGCTGCAACCGATCGCCACCGCGCTGTTCGCCGATTCGCCCTTCACCGAGGGCAAGCCGAACGGCTTCCGCAGCTACCGCTCGCACATCTGGACCGACACCGATCCGGACCGCACCGGCATGCTCGACTTCGTGTTCGCCGACGGCTTCGGCTACGAGCGCTACGTCGACTACCTGCTCGACGTGCCGATGTACTTCGTCTACCGCGACGGCGAATACATCGACGCCTCCGGCCAGAGTTTCCGCGACTTCCTCGCAGGGAAATTGCCCGCGTATCCGGGACACAAGCCGCGCATGGCCGACTGGGCCGACCACATGACCACCGCCTTCCCCGAGGTGCGGCTGAAGAAGTACCTGGAAATGCGCGGCGCCGATGGCGGCCCGTGGAACCGGCTGTGCGCATTGCCCGCGTTCTGGGTCGGCATCCTCTACGACGACGCGGCGCTGGATGCCGCGTGGGATCTGGTCAAGGATTTCACCATGGCCGAGCGCCACGCCCTGCGCGACGGCGTGCCGCGCCATGGCTTCGCCCTGCCGTTCCGCAACGGCACGATGCTCGATCTCGCGCGCGAGGCGCTGAAGATCGCCGGCCACGGCCTGCAGCGCCGCGCGCGGACCAACCGCAACGGCGCCGATGAAACGATCTTCCTCGAAACCCTGCTCGAATTCGTCGACGCCGGGCAGACGCCGGCCGACCGCAAGCTCGAACTCTTCCACGGCGAGTGGAAAGGCTCGGTCGATCCGGTGTTCCGCGAATTCGCGTACTGATCTGTCGGTTGGATGGTGGATGTCGAACATGCATTTCCTGATCGGCAAATGAGCGTACGATGCGCAGCCCCACGCAACCGCTGACGCGTCGCCAGCGCAGATGACCCACCACCACGCCGCCAACGACGACTCGATCCCCGCTGCCGGGCGCGACGCATTGCGCTCCCTGCTGGCGTTGCGTGCCGTGCCCTTCGGCGGCCTGTCGCTGGAGGGGCTCGACGGCTTCCTCACCGCACTCGCGGTCGGCCCGGAACTGGTGTTCCCGGACGAGTGGCTGCCTGCCATCTGGGGCGCGCGCGAACCGCGCTGGGAAAGCACTGCCGAGACCGAGCGCGTGCACGGCCGGTTGCTGGCGCTGTGGAACGACGTCCTGCGCCGCGTCGCGCTCGATCCGGTCGAGCAGGTGGACGCGGACGATCGCGCGATCTTCGATCGCCTCGACGCAGGCGTGCCGCAAGGGCAGGCCTGGGCCGAGGGCTTCCTCGATGGCGTCGAGTTCGCGCCGGAAGGCTGGGACGACTGGTCCGACGATCATGCATGGATCGACGATGCGCTCAACGACATCGAAGCGCTGACGTGGCCGATCGTACCCGACGGTTTCGTCCCCGACGACGGTGGTCCCTCGATCGAGGCGGACGATCGCGAAGGCGTTCTCGCCGATCTGCCCGGCATCGTGAACCGGTTGTATCGCCATCGCCTGGTCGAGGAAGCCGCGCACACGCCGATTCGCCGCGAAGCGCCCAAGGTCGGGCGCAACGATCCCTGTCCCTGCGGCAGCGGTCGCAAGTACAAGAAATGTTGCGGCGCCGCCGACGCGTAGCGCGGTCGCGCTAGGATGCGTCCCTCATCCGTTCGAGGGGACCTCCGATGAAAAGCCGAGCCGCGGTCGCGTGGGAAGCGGGCAAGCCGCTGTCCATCGAGGAGATCGATGTCGAAGGGCCGAAGGCGGGCGAGGTGCTGGTGCGCATCCGCGCGACCGGCGTCTGCCACACCGACGCGTTCACGCTCAGCGGCGACGATCCGGAGGGACTGTTCCCGGCGATCCTCGGCCACGAAGGCGGCGGCGAAGTCGTGGAAGTCGGCGCGGGCGTGGGCAGCGTCAAGGCCGGCGACCACGTGATCCCGCTGTACACGGCCGAATGCCGGCAATGCAAGTTCTGCCTGTCCGGCAAGACCAACCTCTGCCAGGCCGTGCGCGCCACCCAGGGCAAGGGCGTGATGCCCGACGGGACGAAGCGATTCTCCAAAGACGGCAAGCCCATCCACCACTACATGGGCACCAGCACCTTCAGCGAATACACGGTGGTGCCGGAGATTTCGCTGGCGGTGATCAACAAGGCCGCGCCGCTGGAGAAAGTCTGCCTGCTCGGCTGCGGCGTCACGACCGGCATCGGCGCCGTGCTCAACACCGCGAAGGTCGAGCCGGGCGCGAGCGTCGCGGTGTTCGGCGTCGGCGGGATCGGGCTTGCGGTGATCCAGGGTGCGGTGATGGCGAAGGCGGGCCGCATCATCGCGGTCGATACCAATCCGGCGAAGTTCGAGCTGGCGCGGCAGATGGGCGCGACCGATTGCGTGAATCCGAAGGACGTCGCGGGAACGATCCAGCAGGCGATCGTGGACATGACCGACGGCGGCGTCGACTACAGCTTCGAGTGCATCGGCAACGTCGACGTGATGCGTGCGGCGCTGGAGTGCTGCCACAAGGGCTGGGGCCAGAGCATCATCATCGGCGTCGCCGGCGCGGGCCAGGAGATCCGCACGCGGCCGTTCCAGCTCGTCACCGGCCGGGTCTGGAAAGGCACCGCCTTCGGGGGCGTGAAGGGACGCACGCAGTTGCCGGGCATGGTCGAGCAGGCGATGAGCGGGCAGATCGCGCTCGATCCCTACATCACCCACGAGATGCCGCTGGAGCGCATCAACGAGGCCTTCGACCTGATGCACGCGGGCAAGAGCATCCGCACGGTGATCCGGTTCTAGGCGAGCGGGTTTGTGTCCGGCGGGTTTCGATCCTTGGCTAACTCAGTAGCAGATCGGTGAACGCGAACCGGTCGTCGCGCAACACCGTCTCGCCTTTCCGCAGGGCCAGCGGCGCGCGGAACATCGGGCCGGCGTGCACGCAGGTGTGGAACTCGCCGCGTTCGCCGCAGGGGTCGATCGCCCGGGGCAGTCCGGCGAGCAGGTCGTGGTCGAACTCGCGGCCGCAGAACTTCGCGTCGAGCTGCTGGGTGTCCACGCAGCACAGCGTCGCGCGCAGGCCGCCGGCGATCATCGCGTGCGCCAGCGCGCGCGTGTCCGACTCCCACAACGGATAGACGCCCTGCCAGCCCAGCCGCTCGCACAGCGCCTCGCGGTAGGCGCGCACGTCGGCCAGGAAGAGGTCGCCGAAGGCAATGTGGCGCAGGCCGGGCCAGCGCCGCGCCGCATCCGCGAGCGCGGCGGCGAAGACGGCTTCGTAGGCGGCGTTGTCGGCGCCGCGCGGCAGTCGCGCCTCGACCAGCGGCAGTCCCGCCGCCTCGGCCTGCGCACGGAGCACGTCGCGACGGATGCCGTGCATGGCGACGCGGTCGTATTCGTCCGTCACCGTGGTCAGCAGGCCGACGGCCTCGTGCCGCGGGTCGTCGCGCAGCGCGCTCAGCGCCCACGCCGAATCCTTGCCGCCGCTCCACGACAGCAGGATGGGCGCTGTCATGCGTCCGTGCGTTTCGCGAAGCGGGTTGTGAGCGTCAAGTCACGTCGCGCAATTGCCAGCCGCTGCCGGCGAGCAGGCGCAGGCGCTGGCGCAGGACCTCGCCCGGCAGGTTGGTGTCGACCACGAGATCGATCCGCAAATCGTGCTGCGCGCCCGCCACCTTCGCCGCAGGATCGGTCGCCGCCATTGCATCGTTGACGTCGTCCGGGTCCTCCTGCTTCGCGCGCCAGCGCTCGAACAGGCCGGTGCCGGTCAGCGCGGTCCGCAACTGTTCGGCGAAACCCTCGGCGCCGAACGCGGTGAACGAAAGCGCAGGATCGGCGCCGCGCGCCTTGGACGGATTGGGCAGGGTGATGTAGTAGCGCGGCATATGGATCTCCATGGCGAGCAGCGGCGACCCGTCGCGACGAGTCCCTCGATGCGACTGTAGCGACAGCGCGCGATGGCGGCAATGCGCGGCGAGGATCGATGCGGAACGGACGACGCGAAGGCGGGCGACGCGGAAGCGGGCGACGCGCCGTGGTCAGTGCGGGTAACCCTGCACGTGCAGGCCAAAGCTCACCAGGCCCACCGCGATCACCACCTGCAGGAAGAAGGCCATCACCGCGACGCCGACCGCGCCGATCAGCGAGGTTTCGAGCACGAGCGCGTACACCGCGCACATCGCGAGGAAGGCCACGGCCAGCCCCGCGAGGGTCGCGCCCATCGCATGCAGGACGAACTGCACGGCGATGCCGGCGATCACGACGGCCAGCGCGCTCCACAGGAAACCGGGGCGGCGCGCATCCGCGAAGCGGGCGGCCAGCGACACCGGCAACACGGTCAACGCGAGGATCACGACGACTGCCGCGATCTCGCTCCATTCATGGGTCGTCACGTGGATGGGCGTCGCGATCGTCATGGCCCCGTCTGCCGTTGCGATGGCGCGGCCGATCAGTAAATCGGCACGTTCGGGTCGATTTCCTTCGCCCAGGCGTCGATGCCGCCCTCGACGTTGTAGATGTCGTGGAAGCCGAGGCTGCGGAAGTGCTCGGCGGCGCGCCGGCTGGAGCTGCCGTGGTGGCAGATGAAGGCGATCGGCACGTCCTTCGGCAGCGCCTCGATGCGCGCGCGGCTGGCGTCGTCGAGCACGTCGTGCGGCTGCGGGAAGGGCGCGATCGCGCGACCCGAGGCCGGGCGCACGTCGATCACGTCGATCGTGCCGGTGATGATCCGGTCGTGCAGGTCCTGCACGCTGATCGTCTTCACCGGCGCGGGCGCGTTCGGGTTGCGGATCGACAGGCCCGCGCCGCGCACGTCCTCGATCCAGTCGATCACGATGCCGTTCGCGCGCGGCGCGCTGACCGGGTCGAGGTGCACCTTGAGTCCATCGGCCTCGGCGACGATCTCGCGTCCACTGACGGGCTTGAGCTGGAACTGGGCGTTGAACTGCGGATCGACCGACAGGTGCAGGCCGACGCCGGCCGGTGTATCGGCCATCGCGTTGCGGATCGCCGCCGCCGCGGCGGGCGTGACGTGCAGGGTCGGCGGAGTGCGGTCGGGGATGGGCAGGCCGAGCACCGCGTGCAGCTCGCCGCTGTCGAGCATCTCCTCGATGATGTCGCTGCCGCCGACCAGTTCGCCGTTGATGTAGAGCTGCGGGATCGTCGGCCAGCTCCCGTAGAGCTTGATGCCCTCGCGGATCTCCGCATCTTCCAGCACGTCGACGCTGGCGTACTTCGGCACCAGCGAGGAGAGGATGCCGACGGCCTTGGCCGAGAAGCCGCAGCGCGGCGCGTCGGGGCTGCCTTTCATGAACAGGACGACGGGGTTGGCTTGCAGGAGGGAGTCGATGCGCTGGCGCAGCGCGGGGTCGAGGGACATGGGTATCTCTGGGGCTTTTGCGATGGCTCCCATTGTACCTCGCGGTGTCTGGGCTGCTGTTAGGTTGTCGTTGATTCGATCGCCGTGGCCTGACGTGACGTGACGTGACGTGACGTGACGTGGCTGGACGGCCGTCGGCGGCCCTCGCCCCCTGCTCGTCATCCCCGCGGAGGCGGGGATCCACCCAGGCGGCATCTGCTCGGTCTTGGAGCCCAAGGCAAAGATCAATAGCGAGCAAGATCAGGATCAAGATCAAGAGCGTTTCGCGCTGACGCGCTTGATCCTGCTTGATTTTCAAAAAGGAGAACCACGAAGCAGGCCTAAGCGGAAGAGCTACGCAGCCGGCCGCAGCGCCTCTTCGACGACGGCAACACGCGCCGGCGACACGGCCAGCAACGTGCATCGCTCGGTCCACTGGATCAGCGACAGACCGCCGTCGAAATCCTCGGTCAACGCGGTGCAGTGCTCCACCCAATCGCCGTCGTTGCAATAGGTCACGCCGTCGATGTCGCGGATCGTGCCGCAATGGATGTGCCCGCAGACATGGCCATCGAAGCCGCGCACATGCGCAGCCTCGGCGACGCGATGCTCGTAGGCGCGGATGTAGCGCAGCGCGCGGCCGATCCGTTGCTTCACCCATATCGACACCGGCACGTAGGGCTTGCGCAGCCGGCGACGCACGGCGTTGAGGCCGCGCCCGCTGAAGATCACCAGCCGCTGCGCGCGCTCGCCCACCCAGTAGAGCCAGCGCTTGCCGTAGTCGTGCGGATCGTGTTCGTCGCCGTGGCTGACGCGGAAGCGACGGCCGTCGGCGGTCTCGTGCACGGCATCGAGCATCACCCGCACGCGTCCGATCGCCTGTCCGGCACGCGAACGCATCGCCGCGTCGTGATTGCCGGGGATGTAGGTCACCCGCGTTCCGGCGTCGGCCTTGCGGAAGATCTCCGCGATGATCGCGGTGTGTTGCGGATGCCAGTACGAACGTCGCGCGAGTGCCTCCAGGTCGAGGATGTCGCCGACCAGGTAGAGCTGTTCGCAATCGGTCGAACGCAGGAAGTCGAGGAGGTAGGCCGAGCGGCAGGTGGGCGTGCCCAGGTGCACGTCGGAAATGAACACCGTGCGGAACTGCCGTGTGCGCATGTCACGCTCCAGCGTGGCTCGCCGGAGAAGACTAGGGACATTGCGTCGCAGCGGTGTTGCAGGCGCATGGCGCTTGTGTGTCAGCGCCGGTCGACGGCTAGCGCGTCGCTGCCATGTCCTTCTGCAACCGCATCTGCGCGGCCGGCAGCACGAGATCCACCCACTTTGCGTACATCGATGGCGACGGGTGCAGTCCGTCGTGCGCGGCGAGGCTCGCGTCGTGCGCAACCTCGCGGCTGACCGGCGTCACGTCGACCCACGCCGCGCCGCGCACGCGCGTCCCCGCTTGCGCGCTGGCGTTGAAGGCATCGATCTGCGCGGCGATCGTCGCCAGGTCGCGACCGCTGGCCTGGCCGAAGGGTGTTGCGCCCCAGTCCGGGATCGACAGCACGATCACCCGTGTCGCGTCGTCGCCGGCAAGGTGGATCGCGCGGGCGAGCAACGCGTCGAACTGTTCGGCGTACTCGTGCAGGTCGCGGCCGCGATACTGGTTGTTGACGCCGATCATCAGGGTAACGAGGGCGTAGGGCGGATCGAAATGCGAGCGGTCCATCGCCGCCGACAGTTCGTCGGTGGTCCAGCCGGTGGTGGCGATGATCTGCGGATCGTCGAGCGTCACGCCGAGGGCGCGCAGCCGCGCGACCAGTTGCACGGGCCAGCGATCGTGCTCGCCGACCGCTTCGCCGATCGTGTAGGAATCGCCGAGGGCAAGAAATCCGTGCATGGGATGTTTTTCCTTCGTGACGGACAGCGCCGGCGCCGCTTGCTGCTGCGGCGAAGCGCTGCAGGCGCACACCAGCGCGCCGAACGCGCCGAGCAGCAGCGAAGCCAGCGCCCGCCCAGCAATCTGTTGAAAATGGACTTTCCTGTCCATTTTCAACTCGCCGAGTCCGGCACATGTCCGGACTCGGCTCCGCGAGTCGACCACTTGCGCGGTCGACTCGCGAGCGATCCATCCCTGGATCGCGCCAGCACGGTCATGCTAGGCCGCATGGCGCGCGAGCGCGTTGCCGATCCGCGCGAACACTTCGCGCATGGTGTCCGCTTCCGGCAGCAGGGTGATGCGGAAGTGGTTGCGGTAGCGCACGTTGAAGCTCGATCCGGGCACGATCAACACGTGTTCCTGTTCCAGCAATTCGAGCGCGAAGCGGTGGTCGTCCAGGTGCGGCAGCAGCTCGCGACGGAACGAGGGGAAGGCGTACAGCGCGGCCTGCGGCGCGACGAGGTCGAGGTAGGGACTGTCCTCGCAGCAGTCGATCACCGCACGCCGGGTCTCGTATAGCCGGCCGCCCGGCGCGCACAGCGGCTTGATCGTCTCCGGACCCTGCAACGCCGCCGGGATTGCCCATTGTCCCGGGACGTTCGAGCACAGCCGCAGCGCGCTGAGCAGATCGAGCGAGTGCATGTAGTCGGCCAGCCGCCACAGGTCGCCGCCGAGCACGCCCCAGCCCACGCGCCAGCCGCAGGCGCGATGCAGCTTGGACAGGCCGCCGAAGCTCAGGCAGGGCACGTCGCCGGCGAGCGAGCCCATCGGCGTGAACGTCGTTTCGTCGTAGACGATGCCCTCGTAGATTTCGTCGGCGAGCAGCAGCAACTGGTGCTTCGCGGCGATCTCGACCAGGCGCTGGAGCACGGCGCGCGGATAGCTCGCGCCGGTCGGGTTGTTCGGATTGATGACGACGAGTGCGCGCGTGCGCGGCGTGACCAGCGCTTCGATCTGGTCCGGATCGGGCACGTAGCCGTTCTCGGCGCGGCAGTCGTAGTACGCCGGGCGGCCGTCGTTGAGGATCGTCGCGGCGCTCCACAGCGGGTAGTCGGGGCTGGGCAGCAGCACTTCGTCGCCGGGGTTGAGCAGGGCGCGCAGGGCGATGTCGATCAGCTCGCTCACGCCATTGCCGACGAATACCTGCTCGGGAAGGATCGCCTCGCCATCGCGCTGCGAATAGTGCGCGGCGAGCGCCTCGCGCGCGGCGGGCAGGCCCTGCTGCTGGGTATAGGCGTCGCTGTGCGGCAGGTGGGTCGCGATCGCCTGCTGCATGTGCTCGGGCGCGCGAAAACCGAAGGCGCCGGGATTGCCGATGTTGAGCTTGATCAACTGGTGGCCGCGGGCTTCGAGTTCGCGGGCGCGGCGGGCGAGTTCGCCGCGGATTTCGTAGCGCACTTCGCGCAGGCGTTCGCGGGTGACGAGGGGGGTGGCGGTCATGCGGGGAAGGGCTGCGATGCGAAACCGCTAGCCTAGCCGAATCCCGCTGGCTTGGCCGGATCCGTATCCGGTCGCCCCGCAAAAGAAGCTTCCCTCGCCGCTCGCGCAGGCGTTTTTGCTGCACAATCCACCCACATGCAGCTGATGCCCGACGCACGCCACGACCTGATCGCCATCGGCTGGCCCGACGATGCGCAGGCGCGCGCCGCCCTTGAACCGCTGCCCGATGGCCGGTTGGCGCGGGTGAGCGCGCAGCATCGTTCCGGCTACGTCGTCGCGATCGCGGTCGACCGCGAATTTCCGGCGCAGGCGCTGGCGGCCTGGACGCGTCCGCGGATCGCGCCCGAAGAACGCGCAGTGGTCGGCGACTGGGTGCTGCTGGAACCCGCGCGCGACCACATCATTGCCTTGCTGCCGCGCCGCAGCCTGCTCAAGCGCGCCGCGGCCGGCGAGTCGTACAAGCAGCAGCCGATCGCGGCCAACATCGACACCGTGTTCGTGGTCAGCGGCCTGGACCTCGACTTCAACCCGCGCCGGATCGAACGCTACCTGATGCTGGTGCGCGCGAGCGGCGCCGAGCCGGTGCTGGTGCTGACCAAGAACGACCTGCACCCGGATGTCGATGTCGATGCGCTGCTGGCCGGCATCGCCGCGCAAGGCGTGGCGATCCACCGCATCAATGCCAAGGACGCCGCCAGCGTCGCCGTGCTGCATCCCTGCCTCGGACCCGGCCGCAGCGTGGTGCTGGTCGGCTCCTCGGGCGCTGGCAAGTCCACCCTCACCAACACCCTGCTCGGCACGCAGAAGATGAAGACCGCGGCCGTGCGCGGGCACGACGCGCGCGGCCGCCACACCACCACCCACCGCGCGCTGATCGCGTTGCCGCAAGGCGGCGTGCTGATCGATTCGCCCGGCATGCGCGAACTCAAGCCGACTGGCGAGGAAAGCCTGGAGCAGGGCGGCTTCGAGGACATCGAAGCGCTGACTGTGCAGTGCCGCTTCAGCGATTGCGGACATAACGGCGAGCCGGGCTGCGCAGTGCGCGCCGCGCTCGAAGCCGGCACGCTCGATCCGGCGCGCTATGCGAACTACCGCAAGCTCGGGCTCGAAGTCGCCGCCGCCGCGCAGGGCCACGCCCAGCAGCAGGCGCGCAAGGCCGACGGTCGCGCCGGGGCCAAGTCCTACCGACAGCGCCACCTCGAGAAATACGGCAGGAATTGAGATGGAAGGAAAAGCAGTCAAGCCGCCACCGACTCCCGAACTCGCGCACTACGCCGCGCTCGACGCGCGCATGGTCGCCGCGGTCAAGGGCATCGACCTGCTCGCCACGGCGAGCTGGCCGGCGCAGGTGCAGGCCGATTTCCTCGCCGCGCGCGCGCGCGGCAGCACGCAATTCCCGAAGATCGACTACCCGAAGCAGCAGCACGCCGCGGTGCGCGCCGAGCTCGACGCGATCAGCGCGCAGACCGACTCCGACCATCCGCTTGGCGACTACATCGCGCGCAGTTGCGAGAGCTGGCGCGTCGCCACCCAGCTGCTCGAAGCGCTGGGCACGCCCGGCATCGCCGAGCCGTCGATCAAGCTGTTCGGCAAACCCGGCGACCGCCTGCCCGGCAACGGTCCGACCAACATCGAGGCTGCGCAGCATTTCATCGCGATCGCCGACGAGATCGACCGCGAGCTGGCCACCTCGGTGATGCCCGAGGACATCCCGGCCGAAGCGTTGCAGGTCGAACTGCAGGCCAGGCTCGATGCCTTCTTCACCCGCCACAAGATCAACGTCGTGCTCGACCCCTGCCTGATCGCCAAGGCCGCGGCCGGACCGACCCGCATCCGCCTTCGCACGAACGCGGCTTTCAGCGAATACGACCGCCAGCAACTGCTCGAGCACGAGGCCTTCGTGCATTCGCTGACCGCGCTCAACGGCCGCGAGCAGCCGTACCTGAAATCGTTCGCGCGCAGCTCGCCGCGGGTGACCGCGACCCAGGAAGGGCTGGCGACGTTCGCCGAGCAGATCACCGGCGCGATCGACATCGCGCGGATGAAGCGCATCAGCCTGCGCATCATCGCGATCGACATGGCGATGAATGGCGCCAGCTTCCTCGACGTGTTCGATTTCTTCGCCAGCGCCGGGCAGGGCGACAACGAGAGCTTCACCTCCGCCCAGCGCGTGTTCCGCGGCGCGCCGCTGCAGGGCGGATGCGCCTTCACGAAGGACACCGTGTACCTGCATGGCCTGCTGTCGGTGCACACCTTCTTCCGCTGGGCGCTGCGCAACGGCAAGCTGCCGCTATGCCGGCTGCTGTTCGCCGGCAAGATGGCGCTGCAGGACGTGCTGCGCTTCGAGCCGTTCTTCGCGGACGGCTTCATCGCCCAGCCGCTGTACGTGCCGCACTGGGTGCAGCGCGCGAACGGGCTCGCAGGCATGCTGGCGTTCTCGTTGTTCGCCAACCGCATCCGCCTGGACCACGTCGATGTCGGGGACTTGGTCCTGGGTCTTTGAGGTTAGCTTTCGCTTTTGCTGATGTATCGAAAACAGAAGCAGAGCTTCCGCCCAAGGGCGGGTTCCTTTCTCTTGCTTGCCCAAGAGAAAGGAACCAAAGAGAAGGGCACCCCGGAGCGTTGCGCCCTCGGCACATCCATGTGCCGAGGGTTCGTTCCGGCCGTCGGGTCGTTTCGACGGCGCATCCATGCACCGGCGAAACGATGGCCGACGTCCTGTCGGCCCCCCTTCGGGCTGTTAACCGCCGCCCTCCACCGCAACGCACGGGGCCCCTTGAAGAGCGCGCGCATCGTGCGCGCAAGAGCTTCAAGCCGAAACCAAGCCCGCCAAGCCAATTGCCAGACCGGCAGCACCTCGAAGGCGAGTTCCGCTCTGCTTTGTCTTGCTTTGCTCTGAGCGCATGGATGCGCTGCTTGTAAGGGGCCCCTGCGGAGCGGCGGACGAGGGCGGTCAAACCCGGAGGGCGGCTTGCAGGGATGCGCGCCGTTTTTCGACAGCACAGGAGGTGCTGCCGAAAAATCAGCCCTCGTCCGCGAACCCGGAGCACATGGATGTGCGCAGGGCGCGCAGCTTGGGGTGCCCTTCTCTTGGTGACTTCTCTTGGGCAAGCAAGAGAAGTCACCCGGGCGCGGCAGCGACCGGAACGCTCTCGCTTCTTGAGCCATCGAAGCCAAGTACCGAAACAGCCAACACGGCATTCCCCAGCGTGCGAAACCCTTGGGCCAACGACCGCCATGTCCCCCAGCGGGCGGCCTTGCCGTTAAACGGGCATAATCCGGCGCTCGCCGGTCGTCCGGGCTCAACCAGGGGAAGCCATGTCGCACAAATTCCATTTCATCTCGGGCCTGCCGCGCTCGGGGTCCACCCTGCTGTCGGGCCTGCTGAAGCAGAACCCGCGCTTCCACGCCGGCATGAGCGGCCCGGTGGCCGGGATGTTCAACACCATCACCGGCGAGATGAGCGCGCGCAACGAGTTCTCGGTGTTCATCAGCGACGACCAGCGCAAGCGCGTGCTGCGCGGCCTGTTCGACAACTACTACGGCCCCGAATTCGACCGCCCGGTGATCTTCGACACCAACCGCATGTGGTGCATCAAGCTGCGCCACCTGCGCGAGCTGATGCCGGAGAGCAAGGTGATCGCCTGCGTGCGCCACATCCCGTGGGTGATCGACAGCGTCGAGCGGCTGATCCGCAAGAACACCTTCCAGCCTTCGTCGATCTTCGGCTACGCGCCGGGCGGCACGGTCTACCAGCGCGCCGACAGCATGGCCTCGAACGATGGCCTGGTCGGTTTCCCGTTCAACGGGCTCAAGGAAGCCTACAACGACGAAGGCGCGGGACAGCAGATGATGCTGGTCCAGTACGAGAGCCTGACCCGCGAACCGGCGCGCACGATGGCGGCGATCTACGACTTCATC
This sequence comes from Lysobacteraceae bacterium, assembly GCA_036496805.1. Lineage (GTDB taxonomy): Bacteria > Pseudomonadota > Gammaproteobacteria > Xanthomonadales > Xanthomonadaceae > SZAS-103. The sequence goes on from DASXKN010000030.1 coordinate 39,154, forward strand.
GGCGAGCCGATGTACCAGCACGACTTCGACAACGTCGACTACGAAGCCAACGAGTTCGACATGCGCGCCGGCACGCCGGGCCTGCACGTGGTCGGATCGAAAGTGCGGCCGAACGAGCGCCAGACCATCCTGCCACCCGACCTGTTCCGCCGCTTCGAAACCGATGCCTTCTGGCGCGACCCGGCGCTGAACCTGCGCAAGGTCCGGGTGGTGTAAGGATTGCTGATGGGCGCGCACGCAGACCGCGATGCCGCGCTCGAAGCCGCGATGCGCCATGCGCGCACGTGGCTGGATTCGCTCCACGATCGGCCGGTGCCCGCGCAGGCCACGGCCGAGGACATGCTCGCGGTCTTCGGCGGCCCGCTGCCGGAAGGATCGTGCGACGCGACCGGGGTGATCGAGTTCCTCGGCGCGAACGCGCCGCCCGGCCTCGTCGCGATGGGCTCGGGGCGCTTCTTCGGCTTCGTGATCGGCGGCGCGCATCCGGTGGCGCTCGCGGCCGACTGGCTGGTCAGCGCCTGGGACCAGAACGCGGGCCTGCGCAAGGTCACGACCGCGAACACCGCGCTCGAGGAAACCGCTGCCGCGTGGCTGCTCGACCTGCTGGGCCTGCCGTCGAACAGCGGCGTCGGCTTTGTCACCGGCTGCACGATGGCGAACTTCACCTGCCTGGCCGCCGCGCGCGGCGCGGTGCTGCGCAAGCTGGGCTGGGACGAGGCACGCGACGGCCTGAGTGGCGCGCCACGCGTGCGCGTGCTGGTCGGCGCCGAGCGCCACGACACGATCGATCTGGCCTTGCGCTATCTCGGCCTCGGCGCTCCCGAATCGGTCGCCGCCGACGAGCAGGGTCGCATCGACGTCGCCGCACTCGAAGCCGCCCTTGCCGCGAACGAAGCGCCGACCATTGTCTGCCTGCAGGCCGGCAACGTGCATTCGGGTGCGTTCGACGATTTCTCCCGTGCCGTTGCGGTCGCGCATCGGCATGGCGCATGGGTGCACGTGGACGGCGCATTCGGGCTGTGGGCCGCTGCCGCGCCGGCGCTGAAGCCTCTCGTCGCGGGCATCGACGCGGCCGACTCGTGGGCCACCGACGCCCACAAGACCCTCAACGTGCCCTACGACTGCGGCGTGGCGATCGTGCGCGATCCGGGCGCGCTGCGCGCGGCGATGGGCATGCACGGTGACTACCTGATCATGGACGCCGGCGGCGGCGATCCCTACGAGCGCGTGCCCGAGCTGTCGCGTCGCGCGCGCGCGATCCCGGTGTGGGCGGTGCTGCGTTGCCTTGGCCGCCGCGGCGCGATCGCACTGGTCGAGCGCCTGTGCGAGCGCGCACGCGCCTTTGCCGAAGGCGTCGCCGCGATTCCCGGCGCGCGCGTGCTCAACGACGTCGTCTACACCCAGGTCTGCCTCACATTCGAGGACGACGAACGCACCCGCGCCATCGGCCAGCGCCTGATGGACGACGGCACCGCATGGATCAGCGGCTCGATCTGGCGCGGTCGCGCGATCCTGCGCATCTCGGTCAGCAACTGGTCGACCAGCCCCGGGGACGTCGAGCGTGCGCTCGCGGCCTTGCGCCACGCCGCTGGATGAAGGCCGCGGCAAGGCCTTCATAAGTTTCCAGTAGTATCGTTCACGCAAACCTTGCGTTCGCCTAACCCGGAATTTCGGGTCGTCCCCCTATCGTTGCCCTCGCCATGACCGACGACACCCTCAAGCAGGCCGCGCTCGACTACCACCGCAAGGCGCCGGCCGGAAAGATCAAGATCGCGCCGACCAAGCCGATGCTGACCCAGCGCGACCTCGCGCTGGCGTACTCGCCGGGTGTCGCGCATGCCTGCGAGGCGATCGTCGCCGATCCGAACCAGGCCTCGGCGCTGACTGCGCGCGGCAACCTCGTCGCGGTCATCACCAATGGCACCGCCGTGCTCGGCCTGGGCAACATCGGCCCGCTCGCCGGCAAGCCGGTCATGGAAGGCAAGGGCGTGCTGTTCCAGAAGTTCGCCGGCATCGACGTGTTCGACATCGAGATCGACGAGAACGACCCAGACAAACTGGTCGACATCATCGCCTCGCTGGAACCGACCTTCGGCGGCATCAATCTCGAGGACATCAAGGCGCCGGAGTGCTTCATCGTCGAGCGCAAGTTGCGCGAACGCATGAATATCCCGGTCTTCCACGACGACCAGCACGGCACCGCGATCATCGTCGGCGCGGCGGTGGTCAACGCCCTGCACGTGACCGGCAAGGACATCGCCAGCGTGAAGATCGCGACCACCGGCGCGGGCGCGGCGGGGATCGCCTGCCTCGACATGCTGGTGGGACTGGGCGTGAAGCGCGGGAACATCCTCGCCTTCGACCGCAACGGCGTGATCCACACCGAACGCACCGACCTCGACCCGGACAAGCAGCGCTACGCACGCGACACGAGCGCGCGCACGCTGGCCGAGATCGTCGCCGGCGCCGACATCTTCCTCGGCTTGTCGGCGGGCGGGATCCTCAAGGCAGACATGGTCGCGACGATGGCGGACAAGCCCATCATCCTCGCGCTCGCCAACCCGAACCCCGAGATCCTCCCCGAGGACGCGAAAGCGGTGCGCCCGGACTGCATCGTCGCCACCGGCCGCAGCGACTATCCGAACCAGGTCAACAACGCGCTGTGCTTCCCCTACATCTTCCGCGGCGCGCTCGACGTCAGCGCGACCGAGATCGACGAGGCGATGAAGCGCGCCTGCGTGCACGCGATCGCCGAACTTGCGCGCAAGGAAGCCTCCGACCTCGGCGGCGCCTACGGCGGCGAGGCGCCGAAGTTCGGTCCTGACTACCTGATCCCGCGCCCGTTCGATCCGCGCCTGCTGGTCGCGCTCGCGCCGGCGACCGCGCAGGCGGCGATGGACTCCGGTCTCGCGCTGCGTCCGATCGAGGACATGGACGCCTACCGCGAAAAGCTCGGCCAGTTCGTCTACCGCACCAGCCTGATCATGAAGCCGGTGTTCGAGCGCGCGCGCGCGGACATGCAGCGCGTCGTCTATGCGGAGGGCGAACAGGAAGTCGTGCTGCACGCGGTGCAGACCATCGTCGACGAGCGCATCGCCCGGCCCATCCTGATCGGCCGCCCGGCGGTGATCGCCTCGCGCATCGCCAAGCTCGGCCTGCGACTGCAGCCGGGCGTCGATTTCGAACTCACCAACATCGACGACGATCCGCGCTTCAACGCGTACTGGCAGCACTACCACGCGCTCACCGAACGTCGCGGGGTGACGCCGTCGGCGGCGAAGAACCTGATGCGTTCGCGCTCGACCCTGATCGCCGCGATCATGGTCGATCGCGGCGAAGCCGACGCGATGATCTGCGGCCTGGTCGGCCGCTACCAGAAGAAGCTCGGCTACCTGCGCAGCGTGTTCGCGCCCGATCCGGGCATCCGATCGACCGCGGCGATGACGATGGTCGTCAACGACAAGGGCGCGTGGTTCTTCCTCGACACCCATTGCCAGGCCGACCCGACCGCCGAGCAGATCGCCGAGGCGACGCTGCAGGCGGCGCTGCGCCTGCAACTGTTCGGAGTGGTGCCGAAGGTCGCACTGCTGTCGCATTCGAATTTCGGCAGCCATTCCGACGCCAGCGCGACCAAGATGCACCGCGTGCGCGAACTGCTCGCCGAGCTCGACCCGAAGCTCGAGGTCGATGGCGAGATGCAGGCCGATGCCGCCTGGTACGAGGACCTGCGCCTGCGCATGTTCCCGAACAGCCGGCTCAAGGGCCGCGCCAACCTGTTCGTGATGCCGAACCTGTCGTCGGCCAACATCGCCTACAACATGGTGCGGGTGATGACCGATGGCGTGGCGATCGGCCCGATCCTGATGGGCCTGTCGCGGCCAGCGCACATCCTGACCTCGGTCTCGACCGTGCGCCGGGTCGTCAACATGAGCGCGATCGCGGCGGTGGAAGCGCAGATCCGCAGGCAGCGCGAGGCCGAGTCGCGGCGGTAAGGCTCGAAGGCGGGCAGCTTCGCGGCCGGCCTGGCACGACAGCCTGGAGTTTGGACACCCGGCCGCGTGCCCGCGGCCGGCGAGGTGCGATGATTCCGGAAGTCCCCGCCGAGGCCCCGACATGAGCGACTCCGGTTCACCTCCCTCCGGTCCCGACTTCGCGCAAGGCATCGCGCTTTCCAGCATCCCGACCACCGGCGTCCTTGCAGGTCACGTCGATGGCGCACCGGTGCTGCTCGCGCGCCTCCACGATGGTCTTCACGCCGTCTCCGGAGCGTGCACCCACTACGGTGGCCCTCTCGCCGAAGGGCTGGTTGCAGGCGAAGAGGTGCGCTGTCCGTGGCACCACGCGTGCTTCAGCCTGCGCACCGGCGCGGCGCTGCGCGCGCCCGGGTTCGCGCAGCTCGCGGTCTGGTCGGTCGAGGTGGTTGGCGATCTCGCGTACGTGCGCAGCCAGCAGGCGGCGCCGGGCGCGAAGGCATCGCCACGCACGAACGATCCTGAGCGCATCGTGATCGTAGGTGGCGGTGCCGCGGGCTACGCAGCGGCCGAGCGGCTGCGCGCGCTCGGGTTCGCGGGCAGCCTGACGATGCTCAGCGCCGAAGCCGATGCGCCGTACGACCGGCCGAACCTGTCGAAGGACTACCTTGCAGGCACCGCGCCGGAGGACTGGATTCCGCTGCAGGCTCCGGATTTCTACGCCGAGCGCCGCATCGACCTGCGCCTGGGTTGCGAAGTCGCGGCGATCGATGCGTCGGCGCGCGAGGTGCGTGCCGCGAACGGCGAACGCTTCGGCTACGACGCGTTGCTGTTCGCGACGGGCGCGGAACCCAGGCGACTCCCGCTGCCGGGCTTCGATCGACCCGAGGTGTTCATGCTCCGCTCGCTCGCCGACGCGCGCGCGCTGATCGCCGCGACCGAAGGCGCATCGACGATCGCCTTGGTCGGTGCCGGCTTCATCGGGCTCGAGGCCGCCGCCGCGTTGCGAGCGCGCGGGCTCGCCGTGCACGTGATCGCGCCGGACGCGGTGCCCATGGAACGCGTGCTCGGCCGCGAGTTGGGCAGCCTGCTCGTCGACCTGCATCGCGCGAACGGCGTGCAGTTCCACCTGGGCGCGAAGCCGGCGACTTACGACGGCAAGGTCGTGATCCTCGCCGACGGCACCCGGGTGCCGGCCGATCGCGTGCTGCTCGGCATCGGCGTCGCGCCGCGCACTTCGCTCGCCGAAACGGCCGGGCTCGCGGTCGACAACGGCATCCTCGTCGACGCCTGCCTCCAGGCTTCGGTGCCAGGGCACTACGCGGCGGGTGACGTCGCGCGCTATCCGCACGGTGGCGAACGCGTCCGCGTCGAACATTGGGTGCACGCGCAGCGCATGGGCCAGGCCGCCGCCGCGAACCTGCTGGGCGCGGCGCAACCCTTCACGGACGTGCCGTTCTTCTGGACCCATCAGTACGACGTCGAGCTGCGCTGGACCGGAATCGGCACGGGCTGGGACGAGGTCCGCATCGATGGCGACCTGTCCGCGCGAAACGCGACGCTGCGCTATTTCCGCGGCGGCACCCTGGTCGCGGCGGCCACGCTTGGCCGCGACCTGGAATGCCTGTCGATCGAGGCCGGGCTCGCTGCGGCGTGAGCTCGGTGGCCACATTGCCGGCTTCGCTTCGAGTGTGGCGCTGAGCAAGAGGACGACCGGCGCTCGACCGTTCGGGGCGACCGGCTTTCTCGACCATGCGCTTCGACGTTGCCTGGCCGTTCTGCAGTCCGGATCGCGCGATTGCGGAGCCGATCTCGTTTGCACGGAGGTCCTCTTGTTAAAATGGCGAAGTGAACAAGCACTTTTCTCCGGCACGCGCACTCGCAACGGCGTTGACCGTCCTGATTTGTCCGGCCCTCGCCCGCGCTGACGGCATTGAAGTGCGTGCGGGAACCGAAGTCCGCCTTGTCCTGCAGGAACCGCTTTCTTCTGAAACGGCATTTCCCGGGCAGCAGTTCCGGCTGCTGCTCGACCGGGATATCCGCGCCCACGGGCGCGTCGTGATCGCCAGGGGCGAATCCGCTTTCGGCACGGTCGTTTCAGCCACGAAGTCCGAGATGGGAGGCGCGGAGGGCGAACTGAGCTTCCGAATCGACTATCTCGTCGTCGATGGCCGCCACATACCCCTGAGAGCTGCGACGTCGGAGCGGGGTGACCAGCACGTGCTGGGTTCCGCATTGGTTTCTTCGTTGAAGGTCGTGGCTTTCCCCTTCGCGGTAGGCGTGCTCATCCACGGCAAGGATGTCCGGGTGCCAGTCGGGACGATGATTCCAGGTTACATCGACGCCAACGTGGAAATGGAAGCGTCTCCCATCCCCTCCAGCAGTGATCCCCAGCCACCGCCCGGGGGGGGAAATGCCAGCAACAGGAACGACATCCATGATCACCCGACGGAGTAGCACCGGTCTTGCAGTTCTGGCAATCCTTGGATGTCTCGGCGGATTCGCGCGTGCTGCGGGAGACACCGCGACACCGCTGGTTCCGGCCGGTACCGAAGTGGCTGTGCAAACCCTCGACACGATGAGCTCCGCGACCGCCAAGCTCGGTGACCGCTTTGCGGTTCGCGTCGCGACGGATGTGCGCGTCGGCGATCGCATCGTGATTCCCGCGGGTTCGCCCGGCAAGGGCACGGTGATCTTCGCGCGAACCCATGGCCCCAGCGGCCGGGCCGGAGCCCTGGATTTGCGCATCGATGAGATTGATCTGCCCTCGGGCGCAATTCGCCTGGAGTCCTTCGGATCGCATCGCGGCATCGATCGACGCAATGGAGCCAGGGCCGCCATGGCGGTTGCCGGTCTCATCGGCCTGCTCGCCGTACAGGGAACCGAGATCACGCTGCCGGCGGGCACGCAACTGGCCGGTGTCGTCGTCGCAACTCCAGCCGATGGGTCGTCGAGTGGTCCCGGCGACGCTGACGGATCGTCTCCAGGGAATGCAACCGCAAGAATTGCTTCGCCTGTCGCCGGATCCGACACACTTGCCTCGACCGGTGCGGTCGATCAGTCGTCGCAAGGGTCCGCAGCTACCAAGGTTTCGGGTGGCGGGGTCCAGCCCTCCCCAGGCAGCGTTCCTGGCGCGCCTGCTGGCATGCCCGTCAAGGACTCCGCTGGCGACAGGACCGCAGCGGTCGCCATGGCTGCTTCGGCTGCATCCCCCACTTCCTCGGACGCGGCTCCTTCGTCGACCGCGGATCCTTCCGATACCCCGATCAATCCTGGTTATCGCGACGAGCCGTCCTGGATGCCCAAGCTCGAGCCCGGCCAGGGCATGGCGATCGTTTACCGCCTGCACCAATTCGGTGGCTCGATGTGGAACATGAACCTCTACTGCGACGACCGACAGATCGAACCTCTCCATGACGGCAAGTTCGTCTACATCTCGATGACGCCAGGCGACCATCTGGTCTACAGCGACAAGAGGCACAAGGATGATGCGCGCATCGTGCGCGTCGAGCCGGGCGAAGTCCGGTTTTTCGAGGCGACCCCGACATCGAACACGATGAGCATGACGTTGGATCTGCTCGAGATCGACGAGCTGGTCGCGAAACAGAAAATCGCCGAGATGCTCAAGCGGTAACCGCTGTCCGGGCGGGGTTCCGACGCCCGCCCGCGTCCAGCGTCTCCGCCTTCTCCCATTCTTCGGGCCATCCATCCCCGGGGGAGTAAAAGCTGGAGGCCTTCGCCGGCAGCGCGGCGCTGCAACGCGCCTGCGCTAAACTGCCCCGACCCAGGACAGCAGCGGCGCGGTTGCGCGCGGCGGAGGACCCATGACGCAGCAGAACGGCAGCGGCCACGACGCACCCAGCCCGGACATCGACCCGGTCGAAACCGGCGAATGGATCGATTCGATCCGTGCGGTCATCCAGTCCGACGGCGGCCAGCGCGCGCACTACCTGCTCGAGCGCATGGCCGACGAGGCGCGCAGCGCCGGCGCAGAGATCCCGTTCACGCCGACCACCGGCTACGTCAACACGATCCCGCCGCAGAACGAGGCGCGGATGCCGGGCGACGCGACGATGGAGTGGAAGATCCGCTCGCTGATCCGCTGGAATGCGCTGGCCACGGTCGTGCGCGCCAACCGCAAGCCGGGCGACCTCGGCGGCCACATCGCCAGCTTCGCTTCGAGCGCGACGCTGTACGACGTCGGCTTCAACCACTTCTGGCGCGCGCCGAACGAGGCCCATCCGGGCGACCTGATCTACGTGCAGGGACACAGCTCGCCGGGCGTCTACGCGCGCGCCTTCCTCGAAGGCCGCATCAGCTCCGACCAGCTCGACCATTTCCGGATGGAGACCGGCGGCCGCGGCATTTCCTCGTATCCGCATCCGTGGCTGATGCCGGATTTCTGGCAGACCCCGACGGTGTCGATGGGCCTGGGCCCGATCAGCGCGATCTACCAGGCACGCTTCTGGAAATACCTCGAAGGCCGCGGCCTGATGTCGCCGTCCGACCGCAAGGTCTGGTGCTTCATGGGCGACGGCGAGACCGACGAGCCCGAGTCGCTCGGCGCGATCGCGCTTGCCGGCCGCGAGCAGCTCGACAACCTCGTCTTCGTCATCAACTGCAACCTGCAGCGCCTCGACGGCCCGGTGCGCGGCAACGGCAAGATCATCCAGGAACTCGAAGGCAGCTTCCGCGGCGCCGGCTGGAACGTGCTGAAAGTGATCTGGGGCAGCTACTGGGATCCGCTGATCGCGCAGGATTCCAAGGGCGTGCTGCGCAAGCTGTTCATGGAAACCGTCGACGGCGAATACCAGAACTGCAAGGCCTTCGGCGGCGCCTATACGCGCGAGCACTTCTTCGGCAAGTACCCGGAGACCGCGGCGCTGGTGCAGAACATGTCCGACGAGGACATCTGGCGCCTCAACCGCGGCGGCCACGATCCGCACAAGGTGTACGCCGCGTATGCGGCCGCGTCGGCCGAGAAGGGCCAGCCGACCGTGATCCTCGCCAAGACGGTGAAGGGCTACGGCATGGGCAAGGCAGGCGAGGCGCAGAACATCACGCATCAGCAGAAGAAGATGGACGACGAGGCCATCAAGGCCTTCCGCGACCGCTTCCGCATTCCCGTCACCGACGAGCAGTTGCCGTCGGTGCCGTTCTACCACCCGGGCCCGGATTCGCCCGAGGTGAAGTACATGCTCGATCGCCGCGCCGCGCTCGGCGGTTCGCTGCCGCAGCGGCGCGCCAAGTCCGACGAGACCCTGAAAGCGCCCGAGCTGGCGGTATTCGATCGCCTGCTGAAATCCAGCGGCGACCGCGAGAACAGCACCACGATGGCCTTCGTGCAGGCGCTCAACATCACCTTGCGCGACAAGTCGGTGGGCCCGCGCTGCGTGCCGATCGTCGCCGACGAGGCGCGCACCTTCGGCATGGAAGGCCTGTTCCGGCAGATCGGCATCTACGCGCCGTTCGGCCAGAAGTACAAGCCGATGGATGCCGAGCAGCTGATGTTCTACCGCGAGGACACCGCCGGCCAGGTGTTGCAGGAAGGGATCACCGAAGCCGGCGCGTTCTGCAGCTGGCTCGCGGCGGCGACCAGTTATAGCTCCAACAACCTGCCGATGCTGCCGTTCTTCATCTTCTACTCGATGTTCGGCATGCAGCGCGTGGGCGACCTGTGCTGGCTCGCCGGCGACATGCGCGCACGCGGCTTCCTGCTCGGCGCGACCGCGGGGCGCACCACGCTCAACGGCGAAGGCCTGCAGCACGAGGACGGCCATTCGCACCTGCTCGCCGGCGCGATCCCGAACTGCCGCGCCTACGACCCGACGTTCGCATTCGAGGTCGCGGTGATCATGCAGTACGGCATGCAGCGCATGCTCACCGAGCAGCGCGACGAGTACTTCTACCTGACCCTGATGAACGAGAACTACACGCATCCGGAAATGCCTTCGGGGGCGGAGGCCGACATCATCAAGGGCATGTACCTGCTGCAGTCCGGCGGCAATGGCGGCAACGGCAAGGCCAAGAGCAAGGCGCCGCACGTGCAGCTGCTGGGATCGGGCACGATCCTGCGCGAGGTGATCGCGGCGGCCGAACTGCTCGACAAGGAATTCGGCGTGACCGCCGACATCTGGTCCTGCCCGAGCTTCACCGAACTGCGCCGCGACGGCTTCGACGCCGAGCGCCACAACCGCCTGCATCCGGACGCGAAGAAGCCGCACGTGGCGCATGTCACCGCCTGCCTCGCAGACCGCGCCGGCCCGGCGATCGCCGCGACCGACTACGTGCGCAGCTACGCCGACCAGATCCGCGCCTTCATGCCCGAAGGCAAGCGCTACACCGTGCTCGGCACCGACGGCTTCGGCCGTTCCGACACCCGCGCCAACCTGCGCAAGTTCTTCGAGGTCGACCGCCACTACATCGCCCACGCCGCGATCGCGGCGCTGGCGGCGGAAGGCAGGATGACCGCGGGCGACGTCGCGCGCGCGATCAAGACCTTCAGGATCGACGTGGACAAGGCGAACCCGGTGGGGGTGTAACCCTGCCGGAATCGGGGCCACGCCGGAAATCCGGAATCGGGCCGCGACGGGCGTAAACTCGCGCACCTGAGGGTTGACGCGATGTCCGTACCCGAGTCCAACATCGTCAGGATGCCCGAGCCCGGTGGCTCGTGGGCCGAGCGCGACGCGTCCGGTCGCGGCGCGATGCTGACCGAAATCCTCGCCCAGGTCTCGCGCGAGGCGCTGCAGGGCGAGGGCACCCAGGAAGTCCTGCAGCGCATCGTCGACTGCCTGGTGCGGCGGTTGCCGGTGGCGATCGCGAGCATCATCCTGCTCGACCGTTCCGGCGCCCATTTCACCCACGAGGTGTACGCGGGCGACCTGAACCTGGCGCAGCCGATCGATCTGCCCTGGCCAGTCGGCGTGGGCGCCGCCGGCCGCTGCGCGCGCGCCGGGCAGGCGCAGCTGATCGTCGACGTCGAAGACGATCCGGACTACGTGCCGGGCAACGATGCGGTGCGTTCGGAATACATCGTGCCGATCCGCCATCGCCAGCACCTGCTCGGCGTGCTCAACATCGAGAGCACCCAGGTGGATTTCTTCACGCCGGAAACCTGCTCGGCCTTCGACGCGGTCGCCGACCAGATCGCCGGCGCGATCCATCTCGCGCGCGTGGTCGGCGAACTCGAAGTGGCCAACCGCAAGCTGCGCGAGCTGTCGATGATCGACGGGCTCACCGGTATCGCCAATCGCCGCTGCTTCGACGAGCGGCTGGCGACGAACTGGGCGCTGCTGGCGCGCGAGGGCGGCCTGCTCGCGCTGGTGATGGCGGATGCGGACTGCTTCAAGGAACTCAACGACGCCTGCGGCCATCTCTACGGCGACGAATGCCTGCGCGAGCTGGCGCGCATCTGCTCCGGCTTCGCGGTGCGCGAATGCGACCTGGCGGCGCGCTACGGCGGCGAGGAACTGATCCTGCTGCTGCCCGGTTGCGCGCTGTCCGATGCCCTGCGCATCGGCGAGAGCCTGCGTGCGCGGGTCGAAGCCGCGGCGATGCGGCATCCGGATTCCAGAGTCCGGCCGGTGCTGACGATGAGCGTGGGCGTCAGCGCGGTCTATCCGATTCCGATGCTCAGGCCCGAGGCCTTGATCGCCGCTGCGGACAGCGCGCTGTACGCGGCGAAGGCGGCGGGGCGCAATCGCGTCGCCGGTTGCGAGGTCGCCGGCTCGCCGCGGCTGGCGTCCTGAGCGACGATGGCGGAAAGCGTCCTGCGCTGACACAGGTCGCTTCATGCCAATTTGCAATCAAGAATATGACGTTCACTTTTGCCGTCACTCCGGCGAAAGCCGGAATCCATTGTGTTGTGCGTAGAGATCAAGATGGATCCCGGCTTTCGCCGGGATGACGGGCAAAGACTGGAATCTGGAACCGCCGTTGCGAGTTTGCATCAGGCGATGGAGTTGCGGGAGTGTGCGGTGGAACGCGAGGGTTCCACCGCGCGGAAAAATCCTCACTCCAGGTGGAGGGCGTCGCCCGAGGTCGCCTTGCCGCTGCGCATGGCCTCGTCGAGGGTCGCCTGGACGCGCTGGTCGACTTCGCGGCTGAGCTGTTCTTCCTGCTTGCCCAGCACTTCCATCTGCTTGCCGATTTCCTCCATCGGCTTGCCGGCTTCCTCCATCTGCCGCCCGAGGTCCTCCATCGGCTTCTGAGCGGTCTCGTACTGGCGTCCCTGCGCGTCCATCTGCTTGCCGAGTTCGTCCATCTGCCGGTTCAGCGGTTCCATCTGCGCCTGCAGGGTCTCCATCTGGCGATCGAGCGCTTGGCGCTGCGCGTCGTCGGGCGCGCGCTCCATCCTGTGTGCGAGCTCGTCCATCTTCCGGCTCAGTACGTCCTGCTGGCGCGATAGCGCGTCCATCTGCTTGCTGGACTTCTCCATCGCATCGTCGTGGGAGTTGTCGCGCTCGAGGGCTTCCATCTGCTTGTCGAGCTCCTCCATGCGGCTGTTCGGGCCTTCCATCTTCTTGTCGAGCACTTCCATCTGCGCGTCCAGCGCCTCGACCGGCTTGAGGGCTTCGAGCACGCCGGCGATCGTGGCCTGGTCCTGCACGATCCAGGTCTTGCCGCCACGACGGACCCAGATGAAGTCGCCGTGCACCTTCTTGCGCAACTGCTCGATGGCCGGCATGTCGCGGGAATCGCCGGACATCTGGATGCTCTCCTTGCCCTCGCGGACGATCGCGTAGGCGTCGCCGTGGTGGGCGGCGCCGTGGACGGTCACCGAAGCGGCTGCGATGACGGGCGCCGTGACGCGGACATTCACCGCCGGCACGACCATGGTCGCGGCGATCGCGGGCGCCGCCGGGGCGATTGCCGCAATGGCGGGTGCGGCGGTCGCAGGCAGGGCAGGCGCGGCGATCACGGGCGCGGCAGCGATCGCCGCCGTCTTCGCGGCGCCGTGGCTGTCGTGGGCGTACACCGCCATGCAGATCGCGCTCAGGCCGATGATCGGCAGGGCGATGTTCCAGCTCAGGGCATGCGGATTGGGTCGGACGAGACGCTGTATGCGGGACATGAGGTGGCCTCCGGTGGCCGCGGGAAGGAGTGAGTCGAGTGCGATGCCATCGTCGTCGGCCTCGCGCAGTCGTTGCTGGAACAGGTCGAGTTCGTGCAGGGCCAGGGCGAGCCGCTGCGGTTCGCCGATCGCGGCGACCGCGAGGTCGTCGGCGATCTGCTCGCGTTCGACGCGGATGCGGCGCGACAGCCACCACACGACCGGGTGGTAGAACAGCAGGGCCTCGATCGCGCTCTGGACCAGGTTGACGAGGTAATCGTGGCGGCGGATGTGGGCGAGCTCGTGGGCGAGCAGGGCTTCGACCAGGTCGAGCGGCATTTCGGAGATGAGCGCGGCGGGCACCAGCACGACCGGCTTCCAGCAGCCGGCTGCGACCGGCGTGGCGAGTTCGGCGACCAGGCGCAGGCGCACGCTGCAGGCGACGCCGAGCTTGTCGGCGAGGCGGTCGAGCCGGCGTTGCCAGCGCGGATGCGGCATCCCGTGGGCGCGACCGGCGTGCGCGACCCACATCATGCCCAGCGCCATGCGCGCAGCGAGCAGGGCGGCGCCGAGCGACCACAACGCGACGATCCACGGCAGGCTGTGCGCGAACGACGAGGCCGGCGCGATCGCGGTCGTCGTCGTTGCAGCGACTGGCGGCTGCGGCGAGTCGACGAGCTGCACGAAGCGCGAAGCCGGCGCATCGCCGACCGCCGCGTCCGCATGCAGTCCGTGCCAGAAGCCGAACACCGGCAGCGCCAGGCACAGCGCGAGCGCCGCGCAGCACAGCGCGTAGCGCGCCTGCGGCCGCGCGTTGCGCAGCAGCATCAGCGCGATCGCGGCGGCGCAGCCGACCAGCGCGCCCTGCCAGAGGAAATCGACCAGCGCCCAGCCGAGCGCGGAGACTGCGGGGATCGCGTTCATTTCCCGTCCTCCTTCTGCAGCAGCTTGCGGATTTCATCGCGCTCGGCGCGCGAGACATGGCCATCGCGCAGCGCGGCCATCACCAGTTCCTTGCCCGAGCCTGCGAAGGCCTTGTGGATCAGGTCGTGCAGCAACCCGGTGCGCAGCGATTCCTGCTTCTGCGCCGGCGCGTAGACGTGCGAACGCTGGCTGTCGTCGCGGCTCAGCAGGCCCTTGCCGTGCATGACCTGCATCAGCCGCAGCACGGTGGCGTAGGTCGTCTCGGGGCGCTCGGCCTGCGCGGCTTCGTGCACCTGCTTCACGGTCGCGGCGCCGAGCGGCCAGACCACCCGCAGCAGGTTCAGCTCGGCGGCGGTGGGTCTGGGGATTGCGGCTTTCCTGGCCATGTCGCGCGCATCCACGGGGAAGTGGAACGCAGCCTAGTCCGTCTAGACCAGCTTGTCTAGACCATTTTGTCTATGACTGATGGCAGGGGTGGGAACGGTGTGGTTCTTCGGAGGCCATTCCCTTCAAGTTGTCGTATTGCATTGGTTACGAGCGATGTTCCGGCGACTCTTCCCTTCAAATTGCCGGATTGCACCGGCTGGCGGGCTGGTCTTTGGCGGCTCATGGACGCATCTGCAATTCCGCGCGCGGAAAATCGATGGCGATCGCTTCCATGTGGGAGAGCTGCTCGACGCCGAGGATCAACGCGGGACCGTCGTCGAGGCCCAGTGCGCGGAAGATCGGCATATCGGCGAAGCGCACGGTCGGGCTCGAGAAGGCGATCGATCCGATCCCGATCCGGCCGAGCGTCGCCTGCTGCACTTCGCGTTCCTGGCCGAAGGTGTCGGTGAAGGTGCCGCCCGGGCTCAGCCGCAGGTCGCCCATCACGAAGCCCAGGCGAGCCTGCAGTTGCGGATTGCCGATGTTATAGGGCGCGCCGGTGTCGATGACGGCCTGCGCGCGCACGCCGTCGATGACCACCCCGACGACGAGGATGCCGTGGCGCAACTCGCCCGGCTGCGAGGCGAAACCTTCGGGCGTGGGCCCGGACGAACCGGCCCTGAGCGCATGCCCGGCGAGGTCGAACTCGATGCGCTGCTGCGCGAAGGGCGACATGCCGAGGATGCCGTCGGTGGAGAGGCTGGGAAGCAGCGCCATCGATTCGTCATGGCGATCGAACAGGGCGGTTCGGTAGTCATCGATGGATACCGATTGCGACGAAGCGCGGCCGATGCCGCCGACGACGCGCTTGGCGTCGCCGGCGCGGAAGCGCAAATGCCCTGCGACCGCCTGCGAGAGCACCGCGCCGTTCGACGCCGTGTCCACGGTGAAACGGAACGGTCCCTTGCCGTCGAGCGTGACGTCGGCTTCGAGGCGTCCTGCTGCGTCCACGTGCAACGGCATGCCGCCGGTCGCGGCGGGTACGGCGTGATCGCCGGCTTCGGACGCGAAAGTTGCCTGCGATATCAGCAGCGCGAATCCGATGGCGTGCAGGCTCGATGCAGGCATGGGTTCCCCGTTGGTGATCGGCGTTGTCGCCGCGAGGCAGCGATAACGGCTCGTGTCGTCCTTCGCGGGTCCGGGCATGGACCGCGCGCAGTATTGCGCATTTCACCGGCGGCGTCGGGCGCTGGCGGGAACCGGACGGCGTCACCCAACCGATGGCCTATTGCCGGCGCGATATCCACTCCGCACAGTGACCGCATCGTCGCCGGGGACGCCGTCATGCGCATGCCACTCGTCGCACTCGCCGTTGCCGTCGCGCTCGCAGCTTGTGCGTCCGCACCGCCGCCGCTTCCGTCCTCGGCCGTGCAGGCTGCCGGAGGTATCGCCATTGCCCCGGACGCGGTGCTGATCCCCGGCGTCTTTCCCTCCGACGACGAACCCGACGGCAACACCGTAGTCCTGCGCGGACGCGAAGGACTGATCGTGTTCGATACCGGACGGCATCGGGCGCACACCCAGCGCATCCTCGATCTGGCGAAGGCGAGCGGGATGCCGGTCGTGGCGATCGTCAACAGCCACTGGCACCTCGACCACGTCAGCGGCAATGCGATGCTGCGCGATGCCTATCCTCAGGCACATGCGTACGCGAGCCATGCGATCGAACAGGCGATGCCAGGCTTCCTCGCGGACGAGCGCAGGCAACTGGTGGAAGCGATCGCCAGACATCAGGTGCCGGATGCGCAATTGCCGTCGTCGAACGAGGAAATCGCGCGCATCGACCTGGGCAGCCAGTTGTTTCCCGACCGGCCGGTGGAAACCGGCGGCATGCGCACGCTGGCCGGGCGTCCGTTGCAGGTCGGGTTGACGCGCGATGTCGTCACTGCCGGCGATGTCTGGCTCTACGATCCGGCGACGAAGCTGCTGCTCGCGGGCGACCTGGTGACCCTGCCGGCGCCGCTGCTGGACACCGCTTGCGCGCCGCGCTGGAGCGCGCAACTGGCGACGCTCGATGCCGTGCCTTTCGCGACCCTGGTGCCCGGACACGGTGCGGTCATGGACCACGCGGGCTTCGCGCGCTACCGGATCGCGTTCGACCACCTGCTTGCCTGCGCCGCGGGCAAGGACAGCACGAAGGCGTGCAGCGATGGCTGGCTGCGCGACATCGGCGACCTGGTGCCGGCCGGCGACGAGAAGCTCGCGCGCGGCCTGCTCGGCTATTACATCGAACAGGTGCTGCGCGCGCCGCCGCAAAAACGCGATCGCTACTGCCCGGCGTGATGCGGGAGCAGGTCGCTCAACGCGACTTCGCGAGGCGATCCGGATCGAACAGGGAGCGGCCTTCGTCGCGTTCGAGAACCTGCGACCAGCGCGGCGTGGTCGCCAGCCATGCGGCGAGGCGCAGCGGCACGTCCTTCGCGCCGGCGTCGACGGCTGCCTGGATCGCGGCCAGTTCCAGGTCGGCGTCGCGCAGCAGCCGGCGATCGCGTTCGAGGCCCGGCAGCGCGTAGCGTTCGTCGATCGAACCGAGCGCGGAGCGCGCGCTGGCGATCATCAGGCGCGCGGCGCCAGGATCGTGCGCGTCGAGCGCAAATTGCGCCGCCTGTGCGGCGTCGCGCGCCTCGGACACGAAACCGGCCATGCGGATCGGCTGCTCCGATGTTTCGGGACAGGCCTCCGGCGACAGCGCGCGCACATAGGCAGCGAGGCCGTCGAGCGTCGTCGCACCCGGTTCCGCACCATCGAATTCCTCGGTGACCAGACCGTGGATGAAGGTCTCGAGCTGGCGGTTGGACGGATCGCGCGAAATCTTCAGTGCGGCGCGTGGACCGCTGAGGTCGGGAATGGATTTGGGGTTGTCGATGCCGTCGCCGCGATGCGAGCTCATCAGCGACGAGGTCACGTCGGCCGTGCCGGGCGCGCCGGAAAGACCGGGGAAGTCGAAATCGGGATTGCCGCGCCCGTCGCGGTGGCAGCTATTGCAGGCCAGGCCGGCGCGCGCCGCTTGTCCTCCGAGCAGCAGCGGCGTGCGGAACGCTGCGCGGCCGATCGCGATGCGCCGCGCCTGCTGCGCATCCGTGGCTGGCTTGAGGCATTCGGTCGGCTCGAAGGCGAGGTCGTGCGCCTGGTGATCGGGCGGCAGCCAGCGCGCCGCCCGCAGCGGCAAACGGTCGGCGACGGCGGCCGACACGATGCCGGCCAGGGCGACCGCGCTCAGGAGGAGGGTTGCTTGCCGGCGACGACCCATCGGCGCAACTCGTCGGCCTGCGCGCAGCCAAAGCTGCAGGTGTTCTCCAGCTTCGCGAGCATGCGCCGCGCGCCGGCGAGATCGCCGCGTTCGACCATCAGCTCGCCGTAGTACTCGGTGGCGCCCAGGTGGTTCGGCGCGGCGGCGAGCGCCTGGCGGTAGTAGTCCTCGGCGATGTCGAAACGTCCCAGCTTGCGGTTCGCGTAGCCGATGTAGGTGAGGATGTCCGGGTGCGGGCCGAATACGCGCGAAGAGGCTTGGAGCGCGGTGATCGCGTCCTCGTACCGCTTCTGGTTGATCAGGGCGACGGCGTCGAGGTAGTCGTGGTCGCCGCTGGCGATGCTCGCGCCGAGCAGGTCGCGCTCGGCCGGAACCTGCGAGGTCGCCGGTGATGCGGGCGATGCCGGAGACGCCTGCGGCGCGAGCGCGGACTCGAGCGACGAGACCGCCGATTGCAGGTCCTTGGCCTGCGCGCAGGTGTCTGCGCAGGCGCTGGAGCGCTTCTTCAGGTCGTCGAGGACCGCCGTGGCCTTGTCGGTCTCGCCGAGCTTGACCAGGGTCAGGCCGAGTTCCATGTGCGCGAGGGTCAGGCTGTCGTCGTACTTGATCGCGCGCTCGTAGTGGCCGCGCGCGTCGGCGAGCTTGCCTTGCCCGGCTTGCGCGAGTCCCATCATGAAGTGGCCGTTCGCGTCGTGCGAGTTGCTCGACAGCACGTGGGCGAAGGCGTGTTCGGCATCCGTGTATTTCTCGGCCTTGAGCGCGTCGACGCCCTTGCGGTATTCGACCGAAGGATCGAACTGGCTCTGGCTGGGCATCGAGGTGCTCTGCGAGAAGCCGCCACCACCGCTGGCGAATGCCGAAGGCGCGGCCGCGATCAGGGTAACGGCGCAGAACAGGCAGGCGAGTTTCGGGGATGGCGCGCTCATGACGACTCCCTTGGCTGCGGGGACAACGGACAAGGCGCGAGCATACTCCCGCCGCCGGCGAGCGGCGTGACGGACGCAGGAGCCGCGACGGGCGCTTCGCCAAGTCGCACAATCCGTCCACCTTTCGAGGCGACGACCATGACCGAAACGACGATGAATGCGATCGCCATCCGTGGCGGCCAAGGCGGCGCCGATGCCTTGCATGTGGTTCGCCTGCCGATACCGGAGCCTAGGGCCGGCGAGCTGCTGATCCGCGTGCGTGCGGCCGGCATCAACCGGCCCGATGTCCTGCAGCGCAACGGCGGCTACGCGCCGCCGCCGGGCGCGCCGGAGACGCTGGGGCTGGAAGTCGCCGGTGAAGTGATCGTGGCTGCCGGACGCTGGCGGGTCGGCGATCGCGTCTGCGCCCTGCTCGGCGGCGGCGGCTATGCGGAGTACGCGACGGCCGATGCGCGCCATGCCTTGCCGATCCCGTTCGAGCCCGTATCCGACGGGCACGAGTTCAACGGAAAGGATTCCGATGGCCAGGATTTCGTCCGCGCGGCGGCCTTGCCGGAAACGGTGTTCACGGTTTACGCCAACCTCTTCGAGCACGGCGTGCTGAAGCCAGGCGAAACCCTGCTGGTGCACGGCGCGACTTCGGGCATCGGCGTGGCCGCGATCCAGATCGCCAAGGCCGCCGGCGCGCGGGTGATCGCGACCGCGCGCGGCGCCGACAAGGTCGAACAGGCGCTCGCACTCGGCGCCGACATCGGGATCGATTCGCGCAGCCAGGACTTCGGCCCTGTCGCGAAGCAGGCCGGCGGAATCGACGTGGCGCTCGACATGGTCGGCGCACCGTTCTTCGATGCCACCCTCGACGCGCTCAACACCGGTGGACGCATCGTCTACATCGCCGCGCTGGGCGGGCCGGTGCTGCAGGTGCCGGTGTGGGCACTCATGCGCAAGCGCGCGGTGATCACCGGATCGACCCTGCGTCCGCGCGCCGCCGACGAGAAAGCGCGGCTGGCGGCCGAGGTCGAGCGCGTGGTCTGGCCGTGGATCCGGGAAGGAAAAGTGAAGGCGGTGGTCGACCGCGTATTCCCGCTGGCGCAGGCGGCGCAGGCGCATGCCTTCTTCGAGCAGGGCACCCATACGGGCAAGCTCGTGCTGGTCACCTGACGAGCCTGTTACAAGTCCGGGGACTTCCGCGTGCATGGATGCACGACCCCTGAACATGGCTGCCTGTGTGCCGTCAGTCACTCAACCTTCGTCATGGCATGACTTCGGACGCATGCCGGGTTGCGATCGGTGGCGCATCTTCATCACGTCCCCCGCAACAGGAGCCCGTGATGTCCGCTTTCCCTCCCCTCCAGCGTCGTGATCCGTCCAGAACGGGCACTTCGGCGCGCGACCGCCAGCAACCTCGCCCGCCGCATCGCGAGCGCGACTTCGGCGTCGGCTACGGCACCAGCAGCGGCTATGCGACCGCCGACGGACGCCGTTATACGCAGGGCACGGCCAGGCAGTATTTCCGCTGCGGCTGATGCCGCCCGTAGCCGTTAGCCGCATGTTTCCGTGCCTCGTTGCGGCCGCGTCGTCCTAAACCCGGACCGGACGCAGGCCGCGGGATTCCGCCTGAAGCGGGGTTCAGCCCGCACCCGTTCAGTCCGTACCCGCGATTTCCTTTTCCGTTCAGCTTCATGGTGCACACTGGTACCCGGGCCGAAATGCCCTCACACCATCCCAAGGAGTCGGACATGAAAAGGACGATGCTCGCGATGCTCGCCGCCACCACCTGCGCGATCGCGCTGTCCGCGCCGCAGGGCGCGAAGGCCGCCGACGCGGACCTGAGCTGCAAGCTGCACTACAACATCACCGGCTGGGCACTGATCTACAAGCACACCGCCGGCACCGGCACGGTGACCTGCGCGAACGGCCAGTCGATGCGCGTCCATGTCGGCGCGAAGGCGGTGGGCCTCACCGCCGGCAAGTGGCACATCGACGACGGCAAGGGCGATTTCACCGATGTCCACCACATCAGCGACGTGCTCGGCGACTATGTCCAGGCCAGTGCGAACGCCGGCGTGGTGAAGTCGGGCGAGGCGCAGGTCCTGACCAAGGGCCCGGTCTCGCTGGCCTTGGCCGGCAATGGCGAGGGCGTGAACATCGGCGTGGACATCGGCAAGCTCACGATCTCGCGCTGACGCGCACGTCGTCACGCGATCAGGGAAAGGCCGGCAGCGATGCCGGCCTTTCGTTTTGCGCGACCGTCCGAGGAAGGCTTGCTTCACCGTCGCCGCTTGCGCACAGTGATCGTCTCCCGCCGCAACGAGACGACGAGCGCAATGAGCCCGCCGCCGCGCGACAACCAGCGCGCGATCCTGATCATGCTGCTCGCGGTCGGCTTCTTCGCGCTGATGGACGGCGGCCTGAAGCTGTTGTCGGTGCGCTATCCGGTGTTCGAGGTCGCCGCGTTGCGCGGAGCCGCCTCGCTGCCGCTGGTGCTGACCTGGGCGTGCGCGAGCGGCGGCCTGCGTTCGCTGCGACCGGTGCGCTGGTCGCTGCACCTGCTGCGCGCGGCGATCGGCGTGGGAATGATGGCCGGCTTCGTCTACGCGCTGAAGCGGATGCCTCTGTCGGATGCCTACGCGATCACCTTCGTCGCGCCGTTGCTGATCACCGCGTTGTCGGGGCCGATCCTGGGCGAACAGGTCGGCGCGCGCCGCTGGACGGCGATCGCGGTCGGATTCCTCGGCGTGCTGGTCGCGCTGCGGCCGGGCGGCGACGGCGTAAT
This sequence comes from Lysobacteraceae bacterium, assembly GCA_036496805.1. Lineage (GTDB taxonomy): Bacteria > Pseudomonadota > Gammaproteobacteria > Xanthomonadales > Xanthomonadaceae > SZAS-103. The sequence continues at coordinate 60,482 of DASXKN010000030.1, forward strand.
CAGCGCGGCCGGGCTGGCGATCCTGCTCGCCGCGTTCGGCTACGCGGTCTCCGCGATCACCGTGCGCGTGCTCGCGCGCACCGACAGCCAGCAGGCGATCGTCGCGTGGCTGATGCTGCTGCTCACCGTGGGCGCCGGCGCGATCGCCAGGGCCTGCGGCTGGGTGCCGATCGCGCCCGGCGATGGATGGCTGATCGCCGGCGTGGGTACGGCCGGCGCGCTCGGCCAGTACACGATCACCGCGGCCTTCCTGCGCGGCGAGGCTTCGGTGCTCGCGCCGCTGGAATACACCGCGCTCGCCTGGGGCGTCGCGCTCGACTTCTTCGTCTGGCACACGCTGCCGGATGCGCCGACCTGGATCGGCGCGGCGATCATCGTTGCCAGCGGCCTGTACCTGCTGCGCCGCGAGCGGGTGCACGTCGAGGCCGAACATCCATGACAGCGAAGCGCCGGGCCGGTCACGGCGCCTTGCCGGTGTCTTCCTTCTTCAATCGCGCATCCAGCGCGTCGCGCGCCTCGTCGGCATAGGTGCGGCATCCGGTTCCGTCGAGGAAGGCGTTCTTCGACGGATCGCGCGCGTTTGCCGCGGCCTTGTCCAGGACATCGGTGAAGTCCGGATGCACGCTGATCACCACGTCGCACGAGAGACCGCGCACCATCGCGATGCTCCGCCGCAGGATGTCGGCCGTGGTCGGCTGCCGCGAGGCATCGCTGAAGCGGAAATCGCCTGACGCCGCAGCGTTGAGGCTGTCGGCGTAGACCATGTTCGCGCAGCGCCACGACTCGCAGCTGCTCCAGGTCCAGGTCATTCCACCCGGCGTGTGGCCGGGCGTGTCGTGGGCGGTCACGGTGACGTCGCCGAGCTGCACCGTCTCGCCATCGAGCAGGGCCTGCACGTGCCGAACCGGAGGAAAGCCGCGGCCGCGGCCGGCGTCATACTGCGGATCGTCCGCCGGCAGCGCGCCAACGCGCAGGGTTTCGGCGGCAAGTGCGCTCGCCGCGACGTTCGCACCGCTGATCCGCTGCAGGGCCGCGATTCCGCCGGCATGGTCGAAGTGGGCGTGTGAATTGAGGATCCAGTGCACGTTGCGGACGTCGAAGCCCAGCGCCTTGATGTGGGCGACGATCAGCGGCGCCGACTGCGGCAGGTCGCCATCGAGCAGGACCAGTCCGTCCTTGGTCGCGATCAATACGGACGACAGGCCATGCACTCCGACGTAGTACGTGTTGCCGAAGATGCGGAACGGAGCCTGCTCGCGGTTCCAGTCGTCGCAGTTGTCGCAGTGGATCGGCGCCTCGTCCTGCGGGACGTCGGGCGGGCTCGCGGAAGCTGGGACGGAAGCCGAGGACAACAGCAAGGCCAGGAGGAAGGGGGACATGCGTGCTCCGATGGGCGAAACCGCATTCTACGAAACTTCCCGTTCGCGAAACGAAGAGGGGCAGCGCGTGGCTGCCCCTTTCCGTTCCCGCAGACGGAGCGATGCGATTACGGCATCAGCACCTTGTCGACGACCAGGATCACGCCATTGCTCTGGTACACGATCGGCGATCGTGATGTGCGCCATGTTGCCCTTGGAGTCGGTGACGGTCAGGTGCTTGCCGCGACCCATCACCGTCAGGTCCTCGCCCTGCACGGTCTTGAGCATCGCCTTGCCGCCGCCGGCCTTGATCTGCGCGTTCAGCGAGGAGATGTCGAGGCGGCCCGGGACGACGTGGTAGGTCAGCACGCTGGTCAGCGTGCCCTTGTTCTCGGGCTTGAGCAGGTTGTCGACGGTGCCGGCCGGCAGCATGCCGAACGCGGCATTGGTCGGCGCGAACACGGTGAACGGACCCGGGCTCTTGAGGGTGTCGACCAGGCCGGCGGCCTTGACCGCGGCGACGAGCGTGGTGTGGTCCTTCGAGTTGACGGCGTTGTCGACGATGTCCTTGTCGGCGTACATCGCGGCGCCGCCGACCATCGGGTCGGACATCATGCCGTTGCCGGCGAAGGCGCCGCTGGCGAACGCCATCGAGGCGAGCAGGGCGGCGGAGAGGATGCGAAGCTTCATGGCGATACTCCAGGGTGGTGGGTTGGACCGGTGGTGGTGGGTGGCGATCGAACAGCCGCGGATGCGTGCGGTGCATCGCGATCCTTGCGGTGCGCGCACTCTGGGGTCATCGCCGTGGAAGCGTCGTGAAGATTCGCGTGAAGGCGTCTTCACGCGACGCATCGCGCATCGCAATGCATGTCGCGGCCCGCGCGTTACACTCGCGCATCACGCGGGGAGCACGCATCGCAGTGGCAGACGCATTCACCGACGACGACGCGGCGCTGGCGACACTGCTGCATCCGTTCGCGACGGGCGCGCTGGCGTGGCCGGAAGCGGGGCGCGTACTGTTCATGCGCGCGCGCGGCGGCGCGCCGCTTGCGATCGCGCCGCGCGAACGCATCGCCTGCGAGCAGGCGTTCAAGCCGTACGCCGACGGACTGCAGCGATCGGGGCTCGAACTATTGCAGGCGGTGGACGAAACCTTCCCGCTCGTTCTGCTGCTCGTGCCGCGACAACGCGACGAAGCACGCGCAGCGCTCGCGCTTGCGCTGCGGCGAACGCAGCCCGGCGGCACGATGGTCGCGGCAGCGGGCAACAACGAAGGCGCGCGCGCACACGAGGCCGATCTGCGTCGCCTGTGCGGAACCGTGCATTCGCTGAGCAAGTACCACGGTCGCGTGTTCTGGTCGGAACCACGCGAAGGAGCAATCGATCGCGCCCTGCTGGAGCAATGGCTGGAACTCGACGCGCCGCGCCCGATCGCGGATGGACGTTTCCTGAGCCGCCCCGGCGTATTCGCGTGGGATCGCGTCGACACGGCATCGGAGTTGCTGGCCGCGCACTTGCCTGCCGACTTGTCGGGACGCGGCGCCGATCTCGGCGCCGGCTACGGTTATCTGTCCATCGAGATCCTTGCGCGTTGCGTGAGCGTCGCCTCGCTCGACCTGTACGAGGCCGATGCGCGCGCGCTCGAGCTGGCGCGCACGAATGTGTCGCGCGCGAACGCGCAACGTCCCGCGGAAACGAAACAGGATTTCCTCTGGCACGACGTGACGACCGGCCTGCGCGGCCGCTACGATTTCGTCGTGAGCAATCCGCCGTTCCACCAGGGCCGCGCCGACCTGCCCGAACTCGGTCGCGCCTTCATCGCCGCCGCGGCCGACGCCCTGCAGCCGCGCGGCCGCCTGTGGCTGGTGGCGAACCAGCATCTGCCGTACGAAGCCGCGCTGCGCGAACGCTACGCGTCGATGCGCTGCGTGGCGAGGGAGCGCGGCTTCAAGGTCATCGAAGCGGTCAAGGGTGCATGATTTCGCGTGCTGCCATGCATCGCGATGCGATCACGGGTCGGCGGCCGTGAAGTTGTTGCGGCTGATCGCCAACCTCGGCTACGGCAGCCGCAGGGATGTCGTCGCCATGTTCCGCGATGGCCGCGTTACCGATGCGAGCAGCGCGACGCTGTACGCGGACGACACGGTCGCGCACGCCGACGTGCGCATCGATGGCGAGCCGCTCGACCCCGCGTCCGGCGTCGTGCTGATGCTGCACAAGCCGGTCGGCTACACCTGCTCGACGCGCGATCCGGGGCGCGTCGTCTACGACCTGCTGCCGCCGCGCATGCGCTTGCGCAAACCGATCGTCGCGCCGGTTGGCCGCCTCGACCGCGACACCTCCGGCCTGCTGCTGCTGACCGACGATGGCGCCCTGCTGCACCGGATCACATCGCCGCGCACGCACCTGCCCAAGGTCTACGAGGCGACGCTCGCCGACGACCTGCGCGGCGGCGAGGTGGAGTTGTTCGCCAGCGGCACCTTGCTGCTGGATGGCGAAACCACGCCGCTGGCGCCGGCCACGATGGAGGTCCTGAGTGCACGCGCGGCGCGGCTGGTCCTCACCGAGGGTCGCTACCACCAGGTCCGCCGGATGTTCGCGGCCTGCGGCAACCGCGTCACTGCGCTGCATCGCAGCCGCGTCGGCGGCCTCGACCTCGGTGCGCAGCAGTCGGGCGCCTGGCACGCCTTGTCCACCGCCGAGATCGCGCTCCTGTTCGCGTCGCCCTGAACCACTGGATCGCGATGGCCTCGGGAACGTCGTGCCGGGTATCGCCACGTCGAACGACCACTGCACGCATCACCCGTCAGAAGGCCCAGGCCACCCTCTGGAAGAACCACACAAGGCCGGACACCGCCACCAGCGAACTCGCCGAGCGCACGCCTTGCCGTTCGAACCAGGGACGCCGACGCAGCCAGAACAGGATCGGCAACACCAGGGCCAGGACCAGGATCTGTCCGGCCTCGACCCCGAGGTTGAACGACACCAGCGCGATCGGAACCTGCGCCGTCGGCAACGCGATTTCCTTCAGTGCGCCGGCAAATCCAAAACCGTGGATCAGTCCGAACGGGAAGGTCAGCATCCAGCGGCGTGAAGCGTCGCGCACGAACCAGTTTTCCACGCCCACGTAGACGATCGACAGGGCGATGGCCGGCTCGACCACGCTCGGACTGGGCGCCCAGTAGCCCAGGGTGGCGATGCCCAGGGTCACCGAATGCGCGAGCGTGAAGGCCGTGACCGCCAGCAGCAGCGTGCGCAGCCTCCCGGCCACCAGCACCACGCCGAACAGGAACATCAGGTGGTCGAATCCGGTGAGGATGTGCTCGATGCCCATCAGGAACAGTGATCCGGCGAGCTGGTTGCCGGCCATCGCCGGTTGCGCGCCGATCTCGAATTCGGGACTCGACTCGTAGACCACCTGGGTGCTGGCAGGCGCGCCGGTTGGAGCCGTGGCTTCCACCTCGGCCAGATGGCGATGCCCGACCGAAAGCTCGGCCAGCATCGGCATCCGCACGTGGAAGGCCGCGGGCGCCGCAGTGCAGAGGTAATGCAGGTGCAGGGCGACGCCATCGTTCGCGACCAGTTCGGCGTGTTCGAGCTCACCGCGACAACGCTCGGTTCCCGAGCTAACCTGCAGGCCAGCGACGACCGTTGAAACGAGTGCCGCCTGGCCGCTGGCCAGTTCGCCGGCCGACACGGTGCCATCGCCGTTCGTATCCAGACCGGGCACGGTCGAAGCGAGCTCGGGCCGCGCAAACATCAGATCGGCGCGCAGCGACGAACCCTCGGCCCGGTATTCGCCACGGGAGATGCCGACCTTGTGCGCAGCGACGGGCCCTGCCATGGCCATCAGGACCACCAGCCACGCGCAACGGACCAGCAGGGCGCGGCACGAAATGAAGGTAGGCATGGGTCAGTTCCTGTCCGCGAGTTGTGAGGTTGATGCCAGCATCTGGCGTGCTTCCGCGGCGCCGCTCATGTCGAAGCCGGGATTCAGGGCCATCGCCTCACCGATCAACTTGCGACCTTGCGCGGGATCGTGGTTCGCCAGCGCGATCGCTCCGGCGTGGAAGAGCAGTCGCGCGTCGCGGGTACCCAGGCGCAGGGCCTGCGCGCTGGCCTTGCTGGCCTCGTCGAAACGGCCGGCGCGGTACAACGCCCACGCATAGGCGTCATCGACATAGATGCCGCCGCGGGTGCTGCGTTCGGTCTCGATCAGGCCCAGGGCGCGGTCGGCATCGCGATGCTTGCTCGCGAGGAACAGCGCCAGGGTGAACCTGTCGCCGCGGCGGCCCAGCCGCTCGGCGTCCTCATATGCCTGCCGTGCGTGCTCGTTGTCGTGTGCCAGCGTGTAGGCGTCGCCGAGCAGCCACGCCGTCTCCACCAGCGGTCGCTGGCGTTGCGCGGCCGCGAACGAGTTGATCGCATCGCTGGCCTTTCCCTGGGCGAGTGCCACGCGGCCGCGGCCGACCAGGGCGGCGGGATAGTTCGGCACCCATCGCAAGGCTTCGGAAAAAATCGCGTCGGCGCCCTGGTAGTCGCCCTGCTGCCAATACATCATCCCGGCTTCCACGAAGGTCCATGCCGCGGCCTCGGGATCGGCGGCGTTGCGATCCAGCAGCGCATCGCGGATGAACAGCTTCGCGCTGCGGATATCGCCCTTGAGCCAGTTCAGGTACGCGGCCCTGGAAAGTGCCGCCATGCCTGGCTGCGCATTCATTTGCGCCTGCGCCGCTTGCGCGGCTTGCTGGTATCGGCCCAGTTCGAGCGACGCGTCGCTGAGCGTGCCGTCGGCGACGGCGCTGTCGGGGGAACGTTGCAGGATCTGCTCGGCCAGCTCGCGGGCCGATTCGAATTGATGGTTGTTCATCAGCACCAGGCTGCGCAATTCCATCGCCGGCACGTAGCCGGGCTCGGCCTGGAGCGCTTGCGCGGCGCAGCCCTCGACATTGAGGTAGAACCCCGGATCGGCACTCCAGCGGGCCTTGCGCACCCAGCCGCGCCCGCTGGCCACCCATCGGTCGCCGTGCGACGGCATCGATCGCGCGCGGTCCTGGGAATGCCTTAGATCGCGATCGATCTCGGTGTCGCCCTCGACGCTGGCAAGGCAGAGTGCCTGCGATTCTCCTGGCGTCGACGTCAGTGCTGACGAAGCGGGCGCGGGGTAGCGCGCGCAACCGGCGAGGAGCAGCAAGAGCAGGGACCATCGGATGCGGAAACGACTGATCCGAAAACGGTTGATGCTTAAGCGCGACATGCGTGCATTCCTGTTTGAAGGCGACCGATTCAAAAAGGCTGCCATGCCCCCATGGGCATGGCAGCCACGACTTCAGCGCGCGCTGCTGGTTGAAGGATGGATGTCGTTGGTGCCGCCATGGCCGCCGTTGAGGCCCGACCACGGTTTGGCCATGAACGGGAAGACGGTCAGGTAGTCCTTGTCGTTGCCGTTGACGCCGTCACCGATGCCGGCGTTCGGATCGCCGGCCACGATCAGGCTGATCATCACGTCGCTGACGTCGACGTTTTCCTTGTTGGGCGCCGGCCCACCGTCGATCCGGCGTCCGTTCGGGAAGTGCGAGTCGAGGGCGGCGTCCAGGGTCAGCACGTCGCCCGTCGAGCCATCGGCGATGGGAATGTTGCGGCCGAGGTTGATGGTCTTGATGATGTCCACGCGCGGGCCCTTGAGGCTGGCCACGGTCGTCGGCGACAGGCCCAGCGCCTTGTAGATGCCCAGCGCATCGGCATCGCGCACCAGCACCGGGTACAGGATGTCGTTGCCGAAGCGGGTCACGTCCATCATCGGGGTCGAACGCAGGTAGCTGGTCTGGCGGATGGTGCCGACGACGCCCGCGTCGAACAGCGGCAGGGCGTTGCGCCCGACCTGCTTCCAGTCGCCGGAGCTGCGATAGCCGGTGACCACGTTGGTCGGGTCCACGATCTGCAGGCCCTGCTTGCTGATGCTGTCCCAGATCCTCAGCAGGCTGTCGGTCGAGGTGTCGTTCGGCGTGATGACGTTGTTGTGGGGGATCCCGTTCGGGAACACATCGGTGATCGGCAACTCCAGTCCGATCGTGAAGATGTTGAACCCGGTGAACACGTCTTCGCAGTGGGAACGGCGCGCGCCCGGAATGCCGCCGACGCCGGCACGGCAGAGGTTGACCAGGTCGAAGATGCCTTTTTCGTCGAGGTAGTAGGGATCGTCGCGCTCGCCGGAGAACGCCCGCCCGCCGTTGCTCAGGTTATGGATGAAGTGGTCGGCGATGAACTTGTCGCTGTAGAGGTCCTTTTCGCGGCTGGTGGGATCGCCCGAGTCGTAGCCCTTGAACGTGCCCAGGCCGTTGACCAGGCGATCGGTCTGCGGGCCGTGGTCGTTCGGCGCTACCGGCAGGTCCTTGCCAAGCACGGTGGCAACGCCGGTGCTGGAATTGATCCGGGTGACGGTGTAGGTCTCGGTGCCGCCGGTCAGCTGCCACAGCAATTCGTTGCCGCCGCCCAGCGGGTCGGTGGCGCTGGGGGTTACGTCCGTCGGCGGCGTGACCTTGAACTCGATGCGGTACACGTACTGGTCGGCAAGACTCGCGCCCTTGCCGATATGGAACTCGTAGCGATAGCCCGAGCACACGCGCAGGCCCTGGTTGCCCTGGCCCGGCTCATGCAGCGGATTGAAGTTCATGAACAGATACAGCTTGTCGTGCGCGCCGGGACTGACCCAGGCATAGGTGTCGGTGTTGTCGGCGCAGGGCTCGTTCAATATCGCGAGCGCTTCACGATGGCTGGAGGCCATCGTCGAGCCGGCAAGCAACAGGCCGGCGATGGCGGTCGCGATGGATTTGCGTGGTGCGTTCATGGAAGTTCCTTGACTGCGTGGGTGGTGGTTGGGTGCCGGTTGGGCCGGCTGCGTGGTGGTGTGCGCGGCGGTCGGGGCGGAAGCACGCGGGTGTCTTCGCGCTTCCTGTCATCCGTGTTGCTGTTGAGTCGGTCCCCTGATCGTGCGCGGTGCGATCATTTCCAAGCGCGCGCGAAAGTCCCGTGAACTCCTTCGTCACGCGGTCTTCATGCAAGAATTTTTTTCGACGAGGTTCGATGACATCCATCGCTCGCGATCGAACGTGCGATCGCGCGTGGCGTCGGAGTCGTCGCACGGCGGGGAGAGCAAGCGAATGCGCGTAGCGGGCGCGAGTGGATGTTCGGCGCTTGCGTGGCGTCGCGAAGACCGCTGATCCTCGCTTCGAGACGCGAAGGATGAAGCGGCGTACCGGCGATCAGAACTTCATCCGCAGCGTCACGCGCACCTCGCGCGGATCGCCCGGATGCACGGTGATGCCATCGGCCACGATCGGGGCGGTCGGGCTGACTCGGTAGTCCTGCTCGTAGGCGATGTCGTCGTACTTGCGGTTGAAGATGTTCAGGCCATCGATGCGGATCGCGATCGATTCGCCGAGACGCCGCTCGATGCGGATGTTGGTGACCACCGAGGAAGGCGCGGTCAGGCTGCCGTCCTGCGACAGCGGATAACGGCCGACGTAGCGCAGCTTGATGTCGCCCGACCACGGACCGAGATCGCGCGCGGCCAGTCCGAACGAGGCGACCTTCGGAACCGCATTGGGGATGCGGTCGCCGACGTCGCCATTATCGTTCGCGTGCGCGTAGCGCGCGTGCGTCCACGCCAGGTCGGCGTCGAACAACAGGTGCCGGTTCAGGGCGTAATGGTTGTTCCATTCCAGGCCGTGGCGACGGCTCGCGCCATTGGGTTCGAAGCTGCCGGTCGCCGAGTCGGCGGCGTAGACCAGCTCCGAGGCGCTGTCCAGGCTCCACAACGCGAGCGAGCTCTGCAGTCCCGGCACGATCTCGCTGCGCAGGCCGACCTCCTTGCCGAAGCTGCCGACCAGGGCCGGCACCTGCGAGTAGGGGCCGCCGGTGGTGGGATCGATGCGGTAGATCGCACCGCGCGCGTCGTTGCTGTGGAAGCCGTTGCCGATGTCGACGAAGAACTCGGTCTTCGCCCATGGTCCGAGGATCAGCGCGAGCTTGGGCGAGACGCGGCCCTGGGCGGCATGACCGCTGTTGTCGGCGATGGTCTGCGAATCGAGGTCCATGCGCACGTTGTCGTCGCGCACGCCGACCAGGCTGCGCAGCCAGGGCGCCCAGGTGGTCGCGTTCTGCAGGTAGATGCCGGCCTCGGTCTCGCGCACGAGGTTGTCGCTGACGGTCTCGAACGGCACGCGCGCCTGCGAATTGAACAGCCCGACGTGGATGTCGTCGTGGCGCAGTTGCACGCCGGCCTCGGTGGTCGAGTCGTGGCCGAACAGGCCGTGCCGCCAGCCGCGCGCGAACTGGCCGCCGAACAGGTTGCGCGCCTCGGCCTGCTCGAACTGGTCGCCGGTCTGCGGGCGCAGTTCGAAGTAGGTGAAGTCGGAGAACAGCCGCAGGCTGTAGTGCCCGGCATAGGCCGAGGCGCGGGTGTAGCCGCTGTCGTCGTGGGCATGCCATTCGGCGGACAGCACGTCGCGCGCAGTCTCGCCGCCGTCGCTGGGATCGAGCGCGCAGAAGCGGCACAGCTCGCCCGAATCGATCAACTCCTGCGGTACCTGGTCGGTGGAATTCCAGCGCGCGCGGTAGCCCATGGCGTCGGCCGACCAGCCGTTCGTCGCATCGCCATCGCTCAGTCGCAGCAGCGAATTGAACTTGCGCAGACGCTCCGGGTCCCTGCGATCCGGACCGTCGTTGCCGACCAGCTCCAGCGCGCCGAGCAGGATCGGGCCGTCGTCCTGTCTGTCGCCGTGCCCCAGGTGCGACACCGGAACGGAATCGGCCAGCAGCAGGCGCCGGTAGTCGAAGCTGCCGAAAGTCAGGTCGGCGATGCCGCGCGGCAGGCTGTTGCGATAGCGCACATCGGCGGAACCTGCCGACGAGAAGTCGCCGTTCTGCGCGAAGTACGGGCCCTTGCGGTAGTCGATCTCCTGGACCAGCTCGGGGATGAGGAAGTTGAGGTCGGTGTAGCCCTGGCCATGCGCATGGGTCGGCATGTTGACCGGAACGCCATCCACGCTGGTCGCGAAATCGGTGCCGTGGTCGAGGTTGTAGCCGCGCAGGAAATACTGGTTCGCCTTGCCTTCGCCGGAGTGCTGGGTGACGACGAGGCCGGGCACGGTCTCGAGCACCTCGCCGGGACGCAGCAAGGGAATGTCCTGCAGCAGCGAGCCGAGGACCACGCCCTGCGATGCCGCGTCCGATGTGCCCACGCCGTTGGCGTAGTGGCCGACGACGTGCACGGCTGCGAGCGTCTTCGGTGTGGCGGCAGGTTTCGACGCGGCGGGCTGCGTGTTGCCGGTCTCGTTGTCGCTCGCGGCCGCCGCACCCGCGCGCGCATGGCTCGCGCAGGCGATGCCGAGCGCGATCGCGACAAACAGGCTGCGGCGCGCGGATGAGGCTCGCATGGGTGCACTCCGATGGAATGCGCGCATGCTTGGTCACCGCCCGTGATGGCGACGTGAGGCCTTCGCAAGGCGAGATGGCGCGAGAACTGAAGATCTCGCGCCATCAACGGCGCGTCGATGCGATCAATGAAGCGCGCGGCGAAGCTTTTCGCTGGCGATCGCAGGTATCGACCAGGTCAGGCTCGCACCACGCCTTCGAAACGCTCGATGGCCTCAGCCTGCGGGAGGGTTCGGCGGATTGTCGGGAGTACAGACGCGCTCGGTCGTGCGATAGGTCCGGTAGCCGCTGTTGTCCTTGGCGATCTTGTGTCCGATCGCGCCGCCTGCGACCGCACCGCCAGCGGTGGTGAGCACCTTACCGGTGCCGCCGCCAAACTGGTGGCCGATCACGCCGCCGACAACGGCGCCGACCACGGTCCCGACCACGTGGTGATGGTTGCTGTCGTGCACCCGGTGGTACACCACCTGTTCGTGGCATTCCGCCATCGCGGTGCCCATCGCGCCACAGCCCATGCACAGCAACAGGCCTGCGGCAGTCATCGTCCTGATCTTGTTCATGGCGCACTCCTTGCACGCTGACCGGGGTTCATTCCCCGCGCGTCCAGCATGGTCCGATCCGCCTGAACTGGCCGGCAATTCCGCAGGTGAAACTGAACCCATCGCCGGATACGGCGAACTTCAGCGGAAGAGCTCGGCTTGCGGCGTCATCGTGCCGCCATCCTCGAAGTTCCCGAGGCCCACGCCGACCAGTCGGTAACGCGTATGCGGGGGCAGCAGCACGCGATCGCGCAGGTCGAGCGCGATGCGCATCAGCTCGGCCGCGCTCGCCGGCGGCGTCGAAGGCGTGAGGCTGCGGGTGAGGATGCGGAAGTCGCTGGTCTTGAGCTTGAGCACGACGGTGCGTCCGATGCGCGCCTTCTCGCGCTCGGCTGCGGCCCAGGTCTTTCCGGCGAGGCGCTCGATGTGCGGCGCGAGTTCTTCCAGCGGCAGGTCGGTCTCGAACGTGTCCTCGGCGGAAATCGACTGCGTCGGCTGGTTCGGGCAGACCGCGCGCTCGTCGATGCCGCGCGCCAGTTCGTACAGGCGCCGACCGTAGTTGCCGAAGCGGCGTTCCAGGTCGACCAGCGCGAGTTCGGCGAGCGCGCCGACCGTAGCCACGCCCAGCTCCGCGAGCCGGCCTTCCATCACCTTGCCCACGCCGGGGACGCGTCCCACCGGCAAGGAGGCGAGGAACGCCTCCACCTCGTGCGGACGGATAACGAACAGGCCATCGGGCTTGCGCCAGTCGGATGCGATCTTGGCGAGGAACTTGTTCGGCGCGACGCCGGCCGATGCTGTGAGCTGGGTCTGCTCGTGGATCGATGCGCGGATCGCCTGCGCGACCGCGGTGGCCGATTCCAGGCCGAGCTTGTTCACGGTGACGTCGAGGTAGGCCTCGTCCAGCGACAGCGGTTCGACGAGGTCGGTGTGGCATTGCAGGATCACGCGCACCTGTTTCGACACCGCGCGGTAGCGCACGAAGTCGGGCGGCACGAACACCGCTTCCGGACACAGGCGCTCGGCGCGCATCGCCGGCATCGCCGACCGTACGCCGAACTGGCGCGCTTCGTACGAGGCCGCGCAGACCACCGAACGCGCTCCTTTCCACGCCACCACGACCGGCTTGCCGCGCAGCGCCGGATCGTCGCGCTGCTCGACCGAGGCATAGAACGCATCCATGTCGACGTGGACGATCTTGCGCATGGCCTATCGTAGCGTTTCGCGTCCGCTACTTCGGCCCCGATGGCGTCCGCTTGTCGCCGGGCCATGCGGGATGGGTGGCAGCGGCGAGGCCGCGCCGTTTCCCGGCTTCGGACGGTCGATCGGGGGAGCATGGCTCCCCCGATCGCATGTCCTCCAACGCTTACTGGATCTGGCCGCCTTTGCAATAGAAGGTTTCGTTCGCGACGTCGAAACCGTCCCGGTTGCCGATGGTCAGGTTGATCGTCCAGTTGACGCCTTCCAGGTTCGCCTTGCAGTGGCCGCCGAAGCGAAGGCCCTGCTTGGCGTCGTCGATGCTCGTGTCGTATTGCGGATCTTCCCAGAACAGCGCCACCGGCGATGCCGAGCCGTAGGTGGCATTGCATGAGTAGAGGCTGCCGCCGGTCGAGCCGTCGCAATTGGCGCTGCCGGACGGCTTGGAGCCCTTCGCCGGCACGGCCACCGTGCCACTCAAGGTATAGAGCAGGTCCTGGGTCGTGTTCGTCGCGAAGGGGAAGATCACCCTGCGATGCGAAGCCGAGGCGACCAGGGCCGCGCTGACCTGGCTCGGCGTCGCGGTGGTGTGCGTGGCCAGGTAAAGCGCCGCGGCGCCGGCGACGTGCGGCGCGGCCATGGACGTGCCGTCCAGCACGGCCGTCGCGGTCGTGCTGGTGTTCCAGTCCGAGATGATCTGCGAGCCCGGGGCGAACAGCTTCAAGCAGGAACCGACGTTGCTGAAGGACGAGATGCCGTCGTCCTGGCGAGTCGATCCGACCGTGATGGCCGTGGCTGCGTCCGCCGGCGAGATGCCCGTGGTGCCCGTGGTGTGGCAGGCGTCAAAGGGCCCGTTGCTGATGTGGTTGCCGGCAGCGACCACCACGGTCACGCCCGAGGCGGTCAGGCTGTCCAGTGCCGAATCGACGAGGTCTTCATGATCGCTGAAGTCCAGGCTCATGTTCGCCACTGCCGGGCTGATGTGATGGCCGGCCACCCAGTTCATGCCCGAGATCACCTGGCTCGCCGTTCCGGCTCCGCTGCAGTCGAGCACGCGCACGGGGTGGAGGGTAACGCCCTTGGCGACGCCGTAGTTCGTGCCGCCGAGGGTGCCTGCGACGTGGGTGCCGTGGCCATTGCAGTCCTTGGTGCCGTTGCCGTCGTTGATGTAAGTGCCGCCGTTGCCCATGCGTCCGGTGAAATCCGTGTGCGTGCCCAGGATGCCGGTGTCGATCACGTAAGCGTGCACGTTGCTCGCCGTCGTCGTGTAGGTGTATCCCTTGTCGAGGGGAAGATTGCGCTGGTCGATCCGGTCCAGGCCCCAATCCAAGTTGGCTGTCTGGGTCGTGCTGGCATGGGCGACCGCGTCTTCCTGGATGTAGGCGATGCGCGAATCCTTCAGCATGCGCAACAGCGCATCGTTGGATGCGCGGATGGCGAAACCGCGCAGCACGCGGTCATAACTTTGCAGCACGGTGACGTGGTAGGAACTGGCGATGCCGGTGGCCACCATGTCGACCGGGGAGGCGAAGCGGTTCGATTCGCCGGCCAGGCGGGCGGCGGTGTCCTTGAGCACGACGATGTACTGCCCGTCGACCGGTTCCTTCACGGTGCGGTATTCCGCTGCGTTGGCCGACAGCGGCAGGACGAGCCAGGTAAGGGAAACGGCGATGGCTGCCGACAGCCTTGAGACTTTGCGAGTCATGTGACATTCCTCGGTGTGGGTGTGGGTGTGGGTGTGGGTGTGGGTGTGGGTGGTGGCGTACGGGTGGGCGGTGCACGGGACGGCATCACGACACAAACGCCCGGTTTCGCTGGCCCGCGGTTGCGGAAGCGCTCTGGAGGTTTCGCGATCGACAAGCCCCGTCATCAAGGAAGACGCGGAATCCGGGGACAGGCTCGATCACCTGTTTTCCGTGGCCTCGTGGCTGGCCCCGGGCGCGCTGGCCGCCTTCCTGCGACGCAAGGAAGAAGGGCGGCAATCCGCTAGAGTGACGCCATGTGCCTGATCGCCTTCGCGTGGCGCGCGCATCCGCGCTGGCCGCTGGTCATGATCGCCAACCGCGACGAGTTGCACGCGCGGCCGGCGGCGCCGGCGGATTTCCTGGCCGATGCGCCGGATGTGTTTGGCGGAATCGACCTGCGCGCCGGCGGAAGCTGGCTGCTGGCATCGAAACGGCGGCGGCTGGCCGCGATCACCAACGTGCGCGTGGGGCTGTCGCCGGAAGCCGCGCCGCGTTCGCGCGGCGACCTCGTGAAGGCGTTCGCGCGCTCGGATGCGGGCGCGGAGGAATTCGCCGCGGCCATCGCGCCGCATGCGCATGAATACGGCCGCTTCAACCTGCTGCTTTGGGACGGCACGGCGATGCGCTGCGTCGGCAACCATCCGCGATTCCACGAGGAAGCCATCGCGCCCGGCCTTCACGCGCTCTCGAACGCCAGCCTCGACACCGACTGGCCGAAGGCGCGTCGCGCGAAGCAGGCGCTCTCGGACTGGCTGGACCGGCAAGTCGACGATCCGGGCGCACCGGCGGACATCGCGCCGCTGTTCGCGGTGCTCGCCGACACCGCGATCGCGCCCGATGGCGAGCTGCCCGACACCGGCGTCGGAATCGCGATCGAGCGCCGCCTGTCGCCGCCCTTCGTGCGGAGCGATACCTATGGCACACGTTGCAGCACCGTGGTGCTGGCAGGCTGCACGGGCATCGAATTGACCGAACGCCGCTTCGGTCCCGACCAGACATTCGAAGGCGAAGGGAGACTGACCTCATGCGATCGATGAAAGCGCTGATCCTGTGCCTGTTCCTGCTGCTGGGTGCGATCGGACTCAACACGGCGTCTGCCGCCGACGTGCCTTCAGCGAACGGCTCGCCGATCGCGCGCGATTTCCCGCCCGGCCTGCAGATTCCCGATGCCGCGCGCCCCGGCCCGCATTTCGACGCGGACAAGGCCACCGAGGCCTACCTGGACCTGCTTTCGCCGGAGCAGCGCAAGCTTTCCGATGCGTATTTCGAGGGTGGATACTGGATCCAGCTCTGGGACTTCCTGATCGGTCTGGCGGTGGCCGCCTTCCTGCTGTTCAGCGGCATCTCGGTGCGCATGCGCGACCTCGCGCGGCGGATCAGCCACCGACCATGGCTGTCGGCGATCCTGTTCGGGTTGATGTGGCTGGTCGCCGACGTCCTGCTCGATCTGCCGTGGAGTTTCTACACGGAGTACGTGCGCGAGCACCAGTACGGCCTGTCGAACCAGGGCGTCGGCGACTGGTTTGGCGACACCTTCAAGGCAACGGTGCTGATGCTGGTCTTCGTGCCACCGATCCTGGCACTGTTGCTGGCGGTGGTGCGCCGGATGGGCGCGCGCTGGTGGATCTGGGCCAGCGCCGGCAGCCTCGTGCTGTTCTTCGTGTTGATGATGGCCGAGCCGGTGTTCGTCGCGCCGGTCTTCAACCACTACCAACCCCTGCCGGAAGGTCCGGTCCGCGCGGCCGTGCTCTCGCTCGCCCGCGCCAACCGCATCCCGACCGAGCACGTCGAATGGTTCGACGCCTCGAAGCAGACCACGCGTGTCAGTGCGAATGTCTCCGGCTTCCTTGGCACCACCCGTGTGAACCTCAACGACAACCTCGTGAACCGGACTTCGCTGCCGGAGATCAAGGCCGTGCTCGGCCACGAGATGGGCCATTACGTGCTCAACCACGGCCTGCGGCTGACCATCTACCTGACCCTGGTGACCGCGCTGGGCCTGTTCTGCGTGCACCGCGCTCTGGACTGGTCGCTCGCCGGCTGGGCCGGACGCCTGAAACTGGAGGGACGCGACGACCCGGCAGCGCTGCCGCTGGCGGCCGCGCTGCTGTCGGTGTTCTTCTTCGCGATGACCCCGGTCAGCAATTCGATCGTGCGCCAGGCCGAGGCCGAGGCCGATGCCTTCGGCCTGAATGCCGCGCGCGAGCCGAACGGCTTCGCGATGTCGGCGATGCGCCTGTCGACCTACCGCAAGCTGCGGCCGGGACCGTGGGAAGAAGTGATCTTCTACGACCACCCCAGCGGTTACACCCGCGTCCACAACGCGATGCTGTGGCTGGCCGAGAACCAGGACAACCCGACTGCGAACGCGCCGGTCGCGCCGCCGATGCAGCCGCTCACGTTCGCCTCGAAGATGAACGATTCAGGGAAGGACCGCTGAGATCCGAAACTTTCCGCGCCCCGTCCGGTCGGACTTTCCCGGTGGTGGTGTCGACCGGTCCGGGGAATGCAACCTTCGGGCCGGTCGGCGCATCTACACCTGATGAAGCCCGGCTCGCGAGCGCCGGTCTTTGAATGGGCTTAAGCGCCTCGGGCCAAGCGCCCTCCCGATGGATCGCACGTCTAGCGGTGATTAGCGCACCCTCGACCCTTCCCGACCCGGAAGGGTTTTTTTTGGACGACGGAAAATCCGCTACGGCGCGGCCGGCGCGCCCTTGTAGACCTTGCCGCCCTTCATCACGAAGCCGACGTGTTCGAGCAGGCTGACGTCGGCGAGCGGATCGCCCGACACTGCAACGATGTCGGCGTAGTGGCCGGTCGTCACCGAACCGACCTGGTCGGCGCGGCCGATCAGGTCCGCCGCGTCGGTCGTCGCCGACTGGATCGCCCGCATCGGGGTCATGCCCCACTGCACTTCCTTGGCGAACTGCTTGCCGTTCCAGCCGTGCGGGTAGACGCCCGCGTCGGTGCCGAAAGCCATCTTCACGCCCGAAGCGACGGCCTTGCGGAAATTCTCGCGCTGCAGGCGGCCGATCAGTTTTTCCTTGTCGAGCTGTTGCTGCGGGACGCCCAGCCGCGCGTACTCGGACATGATGTAGTCGTCGTTGTAGATGTCCATGACGAGGTAGGTGCCGTGCGCCCTGGCCATGCGCAGGCCCTCGTCGTCGATCAGGCTGGCGTGCTCGACCGAATCGACGCCCGCGCGGATCGCCATCTTGATCGCCTCGGTGCCGTGCGCATGGGTGGCGACCTTGCGGCCCCAGCGGTGCGCCTCGTCGACCAGGGCGTTCATCTCCTCCTGGGTGTACTGCGCGGCGCCGACCGAATTCTCGTTGCTGAGCACGCCGGCGCTGGCCATGAACTTGATCACGTCGGCGCCGTGCTTGATCTCGTCGCGCACCTTGAGGCGGATCGCGTCGATGCCGTCGACCACGCCGGACGGCTCGGTGTCGACCAGCCACGGCGAAAACCCGGTCATGCCGTCGGCGTGGCCACCGGTCGCGCCCAGCGGCATGGTCGCGGCGAGAATGCGCGGGCCGGGGATGGTGCCGCGATCGACCGCGTTGCGCAGGGCGACGTCGATGTAGCTGGGCGAGCCGACGTTGCGCACGGTGGTGAAGCCGGCCAGCAGGGTGTCGCGCGCGTGGCGCGGCGCCTGCACCGCGGCGTCGATGTCGCTGAGCGTCACCTCGTCCTTGTAGTAGTTGCCGGTGCTGTCGGTGGGATCGCTGGCCAGGTGCACGTGGCAGTCGATCAGGCCGGGCAGCAGGGTGGCGTTGCCGAGATCGATGCGGCGCCAGCCGGCCGGGACATCGCTGCCGCTGCGCACGGCGACGATGCGTTCGCCCTCGATCAGCACCAGCGGGTGGTCGAGCACCTTGCCGGATTCGGGCTGGACCAGGTGCGCGGCGATCAGGGCGATGCGCTCGGGCGGTGCTGGGGCGGCGCTGTCCTGCTGCGCCGAGGCGGGCAGGGCGACGGACAGGGCGAGGCACAGCGACAGGCTCAGGACGGTGGCGCGCATGGAGTTCCCCGCGGATGGCAAAGCCCGCAGCCTACACCCGACAGCCGCGGTGAAACGGGACGGCCTTGGCGGTCGCACCGGGGCTGCTTGGCCATTGGCGTCCGGCGCGTCCACAATAGGCGCGACGCCAACGGATGGAGCGGGCGATGGGCCAGGTTCTCGAAGCGAAGGTTCCGGACATCGGCAACTACACCGACGTGCCGGTGATCGAGCTGCTGGTGGCGGTAGGCGACACCGTGAAGAAGGACCAGGGCCTGGTCACGCTGGAATCGGACAAGGCGACGATGGAAGTGCCTTCGCC
>DASXKN010000031.1:0-76888 GCA_036496805.1 Lysobacteraceae bacterium
GAATGTCGGTCAGGAAAATCCGACCATGGTTCGACAGGCTCACCACGAACGGATTTTCCGCCTCATGCGCAATGCCGTCGTCCCGATCGTCAAGGCACTGCGGCAACAGCCCGGTGCACCCATTTGCGCGCCATCCTCCGCACCGATGCATCGGCGCCTTCGTCGGCTGCAACCTCGGCGATCTCCCGCCATGCCAGCGCATGCGACTCGTCGCTGACGACGAAAACCTCGTCCCCACGCGCACGCACCACGTAGCGCACGTCGTAATGCCAGTGCTCGGGATCGGCGCCGCGCGCGAGAATGCGATGGCGGTCGAGGTCGAAGATGCCCGGTTCGATCTCCAGGTTCTGCAGGCCCGATTCCTCCTCCGCCTCGCGCAACGCGACCCGGGCCAGATCGATGTCGCCGTCGGCGTGCCCGCCCAGCTGCAGCCACAGGCCGAGCTTGCGGTGATGGGTCAGCAGCACCCTCCGGCCGTCGGCGCTGACCAGCCACGCCGAGCCGGTGAAATGTCCGATCGCGAGCGCGCGCTCGAACGCGTCGACATGCCCGACCAGGAATTCCCGGAAATGTGGCGCTCCCGTCTCCTCCGGCCAGCGCGCCTGGTAGTCGGCGAAGGCCCGGTCCAGCATCCGGCGAGCGTCGTTCATGTTCCCGATGGTCTCCGCGTGAAGGCGCAGCAGGATAGCCGCCAGCGCCATTTTCCGCTTGTGACACCCGCTGGCGCAGGCTAAGGTAGCCCGCAGTCCGCCCAGACGGACGGCCGTGCGGCGCGCGCTGCGTCGTCGATCACCACAAGTTGCTTGGGGAACTACATGTCGTTGATGCGCGTAAAACCGCTGGACCAGATCCTCGCGACTGCCGAAAAGAGAAGCCTGAAACGCCAGCTCGGCGCCTTCTCCCTGATGATGCTCGGCATCGGCGCCATCATCGGCACCGGCATCTTCGTGTTGACGGCAGTGGCGGCCCAGAAGGCCGGCCCGGGCATGATGTACAGCTTCGTCATCGCCGGCCTGGTCTGCGCGCTGACGGCGCTGGTCTACGCCGAGATCGCGGCGATGGTCCCGGTGGCGGGTTCCGCCTATACCTATTCCTATGCGGTCCTCGGCGAGCTGATCGCGTGGATGGTCGGCTGGGCGCTGATCCTCGAGTACGCGGTCGCCGCATCCGCGGTCGCGGTCGGATGGTCGGGCTATGCCAACGAATTCCTCAACCACACCGACTTGTGGGGCCTGGTGAAAGAAGGCTCGCTGAGCTTGCCGGCGACGCTGCAGGTCGGCCCCATGATCCAGGGCGCACACGGGACATTCAACCTGGTGGCGTTCCTGATCTCGCTGGCCGTGACCTGGCTGCTGGTCGCCGGCACGTCGAAGAGCGCCAAGTTCACCTCGGTGCTGGTGATGGTGAAGATCATCGCCCTCACCCTGTTCATCATCATCGCCTTCCCGGTCGCCACGACGCATCCGGAGAACTTCAAGCCGATGCTGCCGAACGGCTGGGGCACCCCGTTGTCGGGCGTCGGCGTACTCGGCGCCGCGGCGTCGATCTTCTTCGCCTTCGTGGGCTTCGACGCGGTGTCGACGGCGTCCGAGGAGACGACCAATCCGAACCGCAACATCCCGATCGGCCTGATCGGCTCGCTGGCGATCTGCACGGTGTTCTACCTGCTGGTCGCCTACACCGCGGTCGGCGCCGAAGGCGCGCAGCCGGGCGGCCCGCTGTCGCAGGCCAAGGACCCGCTGGCCTTCATCCTCCGCGAGATCAACCATCCGCTGATGGCCAAGCTCGTCGGCAGCGCCGCCATCCTCGCCCTGCCCTCGGTCGTGCTGATGATGATCTTCGGCCAGACCCGCATCCTGTTCACGATGGCCCGCGACGGCCTGATGCCGCGCGCCTTCGCCAAGGTGCACCCGCGCTACCACACCCCGCACGTGGTCACGATGATCACCGGCGGTGCGGTCGCGGTGTTCGCCGCGCTGTTCAACGTCGACCTGCTCGCCGACATCTCCAACGCCGGCACGCTGTTCGCCTTCTTCGCGGTCGCGCTTGGCGTGATGGTTTTGCGCGTGAAGCAGCCGGACCGTCCGCGCCCGTTCCGCACCCCGCTGGTCTGGGTGGTGGGTCCGCTGGCGATGGCGGGCTGCACCTTGCTGTTCTTCAGCCTCGGCTGGAACCCGACCATCAAGTTCTTCTGCTACTGGGCGGTCGGTGGCCTTGTGGTGTATTTCCTCTTCAGCCGCCGCTCCAGCGCACTGGCGCCCGGCAACGCGCCGATCGACGCCGAGAAGCTGGAGCCGACGCCGCTGGTCCACGAAGGACCCGAGCCAGGTCCGTAAGCAACGCCTGATGGAAACAGAAAACGGCGCGGCTAGTCCGCGCCGTTTTCGTTGGCGGGATCCGCTTCGGGGATCGCCGGCATCTCGCCCAGCAGGCGCTGGCTTTCTTCCGGGCTGGCCGCTTCCACCCCGCGCAGCCTGCGTTCGATCGCGCGCGTGCGCACGTCGGCGGCGTCGATCACGTTCGCCGCTTCGCTCAGTTTC
The DNA here is from genome assembly GCA_036496805.1 of Lysobacteraceae bacterium. Lineage (GTDB taxonomy): Bacteria > Pseudomonadota > Gammaproteobacteria > Xanthomonadales > Xanthomonadaceae > SZAS-103. The sequence continues at coordinate 2,541 of DASXKN010000031.1, forward strand.
TTGCGGGTCTTCTCGAGCACGTCGCCGAACTTTCCGAATTCGGTCTTCACCGCGCCCAGCACCTGCCACACCTCGCTCGAGCGCTTCTCGATCGCCAGCGTGCGGAAGCCCATGCGCAGCGAGTTGAGGGTCGCCGAGAGCGTGGTCGGACCGGCAACGACGATGCGATGGTCGCGATGCAGGCCGTCGACCAGCCCGGCGCGGCGCAGCACTTCCGCATAGAGGCCCTCGGTCGGCAGGAACAGGATCGCGAAGTCGGTGGTGTACGGCGGCTCGACGTACTTGGTCTTGATCGCCTTCGCCTCTTCGCGCATGCGCCTTTCCAGCGCCGCGCCAGCCGTCGTCGCGGCTTCCGCATCGGCGCGCTCCTGCGCGTCGAGCAGGCGCTCGTAGTCCTCGCGCGGGAACTTGGCGTCGATCGGCAGCCAGACCTGCGAATCGGCCGCATCGCCCGCGCCGGGCAGGCGCACCGCGAACTCGACGCGCTCGGCCGAATTCGGCCGGGTGGCGACATTCGTCGCGTACTGTTCGGGCGTGAGGACCTGCTCGAGGATCCCCGCGAGCTGCACTTCGCCGAAAACCCCGCGGGTCTTGACGTTGCCCAGCACGCGCTTGAGGTCGCCGACGCCGGTGGCCAGGCTCTGCATTTCCCCAAGCCCGCGTTGCACCTGTTCGAGGCGTTCGGAGACGAGCCGGAACGATTCGCCAAGCCGCGTTTCCAGCGTCGCCTGCAGCTTCTCGTCGACGGTGGCGCGCATCTGTTCGAGCTTCGCGGCGTTGTCCTGCTGGATGTCCTTGAGCCGGCCTTCGAGCGTGAGGCGAACTTCCCCGAGCTGGCGCTCGGTGGTCTCGTTGAGCTTTTCCAGGCGCAACTGCAAGGCGCTCTCGAGCCGTTGCAGGATCGCGGCCATCTCCTGCCGCGCGTCGCGCGCATCGTTGCCGAGGTTCTGCCGCAGCGCGCCGAGGCCGGTGTCGGTGCGTTCGGTGAACAGGCCCAGCCGCGACTCGAACGCCGCCAGCGCCGATTGCGTCTCCCCGCGCGCGCCGCGCAATTCCTCGCGCAGGCTGCGCTCGACGCGCTCGATGTCCTGCCGGATGGCGTTCATGCGCGCGTCGATCCCGCCCGACAACGCCGCCGCCGGATCGCGGCGCCAGTTCAGGAAGGCGAGCACGACGCAGGCCAGCACGAGGACCGACAGCACAGCCAGCATCACATCCATGACCGCTCCGGGATCCCGATGTCCATGGTCGCCATGGTAAGGCCACGCCCGTCCCATATCGCGAGACGCCTTCGCAACGGTTCCGTTCACCACCATCCGCTAGACTGTGGCCATGACCGACCTGCCCTACGACCCCGCCGTCCTGAAAGCGCGCGCCGCCGACCTCGTAGCCGCCACGCGCGAGCTGGCCGCGCTCGGCTGGACGCCGGCGACCAGCAGCAACTTCTCGATGCGGCTGGACGACCGCCATGCGGCGATCACGGTTTCGGGGCGCGACAAGGGCCGGCTGATCGAGGACGACATCATGGTCGTCGACTTCGACGGCCAGCCGGTCGCCACGACGCACCGCCCGTCCGCCGAAACCCTGCTGCACACCCAGCTCTACAAGCGTTTTCCCGACATCGGCTGCGTACTGCACACCCATTCGCTGCACCAGACTCTTGCCTCGCGGCTGTACGCCGGCGCCGGCCACATCCGCTTCGAGGACTACGAGCTGATCAAGGCGTTCCGTGGCCAGAGCACGCACGCCACCACGATGGACGTGCCGGTGCTGCCGAACAACCAGCACATGCCGACCCTGGCGGCGCAGGTCGACGCCCTGCTCGACCGCGGCTCGCTCTGGGGCTACCTGATCGAGGGCCACGGCATGTATGCCTGGGGCGTCGACATGGCCGATGCGCGCCGCCACCTGGAAGCCTTCGAATTCCTGATCACCTGCGAGCTGGAGATGCGCAAGCTGCATCCCCGCGAAGCGCATCCGTGAGGAATGCGGCATGAGTCGACTGCGCATCTACGACGACAGCGATCCCGCGAAGCCGCACCTGGTGACCGCCGACCATGCGCGGATGGCCGACGAACTGCGTCGCATCGGCGTGCGCTTCGAGCAGTGGGAGGCTTCACAGCCGGTCGCGCCAGGCGCTTCGTCCGACGAGGTCATGGTCGCCTACCGCGCCGACATCGACCGGCTGGTCGCGGAAAACGGTTTCAAGACCGTCGACGTGGTCAGCATCGCGCCGGACAACCCGAACCGCGAGGCGATGCGCGCGAAGTTCCTCGACGAGCATTTCCACAAGGAAGACGAGGTGCGCTTCTTCGTCGCCGGCGCGGGGCAATTCACCCTGCACGCGGGCGACAAGGTGTACGAGATTCTCTGCACGCAGGGCGACCTCGTCAGCGTGCCCGACCGGATGACCCACTGGTTCGACATGGGCGAGGCGCCGCATTTCGTCGCGATCCGCTTCTTCACCGAGCCGGACGGCTGGGTCGGCCACTTCACCGGCACCGACATCGCGCAGCGCTTCCCGCGCTACCAGCCGCAAGAGATCGCGTGAGCGCAAGCATGACCAAACCCGCGGCAATCCTCACCGACATCGAAGGCACGACGAGTTCGATCGCCTTCGTCCACAACGTCCTGTTCCCCTACGCGCTGCGCGCCCTGCCCGGCTTCGTGAGCGCGCATCGCGGCGACGCGGCGGTGCGCCACTGGCTGGACAAGGCCGCGATCGACATCGGCGGCGTGGTCTCCGACGACTGCATCGTCGAGGTGCTGCAGGGCTGGATCCGCGAAGACCGCAAGCATCCCGCGCTGAAGGCGTTGCAGGGCATGTTGTGGAAGGACGGCTACGAGCGTGGCGACTACCGTGGTCACGTCTATCCGGACGCCGCCGATGCGCTGCGCCGCTGGCACGCGGATGGCATTGCGCTGCATGTGTATTCCTCCGGATCGGTCGAAGCGCAGAAGCTGCTGTTCGGCCATAGCGAGGCGGGCGACCTGTCTCACCTGTTCGCTGGCAACTTCGACACCGCCGTCGGCGGCAAGCGCGACGTCGGCAGCTACCTGCGGATCGCGCAGGAACTCGCGATGCCGCCGGACGAGATCCTGTTCCTGTCGGACGTGGTCGAGGAGCTCGACGCCGCGCGGATGGCGGGCCTGCGCACGATCCTGCTCGACCGACCCGAGGACTACGCGGCGCCGCGCGAAGGTGCCGCAGCGCGTGGGCACGCGCGGGCGACCTCGTTCGCGCAGATCGATCCGTCCTGATCGCGGCGATGCCTCGCGTCTTCGCTGCCTGCACTTTTCCGCGTACGGCATGAGCCCACGGCCGATCCTGCTGGCGCTTGCGTTGCTCGCCTGTTCCGGCGCTGCATTCCTGTTCGGCCGCACGACCGGCGAACACGATGCCGCACGGGCGATCGCCAGGCATGCGGCAACTCCCGCCATCGCGAAATCCACGACGCCACCGAAGGCGACGCCTGCAAAGAATGCATCGGGCCACGGCCTGATGGGCCTCTTCGGTTTCGGCCCGCTGGCTCCCGCGCAACCGGAGAGCGGCGACGACACGCTGCCCGACATCGCCGCGATCCCGAGCTACGAAGACCTGCTGTACGACCAGCCCGCTCTCGTGAACGAACAGGTACAACGCCTGCGCCCTACTTCGCCGGGCAAGGTCGGCCTGTACGCGCTGGGATTCGCAGGCGATGCCGAGGAGAACGTCTTCCGCAACGAAGTCTCGTTCCTGCCGAAACTGCTGACGCGCCGTTTCGACGCCGACGGCCGCACCCTGCAACTGGTCAATTCGCCGTACACCTTCCGGACCACACCGCTGGCCACGCGCACCAACCTCGACAAGGCGCTGGCCGGCATCGCCGGCCGCATGGACAAGGCCAACGACATCCTGCTGCTGTTCCTCACCAGCCACGGCAGCCACGACCATCGTGTCTTCGTCGAAATGGGATCGATGCCGCTCGACCAGCTCTCGCCGGAGGACATCCGCGACGCGCTCGACCACGCGCACATCACCTGGCGCGTCGTGGTGATCTCGGCCTGCTACTCGGGCGGCTTCATCCCCGCGCTGCGCGAGCCGCACACCATGATCATCACCGCCGCGCGCGCCGATCGTCCCTCGTTCGGCTGCGGCAGCGACTCGCAGCTCACCTGGTTCGGCAAGGCCTTCCTGACGCAGGCGCTGAACCACACCACCGATTTCCACGCGGCTTTCGTCGAGGCGCAGCGTTCGATCGCGCAGTGGGAGCAACGCGACCACCAGAAACCATCGGAGCCGCAGTTCTGGGAAGGCCCGCTGATCGAGGGCAAGCTCGCCGCCTGGCGCGCGTCGCTGCCGATGACGACGGCGCAGGTGCCGTTCGCGCCGACGCCGCGCCACAGCCTGCAATAGCTGTTTCGCAAGACTACGACACCAAATTCGATAAGCCCGGTATGAGAGTCGAGAACGAAGTTCGAGCCAATGACAGACTCCGTTCGTGGTGAGCCTGTCGAAAACTCCGTTCGTGGTGAGCCTGTCGAACCACGTTCACTCCGGACTGCATGCAAAGACCGGAATTGTTTCGGCACTAGCGGCACGTGGCACGGCTGGTTCGACACGGGCCGGCTCGAACTTCGTTCTCGTCCAACCCTGCTCACCACGAACGGCTGGCTGAACACACCGCCAGCTCAACGATGACGTTGCTGCAAGATGGGGACCACCTCGTTCCATCCCAGCCCGCGCGCGCGCAGCAACACCAGCAGGTGGTAGACGAGATCGGCCGATTCACCCAGCAATTCGGCATCGTCCTGCACCGTCGCCGCGAGCGCGGTTTCCACGCCTTCCTCGCCGACCTTCTGGGCGATGCGGCGGATGCCGGCATCGAACAGGCGCGTGGTGTAGCTGCCTTCCGGACGCTCGACCTGTCGCCGCGCGACGAGCGCGTCGAGTTCGGAGACGAAATCCGCCGGCGCATCGCCGAAGCAACTCACCGTGCCGCGATGGCAGGTCGGACCCTGCGGGCACGCCTGCACGAGCAGGCTGTCGCTGTCGCAATCGGCCTCGACCGAAACCAGTTCCAGCCAGTGGCCGCTGGTCTCGCCCTTGGTCCACAGGCGCGAACGGCTGCGACTGAAGAAAGTCACGCGACCGCTCGCCAGCGTGGCTTCCAGCGCTTCGCGGTTCATGTAGCCGAGCATCAGCACGCGCCGCGTGGCCGCATCCTGCACGACGGCCGGCAACAAGCCGTTCTGCTTGTCCCAGGCCAGGCCATCGATGGTTTCAGGCTTCATCGCGCACCTCGATGCCGTTTTTGCGCAGTTCGCGCTTGAGTTCCGGTATGCGCAGGCTGCCGTCGTGGAAGATGCTGGCCGCGAGCGCGGCGTCCACGTCGGCCTGCAAGAAGACATCGACGAAGTGGGCTGCGTTGCCAGCGCCTCCCGAGGCGACCAGCGGCACGTCGCACAGCGCGCGCGCCGCGCCCAATTGCCCGATGTCGTAGCCGGCGCGCACGCCGTCGCTGCCCATGCAGTTCAGCACGATCTCGCCGGCGCCCAGGCGCTGCACCTCGGCGATCCAGTCGAGCGTGCGCAGCGCGAGCGCCCGCGTCGCGGCCGCGTCGCCGGTGTCGCGGCGCACGCGCCACTGGCCGTCGCCATCGCGCAGCGAATCGATGCCCACCACGACGCACTGGCTGCCGAAGGCCTCCGCAAGCTCCGCGATCAACCCCGGCCGACGCAGCGCAGGCGAGTTCACCGAGATCTTGTCGGCGCCCGCGTGCAGGATCGCGCGCGCATCCTCGACGCTGCCGATGCCGCCGGCGACGCAGAACGGGATATCGATGATCCGCGCCACCCGCTCGACCCATCCACGATCCACCGTACGGCCTTCCGGACTCGCGGTGATGTCGTAGAACACCAGCTCGTCGGCGCCCTCGTCGCGATAGCGCAGCGCGAGTTCCTCGATCGCGCCCATCGCGACGTGGTCGCGGAAGCGCACGCCCTTGACGACCTGGCCGTCCTTCACGTCGAGGCAGGGAATGATGCGGCGGCTCAGCATGCCAGCGCCTCCGCCACCGTCAGCCGTCCTTCGAGCAGGCAGCGGCCGAGCACCACGCCCGTGCAGCCGGTTTCGCGCACGGCGCGCACGTCGTCCGCGTCGCGCGCGCCGCCGGACGCCTGGATCGCCAGCGTCGGTGCGACCGCATGGATGCGCGCATACAGTTCGCAGTTCGGGCCAGACAACATGCCATCGCGATCGATGTCCGTGCACAGCAGATGGCGCAGCCCGGCCTTGGCGTAGAACACCAGCATCGAGGCGAGATCGGCGCCGTGCGCGTCGCTGGCGAGTTCGGTCCAGCCATGCACCGGCAGGCGCCACCAGCCATCCGCGTCGCGGCGCGTGTCGAGCGCCACGGCCACGCGTTCGGCGCCGAAGCGGGCGATCCAGCCGGCCACCGTTTCCGGCTCGCGCACCGCGAGCGAGCCGACAACGACGCGCTCGGCGCCCGCGTCGAGAATCGCACGCACGTCGTCCTCGGCGCGCACGCCGCCGCCGGTCTGCACGCGCAGGTCCGTCCGGGACGCGATCCGCTGGAGCAATGGCGCGAGCGTATAGCCGCCCGCCCGCGCTGCATCGAGGTCGACCAGATGCAGCCAGCCAGCACCTGCTTCCGCATACGCGCGTGCGAACGCCATCGCGTAGTCGGCATAGCGCGTTTCCTGCTCGTAGTCGCCCTGTTTCAGGCGCACCACGCGACCGTCGCGCACGTCGATCGCCGGATAGACGGTGAATCCGGCGTTCATGCGACACCCAGGAAATTCGCCAGCAGGCGCTGGCCGACGCGGCCCGAGCGTTCGGGGTGGAACTGCGCACCGGCGATGTTTCCGCGCTGCACGACGGCGGAGAAGACCTTCCCGTGATCGCTGGAAGCGACCGTCGCCTCGCCGATGTCAGCCGCATAGCCGTGCACGAAGTACGCCTGCGCACCGTCGGCGACGCCATCGAGCAGTTTCGACGTGCTGCCTTTGCGCAGCCGGTTCCAGCCCATGTGTGGAACCCGGATGCCAGGCCCCGCATCCATCCTGCGCACGCGTCCTGGCAGCAGGCCGAGGCATTCGACATCGCCCTCGTCCGAGGACTCGAACAGCAGTTGCATGCCGAGGCAGATGCCGAGTAGCGGGCGGTCGAGCACGCGCAAGGTCGCGACCAGGTCGAGTTCGCGCAACCGCCGCATTGCCGCCGCCGCCGCGCCTACGCCCGGCAGGATCACGCGATCGGCGCGGCGGATCGCGTCGCCATCGCCGCTCAGTTCCGCATCGACGCCGAGCCGCTGCAAGGCGTAGCGCACCGAGCCGATGTTGGCGCCGCCCGAATCGACCAGCACGACCCGCATCACGGGCCATCCCCTGTTCGCGTGTTCCTCGAAAGGGAAATGTCCTTCACAGGGTTCCCTTGGTGCTGGCCAGCACCGAGCCATCGCGACGGATCGCCGCGCGCAGCGCCCGCGCAACCGCCTTGAAGCAGGCTTCGACCATGTGGTGCGCGTTCTCGCCGCGCACGCGCAGGTGCAGGTTGATGCCGCCGGCGTCGCAGAGAGATCGGAAGAAATGCGGGACCAGTTCGGTCGCCAGGCCGCCGACTTCGGCACGCGGGAAAGCACCATCGAAGACGAAGTAAGCGCGCCCGGAAAGGTCCAGCGCTGCCTCGGCCAGCGACTCGTCCATCGGCAACACGACCGCCGCGCACGGACCTTCCTCGCCTGCCTCGACAACGCGCGGCGGGGCCGACCCGTAGCGCGCGATGCCGCGCTTGTCGCCGAGCGACTCGCGCAGCGCCTGACCGAGCGCCAGCGCGCAGTCCTCGACCGTGTGGTGCTCGTCGATGTGCAGGTCGCCGGTGCATGTCACCGACAGCGCGAAGCCGCCATGCTTGCCGAGCTGCTCGAGCATGTGGTCGAAGAAGCCGTGGCCGGTGGCGATGGCCGGCTCGTCCACGCGATCGAGGTCGATCGCCACGCGCACGCGCGTCTCGCGCGTGGCGCGTTCGACGCGCGCGCTGCGACTGCTTCTGCAAAGCGCGTCGGCGATCGATTTCCAGTCGTCGCCTTCCGGCGCAAGCAGGAAGGCGCGCACGCCCAGGTTGTGCGCGAATTCGAGGTCGGTAGCGCGGTCGCCCACCATCGCGCTGCGGGCGAGGTCGACGCTGCGGTCGCGCAGGTAGTGCATCGCCAGTCCAATCCCCGGCTTGCGCGTGGGCACACCATCGCGCATGGCGTTCTCGTGCGGGAAGCTCACGTCGACGAGTTCTTCGCTGAAGACGACCCCGGCCGATGCGAGGATCTGCACCAGCAGGCGATGAGGGCCATCGAAGCTCGCCTGCGGAAAACGCTCCGTGCCCAATCCGTCCTGGTTGCTGACCAGCACGAACTCGAAGCCGGCATCGCGCAGGCGCAGCAAGGCCGGGATCGCGCCGTCGATGAGCCGCAGCTTCTCGTAGCTGTCGATCTGCTCGTCCGGCGGCTCGGCGATCAGGGTGCCGTCGCGGTCGACGAACAGGATTTTCCGCGCGCTCATGCGGCCGCCTCCAGCGGCCGTGACAGCGCCGCCATCAGCACCGCGTTCTCTTCGGGGCTGCCGACGGTGATGCGCAACGCATCCTCCAGTCCCGGATAGCGACGCACGTCGCGCACGACGATGCCGCGCGCAAGCAGTTGCAGAAAGCGCGCGCCGGCGTCGTCGAAACGGACGGCCAGGAAATTCGCCTGCGATGGCAGGACTTCGCGCACGTCGGCGACGTGCGCCAGCCACGCGCGCAAGCGTTCGCGCTCGGCTCGCACGACGGCGATGCGCTTGTCGGTGCATGGCAATGCAGCCGGCGACAAGGCAGCTTCGGCGGCTTCCACGCAAGGCGTAGGCAAGGGATACGGCGGCATGATCCGGCGCAGCAATGCCGCGACCTCGGGTGCTGCGATCAGGCATCCGATACGCGCGGCCGCCAGCGCGTGAGCCTTCGACAGGGTACGCAGGACGACGAGGTTCTCATGCGTGGCCACTTCACCCGCGAGGCTTCCGGCGTCGGCGAATTCGACATAGGCCTCGTCCACGACCACCAGTGCGCGTCCGCGCAGCGCATCGACCAGCGCCAGCAACGCTTCCCGCGACGGCTGGCTCCCGGTCGGGTTGTTGGGCGCGCAGACGAAGACCAGCTTCACCGACGCATCGACCGCAGCGAGCACGGCTCCGAAATCCGGCATGAACCCGCTCGCGCGCGACAACGGCACGCAGCGCACGGCAGCGCCCTGCACCGCCGCGCAGACCGCGTACATGCCGAAGGTCGGTGGCTGCACCAGGATCGCATCGCGACCGGCGCGGCAGAAGGCGCGCACCAGCAGGTCGATCATCTCGTCGCTGCCGCGGCCGATCAGCAGGCGCGAGGCATCGATGCCGTAGAGCCCGGCCAACAATGCGCGCAACCGCGGTGGCTGCGGGTCGGGATAGCGATTGAGCGGAAGCGCGAGATCCTGCGGCCATGGCGATTCGTTGGCGTTGAGCAGGATGCCGTCGCTGCCAGCTTCCATCCGCGCCGAGGAATAACCGGCCAGTTCCAGCAGCTCGGGACGCGCGAGGTCGAGGACGCTCATGGCATCCCTCCGCGCTTTTCCAGCCGCACCCGCACCGCCTGCGCGTGCGCTCGCAGGCCCTCGGCCTCGGCCATCGCGATCGCGTCCGGACCGATCAGCGCAATGCCCTCGCGCGTGAGTTCCTGCACGGTGATCGCACGCTGGAAGCTGGCGACCGACACGCCGCTGCACGCCCTCGCCCAGCCGTCGGTCGGCAGCACGTGGTTGGTGCCGCTACAGTAGTCGCCCACCGATTCGGGCGACCACGCGCCCAGGAATACCGAACCGGCGGCACGCACGCAGGCCAGCAGCGCACGCGGCACGGCGACCTGCAGGATCAGGTGTTCGGGCGCGTAGCGGTTCGACAGTTCGACCGCGTCTGCGATGCGATCCACGACGATGATCCGGCTGCACGCCAGCGATTGCTCCGCGATCGCGCGCCGCGGCAGCAGCCCGAGCTGGCGTTCGGCCGCCGCGCGCGTGGCCTCGGCCAGCGCAGGACTGTCGGTGACCAGCAGCACCTGCGAATCGACGCCGTGCTCGGCTTGCGCCAGCAGATCGGCGGCGACGAATTCGGGATTGGCTTGCGCGTCGGCGATGACCAGCACTTCGGACGGGCCGGCCGGCATGTCGATCGCGACGCCGTCGGGCATCGCCGCGACCTGGCGCTTGGCTTCGGTGACCCAGGCGTTGCCCGGGCCGAACAGCTTGTCGCAGCGCGGCACGCTCGCGCTGCCGAAGGCCATCGCCGCGATCGCCTGCGCGCCGCCGATGGCGAACACGCGGTCGATGCCGCACATCCTCGCGGCGGCGAGCACGACCGGATCGACGCTGCCGTCCGCGCGCGGCGGCGTGCACAGGATCGTTTCGCGGCACCCGGCGATGCGCGCCGGGGCACCGAGCATCAGCACGGTCGACGGCAGCGGCGCCGTGCCCGCTGGCACGTACAGGCCGACGCGGTCGAGCGGTCGCAGGATGCGTTCGCAGCGTACGCCAGGCGCGGTGTCGATGGCGTAGGCCGATGGCGCGCCCATCGCGTGGAAGGCCTCGATCCGCGCGAGCGCATTGCGCATGGCGACGCGCAACCCGGAGTCGAGGCGCTTCTCCGCCGCGTCCAGCGTCGCCGCATCGACTTCCAGCGCCGCCAGCTCGACGCCGTCGAAGCGCCGCGTCATCGCCAGCAAGGCGGCGTCGCCCTGCGCGCGCACCTGCTCGATGATGCGCGTCACCATTGCCGCGACATCGTTCGTTCGCTGGCGCGCCGGGCGCGCAAGCAGCCGCGCCTGCGTCGCCGCGTCGAGCTGCGACCATGTGCTGATCGTCAGGCGCGCCGAGGGAAGGATGGAAACCGTGGCGTTCATGCGAGCATCTGCTCCACCGGCAGCACCAGCAGGCCGCGCGCGCCGGCCTTCTTCATGTCCTCGAGCCGTTGCCAGGTCACCGCGCCGCGGCAGACCGTCTGCAGGGAAACGTCGTCGACGCGGCCTTCGATCGAGGTCAGGGTCGGCACGTCGGCATCGCCGAGCAGGCGCAGCAGTTCGGGCAATGCGCCGCGTGGGGCCTGCATCATCACCAGCTTGCTGTTGCGCACCGACAGCACGCCGTCGAGGCGGCGCATCAGCAGCGCGGCGAGCTCGGCACGTTCGTCGCCAAAGGGTTGCGCCGGGCCGGCGAGCACGGCCTGCGTCTCCAGCACGGTGTCGAGCTCGCGCAACTGGTTCGCCGCGAGCGTGGCGCCGCTGGACACGAGGTCGCAGATCGCGTCGGCCTGCCCGAGCCGCGGAGCGATCTCGACCGAACCCGACAGAACGACGATGCCCGCTTCGATTCCGCCAGCATCGAGCCATTCCTGCAGCAGGCGCGGATAGCTGGTGGCGATGCGCTTTCCGCGCAGGTCGGCGATGGCATCGATGCCAACGCCCTGCGGCGCGGCGATGGCGAGATGGCAGCCGCCGAAGCCCAGCGTACGCAATTCGCGGAATGCCTCTCCCCGGCCTTCGGCGACGCGATCGAGCGCCTGCTCGCGCAGCACGTTGCGACCGACCACGCCGAGGTCGCAGACGCCATCGGCGATCAGGCCGGGGATGTCGTCGTCGCGCACCAGCAGCAGGTCGATCGGCAGCGACTCGCCGTAGCAGAACAGGCGGTCGCGGCTCTCGCGGAAGCTCAGCCCGGCGCGCGCGAGCAGGTCGCGCGCGGGATCGGACAGGCGCCCGGATTTCTGGATGGCGATGCGTAGTCGGTCACGCGTGGTCATGGCTGCTCCGGAACGAATGCGGTCTGGCGCCGGCACGGCGCTTCGCATCGCCGTGCGGTTCGATCAGTGGCTGGCGTGATGGTGGCCAAGCCGCGACGCGGCCAGCCGGTAACCGCCCGCACCGCGCTCGAGGCAACGCGCGACACGGCCGATGGTGGTGACGCTGACCGCGGTGCGGTCGTGGATCTCGCGATACGGCACGCCCGCGAGCAGCAGCGGGACGACACGCCAGCGGTCGGCAAGCGCCTCGAGTTCCGCCGGGGTGCACAGGTCCTCGAGGAAATGCCGCATGTCGCCGGTATCGCCGATGCTGCACAGCGCCTCGCAGAGCTGGCGGATGGCCGAGCTCTCCCTGGCGCGGGTGACGGGGACCGATCGCTTCTTCACGGCTTCTTCGCCTGTCGTAAATGTATTAATGCGCTAATACATTGACATGACGAAGCGGACGGGTCAACCGGGCGCGGTGCGGGCGCCCGTCATCCGTTCAGCCATGGGCTTGCGATCATGCCGGGACCGCGAAATCGCTTTCAGTCGCCGACACGCCGGAATGGAAGGTCGTACACCCCCAGCCTGCCGACCTCGAGGCCGGCAACCTTGCCGCTGGAATCGCGAACGAAGCGATATATCGTGCGCGGCGTCGAAAACGTGTCGACGGAAAGGATGTCAGGCCTTGCGACGTCCCATTGGCGATCATCCCTGGCGACGGCCAGGCGCCCGCCGACGACGCTTACATCATAGGTGGCAAGCGCCTCTTCGCTCCTGTACCGGCCCGCCAGCGAGGACAATTCATCGGGGCCCGGATGCCACGCCCGTACCCGCCGGAATTCCGCCCGCCTGCCGTCGACGAAGTCGCGCACGAAGCGATCACGGCCGGTGAAGGTCATGGTCGAATCGATGTCCCTGAATATCCCGGGGGCCATGGCGGAGAACGTGTCTCCATGCGAAGCGCGCTGCAGCCTGCCTTCCCTGACTTCCAACTGCATCTGGACCGCGGTTCGCACCGAGAACCAGGTTCCGGCGTAGGAGTCCAACTGCCCGGCCGGCGGCGTTGCAGCTTCAGGACTGGCGGGCGGCAGTGCGCCGGGCGCCGGCAACAACAGATCCGCGACCTTGCGGCCCAGTGAAGCCGCATCCACTTCCCCGCCGGCGTTGCAAAGCAGCGCGATGGAGACGTGCTCGCCGGGATAGCGCGCGAGGAAAGCCTCGTACCCCGCCGTCTCGCCGTCATGCCAGATTTCGCGAAAGCCGTGATGGCTCGAAATTTCAAGGCCGCGCGCATAGGGAATGTCGCGTCCGTCCGCAAGGGTGGATTCCCGCTGCAATTCCGCGGTCACGAAGCGACCCAGCCTGCCGGCATCGAGTGCGTCGTTCCACGCCAGCAGGTCGCCCGTCGTGGTGAGAAGGCCTCCGCTTCCGATGACGTCGTCGAACGGCATGAGCTGGTGGTAGCCGTTCGAATCGGCGTCGTAGGCCACCGCGCGGGCCTTCACGACGCTCCGGAAGTCGTCGCGCCAGCGCGTGTGGAGCAGGCCCAGAGGCGCGAAGATCCGCTCGCTGCTGACCTTGGCCAGCGACTCGCCGCTCACCCGTTCGACGATGATCGCCAGAAGGACGTAGCCGGTGTTGGAATACGAATACTCCGTGCCGGGACGGAAATTCAGGCTCTCCTGGCGTGCGGCGATCTCCAGCACGTCCTTCTGCGTGTAAAGGCGCGTGGTGCGCGGCCATCCGGCGATTTCCGCCAGGTCTTCCCAGTCCCGCAGGCCGCTTGTGTGGCCAAGGAGCTCGGCGATCGTGATCCTCGTGCCGTAGTCGGGCAACTCCGGAATGTACCTGCGTACGTCGTCGTCGAGTCCGAGCTTTCCCTGCTCCGCCAGCATCAACACCAGGGCAGCGGTGAACTGCTTGGAGACCGATCCGGCCTCGAACACCGTACCGGGATCGATGGCTACGCCATGCTCCAGGTCGGCGCTCCCGTAAGCGCGAAAAAACCGCGGGCCGCCATCGTGTTCGGTGCCCAGGGCGCATCCGGGCGCGTCTGCACGGTTCCATTTCCGGAAGATCGCATCCACCTTCGCCGGAAAGTCCGCGGCATCGGGTGCATCCGCCTTCGCGAACTGCAGCAGCGCGCATAGTCCGAAAAGACCCGCGGCCCAGAGAGGCATTCCAGACCGCCGCCTGATTGCACGCATGGCGAATGCAGGTCCGGATGAAATCAGCGCACCGCTTCGCGCACCGCGTCCAGGAGCACATCGTCATCGACGAGTTGCACCGCCATCGCCACGTCGCCGTCCATCGCACGGTCGCGCGCCATGAAGGGGATGCGCGAGCGCAGGGCACGCCAGGCGGCGTCGACCGCCCTGCCCGGCGTGAACGAAGGCGCCGCGGCGAGTTCCGTACGCAGGCCTTCCACTTCGTCGAGGAAGGCTTCGACCGCATCGGGATCGTCGAGCGACGGGCCCTGGATCTTGCGCGCCAGGCTCATGGTGTCGCTGTTCGCGGCCAGCGACTGCGCGGCGTGGATCATGTCGCAGCGCAGGTCGAGCGCCTGCGCTGCGGTGTACAACTCCAGGCCGAGCACCTTGCCGAGGTCGGCGCACATGTCGAGCACGTGGCGAGCTTCGTTCGCACCCATCGAGACGTGGTCCTCGGCGTTCGCCGAGGTCGGGATCGAATACACCGAGGCCGGGTGCGCGCGGCTGGCGAGGTCGTTGACGATCGCCGCGGCGGTGTACTGCACGATCATGAAGCCGGATTCGGTCGCGTCCTCGTTGCCGATCAGGAAGCCGGGCAATCCATCGTTCGTGGCCGGATCGACCAGCTTGTTCAAACGCCGCTCGGAGATCGAGGCGAGCACCGGGATCGCCGCTTTCACGTAGCTCATCGCCAGCGCCAGCGGCATGCCATGGAAGTGGCCGGCCGAGATCACCTGTTCCTCGACGAACTTCGCGCCGACCATGTCGGGGAAGACCAGCGGGTTGTCGGTGACCGCGTTGAGCTCGATCTCGAGCACGCGCGCGGCCTGCGCGACCGCGTCGCGCACCGCGCCATGCACCTGCGGCACGCAACGCAGCGAATAGCTGTCCTGCGGCTGGTGCTTCTTGCCGCCGCGGAACGGGCGGAAGCGCTGGTAGAACTTCTCGCGGCCGTGGCGCTGGTCGAGCGGCACCCAGTTCCATGCGATGTCGAAGCGCAGCGCCTGCTGCTCGGGCGTTCTCCAGCTCGACGGCTGCCAGGTCGCGAAGCGCGGCACGAGGTGATAGGGAATGTCGGCGAACGTCGAGCCCGCCAGGAGCTGGCGCAGGTGCGCGGCGACATGCACCTGACCGGGGTGCGGTCGCAGCGCGTGTACGGCCTCGTCGAAGGCGCCGGTGCGGCCCGCGAAGGCGTCGATCGTCATCGCCGCGGCGAGGTCGGCGGTATCCAGCAGGCGTTCGAGGCGATCGACGGCGAGCACGCCGCAGGCGAGCATCTGCGCGGTGCCGTTGTTGAGCGCGAGGCCTTCCTTGTGCGAGAGGCGCACGCGTTCGAGGCCGGCGCGTTCCAGGGCCGTGGCGCCCGGCAGGCGTTCGCCATTGTGGAATGCTTCGCCGCCACCCAGCAGCACGATCGCCAGGTGCGACAGCGGCGCGAGGTCGCCGCTCGCGCCGACCGATCCGAGCTTCGGGATCACCGGCACGATGCCGGCGTTGAGCATCGCCGCCAGCGACTGCAATGTTTCCACGCGGATACCGGAGTGCCCACGCATCAGGGTGTTGATGCGGATCGCCAGCATCGCGCGCACGACGTCAAGCGGCAGCGGCTCGCCGACGCAAACGGCATGGGTGATGACGAGGTTGCGCTGCAGTTCCTCGAGCAGGCTGACTTCGCTGCTGGCGGTGGACCCGCCCAGCTTCTCGCGCACTCGATGCGCGCCGAGCAGGCGGTCGGCGTTGCTGCCGAAGCCCGTCGTCACGCCGTAGATCGGCTCTTCCTTGCGCACCTGTTCGGAGAAGAATTCGGCTGCGTGGCGCACGGCCTGCAGCTGCGTCGCGTCGAGCTCGACCTGCGCGCCCCTGCTGATCGCGACGAGCTGGGCGCGCGTGAGCGACCGGCCATCCAGATGAACGACATCGCTCATGCTTCGCTCCCTTGCTTCGTCGCTGCCGCCTTCATCACCAGCGACTGCTCGATCTCCACGCGCAGTGCGCCCGCCAGCTCCGCGCGCGCGATCTCGAACTGCTCGCCGCGGCGCATGTCCTTGACCGTGACCGCTCCGCGCGCGGCCTCGTCTTCGCCGACCATCGCGACGAACCGGATGCCGGCGCGATCGGCGTACTGCATCTGCCGCGCCAGCTTGCGCGCTTCGAGCTGCACCTCGGTGTTGATGCCGCCGGCGCGCAGCTCGCGCGCGATCTGCAGGTTGTCGTGCAGGCGCGACTCGTCGAGCAGGCCGACGAGCACCTGCACCGAGCTCTCGGCCTTGTCGATCAGGCCCGCTTCCTGCAATTGCCAGAACAGCCGGGTGACGCCGATCGAGATGCCGACGCCGGGCAATTTCGACTTCGTGTAGTTGCTGGCGAGGTCCTCGTAGCGGCCGCCCGAGCAGATCGAGCCGATCTGCGGATGGTCGTCGAGCGTGGTCTCGAACACGGTGCCGGTGTAGTAGTCCAGGCCGCGCGCGATCGAGAGGTTGATCGCGTAGGCGGATTCGGGCACGCCGAGGCCGCGCACCATCTCGAGCACGTCGCGCAGTTCGGACACGCCGGTCTTGAAGGTCTCGGTACCGCTGCCGAGCGCGGCGAGCTTCGCGATCGCATCGTCGTGGCCGGTCGAGCGCACGCGCACGAACGCGAGCAACCGGTCGGCCACATCGAACGCCAGCCCAAAGGCCTCGCCCGTCAACGTCGCACGCACCGCATCGGCGCCGCGCTTGTCGAGCTTGTCGACCTCGCGCAGCACCAGCGCCTGCCGCTCCGCATCCGCGACGCCGAGGCCTTCGAGGAAACCACGCATCAGCTTGCGGTTGTTGAGCTGGATGGTGAACGGCCCGATCGCCAGCTCGGTGAACACCGCGTGGATCACCGCCGGAAGCTCGGCGTCGAAACGGATCGACAGGCTGTCCTTGCCGATCACGTCGATGTCGGCCTGGTAGAACTCGCGGAAGCGGCCGCGCTGCGCGCGCTCGCCGCGATACACGCGCTGGATCTGGTAGCGCCGGAACGGGAACGCGAGGTCGTGCTCGTGCTCGGCGACGAAGCGCGCCAGCGGCACCGTGAGGTCGAAACGCAGCGCCAGCTCGGGCGCGCCGTCGCCCGATTTCTCGAGCGCACCGGTGGACTGCACGAAATACACCTGGCGCTCGGTCTCGCCGCCGGTCTTGGTCAGCAGCATCTCGGACAGCTCGATCGCCGGCGTCTCCACCGGCAGGAAACCGAAGCGTTCGTAGTTGCGGCGGATGGTGTCGAGCATGCGCTGGAACGCGATCTGCTCGCGCGGCAGCAATTCCATCACGCCGGGCATGGTGCGGGGCTTGATCAAGGCTGGCTCCGTGGTTTCCTGGGGTCCGTCCGCGAAACGCCGCGGCCGCGTCCGACAAGCGGGACAGGCCGTAATTCTAGCGGTTCCGGATGCATGCTTGCCCGCCCCCGCCCCGATCCTTACAATACGCAGCTCAGTCGGGGTGTAGCTCAGTCTGGTAGAGCGCTACGTTCGGGACGTAGAGGTCGCAGGTTCAAGTCCTGTCTCCCCGACCAACTGATTCAACGAGTGGATTCAACCAGGGCCGCCCGCAAGGGCGGCCCTTTGCGTTTCGCGGCCACGGGCCTGCCATCGCGCAGCCCTCCGGGGGCGGTCGCATGACTTTCGGCCTTGTCGCACATGCGCTCCAACGGCCATCATCGTCCCCAGTTCCCGGGAGAGGACCGACGATGACCCTGCGCAACGCCATCCTGCTGGCGATTCCCCTGCTGTGCCCGGTCGCCGCGCATGCGGCCGATCCCGACCAGCCGACCCTGCTCGACCGCATCGAGGTCACCTCGGACAAGATCCCGACGACGATCGCGCGCGGCACCGACACGGTCACCGTCGTCGACGGCAACACCCTGCGCGCGCAGGGCGCGACCGACCTGGCCGGGGCGATGCGCCTGGTCGCCGGCGTGGAAGCGCCCGCAGGCGGCGACAACGGTCCGGCATCGAGCGTGCCGGCGCTGTGGGGGTTGCGCGAGTTCGACGCCTTCCTGCTGGTGGTCGATGGAGTGCCCAGCGGCGGCGCCTTCAACCCCGCGCTGCAGGCCGTCGACCTGGCCAATGTCGAGCGCATCGAGGTCCTGCGCGGGGCGGCTCCGGTGAGCTTCGGCGCGACCAGCTTCGTCGGCGTGATCCAGGTCATCCACTACGCCGCCGGCCAGGGCCCGATGCGCGGCGAGGTGCACGTGGGCACGTTCGGCAGCGGCGGCGGCGCGCTCGCGGTACCGGTGAACGACGGCCACGACGGCGGCTTCGCGTCCTCGCTGCTGGTCGATGCCGATCGCCACCGCGTCGAGGAAGACCGCACCGGCTTCGAGCGTGCGCACGCGCTGTACCGACTGCGCGGCGATGTCGGCGGCGGCACCCTCGGATTCGACCTCGATGCGAGCGTGGTCAACCAGGACCCGGGCAGCCCGCACCCGCTGGCCGGCACGGTCCTCGACCCGCGCATGCCGGTGGACGCGAACGTCAACCCGAGCGATGCGAAGCTCGACGAGACGCGGCTACAGGCGGCATTCGACTACACCCACGACACCGGGCTGGGCGACTGGATCACGCGCTTCTCGCTCGCCCACACTCGCGGCCTGAACACGCGCGGATTCCTGCGCCAGGACTTCGCCGACGACGGCATCACCCACAACGCCGACGGCTTCCGCCAGCAGCGCCATACCGACGAGGCCTACTTCGACAGCCATGTCGTCACCACCTTCTCGCCGCGCAGCAGTCTCGCCTGGGGCATGGACTACCTGTACGGCTACGGGCGACAGAACAGCGACAACAACGAGTACGCGGTCTTCGCCGACGGCCATGGCGCACCGGTCTCGACCAGCCTGCACGACGACGAGTTCACCCTGCTGACCGACCGCCGCAATTTCGCCGGCCTGTACGCCGACTGGCGCTTCGACGTCACCAGCATCTGGCGGCTCAACGCCGGCGTGCGCTTCAACCACACCGAGGAAACCCGCTTCGGACAGGCCACCGACAACACCGTCGACCCGCCGGATACCGAGGCCTTCACCAGCACGCACAGCTCCGACCGCTGGGCCGGCGCGCTCGGCACCAGCGTGCAGGTGTGGAAGAGCGGCAAGGACGAGTTCGACCTCTATGCCAACTACCGCAACACCTTCAAGCCGGCCGCGATCGACTTCGGGCCGGATGTCGAGGGCGGCATCCTGAATCCGGAGACGGCGCACAGCGTCGAGTTCGGATTCAGGGGCACGGCCATCGACGGCCGCCTGGAATGGGATGCATCGACGTTCCGGATGCACTTCAGCAACCTCGTCGTGCCGGAGGAAGTGGACGGCGAGCCTGGCATCGCCAACGCCGGCAGCGAGCTTTTCCGCGGCGTCGAGTTCGAGTCGAGCCTGCAGATTGCCGGCGACCTGAAGCTGCAGGCGAGCGCCGCCTGGCACGACGCGCGCTTCCTGGACGACGTGCAACTGGACGAAGACGGCGGCATCGTCGACCTCAAGGGCAACCAGCTCGAACTTTCGCCGCACCACCTCGGCGGACTCGGCCTGACCTGGACGCCGGCGCAGGGCCTGAACGGCTACCTGATCGGCAACTACGTCGGCGCGCGCTTCCTCGACAAGCTCAACACCGCGCGCGTGGGCGGTTACGGCACGCTCGACGCCGGCATCGGCTATCGCCACGACGCATGGGAACTGCGCCTGGACGGCAGCAACCTCACCGACCGCCGCGACCCGGTGGCGGAAAGCGAGTTCGGCGATTCGTCGTTCTACCTGCTGCCGGGCCGGAGCGTGATGGCGAGCTTCAACTGGACGTTCGGCAAGGGGACGCAGTCTCCCTGAGAACGCGGAAACGATTCACGCGGCGGCTCGTTCGCGATGGTGGAATCGTGGCGAGTCCCGGACCTGGACGCGGCGCAGGCCAGTTCGGGCACCGGGCTTACCCGTCTTTCGCGCCGCCCCGCCCCGCCCCGTTCGTTGAACCGGATTCGCAGGATGCATCAAGGCGCGCGCGCAGGATGTCGAGCCGCAAGTCGGCCGCGCCGCCCGGCGATACCCGCGCGGCGAGACTCGCTTCCGGATCCACCCCGGCCGCCAGTGGCGACTCGCTCGCGCAGGCGCGATAGGCCTCGCGGAACGGTACGCCGGCGCGTGCCAGCTCGATGGCGCGGTCGGTCGCGTACATGCCCGGCTCGATCGCCGCGCGCATGCGCGGCGCGTTCCAGCGCAGCGCGCCGAGCAGCTCCGGCAGCAATGCCAGTGCCGCCAGGCCGTGCGAGAAGCCGTGGAAGAGGCCGCCCTTGGAGTACTGCAGGTCGCGCTGGTAACCGCTCGGCAGCGACAGCAGCGATTCGATCTCCACGCGCGCGGCCGCGACCGTGGCGTAGCTCGCGCGAAGCAGTTCGACGACGTCGGGATTGCGCTTGTTCGGCATGATCGAACTGCCGGTCGTGTACGCATCCGGCAAGGCCACGAAGCCGAATTCGGAGGTGGTGAACAAGGACAGGTCCCAGGCCAGCCGGCGCAGGTCGAGCAAAGCGGCGCCGAGCGCATCGAGCGCGGCGATCTCGAACTTGCCGCGCGAGAGCTGCGCGTACACCGGCGAAACCTGCATGCGCGCGAAGCCGAGCGCCCGGGTCGTGTGTTCGCGGTCGAGCGGCAGGTTCACGCCGTATCCGGCCGCGGTACCGAGCGGGTTGGCGTCGATCCAGTCGTGCGCCTGGCGCGCGCGCGCGGCATCGTCGATGAAGGCTTCCGCGAAGCCCGCGAACCACATCGCTGTCGAGGAGACCACCGCGCGCTGGAGGTGGGTGTAGCCCGGCAACGGCAGCGATTCGTTCGCCGCGCGATCGAGGCAGGCACGCGCCGAGCGCGCACACAGCGATTCGAGCTCGCGCAGGCGGTCCTTCAGCCACAGCCGCGTGGCGACGAGGATCTGGTCGTTGCGGCTGCGCCCGGTGTGCACCTTGCGGCCGACATCGCCGAGTCGCTCGGTCAGGCGCGACTCGATGGCCGAATGCCCGTCTTCGTGGCGTGCGTCGAGCACGAACGAACCGGCGGCGAAATCGTCGGCGAGTGCGTCCAGTTCACGCACCATCGCCGTCGCTTCGTCGCCGGTCAACACGCCGATGCGCTGCAGGCCTTCGACATGCGCGACGCTCGCACGGATGTCGCAGGCGAAGAACTCGCGGTCGAGCACGACATCGTCGCCGGCGAGGAAACGCATGACGCGCGGATCGACCGCCGTGCCGTCCTTCCGCCACAACAGGTCGCTCATGGCGCGTCTCCTTCGCGCGATGGGATACCCGCGAACTCGTCGAAACCAAAGGCGAGGTTGAGGTTCTGCAGCGCCTGCGTGGCCGCGCCCTTGAGCAGGTTGTCGAGGGTGGCGACGACGACGAGGCGGCGACCATCCTGCGACAGTGCGAAGCCGCCAATCTCGACGTGATGCATGTTCGCGATTCGGCTGACCCAGGGCGCCTCGTCGACCACTCGCACCAGCGGCTCATCGGCATAGCGTTCGCGGTAGCGTGCCTCCACTTCATCGAGTGCGAAGGCGCGCGCGAGGTGCAGGTTGGCGGTGATCGTCAGTCCACGGAAATGCGGCGCGACATGCGGCATGAACTCGATCGGATGGTCGAGTTGCCGTGCGGCCTCGCGTTCGTGGACGTGGCCGGTCAGCGCATACGGCATCAGGTTGTCGCGCAGCTTGTCGGGATCGTTCTTGTCCGATGGCGTGGTGCCGGCACCGCTGTAGCCGGACACGCCGAAGCATTGCACGGGCCCATCGAGCGAGTCGCATATCGGCGCGATCGCGAGCTGCATCGCGGTCGCATAGCAGCCGGGGTTGGCGATGCGGCGACGATGCGCCGCCTGTGCTCGCGTCAGTTCGGGAAGGCCGTAGTGCCATGTTTCGTCGAAACGATGGTCCGCCGAGAGGTCGACGATGACTGGATCGATGAAATCGGGATCGGCGCCGGCAGCATCGAACGCGGCCACGCAGGCGCCGGACTTGCCGTTGGGCAGAGCCAGCACCACGGCATCGGCGCGAAGTGCCGGCAGTTGCTCATGTGTCGGGGCACTGTAACGTAGCCCGCCAACGTCACCGTCCACATGATCGGCGACACGTCCGCCGTCGCGTTCGCGCGAGGAAACGAACGCAATTTCGAACCCGGGATGCGCCGCAAGCAGGCAGATCAGCTCTGCGCCGACAAAGCCCCTGGCGCCGACGATCCCGACCCTCATGGGCGCGTCACCGGTCACGCGCATGGCTCACGGACAGGGTCTTGCCTGCATGCGCTTCATTCGTCCTGCATTGCTCGACCGTCATCTTCAGCGGCGTTTGCTGGATGATATGCAGACAGAAGAACGGCAACCCGACGACCAGGACGGACCATGCCAGCATTCCGTACGCGCGCCAGCGAACAACTCGCCCCCGCTTGATCGGAGTGCGGACGACTACCAGCGCACCCGGCACGGGCCATTGGCCGTACTTGAGCATCTTCAGCGCCGCGGGCACGGCCCAGATCGCCGCTATCGCAAGCGGCAGCAGGGAGAGCGCCAGCAGCGTGCCGCGCAACCAGGGCAGCGAATCGCACTTGGGCAGGTGGTCGATATAGCGCCAGTAGGCCGGATAGGCCCACTTGTCGGCTATCCACGCGAAAGCGAATCCGGCGACGACAATCACTGCGAGCTTGATCCTCCCCGCACGCGTAGGTTCGATGAATTCCGCTTGCACGATCGCCGCGGTGGATGCCGTGGACTTCGATGCGTTCGGTGTCATGGTTTCTGGTCCTTCAGGGACGATTGTGGATTCCGGATGGTCGCATGGCGCTCGAGCAGGAACTGCAGGTGCCTGCGCACCGCCGGCCATTCGCTGGCGATGATCGAGAACACCACGGTGTCGCGCAGGCTGCCGTCGGCCATGATCAGGTGGCTGCGCAGCACGCCGTCCTGCTTCGCGCCAAGGCGCGCGATCGCCGCTCGCGAGCGCTGGTTGAACCAGTTGGTGCGGAACTCGACCGCGATGCAGTCCAGCGCCTCGAAGGCGTGGCCCAGCAGCAAGCGCTTGGCCTCGGTGTTCAGGCCGGTGCGCTGCACGCGCGCGGCGTACCAGGTGTAGCCGATCTCGACGCGGCGGTTGGTCGCGTCGACATGGCAGTAACGCGTGCTGCCGACCACGTCGCCCTTCGCATCGCGCACCACGAAGGGCAGCGATTTGCCGGCATCGCGCTCTTCCAGCGCCGTGGCGACGTAGGCTTCCACCGTCTCCGGCGACGGTACCGAGGTGTACCAGAGCTTCCACAGCTCGCCGTCCTTCGCCGCCTCGCGAAGCGCAGGCACATGCGCCATCTGCATGGGCTCGAGGCGTACGTGTCGGCCTTCGAGAGTCACAGGATTCAGCCAGGTCGTGCTCGCGTCATGCATGTTGATGTTCCTTCAGGGTCGCCGGCCGCGCCCGGCAATGATCCACGGCTTCGCGGATCGCGTCGAACGAGGTCAATCCGTACCAGTACACGTTCCAGCGCTCGCCCTTGATGCAGCCGTCGGCCTCGGCCATGTAGAAGTCGTTGACCGGGTTGTCGGGACGCGAGCGCCAGAACAGCTTCGGCGTGGCCGCGCGCATCACCTGCCAGGCCGCGCGTCCGAGGCCTTCGCCCTGCGCGTCCTCGGCGACCGCGAACTTGTCCAGGTGCGGCACGAGTTCGCCGTCCGCGAACGTTTCCTCGGTCAGCACGAGCGCCGCGCGGTAATGTTCGCTGACATAGACGCGGTGCGGATCGGTCGTGTCGAAGTAGTCCGGCGCGAGGCGGCGCCCGAAGCCCGATTCGATCAGCGCCTTCAACCGCGTCCGGTCGAGCGCATCCCATCCGGCATGGCCGTCGATGCGCTCGCCGCGCCGCACCAGGGTGCCCGAACCACGATGGGTGAACAGTTCCTTCGCCAGTTCGTCGGGACGCGTGATCGACACCGACGAGGACGGCGGCAACTGCATCAGCAGGTCGTGGATCTGCGCGATCTTGACGCGCATGCCCGAGTGCAGCCATGGGGCGTGCATCAGGCCCTCGTACTCGGTGCTGAGGTTGATCGAATCGATCAGGCGGCCGTCGCCGTCGAGCAGACCGCCGGTGCCGGTGAGGAAGACGATCTTGTAGGGCTGCAGTTCCTTGACCAGTTCGTTCGCGGCCCAGTCGGCGTTGATGTTGAGGATCTGCCCGCCGGCGGTCTCGCCGAGCGAGGCGATCACCGGAATCGAACCGACGCCGATCGCGGCGCGAATGCCCTGCGTGCGGACCGTCGCGACCTTGCCCACCAGGCCGTACCTGTCGCGATCGAGATAGTCCGACTCGAACACCCCCGACTGGATCGAGGTCGCGCGCACGCCGGCAGCCTGCAGCGCTTCGACCAGGCGCAGGTTCTCCTGCTGGAACACGCTGCGCACGACCGCGAGCGTTTCCGGCGTCGTCACGCGCAGTCCTTCGACCGTCTGCTTGGCGATGCCGGCGGCAAAGCACTCCTCGTCGAGCTGAGGCCCGGCGCCGTGCAGGACGATCGGCGTCAGTCCGACTTGTTGCAGGAAAGCCAGCGAGGACACCAGCGCGTCGAGTTCGTCGCGCAGCACGGCGCCGCCGACCTTGACCACGGCGAAGCGCGCCGCTTCCATGCGCGCGAAGCGCTTGAGGTAGAGGCGGATCTCCTTCGCGCTGGCCATGTTGGACAATAGGCGGACGATGGTGGTGCGCAGTTCGCTCATGGACAGGCGCGGCTCAGAAGATGGATTCCGGAAGCAACCTCCGCTCGCCTGCGAGGACGGCGGATGTGTTTGCAACGTGCGTCGCGAGGTTCATTTCATGCCTCCAGCAGGCGTCGGTAGGTGGCGGCGGCGGTGTGCAGTTGTTCGAGCGCGACCCATTCGTCGGCGGCATGGGCCTGGGCGATGTCGCCGGGGCCGTAGACCAGTGCGGTCATGCCGGCCTGCGAGAACAGCGAGGCCTCGGTCCAGAAGTCGACGGCGTTGCCGATGGGCAGGCCGAGACGATCCGCGAGATCGCGGGCCTGAAGGCGGCGGGTTTCGGCCTGTGCGACGTCGCCAGCCGGCAGCGAAGGGCCACGGAAGACTTCCTCGTAGTGCGCGAGTACGGCCGGATCGGCGCATGCACGGTAGGTTGCATGCAACTCGTCGAAATCCTGCGAAGGCAGCGGGCGGAATCCGAAGCGCAGGTCGGCTGACGGCGCGATCATGTTCGCCTTGATGCCGCCTTCGATGCGGCCGATGTTGAAGCGCAGGCCGGTCAGGCCGCCAAATCCGCGCTCTGCCTCGGATGCGACGAAATCCAGAGCCCGTCCGCCCCAGCGCACCGCCTGGTGGAGCGCGCTCGCCTCCATCGCGTTCGCGCCGGAAGCATGGCCCGCGCTGCCGCGAAAACGCATCTGCACCGAACTGATCCCGCGATGCGCGAGCACCGCCTCGCAGCGCGTAGGCTCGGCGACGATGGCTTCGGCGAAGCCGTGTCCGCGCTCCAGGAAAGCGCGGATGCAGCGCGGATCGTTGGCTTCCTCGTCGCTGCTGAAGAGGAACGCAGCATCGCCATTCGTGGCCTGAGCGGCGGCGAGCAGGCACGCGGCCGCTCCCTTGATGTCGCAGGCGCCCAGCCCGACCGCGCGCGCGTCGTCCACGCGCAGCTCGAACGGATCGACGCTCCATCCCGGCGAATCGGGCACGGTGTCCAGGTGCACGTTGAACACGCGCCGCGGATTCCCGCGCACGGCCAGCAGCGAGACCGCACCGGCGCCGTGGTCGGAGACCTCTATGTCGAAGCCGTGCAACTGCTCGCCCAGATAGCCGAAGATGCCGCCGCCATCGATCCGGCGCGGCGGGTTGCGCGTGTCGAAGGCGACGAGGTGTTCGAGGTGCTGGAGGACGTCATCCAGCATCGCTGTTCGCCCATCCGTGCCGCAATGAGGGGTGTGGTTCGACAAGCCTGTCCTGAGCCCTGTCGAAGGACTCGCCACGAACGGTTCCTGATTTGCGATTGATCTCGGCCCACAGCGTCGAGCTCATGCCATAGAGGCGGATGAAACCCTCGGCTTCGGCGACGCCCCAGTCCGCTGACTGCGCGTAGGTCGCGCCTTTCGCATGCAGCACGTGGGGCGAATCGACCGCTATCGCCTGCACGTTGCCGCCCTGCGTTTCCAGCGTGACGGTGCCGTTGACGCAACGCTGGCTCGAGCGCAGGAAGGCTTCAAGATCGGCCTTGAGCGGATCGTGGAAGAAACCCTCGTAGACCAGCTCGACCCATTGCCTGGCGACGGCGGGCTTGCAGCGGTTCTGCGCCTTGCTCAGCACCGCCTCCTCGAGCGCACGATGCGCGACCAGCATGGCGGACAAGCCGGGCGCCTCGTAAACGATGCGGCCCTTGAGTCCGATCGTGGTGTCGCCGGTGTACAGGCCGCGACCCACGCCGTAGCGCGCGAACAGTGCATTGAGTTTCGCGAGCAGAAGGTGTCCATCGATGCGTTCGCCGTCCAGCGACACCGCTTCGCCAAGCTCGAAACCGATTCGCACTTGCAGCGGCATTTCGGGCCACTCCGCACGCCGCGCGCACCAGCCACGAGCGCCCTCGCCCGGCGCCTGCCAGCGGTCGATCTCGCCGCCCGACATGGTCACGCCGAGCAGGTTTTCGTTGATCGTGTAGGACTTCTGTTTCGCATGGACTTCGAAGCCGCGCTGCTCGAGGTACTGCTGCTCGTAGGCGCGCGTGTGTGTGTGTTCCTTCTGGATCTCGCGGATCGGCGCGACGATGGTGTAGTCGCCGAGCGCCTTCACGGTCAGGTCGAAACGCACCTGATCGTTGCCCATGCCGGTGCAGCCGTGCGCGACGAAACGGGTGCCCAGCTCGTCGCAGCGCCGCAGCGCCGCTTCGACGATCAGGTAGCGGTCGGAGACCAGCAACGGATACTGGCCCTGGTAGCCCTCACCTGCCATCACGAAAGGCACGACGAAGTCGCGCCACAACGCCGGACCGCCGTCGATGGTGACGTGCGAAGCCACGCCGAGCTCATGCGCGCGCGCTTCGATGTACGCGCGCTCGTCCGCGTCCACGCCACCGGTCTCGGCAAAGACCGTGTGCACGCGATATCCGCGCTCGATCAGCCACGGGACGCAGAAGCTGGTGTCGAGGCCGCCGGAAAAGGCCAGCACGATGTCCTGGTTCATTGCAGTGGTTTCCTTGTTTGATTGTCGAAAAAGGATCTTTTCCATTTTCGATGCGGTCATGGGGAGACGAGCGCGGCCATCACCGCTTTCTGCACGTGCAGCCGGTTCCCGGCTTCCTCGATGGCGATGCAGTTCGGCGAATCCATCACGCCGTCGGTGGCCTTGACGTTGCGCCGCAGCGGCAGGCAATGGCTGAACACGCCGTTGCGGGTCAGCGCCATCTTGGCCTCGTCGACGATGAAGTGGCGGTGTGCTTCGCGGATCGCCTTCTCCTGGTCCCAGCGGCCGAAGTACGGGATCGCGCCCCAGCTCTTCGCGTAGACGACGTCGGCGCCGCGATAGGCTTCCTGCGGGTCGTGGCTGATCGTGAGCGAGCCTCCGTTTTCGACAACATTGCGTTCGGCCCGCTGCATGTAACACTCATCGAGCAGGTATTCCGGCGTGGGGCACAGCAAGGTGACGTCCATGCCGTAGCGCGTGGCGATCGTGAGCGCGGAATTGGCGACGGCCGTGTTGAGCGGTTTCGGGTGATACGTCCAGGTCAGCACGTATTTTTTCCCGCGCAATACCTGCGTCGGATCGATGCCGGGAGTGTTCGCACCGAAACGCTCCTGCAGCGCGAGGACATGCGCCAGCTCCTGGCAGGGGTGGACGATCGTCTCCATGTTGATTACCGGCACGGTCGCGTATTTCGCGAAGCCCTTGATCACGGCGTCCTGGCGATCGACCGACCAGTCCTGGAACTTCGGGAAGGCGCGCACGCCGATCAGGTCGACGTAGCGCGACAGCACGCGCGCGACCTCGGCGATGTGCTCTTCGGCCTCGCCGTCCATGACCTTGCCGAAGTCGAATTCGATCGGCCACGCGTCCTTGCCCGGCGCGAGCACGACCGCGTGGCCGCCGAGCTGGAAAGCGCCGATCTCGAAGCTGGTGCGCGTGCGCAACGAGGGATTGAAGAACACGAGGGCGATCGTGCGTCGGCCAAGCTGGTCGCCGAAGCGCTGGCGCTTGAACGTGGCGGCGCGCGCGAGCAGCGCGTCGAGCGCCTCGCGGCTCCACTCCTGGGTGTCGAGGAAGTCTCGCGGGTGTTCGGGGTGGCTTGGCTTCATGGAGGCGGTTCGCGGATGCGGTGGCGGGAACGGCGGGGGGATCGACGGAATGGCGGGCACGGAAAACGAAAAACCCGGCGCGAGGCCGGGTTTTTTAGACAACGAGGAAAATTCGTTGCGCCGCTACCCAGCTCGCGATGAAAGGCGATGCGGTCGACGCGCGCGCGAGGTCATGCCTGCCGCCATGCGGGCGGAGGTCAGGATCGCGGCGTCGGGGCGGAGTGCGTGCATGGGATGAGTTTTGCACACTATTACGCTGCGGTGCAACAAGCTCGAAGCACGGTCGCGATTCGCGTCAGGAAATGCAGGTCGTCGCCAGAAACGAAAACGCCCCTGCCCGAAGGCAGAGGCGTCGCGTTCCTGTTGCGGAAGACGATCAGCGGCCGTACGGCGGCGGCGGGCCATCCTCGGCCGGCACCACCGACACGCGCACGCGGATGCGGTTGCCCGGATCGTACGGCATGCGCGCGACGTACACGTCGCCCTTGTAATCGTATTCGACGTCGAAACCGGCCGGCTGGCCGTTGCCGCCGCCGACATCCACCATGCGGCAGCCGGAAGGCACGTAGTCGGGATCGCTGTTCTTGGCCACGTCGTGGCCGATCGCGCCGCCGATGACGGCGCCGCCGACGGTCGCGGCCGCGCGGCCGTCGCCCTTGCCGACGGTATGACCCAGGGCGCCGCCGATGATGGCGCCGATGATCGTGCCACCCGTGGTGTCCCTCGGGGCCGGCTGCGGCGGGCCATCGCACTGCTGCTCCATCGCGTGGTAGTTGTCGTAAACCGGGGTCACGCGCAGGACATTGGCATAGCCGAAGCTCACCGGCCGCGGCACCCGCTGCGCATACTGCTGCTGCGGCGGGGGCGGTGGATAGGGCTGGGCGGCGGCGTCTCCGACCGGCAAGGCGATCGACATCGCCAGGACCAGCGGGGCGAGTACAGAAGCGGTTTTCATCGGGGACTCCTGAGGGTTCTCTGAAGCCTTGTGCTCTCGAGGCTTGCGGCCATTTCATCATCCAATCGCTTAACCCTGCCTGATAACGCTTTCTGAACAATGTCCGATTGGTAGACTGGTCGTCTTTCCCGTTCATCGACGCCTTCCGTGCACCTCTACGACACCCTGACCCGCCAGGTCAAAGAGTTCCAACCCGCCGATCCGGACCGCGTGACCCTCTACGTCTGCGGCCCGACGGTCTACAACTACATCCACATCGGCAACGCCCGCACCTTCACGGTGTTCGACCTGCTGGCGCGGACGCTCAAGCGGCGTTTCCCGAACGTCGTCTACGCCCGCAACATCACCGACATCGACGACAAGATCAACGCCGCCGCGCGCGAGCAGGGCGCGCCGATCGGCGCCATCACCTCGCGCTTCGACGCAGCCTTCAGCGAGGACATGCAGGCTCTCGGATTGCTCACGCCCGACGTGGTGCCCTACGCCACCGCGCACGTCGCGCAGATCATCGCGATGTGCGAACGCCTGATCGCCAGCGGCCATGCCTACGCCGCCGAGGGCCACGTGCTGTTCTCGGTCGCCAGCTATCCACAGTATGGCCAGCTCTCGCGCCGCGATCCCGAGGAGATGCTCGCCGGCGCGCGCATCGATGTCGCGCCCTACAAGCGCGATCCGGGCGACTTCGTGCTCTGGAAACCCTCCGACGACACGCTGCCCGGCTGGGATTCGCCCTGGGGCCGCGGCCGCCCGGGCTGGCACATCGAGTGCTCGGCGATGGCCGAAACCCACCTGGGCGAGACCATCGACCTCCACGGCGGCGGCATGGACCTGCAGTTCCCGCACCACGAGAACGAGATCGCCCAGAGCCAGTGCGCGCACGGCGGCAAGGTTTTCGCGCGCCACTGGATGCACAGCGGCATGCTCAACCTCGGCAACGAGAAGATGTCCAAGTCGCTGGGCAATACCTTCCGCGTGCACGATCTGCTGCGCGAAGCACCACCGGAGGCACTGCGTTATGCCCTGCTCTCGGGACACTACCGGCAGCCGCTGGAATGGAGTCCGGCGCTGATCGAGCAGAGCCGAAGCACTCTCAACCGCCTTTACCAGACATTGAGCGACCTCGCGGACGTTACCCTCGATCCGACCACCATCGCCATCCCGCCTGCCATCGAGCAAGCCCTCGACGACGACCTCGACACGCCCCGGGTGCTCGCCGAGATCGCCGGCATCGCGGCGGCGGCGCGCAAGGCGACCGACACCGCGGAGCGCGCGGCGCGCAAGGCGGACCTGCTCGGCGCGGGATACGCGCTCAACCTGCTCCAGTCCGACCCCGACACGTGGTTCGGACGCGGCGCCGAAGGTGGCGACGACACTCGGATCCAGGGACTCATCGACGAGCGCAACGCCGCCAAGGCGACGCGCGATTTCCAGCGCGCCGACGCGATCCGCAAGCAGCTCGCGGACGAAGGCATCGTGCTCGAGGACACACCACAAGGTGTACGCTGGAAGCGAGCGTGAACGAAGCCCACTTCCCCCTTGAAGCCACCGCCGCCGGCGCGCAAGCCGCGATCGCGGAGGAGTTCGGCTTTTTCGCCGACTGGGCCGAGCGCTACCAGTATCTGATCGATCTTGGTCGCAAGCTCCCGGATTTCCCGGATGCGCTGAAGACCGAGGAACATCGCCTGCACGGCTGCCAGTCGATGGTCTGGATCGTCGCCGATGGCGATGCCTCGCGGCTGGACTTCCGCGCGATCAGCGATTCGGCCATCGTCTCGGGCTTGGTGTTCCTCGCGCTGCGCGTCTATTCGGGGCGCGGCGCGGCCGAAATCCTGGCCGCCGAGCCGGACTATGTCGCCTCCATCGGGCTCGCGAAGCACCTCTCGCCCACGCGCAACAACGGGCTTGCGGCCCTGCTCGGCTTCATCCGCGAACGCGCCACGCAGAGCCTGCAACACACCTGATCCGAGGTTGTCGAGACACCGGGAACCGCGCCGGCCTACAATCGGCCGGACGCCGCCATGCGGCCAGAACCGGTCCAGGCAGCCATGACCAGTCCCCGTTCCGAAGACGCCGCCGACGACACCTCCAATTCGCGCGAGGCGCTGGATGCCCTGCTCGACGACATGATCGAGCATCCGGAACACCGCACGGCGATCACCGAGGAGATCGAGCGCCGCTTCGGCCAGCAGCAAGCCACGCTGATCCTCGACATGACCGGCTTCACGCGCACCACGCGCACCCACGGCATCGTGCAATTCCTGCTGATGATCCACCAGATGCATCGCATGTGCTGTCCCTCGATCGGCGAGCACGGCGGCAAGCTGGTCAAGACCGAGGCGGACAACCTTTTCTGCCTGTTCCCGGACGTCCCCTCGGCGCTGGTCGCCGCGCACGACATCATCGGCCGCCTCCAGACCGCGAACCTCGTGCTGCCCGAGGACCGCCGCCTGTATGCCTCGATCGGCATCGGCTACGGCTACATCCTCAACATCGCCGACGAGGACCTGTTCGGCGACGAGGTCAACCTCGCCTGCAAGCTCAGCGAGGACATCGGCGAGAGAAATGCGATCCTGTTCACCGAGCGCGCGCGCGAGCAGCTCAGCGACGAGCAGGCAGACACCGACATCCGCGAGGTCAGCATCTCGGGCATCTCGCTGGTCTACCACGAACTCAGGCACGTCCCGAGGACCGGGACGGAGTGAGTCCGACGCTGTTGCCCGCGCGCATCGCCCTGCCCGCCATGGACGACACGTTGCCCGCAACACCGAGCGTTTCAACCCTGCGTATTTCAACGGATCCGGCCGAACTCGATGTCGCCCTGATCCATCGCTTCCTGTCTGAACAGTCGTCCTGGGCGCGCGGCATTTCGCGCGACATAGTGGAAAGGTCGATCGCCCATTCGCTGTGCTTCGGTGGTTTTCTCGACGGCGCCCAGATCGCCTTCGCGCGCGTGGTCACCGACTATGCGACCTGCGGCAACCTCGTCGACGTCTTCGTGCTTCCTGAGCATCGCGGCCATGGGCATTCGAAGACACTGATCCAGGCGGTGATGGCGCACCCGCAGTTGCAGGGCCTGCGCCGCTTCACCCTCAACACGGTCGACGCACACGGGCTGTATGCGCAGTTCGGTTTCGCGCCGCCGCGCATGCCGGAGACGGCGATGGAAATCTACCGACCGGGCCTTTACGAGCGGCCAAACTGAACTGGCCGTTTGCGGAAACCGGGGGAACCCAGTCTAGGGATTAGTTGTCGTCTCCCATTGCAAAGTCCGACGTAACGGACGTCGGATCAAGCTGGGTGACCGGTTGGGCGTTATTGTAGCGATGCGGCAATGCATTTCGTGTTCGATTGCAATCGCGTTGCTTTTGAAACAGCCGGAGGCATACGCTCCCCTGCAAGGATAGAGTCAGAGAGGTTTGCGCATGTCATCGTTCGCCGATCAACGATTGCGCGACCTGATCGAAGCGATGCCAGACGCCATCGTCATGGCCGATCCTGGCGGCCTGATCGTGTTCGCCAACTCCCAGGCGGAGCAGGTCTTCCGTTACCAGCGTGCCGAGCTGGTCGGGCAACCGGTGGAGATCCTGCTGCCCGAGCGTTACCGGCTGGCGCATGTCGGACATCGCGGCGGCTTCTTTGCGCATCCGCGGGCCCGGGCGATGGGCGCCGGACTCGAGCTGCACGGCCGGCGCAAGGACGGCGAAGAGTTCCCGGTCGAGATCAGCCTGAGCCCGATCGCGACCGATGCAGGCACGATGGTCATGAGCGCGGTGCGCGACATCAGCCTGCGCAAGCGCGCCGAGGAAAAGTTCAGGGGCCTGCTGGAATCGGCGCCCGACGCGATGGTGATCGTCGACCGTGCTGGCCTCATCGTGCTGGCGAATTCCCAGGCGGTGCGATTGTTCGGCTGGAGCCGCGATGAACTGCTCGGCAAGACCATCGAGATGCTGGTGCCGGAACGCTTCCGCAGCCGCCATCCCGAACACCGCACCCAGTTCTTCCTGCAACCGCGCCCGCGCAACATGGGCGCCGGGCTAGATCTGTTCGGCCTGCGCAAGGACGGCAGCGAGTTCCCGGTCGAGATCAGCCTGATCCCGCTGCAGACCGAGGACGGGTTGCTGGTGTCGAGCGCGATCCGCGACGTCACCGAACGCAAGCAGGTCGAGGCGTCGCTGCAGCAGGCCAACCGCCTCAAGAGCCAGTTCCTCGCCAACATGTCGCACGAATTGCGCACGCCCCTGAACGGGATCATCGGGTTTTCGCAGTTGCTGGCGGATGGCAAGGTCGGGCCCCTGCTGGACAAGCAGAAGGAATTCCTCAACGACATCCTCAACAGCGGCAGGCACCTGCTGCAACTGGTCAACGACTTGCTCGACCTGTCGAAGATCGAGGCCGGACGGATGGAATTGCAGGAAGAGGACTTCCTGCTGCCCTCGGCGATCGAGGAAGTCTGCGCCGTGGTTTCGCCGCTCGCAGGCGAAAAGCGGATCGCGCTCACCCGGATCGTCGATCCCGGCGTTGCCAGCGTCAGGCTCGATCGCCAGAAGTTCAGGCAGATCCTGCTCAACCTGCTCTCGAACGCGGTCAAGTTC
The DNA here is from genome assembly GCA_036496805.1 of Lysobacteraceae bacterium. Lineage (GTDB taxonomy): Bacteria > Pseudomonadota > Gammaproteobacteria > Xanthomonadales > Xanthomonadaceae > SZAS-103. The sequence goes on from DASXKN010000031.1 coordinate 36,470, forward strand.
ACCGATCGCGACGGCAAGGTGGAAATCACCGTCGAACGGCTGGCGACGGGCGCCTTGCGAACGACAGTCAGCGACACCGGCATCGGCATCGCGCGCGAGGATCTCGACCAGCTTTTCGTCGAATTCCAGCGCGTCGACCGCGGCACCGCGCGACGCTTCCAGGGGACCGGACTGGGGCTGGCTCTAACAAAGAAGCTGGTCGAGATCCAGGGCGGCAGCATCGCCGTGGAAAGCGAACTCGATGTGGGCACGGTGGTGACGGTCGACCTGCCGCTGGCGGCCGCGAAGTCATGACCCAGCGCATCCTCATCGTCGACGACAACCCGACCAACCTCAAGCTGGCCTCGAGCGTGCTGGAGCTGGAAGGCTATGAAGTTGCCCAGGCCGTCGATGCCGAACAGGCGGCGGGGATGCTGCAGGAGCTGGTTCCCGACCTGATCCTGATGGACCTGTCCCTGCCGGGCAAGGACGGCTTGACCCTGACCCGCGAGCTGAAGGCCAACGCCCGCTTCAAGGACGTCCCCATCATTGCCCTGACCGCGTTCGCGATGCTCGGCGACGAACAGAAAGCGCGCGAGGCAGGCTGCGACGGCTACATCACCAAGCCGATCGATACCCGCGAATTCCCCCTCACCGTCGCCGCGCACTTGCGGATGAAACCGCTGCCATGAAACTGCTGATCGTCGATGACCATCCGACCAACCTGAAGCTGTTGCGTGTCCAGCTGGAGGCCGAGGGCCACACGGTGGTCGAGGCCGCCAACGGCATCGAGGCGCTGCAGGCGCTTACCGATGACTCCACGGTCGAGGGCATCATCTCGGACATCCTGATGCCGCGCATGGACGGCTACCGTCTGTGCCTCGAAGTGCGCAGGAACGCGCTCCATGCAGCCATGCCCTTCGTGCTCTACACCAGCACCTACAACTCGCCTGCGGACCGCGAGCTCGCGCATGCGGCCGGAGCGGACGCGTACATCGCCAAGCCCGCGCCGACCGAAACGATTCTTGCCGCCGTGCTTGCAGCGGCCGGCACAACCCGCACGCCGCCGATGGGTTCGGATGCCGACGAACTCGCTCCTCCCGTGCTCCAGCAGTACAACGCGACCCTCGTGCGCAAACTGGAAGACAAGAGCACGGAACTCGAACGCGCCTATGACGGCCTGAGCCAGACCGAAGCGCGACTGTCCGGCTTGGTCGAGACCGCCATGGACGCGATCATCGCCTGCGACGAGCAGCAGCGGATCACCCTGTTCAATTCGGCGGCCGAGCAGATGTTCGGCTGCCCGCGCAAGGAAGCCATCGACGGCCCGCTGGGCGCCTTCATCCCGCAGCGATTCAGGGAAGGACATACCCGGCAGCTCGAACAGTTCGGCCAGACCGGTTACACCAAACGCATGGGAGCCAAGGCGGTGTGGGGGCTGCGTCGCGACGGGACAGAGTTTCCCATCGAGGCATCGATCTCGAAACTCGAGACATCCAGGGGCCGGCTCTACACCGTCTTCATACGCGACATCACCGAGCGCCAGCTGGCAGACGCCAGTATCCGCCGCATGAACCGCGTGCTGACGGTGCTCAGCGGGATCAACACGCTGATCGTGCGCGCGACCGACCGCGAGGAACTCTTCCGCGAGGCCTGCCGGATCGCCATCGACGAGGGGCACTTCCTGCAGGCCTGGATCGGCATGGTGGACGATGACAGGAGAGCCGTCCGTTTCGTCACTGGCAGGGGCAAGCGCGAAAGCAGCTTTCATGTCGGGCTGCATGCCTACCTGGAACGGCACAGGCTCGGCGACGGCGGAATCCTCGCCACGGCGATCGACACGCTTCGACCTGTCCTGCTCAACGATTCGGCGAACGATCCCAAGGCGATCCGGGCGGCCGTTGAAGCCGGTTCCAGGGCCGCGGTGATCCTGCCGCTGGTGTGCGAAGGGGTCGGCGTGGGCGTCTTCGTCCTGCACTCGGAAACGGCGGGATTCTTCAACGAAGAGGAATTGAAGCTGCTGCGCGAACTGGCGGGCGACATTTCGTTCGCGCTCGAAGACATCCGCAAGTCCGAGCAGCTCCACTACCACGCGCAATACGACCTGCTGACGGGGCTTCCCAATCGCCGCTTGTTCAGCGAACGGTTGTCGCAGGCGATCCTGGCGAAAAATGGCGACGACAGCATGTTGGCGGCTGTCCTGATTGACCTCGAACGTTTCCGCAATGTCAACGAGACGCTCGGACGCGCGTCCGGAGACGAGCTCATCAGGCAGGCCGCATCGCGCCTGCAACATGCCAACGAGACAAGCGCCCGCATCGGTGTCGACACATTCGCTTTCAAGATACGCGACGCGCGTTCCGCAGCGGAGATCGCGCGCGCCGTCGACGATCTGCTGGCGCGCTGCTTCAGCGAACCGTTCATCGTCCAGGGCCATGAATTGCGTATCGGGGTCCGCGGCGGAGTTGCGGTATTCCCGAGCGATGGCGCCGACCCTGAAGCGCTGCTTCGCAACGCGGAAGCCGCCTTGCGTCGCGGCAAGACCACCCAGGAGCGTTGCGTCTTCTATGCCCCGATCATGAATGCGAGGGCAGCCGAGGCCCTGACGATGGAGAGCAAGCTGCGTCGAGCGATCGAACGGCAGGAATTCGTCCTGCACTACCAACCCAAGATCTCCATGGCGGACCGACGCATCACCAGCCTGGAAGCGTTGATCCGCTGGCAGCATCCCGAGCGTGGCCTGGTGCCGCCGATGCAATTCATTCCCGTGCTCGAAGAGTGCGGCCTGATCGGCACGGTTGGCGAGTGGGCGATTCTCCAGTCCCTGGCGGACCAGCGCCGATGGCGAACGGATGGACTGCTTGCTCCGCGAATCGCCGTCAACGTGTCGCCACTGCAGCTTCGTCGAAAGGATTTCGCCGAAGCGATTTGCGCGATCGTCGCATCGAACCATGGCGTCGAACTCGAACTGGAGATCACCGAATCGGTGATGATGGAGGAGGTTGACCGCAATATCGGTGTGCTCAGGACCGTTCGCGAGGCTGGCGTCAGTATCGCGATCGACGATTTCGGCACCGGCTTCAGTTCGCTCGCCTACATAGCCAGGTTACCGGTCACCTGCCTTAAGATCGACCGCGCCTTCATCAACGGCATGATGGAAGGACCAGAAGGGCTGGCGATTGTGTCGAGCATCCTCGGCCTGGCCCACTCGCTGGACCTGAAAGTCGTCGCCGAAGGCGTCGAAACCGAGGAACAGGCACGCCTGCTGCATCTGTTGCGTTGCGATGAAGCGCAAGGCTACCTGTTCAGCAAGCCGCTGCCGGTCGACCCCCTAGAAAAGCTGCTGCGGAGCGATGGACCCCTGTCCTGCGGTTGAGGTTCGCGGCAAACCATGGAGGACAGTCCAGGATTCTGCCACTGGCTTCCAGGAGCCGCGATCAGAGTTCCTGAACACTTCACTTGAAGGCAATGGGACGCCCACACCCGCAATGTGTGACCGTTCCGATTGGGCTGCCCATAAAAAAACCCCGCACGAGGCGGGGTTTACTGTGAACTGTTGAATCAAGCGGAAATCAGTCGCCCATCTGCTTCTGGCGGTGCTCCCAGCGCTCCTGCGCGTCGATCGTGCGCTCGGCGGTGAGACGCGCCTCGAGACGGTCGAGGCCGATCTCGTCGCCGGTGTCCACGCAGTAGCCGTAAACGCCATCGTCGATGCGCTTGAGGGCGTCGTCGATCTTGCCGATCAGCTTGCGGTAGCGGTCGCGGGTGCGCAGTTCGAGCGAGTTCTCGGTCTCGCGGGTGGCACGCTCGGCTTCGTCGCCGACGTCGCGCACTTCTTCCTTGAGGTTCTCGATGGTCTGCTTGGATTCCTCGACCAGTTCCCCGCGCCAGGTGAGCAGGCGGTTGCGGAAATACTCCATCTGGAAGGCGTTCATGTACGCCTCCTTGTGGGAGGGCTTGTAGCCTTTCGGCAGCTTCACGCCAGTCTGTACGGCCAGGATAGGGATCACCTTCTCGGGTAGGTTGTTGCGGACGACGGCCTTCGCGCGCGCGCCCTGCGGGCGCACCACCACGACAGGCTCGGCGGGCTTGGCGGCCGGAACCGGTGCCGCGGCCTTGTCCTTCTTTGCGGAAACGGGTGCAGCCTTTACGGAAGCGGGTGCACCGGCCTTGGTCTGGGCCACGGCCTTGGTAGGTGCCTCGGGCTTCGCGGCAGGCTTGGCCGGTGCCTCGGGCTTCGCGGCCGGCTTGGTCGGTGCGGCGGCCTTGGCCGGCACGGCAGGCTTGGCAGGTGCAGCCGGCTTGCCAGCGGCGGGTTTCGCCACAGGTGCTTTCACGACCGGCGCTTTCACCGGCGCGGATTTCTTCGCGACCGGCTTGGCCGCCGGCTTCTTCGAAACGGGGGCTTTTGCGACCGGCTTCTTCGCGGCGGGCTTCTTCGCGGGCGGCGCAGGCTTCTTCGCGGGCTTGGCTTTCGAGGCAGGCTTGGCGGCCTTTTTTGCGGCTGGCTTGGAGGCTGGTTTTGCGGGCTTCTTGACGGGTTTCTTGGCAGCCACGTTGGGCGATTCCTGATGGATGACGACGATACGATGAGCCGGGCTTAACCGGGGGTACGGTAAAGCAGCGGAGTGTTATAGCCTAGTCCAATGGCAGCGGCAACATTGCAAACGACCAAGGCACTCCGGAGCGGCCGTTGAACCCAGCCAAGACCCTTATCCTGCTGATACTGCGCTTTTACAAGCGCTGGATCAGCCCGCTGCTGGGTGCGCGCTGCCGCTTCCATCCGAGCTGCTCGAATTACGCGATGACCGCGGTCGAGCGTTTCGGCGTGCTGCGCGGCGGCTGGCTCGCCGCCCGCCGGATCGCGCGCTGCCATCCCTGGCATCCCGGCGGCCTCGATCCCGTGCCCGAAGCCGGCCGCCCAGCCGCTTCCGCGCCGCCACATCACCCCTGAGCGATCCACCCACGAGTAGAGGCCGCATGACCGACACCCTGATCGTCAACGCCGAGCTGGTCAACGAAGGCCGCAGCTTCCACGCCGACCTGCGCATCCACAACTACCGGATCGAGGCGATTGCGCCTTCGCTCGCCGCGCGCGGCAACGAGACCGTGATCGACGCCGCCGGCAAGTGGCTGCTGCCCGGCGTGATCGACGCCCAGGTGCATTTCCGCGAGCCGGGCATGGAATACAAGGGCGGTTTCGACACCGAACCGGCCGCCGCGGTCGCCGGCGGCGTCACCAGCTACCTCGACATGCCGAACACGAAACCGCCCACGCTCGACAACGACGCGCTCGAGGACAAGTACCGTCGCGCCGCCGGCCGTTCGCGCGCCAACTTCGGCTTCTACTTCGGCGCCAGCAACGACAACCTCGACAACATCCGCCGCATCGACCCGAAGACCACGCCAGGCCTGAAGATCTTCATGGGCGCCTCGACCGGCAACATGCTGGTGGACGATCCCAAGGTGCTCGAAGCGATGTTCAGCGAGTGCCCGACGCCGATCATCACCCATTGCGAGGACACGCCGATGATCGAGGCGGCGATGGCCGCCGCGCGCGAGAAATATGGCGACAACATCCCGGTCGACCAGCACCCGAAGATCCGTTCGCGCGAGGCCTGCATGGCATCGACCCGCCTGGCGCTGGGGCTGGCGCGCCGCTGCGGCACCTCGCTGCACGTGCTGCACATCAGCACCGCCGAGGAGATCGCCTTGTTCGATGCCGGCCCGCTGGTCGACGCGAACGGCAGGATGAAGCGCATCACCGCCGAGACCTGCGTGCACTTCCTGCATTTCGCGCGCAGCGACTACGGTCGGCTGGGCAACCTGATCAAGTGCAATCCGGCGATCAAGGAAGCCTCCGACCGCGCCGCCCTGCTGCGCGCGATCGCCGAGGACCGGGTCGACGTGCTCGCGACCGACCACGCCCCGCACACCTGGGAAGAGAAGCAGCAGCCCTACATCAACGCGCCGTCGGGCCTGCCGCTGGTGCAGGACTTCCTCATCTGCGCGCTGCAGAAGGTGCGAGACGGCCACTTCAGCCTGCCGCAACTCGTGCAGAAGGTCTGCCACGCGCCGGCGCAGCGCTTCGATATCGCCGAGCGCGGCTTCCTGCGCGAAGGCTGGTTCGCAGACCTGACCCTGGTCGATCCGAAAGCCGCCACGGCGGTGACGCGCGAGCGCGTGCTGGCGAAATGCGGCTGGACGCCGTTCGAGGGCGAACGCTTCGACTCGCGCGTGGCCGCGACCTGGGTGAACGGCGAACTGGCCTGGGATGGCGACCGCCTGCTCGGCGCCCCGCTCGGCCAGCGCCTGCGCTTCGCGCGCTGACGACCGCGACGCCTCGGTCCCCATGACGACCGGATCCTTGATCCGGCGATTGCCCTCTGGCGGATCCTCGAAACGCTCACGACACGATCCGGGGAACGAACCATTGGCGTGACGCAATCTGCAGATCGGGGCATCGGGATGGCTGCCGTCATCAAACCGTCATCGATCCCCGTAATCGTGGGGTCAGGCCATCAGACGGTGCGGCCATGTCGCTGCATAACTTGCCCAACCTCTCCCGCTTCGTCACCGCCGGTACGCTCTGCGCCGGCGACCTTTGTCGCCAGGTCCCGACGGTCTCGACCGTCGATACCAATGCGACGGTCCGCGACCTGTTCGACCGCCATCGCGACCTCGTCAGCCTGCCTGTCGTCGAGGACAACCGGCCGCGCGGCCTGATCAAGCGGCACGTGTTCCAGTCCGAGATGTCCAAGCAGTTCCGCCTGGAACTGTACGAGCGCAAGAGCTGCGTCGCGTTCATGGACGACCAGCCGCTGGTCGTCGAGGCGGATACCTCGATCGAGCGCACCGCGATGATGGTGGCCGACAGCCATGCCAACGCGCTCGCCGACGGATTCCTCGTGGTGCGCGATGGCCAGTTCCTGGGCGCGGGCTTCGGCCTCGACCTGATGCGCACGATCGCCGACCTGCAGGAGGCGAGGAATCGCCAGATCATGCAGAGCATCGACTACGCCAGCGTCATCCAGCGGGCGATGCTGCACACCTCGCACGAGACGCTGAAGGCCGAGCTGCCGGACTCGGCGATCGCCTGGGAACCGCGCGACACCGTCGGCGGCGACTTCTTCCTGTGCGCGAAGTTCGACCATGGCGTCTTCGTCGCGCTCGCCGACTGCACCGGCCACGGCGTGCCCGGCGCCTTCATGACCCTGATCGCGTCCTCCTGGCTCTCGCAGACGCTCGAGCGCGACGGCCCTTCCGATCCGGCGCAACTGCTCGGCACGCTCAACCGCAAGATCAAGCTGTCGCTGGGCCAGGTCGAGTCGCGGATCCCCGGCGAGCAGTCCGACGACGGCCTCGACGCGCTGTTCCTTTGGATCAACCGCCGCGACGGCACCCTCACCTACGCCGGCGCGCGCATGCCATTGCATGTGCTTCGCGTCGACGCCGCCGCGCTGACCACGCACGAGACCGACCGCGTCGGCATCGGCTACGTCGACACCCAGGTCGACCACCGCTGGCAGAACCGTACCCTGGCGATCGGCGCCGGCGACCGCATCATCGCGACCACCGATGGCCTGACCGACCAGATCGGCGGCCCGCGCAACATCTCCTTCGGCAAGCGCCGCCTGCGCGAGCTGATCGCCGCCACGCGCGCACTTCCCGCCGCCGAGCAGGGCGCCGCGATCCTGGCCGCGCATCGCGACTACCAGGGCGAGCGCCGCCGCCGCGACGACCTCACCCTCCTCTGCCTGCACGTGCCATGAGGTCACCCTTCATGAGAACCGTTCCATGAACTACACCGAGTACCGCGTCTTTGCGGACTTCGTCGCGCAGCGCAGGATCGTCTTCTACTACTACGGCTATTTCTCGCAGACCATCGTCTCGGCGATGGCCGACACGATCAAGCTGAGCCTCCAGCAGGCCGACGCGACGCCCAGCGCCAAGCGCAAGCTGTTCTCCTGCTTCGTGGAGATGGCGCAGAACGTCATCCACTACTCGTCCGATTCGCTGACGCCGCCCATGCAGGACGAGGACGAGATCCGCCAGGGCGCGGTGTGCATCGGCCAGGCCGGCGAGCGCTACTACCTGCTGTGCGCCAACCGCGTCGCCGCCGCCAGCGCCGACGTGCTGCGCGAGAAACTCGAACCGCTGCGGACGATGACGCTGGAGGAGATCAAGCGCGCCTACCAGAACACCCTGCGCGCCGAGCAGCCCGAGGGCAGCAAGGGCGCGGGCCTGGGCCTGCTCACCGTGGCGCGCGACGCCAGCGGGCCGCTCGAATTCGAGTTCGCCCCCGTCGACGGCGGGGACGACATGATGTTCTATCTCAAGGCGACCGTCTGACATGAGCGACACCACGACCGAAAACCTCCACATCGCGGCCACGGCCGATTCGCCCGAAGTCGACTTCCGCTTCGACGCGCACCAGCTTTCGCTGCGCGGCGAGTCGTACCCGGAAAACGCCGCCGCGTTCTACGGCGACGTCCTCAAGCGCCTGAGGGACTACCTCGCCGCGCGCATCGAGGGCGAGACGGTCACCGTCGACGTCGCCCTGATCTACTTCAACAGCTCCAGCACGAAGATGCTGTTCGCCTTTTTCGACGCCCTCAACGCCGCCGCCGAGCGCGGCGTGCGCGTGGTGCTCAACTGGCATCGCGATCCCGAGGACGACACCATCGGCGAATTCGGCGACGAGCTGAAAGGCGATTTCACCGCGCTGGAATTCCACGACTTGCCGACGCCGAATTGATGGCCGACGACGATCTCTTCGAAGCCGAGGAAGCCGCGCTGCGCGCCGCGGCGCAGGCGCACGCGGACGACGCGCTCGACGCGGGCAGCTACCGCGAGGCGCTCGGTTCGCTGATCGCGCGTTTCCGCCGCCTCGTGCGCGAGACGCGCCGCGTGATCGTCCACAGCGACCGCCAGGAGCGCGAGCTCAACGCGCTCAACGCGAAGCTGCGCCAACTCGCGGACGAACTCGACTACAAGGCCACCCACGACCCGCTGACCGGCGCCTTCAACCGCCGCGCGGTGATCGAGCGCACCGAAGCGCACCTGCGCACGGACGCCGTGGCCATGGTCATCCTCGACATCGACCACTTCAAGCGCATCAACGACGAATACGGCCACCCGGCCGGCGACGCGGTGATCATCGAGCTGGTCGAACGCCTGCGCGCCGCCGTGCCCGCCGAAGCCGAGATCGGCCGCGTCGGCGGCGAGGAATTCACCGTGGTCGTGCCGCGGATGGATCTGCAGCGCGCCGGCGAACTGGCCGAGCGCGTGCGCGCGCACATCGCCGCCGCCCCTTTCAAGGTTCCGGCCAATCGCCGCGTGACCGCGAGCTTCGGCGTCAGCCACACCCGCGCCGGCGGCACCTTCGGCGACGCCTATGCCCGCGCGGATTCGGGCCTGTACGAGGCCAAGCATCGCGGCCGGAATACGGTCGTCTGCAACGCCTTCGTGGACGTGCGCGCATCCGGCCAGGGCTGAACGCCGCCGGCATCGACAGTCCGTGCGCGATTCCGCTACTGTCTCCGGGCGCAGGCAACCAGGGAACTTCCGAACACGTTGCGGCGCTGATTCCGTTCGTGGTGAGCCTGTCGAACCATGAACGGAATCAGTTCGGCTACCGTTCGCCCTGAGCCTGTCGACGGGTGAACAACGGCTTGTCCACAACACGAGGGAGAGCAGCATCCATGCGGATCGTCCTGGCCACCCTGCTCGCACTGGCCTGCGCGACCTGCGCGACTGCGCAGCCGGCCGCGCCATCAGCCGCCTCGCAGCCGACGCCTGCGCAGGCGGAAGCTCCGGCACAACCGCCGACCACGTCCGGCGGCATCGCCATCGAAAAAGTCCCTACCAGCGCGGCGCAGGCCAGCCTGCTGATGGGTTTCGTGCCGCCCGGCAGCGCGCTCAGCTACGACGGGCGCGCGGTGCGCGTGGCCGCCAACGGGCGCTTCGTGGTCGGCGTGGCGCGCGAGCAGGCCGGCTCGCTGGTGCTGAACCTCACCACGCCCGACGGCGACACCCGCAAGCTCGTCATCGCGATCACGCCCCGCAGCTTCCCGGTCGAGCGCGTCAACGGCGTGCCCGAGAAGACCGTCAACCCGCCACCGGACATCGCCGAGCGCATCAAGCGCGAGCAGGCCGAGGTGGAAGCCACGCGCGTGCGCGACGACGACCGCACCGATTTCGACACGACCTTCGTCTGGCCGGTAAAGGGCCGCATCAGCGGCGTGTTCGGCAGCCAGCGCATCTACAACGGCACGCCGGGCTCCGCACATTCGGGCGTGGACATCGCCGCCGCGAAAGGCACGCCGATCCACGCGCCAGCGGGCGGCATCGTCATCTTCGCCAATCCCGATCTCTACCTGACCGGCGGCACCGTGCTGGTCGACCACGGCCACGGCGTGAGCTCGAACTTCCTGCACATGAGCCGCATCGACGTGAAGGTCGGCGACCGCGTCGAACAGGGCCAGGTGATCGGACTGGTCGGCGCCACCGGCCGTGCGACGGGACCGCACATGCACTGGGGCATGAACTGGTTCAACGTCCGCATCGACCCGCAGTCGCTGATGCCGCCGGGGGATGCGAGGTAACAAACCTATCTCGGGTTGATCTCGATGAAGCGCCTTCCAGCTCTCGGTGCCGCCATAGCAGTTCTTGGTGTGGCGGCTTTTTTTAGACTGGCAAGCCTTGTCTCTCAAGGCATGCCATTCGACCAGGAGGCTTGGCAAAAGAACGATCAGTTCCGCGTAGATGAGCCATCGATTCGCAACATGATGGTCAACGACCTCATCGCAAGGCGATTGCCCCCCGGGATGGACGAGACTGCGGTCTTGAACCTGCTAGGTCCACCCACTTTTCAGTCAACCACCCGACTGGAGTACTGGGTCAATGACGACTACGGTCAATGGTGGGAAGTGAACCTGAGTCCAGATCCTTTGCGGTACCAGTACGTATTCCTCGAGTTCAATTCGAATCACAAGCTCGTTTCTGCCGAGCGGGTCAATCGCAAGTAGTTTCGTCGCGCGGATGGAATCGAAGGCCCATCTCATCACGGCTTGCATCCGGGCTACCTCAACGAGTCGCTTCCTCGCTTCAGGCGTCGGGCTTCGGTGGCGCACGCAGCGCCCCGATCACCATCCAGCCCACCACCAGCGCACCCAGCCCCAGCACGCCCCACAGCAGCCAGGTGCGGCCCTGCTGCGCGTCCCAGCCGTGGAGGGCCGCCTCGCCCGCCGAAGCCTGCATCGCGCCGTGGTCGATCGTCGGCGGCTGCCACTGCTGGCCGTAGTGCGAACGCAACTGGCCGATCAGGGCGTCGAGCGGGAACTCGCCGCGATGCGCGCGCTTGCTGCCGGCGACGACCTCGTACGGCGCGCGCCCGTGGGTGAGCACGACCCAGGTTTCCGGCCGGTAGCCGAACTGCAAGCGCGGCGCCCTGGCGATGGCCGTGTCCGACTGGATGCGCCATTCGCGCAAGCGGCTTGCATCGATCTCGACCGGCTCGGCATCCAGCGTTACGCCCGCGCCGCGCAAGCGGAATGCCGTGTAGTCGCCGATCACGCGCCAATCGGTCTCTCCTTCCTCCCGTGCCGAGACCGTGAAGTGCGCGATCGCGTTGTCGTCGGCAAGCGCAATAGAAATTCGCTCGACGGCGATGCGCGCAGGCAGTTCGTAAATGAAAGCCTGTCCATCGCGACGCACGAAACCCGCATCCAGTGTTGCGCGCGCCGGCTCACTGCCAGGCTCGCGTTGAAGCTGGTGCAACTCGAGCAACGACAACGGCATCGACGCATGCACGCGCAGGTACGTCGCCCGCTGCGCAGGGAATTCGACCGTGTGGCGCAGCAGGTACTGGCCGTGTTGATGGAAACTCGCGAGCGGCGCGCCCGTCGCCACCGAACGCCAGTTCTTCAGGTCGTCGCTGGCCTCGATGTCGACATCCGCGCCGAAGTCCGGCGTGTCCGTGGCGAAATCGAAGGACAGGGCTTCGATCAACAGATCCTTCGCGCGCACGTCGATCAGCACGTCGCGCGTACCGGCTTTCGGCGCGCTGCCCTTCGCCGCCGACAGCGTGGAATCGAGCGACAGCGCGCCGTCCGCGGTGCGCGTGACGTGCAGTTGGAGATCGCCCGCATCGGACACGTTCGCGGGCTGCGCAGGCAGCGCGAACCACACCGCGTCGTGCCAATTGCGTGTGGGTGCTTTGTCGGTCTCGGGCAACGGCCCGAAAGCAAGCTCCTCGCCATCGGCATTGAAGGCCGCCAGGTCGGACAGGTCCGCGCGCGTGACCTGCCGGTAGATGCCCCCGTCGAGCACGACCGCGTACGCGCCTTCCTTATCCGCGGAAAGCGCCCAGCGGCTCGCGTAGTCGCCGGGCGTCGCGGCGGCGACGCCCGCACCCAGCAGCAGGCCCGCGATCAGGATGCGCGTCTTCATGTCGCCTCCGCCTTGTTTTCATCCGCGGGTTCGGGCTTCGGCTCGGCTGCCGGTTTCGGCGGCGCCGGCGCGATATAGCCCACGCCCATCATCAGCAATCCGACCACGACGAAGGAAGCGATGCCCGGCATGTCGCCCATGTAGTGGCGATCGACAGCTATCAACTTGAGCAGCACCACGCCCATCAGTACCGCGCCGCCCAGCCAGAGGCGACGGTCGCCGCGCTTCGACCCGGCGATCCACGAGGCCACGCCGAGCAGGCTCCATACCAGGGTGAGCGCCATCTCGCTCACCGCCGAGTCGAACACGTCGGATGTCCACGGCTCGCCGTGCCAGTGATGCACCGCGCGCAGCGTCGCCGATGTGATCAGCGCGAATCCGGCAAGCGGCCATAGCTTGCGCAGGACGAGTACCTGGCCTTCGCACAACCCGTAGAGCAAGGCGAGGATCGCGGCCAGCGACAGCTCGAGCGGATTGAGCAGCGGCAGGTAGGTCAGCGGCGTGGCCGTGCCTTCGCCGAACAGTCCGGCGAGGAAGGCGAAGGCGAGCAGCACCGCGGCGGGCGCGAACCATCCGGCCCGGTAGCCGGCGAACAGCGTCACGCGCGGCCACGCGCATGCCTGCGGCCTGCGCCAGAGCAGGAACGTGGCCAGCACCAGCGGGGCGACGACCGCAGCTTCCTGCCAGCCGTTCGCGAGCCGCAAGACATCGCTCGCGAGGTGATCGGCTTGCACGCTCGCAGCCAGCACGAGCGTCCACAGTGCGAACAGATGCGTCGCCGCCGTGCTGCGCGAGGCTTCCGCGCGCGATTTCCACAGCGCCCATGCGACCGCCGCGAAGTACGCCGCCCACACGCCGAGGTTCGACGGCGCGAGTGGACCGCCGTACGAACGCTCGTAGGCGAACACCATCGGCAGCACGAGCAGCGCACACAGCGCAACCAGGCGGCGCAAGCGCGGCCACGACAGCCACGCGCCCACGATCGCGGCCAGTGCGATCGTGCCCGCGAGGTAGGCCATCGCGAAGCGCCACGAACCGATCGCCATTTGGTCGGCGAGTTCGAGCTCCATGCCGCCCGCGAGCAGCCACCAGAACGTCGCCCAGACGAACAGCAGCGCCGGCAGCACCCGGATCGGCCGCCAGCGGTCGTGCACGAAGCACACCGCGAAGCCCGCCACGCCGATCAGCAGTGCGCCGAGGCCCGCCGGATTGAGCAGCAGGAGCTGCGTCGTGTCGGACGGATGGTAGGTATCGGACAGCCCGAGCGCATAGGCGCCCGCCGCGAGCAGTTGCAGCGCGAGACCGGCCAGCCACGGGAAGCTGCGGTTCTGGCGAATGCCCAGCCACGCCGCGCCCGCGCCTTCCAATGCCCACACCGAGGCGGTCGTGCCGGCGGAAAACGCAAGCGGTATGGCCAGCGTCACGAAGGCCAGCGCCAACGCCCCATAGGCCTCGGTCAGCAGGCGTTCGTCGCGGCGGCGGCGCAGCCACCACACCAGGCCCGCGTACACGACGGCGACGACCAGGGCGCTGTAGGCCAGCCCCATGCGGTCGTCCTTCAGCAAGCCGGCCTGCAGCGGGAACGCCAGCAGCGGCGTGCCGAACACCAGGGTTCCGTCGACCCACGGCCGGCGATGCTCGGTCTGCCGGATCACGTACAGCAGGCCGATCACGACGTAGAACACGAAGAACAGGATCAGGAAAGGCTCGACGCTGGAGAACAGTTCCGGCCGGTAGAACTGCACGCCCCAGGCGGTGCCGACGCCGAAGGTGAAGACGAAGCCGATCAGGTTCAGCACCCGCCAGCTGCGCTTCCACGACACCCCGAACACCGCCGCGTTGAGCAGCGCGTAGTAGGTGAACAGCGCGACGTGGTCGTGGCTGCCGGTGGAGATGAGCACCGGCGCGAGATAGCCGCCGAGGAAGCCCAGCGCGGCCAGGGCGACCGCGTCCTGGAGCACCGCGAGCAGTGCCGATCCGGCCACCAGCACCACGATCAGCGCGAACGCCGCGGTCGGCGGCAATAGCGAGTACATCCTGTAGGCGGTGAACACCGTCATCAACAGCACGCCCAGGCCGCCGCCCTGCAGGCTCAGGCCGAAAGCAGGACGCTGCTCGCGCTGGCGCCAGCCGATGACCAGGCCGACGAGTCCGGTGGCGGCGATCAGCGCCAGCCGCACCTCGATGGGTACCGTGAAGTAACCCTGCGCGACCGCATACCGCAATGCCGCGGCGATGCCCGCGAAGAACACCAGCACGCCGACCTTGACCGGCACGTTGCCCTCGGTGAACCAGCGCCTGATCGTATCGCCGAGCTTCTCGATCGCGCTGGGTTCGCGCGGCGGCGGCGGAGTCGGGAAAAGAGGTCGAGGAGTCGGTGCTTCGGCCACTGTCCTCGCCTGCACGGGCGAGGCGTCCATCACCGGCGCGATGACGACAGGTTCCGGCGCGAGAGCCGGTGGCGGTGACGGCGCCTCGCTCTTCGCGGCCACGACTGCGGCGGGCGGCGCGAAGGGCTCGGCAACGGCAGGCTGTCGCACCGGCGCCGGGGCTGTACCTGCGGGTGCGGCACGCTGCGCGTATGCCTGCGCCTGCGCCTGCACACCGGTCATCCCCGCACGCGTCGCCGCCAGTTCCTTTTCGAGCACATCCAGGCGCCGACGCAACCGCGCCGTCGAGCCGATGGAGAACATCACGAAGAAGCCCAGCACGAGGCCCACGAGCCAGTGCTCGTCGGATATCGCCAGCCCGAGCACGGCGCCGATCAGTCCCAGTACCCAATTCATGCAACCGATCCCCGAAGTCGGCAACCGGGGCCAATGTCGCATGAAACCGGCCCCGCCACGCGTCGATCCGCCGAGTCGCAACCGCTGCGACCGCCGGGATACTCCGACGCTACGATCGGGTTAACGGTCGAGGCTGCGCGCTTCGGCCACGGCGTCGTGCGCGTGCAGGCTTTCGTGGTGGGCCACGCGCACCTCAAAGCCCTGTACCGCTGCTTCGTCGGCCAGCCATTCGCGCAGGCGGCGCGCGGCGTCCTCGCAGAACATCGGGTTCTCACCGTTGGCGCGGGCGAAGGCCTGTTCGTCGATACGCTTGACCGCGGTCTGCACCGGCGTGCCGAGCACGGCTTCGGCGCCTTCGATCAGCCGGGTCAGTGGTAGTCCGGCGATACCGGTAGCGAGGCGGACGCGGATCGTCGCCGTGCTGCGCTGGCTGTGCGGGGTGGCACGCATGCCCTGTTCGCCCGCGAGCCAGCGCAACGCAGCCTCGCGGTCCAGCGGTGCGTGCGCGGGGAAGGCGTGTGCGAAATCCTCGGCGACCAGTTGCCGCGCGAGTGCGGTCGAGGCGGGACAGGTGCTCGAGTAGACGACGTCGAAGCCGATGTCGAGCGCGAAGCGTTCGCGCACCAGGATCGCGGTCAGGGTGACCGGATAGCGCCGCCAGCCGCTGTGGCCACTGGCCAGTGCGGGGCGACGCAGGAAATGGTCGAAGGCCAGCCGTACCCGCGCACGCGTCGACAGTCCGGCATGGCTGGCGAGGAACTCGCGCAGCAGTTGCTCCAGCATCGCCGGTGTCAGCGCCGCGTCCGAAAACGCGGCATCGAGGGCGAGGTACAGGCGCGACATGTGGATGCCGCGGGTCGCGCCGGCGACCAGGTCGACTTCGACGCCGACGCCCGCGGGAATGCGCAGGTCGTTCACTCCGTCCGCAAGGCGGATCGGCAAGTCGATCGCGTCCATCCCGACCCAGTCCAGCGCGCCGCTGGCGGCGCGATCGGCGGCGATGTCCGGAAGCGCGTTCGCGGCTTCTTCCGCGCGCGTCGCTGCCAGGGGATCGTGGTGCTGGTCGGTGGACATGGGCTGGTCTCGGAAACGGTACGCCGGCCGGGGTGGGATCTGCTCGCCCCTCGCCGTGGCGTTGTATTTTAACCCGCGCGGCGCCGGCGCGCGCTGCGCCAGGCCAGGGCCAGGGCGCGCAGCGGCGGCATCCCGCGCATGCGTCCCTCCGCGCGCTCACGCAGGTACCAGCCATCGAAGGCCGTGCGTGCGCGCCGATACAGCGGTGCATCGAGCAAATCCGATGGCAGGGCTGCAGCCAGATCGCGTGCCCAGTCGCGCGCGGCGGCCTCGCCTTGCGGACTGGAAAGATCCTGCCCATGCAACCCGTGCCGGGCCAGCAACGAGAGCGGAACGCGGCCGCCATCGGGCGCACCCAGTCCCATGCGCAGGCGCTGGCTCAACAGGTGCACGGCGACGGCGCGCCCGGCATCCGCGGATGTCGGCGCATCGAACAACGCGCCTTCGACCTTCGCGATGGCATCGGCGAGCGGCGCGACCGACGCCAGCGCGGCTTCGCGATCGGCCGGCCGCATGGCCTCCGCATCCGCCATCGCCGACAGGCCACGGGCCAGCGCCTGCCACGGCAGCGCCGGCATCGACAGTGCGCGTGTCAACGGATGACGCGGCGCATCCTGCGAGCAGCGCAGGACTTCGTCCGCCCACCATCCGCACTTGGCCTCGGTGGGACGCGCGTCGCTGAGTTCGAACGCCGCTTCGCGCCATTCGAAGACCAGCGCGCCCCAGAGGACGAAACGCGTGCGCAGGCCGCGCGGGCAGAAGACCTCCGCGAACGCCATCTCCGGTTCGCGCGCACGCCACTTGGCGACGAAGGCGGCAACCGCGGCAGGGTCATCGCCTGCGGTGTATTCAGTACTTGTCACGCCCGAAACCATCGACCAGGCCGAAGCACAGCTCCAGCGGGAAACCGATGCGGCGGTCCGCGCCCCAGGTCATCGGATCCTCGTGCGCCTCGCGATAGCCCCACAACGCGACCACCGAAGGCATGCCCGCAGCGCGCGCGGCCTGGATGTCGCGCTCGTCGTCGCCGACATAGACGCAGCGTTCGGGTTTGAAGCCAAGCAGTTCGCAGGCGCGCAGGAGCTGGTCGGGATCGGGTTTCTTCCTCGCCAGCGTATCGCCGCCCACGAGTACCGCGCAGCGTTCGCTCCAACCCATCGCGGCGACGACATCCTGCGCAAGCTTCTCGGGCTTGTTGGTGACGATGCCCCAGCGCAGTCCGACGCGCTCGATCCGCGACAGCAGCAGCTCGATGTCGTCGAAAGCATGTCCATGCTCGGCGATCGCCGCGCCGTAGTATTCCAGGAAGGTCGGCACCAGCTTCTCGCGTGTCTCGGCATCGAGGTCGGGGAAGGCGGTGGCCAGCATCGCGCGCGAACCCTTCGAGACCACCGGACGCAACGTCGCCAGCGGCAGCGCTTCGCGGCCGGCGTCGGCGAGCACGAGGTTGACCGCGGCCAGCAGGTCGGGCGCGCTGTCCACCAGGGTGCCGTCGAGGTCGAACAGGATGCAGTCGATGGGCAATCCGGTCATGCCTGGTTTGATCCCGCGAGCCTCACCGCGCAGGCGAGGTAGTTGACGTCGGTGCGACGGCCGAGCGAGGCCGCGCGCGTGAGCGGGTTGTAGTGCAGGCCGCTCACGTCTTCCAGTTCCAGTCCGGCTTCGCGCAGCCATGCCGCCAGTTCCGACGGACGGATGAATTGCGCGTAGCTGTGAGTGCCCTTCGGCAGCAGGTTGGCGACGTATTCGGCGCCGACGATGGCCAGCGCGAACGCGGCCGGAGTGCGGTTGAGGGTCGACACGAACAGGCGTCCGCCCGGCTTGAGCAGCGTCGCGCAGGCCCGCACCACCGAGCCGGGATCCGGCACGTGCTCGAGCATCTCCATGCAGGCGATGGCATCGAAGGACGCAGGCATTTCGGCGGCGAGCGACTCGACCGACACGACGCGGTAGTCCACGCGCAGGTGGGGCCGCGTCGCCTGCGTTTCCAGCAGGTGCAGCTTCGCGATCTCCACCAGTTCCGGCGCCAGATCGAGCGCGACGACCTGCGCGCCCTCGCCCGCCAGCGCCTCGCTGAGCAGGCCGCCGCCGCAGCCGACGTCGAGCACCTTCGCGCCGCGCAACGCACAGCGATCGCGCACGTAGGCCAGGCGCACCGGGTTGAGCTCGTGCAACGCACGCTGCGGGCCCTGGGGATCCCACCACCGATGTGCCAGATCCGCGAACTTGTCGAGTTCGGCTTGATCGAAGTTGCTGGTCGTCGCGCTCATTGGATGATCCCGAAGCCGGCTTCGAACCGTCCACGGTGCGTGGCGCCTGCCCGGCCATCCGTGGCCGGGCGCTCGGCAACGCGCGAGAGTCCACTGGACTCTCGCAAGCGCGTTGCCTCGCCCCACCGCCTGTGCGCGAGCTCGGCGAACTTGTCGAGTTCGGCTTGATCGAAATTGGCGGGCGCGTTCGTCGTCATGAAGACTTCCCGATTGCCGCGATCCGCTCGCGCCACTGCCTTGCGTTGGCGATCAGCGCCGCCGTGTCGATGTCCACGAGCGCGCTGTCGCGCAGCTTCGCGCGGCCATCGATCCACACGTCGGTCACGTGCTGGCGGCCGGTCGCGTACACCAGTTGCGAGATCGGGTCGTACAAGGGCTGGGTCTCGATGCGGTCCATGTCGACCAATGCGAGATCGGCACGCTTGCCCGGTTCGATGCTGCCGACGACCTCGCCCATGCCGATCGAGCGAGCGCCGCCGAGCGTGGCCATGCGCAGCGCGCTCGCCGCATTCATCGCCGAGGCATCGCCAACGGCGACCTTGGCGATGAGGGCCGCGGTGCGCATCTCGCCGAACAGGTCGAGGTCGTTGTTGCTCGCGCAACCGTCGGTGCCGAGCGCGAGGTTGACGCCGGCGCGGCGCAGGTCCTCGCTGCGGCAGGTTCCCGACGCGAGCTTGAGGTTGGATTCGGGACAATGCGCGACCGAGACGCCGCGCGCCGCGCACAGCGCGACCTCGGCATCGGTGAGCTGGGTCATGTGCACCGCGATCAGGCGGTCGTTGAACAAGCCGAGCCGGTCGAGCCGCGCGATCGGGCGTGTGCCATGCAGCTTGAGCGATTCGGCGACCTCGTGCGCGGTCTCGTGGACGTGGCAGTGCACCGGCACGTCGAGCTGGTCGGACAGCACGCGGATGCGCTCGAAGCTGGCGTCGCAGACCGTGTACGGCGCGTGCGGCGCGTAGCAGGTGCGCACCAGGGCATCGCTGCGGTAGAGGTCGTGGACCTCGCCGGCCTTGTCGAAGTATTCGTCCTGCGAGGACGCCCACGCGGTCGGGAAATCGATGATGACCATGCCGACCATCGCGCGAAAGCCGTGGCGGCGGTAGGTCGCGGCGCCGACGTCCGGGAAGAAATACATGTCGCTGCAGCAGGTCGTGCCGCCGCGCAGCATCTCGGCGATGGCGAGTTCGACGCCATCGGCGACGAACTGCGGGCCCATCACCGCGCCTTCGATCGGCCAGATGTGCCCGGTCAGCCATTCCATCAACGGCAGGTCGTCGGCGACGCCGCGCATCAGGGTCATCGCGTTGTGTGCGTGGGCGTTGACGAGGCCGGGGATCAGGACCGAGTGCGGGCGGCGGATCGTCTCTTTCGCGCTGTACGCGGCGCGCGCCTGCTCGACCGGCAGCACGGCGAGGATGGCGCCGTCCTTCACCGCGACCGCGTGGTCGGTGAGCACGACGCCGTGCGGCTCGACGGGGATGACCCAGCCCGGTTCGATGAGCAGGTCGCAGGGCGTGGGCTTGGTAGCGTCTGTCATTGCTTCTGGCTCGTCATTCCTGCGAATGCAGGAATCCAGTGTCTTTCATCATCGTGACACGCGACAGCGAAAGGCACTGGATCCCCGCCTGCGAGGGATGACGCATCGGCAAAGGCGCAGCCGCAGCGCGGCTGCGCGCCGATGCGTCACTTCACCCGGCTGACGTATTCGCCGGAGCGGGTATCGACCTTGATGATTTCATCCTGGTTGACGAACAGCGGCACGCGCACCACCGCGCCGGTCTCGAGCTTGGCCGGCTTGCCGCCGCCGCCCGAGGTGTCGCCACGCAGGCCCGGATCGGTCTCGACGATCTTCAGCTCGACGAAGTTCGGCGGCTGCACCGCGATCGGGCTGCCGTTCCACAGCGTCACCACGCAGGGCTCCTCGCCCTTGAGCCACTTGGTCGCGTCGCCCACTCCGGCGGCATCGGCCTGCACCTGCTCGAAGGTGTCGGACTGCATGAAGTGCCAGTGCTCGCCGTCGCTGTAGAGGTACTGCATGTCGGTGTCGACCACGTCGGCCGCTTCCAGCGAGTCGGTCGCCTTCATCGTCATCTCGACCACGCGGCCGGACTTGATGAAGCGATACTTCACGCGAGTGAAGGCCTGGCCCTTGCCCGGCTTGACGTATTCGGTGTCGGTGATGACGCACGGCTCGTTGTTGACGATGATCTTCATGCCGTTCTTGACGTCGTTCATGCCGTAAGCCATGCGAAACACTCCATAAGCGGGCGAGCCGTTCGCGCGAACGGCTACAATGTTGGGGTCGATGATGGTCCTGGATGGCGGAACCGCGCAGCCGCGGCTTCGCCGATTACGTTTGCAGCCCGATATGATAACCGCTCAAGCCCATTCGGCGCAGCCGCGCTGGCAGCAGCTCTGGCGCGACGCCGTGCGCGACCCGCGCGACCTGCTGCACCTGCTCGACCTGCCGCAGATGGCTTCCATGCTCTCGGACGCGGCGGCAGAGCAGTTCCCGCTGCGGGTGCCGCAGGGCTTCGTGGCGAGGATGCGTCGCGGCGATCCGCACGATCCGCTGCTGCGCCAGGTGCTGCCGGTGACGGACGAGGAACGCATCGTCCCCGGTTTCGGCCTCGACGCGGTCGGCGACGCGGCCGCACGCGGCGCGACCGGGGTGATCCACAAGTACGCCGGGCGCGCCCTGCTGGTCGCGACCGGCAGTTGCGCGGTGCATTGCCGCTACTGCTTCCGCCGGCACTTCCCGTATGCCGAGGAGACCGCGGCAACGGCGCGCTGGGCCGAGGCGCTCGAATACCTGCAAGCCGACGCCAGCGTCGAGGAAGCGCTGCTGTCCGGCGGCGATCCATTCTCGCTGTCCACGACCAGGCTCGCCGAGTTCACCGATGCGCTGGCACGGATCGACCACGTGCGCACCCTGCGCATCCACACGCGCCTGCCGGTCGTGCTGCCCGAGCGCATCGATGCGGAACTCGTCGACTGGTTGCGCCGTCTGCGGCAGCACGCGGTCATCGTGATCCATGCCAACCATGCGAACGAGTTCGACGCGACGGTCGACGCGGCACTGCAACGACTGCGCGCGGCGGGCGCAACCCTGCTGAACCAGTCGGTGCTGTTGCGTGGCGTCAACGACGAAGCCGGGGCCCTGGTCGCGCTGTCGCGGCGGATGTTCGCGGCCGGCGTGCTGCCGTACTACCTGCACCAGCTCGACCGCGTCGCCGGCACGGCGCATTTCGCGGTGGACGACGATCGCGCCCGCGACCTCGTCGCGGCGATGCGCGCGTGCTTGCCGGGCTACCTCGTGCCCCGGCTGGTGCGCGAAACCGCGGGCGAGCCGTCGAAGACCCCGCTGTGACCGGCCGCTTCGGCCCGGCCCGCTCCCCACCCCGCGATTAACCGCCCTGAGGTACTATCCAAGGTCGCCGCACTCCTCACATTCTGCGTAGAATCCTTGCAGAACCCATTGACTTCCCTAGAGCCTGGCGCATGGCCGCGAAAGCGAAAGAAACAGTCATCCGGTTGATGGTCGTGGAGGACCAGCTCGATCATGCCGAGCACCACCTCAGCGTCCTGCGCAACGGCGGGATCGCGGTGCGCCCGCAGCGCCCGCAGGACCTGGCCGAGCTGAAGACGCAGCTCGCCGAAGGCAACATCGACCTCGTGCTCGCCTCGCTGGACGCGAAGAACCTGGTTTTCGCCGACGTGATCAATGCGGTCAACGCCAGCGGCAAGGACATCTCGGTGATCGCCACCATCGGCGCGCTCGAGGAAAACCGGGTGGTCGCCGCCCTGGTCGCGGGCGCGCGCGACGTGGCGCTGCGCGACCGTCCCGAGCACCTGCGCCTGCTCGTCCGCAACGAATTCACCGCGCTCGAAACCCGCCGCGAGTTCCGCCGCGCCGAGGCCGCCCTGCACGAATCCGAGCGCCGCTGCGACTCGCTGATGGCTTCCTCGCGCGACCCCATCGCCTACGTCGCCGACGGCATGCACATCCGCGCCAACGAAGCTTACCTGGAGATGTTCGGCTACGAGGACTTCGAGGAAATCGAAGGCCTGCCGCTGCTGGACATGGTCGGCGACAGCGATGCCGACCGCTTCAAGACCCTGCTCAAGAACCTCGCCAAGGGCGAGCGGCCGCCGGACAAGTACGAGCTGCGCGCACGCCGCGCCGACGGTTCGGACTTCGACGCGACCATGGAGTTTTCGCAGGCCAAGTACGAGGGCGAGGACTGCCTGCAAATCATGTTCCGCCAGCGCATGGTCGACGCCGACATGCAGCGCGAGCTCGACGAGCTGCGTTACCGCGACCAGGTCACCGGCCTGTCGAACCGGCGCTATTTCCTGGAGCAGCTCGAACCGGCGGTCAAGTCGGCCGCGGACGGCAAGAACGACCAGATCCTGCTGCTGATCGAACCCGACCACTATTCCACGCTGATGCAGGAAATCGGCATCGGCCATGCCGACGAGTTCCTCGCCCGCCTGGCTACGCGCCTGCGCGAGACCGTCGGCGACAAGGTGATCGCGGCGCGCTTCGGCGACCACACTTTCGCGGTGCTCAAGACCGATTCGCCTCCCAACGCGAGCCAGATGCTGGCCGAATCCATCCGCGCCGGCTTCCATGGCTTCATCGTCGAGGCCGGCGGGCGCTCGGTGAACATCACCGTCAGCATCGGCGGCGTGCAGATCGGCGAGAAGATCGCCAGCCTGCAGCAGGTGCTGGGCAAGGCCGGCCAGGCGGTCAATTCCTCCGGCAGCCTCGGCGGCAACCGCGCGGAGATCTTCGATCCGTCCGCGCGCGACCGCGCCGAGACCGAGCGCATCGCTGCCTGGGTGCAGCGCATCCAGGAAGCGCTCAAGGGCGACGGTTTCCTCCTGCACTACCAGCCGATCATCAGCATGAACGGCCAGCCGGGCGAAACCTACGAGGCCCTGCTGCGCATGAAGGGCCCGACCGGCGAGATCGTGCCGCCGACCAACTTCCTGATGATCGCCGAGGAACACGGCCTGCTCGACGACCTCGACCGCTGGGTGCTCCGGCGCGCGATCGCCGTGCTCGCCGAGCGCAAGAAGGCCGGCAAGCAGACGACCCTGATGGTCAAGGTCACGCCGGCTTCGCTGACCGAGGGCGGATTCGAGGACCTGATCCGCGAGCAACTCAAGCAGCACGGCGTTCCCGGCGACCGGCTGATCCTGGAAATCCCCGAGTCGAAGGTCTTCACCAACCTGCGCGCGACCCAGGACCTGCAGAAGGCGATCCAGCCGCTCGGCTGCAGGATCGCGCTCGAGCAGTTCGGCACCGGCCTGAACTCGTTCCAGATGCTCGGCCACGTCGACGCGGCCTTCCTCAAGATCGACCGCTCGTTCTCCGCCGACCTGGCCAAGTCGGCCGACAACCAGAAGAAGATGCGCGAGATCACCACCGAGGGCCATCGCCTCGGCAAGCAGGTGATGGCCGAGTTCGTGCAGGACGCGGGCAGCATGAGCGTGCTGTTCTCGGTCGGCGTGGATTACGTGGAAGGCCACTTCCTCGCCCAGGCCGGGCCGGAGATGAACTACGAGTTCTGACGGAACCACGAGTCCTGGCAGGACCACGAGTCCCGACAGCCGCGGGATTCCCGCGTCTTGCCCTTGATCGTCTTGCCCTTGATCGTCATCCCCGCGAAGGCGGGGATCCAGTGACTTTGCTGGCGAGCTGGCAAAACGAGCCCTTCTCTCTTTGGCCATTGCTCCTCCGGTCGATCACACCATGGGTGTTGCATCGACCGGTTGAAACCGCCTCCCAAAACAGAAAGTAACTCGCGCGCCAGCGCGAAACGCTCTTGATCTTGATCCTGTCCAAGGCTGGACATCCTGCGCCTGGATCAAATAGCCGAGTGCGGCGGAAATCATTGGACACTCCCGCATGCAGGGTGTAAATATATACACCATGCCCCTCACCGCCCGCCAGCAAGCCATCCTCGACCACCTTCGCGCCCAGGTCGCGGCCGAAGGTCGACCCCCGACGCTTGGCGAGATCGCATCCGCGTTCGACATCCACCTCAACGCCGCGCGCAAGCACCTCCATGCCCTGGCCGCGAAAGGCGCGCTGCAACTCGCGCCCGGCAAGGCGCGCGGGATCCGGTTGCTGGATGTCCCCGCGACGGGTCGGCAACTGGCGGCCGCATCGACGCGCCGCGCCCACTTCGAACTTCCCCTCGTCGGCCGCGTCGCCGCTGGCAGCCCGATCATGTCCGAGGGCAACATCGAGGCGCGCTTCGCGATCGATCCCGCGCTGTTCCGTCCCCGCGCCGACTACCTGCTGCGCGTGCAGGGCGAGAGCATGCGCGAAGCCGGCATCCGCGACGGCGACCTGATCGCCGTGCACCGCACGCCCGAGGCGCTCGACGGCCAGATCGTGGTCGCGCGCATCGAGGACGAGATCACCGTCAAGCGCCTGCGCACCGAAGCCGACCGCATCGTGCTGCTGCCCGAAAACCCCGACTTCCGGCCGATCGTCGTCGATGCGCGCGCAGGCAGCTTCGCGATCGAAGGCGTGTACGTCGGCGCGATCCGGAGGACCTGAAGTGCGCGAAGCCGCAACGCTGCAGGACGCCCTGCGCGATGGCCGCATCTTCACCGGCGGCCGCGCGGCGCGGACGCACGATGGCCTCGCCAGCGGCAACGCCTTGCTCGACGAAGCGCTGCCATGGGGCGGCTTTCCGCGCGGCGCGCTGACCGAGCTGCTGGTGGCCGCCGACGGCCTCGGCGAGTTCTCGCTGCTGCTGCCCGCGCTGGCGACGCTCGCACGGCGCGAACGCCTCGTCTTCGTCGCACCACCGTATGTTCCCTACGCGCCTGCGCTCGTGCGCGCGGGCCTGCCGCTCGCGCGGCTCGCGTGGATCGACGCGCCGCCCGACCGCGCGTTGTGGACCGCCGAGCAATGCCTGCGCGCGGGCTGCATCGGCGCGGCCCTCGCATGGAGCACCGGCGGCGACGAGCGCGCGCTGCGCCGGCTGCAGGTCGCGGCCGAGGATGGTGGCAGCTTCGGTTTCCTGTTCCGGCCGGCGCGCCATGCCGCCAATCCCAGCCCCGCCGCGCTGCGCCTGCTCGTCGAGGCCGACGCCCGCGGTTGCGCCCGGCTGCGCGTGCTCAAGTGCCGCGGCGCGCAACCGCCCACCCTCGCGCTGCCGCACGCACGCGCGCATTGAAGCGCCGCCATGACGACGTTGTGGGCCTGTTTCGCCCTGCCGGAGTTGTCGCTGGAAAGCCAGGAAACCGGGAAAGCGGATGCGCATGCAGGGGATTGCACGAACAAGGGCATCATCCGGCCCCTGCCCTGCGCCACCCACGACGCCGCCGTGCAGCGTCCGCGCATCGTCTGCGCGAATGCGCCCGCGCGCGCCGCGGGCGTGCGCGCTGACATGGCGCTGGTGCACGCGCAGTCGCTGCTGCCCGGGCTGGCCGTGCGACGCCACGACGCGACCGCGCAGGCGCGCCGGCTCGAACTACTCGGGGCGCTCGCCTACGGCTTCAGCAGCCAGGTCGTGCTCGCGTCGCCGGATGCGGTGCTGCTCGAGATCGGCGCGAGCCGCGCGCTGTTCGGCGACTGGAGGGCGATCGAAGCCGCCTTGCGCACGCGCCTGGCCGAGTTCGGCCACCGCGCGACACTGGCCGCCGCGCCGACGCCGGCGGCCGCGCGGGTGCTCGCCGACCTCGCCGACGGCTACGCGGTCGCGCGCCCCGAACACCTCGATCGCGTGCTCGCGCGCGTCCCGATCGGCGCGGCGCGGCTTTGCGCTGAGCACACCGAGGAATTGCGCCGCGTCGGCGTGCGCAACCTCGGCGATGCCTTCGCGCTGCCGCGCGCCGCGCTCGCGCGCCGCTTCGGCGCCGGGCTGCTGCAGGCGTTCGATCGCCTGCGCGGACTCGAGCACGAGCCCTGCGTGCGCTACCGCCCGGCCGACCGTTTCGAGCGCAGGATCGAATTCGACTACGGCATCGCGCAGCAGGACGCGCTGCGCTTCCCGCTGCAGCGGCTGACGCGCGAACTCGCCGCGTACCTGCAGGCGCGCGATGGCGGCGTGCCGCGCTTCACCCTGCGCTTCGACCACGATCCGCACGAACGCGCGGCGATCGCGCGCGAAGCGATGGTGCAATGGCAAGAAGCGCGCGCAGCCACGTCGTGCCCAGGGAAAGCAGGCATGCCAGCCGGGAAAACGGCTATGGGCCGCGACACGCCATCGCGGGACGATCCATCCACGGACGACGCAACCTCGCAGGCTCCGACGACTGCCATGGACCTGTCGACGACATCGCTTGCGGTTGGCCTGCGCAAGCCCTGTCGCGACGCCGGGACGCTGTTCGAGGCAGCATGCCTGGCGCTCGATCGCATCGCCCTGCCTGCGCCCGCGCATGCGCTGGCGCTCGTCGCCGACGACCTGCCGCCGTTCGCACCGGAACTGCGCGACCTGTTCGATCCCGGCCTGCGCGGCCAGCTCGACTGGGACGCACTTGCCGAACGCCTGCGCTCGCGCCTGGGCGCCGGCGCGGTACGCGAACTCGCCCTGCATGCCGACCATCGCCCCGAGCGTTCCTGGCGGATCGCCGAACCCGCGATGGCTGCAGCGAAGGAAGTTCCACCGAAGGATGGCGGAGTCGTACCGCCACGCCCGCTCTGGCTGCTGCCCAGGCCCGTTCCCTTCCGCGGCCGCATCGTCCGCTTCGTCGAGTCGCCCGAACGCATCGAGACCGGCTGGTGGGATGGCGAAGACATGCGTCGCGATTACGCGATCGCCGACCTCGACACCGGCCAGCGGGCGTGGCTGTTCCGGATCGTCGATGCGCAGGCGGAACCACACGATGCGCCAGGCTGGATGCTGCACGGGTGGTTTGCGTGAAGCGCGCCTGCTTTCCCGCTGCGCCGTGGGCACTGCTGCCGGGTTGGTTTGCATGAAGCTCGCCTGCTTTCCCGCCATGCCGAAGCCACTGCTGCCGGGTTGGTTTGCGTGAAGCGCGCCTGCTTTCCCGCCATGCCGAAGCCACTGCTGCCGGGTTGGTTTGCATGAAGCGCGTTACTCCGCCGCGCGCTTCTCATCGCCTGCGACCGCGTCATCGCAGGCTCCCAGGCATGCACGATCCCGCCTTGCCGCCGATGTCTTCGCCACCGCGATCTCCCCCGGAAGATCCCCCGCCCTACGCCGAGCTGCATTGCCTCTCCAACTTCAGCTTCCAGCGCGGCGCATCGCATGCGGAAGAACTGTTCGAGCGCGCGCGCAAGCTCGGCTATTCCGCGCTCGCGATCACCGACGAATGTTCGCTCGCCGGCATCGTGCGTGCGTGGATCGGCGCGAAGCATGAAAACCTCAAGCTGGTCACAGGCAGCGAATTCACCCTCGTCGACGGCCTGAAATGCGTGCTGCTCTGCATCGACCGTACCGGCTACGCGACCCTGTGCCGGCTGATCACGCAGGCCCGGCGCGCAGCGCCGAAAGGCGACTACCGGCTCACCCGCGCGGACGTCGAGGCGCTCGCCTGCGACGGCCTGTTCGCGCTGTGGATCCCGGGTGCGCACGAACGCCACGACGACGAGCTGGCCTGGCTGCACGCACGTTTCGGCGAGCGCCTGCGCATCGCGCTCGAACTGCACCGCGAACCCGGCGACGACGCGCACCTGCGCGACCTGCAGGAACTCTCGCAGCGCAGCGGCATTCCGCTTGTTGCCGCCGGCGACGTCCACATGCACGCCCGCGGCCGCCGCGCGCTGCAGGACATGCTGACCGCGATCCGCATGCGCCGCACGGTCGCCGACTGCGGCCACGCGCTGTTCGCGAACGGCGAGCGCCACCTGCGCACGCGCGTCGCTCTGGCCGCGCTGTATCCACGCGAAGCCCTCGAGGAATCCGCACGCATCGCCGAACGCTGCAGCTTCGACCTGAAGGAGCTGCATTACGAGTATCCCGAGGAACTCGTGCCCGCAGGCAGGACGCCGACCTCGCACCTGCGCGCGCTCACCGAATCCGGCGCGCGCCGGCGCTGGCCGGGCGGCCTGCCGATCGACGTCCACGCGACGATCGAGAAGGAGCTCGCGCTGATCGCGAAGAAGAAATACGAGGCCTTCTTCCTGACCGTCGAGGACATCGTGCGCTGGGCGCGCGACCACGAGATCCTCTGCCAGGGCCGCGGCTCGGCCGCGAATTCGGTGGTCTGCTATTGCCTTGGCATCACCTCGGTCAGCCCCGAGGACGCGCACCTGCTGTTCGAGCGCTTCATCTCCGAGCAGCGCGACGAGGCGCCCGACATCGACGTCGATTTCGAGCACGAACGGCGCGAGGAAGTCATGCAGTACGTGTACCGCAAGTACGGCCGCGAACGCGCCGCGCTCGCCGCGACCGTGATCTGCTACCGGCCGCGCAGCGCCGTGCGCGACGTCGCGCGCGCGCTCGGCTTCGACAGCGACCAGCTCGACGCGCTTTCCGGCGCCTTCAACTGGGCGCACGGCGAAGTCGACGTCGGTACCCGAGTGCACGAGGCTGGCCTCGATCCCGGAAGCCCGGCCGTGCGACGCGTGCTGGAGCTCGCGCGCACGCTCTGGGGCTTCCCGCGCCACCTCTCGCAGCACGTCGGCGGCTTTGTGATCTCCGGCGCGCCGCTGTGGGAACTCGTGCCGGTCGAGAACGCGTCGATGGCCGACCGCACGGTCATCCAGTGGGACAAGGACGACCTCGAGACGCTCGGCCTGCTCAAGGTCGATTGCCTCGCGCTCGGCATGCTCACCTGCATCCGCAAATGCTTCGACCTGCTGCGGCGGCATCGCGGCATGGACCTCGAACTCGCGACCATCCCCCGCGAAGACCAGGCCACCTACGCGATGATCCAGCGCGCCGACACCGTCGGCGTGTTCCAGATCGAGTCGCGCGCGCAGATGTCGATGCTGCCGCGGCTCAGGCCGGCGAATTTCTACGACCTCGTGATCGAGGTGGCGATCGTGCGCCCGGGGCCGATCCAGGGCGGCATGGTGCATCCCTACCTGCGGCGCCGCGAAGTCGAGCGCGAGCGCATTGCGCAAGGCCTTCCGGCGATCGACGAGGACGGCGCGGACTTCCGTGCGACCTACCACAGCGCGGACATGATCCCGGTACTCGGCCGCACCTGCGGCGTGCCGATCTTCCAGGAACAGGTCATGCACCTGCTCCAGGTCGCCGCCGACTTCAGCGGCGACGAAGCCGACCTGCTCCGGCGCTCGATGGCCGCCTGGAAACGCGGCGGCGGCCTCGAGCATTTCCGCGGCAAGATCGTCGAGCGCATGACCGCGAACGGTTATCCGCTGGACTACATCGAACGCATCATCGAGCAGATCAAGGGTTTCGGCAGTTATGGTTTTCCCGAATCGCACGCGGCGAGCTTCGCCCTGCTCGCCTACGTCTCCTCGTGGCTGAAATGCCACCAGCCGACCGCGTTCGCGTGCGCACTGCTGAACTCGCTGCCGATGGGTTTCTACGGCCCGGCGCAGATCGTCGCCGACCTGCGCCGGCACGGCGTGGAGGTGAGGCCGGTAGATGCCATCGCGAGTGACCGGGACTGCACGCTCGAGAGCGACACCGACGCGACCTTGTGCCTGCGACTCGGGCTGCGGCAGATCGCGGGGTTCCCGATGGAGGTGGCAGACCGCCTCGTGAAGGCGCGAAACGAAGCGCCCTTCCGCGATGTCGCCGACCTCGTCGCACGCGCGCGGCTGGACATGCGTTCGGCGCGCCTGCTGGGCGCCGCCGACGCGCTGCGCAGCCTGTCAGGCCACCGCCACCACGCCTACTGGGACATCGCCGGCAGCGATGCGCGCGAGGATGCGCTGCGGGCGGCGCGCATCGCCGAGGACGCGGCCACGTTGCGCGCACCGACCGCGCACGAGGACACCTTCGCCGACTACGCGAGCACCGGCCTGACCCTCGGCGTGCATCCGCTCGCGCTGATCCGCGAACAACTGCGCGCGCGCCGCATGCGCCGCGCCGACCAGCTCGCGCAGGCGCGCGATGGCGCATGGGTGCGCTACGCGGGCCTGGTCACCGTGCGCCAGCGCCCCGGCACCGCCAGCGGGGTGACCTTCGTGACCCTCGAGGACGAGAGCGGCACCGTCAACGCGATCGTCTGGCAACACGTCGCGCTGCGTCATCGTCGCGAACTGCTCGGCTCGCGCGTGCTCGGCATCGAGGGCCGGCTGCAGCGCCAGCACGACGTCCAGCACCTGGTCGCCGAGCGCCTGCACGACCTGAGCGGGCTACTGCAGGGCATCGCGACGTCCTCGCGCGATTTCCATTGATCACGCTTCGCACTACCTGTTCGTGGTGGGCCCATCGAACCACGCTCCGCAACATTCGTTCGTGGTGGGCCTGTCGAACCACGACCCCGGCAGCCATTCATGCTGGAATACCGAAATGGCGACTCATTCCCCGCCCCGCTACCGCGGCCGTTTCGCGCCGTCGCCCACCGGCCCGCTGCACATGGGCTCGCTGGTCGCCGCGCTTGGCAGCTGGCTGATGGCGCGGCATCGCGGTGGCGACTGGCTGGTGCGGGTCGAGGACCTCGATCCGCCACGCGAAGTGGCGGGCGCGGCGGAGCAGCAGCTCGCCACCCTGGCCGCGTTCGCCATGACCTCCGACGAACCGGTCCTGTGGCAGGGCACGCGCGGCGATGCCTACGCCGAAGCCCTCGAACGCCTGCTGCGCGACGGCCGCGCCTTCCCTTGCCTGTGCAGCCGCAGCGATCTCGCAGCCACCGCCGGCATTCATCGCCACTGCATGGGCCCCTACATCGCGCAGGATGGAACCAGCCGACAGCCCGCGATCCGGTTGCGCGTCGGGAATGAGTCCGTCGGCTTCGACGACGCCATCCAGGGCCGCTTCGCGCAGGACGTCCGCGACGACGTCGGCGATTTCGTGCTTCGTCGCGCGGACGGGCCTTGGGCCTACCAGCTCGCGGTCGTGGTCGACGACGCTGCGCAGGGCATCACCGATGTCGTTCGCGGCGCCGACCTGCTCGACTCGACACCGCGCCAGATCCTGCTGCAGCGCGCGCTCGGCGCGCCGACGCCCGCCTACGCGCACCTGCCGCTGGTGGTCGATGCGCAGGGCCGCAAACTTTCCAAGTCGGACGAGGCCCTGGCGGTCGATCCGGCCGATCCGCTTCCCGCACTGCGTCATGCCTTGTCCGTGCTCGGGCAGGACCCTCGCGCTATCCTCGGCGCGGGGAATGCCGAAACCGCGCTGCGCCGCGCGCTGGATGCATTCCGCGTCGACGCCATACCAAGGCGGATGGACAGCGCCTTGGCGGAGGAACCGGAAAACAGATGACGCAAAGACCTGCGGCAGCAACATGCGCGGGCTAGAATGGGAGTCCACTTTCGGATTTCATCAAATCCGATCCATCGCATTTCGCTTCATCGAATTCCGATCCATCCAGACCCGTCGCATTCGACTCGTCACGCATCAGTCCATCACCACAGTCCAGGAGAACAGCATGAACGCACGCAGCGCACTCGTGACCGGCGGCACCGGCGGCATCGGCACCGCGATCGTCGAAAAACTCGCCAGCCTCGGCCACCGCGTCGCCACCAACTACCGCGACGAAGCCAAGGCCAAGGCCTGGCAGGCGCAGATGAAGGCCAAGGGCTTCGACGTGGCGATCGTCCACGGCGACGTCGCCGACTTCGACAGCGCCGCGGCGATGATCAAGGGCGTCAACGAGGCGATCGGCCCGGTCGACATCCTCGTCAACAACGCCGGCATCACCCGCGACGGCACCTTCCACAAGATGAGCCCGAAGCAGTGGCACGACGTGGTCAGCACCAACCTCGACTCGTGCTTCAACGTGACCCGCCACGTCATCGACGGCATGCGCGACCGCAAGTGGGGCCGGATCGTGCAGATCAGCTCGATCAACGGCCAGAAAGGCCAGTACGGCCAGGCCAACTACGCCGCCGCGAAGGCCGGCATGCACGGCTTCACCATCTCGCTGGCGCAGGAGAACGCGAAGTTCGGCATCACCGTCAACACCGTCTCGCCCGGCTACATCGGCACCGACATGGTGATGGCCGTGCCCGAGGAAGTGCGCGCGAAGATCACCGCGCAGATCCCGACCGGCCGCCTCGGCCGCCCCGACGAGATCGCCTACGCGGTCGCCTTCTTCCTGCCCGACGAAGCCGCGTGGATCACCGGCGCCAACCTGTCCGCCAACGGCGGCCACTACATGGGTTGGTAAGAATGATGCGGCCGGCGCGGCGTTGCCGCGCCCGGCCTGCCGATCGATCCACGCTAGGCGAACACTTCCGCTTTGGACACGCGCGATGGCGCAACGACCGGACGAAGGATTTTCCGGCTCTCGCGCACGGCGCGCACGAACTGTCGCAACGCATTCGATCGGTATCCACCGGCCGGCTCGTGGGCAGCGATCATCTGTACCGGTTCGGGTACCGGCTGCAACCCGATGGAAGCCCTGTACAGCTTCAGCACCGCGACCTGTCCGGCATGCAAGGCTGCTTCGTGGCTCGCATGGGGACCTGTCTCGCTGTCGTCACCGAAGGCCCTGAGCGAGCGGTCGCAAAGCCGGGCGCGCGCCATCCACGTTCCATCGCGGTCGCGCTTCACGATCACGCGTGAGATCAGGCCACCTGCCAGTACCGATGCATGCCAATGTTCGTCGCGCGATGCCATTGCGGCATCGGGACTCGATTCGGGGCGAACGACCAGGTCAGTCACGACTCACCCCCATCGCCTCGCCGGGTGCACAGTCGCCGCCACGTTCAAAGGCGAACCTCGATGCGAGGTCGCCCGCAGTCTTGTCCATCGCTTCCATGTCCTGCTCTCCGGCGCACGATCCGTGTGGCCCTGGGACTCAGGTTAAGGAGCCGGGCTGAAGCGTGGAGCAACGGATCGGGAAATCATCCGATCCGTTCATCCTGTGGCGAGGTGGGATGCGATTGATCCACGCGAGCGTGATCTCCTTTGCCATCGTGACGTCCGCATCCTCGTCCATCCGTCCGTCGCGTTGCGCGCCGCCACGCAGAAACGTGACGCCGCGCGCTTGCAACCGGCGTATTGCTGCGCCATGCTGCATCCACTGCTGCGCCGCAATACCCACGGAAGCCCTTCGCGATGGCCCAGGTCCGCATCATCAAGAAGTATCCGAACCGGCGTCTGTACGACACCGAGATCTCCAGCTACATCACGCTGGAGGATGTGCGCCAGCTGATCGTGGACAACGAGAGCTTCGAGGTGCGCGACGCCAAGACCGGCGACGACCTCACCCGCTCGGTGCTGCTGCAGATCATTTCCGAGCACGAGGACGACGGCCAGCCGATGCTGTCCACCGAGCTGCTCAGCCAGATCATCCGCTTCTATGGCGATTCGCTGCAGGGCTTCATGGGCAGCTACCTCGAACGCAGCATGCAGATGTTCATCGAGCAGCAGCAGCAGTTCCGCAGCCAGCTCAACAGCCTGATCGGGCAGACGCCGTGGAGCATGCTCAACCAGCTCACCGAACGGAACATGGACCTGTGGAAGTCGTTCCAGCAGGGCCTGCTCGGCACCATGGGCAACGCCGCCGACCCCGCCAAACCGGGCACCGGTCACAAGACGCGCACGCGCTGATCCTTCCGCGCTCCGCGCGCATTGACGGGGCACCCCGCCGGGACTAAGCTTCGGGCGATTTTGTGCGTCGCAACACGTTGCGGTGTGCTCTCGACAACAGCGGGCCAGCCCGGAGGAAGTTCATCAGATGAAGAAGCGCATCGCGGTCGTGACCGGCGGCATCGGCGGTCTCGGCACCGAAATCTGCAAGCAGCTCGCCAGCGCGGGCAATACGGTCATCGCTGCCGACCTCGCCGCCCGCACGGAGCGCGTGGAATCCTTCACCAGGGACGTCGAAGGGCTCGACATCCATTTCGTCGCCGGCGACGTCGGCGACTTCGACTCCTGCGGCGAGCTCGTCAAGAAGGTCGAGGCCGAGCACGGCGCGATCGATATCCTCGTCAACGCCGCCGGCATCACACGCGATGGCACCCTGCGCAAGATGGAACGCTCGCAGTGGGACGACGTGCTGCGGATCAACCTCGACGGCGTGTTCAACATGTGCCGCCACGCGGTCGACGGCATGCTGTCGCGCGGCTACGGCCGGATCATCAACATCAGCTCGGTGAACGGCCAGACCGGACAGTTCGGGCAGACCAACTACTCGGCTGCGAAAGCCGGCATGCACGGCTTCACCATGGCGATGGCGCGCGAAGTCGCGCGCAAGGGCGTCACCGTGAACTCGATCTCGCCCGGCTACTGCGAGACCGCGCTGGTGATGGCGGTGCCCGAGGACGTGCGCAACAAGATCATCGACTCGGTGCCGGTGGGCCGCCTCGGCAAGCCGTCCGAGATCGCGCGCACCGTCAGCTTCCTCGCCGCCGAGGACGCGGGTTTCATCACCGGCGCGAACATCCCGGTGAACGGCGGACTGTTCATGAGTTCGTGATGGCGTCGGCGGAGGCGGTCGAAAGCCGCTTCCGCCATCGTCTCACTGCGGCGACGCCGAGCCGCAGTATTTCGCGCGCAGCGCCAGCGCCTGCGGCATCAGTTCCTGCAGCCGCTGGATGCGGTGCGCATCGCTCGGATGATCCGACGCGAACTCGGGCGGCTTGCCCGCCCCGCCCTGCTGCTCCATGCGTTCCCACAGCGGGATCGCCGCCTGCGGATCGAAGCAGGCCGCCGCCGCGAGCATCAGGCCGATCTCGTCGGCCTCCGATTCGTCCTTGCGCGAAAACGGCAGCAGCACGCCGAACTGGGCTCCCACGCCGAGGGCCGCCATCACCTCGCGCTGCTGCTGCGGATCCATGCTGCCCGCGGCGATGCCGGTCGCGATCGTCCCCAGTTGCGCGAGGTGCTGCTGTGCCATCCGCTCGGCGCCGTGGCGCAACAGTGCATGCGAGATCTCGTGCCCGAGCACGACCGCGAGCGCGTCGGCGTTCTGCGCGACCGGCAGCAGGCCGGTGTAGACCGCGATCTTGCCGCCCGGCAGGCAGAAGGCGTTCACTTCGTCCGACTGCAGGACGTTGACCTCCCACTGGAAGCTGCTCCAGTCGGTGCTCGCCTTTGCGCCATGCGCGGCGGCGAGGTCGGCCTCGACCTTCGGCGCGACCGCGACCAGCCGCTGCACGATCTGCCGGATCTGCTCGACCTGCGGCCCGTCGGGCGCGACCTGCGACTGCGCGAGCACCTGCTGGTAGGCCTGCAGGCCCAGCGTGGCCTCCTGTTGCGCGTCCGTCGCGATGATCTGCTCGCGCCCGGTGAACGAGGACTCGTGCTCGTTGGAAACCCAGTAGTACCCGGCGTAGACCAGGAACACCACGATCACCCACCAGTGGAATCGTCCGCGCCCTTGCGACCCGCCCTGCCACTGCCCCATCGGATCCATGTTCATGCGCCTGCTCCCTGCCGCGGAACCTCAATCCGATTCTGCACGCGCTCAGCTCGCGAT
Organism: Lysobacteraceae bacterium; assembly: GCA_036496805.1. GTDB lineage: Bacteria > Pseudomonadota > Gammaproteobacteria > Xanthomonadales > Xanthomonadaceae > SZAS-103. Next base: position 72,537 of record DASXKN010000031.1, read on the forward strand.
CACAGTTCGCGTACCACCCGGAATCCCAGCCGCGAACTGCTCTCGTCGGCATCGAGCGAACTGCGGAACGCCGATCGCACCTGCGCGGGCGAACTCGCCCACGACGCGCCGCGCACGACGCGCCTGGCGCAGCCGGGATTGACCCACGCGCTGCCCGTCTCCGGCGCGCGCCGGTAGCTGTCGTGCCAGCAGTCCTGGGTCCATTCCGAAACGTTGCCGACCATGTCGTAGAGGCCGAAGGCGTCGGGCGCGAAATGCGCGACCGGCGCCGGTCCCCAGTAACCGTCGCTGTAGCCGGCGAAAGCATCGCCCCAGCGGCGGCCGCTCGGCGAGACATCGCTGCCGGCAAGGTTGCCGACGTTCTTCGGCGGCGCGCTGCCGCGCCATGGCCATGGCGTCGCGCCGCCGGCGCGCAGCGCGTATTCGAATTCGGCCTCGCTGGGGAGGCGGTACAGGTGCGCGGTCTGGCTCGACAGCCAGATCGTGTAGGCCTGCGCGTCGTTCCAGGAAACGTGGATCACCGGCTGCTGCGGCGCGGCCGGCCGGCCGAGGTGGTCGTCGCGCCAGGTCACGCCGTCGCGCGCGACCAGCTTGCCCTTGGCCTCGTCGTACACCATCGAGTGGCCGCTGCGCTCGGCATCGGTGCGGTAGTGGGTGGCCCGAGCGAAGCGGCCGAATTGCTCGACCGTGATCTCGGTGCGCGCGATCGCGAAGCCATGGTCGAAAGCGATCGTGCGCTGCGGCGTCTCGTCGACATCGCGGCCTGCTTCGCCGTCGGGCGCGCCCATCCGGAAGCTGCCCACCGGCAACACGACCATCTCGGGCGATCGCCCCGACGACGAGAGCGGATCGCTGAACACCTGCGCCGGCAGGAATCGACCGTACAGGCGCGTGTTCGCGATCCGCCGCTTCAGCTGGCCGGCCAGCGGCGACCGCGGCGCGGCGCGCTCGACCTGCGCGAGCAGTCGCGCGGCGCGATCGGCATCGCCCGCATCGAGCGCGGCGTCGGCCTGGGCCTTGAGCAGCGATGCGTGCCGCAGGCGGATCGCCTGCAGGCTCGCGCGCGCGTCGCGCAGCACGCGCGAATCGACATGCACGCCGGCTGCCTGCGCGATCAGTTCCTCGGCCTGCGGGTAGTGCGCGGCGTCGGCCTGCGCCAGTGCTTGCGCGATGAATACGCCCTGCACGCGATCCAGCCCCGCCGCCGCCGCCGCATTTCCCGGCGCCAGCGCCAGCGCCTGCCGGTAGGCAGCCGCGGCGTTCGCCGAGCGCGGTTCGATCAATGCACCGACGCTTTCCAGGCGCCGCCCGCGCTCGACCAGCCCGGCGACGCGCCAGCCGCGATCGAGCGCGTCGTGCAGCACCGGCAGCGCAGGATCACCGGCGCGCAGCAGGGCGATGCGATCGACATCACGCTGGGCGTCGACCACGTCCCCGCGCGCGAGCGCCGCCTGCACGCGTGCGTGCAGGGCCACGAGGATGGCCTCGATGCCCTGCAGGGCCTGCGCATTCTTCGCATCGGTCGCCAGCACGCCGCGATACAGTGCGAGCGCATCCGGACCGCTCGCCGACGGGAATGAGGCGGAAGCGACCGAGGCATCGGATCCCTGCGATGCCAATCCGGCCGACAGGTTGCGTTCGTCGATGCGCCCGGCAGCCAGCGCCTGTTGCGCCTGCCGCAGCGCTTCGCCGATCTTCTTTTTCGGCACCGGCGAGGGCTCCGGCAAGGCCTCGGTCGCCGGCCTGCGGATGGCCACCGGCTCCGCCGCCGGCTCGGTGGTCGCGGCCGCGTCGCTGGCGGCCGAAGCTGGCGCAGTCCGCGCGGCGACCGGCTGCTGCGGCGACTTGCCGCGACATCCGCCCGTCGCAACGATCGCCAGGGCCAGCAGCAGGCATCCGCACAGTTCGCGCACGCGGGCTCGATCTCCGGTTCGGTGATGGGATTCGACGATCCGACCAGGCGTTTGCGCGATGATGCGTGCAACCGCGTGAAAAATCCGTAGCACGCAGGCCTGCGCCGACGCAGACGGTAGGTTATCGTCGCGCCTGCCGCAAGCCAGCCCTACCCGAGCGACAAGCCCGAATGCATTCCTGGATCGACCAACCCGACGAACTCGCCGCCCGCCTGGCTGGCTGGAACCACGCCGGCATGCTCGCGCTGGACACCGAGTTCATCCGCGAGCGGACGTGGTGGCCGCAACTGGCCCTGGTGCAACTGGCCGTGCCCGGCGAGGACGCCTTGCTGGTCGATCCGACCGTCGCCGGCATGGACGACCTGCTGCGCCCCATGCTGGCCGATCCGGCCATCGTCAAGCTGATGCACAGCGCCAGCGAGGACCTGCAGGCCCTGCGCCGCGGCTGCGGCGTGGCGCCCTCGCCGCTGTTCGACACCCAGATCGCCGCCGCGCTGTGCGGCATCGGCGCGGGGATGGGCTACCAGAAGCTCGTCGAGACCCTGCTCGGCGTCGCCCTGCCGAAGAGCGAGACGCGCTCGGACTGGCTCAAGCGCCCGCTGTCGCCGGCGCAACTGGCCTATGCAGCCGACGATGTCCTCCACCTCCACGCGGTGCACGCGATCCTCGACGAGAAGCTGCGTGCCTTGGGCCGCGAGAGCTGGCTGGCCGAGGACTGCGCCCGGCTGGTCGCTGGCGCCGCCGGCGACGAGCCCGATCCCTGGCCGCACCTGGCGCTGCGCGGCGCGCAATTCCTCGACGCGCAGGCGCAGGCGCGATTGTGCCGCCTGCTGCGCTGGCGCGAATCGCAGGCGCGCGCGAGCGATCGCCCGAAAGGCTGGATCCTCGACAACGAACTCGCGATCGCGTTGACCCGCAAGCCGCCGGCCAACCAGCATGCGTTCAACGCCCTGCTCGACGGCAGCCCCAAATCGCCCCGCAGGCTGCGCGGCGAGTTGTGGGACGTGCTGTCCGAGCCGCTGCAACCCGACGAACGCGACGTCCCGCTCGCGGTGTCGATCGACGGCCCGCAGAAGCAGCGCCTGCGCCGGCTGCAGGACGCGGTCGCCGCCGAGGCGACGCGATTGGGCATCGATCCGGGCACCCTGGCGTCGCGTCGCGCGCTCGAGGCGATGCTCGATGGCAGCGACTGGCCCCCAGCCCTCGCGGGCTGGCGCCGCGGCCTGCTCGAACCCCTGCTGGGGCCGATCCTCGACGCACAGGACTAGCGCCCGGACGCCCCAGCCGGTATCCTTCCCGGCCTTGATCGGCGGCTGCACGCCCGGTCACAGGACACGTGGGGCGGTAGCTCAGCTGGGAGAGCGTCGCGTTCGCAATGCGAAGGTCGGGAGTTCGATCCTCCTCCGCTCCACCAACTGCACGACCGCAGCAATCAAGAGACCGCGCCCAGGCGCGGTTTTTTGTTGGCCGGGTTTTTTGCCGGATCGCGCGGCGGTCCAGTCGCGACACCCTTCGCGACTTTCTGAATACCCAGGCCAGGGCAAGCCTTGTCGGTGATGGTCGCCGGCAGTCCGCATGGGCGCACTTTCCGCGACGAACGAAGATCTTCGAGTACAACTTCGCGAAATCGCGCCCGTCTTTTCGCACCACCTGTTCGTGCGGATATCAGATAGCGCCCCGGATTCGATAGGCACGCGACATGCCACGACGCGAACCCAGGCCCAAAGGTCGAAGCAAGCCGCTGTGACGCAAAGGGATTTCACGTTGACAGGACAGCAGCCGATCCTGAACATGCCGTGCATATCCCCGATTTCGGGGTCTACTTGGCGTTAGGCTGCTTATATGCGCTGGTCCAAATTACGAAGTTTGATTGAAGAACGATTCACGTCGTCGCTGGGCAATCGGCTGGCTATACACAGCGCCGCTTATGGTAATTGCAGTTGCGGCCATTGCTGGATCACACTAGATAAAGAAGTCATTGCTAACTTCTGCACTCGTGCGTATTTCAACAAGGAGCTCTATCAAGCCGCAGAAGAGAATCCTATGTACAAGCACCAACTTGTCATGTACGGAGAGAAGAGCCGGCAAGGCGCATACGTTTCAATGTTCGACTTCGTTCATACGCTCAGCATCGAACAGGCCCTAGAGTCGGAAGATGTGCTCGTACAGGCCCTTGCTGTCGTTGATAGCCGCGTTGGAAAACGCAGGCTTGCCGCAATCAACGCAGAAAAACTACATCCGCTTGCCTTCAGGCTCCTGGAAATCCGTCGAGTTGCAGAATCCGGTCTGGAGCCCTGTGCCTAACTATGCGTGTATGGACTCCTCCTGCAAGTAGCCGCGTTTAGCCTGTTGATCGTTGCGAAGCGAATCGATTGCAGTCGTGTATTCGGCCTTGAGGTGGATGGTTTGCATCCTGGCCATCATGGAATCCGCGGACCG
>DASXKN010000032.1:0-91332 GCA_036496805.1 Lysobacteraceae bacterium
TGCCAGATCGATAGCAACAGTCGTAGCATTCATGGCGGACTCCTCTCGTGATCCCGTTGACTGAACTTGCGAAAGTTCAGTGTGGCTCATCGAAGCCGTGTGGCGACATGGGAGGAGTCCATTCAATCACTCAAGCGGACCCGTGCGGGAGTAAGCTGCTCGCTCGATCACGCATCCTGGCCGCGCAGGCCGCTTAGCTTAGGCGCTAGGTTTCTACCCATGTCTTCCATGCATCGCAGTTGCCCACACTGCTCAAAGAGTGTCGCCCTGGACACTCTGCGCAAGATTCCTCGGCGCGGAGAGCTCAAGTGGTATCAGTTCACGCCCGCCCCTCTGCTCGCATGTCCTCTCTGTGGCGGCTTTGTCGCTTCAAATGTTGCCAACTCGCCCTGGTGGTGGCTCGTCATTGCGCCATTCGTCGCAGGCCCGTTGCCCTTGTTCGTGCCATCGCTTTCCTTCCTGCGGCACGATTGGTGGCTCATCCTGTTCGCTTGCGTCTTGCCAGCATTGGCAGCGTTGCTCATCCTCAAGAGCCATCGCCTGGTTCCGCACTCGCCGAAGCACGAAACCTGACCATGCGCTCAAGCCGACCTGGACACTTCCTTCGCCTTGGTGGACACGTCGACCCAACTGTCGGGGTGTCCATGCCATGGGCCGGCCAGGCCCTGGACCCACCCATCGGTACAGCGAGGAATTCAAGGCCACCGCGGTCCGGTTGAGCCGTCTGCCCGGCGTTGCCGTGTGGGGGAAGTCTTCCGTGCAATCATCCGTTGCGGCCCACGCGGCCGCTTAGCTTGGGCGTCAGAAGTCAAGCCAATGAAAACCTCCGGGGAGCCGCAAACGTCACTTGATCGCGTGGCCCTGCTGGTCGGTAGCGGCGTGCTGGGAGCAGGAACCGGCCTCGTGCTGGGCTTGGCCCTGTTGCTCTGCTCGCAGTTCCTCGCGGTCGACTTTTTTGGCGTGGCTGCCGTCAGGTTCTGCCTTGCCTACGTTCCCCTCGGCTTCGGCTGCCTCGCCGCCGTCGGCGGCTTGTTGTCTCCGGACAAGACCGCAGATGCCCTTGCACAGGTCTGGCACGTTATCGCCAAATTGTTCTCGTGGTCGTGACTTCCAGCTATGCGTTCCAGCGGACCGCGGACTGGAAACTGCTATCTTCTGCGCGTTGCGGCCGTGGCCGCTTGGCTCAAGCGTCAGGCCCATGCAGAGATTCCCCACCTGGACAATCATTGTCGCAACAACCGTTGTGCTTTACGGCGGCCTGATAGTCCTGGCTCATCTCATTCCTGATGCACACGCTCACAAGCCCCCGCTGCTCAAGCTACCATCGCTGGACCGGATCATTTTCGTTGGAATTCCGGTGTATTTGTTGGAGGCGCTATTCTTCACGGCAGGTGCCATCGAGGTGTCGGCCAAGTTCGCATCCATGCCGCTACTTGGCGCAGCGGCCGGGGTTTTGGGTTACGGCGTTTTATATCATTGGTCCCATGGGCTTTCCGGCATCATTCTGGCGAGCTGGATTGCATTGGTTCTCAACGCGAGTTACCTCGTGTTGCGCGCCCGGTCAAGAAAGACCGCAATTCTTTCTACCGTGGGGCAAAAGCTCACGTTCCTTCTGTTCGCGGTGTTGGGCCTCTACGCGTTCGGGACAACTCCTCACCAAGCGGGCGTATTCCTCCGGGCACCTCGGCCCGACTATGCGCTCAAGCGGACCGTGCGGGATGAAGTTTCCCTGGCGATCATGCGCAGCGGCCTGCACGGCCGCTTGGCCTAGGCATCTGGCTTTGCTTGCGATGGGATACGCCACCCGATGGTCTCTGCTTGCGGGATGCGGCGCGTCGGTCGGCGCGCTCATTCACATCGCCGCTGTCCTTGGCGGCCCGTCCTGGTACGTGTTCTTCCGCGCCCCTCCCTTCATCGTTGCATCGGCGAGGGCCGGCACCTGGCCGGCGCCCACGAGCGCATTGGCCATTGCCCTTGCGATGGGCATTTGTGCCGCCTACGCGTTCTCTGCCGCAGGCCGGCTACCACGCCTTCCGTTGCTGCGGACCGGCCTCGCGATCGTTGCCGTCGTTTGCCTGCTGCGCGGCGTGCTGCTGGTTCCATTCGTCGTCCTGCATCCGTCGCTCGTGGACACGTTCGCGGTCGTCGGCTCGCTCGTCTGGCTGGCTGTTGGCGCGTGCTTCGCATTGAGCTTCCTGTCGTGCAAGGCGAATCCTGGCTAGGCGTTCCAACGGACGGTGCGGGATGAGGTATCCCGTGCAATCATGGGTTGCGGCCCACACCGTCGCATGGCTCAGGCGACAGGCGGCACAAGGACAATCCCTTGAATTTCTCGGACTACATCTTCCCGGCGTTCTTCCTGGTCTTCTTCGGCACGTTTGTGTTCCGGTACATCCGCAACGGCAGCCTGACCGGAGCCCTGCTTGGCGGTCGAATCAAACGCACGACAGGAGAAATCGCGCTGTCGGGCGGCCAGTTCACTTCGCGGGTGTTGAGCGTGCACGTCCTGGAACCGACGTCAGGCGAAAAACCATTCGTCGCGCTTTCCATCGTTTCCAAGGCGCCGCTTGGCGCCAGCATGATTCCCGTCAAGCTCACGTTTGCCCAGGCGCAGCAATTGATTGCGCTTCTCCAGCAGGCAACGGGCGGGCGTGCTACCTGACCATGCGTTCAAGCGGAACGTGGGGAAGGCAGTTTGAGGTGCAATCATCCGTTGCGGCCGCGCAGGCCGATCAGCCAAGGTGCCAGGCGTCACGAGGAGAAGTCCGATGAAGTCTTCATGCGTTGCGCTGTTTCTGTCCATCGCACTGATTTCCGGGTGCACCACGGCAACTTATGGCATCAGGCCGGCTCCGGTTGCCGCCCAGCCCGACACCTTCACCTTCAAGATATTCACTGGAGGGTTTGCCGGCGGGGACACCGCCGACAAGAGAGCCGCGGAAGAGCTCGACAAGTACAAGAATGCCAACGGCTACGCTTCGTACACGATCCTGGACAAGCACTATCAAGTCCTGCCTTCGGGGTTCGTGTACACCGTCAGGTTTTCACGCTGATCCGAAGGCGTCTCGTTGCTGGCGTCCGGCATGGCGTCCGGTTCCATCGGCCGTCCCGGCGTCTTGCGGGCCCTGCCGTGTTCGGTCTGTCCGCGCCTGACGATGCGCTTCGACCGACACCTTGGGTACGTCGCCGAATTCTGGCGCTAGACTTATCTACGCCACGAAGCTGTCGTTTGGCCCACTCGCTTGGCCCACTCCGCATCCGGGAGAACGGAAATGCCGCGCGTCGTCCATTTCGAGATCCAGGGAACGCAGCCGGAAGCGCTATCGCGCTTCTACTCCGATCTGTTCGGCTGGAAGTGCACCCAGTGGGGCGGCGCGCCGTACTGGCTGGTCGAAACCGGACCGGACGGCGAGCGCGGCATCAACGGCGGGCTGCTGCCGCGCAACGGGCCGCCACCGGTGCACGGCGCGGGCGTGAACGCCTTCGTCTGCACGGTCGAGGTTCCGGCGCTCGACGAGTACTTCGCCAGGGCGCTCGCCCTCGGCGGCACGATGGCGGTGCCGAAGATGCCGATACCCTCGGTCGGATGGCTGGTCTACGTGAAGGATCCCGACGGGAACATCCTCGGCCTCATGCAACCCGATCCCGCGGCCCGATGACGTCCGATGGCTCGCTCCAGTCGGGCGGCATCGACCGCGGCACATCCACGACCACAGGACACACTCCGACCATGTCGCCCATCAAGACGCTGCTGCTGGAGGAACTGCGAGGGATCGAAGGCGTCGAGGACCGGCCGTCCCCGGTTGCCGGGGGAACCGCGCTGTTCCATCGCGGCAAGCCGTTCGCCCACTTCCACCACGACCATGAGCTGGACCTGCGGCTCACCAGGAAGATCATCCAGTCGCGGGGCCTGAAGCACCCGCCCGGCTCGGTGCATCATGCCGGGCGCTCGCCTTCGTCGGCGTGGATCGAGGTGCGGTTCGCGACGGCCGCCGATGTCCCCGGTGTCGTCGAGCTGGTGCGCCTGGCCGTCGCGCAGCTTTGATCCGCGGATCGCAGGCGGCGCCTCGCAATCGCCGGTTGCGCAGGTTTCGAACGAAGGAGAAGTCCCATGAAGCCTTCCGATCCCGCCAACACCGAAGCCCGCATCGCCTCGTTCATCGACAAGTTCGAACCGGCGATGGCGAAGCTCATCCGCGCCTGTCGCACATCGCTGCGCCGGATGTTCCCGTCCGCGGTGGAGATCGTGTACGACAACTACAACTTCTTCGTGATCGGCTACAGCCCGACCGCCCGGCCCTCGGACACCGTGGTATCGCTGGCTGCGGCGGCGAACGGGGTCGGCTTGGCGTTCTATCACGGGGCCGAGCTCACCGACCCGCACGGACTGCTGCTCGGCAGCGGCGTGCAGAATCGCTTCATCCGCCTGCCCTCGGCTGACGTGCTGAAGGACGAGCGCGTCCGCGAGTTGATCGGCGCGGCGGTGGCGCTTTCGAAAACGCCTTTCGCGGCCGGCGGCAAGGGCGAGACCCTCGTCAAGTCGGTGTCGGCGAAGCAGCGTCCACGCAGGAAAGCCGCGAAGGCCGGTTGAGCAGCGCGGCTCAGGTCGCTTCGATCACGTCTTTCAGGAAAGGCACCGTGATCCGGCGTTGGGCCGCGAGCGATGCGCGGTCGAGCCGGTCCAGCAGCGCGGTCAGCGATGCGAGATCGCGTTCGACGCGACGGAACAGGTAGTCCATCACCGCCTCGTCGAGTTCCAGCCCGCGCGCGGCCGCGCGCTCGCGCAGGATCGCGCGGCGCTGCGCCTCGTCGGGCGCGGACAGTGCGAACCGCGCGCATTGCGAGAGGCGCGAACGCAGGTCGGGCAGCGCCAACGGCAACTGCGCGGGCGCCATGTCGGCTGCGTACAGCAACGCGCCGCCGCCGTCGCGCACGCGGTTGTGCAAGTCGAACAGGGCGACTTCGGCGGCGTGGTCGCCGGCAATCGCCTGGAGGTCGTCCACGCAGGCCAGCCGCACCCCGCCCTGTTGCGCGAGTGCGTCGGCAGCGCGTTCGCCGAAGACGCGCAGCGGCAGGTAGGCGATGGCGTGGCCGGCGGCGCTCGCCTGCGCGCAGGTCGCCAGCAGCAAATGGCTGCGGCCCGATCCATCGGGGCCGCCCAGGAAGACGCTTTCGCCGCTGGCCGATGCGAGCGCGGTCAACGCGTCGAGCAATCCCGGCGCGGCATCGCGATAGGCATCCAGGCGCTGGTCGCGCGGGAAGCGCAGGCCGAGCGGAAGTTGCGGCGTGCTGCTCACGCGCCGTGCATCACGAGGCGTTCGCGGGTGGTTCGTCGTCGTCGCGTTCGACACGCACGCGCTGTTCCACCACTTCCAGCGCGATCGTCTCCTCGACGCGGACCGCGTGCCCCGCATAGAGCTTGCTGGCGGTGTAGCGCTCGTGGCCGTAGCGCAGCAGCACCATCGCGATCGCCGACATCGGCAACGCCAGCAGCACGCCGAGGAAACCGAACAGTTGCCCGCCGGCCATCAAGGCGAAGATCACGCCGACCGGGTGCATGCCGATCTTGTCGCCCACCAGGCGTGGTACGAGCACGAAGGATTCCAGCGTCTGCCCGATCGCGAACGCTCCCGCGACCATCGCCACGTGCTGGAAATCGCCGAACTGCACCAGCGCGGCGAGCAGGCTGATGGTGATGCCGGTGATCACGCCCAGGTAGGGCACGAAGCTGAGCAGGCCGGTGATCATCCCGATCAGCAGGGCGAGGTCGAGGCCGACGAACCACAGCGCGACCGTGTACCACAGGCCCAGGCACACCATCACCGAGAGCTGGCCGCGCAGGAAGCCGCCGAGCATCTCGTTGGACTCGCTCGCCAGGCGCGCGATGGTCGGCTGGATCGCGCGCGGCAGCAGCGAGTCGATGCGCTCGACCAGCACGTCCCAGTCGCGCAGGAAGTAGAACGAGAGCACCGGCACCAGGAAGATCGTCGACAGCACCTGGATCAGCACCAGGCCCGAGTGCGAGACCTTGCCGAGCAGGGTCGAGGCCACGCCCGCCTGCTGCCAGTGCGCGCGCAGCATCGCGATCACCTGCTGCGGATCGAAGTACGGCGCGAGGTCGAGGTGGGTGCGCGAATTGACCCACGGCAGCGCGGTGTTGCGCAGCCACGCCGCGTAGGCCGGCATCAGGGTGACGAAGTGGCTGATCTGGTCGCCCAGCAGCGGCAGCAGGAAGAACAGCGCCAGCGCCGCCAGGGTGGTCATCGCGAAGAACACCAGGGACACCGCGAACGTGCGGCTCATGCGCGCGCGTTCGAGCCGGTCCACCAGCGGATCGCCGAGATAGCCGAAGAACGCGGCGATCACGAACGGCAGCAGCACCGGGGCCAGCAGCCAGATCAGCACGCCGACGGCGATCGTGATCGCCAGCCAGTGCCAGCTACGGCCTTCGTCGCCAGCCTCGACGGCAGATGCGGCGGGTGCTGGGTCGAGTGGATTCATCCTCACGCTCCCGGCTCGGAGTTCTTGCGCCTGGCGCGCAGCCCGCGATATGCACGCACGCTCCAGCGCACAACATAGTCGATGCCGCTGGCCGCCGTCAGCACCGCCACCACCACCTGCATCGCCGTCGACTCGCCGGCGGGCAGCGGCCGGACCGCAAGGCCTACCAGCAGCACGAGGACGGTCGCGATCTGCGCGACCGTGGTCGCCTTGCTCATCAGGCTCGGATCGCCTTTCAGCGGCGCGACGAAGTTGTGGTATGCCACCGCGCCGGACACGATCACCACGTCGCGCCCGATCACCAGCGCGGTCAGCCAGCCCGGGCAGGCGCCGACCAGCCACAGGCCGAGGAAGCTGCCGATCAGCAACAGCTTGTCGGCAACCGGATCGAGCAGTCCGCCCAGCGACGTGCGCCACCCGAAGCGCTTGGCCAGCCAGCCGTCGATCGCGTCGGAGCCGCCGGCGACCAGGGCCAGCCCCAGCGCCAGCCGGTACTCGCCCTCGCGCAGGCTCCACACCAGCGGCAGCACCAGCAACATGCGCGCGCCGGTGATGACATTCGGAAGCTGGCGCAGGTTCACCGGCTCGGGATCACGGTTTCAGGTGGAAGACCGTGCTGGCGGGGTCGGCGTCCGGCTGCAGCACCTGGCCCACCGCGATCACGCTGCGGAAGCCTTCCATGCCGGTGCCGAGCTCGAGCTGCATGCGCAGGCGGTCATCGTGGGCGCCGAGCAGGACGATCTTGCGGACGATGCCGATGCCTTCCAGGTAGCCCATCGCGCGCACGTAGTCCTCGCTGCCGTGCACGCCGTCGATCTCGATCGTGAAACTGCCCGCCGGGCCAGCCGCCACGACCTTGGCGTACTTCCTCGCCAGTGCGTCGGCGGCGTTGTCGGCCGCATTGGCCATGGCCAGGCGCGCGTCGGGATTGGTCTCGTCCCAGCGGCCGACCTCGACGCCGCCATCGAGCACCACCCACTTCGCGTTCCAGCCTGCGGTCGTGCGCGTGAGCCGGCCGATCAACTGCGATGGTCCGTAAGCCGCCGAGGGAATCACCACGGCCTGCGACGGGCCGACGCCCGAGGCCAGCAGGGCGATCTGCGATTCGACCGGCGTGGCCGCCGGCAGCACGAAACCCAGGCCGCGGTCGTTGCCGCGGTCGGTCAGCGACTTGACCACGCTGGTATGCGCCGAGCCGACCAGGCGCGCGCCGTGGCCATCATCGATCACCAGCCACAGCACGACCGGCGCGCGCGGGGCCGGCCAGGTCGGCAGGCCCGAGCCGGCGACCAGTGCGTCCACCGCATTGCGATCGAAATGGACGATCAGGTGCTGGCGGTAGATCGGCGCGCCATTGATCGTCTCCGACTCGGCGGAGAAGCGCGAGTCGACCACCATCTTGCCCGCCGAACCGAGCAGGCCGCGCACCTGGGACAGCGCGGCGGCGCTGCGCTGCCCGGTCAGCTTGACGATCACCTGCAGCAGCGCGCGCTGGACCGCGCCGGCCTTCTCGCCCTCGCTCTGGTTGTTGACCGGCACGCTGCCTTCGTACAACGAAGCGTCGTCGGCGAAGGCGAGGCCGGACATCGCCAGCAGGCAGGCGGCGAACAGGCCGGCGAGGAGTTGGCTGGCGAGGAACTGCCTGGCGAGAAGCAGGCGAAGACGAACGTGGCGCATGGCGGCATCCGGGTGCGTGACCTGCCGATTATGCCGCAGCGGGGCAGGAAGACTCATTGTTGACAGTATCCGGGGCCGGCGCCGCGGCCGGGCTGGTAGAATGGCGCAAACGCAAAGGGGTCAGAGTCAAAATTCGCGCGAGCCTCCTTGTGCGCGGACTCGGGGCCTCCATCGCGAATTTTGACTCTGACCCCTTTGCGCCTTTGCGGAGCCTCCCTTGCACCCGCCGACTTCATCCATCACCCCGCTCACCTACCGCGACGCCGGGGTGGACATCGATGCCGGCGAGGCCGTCGTCGAAGGCATCAAGCCGCTGGTCCAGCGCACCTTCCGACCGGAGGTGATGGGCGGCCTGGGCGGCTTCGGGGCGCTGTTCAACATCACGGGCAAGTACCGCGAGCCGGTGCTGGTCTCGGGCACCGACGGCGTCGGCACCAAGCTCAAGCTCGCCCAGCAACTGGGCCGCCACGACACGATCGGCATCGACCTGGTCGGCATGTGCGTCAACGACGTGCTGGTGCAGGGCGCCGAGCCGCTGTTCTTCCTCGACTACTTCGCCACCGGCAAGCTCCACGTGGACACCACGGTCGCGGTCGTCGGCGGCATCGCGAAAGGCTGCGAGCTGGCCGGCTGCGCCCTGATCGGCGGCGAGACCGCCGAGATGCCCGACATGTACCCGCCGGGCGAGTACGACCTGGCCGGCTTCTGTGTCGGCGCGGTGGAAAAGTCCGAAGTGCTGGATGGCGCGAAGGTGCGCGCGGGCAATGTGCTGCTCGGCATCGCTTCGAGCGGCCCGCATTCCAATGGCTACTCGCTGATCCGGCGCATCCTCGAGCGCGCCGGTCGCCCGCTGGAGATGGACATCGGCGGCGTGAAGCTCGCCGACGCGCTGATGGCCCCGACCACGATCTACGTCAAGCCCATGCTGGAACTGCTGCGAGGCGAGTGGCGCGAGGACGTGCATGCGATGGCGCACATCACCGGCGGCGGCCTGACCGAGAACATCATCCGCGTGATCCCCGACGGCCTGGGCCTCGACATCGAGGCATCGAGCATCGTCCTGCCGCCGGTGTTCGACTGGCTGCAGCGCGAGGGCGCGGTGCCGCGCGAGGAGATGTGGCGCACCTTCAACTGCGGCATCGGCTTCGTGCTGGTGGTCGCCCGCGACATGGTCCCCGCGATCGGCGGCGCGCTCGACCGGATGGGCCTGAAGCACCGCGCGATCGGCGAGGTCGTGCGCCGCGACGGCGACGACCGCGTGCGCATCGGGTGAAGCGAAAAGGGGTCAGAGTGAAGTTTCGCGACGGGGGCTCAGCACGATCGATGACGCGTCGGCGCGAAATTCACTCTGACCCCTTTTCGCTTCACCCCCCATCACGCCCCTTGCGCGTCGCGGTCCTCGTTTCCGGCCGCGGCAGCAACCTGCAGGCGCTGCTCGACGCGGCAGCGCCGTCGGGTTTCGCGGTCGTCGGCGTGTTCTCCGATCGTGCAACTGCGCCGGCGCTCGAGCGCGCCCGCACCGCCGGCGTGCCGGCATTCGCGCTCGATCCCGCCAGCCATGCCTCGCGCGAAGCCTTCGACGCGGCGCTGTTCGACGCGGTCGACGCGGTATCGCCCGACCTCGTCGTCTGCGCCGGCTACCTGCGCATCCTGACGAATGATGCGGTCGTGCGTTACGCCGGCCGCATGATCAACATCCACCCTTCCCTGTTGCCGCTCCATCCCGGCCTGCGCACGCATGCACGTGCGCTCGCTGAAGGCGTCGGCACGCACGGCGCCAGCGTCCATTACGTGATCCCGGCACTCGACGCCGGCCCGGTGATCGCGCAGGCGCGCGTCCCGGTGCGGCCCGACGACAACACGGCCGCGCTCGCCGCGCGGGTGCTGGAACGCGAACATCCGCTGCTGGTCGAATGCGTGCGGATGATCGCCACCGGGCGTGTCTTACAGGACGGTTCAGTCGTCCTTGTGGATAGTCGGCCCCTTGCAGAACCGTTGCTGCTCGGCGACGACGATCGCCTCATCGAACCCGTGCTCATCGAACCCGTGGAAACCGGAACGCCATGAACATCCTCCGCGCGAAAATCCTGCTCACCGCGTTGCCCTGCCTGCTTGCCATTGCCGGGGCTACCTTGGCCGAAGCCGCGAGCGCCGCCGACCTGAAGCCGTACACGGCGACCTACAACCTCAGCCGCAACGGCGACATCGTCGGAACCACCATGCTCACGCTGACGCCGACGCCGGGCGGCTGGCAGTACCAGTCCTTCGACAAGGGGACCCGCGGCACCGCGGCGTGGATCGCGGCCAAGGTGGAGGAGGAGAGCCAGATCGCCCGCTCCGGCGGCTCGATCGAGATGCGCAGCTACAACTACCGGCTCTCGACGGTGGCCACCCACAAGCACCAGACCATCGTCGCCAATCCCGCCACGCATTCCGTCTCGGTGCAGGGCGACAAGCACGACTACAGCTATCCGATGCAGCCGGGCGTGGTCGACAAGCTCTCGCTGACGGTCGCGATCGCCCAGGACCTGGCCAACGGCAAGCGCGGCACGCTCAGCTATCCGGTGGCGGGCCGCGACCACATCGACGCGCAGCAGTACCAGGTCGGCGCGGAGCAGAAGGTCAACGTGCCGGTCGGTTCGCAACGCGCGATCATGGTCAGCCGCGTGCTCGATGCGAGCGCGAAGGGCAAGTCGACCACCTACTGGTTCGGCCTCGACAATGGCTTCGTGCCGGTGCGCATCGTGCACAGCGACAAGGACGGCACCGAGGAACTGCAACTGGCCTCGCTGGCGCACTGAGCGCGCCAGCAGCCGCATCCGTCAATTCGGCAAACGGCGGATCCGAGCGCCGAGGCCGCCGAGCTTCTCCTCGATGTTCTCGTAGCCGCGGTCGATGTGGTAGATGCGGTCGACCGTGGTCTCGCCGCGCGCGACCAGGCCGGCCAGCACCAGCGAAGCCGATGCGCGCAGGTCGGTGGCCATCAGCGGCGCGCCGCTCATCGTGGTGACGCCGCGGCAGATCGCGGTGTTCCCCTCGACGCGGATGTCCGCGCCCAGGCGCTGCAGTTCCTGGATGTGCATGAAGCGGTTCTCGAACACCGTCTCGGTGACCACGCCGGTGCCCTCGGCGCAGGCGTTGAGGGCGATGAACTGCGCCTGCATGTCGGTCGGGAACGCCGGGTACGGCGCGGTGGTCAGGCTCACCGCCTTCGGCCGGTTGCCGCGCATGTCGACCTCGATCCAGTCGGCGCCGGTGTTGACGTGCGCGCCGGCTTCCTCGAGCTTGACCAGCACCGCATCGAGCGTGTCCGGGCGCGCACGCTTGGCGCGCACGCGGCCCTGGGTGATCGCGCCGGCGACCAGGAAGGTGCCGGTCTCGATGCGGTCGGGCAGCACCTCGTACTTGCATCCGTGCAGGCGCTCGACGCCCTCGACCACGATGGTCGCGCTGCCGGCGCCGGAAATCCGCGCGCCCATCGCATTCAGGCACATCGCCAGGTCGACGACCTCGGGTTCCTGCGCGGCGTTCTCGATCACCGTCGTGCCCTCGGCAAGGGTGGCGGCCATCAGGATGTTCTCGGTGCCGGTGACGGTGATCATGTCCATCACGATGCGCGCGCCACGCAGGCGCTTCGCCTTGGCGACGATGTAGCCGTTCTCGACGCTGATGTCCGCGCCGAGCGCGCGCAGGCCGCGGATGTGCTGGTCGACCGGCCGCGAGCCGATCGCGCAGCCGCCGGGCAGCGAGACCTCGGCCGCGCCGAAGCGCGCGACCAGCGGGCCGAGCACGAGGATCGAGGCGCGCATGGTCTTGACCAGGTCGTAGGGCGCGACGTGGCTGGTGATCGATCCGGGATCGACGGTGATGCGCATCTTCTCGTCCACCGTCAACTGCACGCCCATGCGGCCGAGCAGTTCCATCGTGGTGGTGACGTCGTGCAGGTGCGGCACGTTGCTGATCTCCATCGCGCCATCCGCGAGCAGGGTGGCGGCGAGGATGGGCAGCACGGCGTTCTTGGCGCCGGAGATCTGCACCTCGCCGTTGAGCGGCTCGCCGCCGGAGATCAATATCTTTGCCATCGTGGTTCCTCGAACGCGCGGAGTGCGCCGGCGGCGCACGCCGGGGCTTTCATCAGGGAGTCGCTTCTTCGGGCGTCAGGGTCTTCAGCGACAAGGCGTGGATCTCGCCGCCCATGCGCTCGCCCAGGGTGGAATACACCATCCGGTGGCGCGCGATCGGCAGCTTGCCGCGGAAGGCTTCGCTCACCACTTCGGCCTCGAAATGGACGCCGTCGGGGCCGTGCACGGCGACTTTCGCGCCGGGCATACCGGCCTGGATCAACTGGCGTACGAACTCTGCGTCCACGAAGGCTTCCGCGTTGCGCCCGGCGATGCAGGGGCGTGCGATACAATGACCGCGTAGCTTAATCCAAACGGCCCCGATTCCAAACGGCTGCGACTCCAAACGACCACGACCAGGAACGCCGCATCGATGTCAGCGCAGGCCCATCCACGCACGCAAGCCGTCGACGCGGCTTCGCTGCTCGACGCCGGCAGGAGGGTGGTGGACATCGAGGCGGGGGCGCTGAAGGCGCTTCGCGAGCGCCTGGACGCCAGCTTCGCGCAGGCCTGCGCGCTGATGCTCGCGTGCACGGGGCGGGTCGTGGCGACCGGGATGGGCAAGTCCGGCCACATCGCGCGCAAGATCGCCGCGACCCTGGCCTCGACCGGCACGCCAGCTTTCTATGTGCATCCGGGCGAGGCCAGCCATGGCGACCTCGGCATGATCACCGACGCCGACGTCGTGCTGGCGCTGTCCAACTCCGGCGAAACCGACGAACTGCTGACGATCATCCCGGCGCTCAAGCGCCAGGGCAATCCGCTGATCGTGATGAGCGGCCGGCCGAATTCCAGCGCAGCCCAGCTCGCCGACGTGCACCTCGACGTGAGCGTGCCCGAGGAAGCCTGCCCGCTCGGCCTGGCGCCGACGTCCAGCACGACCGCTGCGCTGGTGATGGGCGATGCGCTCGCGGTCGCGCTGCTGGAAGCGCGCGGCTTCACCAGCGAGGACTTCGCGCGCTCGCATCCGGCCGGCGACCTCGGCCGCCGCCTGCTGCTGCACATCCACGACGTGATGCATGCCGGCGACGACGTGCCGCGCGTGGGCGCGCAGGCCAGCCTGACCGAAGCGCTGGTCGAGATGAGCCGCAAGCGCCTGGGCATGACCGCGATCGTCGACGACGACGGCGTCCTGCTCGGCGTGTTCACCGACGGCGACCTGCGCCGCGCGCTGGACGACGCCCGCGTCGACCTGCGCAGCGCGCAGGTGGCCGAACTGATGACGCGCAGCCCGAAGACCATCGAGGCCGACCAGCTCGCCGTCGAGGCCGCGCACCTGATGGAAGCCCACCGGATCAGTGCCCTGGTGGTGATCGACGAGACACGCCGCGTGGTCGGCGCACTGAACATCCACGACCTGTTGCGGGCGAGGGTGGTTTGAGGACCACGAAGGACCTGTCGCGAACGGTAACCGGTCCGGGCAAGACAGGCGCAACCTCGATCCCGTCATCCGTGTTCCGCATGAGCATTCGCTGTTAACGGCCTGGACTTCAGACTCGCCACCAGGCGCCCCGCACAACCCCACTTCGGCTTTCCATGCCCTACTCCCATCTCAACGACTTCCCCGCCGACGTGCGCGAGCGCGCGGCGAAGATCCGCCTGGCCGCCTTCGACGTCGACGGCACCCTGACCGACGGCAAGCTCACGCTCGGCGCCGGTGGGCGCGAGACGAAAAGCTTCCATGTCGCCGACGGCCTCGGCCTTCGGTTGCTGGAGCAGTACGGCATCGCGGTCGCGTTCATCACCGCAAGGCCCGGCACGGTCGTCGTTGCGCGGGCGCGCGAACTCGGGCTCCAGCACGTGTTCGTGAACGTGAAGGACAAGCTCAAGTGCCTGGACGCACTCAGCGCGAAGCTGGGCGTTTCGCGCGAGGAGATCGCCTTCATGGGCGACGACCTGCCCGACCTGCGCGCGCTGGCGGCGGCCGGTCTCGCGGTCGCTCCCGCCAACGCGCATCCTTGGGTGCGCGAGCGCGTGCACTGGCGCACCCAGCACGCCGGCGGCGCCGGCGCGGCGCGCGAGCTGTGCGACCTGATCCTCGCCGCACGCGGCCACGCCGATGCGATCATCGAGCAGTACACCGGCGCATGAACCAGCGCGCCGTCCTGACCATCCTGCTGGTGCCGATCGCACTCGCGGCCAGTTGGTGGGCGTGGCAGTTGCGGCCGCGGCCGGCGACCGAGCAGACCGTCGGTCCGCTGCGCAGCGACTACACGGTCGAGACCTACCACCTGGTGGTGATGAACAAGGATGGCGAGGTCTCCTTCCGCAGCACCGGGCCCTACGCGGCGCGCGATCCGGACAACCACGAGTTGTTCCTCAACACCCCGAACTTCAGCTTCCCGGACCGCGGCGGCGGCGGCGACTGGACCGGGCACTCCTACACCGGCTGGGTCAGCGCGAAAGGCGACGAGGTCCGCCTCAAGCGCGACGTCGTCCTCGACGGCCCGGTGATCCCCGACAAGGACCAGGCGCACATGCGCACCGAGCAGCTCGCGGTGTTCCCCGATTCGCAGACCGCGCACAGCAAGCTGCTTGTGACCGCCACGCGCGGCGCCACTATACTGACCGGCGTCGGGATGAACGCCTGGCTCAAGACCAACCGTTTCGAACTGCTTTCCAAGGTGAGCATCCACGATGTCCCCGCGAAAAAGGATTGACGCCCTCCCCTGCCGGATCGCCCTGGCGATCCTGCTCGGACTGCTATGCACCGGCGCCTGGGCGAAGAAGGCCGATCGCCAGCAGCCAATGGACGCGCACGCCGACCACTTCGACGGCGATCTCAACGACGACGGCGTAAGCGTCCTCACCGGCGGCGTGGTGATGACCCAGGGCACGCTGGAGATCCGCTCGGACAAGGCGGTGATCACCCGCAAGGACGGCGACATGACCACCGCCGTGCTGACTGGCGACCCGGTGCACATGAAGCAGCTCGACGAGAACAACGAGCCGATGTACGCCACCTCGCAGCGGCTCGACTACGACATGGTCAACAACATCGCCGTGCTCACGGTGCACGCCATCGTCAACCAGCCCACGCGCGGGCAGATGCACGGCGAGAAGATCACCTACGACGTGAACAACGGCAAGGTCACCAGCGGCAACGACGGCACCCAGGTATTCATGCACCTGCTGCCCAAGCCCAAGCCGGGACAGGGCCCTGCACCCAAGGCCGAAGCGCCGCCGCCCGACCTGCCGGCCGACGCAGCGTCCGGCAAGACGCCCTGATGCTGGTCGCCGCGGGCCTGTCCAAGCGCTACAAGGCGCGCGCGGTCGTCAGCGATTTCGCGCTGACGCTCGATGCCGGCGAAGTCGTCGGCCTGCTCGGTCCCAATGGCGCGGGCAAGACCACCTGCTTCTACATGATCGTCGGCTTGGTGCCGGCCGACGCCGGCCGCATCGAGCTCGACGGCAAGGACGTCACCAGCCTGCCGATGCACGCGCGCGCGCGCCTGGGCATGGGCTACCTGCCGCAGGAGCCGTCGGTGTTCCGCCGGCTGACCGTGGCCGAGAACCTCGATGCGGTGCTGGAGCTGCGCCCTGACCTCGACGCCAAGAGCCGCGCACGCGAGCTCGCCTCGCTGCTGGAGGAACTCCAGATCGAGCACGTCGCCAACCAGCAGGGCGCCAGTCTTTCCGGCGGCGAGCGCCGGCGCACCGAGATCGCGCGCGCGCTGGCCAGCAAGCCGCGGCTGATGCTGCTCGACGAACCCTTCGCCGGCGTCGATCCGATCTCGGTCGGCGAGATCCAGAAGATCGTGCGCCACCTGCGCGAACGCGGCATCGGCGTGCTCATCACCGACCACAATGTCCGCGAGACCTTGGGAATCTGCGACCGCGCGTATATCCTCAATGCGGGGAGCGTGCTGACGCAGGGCACGCCGGAAGCCATCCTCGCCAACCCGGACGTGCGCCGGGTCTATCTGGGCGACGAGTTCCGGCTCTAGCGCTGCGGCGCGCCTTCACGATCCGTTCCGCCGGCACACGGCGCCGTGGAAGCCGTTCGCGATGAAGTCCAGCCTGCCCACCCGACTCTTCGGCCCCGTTCCGCCCTGCGGCCACGGCACGCGATGAAGCCCAGCCTGTCCACGAAGCTTGGGCAGCAGCTCGCGCTGACGCCGGCTTTGCGCCAGGCGATCCACCTGCTCAGCCTTTCGGCGACCGAACTGGAAAGCGAGATCAACCTCGCGCTGGAGAGCAATCCGCTGCTCGAACGCGCCGAGGACAACGACGCCGGCGGTGAAGAGGCGCCCACTGAATCCCCTGTTGCGGAGGTTGCAACAAGCGAAGGCGACGACGCCGGCGTTTCCGGGAATGAACCAGCGGACGAGGGCATGGCCGACTGGGACGGCGAATTCACATCCGGCCGCGAGCGCCATTCCGGGTCCGACGAGGACGGCGCCGGCGAGCTCGCCGCGGCGCCCGACAGCCTCCAGGACCATCTGCTCTGGCAGTTGCACCTGACGCCGCTAAGCCCGCGCGAGCGCGGCATCGGCGCCGCCCTGATCGAAGCGGTCGGCGAGGACGGCTACCTGACCGAATCGCTGGAATCCATCCGCGACGGCCTGCTGCCCGAGATCCATGCCGAACTCGACGAGATCGGCACCGTCCTGCACCGCGTCCAGCGCTTCGATCCGGTCGGGGTGGCGAGCGCGACGTTGTCCGAGTGCCTGGGCGTGCAGCTTTCGGTGCTCTCGACCGATACCCCCGGGCTGCCCCTGGCCCGAAAGCTCGCGGCCGCGCACCTGGAATCGCTGGCGCGGCTTGGCGCCGAACAACTGGCTCGCCAGCTCGGCGAATCGCCCGAGGCGATGCACGAAGCCGTCGCCCTGCTGCGCTCGCTCGATCCGCGCCCTGGAGGCCAGGTCGCCTCGGCGACGCCCGATTATGTCCAGCCCGATTGCGTGGCCTACCGGCAGGGCGGCGTCTGGAAAGTCACCCTGGTCGGCGGACGCACGCCGGCGCTGGCGATCAGCCGCCAGTACGAGGCGCTGATCGCCAGGGCCGCACGCGACGACGCCAGCTACCTGCGCGGCCGGTTGCAGGAGGCGCGCTGGCTGATCAAGAGCCTGCAGACCCGCGCCGACACCGTGCTGCGGGTGGCGCAGTCGATCGTCCGCCAGCAGTCAGGCTTCCTCGACTACGGCCCCGAGGCGATGCGCCCGCTGACCCTGCGCGAAGTCGCCGACGAGTTGGGCCTCCACGAATCGACGATCTCGCGCACCACCACCCGCAAGTACCTGCATACGCCGCGCGGCACCTTCGAGTTCAAGCGCTTCTTCGCCTCGGGCATCGCCAACGAGGCCGGTGGCGCGGCCTCGAGCACGGCCATCCAGGCGATGATCCGCCGGCTGGTCGAGGCCGAGGATCCGCGCAAGCCGCTGTCCGACGCGCGCCTGGCCGAGGAGCTCAAGAGCGGCGGCGTGCCGGTGGCGCGGCGCACCGTGGCCAAGTACCGGGAATTGCTGCGGATCGCACCGTCGCACGAGCGGCAGAGGCTCTGAAACCCGGCGCCCGTAGCCCGGATGGGCCGTCAACAGCGCATCGGGCTACTGCGTCTTTCCGGAATTTTCACGAACGCGCCGGACTTTTCGCACGTGCACCAGCGCCCGCGCGGCGCAACAATGGTGCCGGTAGCCGCCCGCCCGAGCCGATCGCATCGCGCCCCTTCCCCAGCGCGCCGAAACTTGCGACTCTGGGCATGGCGCCAGCGGCGCCGCAACGTCACCAGCAGGAGAACTTCATGCGCATCGAGACCAGCGGTCACCAGATCGACGTCACCCCGGCATTGCGGGACTACGTCAACGCGAAGTTCGAGCGCCTCGGCCGATATTCCGATGGCGAGCTCGACATCCACGTGATCCTCAGCGTCGCCAAGGTGCTGCACAAGGCCGAAGCGAAGATCGGTGCGCCCGGCGCGAGCCTGTTCGCCGAGTGCGAGGCCGACACGATGTACGCGTCCATCGATCTGCTGGTCGACAAGCTCGATCGTCTCCTCGACAAGCACAAGGGCAAGCAGACCAAGCACCACCGCGGCGAAGGCGTCGCGCGCAGCGAGTCGTTCGGCTAGTTTTTGATTGAAGCGTGCAAATGATTGAACATCCTGTCCAACATTTGCTCGCCATGTCCGGCACATGTCCGGACATGGCTCCGTCGCAGCAGCGTGACCGCTGCTGCGACACGCCGGCCATCCCTGGCCCGCACGTCCTCCCGATCGCCAAGGGTCTTCACCGATGAACCGCATCGCCGCCCGCGAGTTGTTCGAGCAGTTGCGCGAACGGCTCGGCCTGCGCTGGGTGGGCGGCAAGGCCGGCGAGAACCGCGTCGTCGACGCGACCGCGACCGTGTCGCGGCGGCCCTCGCTGGCGGGCTACCTCAACATCATTTATCCCAACCGCGTGCAGATCCTCGGCAGCGAGGAACTGTCCTGGCTCGACGGCCTCGACAACCGCCTGCGCTGGGAAACCCTGCAGAAGATCGTCAACTTCAGTCCGCTCGCGATGGTGATCAGCAAGGGCCAGGCCTGCCCGGCCGACCTGCGCGAGGCGGCCGAGGATTCGAGCACGCCGCTGTGGGTGTCGCCGCACCGCGGCCACGAACTGCTCAACCTGCTGCAGTACCACCTCGCGCGCGTGCTCGCGCCGCAGACCACGCTGCACGGCGTGTTCATGGAGATCTACTCGATCGGCGTACTCATCACGGGTGAGTCAGGTTCGGGCAAGAGCGAACTGGCGCTGGAGCTGATCTCGCGCGGCCATCGCCTGGTCGCCGACGACGCGCCGCAATTCACCCAGATCGCGCCCGACGTGCTCGACGGCACCTGCCCCGAGCTGCTCCAGGATCTTCTGGAACTGCGAGGACTGGGCGTGCTCAACATCCGCGAGATGTTCGGCGACACCGCGATCAAGCGGAACAAGTACCTGCGCCTGATCGTGCACCTGCAGCGCCTGCGCAGCGGCGGCGACTCCGACGGCATGGAGCGATTGACCGGCGACGTCGGCAGCCGCCGCGTGCTCGACCTCGACGTGCCCCAGATCACCCTGCCGGTCGCGCCCGGCCGCAACCTCGCGGTACTGACCGAGGCGGCCGCGCGGCTGCACATCCTGCGCATCAAGGGGATCGATCCGGGCGCGGCCTTCCTCGCCCGCCACACCCAGTTCCTGACGCGGGGCGATGGCGCATGAGCGACGCCAACGCGCCATCGAACGCGGTCCAGGCCGGCGAGCGTCCGGTGCTGATCGTGCTGAGCGGGCTCTCGGGCTCGGGCAAGTCGGTCGCGCTGCGCACGCTCGAGGACCTCGACTTCAACTGCGTCGACAACCTGCCCGCCGCCCTGCTGCCGGAATTCGTGCGTTCGGTGGCCGCCAGCCGCGATCCGCACCCGCGCGTGGCTGTCGGCATCGACGTGCGCAACCGCGACGCCTACCTGACCGAGATGCCGCAGTGGCTGTCCGCGGTCGGCGCGCTCGGCTTCGACCATCGCCTGGTGTTCTTCGACACCACCGACCACGTGCTGCTCAAGCGCTATTCGGAAACCCGTCGTCGCCACCCGCTCAGCCGCACCGGCCTGGCGCTGGCCGATGCGATCGCGCTCGAACGCAAGATGCTCGCGCCGGTGCGCGCGGTGGCCGACCTCATCATCGACACCAGCGAACTGAACGTGCACCAGTTGCGCCGCCAGGTCGTCACCGAACTGGGCATGCAGGCGCGGCCGGGGCTGTCGGTGCTGTTCGAGTCGTTCGCCTACCGCCGCGGGTTGCCGGCCGACGCCGACTTCGTGTTCGACGCGCGCGCGCTGCCGAACCCGCACTGGGACGCGCGCCTGCGCCCGCTCTCCGGGCGCGACGAAGCGGTGCGCGAATACCTGGAGGCGCAGCCCGACGCGCAACGCTTCCTCGCGCAGGTCATCGCCTTCGTGGACGACTGGCTGCCGCACTTCGAGGGCGGCACCCGCAGCTACGTGACCGTCGCCTTCGGCTGCACCGGCGGCCGCCACCGTTCGGTCTACCTCGCCGAACAACTGGCGAAACACGTGCGCGCCAGCGGGCGCGAGGACGTGCTGACCTTCCACCGCGAGCTGGAGTAGGCGCATGTCCGTCGGCGTACTGCTCGTGACCCACGATGGCATCGGCAGCATCCACCGCGCCGTCGCCGAGCGCCTGCTCGGCAGGTTGCCGCTGGCGGTGGGCGTGTTCGAGTTGCACTACGACGCGGCACTGGAAACCGCGCTGCCGCAGGCGAGCGCGGCCCTGCGCAAGGTCGATTCCGGCGAGGGCGCACTGGTGCTCACCGACCTCTATGGCGCCTCGCCCAGCCGTCTCGCGCGGGATCTCTCGCAACTCGGCACGCCGGTGCGGCGGGTGTCGGGCCTGGCGCTGCCGATGCTGCTGCGCGTGCTCAACCATTCCGAATGCGGGCTGGACGAACTCGCGCGGATCGCCGTCAGCGGCGCACGCAACGGAGTAGTGGCCGATGACGCCTGAACCCCGCATGCAGGAAATCGACACGCGCGGGCGGCACACTGGCCTGCGCGCTTGCGCACCGTCGATACAACGGAACCGTCACCATGCTTGAACGCGAAATCACCATCACCAACAAGCTCGGCCTGCACGCGCGCGCATCGGCCAAGCTCGTGCAGGTGCTGTCCGGCTTCCGCTGCGAGGCCTTCCTCGTGCGCAACGGCCGCGAGGTCAACGCCAAGAGCATCATGGGCGTGCTCCTGCTCGCCGCCGGCGTCGGCAGCATCGTGATCCTGCGCACCCACGGCGAGGACGAGGGCGCGGCGCTCGACGCCGGCGCGGCCCTGTTCGCGCGCAATTTCGACGAGGGCGGCTGATGCGGCTGGCGCTCGCGGGCCAGGGCGCATCGCGCGGACTCGCGCTTGGTCGCGTCCGCCTGCGCCTCGCCCACGCGCTGGACACCCGCGAGCAGATCATCCCGCACGCCGAGGTCGAGGCCGAGCTGGGGCGCCTGCACGCCGCACTCGACGCCGCACGCGAGGAACTGAAGGGACTGCGCGACCGCCTGCACGGCGCGCTCGCACACGAGCTCGGCGAGTTCCTCGACATCCACGCCCTGATCCTCGACGACCCCGAGCTGCTGCACGGCCTCGACGCCCTGGTGCGCACCGGCCACTACGGCGCCGAGTACGCGCTCAAGCTCCAGCGCGACAAGCTGGTGTCGGTGTTCGACGGCATGGACGATCCGTACTTCCGCAGCCGCCGCGAGGACATCGAGCACGTGATCGGCCGCGTGCGCGCGGCCCTGCACCGCGGCTCGGACGTGCCGCACGCGGGCATCGCCGGCGAGATCCTGGTCACCGACCTGGTCGGTCCGGCCGAACTCGCGCAACTGCAGGCGCAAGGCGTGGTCGCGATCGTGACCTCGACCGGCAGCATGCTCTCGCACAGCGCGATCCTCGCCCGCAGCGTGCACATGCCGCTGGTGGTCGGC
This sequence comes from Lysobacteraceae bacterium, assembly GCA_036496805.1. Lineage (GTDB taxonomy): Bacteria > Pseudomonadota > Gammaproteobacteria > Xanthomonadales > Xanthomonadaceae > SZAS-103. The sequence continues at coordinate 21,753 of DASXKN010000032.1, forward strand.
GCGCACGATGCGCTGGTCCGCATCAACGACGGCGACGTGCTGATGGTCGACGGCAGCAGCGGCGAGGTGATCCGCGAGCCGGACGCCGACGACCTGCGCCGCTATCGCCTGCGCGAGAAGGAGATCCAGCGCGAGCACCGCAGCCTGCAGAAGCTCCGCCAGGCGCTCACGCGCACCCGCGACGGCGTCGACATCCGCCTGTTCGCCAACGCCGAATCGCGCGAGGACGTCGCCGAGGCGCACGCGCTGGGCGCAGCCGGCATAGGGCTTTATCGCACCGAGTTCCTCTTCCTGCAGCGCCACCAGCTACCGAACGAGGACGAGCAGTTCCGCGTCTACCGCGACCTCGTGCTCGGCATGGACGGACGGCCGGTGACGATCCGCACCCTCGACCTCGGCGCCGACAAGGCCGACGGCACCGGCGTGGTGCTGCAGGGCGAACCGAACCCGGCACTGGGCCTGCGCGGCGTGCGCCTTTCGCTGGCGCGACGGCCGCTGTTCGACACCCAGTTGCGCGCGATCCTGCGCGCGTCGGGCTACGGCACGATCCGCATCCTCGTGCCGATGGTCACCCGGCGCGAGGAAATGGTCGCGGTGCGCGCACTGGTGCACGAGCACGCGCGCGAGCTGCGCACCGAAGGCTACGAGATCAGCGACCACTTCGACATCGGCGCGATGATCGAGGTGCCGGCGGCTGCGCTGTCGCTCGACGGCTTCGTCGACCAGACCGATTTCGTCTCGATCGGCACCAATGACCTGATGCAGTACATGCTCGCCGCCGACCGCGACAACGAGGCGCTGTCCGACCTCTACTCGCCGCTGCACCCGGCCTTCCTGAAGGTGCTCCACGACGTCATCGCTCTCGGCGCGAAGCGCAAGCTCCCGGTCGCGATCTGCGGCGAGATGGCGGGCGACATGCGCTTCACCGCGCTGCTGCTCGCGCTGGGGCTGACCGATTTCAGCCTGCACCCGTCGACCCTGCTGGAAGTGCGCCAGGTCGTGCGCGACAGCGACCTGCGGCAATTGCGCGGCCGCGCACGCGCGTTGCTGCGGGCACGCGACCGCGCGCAGATCGAGCGCTGGCTGCTCGAGGGTCACGCGCCGAAGCGCGCGGCGCGCTCCGCCACCGAGGCTTGAAGGCCGACGCCTACGGGCAGGGCTTCGGCCCGGCCTGCACGGCGCCGAGCAACTTTCCGCTCTGGCGGTCGACCAGCATGAACCACATCCCGGGCCTGACCCAGTCGCCGGTCTCCGCGTGCGCCTTGCTGTCGTTGCTGCGCGCGAACAGCTTGCCGGTGGGCGAGTCGAGGCGGACGTCGGTCTTGGGGGTGTCGTTCGGATCCACCGTCCACGTCAGCACCGCGCGGTAGTTCGTCGACGGCTTGCAGTCCGGCGCCGCCGGCGGGTCGAGTTTCAGGGTCACGCCCTCGACGTTGAAGGCATGGGTCGGCATCGCTGGCGGCTGGTGGTCGCAGGCGGCCAGGGCGAGCACGGTGGATGCAATGATCGGAAGACGCATGGAACCTCCTTGTCGGGCATGCGAAGACGGATGCGGGCAGTCGCCATCGACATCGGCGATGATGGCCGCAGGGCCGTTACGCCGGGCTTTGTCGTGGCTGTGATGCGACGCCGGCGCCAGCGATAATAGCCTGTCTCCCGGAGTCCCCCGATGGCCGAAGCCGCACGCCACGACAAGACCGCGCGCCAGCTCCGGCTGCTGTCGGAAGCGCTGGACACCGGCCGTCTCGGCCCGGTGCGGCGGCTCGTGAACAGTCTTTCGCCGGCCGAGATCGGCAACCTCCTCGAATCGCTGCCGCCGACCCAGCGCAACGTGGTCTGGGGCCTGGTCGATCCGGAGGACGACGGCGAGGTGCTGGTGCACGTCGGCGACGAGGTGCGCGAGGGCCTGATCGCGGACATGGACCCGGACGAACTGGTCGCCGCGGTCGAGGACCTCGACATCGACGACCTCGCCGATCTCGTCGAGGACCTGCCCGACACCGTCATCGACGAAGTGCTCAAGTCGATGGACCGCGAGAACCGCGAGCGCCTGGAGCAGGTGCTCTCGTATCCCGAGGACAGCGCCGGCCGCCTGATGAATCCGGACGCGATCACGGTACGCGGCGACGTCACCGTGGACGTCGTGCTGCGTTACCTGCGCCTGCGCGGCGAGTTGCCCGAGCACACCGACCACCTGTTCGTGGTCAGCCGCCGCCACCAGTACCTCGGTCGCGTCGCGCTGACCGCGCTGCTCACCCACGATTCGGGCACACCGATCAACGAGCTGCTCGACGACGAGCAACCGGCGATCCCGGTGCACACGCCGGCCGGCGAAGTCGCCAACCAGTTCTCCGACCACGACTGGGTATCGGCGCCGGTGGTCGACGCCAACAACGTCCTGCTCGGCCGCATCACCATCGACGACATCGTCGACATCATCCGCGAACAGGCCGAGCACCAGGCGATGGGCGCGGCGGGCCTCGACGAGGAAGTCGACCTGTTCGCGCCGATCGCGCGCTCGGCGCGCAGCCGCGCGATCTGGCTGGGCATCAACCTGCTGACCGCGTTCCTCGCCTCGTGGGTGATCGGCAACTTCCAGCCGGTGCTGGAGAAGGTGGTCGCCACCGCGGTGCTGATGTCGGTGGTGCCCAGCATGGGCGGCATCGCCGGCACCCAGACGCTGACGATCATGGTGCGCGCGCTCGCGCTCGGCCAGGTAAGCATGGCCAACCTGATGCCGCTGCTGCGCAAGGAAGTCGCCGTCGGCCTGGTCAACGGCGTGCTCTGGGCGCTTGCGGTCGGGCTGGTCTCGCTGGGCGTGTACCGCGACCTGCTGCTGTCGATCGCCTTCGGCGCGGCGATGGTGATCAACCTGTGCATGGCCGCGCTGGCCGGCGTGTTCATCCCGCTGATCCAGAAGCGCATGGGCATCGACCCGGCGCTCGCCGGCGGCACCATCCTCACCACGGTCACCGATTGCTGCGGCTATGCTTCCTTCCTCGGGCTGGCGTCGCTGCTCCTGCTCCGGCACTGAGAACCCATCGTCACGCCGTCGCCACGACGCTGTCCGCAAGCTTCCAACCGAACCGCAAGATCGCCCACCGCCATGCTCAGCAGACTCATCACCCTGATCGTGCTCGCCACCCTGGTCGGGCTCGTCATCTGGCAATACCGCACGCAGTACGCGGTGCTGGAGCACCACCAGCAAGCGCAGCAGGATGCCGCCTCGGCGCAGGCCGACCAGGCGCAACTGCAGTGCAACCAGAGCGCGCTGGCCAGGTTCCAGGCCCTGCGGCTCGACGACAACCCGACCGCCAGGCACAAGGGCCATTTCAACCCGACGCTGGACCAGTGCTACATCCTGATCGAGAGCTCGGAGAATTCGCTGGACACCGACTGGAAGCACATCACCCTGTACGCCGCCGACGGCAAGGTCTTCGCGAGCTACGGCTGGCACAGCGAGAATGGCGAGCAGGCCGCTGACATACCGCCCTACACCTGCGACGTCACCCTGCCTACCGGCGAGCACCGGGCGTGCAAGACCGAGGCCGACTTCAGGAATCTGGTCGGCGCCTACATGCGCTGAGGCGCGGCGGGCAAGACGCGGCGGCGACGATGGCTTCCGACACGAAACAGTTCTTCCTCACCACATGCTGGCATCTCGACGCGCCGATCGAACGCGTCTGGGACGCCTTGTCGAAACCTGGGGAATGGCCGCGCTGGTGGCGTTACGTGCGCGCGGTGGAACAGCTGGAGCCGGGCGATGCCAAAGGCGTCGGCGCACTGCGCCGCTACACCTGGTCCAGCCGCCTGCCCTACCGCCTTTCCTTCGCCATGCACACGATCGCGTTGCAGCGGCCGACCTTGATGGAGGGAACCGCCGCCGGCGATCTCGACGGCCGCGGCCGCTGGCCGCTCGAGGCGCGTGGCGACACGACCCGCGTGCGCTACGACTGGACCGTCGTGGTGGACAAGCCGTGGATGCGCCTGTTCGCACCCCTGCTCGCCCCGGTGTTCGCATGGAACCACGACCAGGTGATGCGCGAGGGTGGCCTCGGCCTGGCGCGGCATCTGGGCGTCGCGCTGCTGGCCCACGAGGGAACTTCCGCGGCGCCACGCCCCGGCGCATGATGGCGCCTCCCGGAAGGAGCAGTGCGATGTTCGGCAGGATCGATTACGCGATGGTCAACGTCTCGGGCATGGGCCGCTCGGTCGCGTTCTATCGCGACGTGCTCGGCATCGCGCTGAAGTTCGAATCGCCCGGCTGGAGCGAATTCGACACCGGCGCCACCACCCTCGCCCTCCATCTCGCGCCGGCGGCGACCGGAGCGCCGAGCCATGGCCCGGTGGCGGGAACCTGCACGCTCGGTTTTTCGGTCGCCGACCTCGACGCAACCGTCGCCCAACTGCAGGCGCGCGGCGCGACGTTCGTGATGCCACCGATGGATCAGCCCGGAGAAGGCATCCGCCTGGCGGTCTGCATCGATCCGGACGGACTGGCAATCTCCTTCGCGCAGGCGCTGGCGCAACCCGCCTGATCAGGTGGCCGCGATTCGATTTCGACTATCCGGCCCGCTGACGGCATGCGGACGTATGACGCTTGACTTCGGCTTGCAGTGATCGTTGGCCTTTGCGCGGGTGTATTGACGCAACTAAACAAAAGCAAAGCCTCCGCCCGAGGGCGGGTGACTTCTCTTTGCTTGCCCACTGCGCCGCAGGAGCGGCGCGAACGGCGAAGCCGGCCTGAAGGGCGGAGGGCAGGATGCCCGGAGTCAGAGAAAGTCACCAAAGAGAAGGGCACCCCGGGGCGTTGCGCCCTCGGCACATCCATGTGCCAAGGGTTCGTTCCAGTCGTCGGGTCGTTTCGACGGTGCTTTGTCTGCTACGCGTCCCGCTCCGCAGCCAAAGCCCGGCCTGCGCCATCCATGGCTACAGCGTTCGGCGCAGTGCGCCGAACCTCTGTACCGTCGAAACGGTGGCCGACATCCTGTCGGCCACCCGTCGGGCTGTTAACCGCCGCCCTCCACCGCAACGCACGGGGCCCCTCGAAGAGCGCGCGCATCGTGCGCGCAAGAGCTTCAAGCCGAACCCAAGCCCGCCAAGCCAATTGCCAGACCGGCAGCACCTCGCGGCGAGTTCAGCTCTGCTTTGTCTTGCTTTGCTCTGAGCGCATGGATGCGCTGCCTTGATGGGGCCCCTGCGGAGCGGCGGACGAGGGCGGTCAAACCCGAAGGGCGGCGTGCAGGGATGCGCGCCGTTTTTCGACAGCGCAGGAGGTGCTGCCGAAAAATCAGCCCTCGTTCGCGGACCCGGAGCACATGGATGTGCGCAGGGCGCGCAGCTTGGGGTGTCTTTCTTTTGGCGCACTTTTCTTTGGACAAGCAAAGAAAAGTCGCCCGGGCGCGGCAGCGACCGGAACCGCTTTGCGATAAACGAAAACGCAACGTTTCAAGCGAACGATGAACGAAAGCGGCTTTGGCTCATGCACTTTCGCCGCCACCCCGATTCAAACCAGACCATGACCGCGACCGAGCCGACCGTCATGGGCGGCGGTGCTGTAAGGAATCGCCCACTCCCGCGTCCAATCGCGTGAACGGCGGCATCCTGCCGTTCACGCTCGCCAAACGTCCTTTGGCCAAAGCTGCGCATGCCGGCACGCTCCGGCTGCCTACGCGAGGAAGCCATGCACCGTCGCACCCTGCTGCAATCGATGGCCGCGCTGGTCGCGCTGCCGGCGTTCGCATCGCTCGCGCGCGCCGCGACCCAGATCGTCGACATCGTCGTTCCGACCCTGCGCAAGCCGAAGGACGCGTGGCAGAAATTGCTGCCGCCGGCTTCCTACGCCGTGATGTTCGAGGAAAACACCGAGCGCGCGTTCACCAGTCCGCTGCTGAACGAGCACCGCGATGGCACCTTCGTCTGCGCGGCCTGCTTCCTGCCGCTGTTCCTCTCGAAGAACAAGTTCGACAGCGGCACCGGCTGGCCGAGCTTCACCCAGTGCATCGCCGGCCACGCCGCCTTCAAGCAGGACTTCAAGCTCGCCTTCGAGGAGCGCACCGAATACCACTGCGCCCGTTGCGGCGGCCACCAGGGCCATGTCTTCGACGACGGCCCGGCGCCGCTCGGCAAGCGCTGGTGCAACAACGGCGTCGCCCTGGATTTCATTCCGAAAGGGCAGCCGCTGCCCGCATGGAGGACCTGAACATGCGTACGACCACATGGCGCACGACGCTCGCGCTGGCCGCAACCGCGGCCCTGGCCTGGGGCGGGCACGCCTTCGCGGGAAACGACGCCGCGAGCGTCACCCTGATCGACACGGTGAGCAATGCCAAGCTCGCGGTCGCGACCTTCGCCGGCGGCTGCTTCTGGACGATGGAGCACGCCTTCGACGACGTGCCCGGCGTGACCGTGGCGATCTCCGGCTACAGCGGCGGCAACGTCGCCAATCCGAGCTACGAGCAGGTCTCGACCGGCACCACCGGCCATGTCGAAACCGTCGAGGTCCACTACGATCCAAAAAAGGTCAGCTATGCCCACCTGCTCGACATCTACTTCCACCGCATCGACCCGACCCAGGTCGGCGGCCAGGCCTGCGACATCGGCGACGAGTATCGCAGCATGATCTTCGTGCAGGACCCGGTGCAGTTGAAGCAGGCGGAGGCGTATTCGCAGGCGCTGGAGAAGTCCGGGCTGTTCCACGCGCCGATCGCCGTGCAGATCCGCGTCGCCGGTCCGTTCTACGCGGCCGAGGAATACCACCAGCACTTCACGAAGAAGAACCCGGAATACTACGAACGCTATCGTATCGGGTGTGGTCGCGACCGCCGGCTGCAGGCTGTGTGGGGCGCGGCGTTCAAGGCTTACTGAGTCCGGCGGACAGGCGTCGTCATCGCCTGTCCCGGTCCACGATCCCGCTCAGGAACCAGTGTTGCGGGCGGCCTGCTGCTCGGCCAGCGTGAGCGCGACCTTGTCGCGCAGGTAGGCCGGCTCGACGCGCTCGGGTGCGAAGATGTCTCCGCGCGAATACGCGCGGGCTGCCAGCCGCGCGGCATCGCACGCGTGCGGCAGCGCCGTCGCATCCACGCGTCGCAACGAGGGACCGAGCGCGGCGACCAGCGCACCGGCTTCGGCGGCGAAACCGGTGCCGACGCCAATCCATGCTTCGTCGCTGGAGCGATGCGCATCGGATGGCTTGAGCAGGCGTTCCGCCTCGATCGCATCGACGAGTCCATCGGCATCGCGCACGAACGCGCCGAGGTAGATCTCGCCCATGCGGGCGTCGATGGCGGCCAGGATGCGGCCCTCCCCATCGCGTTGGTCTTCCTCGCGCTGCCGCGAAGCGCACATCGCCAGCGCAGCGAGCGTGGACACCGGAACCACCGGCCGATCGAGTGCGAGCGCGATGCCCTGCGCGAGCGCCACGCCCAGGCGCACGCCGGTGAACGCACCCGGCCCGCGGCCGACCGCGATCGCGTCGAGCTGCGATTTCGCGACGCCGGCCTCTGCGAGCAGCGCCTCCGCCCACGGCAGCACCAGTTCGGCATGGCGGCGCGGCGCGAGCTCGAAGCGCTCGCGCACTTCGCCCTCGTCCCACAGCGCCACCGAGCAGGCCTCGGTCGCGGTCTCGATCGCCAGCAGCTTCATGCGTGCGTCAACCTCGTCCCCCGTCTTCCGGCGCCGATTGTCGCGCAAAGAAGGCCTGCACGGCGGCGAACTCGCGCGTGCGTGGCAGCGGCGGCAGGCTGTCGAGGAAGATGCGGCCGTAGGATTTCGACAGCAGGCGCGGATCGCAGAGCACCAGCAGGCCGCGGTCGCTGAAGCTGCGGATCAGGCGTCCTGCGCCCTGCTTGAGGGAGATCACCGCGGTCGGCAGTTGTTCGTCGCGGAATGGATTGCCGCCGCCGCGACGCACCGCATCGAGGCGCGCTTCCAGCACCGGATCGTCGGGCGCGGCGAACGGCAGGCGGTCGATCGCGACCACCGAGAGTGCATCGCCGGGCACGTCGACGCCTTCCCAGAAACTCGCCGCGCCCAGCAGCACGCCATTGCCGGAAGCGCGGAAGCGATCGAGCAGCACGTGGCGCGGCGCGGTGCCCTGCACGAACAGCGGCCAGGGATCGTTCGCGAGCAGGTCGGCGGCGTCGCGCAGCGCGCGGTGCGAGGTGAACAGCAGGAAGGCGCGGCCGTTCGAGGCCTGCAGCACGGGGCGCAACGCGTCGAGCATCGCGCGCACGTAGTCGCGCTGGCTCGGCTCGGGCAAGCCGCGCGGCAGATAGCACAGCGCCTGTTGCTGCCAGTCGAACGGCGAAGGTTGCAGCAACGTCGTCGGCTCGATCAAGCCGAGGCGATGGGCGATGTGGTCGAAGCTTGCGTCGACCGCCAGCGTCGCCGACGTGAACACCCACGCCGCCTGGCTCGTCTCGCGGAACTGCCGCAGCGGCGCGGAGACGTCCAGCGGCGTGCGCTGCAGGACGAAGCCGCGCGGCGTGGTCTCGTACCAGCGCACCTCGTCGTCGTCGCCGTCGTGCCAGCGCGCCAGGCGATCGCGCTGGCGCTGCGCGCGCTCGTGCGCGGCGGCGAAACCCGGTGATGCCTCCTGCAAACCCGCCAGCGCGCCGGCGAGTTCGGCCATGGAATGGTCGAGCGCATCCAGTGCTTCGCAGGCTTCGCGCGCGGCGAGCACGCGCGACTGGGTGCCCCGCGCCGGCAGCGGGTCGAGCGCGAGGCGCAGCACGCGCAGCGCGTGTTCGAGTCCGCGCGCCGGTTGCTGCACCGAAGCCAGCGCGCCGGCCACGTCCTTGCACTCGGCGATCGCGTCGCGCGCAAGATCGTTCAAATGACGCGCGCCGACCGCCTCGCCGAAGAACTGCGCAGCCAGTTCGGGGAGCTGGTGCGCCTCGTCGAGCACGAAGGCGTTCGCGCCCGGCAGGATCTCGCCGAAGCCTTCCTGCTTGATCGCCAGGTCGGCGAGCAGCAGGTGGTGGTTGACGACCACGAGGTCGGCCGCCTGCGCTTCGGCGCGCGCCTTCACCACGAAGCACTCGCTCCAGAACGGACACTCGCTGCCCAGACAGTTCTCCGCGGTGGACGTGATCTGCGGCCAGAGCGTGCTGTCTTCCGGCATGTCGGCGAGTTCGGCAAGATCGCCGCGACGCGTGCGCGTGGACCAGGCGAGCACGCGCTGGAACTGCGCGACGACTTCGCGCGAGGCGAACTTCGCGTCGCCGCGCGACTGGTTCATGCGGTACAGGCACAGGTAGTTCGCGCGGCCTTTCAGCAGCGCGCTGCGCAGCCCTGCGCCGAGCGCTTCGCGCACGCGCGGCAGGTCGCGATGGTAGAGCTGGTCCTGGAGCGCGCGGGTGCCGGTGGAGACGATCACGCGCTGGCCGGAGAGCAACGCGGGCACGAGGTAGGCGTAGGTCTTGCCGGTGCCGGTACCGGCCTCGGCGATCAGGTAGTCGCGGCTTTCAAAAGCCTGCGCGATCGCCTCGGCGAGATGCAGTTGCGCGACACGCGGGGTGTAGCCCGGCAGTCGCTGCGCGAGCGGGCCGGCCTCGACCAGCGCCTCGCGCGTCCTTTCTGCGAGGGTCATCGTCAGTAACGTGCGGGCGGCTCGACGTTGCAGGCCGTCGCTTGCGCGAGTGCTTCCTGCACACCGGCCGCATCGCCATGCGCCTGCCGCACGAAGCGCAGCGTCGACCAGTTGCGCCGGCACAGCGAGCCGACCTTCGGCCCGCGCTCGAAGGACTGCTGCGCGAAGGCGCCCGCCTGCGTCCAGTCGCCGCGATAGAGCGCGAATTCGGCCGACTGCTGCAGCAATTCGGGATCGCCCGGATCCAGCGCCAGCGCCTGCGCGATCGCCTGCGCGGCTCCGACATAGTCGGATTGCGCCTCGAACCGGTCTGCGCGCGCGCGCAGGTCGGCCACGCGCGGGTCGCGTAGCGGCTGCACTTCCAGCGATTGCGGATCGGCCGCGCCGGATGTGCGCACCTGCGCAAGCATTTCGCGCGGCGAAGGCATGGCCGGGCGCACGACGGTCGGTTGTGGCGCCTCCGACATGCAGGCGGCCAGTGCCAGCACGCCAACGAGCGACGCCACGCGCAGGACCGAGCGATGCGGTTCGGTCGCGGTGACGGAAACGCCCGGCTTCGCTCCGCGTTCCTCGGTGCAGATGGCGAAAGCCCCGAAGCGCAGCGCCTTCATTGCCCACCGTCCTGCGCCGGCGATGGCGTCGGGGCGGCGGCGGGCGGTGGTTGCTGCGCAGCGTTGCCCGATGGCTCGGCGCCCGCGGGACTCGCCGCGTCCGATCCAGCCGATGCGGCGTTCGGCGAAAGCGGCGCGCCCGTCAACGGATCGACCTCGTCCGCGCTTGGCACGCGGATCCATCCCGATTCGTCGCCCGGACTGGCGGATGCGTCGCAGGCCGAAGGCCCGGGCGGCGCGAAACCCTTCACGAAAGCGAAGCGGCGCGCGCCCGGGCAGCTCGGATCCACGCTTGCCCAGGCTTCGGGACTCACCCATGCCCAGTCGAAACCGTCGTCACCGACCTTCAGTGGCGCGCTTGGCAGGCGCTTGAAAAGGCCTGCCCACACGCGCAGCGCGCCGGTGGCGCCATACAGCCCGGTCTCCTGGTTGGCGTCGTTGCCGACCCAGATCACCGCGAGGTGGCTGCCGGTGAATCCCGCGAACCAGCTATCGCGACTGTCGTTGCTGGTGCCGGTCTTGCCGGCCGGCTGCAGGAAGCCCAGCCCGTCCCTCTGCAGCGAACCGGCGGTGCCGGAGATCGCCACCTGCTGCATCGCGAGCATCACCAGCCGCGCGGCGAGCGCATCGCCGGCCTGCGCGGCGGCGGGCGTGCTGTCGTAGCGCTTGACCAGGGCGCCGTGCGCGTCGAGCACGCCGCGTACCGCATGCAGCGGCTGCACCTGGCCACCGGACGCGATGAACTGGTAGAGCTGGGCCATCGCGAACGGGGTCTGGTCGGTGGCGCCGAGGATCAGCGAAGGGTTCTGCCCGGCGTCAATGCCGGCCAGCACCTTCATCAGCTTCGACAGGCGCTCGACCTGCACGTCCATGCCCACGCGCACCGCGACGTGGTTGTACGACTGCGCGAGCGCATCGATGATCCGCACCTGGCCGTGGTCGCGGTGGTCGTCGTTGTCGGGCGACCACGAGCGGCCGTTGCCGAGGGTGACTTCGACGTCGCCATCGTTGATCACCGTCGCCAGCGAATACTTCGACGGCTGCGCGAGCGCGAGCAGGTAGACGAAGGGCTTGAGCAGCGAGCCCACCGGTCGCTGCGCGTCGAGCGCGCGATTGAAACCCAGGCCGGTCGGATCGCGGCCGCCGACCACCGCGAGCACATCGCCATCGTGCACGTCGGTCACCACCAGGCCACCGTCGAGCGAGGGTCCCTTCTTGCGCTGCACTTTCTCGAGTGTCTCGGCCAGCGCGTTCTCGGCGTCGATCTGGGCCGCCGGATCGAGCGTGGTGTGGACCACCATGCCGGCGCCCTTGATGCTGTCGGCCGGATAATCGCTTTGCAACTGCCGACGCACGAGGTCGACGAAGGCCGGATAGCGATTGGTCACGATGCCCGGGCGCGCGCTGATGTCCAGCGGCGTCGTCTTCAGGTGCGTGGCTTCGTCGGCGGTGATCAGTCCGGTCTCGACGAACTCGTCGAGCACCACGTTGCGCCGCTGCAGGGCGCGATCGGGAGAGCGACGCGGGTCGTAGTACGAAGGTCCCTTGATGAGGCCGATCAGCAGGGCGATGTCCTGCTTCGGCAGCGCGTTCAACGGGCGCCCGAACCAGAACTTCGAAGCCGCGGCGACGCCGTGGATCGACTCGTTGCCCATCTGCCCGAGGTAGACCTGGTTGAGGTAGGCCTCGAGGATCGTCTGCTTGTCGAAGCGCGACTCGATGATGATCGCGTACAGCGCCTCGTTGACCTTGCGCTTGACGCTGCGTTCGTTGGTCAGGAACAGGTTGCGCACGAGCTGCTGGGTGAGCGTGCTGCCGCCCTGGCGTGCGCCGCCTTCGCGCGCATCCACCCAGACCGCGCGGACGATGCCCCACACGTCCACGCCGTGGTGGGTCTTGAAGTTGCGGTCCTCGACCGCCTGCAGCCCTGCCACGAACAGCGGCGGCACGTCGGCCGCGCGCACCAGCTCGCGTTCTTCCTGGGTCGATCCGTACAGAGCTGCGATGCGCGCGGGGTCGAGTGCCAGCGAGCCCAGCGTCGCTCCACCGCCCTGCATGCGCATCGACACCACGTTGCCGCCGCCGAGCTGCACCTCGACCTTCAATGGCGGCTCGGGGCCCTTGAGGCCGGTGAAGCCGCGGCTGCTGATCAGGAAACGGTCGCCGGTGCGCGCGTAGCTGCCCGGATCGCTGCCGACGCCGTCGTTGCGGTACTGCGCCGCATCGAGCTCGAGCTGCAGGTTGGCGGCATCGATCGGCCGGCCGGCCGCGACCACGAACGGCTGCGCGTACACCGTGGTCGGCACCTGCCATTGCAGTTGCCCGAACTTGTCGCGCACCTCGCCGTCGAGCACCCAGATGTAGGGGATGGCCAGGCCGAGCAGCAAGCCGAAGCCGAGCAGCATCGGATAGAGGATCCAGCGCCACCACGAGCGGCGGCCGGGCGATTCGTCCTCGTCCTGCCCGTCGTCTTCGTCCTCGATCTCGTCGTTCTTGCGCCGCATGGCGTCTCCGGTTTTTGCGCCGTCAGTTTAACCTGTATGTAACGCGCGTCCCGCATCGGCTGTCGCTGCGCTCCTGCGGGTTGTAGCCTTGCCGCTTGCCGAACGCCGTCCGAGCATGCCGCCGATCCCGCCCCGCGATTCCGAGCCGCCGCCGCGCCGCCTCACAGACCTCGTCACGCCGCTGGAGTTCGCCTGGCGACGTTCGCGCAGCGCGCTCGACCGCACCGGCGCCAGCCTTCGACGCCGCGGGCTCCGCAACACCCTCGTCCGCGCCGTACAGGAACTGCGCGGCCCGAAGGCGATCCGGCCGCTGCCGCTGGCAATACCGGAAAACCGCCCGTTCAGGCCCTTCACGATTCCCTGCGCCGTCGAGCCGGTGGCCAGCATCATCGTCCCGGTCCACGACCATTTCCCTTTCACCCTGGCCTGCGTGCGTGCGCTGGCGGCCTGCGGCGATGCCACGCCCTTCGAGATCATCGTCGTCGACGACGCCTCCACCGACGAAACCTCCCTGCGCCTGCGCGGGATCGAGGGCTTGCGCGTGGTCACCAACCGGACCAACCTGGGCTTCATCGGCGCCAGCAACGCCGGCGCCGCGATCGCGCGCGGCGAGTACCTGGTCTTCCTCAACAACGACACCGCGGTGCAGCGGGGTTGGCTGGATGCGCTGATCGGCACCTTCGCCACCCATCCCAGCGCCGGCCTGGTGGGCGCCAAGCTGGTCTACCCCGACGGCCGCCTCCAGGAAGCCGGCGCCATCGTGTTCAACGACGGCACCGGCTGGAATTGCGGCCGCTTCGAGGATCCGCGCGCCCCGGCCTGGAATTTCGTGCGCGAAGTCGACTACTGCTCCGGCGCGGCGATCGCCATTCCGCGCGCGCTGTTCGAGGAACTCGAGGGCTTCGATCCGCACTACACGCCTGCCTACTACGAGGACACCGACCTGGCGATGAAGGTGCGCTCCTCAGGCCTGCGCGTTTTTTACCAGCCGGCTTCGACGGTCGTGCATTTCGAGGGCGTCAGCTCGGGCACCGACGTCGCCCTCGGCACCAAGGCCTACCAGCCGGTCAACCGCAGGAAATTCAGGACCCGCTGGAGCGAGGCGCTGGCATCGCATCCGCGGCCCGACAGCGACGTCCGGATCGCCTGCGAGCACCGCGCCCGCCGTCGCGTGCTGGTCATCGACGCCTGCACGCCGACGCCGGACCGCGACTCGGGCTCGCTGCGCATGCTCAACCTGCTGACCCTGCTGCACGACGAAGGCTGTGCGGTGAGTTTCTTTTCCGACAGCCGCGCGCATGACGGCGGCTACACCGAGGCCTTGCAGCAACTCGGCGTCCAGGTCTGGTGGAAACCGTGGATACGCCATGTCGGCGCGTGGTTCAGGAAAAACGGACGGCTGTTCGACGTCATCATCGCCAGCCGCCACGACGTCGCCACGAACTATCTCGCCCTGGCGCGACGCCACGCGCCGCGCGCGCGCTTCGTGTTCGACACCGTGGACCTGCACTTCCTGCGCGAGCGGCGCGAGGCGGAGCTGACGGGCAACGCCGCCATGCTGCGCAAGGCGCTGAAGACGCGCGAGCGCGAGCTGCGGATGGTGCGCAAGGCCAACCTCACCCTCGTCGTCAGCCCGGTCGAGAAGGAACTGCTCGAACGCGATGCGCCTGGCGCGCGGGTCGAAGTGCTGTCGAACGTGCACGAGGTGAAACCCGATCGCACCGGATTCGACGCGCGCCGCGATCTCGTCTTCGTCGGCAGCTGTCGCCACCCGCCGAACGTGGATGCGGCGAACTGGATGGCGCGTGAAGTCTTCCCGCTGATCCGCGCTCACCACGAGGACATTGTCCTGCACCTGGTCGGCGCGTGGCCGACGCGCGAAGTGCTGGCACTGGGCGAACTGCCCGGCGTGCGCGTGCATGGCCACGTGCCCGACCTCGACGCGTTCATGGATGGCTGCCGCATCGGCCTGGCGCCGCTGCGCTACGGCGCCGGCGTCAAGGGCAAGATCAACCTGAGCATGGCGCACGGGCAACCGGTGGTCGCAACGCCGGCCGCGGTCGAGGGCATGCATCTGAGCGACGGCGTGGACGTGCTGGTCGGCAGCGATGCGCAGGGCTTTGCCGAAGCGGTGCTGCGGCTTTACGACGATCGCGCCCTGTGGGAATCGCTCGCCCACCACGGCATCGACAACGTCGAGCAGCATTTCTCCTTCGCGGCCGCACGCAGCGCGCTGAAGAAGGTCCTGGACTAGCCGTGCCTTCTCGATTCGGCGCAGAGACAGCTCTGTTTACAGCGCGTCCGTGCGTCGCCGATCAGTGCCTGCCGCTCTTGCCCGAAGGATGTACGCCATGCTTGCCGAGCATGTCGTCGATGCGCTGGCGGACATAGGGCAGGTCTTCCGGATCGACGCTGTCCTCGATCGCATCGGACAGGGCCGCGAACGCCATGAGGAAGTCCTCCTCGTCCTCGGTGTCCTTCAGGAGTGCCGGCAGCTCCTTCTCGAGTTCGTCGAGGATGCTGTCGAGTTCGCTCCGATTCCTGGCCATCACCCACCCCTCGTTCCCCCTGTCCCGCCCACAAGCATAGCCGAAGCTCCGGGGGTCTACAGGGACTCCGTCGTTCCGCTCCGACCGGCCGGTCCGGAACAGCCTGCATTCCGAAACCGTTTGCCGGGGGTTCTGCGGTGTCGCGCGAACTTCGTCCTTCGGTATGCTTCGACGACACGTTTCCACGGATCCGGTCCATGAGGAAGAGCCGCGACGAACTCGACAGCATGCTCGACGAGCTCGAGCGCGACCTGGCGATGCTGGTCCTGAACGAGGCCGACCACGACGACCTGTGGGCGGCGTTCGCCGGGCAGGCCGATGCGATCGAGGCCAGCGCCGGAGGAGAGGACCTCGCCCACGTCAAGGCACGCATGGACGCCATCCTGCGCGCGCAGGGCATCCAGCCTTCGAACTGACGCGCCGCCCTGGCCACGTCGGCGACCGGCCGCGCCAGGATTGCGCGTGCGATCCATCCCCGGATCGCACGCAACATGTACTGCTGACTAGCCCGGCGGCTTGACCGTGACCACGACGTTCTTGGTCACGCCCGAATAGGTCGCGGAAATCGTGACGGTCTTCTGCGCGGTCACGTTCTTGGCGGTAACCGTGAACGAGGCCGAGGTCGCCCCCAGGGGCACGCTGATGCTTGCGGGGACGGTCGCCGCCGTCGTGTCCGAACTCAGCAGGGTCACCTTGATGGCGGCGCCGGGCGCAGCCTCGTTCAGCACGACGGTACCGGTGGCAGTCCCGGCGCTGGCGACGGTCAGCGGATTCACGGTGAACCCGTGCAGGACCGGCGGCGGCTCGATCGCGAGGGTTTCGTGCTGGATGCCGCCCGAGTACGAACCGGTGATGATCGGATTCTTGATGGCGGTCACCACCGGGGTGGTGATGGTGAACGACGCCGTCGTCGCACCGGCAGGCACGGTGACGCTGGGCGGCAAGGTGACGGTGCCCGACGCGCTCAGGGTCACGACCGCTCCCCCGGTCGGCGCTGCGGCCAGGAGCGTGACCTTGCCGGCCATGTCGTTGCCGCCCAGGGCCGGTTCGGGCGTCGCGGTGATCGCGCTCAAGGGCGGCTTCCAGCCGAGCTGGATGACGTCGAAGTTGCTCGCCGTCAACCCGTTGAAGGCCGGATTCAGGGAGCCGTTGTTCCATCTCGTGTCGTAGGTGCCGCTGATGTACATGTCCGTGCCGTTGTCGGCGACGATCAGGCCGTAGGTCTTCATCGCCTTGAAGATCTTCTGCATCGCGGCCGGATACCCCGAGATGTCCACGCCCGCCTTGAGCCGCAGGCGCGTACCCATCGGCAGCGCCCCGGTGGCATGGCCGGCCTTGTGCGAGCCCGGATAGACGAAGCCGTTGCTGTCGCGCACGGTGACGCGGAAGGCGTGCTTGATCTCGGTCACGTTGGTGCCGTCGGTGTTGAAGACTTCGTCGTAGCGCACCAGGCCGGGGAAGATCGCCAGGCCGGCGGCGTCGGCGGACGTCCAGCCACTGGGCCGGCGCACGTTCTTGGTCATGTCGAAGAAGGCGCCGGAACCTGCGTTCCACTGCGAATGGGCCTGGTCGTACCAGACGTTCCACAGCTCGTAGAGGTACTTGTGGTCGCGGTCGATGATCAGCAGGTGGCGATCGCAGTCGCCGCGCTCGTCCATCGTGGCCGGGTCGCCGCATTCGACCCAGTGCGGCGTCGTGGTCGCCTCGGGAGGGATCGGGTAGAACGGGAACGCGGTGTCGGTCGAATGGTCGACGCCGTCGCTCTCGCTGGAGTAGTAGAAATTGACGGCCTGCAGCGGCGGCGGGCTCTTGCCGACGCCGGTGACGCCGTCCACCACGACATAGGGGAAGCCGTAGATGCCGTACTGGAAGTAGCTGTATTGCGGGTCCGCGTTGCCGCCGAAATCGGGATGCAGGTGGCGGGGCTTGCCGTTGTTGATGTGCTTGATGAAATTCGCCGAACCCGGGTCGACCGGCGCCTTGCTGATGTCGGTGTTCCACCAGTTGTTCGCGGGGAACTCCGGCACCGGGTGCGGCACCGTGCCGCCTTCGTTCGATCCGACGGTCTGGCCGAGGGCAACATTGCAGCCGAAGCCGAAGATGACCGAGACGCACAGCAGGCGCAGGCTCGCGCGCCGGGTGCGGGAATAGTTCGTACGCTTCATGGCTCCTCCGGTGATGGCGGACGGCCCGGGCCACGGAAACGATGCGTCCCCGACCCGCACTCCCCCTGCTCCAAGCCAACGCAAGGCCGGCGTGGAACCGGCCGCTGGCGCATCGCCGGCATGGCCCGGCGATGCGCCCTCTCTCCCCTAATACAGGCTCGAAGCTAGCACCGGCAAAACCGGCGAAATGCGAACCCGGTCGCGGAAACCGTGACTCGAATGTGAACATCGAGACCCCCGAATGGGTCGCGCTTCGGACATGCGCGCGCCGGTCTTCAGGCGCCTGTTATCCTTCCGGCCATTCTCCATACGCATCCGGATGCCGACCATGCGATTCGCTCGCACCTGCTGGATCCTGGCCCTCCCCGTGCTGCTGGCCGCCTGCGCCAGCGACGCCCCCCACCACGTCTTCCCGCCGCGCGCGAGCATCCAGCAACTGACGATCGGGCCCGACGGCAACTGGCAACTGCAATTGCGCATCCAGAACTACAGCGAGGTCTCGGAAACCTTCGCCAAGGTCGATGCGAAGATCGAGATCGCGGGCAAGGACGCCGGCCATGTCACGACGTCGCCGGCAATGCGCATCGGCCCCGAATCGGTCGATGTCGTCGAAACCACCCTCACGCCCGCGCCGGACGCCAAAGCGGCCGTGGCGGCGCTGCATGCGGGCAGCATCCGCTACAAGCTGGCCGGCCACATCAGCACCAGCGATCCCGCCGGCGAGCACGACTACACCTTC
This sequence comes from Lysobacteraceae bacterium, assembly GCA_036496805.1. Classification (GTDB taxonomy): domain Bacteria; phylum Pseudomonadota; class Gammaproteobacteria; order Xanthomonadales; family Xanthomonadaceae; genus SZAS-103. The sequence continues at coordinate 39,913 of DASXKN010000032.1, forward strand.
GAAGGCGAGCTGAGCCCGATCCCGGGACTGAGCGGCGTGCTGCGCTGAGCGCCGCGCTGCCGCGACTCACACCACGCGAACTACCGGTCCGCACCCGCGCGGACGCCATCCCCATGAACCGGAGCACTGCATGAACCGTTACGAAGCCCCGCTGCGCGACATCCGCTTCGCGCTCTACGACGTGATCGGCGCCGAGGCGCTGTACGCACGCCTGGGCTTCGCGAGCGCGCAGCGCGACCTGATGGATGCGGTGCTGGAGGAAGCGGCGAAGTTCACCCAGGGCGTGCTCGCGCCAATCAACGCGGTCGGCGACCAGGAGGGCTGCACGCACGACCGCGACACCGGCGCGGTGACCTCGCCGCCGGGCTTCGTGCATGCCTACGAGCAGTTCGTCGAGGGCGGCTGGACCGGCCTGGTGGCGCCGGAGGAATTCGGCGGCCAGGGTTTGCCGGAATCGTTCGGCGTGGCGCTCAAGGAAATGATCGACGCCGCCAACCTCGCCTGGGGCAACTACCCGCTGCTTTCGCACGGCGCCACCGAGGCGCTCAAGCACCACGGCGAGCCGTGGCAGCAGCAGGCCTTCCTCAAGCCCATCGTCGAGGGTCGCTGGACCGGCACGATGTGCCTGACCGAGCCGCATTGCGGCACCGATCTCGGCCTGCTCAAGACCAGGGCCGTCCCGAACGCGGACGGCAGCTACGCAATCAGCGGTACCAAGATCTTCATCACCGCCGGCGAGCACGACCTCACCGACAACATCGTCCACCTCGTGCTTGCGCGCCTGCCGGATGCGCCGGCGGGCACCAAGGGCATCTCGATGTTCATCGTGCCCAAGCACAAGGTCGGCCGCGACGGCGTCATGGGCGAACGCAACGCGGTGCGCTGCGGCAGCATCGAGCACAAGATGGGCATCCACGGCTCGGCGACCTGCGTGATGAACTTCGACGGCGCGCAGGGCTGGCTGATCGGGCAGCCGAACAAGGGCCTGATGGCGATGTTCACCATGATGAACACCGCGCGCCTCGCGGTCGGCATCCAGGGACTCGGGCTCGCCGATCGCGCCTACCAGAACGCGCTGGCTTACGCGCGCGAGCGCCTGCAGATGCGCGCGCTGTCGGGCGCGAAATTTCCCGACAAGCCCGCCGACCCGATCATCGTGCATCCCGACGTGCGGCGCATGCTGCTGACCTGCAAGGCGCTGATCGAAGGCGGCCGCCTGCTGAGCTATCACGCGGCCACCCTGGTCGACGTGCTCGAACACACCAGCGACGCCGACGAGAAACGCCGCGCCGACGAACTGCTCGGCTTCCTCACGCCGATCGTCAAGGCCTGCCTCACCGAATGGGGCGTGGAGTGCACCTACCACGCGCTGCAATGCTTCGGCGGCCACGGCTACATCGCCGAGCACGGCATGGAACAGCTCGCGCGCGACGCCCGCATCACCACGCTCTATGAAGGCACCACCGGCATCCAGGCGCTCGACCTGCTCGGCCGCAAGATCATGCAATTGCAGGGCGCGGGGCTGCGACAGTTCCTCGAGATGATCCAGCAGTTCTGCGAGGAACAGGCTGGCAATGAATCGCTCGCGGAGTTCACCGGTCCGCTCGGCGAGAAGGCGGGCGAATGGCAGGAGCTGACGATGGAAGTCGGCAAGCGCGCGATGGCGAACGCCGAGGAGGTTGGTGCCGCTTCGGTGGACTACCTTTTCTATTCGGGCTATGTCGCGCTCGCCTACTGGTGGGCGCGCGCCGTGGCCGCGGCCGATGCCTCCGCGCCGGCCGGGATGAAGACCGCCAAGCGCGAGACCGCGCGCTTCTACTTCTCGCGCATCCTGCCGCGCACGCTCGCGCACGCGGCGGCCATCCACGCGGGAGCGGCTCCGCTGCTGACGCTCGACGCGGCCTTGTTCGACAGCTGAAGCGACAGGGCCGTCCTCGCAGACGGACGGCCCCGCGACATCGACATCAAGCGACCGCGTCAGTCGCCCATGATCCGCAAGCCATAGATGATGCTCGCGAAGTCGACGAGGCTGGCCGAACCGCGCAGGCCGAAGCGCAGCGTCATCGGTTTCTTGAAGAACTTGTCCACCTGCGCATCCGTCAGCCCGTAACCCTGGATCAGGCCCTGGCGCGAGATCGTGCCGCCTATGCAGACGCGCGAATCGCTGAAGCGCTCGGTGGCGCGATCACCCGCCGCGAGCGTGCGCGCATCCTGGTAGCTTGCCGAAAAGCTCGTCTCCAGCGCTCCATTGAAGGGCAGGCCGGTGGTCGGGTCGATCATGCCCGGATCGTTCAGCACTTCGCTCTCGACCTTCAGATACGGCGAGAGCGTAATCCGCCCGGTCGCGCTCGCGCCGGTGTTGTTGTAGAGCGAATAGATCACGATCGGCGACAGCCAGTGGCACAGGATGTTGTGCGAACTCTTGGCCGGCAGGGTCATGCGCCCGATGTCCGGCAGGTCGATCGGCGTCAGCGCCGTGCCAGGCGCGATCGTGATGCAGCGATCGTCAGGACCTGGCGCCGGATCCCCGGGCTGCGGCGTGCAGTCGGCGGCCATCGTGATCGTTCCGGTATTGATCAGGCCGTCCCAGACGACGTTGCGGCCGAACGTGTCGGCATCGCCGACCTGGTCGGCGGTGGGCTTGGCCATCACGCCAGCGGCGTTGGTGTGCGCCGGCAGGGGCGGCAGCTTCGATCCGGATACCTGCGGCGCGCGGCCTTCGCTGTGGGCCTCGGCTTTCACCTGCCTGGTCGCCGCGCTGCTGCGCTGCGCCCTGGTGTCCGCATTCGCGGCGGACGCGCTCAGCAGGGCCGCCGCGAGGGCGATATGTAAAAGCTTGATCGAATACGGAGTGCGTGACATGGGAGACTCCATGGGATGACTTGGGGGGAGGGCTGCCTTCGATGGCGCCCATCGATAGTCACGCACTCGGCGATGGCAACCGGACAAGGCGACCGCGCGGATCGGAGGCCGCGCTATAAAAATCGTCGCAATGGGTGTATATGCTGGAATCCCATGGAGCCTGATACAGCCGAGCCAGCACACATCCATGGCCGGATCCTTGCGGGTCCGGCGTTCCCGGGCTTCGGCGACGCGGTTCGCCCTCGTCGCGATGAACCGCTGGCCTCATTGCGGCCTTTCCACGAAACCTCCGGCGTGCGCGAAATCGCTTGGCCGCGCGTGCTGTCGCTCGACGCCCACGGCCGCATCCTCGACTGGATCACCTGGCAGGACGCCGCCTGCCTCTATGTGCGCGATGCGGTGGCGTGGACGCTGGGTGAACCCTGCCTGGTCCTGCACGGCGGCCACAACCGGCTGCTCGGAACCCAGAGCATGCTCGAACTGCACCCGATCGTCGCCGCGCGCGGCCATGCGCGAGGCAGTGCGCTGGTGCCTTCGCCGGCATTGACCAACACCACCCTTTTCGCCCGCGATGCCCAGCTTTGCCTTTACTGCGGCCACGAGTTCGGACGCCACCACCTGACCCGCGACCACGTCCAGCCGCTGTCGCGCGGTGGTCGCGACGTCTGGGAAAACGTGGTCACCGCCTGCTTCCACTGCAACTCGCGCAAGGGCGGCCGCACCCCGCAGCAGGCCGGCATGCCCCTGCTCGCGGTGCCGTACCGGCCAAGCTGGGTGGAACACCTGATCCTGTCCAACAGGCACATACTCGCGGACCAGATGGCTTTCCTGAAGAGCCACTTGCCGAAGAACAACCCGCGCACCATGTGACCTCGCGCCGGGTCGGGCGGCCCGCGCGGTATTCGCACTTGTCATTGCGCGTTGACGAGCCGCTCCGGTTCGGATGACACTTCGGGAAAGGACGTCTGTTGCCGTCGCCAGGGGGACTGGAGCCATGCCTACTCTGTGTTTTACCGGGATGGACCGAGCCGAGGAAGCCAAGCTCAAGCTGCTTTTCTCGGAAGCCAACGAATGGCTCGGCGGCGACTGGAACCTGGTTTCCGAAGCGCAGGCCAAGGTCATCATCGTGGACATGGACTCGATCTATGGCCACATGACCTGGCTGAAGGCGCACAACAGCGGCAAGTACATCATCGCGATCTCGTCGCGGCCCGAGTCCGAGGCGGAGCATGTGCTGGTGCGCCCGGTGACGGCCGAAGCGCTGGTCGACGCGCTCAAGAAGGCCTCGGCCGGACACGTCACCAACAAGGCGGCGATCACCGGTTCGCATCCCGCAGTCGGCGCAACGGTCACCGGCTCCCATCGCGCGGTCGGCGCAGCGGCGCCACCTCCCGTGCCGAAGGCTTCCGAGCCAGCGCCCGCGCCCGTCCACCAGACACCACCGCCGGTCCGGGTCGAAGCACCCAGGCCACCACCGGCGCCAGAACCGGCACCACCACCGCCTCCGCGGCGCATGGCGCCCGCGCAGCGCGATCCGGTGATGTGGGACTACCTGCAACCGGGCGGACTGCAGGCGCCTTCGCGGCTCGAGGCCGACGGCGTGCCGGCTCTCGTCATCGACCCTCGCACCGACAGCTACATCGGTGGCCCCACGCTCAAGCCCTACATTCCGTACTGCGAGCTTGGCACGTTGCGCGCCGACCGCTGGCAGGCACTCAGCGGCGCCGACGTGAACAAGCACCTGACCGGCACCAACGTGCAGCAGCCGCTGTCGCGCCTGCGCTGGTTGTACGCCCTCATCCAGGGACATGGCGAGCTCGCGCCAGGCTACGACCCGGACAGCCGCTTCCGCCTGACCAAGTGGCCCAAGACCGAACGCGAATTCCCCAAGCACATGCGCATCGCCACCACGATGATGCAGGCGCCCGGGACTCCGGCCGAGATCGCCATCAAGAGCGACACCCCGCTGCCCGACGTCAACGACTTCATCAACGCCAGCCTCGAAACCGGCTATGCCGAAGTGATGAACGCGCCGCCGTCGGGTCCGTCCTCTCCGCCGAAAGGTGGCGGTGGCCTGCTTGGGCGCCTGCGCGGCACCCGCTGATCCAGGCACGCTGATCGGGAGATCGGCGCCATCGACCGGGCTTTCTTGCCCCATGGCGCCGTCGGAGGCGACAATAGCCGGCCATGATCGACGCCCAGCGCTATCCGCGGCTCGCCCGCATCGATGATCCGGCCGGCCTGCGGCAGTTCCCCGAAGGCGAGCTGCCGGCGATCGCCGCCGAGCTGCGCGCCTACCTGATCGAATCGGTCGCCGCCTCCGGCGGCCATTTCGGCGCGGGTCTGGGCGTGATCGAGCTGACCCTGGCCCTGCACTACCTCTACGACACGCCGACCGACCGCCTGGTCTGGGACGTCGGCCACCAGTGCTACCCGCACAAGATCCTCAGCGGCCGCCGCGACCGCATCGGCACGGTCAAGCAGAAGGACGGCCTGGCGCCGTTCCCGCGTCGCGACGAATCGGACTACGACACCTTCGGCGTCGGCCACTCCTCGACCTCGATCTCGGCCGCGCTCGGCATGGCGATCGCGCTCGCACGCGCCGGCGATCCGCGCAAGGTCGTGGCGGTGATCGGCGACGGCGCCATGACCGCGGGCATGGCCTACGAGGCGCTCAACCACGCCGGCGGCATGAGTCCCGAGCCGAACCTGCTGGTGATCCTCAACGACAACCGGATGTCGATCTCCGAGAACGTCGGGGGCCTGACCAAGATGCTCGGCCGGCTGATGAGCAGCCGCACGATGAACGCAGTACGCGAAGGCGGCAAGAAACTGCTCGGCGGCCGCAAGCGCCCGGCTGGCCGTTTCGTGCGGCGCTGGGAGGAACACTGGAAGGGCATGTTCGTGCCCTCGACCCTGTTCGAGGAGATGGGCTTCCATTATTCCGGCCCGATCGACGGCCACGACATCCCTTCCCTGCTCGGTGCCCTGAAGACGCTCAAGACCCTCAAGGGTCCGCAGCTGCTCCACGTCATCACCACCAAGGGCAAGGGCTTCGAGCTCGCCGAGGGCGACCAGATCGGCTACCACGCGGTCGGACCCTTCGATCCGTCCAAGGGCATGGCGAACAAGTCCGGCCCGAAGAAACCCACTTACACCGACATCTTCAGCGACTGGCTGTGCGACATGGCGGCCGCCGATCCGAAGCTGATGGGCATCACCCCGGCGATGCGCGAAGGCTCGGGCCTGGTGCGTTTCTCGAAGGAATATCCCGATCGCTACTTCGACGTCGCGATCGCCGAACAGCACGCGGTGACGCTGGCCGCAGGCATGGCCTGCGAGGGCGCCAAGCCCGTCGTCGCGATCTACTCGACCTTCCTGCAGCGCGCCTACGACCAGCTCATCCACGACGTCGCCCTGCAGAACCTCGACGTGCTGTTCGCGATCGATCGCGGCGGCGTGGTCGGCCCCGACGGCGCCACCCATTCGGGCAGCTTCGACCTCAGCTACCTGCGCTGCATTCCCGACATGGTGGTGATGGCGCCGGCCGACGAGAACGAATGCCGGAAGATGCTGACCACCGGTTTCCAGTACGCCGGTCCCGCGGCGGTGCGCTATCCGCGCGGCACCGGTCCGGGCGTCGCGATCGAAGCCGGGTTCGACACGATCCCCATCGGCCAGGCGCTGGTGCGACGGCGCGGTACCCGCATCGCCCTGCTCGCTTTCGGCGCGATGCTGCCGGTGGCGGAGGAAATCGGCCGCGAGTTCGACCTCACCGTCGTCAACATGCGCTTCGTCAAGCCGCTCGACCGCGCCCTGCTGCTGGAACTGGCGCGCGCGCACGCCGGCTTCGTGACCCTGGAAGACAACGCCGCGATGGGTGGCGCCGGCAGCGCGGTCGCCGAACTGCTCGCCGCCGAAGGCATCAAGCAGCCGATCCAGCACCTGGGCCTGCCCGATGCATGGCTGGAACACGCCAGTCGCGAACAGGTTTTGGCCGAAGCCGGTCTCGATGCCGCGTCGGTACGTACCGCGCTGGTCGGCCGCTGGCCCGTGCTGTCCGCACCGTCGGTCGGCCCGAAGATCGCGGCGGGCTGAACTTCCCCCGCGATTGTGTGCAGAATCCCGGCAGGCCGCACTCACGGGACGCGCGATGATTGCCCTCTACGACAAGCAGACCGACCATCGCATCGGCGATATCTCCGAAGGCGAACTGCAGTTCCTGATCGACGAGCTGGAAGAAGAGAGCCGCCACGACCAGGACTACTACGTCGACGCGGCGACCATCGATTTCTTCGTCAGCCGCAAGGCGACGCCGCACCTGGTCGGGTTGCTGCGCGATGCCCTCGGCACCCAGGACGGCATCGACATCCGCTGGGACGACGATTCAGCGTGACGAAGCGCCCGTCGCGGGCCAGCGACCGCAGGTGACGCGATCCCTTTGTTCGAGATCGCGATGCGTCGTGATCGCGTCGAACCGGGCCTGAGCAAGCAAGTCGCGAACCGCGGCGCCCTGGTCCCATCCGTGTTCCAGCAGCAGCCATCCGCCCGCGTGCAGATGCGCCGGTGCGGCGCGCGCGATCGCGCGGATCGCATCGAGGCCATCGCGGCCCGAGGCCAGGGCGATGACCGGTTCGAAACGCAGGTCGCCCTCGCGCAGGTGCGGATCGCCCTCGGCGATGTAAGGCGGGTTGCTGACGATCGCGTCGAAGCGCTGCCCCTCCTGCAAGGGAGCCAGCCAGTCGCCCTGCACGCAGTGCACGCGCGACGACAGGCCGAGCGCCTGCGCATTCGCGCGCGCGACCTGGAGCGCGGACGCGCTGCGATCCACCGCGACGACGTCGGCCAGCGGCCGCTCCTTCGCGATCGCCAGCGCGATCGCGCCGCTGCCGGTGCCGAGGTCGGCCACGCGCACGTGCCTGTCCGCAGGCAACGTCGCGAGCGCGAGCTCGACCAGCAGCTCGGTCTCGGGCCGGGGGATCAGGACGTCGGACGTCACCCGCAGGTCGAGCGACCAGAAGCCGCGACGGCCGACGATCTGCGCAACCGGTTCGCCGCGTTCGCGCCGCGTCAACAGCTCAGTGAAGGACGAGGCCGCAGCCGCATCGACCGCATCATCCGCGTGCGCGATAAGCCATGCACGCGAACGCCCGAGCGCGTGGCACAGCAGCAGTTCGGCCTCGCCGCGCGCGTCGCTCCCAAGCCGCGAAGTCGCGTCCGCGAGCAAGGCTGCTGCCGTTTCCGTCATCCCTTCGCGCATGCACCGCTCCGTGCCGTTCGCCCGTGACGCCGCGATCACACGGCGCCGCCGATCATAGCCCGCATGCGCCATCCTTCCCTGTTCAAACCCGTGCGCCGGGCCGTCTTCGTTCCTGCGATTCTGGCTTCGCTGCTGGCGACGGGCTGTGCGCGGATCGGGTTCGCGATTGCCAATACGGGGGTCGATGCGAGCGCGATCAGCAGCGTTCCGTTCGATCCCGTGCACGGCCTGTCGCTGGACGTGCACCGTCCCGTGGGTGGCGTCGGCAAGGCGCCGGTCGTGGTGTTCTTCCATGGCGGCAGCTGGCGTAACGGCACGCGCCAGGACTATCGCTTCGCAGGCCGCTCGCTGGCGAGCGCCGGCATCCTCGCGATTGTCCCGGATTACCGCAAGGCGCCCCACGTCGTGTTCCCGGCCTTCGTCGAGGACGGCGCGCGGGCGGTGGCATGGGCACGAGCGCATGCGGCGGAATACGGCGGAGACCCATCGCGGATCTACCTGATGGGGCATTCCTCGGGCGCGCACATCGCGGCGATGCTGGGTGCCGACGCGCGCTACCTGGATACGGTCGGCGTGCGTCCGCGCGAACTCGCGGGCGTGATCGGCCTGTCCGGGCCCTACGATTTCCTGCCGATCGTCGACCCCGACGTCGCGCAAGCCCTCGGCCCCGAGTCCGCGTGGCCGGCCTCGCAGCCGGTGAACTTCGTGGACGGCGACGAGCCACGCTTCCTGTTGCTGCAAGGCACCGCGGACGACCTGGTGCGGCCGCGCAACGCGCCGAGCCTGGCGCGGAAATTGCGCGACAAGGGCGAACCCGTCGAACTGCACATGCTCGACGGCATGGGTCACGCCGGCACCCTGGTCGGCCTGGTGCGCGATCGCTCGCCGGTGCGGCGCGCGGTGCTCGGCTACATCACCGCGCCGCCGGTCATCGCAGCATCTGCACCGCTTCGATGACCACCGAGGAGACGAAGCCGGCGAGGAAGCAGATGTAGCTCAGCCTCAGGTAGCGGTACTTGTGATTCGCGAGGTAGCTGCCGAGCGAATAGATGTCGGCCGCCATCGTGCGGTACACCGAGCCGACCCGCATCCGATCGGCAACCTCGCGCAGGAAACGTTGCTGGTCCAGTTCGGCGAAGTGGCCGAAGAACAGCAAGTTGAACTGCGGCGGCAGCGGATCGCCGGGCCGCAGGCGCAGCGGGCGGTACTTAGGCAGCACTGCAAGGATCGCCAACAACAAGGCTGCGAGGGTGAAGCCGACGAGCGTCAGAACACTCGCACGAAGGGCTGGATCGCCCATCCGTCCAAGACTGATGGTCAGCACGATCGACGAGACGGTGATGATGATGCTGGCCTTGGTGTCGGCCATCGAAGACAGCACGACGTGATGCTGCTGGGTCGTGCGCAGGATCTGGTCGCCGGTGTTGCGCTCGGGCACCGCGTCGAACAGTGCGCGTATCTCGACAGTATCGGCCGGAGTGAAGCGCGCGGGCGAATCGAGGCTCTCGTCGCCGACGCTGGGGGCTTCGTGCTGGCTGTCCGGTCCGGCCATCGCATTCCTCGTGCGACCGACACCTTAGCGCAAACCCGCGTCGGTGTGCGATTCCGGCGTGTCGCGACGGGATCAGGGCGAAGCCGCGGCCTGCTCCAGGGTCACCGCCACCGCGTGGATCACCGCCGCGATGCGCGCGACGCTCTGCACGCCCTGCGCGCTGACGCCATGCTGGCACAGGGTCTTCTCGTGCGCGTCGAGGCAGGCGCCGCAGCCGTTGACCGCGGACACCGCGAGCGAGGCCGCCTCGAAGGCGACCTTCTCGATGCCGGGGTTGGCCATCACGTTCATGCGCAGGCTGGCGCGCAGGGTCTCGTATTCCTTGTTGGCGACCAGATGGGTGAAGCGGTAGTAGACGTTGGTCATGCCCATCATGGCGGCGGCGGCGCGCACGCCGTCGCGTTCGGTCGCGTCGAGCTGGTCGCCCGCGAACGTCTCGATCGCGCCGGTGAGCGGCGCATGCCGCGCGGCGATTGCCGAAGCCAGGGCGACGGCGCGGATCTGCTTCGCATTGAGTCCGGGCGCCCCGCCTTCGCTGAGCACCGAGTCGAGGTTCAGGCGCAGGTCCTTGGCATACGGCGGCAAGGCGGATTTGATGTCGTCGAGGGTCATGCGAATGCTCTTGAGGAAAGGATGCCCGCCCGATGCGGGCGGATGTGGAGTCCGACTTCAGCGCGCTCGCGCCGGCCCCTTGAGTTCGATCGTATTGCCTTCCGGATCGTCGAGATAGAACGAGAGGCCGTCGCCCTCGGCGCCGTAGTTGTCGTGCGGTCCATCGAGCGCGACGCCGTGGAGGTGGAAATGCGCGCGCAAGGCTGCCTCGTCGAAACCGTCGATGCGCAGGCACAGATGGTCCACGTTGCGGCGATCCGGCCCGGGCGCTCCACCGCCGCGCCGGCCGAGCTCGCCGTGGACGTCGATCAGGTCGATCAACGCGGCGCCCGCGCGCAGGTGCACGAGCCCCAGCCGGTCGACGCGCTTGTCGACGCTGCAGCCCAGCACGTCGCGGTAGAAACCGACCATCGCTTCGAGGTCGCGCGCGCGGATGACGACGTGATCGATGCCGAGCAGGGTGAACATGGCGCGCTCCCGGAAGTCGCCGCCCGCGCGCGAACGCGGGCGGCAGCGATGCCTCAGGCGGCCTTGAGGGTTTCCTCGCCCTGCTTCCAGTTGCACGGGCAGAGCTCGTCGGTCTGGAGCGCGTCGAGCACGCGCAACACTTCCTCGGGGCTGCGTCCGACCGACAGGTCGGTCACGTAGACGAAGCGGATGATGCCGTCCGGATCGACGATGAAGGTGGCGCGCTGGGCCACGCCTTCGTCCTTGTCGAGGATGCCGAGCGCGCCGCAGAACTCGCGCTTGATGTCGGCCAGCATCGGGAACGGCAGGTCCTTGAGGTCGTTGTGGTGGGTGCGCCAGGCGTGGTGCACGAACTCGCTGTCGGTGCTGCCGGTGAGCAGTTGCGCATCGCGGTCGAGGAAGGCCTGGTTCTTCGCGGCGAAACCGGCGATTTCGGTCGGGCAGACGAAGGTGAAATCCTTCGGGTAGAAGAACAGCACCAGCCACTTGCCCTTGTAGGTGTCGTTGTCGATCTCGGCGAAGGCCTTGTTGAGGTTGGTCGAGACGGTCGCCTTGAGCTTGAAGCCGGGAAGTTTGTCGCCGATGGTCAGCATGACGTGTTGCTCCTTCAGTGATGGGGAATGGACTGGTAACGCAGGTCGGGCCGGGAATCGCGACGTACGTGCAAGACAACAAGTGCGTAGCGGATCCGCCAGTTCGACGCCGTACCAGCATTCTGGGAGCGCACCATTGATAATTCCAATGAATTATCCATATCCTTCCAATAGAAAGGATCAATGACGAGTCCGCCACCACGACCCGGAGCGGGAACATGAACCTGCGCGACCTGCATTACCTCGTCGCCCTCGCCGACCACCGCCACTTCGGCCGCGCCGCGGCGGCGAGCTTCGTCAGCCAGCCCACCCTCTCCACCCAGATCAGGAAGCTCGAGGACGAGCTGGGCGTGGCCCTGGTGGAACGCGCGCCGCGCAAGGTGATGCTCACGCCGATCGGCCGCGACATCGCCGAACGCGCGCGCCGCGTGCTCGCCGAGGTCGATCAGCTCAAGGAATCGGCGCGCCGCACCCGCGACCCGGAAGCCGGCAGCGTGCGCCTGGGCATCTTCCCGACCCTGGCGCCGTATCTGCTGCCGCACGTCGTTCCGCGCGTGCGTGCGCGCTTTCCGCGACTGGAGCTGCTGCTGGTCGAGGAGAAGACCGAGGTCATCCTCCGCCTGCTGCGCGAAGGCCGGCTCGACGCCGGCGTGCTGGCGCTGCCGCTGCACGACGACGCCCTGCATGTCGAGTTCCTCTTCGAGGAGCCCTTCGTGCTGGCCACGCCGAAATCCCACCCGCTTGCGCGCCAAGCCGACCTGCGCCTGCGCGACCTCGCCGACGAGCACCTGCTGCTGCTCGAGGATGGCCACTGCCTGCGCGACCAGGCGCTGGACGTGTGCACCCGTGCCGGCGCCGGCGAGCACGACGGCTTCCGCGCGACCAGCCTGGAGACGCTGCGCCAGATGGTGGCGGCGAATGTCGGCATTACCCTGCTGCCGACGCTGGCGATAAAGCCGCCGGTCGCCCGCTCCGACGACATCCGCCTGTTGCGATTCCGCGATCCCGGCCCGAGCCGGCGGATCGGCATGGCCTGGCGCAAGAGCACGGCGATGGGCGGATTCCTGCACAAGCTGGCGCAGGAACTGCGCGCGCTGCCGAAAGGCCTGCTCGATCCCGACGCCGGCGTCGAAGCTGCGCACGCCGCGTCGCGGAACACCGCGCGTCGCCCGCGGAGCAGGCGCTGACTTCGCCGCGTCGCAGCATTGAATGTGCCTATCGCAGGCATCGCAACAATCAATTTCACGAAACCGCGCGCGCGGGTTACTCTCGAGCCGATGATGCGCAAGACCTACCTGTCGCCCACCCACCGCGAGGTGCCACCATGAGTCTGAAAGGCAGCAAGACCGAGAACAACCTGAAGGCCGCGTTCGCCGGCGAATCGCAGGCCAACCGCCGCTACCTGTACTTCGCGCAGAAGGCCGACGTCGAGGGCTACAACGACGTCGCCGCGGTGTTCCGCTCGACCGCCGAAGGCGAGACCGGCCACGCGCACGGCCACCTCGAATACCTCGAGGAATCCGGCGATCCCGCGACCGGACTGCCGATCGGCAGCACTTCGAACAATCTCAAGGCCGCGATCCACGGCGAAACCCACGAATACACCGACATGTATCCGGGCATGGCGAAAACCGCGCGCGACGAAGGCTTCGATGAAGTCGCCGACTGGTTCGAGACGCTAGCCAAGGCCGAGCGCTCGCACGCCAACCGCTTCACCAAGGCGCTGAGTGAACTGACTTGAGGCTCGCCCTTCTCCCTCCGGGAGAACACGGCGTGGAGCGCCGGACGGAAGTTCGGTGCACTCGCGAAGCCATGCATGCGCGAAGCCTCACCGCTGCCCTTCCGGGCCATCGGCCGGGAATGCGCTGATGCCCGACGATCGCAGCGCTCCACGCGAAGGCAGCCTCGAAGCGCCGACCCGGCATCCGATCGATTGGAAGTCGCCCTCGTTCTGGGACGAGGCAGCGCTCGAAGCCGAGCTTGAGCGCGTGTTCGGCATCTGCCATAGCTGCAGGCGCTGCGTCAGCCTGTGCAATGCGTACCCCACCCTGTTCGCCCTGGTGGACGCGTCCAGCACGATGGAAATCGACGGCGTCGCCAAGTCCGACTATGCAAAGGTCGTCGAGCAGTGCTACCTGTGCGACCTGTGCTACCAGAGCAAGTGTCCGTACGTGCCGCCGCACGAATGGAACGTCGACTTCCCGCACCTGATGCTGCGCGCGAAGGCGGTGAGGCACCGCAAGGGCGAAACGACGACGGCCGCGAAACTGCTGTCGAACACGCACATGGTTGGAAGGCTCGCTTCGATCCCGGTCGTGGTCGAGGCGGTGAACTGGGGCAACCGCAACGCCACCTTGCGCGGCGCGATGGAAAAGACCCTCGGCGTCCACCGCGACGCCCAGGTCCCGAAGTACGAAAGCCGCACCGCGCGCAAGCGCCTCAAGCGCCTGCGCGCCGATGGCGAAGCGCAGCCGGCCGGGCCGACGACCGGCAAGGTCGCGCTGTTCGTCACCTGCTACGGCAACTTCAACCAGCCGCGCATGGTCGAGGACCTTGCCGCCGTGCTCGCGCACAACGGCGTGCAGGTGAAGCTGCTGCGCAGGGAACATTGCTGCGGCATGCCCAAGCTCGAGCAGGGCGACCTCGACTGCGTCGAGAAGTACAAGGACATGAACCTGCCGCTGCTGGCGCAGGCCGTCAAGGAGGGTTTCGACCTGATCGCACCGATCCCTTCGTGCGTGCTGATGTTCAAGCAGGAACTTCCGCTGCTGTTCCCGGGCGACATCGACGTCGCGCGCGTGAAGCGGGCCTTCTACGATCCGTTCGAGTACCTGATGCACCGCCACGCGGCGGGGCTGCTCAAGACCGACTTCAAGGATCCGCTCGGCAAGGTCGCATGGCAGGTCGCCTGCCACCAGCGCGTGCAGAAGATCGGCCCGAAGACGCGCGACGTGCTGAGCCTGGTTCCCGGCACCGAGGTGGTGACGATCGAACGCTGCTCGGGCCACGACGGCACCTACGGCGTGAAGAAGGACACCTACCCGATCTCGCGCAGGATCGCCAAGCCCGTCGAGACGCGCGCGAAGAACGCCGCGCCGCAGTACTTCACCAGCGACTGCGTGATGGCCGGGGCGCACATCGCGCACGGATTGAACGACGGCACCACCGCCGAGCATCCGGTCAGCCTGCTGCGCAAGGCCTACGGCATATGACCTTGATGTGCGAATGATCGGGCGTCCTGCCCGACATTCGCACGCCGAGTCCGGCCGCCGCAGCGCCTTCCGGCACTTCCCACATCCAAGTGGGTAGCATGTCCGGACTCGGCTCCGCCGCAACGACAAGTCGTTGCGGCGGGCGGCTCATCCTGAGCCGCACACTCGCGTTATGGGAGATGTGAAGTTGCGAAAGCTCGAACGCTCCGACCTGCTGACGCTCGAAGCCTATGCCGTGCAGCGCCCGCAACTGCGCAAGGGCTGGCTAGCGCACAAGCGGTCGCGCACGCTCCACCTCGGCCCGCATTTCACCCTGTTGTTCGAGGACCGCGTCACCGTGCAGGCGCAGGTGCAGGAGATGCTGCGGATCGAGCGCATCTTCGAGGCCGCCGGCATCCAGGACGAACTCGACGCCTACAACCCGCTGGTCCCCGATGGCCGCAACCTCAAGGCGACCCTGCTGATCGAGTACGCCGACGCGCACGAACGCGCGATCGAGCTGGCGCGACTGCAGGGGATCGAGCGCACGTTCCATGCGCAGGTCGATGGCCATGGCCGTGCGACGACGCATGCCGACGAGGACCTCGACCGCAGCGATGCCGACAAGACGTCCGCGGTGCATTTCCTGCGCTTCGAGTTCGAACCGGAGGCGATTGCGGCGCTGCGCACCGGCGCGGCGCTGGCGTTCGCCGTGGACGATGCGCGCATGCCGCTGCAGGTGGAGGCGTCGCCGGAGCTGCGCGCCAGCCTGCTGGCCGATTTCGATAGTCATTGATCTGCACGTCCCGTGCAGGGAACTGCGAAAGGTTCCTGCATCCGCCCGTGATTCAAGGATCGAACGTGGCGATACGCACGTCCCTGTGCGGACTTTTCAATCAAGCGAACTCCGGTCGAGTTGCCTCGGCGGGCGCCGCGCGACCGCGGCGGCGGCGGCCGCCGGCTATCCCGCGCCGTCGCCACCGAACACAGGTCCGTTTCCGCGCGCTCGCGTAGAATGCGCGCCCATGCCTCGTTGGGTATGGATCCTCCTCGCTGTCGTCGTGCTCGGCTGGCTCGTCTCGCCGTCGACGCATTCCGTGCGCGTGCGCGATCCGGGCGTGCTGGCCGCCAGCGAACCCGAACAGCACAACCTCGACCATGCCGCGCCGTTCCAGGACGGCAAGTTCTCGATCACGCCACTGGCCGACTTCAGCGTGACCGCGCGCGTGCTTTCGCGCGCCGACTACCGCTGGGATCGTTCCTCGGCGCTGTCGCCGACCGATCTCGCGCTCGGCTGGGGGCGGATGTCCGATAGCGCCGTGCTGGCCCGGCTCGACATCAGCCAGTCCGGCCGCTGGTACTACTACCACTGGAGCACGAACCCACCACCGATCCCGCAGGACGAGATCATCCGCTCCAGCGCCAACATGCACATGATTCCGGCGAACGACACCGTGCGTTACCAACTCGACCGGGTGCATCCGGGCGATGTCGTGCACCTGGAAGGCCAGCTCATCGAGGCGCGCGGCGGCGACGGCAGCGTCTGGCGCAGTTCGATGACGCGCACCGACACCGGCGATGGCGCCTGCGAAGTGGTGTTCGTGCGCAGCCTGGTGGTGATGATGTGACGCACCCCACGCGCCGCACTGATCCGATTCCGACGATCCCGAACCGATGACGCGAACGCTCCGCACCGTCCTGCCTCCGCTGCTGCTGGCCTTCCTGCTCGCGCTGGCCTTCGTGCTGCCGTTCCAGGGCACGCGCCACCTGTGGGGCACCGACGAGGGCCGCTACAGCGCGGTGGCGGTGGAGATGCTCGATTCCGGCGACTGGCTGGTCCCGCATCGTCATCCCGATCACGAGCACCTCTCCAAGCCGCCGATGACCTACTGGGCGCTGGCCGCGTCGATGAAGCTCTTCGGCAGGAACACATGGGCGCTGCGCCTGCCCGCCGCGCTCAGCTTCGCGCTGACGATCGCCTGTGTGTTCGCGATGGGCCGCAGGATCGTGCCCGAACGTCCGTGGTGGCCCGCGATCGTGTGCGCGGGCACGACGATGATCTTCCTCGCCGCCAACGCGATCAGCACCGATCCGCTGCTGTGCGCTTTCGAGACCCTCGGCATGACCGGCTTCGTGCTGGCATGGCGCGGCGAGGACGAGCGCATCGCGCGCCGCGGCTCGTGGCTGCTCGGCCTCGGCTTCGGCCTGGCTTTCCTCACCAAGGGCCCACCCGGGCTGGTGCCGTTGATCCCGTCCATCTGGTTCTGGGCGCGCAACCGCAAGGACTTCCGCGCCAGTCCCTTCTCCTGGGCCGCGCTCGCCATCTGGGCGCCGATCGCGCTCTCGTGGTTCCTCGCCGTCGTCTGGCACCACCCCGAGCGGCTGAACTACTTCCTCGGCTACGAGACCTACGGCCGCATCTTCACCAAGGCCGCCGACCGCCACCCGCAGTGGTACGGATGGATCGTTGCCTACGGCCCGGTGGCTGCGGTCGGCGCATTGCCATGGACACTGGTCGTGGCGTGGGATGCATGGAAGCGGCGCGGCGCGGCCAGCGCGCCGGTTGATGAAACCGAGCGCAAGGCTTCGCGCTTCCTGCTGCTGTGGCTGCTGGTCTCGCTGGTCGTGTTCTGCGCCGCGCGATCGCGACTGACGCTCTACGTGCTGCCCCTGCTCGTGCCGTTCGCGCTGTGGGCCGCGCTGCGCACGCGCCGTCTCGTGCTCACCCGCGGCGCGAAGATCCTGCTGGCCTCGTGGTTCGTGCTGCTGATCGCGATCAAGGCCGCGCTGCCGTTCACGCACTCACCCCAGTTGATCGGCAAGGACTCGGAACTGCTTTCGGCCGCGATCAAGTCCCAGGTCCACGAACCTGTCCGCGAAGTCGTCTTCGTCGACGAAACCGCGTTGTACGGCGTGCGCGTGTACCTGGACACGCCGGTGCTGCGCGTCGACTACGGCGAGACGACCAAGCCGGACGTGGACATGACCCTCGGTCAGGCGCTGGCGCAACACAAGCCGCAGCGGCTATGGCTGGTGCACATGCACACGGCGCCCAGGTTCGCCGAAGAGGTCGCGCACGCCGGCGGGCAGGCGCGGCAGGTCATGGACTACGCGCATTACCGGGGTTACGTCGTCGATCAGGCGACGCCCGCGCCGATCGGGCAGCGCGACTAGGCTCGCGCATCCTGCGCTCACCAAGTCGTCCGGCCTCGGACTCCTGTCCTCGGCGGTGCCGCGCGACGCGAGGTGCGCTTCAACGCACCTCGCAAGCGCCGCTCGGCACCCCAGTGCCACCCAAGCCGCAGTAACCGCCGGGATTCTTCGCCAGGTACTGCTGGTGGTCGTCCTCGGCGTAGTAGAAGACCGGCGCCGGATGCACGATCTCGGTGGTGATGTGGCCCATGCCCGCGGCCGTCAGTCGCTCCTGGTAGGCGTCGCGGCTGGCAAGCGCGGCGCTGTACTGCTCGGGCGTGTCGCAATGGATCACCGAACGGTACTGGGTGCCGGCGTCGTTGCCCTGGCGCATGCCCTGGGTCGGGTCGTGCTTCTCCCAGAACGCGCGCAGCAGTTCCTCGAAGGAAACCTGCGTCGGGTCGTAGACGACGAGCACGGCCTCGGTGTGGCCGGTCTGTCCCGAGCACACCTCGCGATAGGTCGGGTTCGGCGTGCCGCCGCCGGAATAGCCGACCGCAGTCGTGAAAACACCGGGCAAGGTCCAGAACGTGCGCTCGGCGCCCCAGAAGCAGCCCATTCCGAACTGCACCCGCTGCATGCCCTTGAATGCGCCTTCGCCGATCGTTCCCTGGATCGGGTGGCCGTTGACGTAGTGGCGGTTGTTCACGCGCATCGGCGTGGCGCGTCCGGGCAGCAGGTCCTCGGCGCGCGGCATGCGCTGTTTGTGGGCGCCGATACCCAGCAGGGCGGCGAGCAGGTCATGGGACATGGATCGACTCCTTCATGTTGGCCGGATGGCCTTCATGCCATTCGACGATTTCGGCCGCGGATCATTACAGCGCCGACCCTGCAAAGATGCCGTGATGATGACTTCCAAGCACTGTCATTCGCCCGGCGGATCGGCCGCGGAACCTGCGGCGACGCCGGCCTCTGCGAGCGTTTCCTGGCGCCCGGCCGGCGCGGGAGCGCGCAGGCTGCCGATGAAGATGCCGCACAGCGACAGCGCCAGGCCGATCCATTCGACCGTGCGCGTCGCGCGATGGAACAGCACGACGTCCATCAGGAAAGCCAGGACCGGCTGCAACAGCAGCAGCAGGCCGACCAGCGAGGTCGGCAGTTGCGGCATCGCGCGCGAGATCAATACCCAACCCAGGCACTGCCCGACCAGGCCCAGCGCGACCAGCGCGACCCAGGTCTGCGCGTCGGGAATCCGGAACGGTTCGCCATCGGCCATGCACAGCATGGCCAGCACGCCGGCGCACAGCAGCGAGGCGATCGACAGCAACTGCGAGGAATCCAGCGTCGAGCGCTCGCGCTGCGCGTGCCGGAAGCTGAGCATGTAGGCCGCGTAGCACACCGCCGTGAACGCGCCGTACAGCACGCCCGTGCGATAGCTGCTGGCGAACCCCGACCAACCCTGCCCGATCAGCAACCAGAGGCCGACGAAGGCCATGGCAAGGCCGACGAGGAAGCGCCAGCCGAGCTTCTCGCGATGCAGGAGCACGCCGGCCAGCGCCATCATGAACACCTGCAGGTTGCCGAGCAGGGTCGCCAGCCCCGGCCCGACGTCGAGGATGCTCCGGTGCCAGAAGAACAGGTCGGTGGCGAAGGCCAGCGCCGGCGCGACCATCCACAGCACGTCGCGCGCGCGCACCGCGCGCCACTGCCGCATCGCCGCCAGCGCCATGCCGAGGATCGCCCCGCCGAACAGCATCCGCCAGAACGCCGAGACCGTCGGCGGCACGTGCGCGAATTTCACCAGCACGCTGGTGGTGCTGATCAGCGCTGCGCCGGCGATCATGGCCAGCAGCGGGCCGCGGTGGATGCCCGTATTCACGCGCGAAGGCTCAGGCAATCATGCCGCGACGGGCGGCCGCATCCGCACGCACGCCGCCGCATCCACAAACGCAGGTCATCGCGACGAGGTTCCGCCCACGCTGCGATGGATCGCCGCGACTTCCACCTGGTCGCGCCCGGCGCGCCGGGCATTCGCCAGCGCCTTCTCGGCGCGCTCGACGAGCTGGTTGGCGTCCGCGTCCTCGGCCAGCCGGCTCGCCATGCCGATGTTCACGCGCAGGCGCAGCTTCTTGGATCCGAACTCCATCTCCATGCCGTTGACCTCGATGCGCACCGCCTCGGCCCAGCGTCGCGCCTGCTCGGGGTTGAGGTCGGGCAGGATCACCACGAATTCGTCGCCGCTGAAGCGGCCGACGACGGCGGAAGTGCCGCAATGCGCCTTGAGCACGTCCGCCAGCGCTCGCAGGCACTGGTCGCCGGTGGCATGGCCGTGGGCGTCGTTGATGTCCTTGAGCTGGTCGAGGTCGGCGAACAGCACCACCAGCGGCGTGCGGCGCTGGATCGACTCCTTGAAGTAGGCCGCCAACCGGTTGTCCATCGTGCGGCGGTTGAAGACGGCGGTGAGCGCGTCGAACTCGGCATTGATCCGCATCACGCGGTCGTTGGCGGCGTCCTCGACCGCGCGCGCGGCCTTCTGCGCCAGCTCCGCTGCGACCGCCAGCTCATCGCGCTCGAAACCCTGCCAGCCGCGCCGCTCGATCAGCAGCATGCCCCACGCCGGCGCAGTCAGCGGCAGCGGCAGCACCGCATACTGGATCAGGTCGGGCGCCGAACCATCCACCGTCATCGGCGAATCGACCCGCAACTGCATCGGCAACTGCGAGCGCGAGATGCCCTTGAACGCGCCGCCGCGCGTGGCCAGCAGCGTGATGTAGGCCTCGCGCGTGGTGTTCGGCTCGCACAGCAGCAGGTCGTTGTCGTGGAAGGCGTGCAATGCCACCGCCGAGCTGTATTGCGGCACCAGTTCGCGGATCACTTCCAGCAGGCGCCGGAAGGCCAGCCATTCCTGGTCGCCGCTGGGCGCATCGCGCAGGGTGGTGTGCAGGGCTTCGATGAACTTCAGGCGCTCGCGTTCCATCTTCAGGCTGGCATCGGCCTGGTCCTTGGCGAGGCTGGCGCGATCGCGCTGCAGGCGGAACTCGATGATGTGGTCGGTCAGGGCGAAGCCCATCAGCAGGGCATTGAAGGCCAGCATCATCTGGTCGGCATAGCCGATCCATTCGTTGCCGGCGACCAGCCCGAGATCGGCCAGTGCGCGCGCGGTGCCGGTCGCCAGCACCAGCAGCCACATCAGCAGCATCGGCGGCGCGAGGTTGCGCTGGTGGCGCCAAGCCAGCGCCGTGGTCGCGACGGCCAGCATGCCGGCGAGGACCTGGTCGAGCAGCGAAGCGACTTGCAGCGCGGGTACGCTCGCCGGCATGTTCACCAGGCATGCCAGCACGAGCACTCCCGGAACGAACAGGAAGAACTTGAGTGCCCGATCGAATGCCGGCATCGCGCGCGACAACCCGGCGAAGCCGCGCGTGGTGGCCACGGTCGCCGCTGCCAGCACATTGACCAGCGCGCAAAGTCCCAGCGTGCGGAAGTGTCCCCAGTGCTTCACCCACGGCATCGCGTAGAGCGGGCCGTTGTGGGCGAGCAGGAAGGCCAGCGCCGCGCCGACATAAGCCATGTAGTAGATGTACTGGCGATCGCGCAGTGCACCGTACATGCCGCCGCCAAGCAGCAGCAGCAGTGCGAGCCCTGCGTACAGCGCGGTCGTCAGCATGATCTCGAAGCGATCCGCCGCGACCACGTCCGCCTCGTTGCGCAGGCGCAGCGACAACGCGAAGTCGCCCTGCGCGGCGACTTCCAGGTACATCGTCACCGGGCCGCCGGTGGTGCGCGAAAGGACGAAGGCGTAGCCGCTGTCGTGCTCGACCGTGGTATCGCGCGGCAGGAAGAAATCCGCGCCCGGATAGACCACCTTGCCGGCCGCCGGGTGCAACACGATCCGGTCGACCGCGGCGCGGTTGATCCACAGCATCCAGCGCGATGCCTGCTCGTCGTCCACCACGGGCAGTTCGGTGTCCAGGCGCAACCAGATCGTCTTGCCCGGGCCGCCATGCAGCGGAAGCATCGCGCCGGACAGGGACTGGAAGGTCGATGCCGGCAGTGCCTCGATCTGCCGCGGCGTTGCGCTCGCGGTCGCCTCGTAGACTGCCACGTGGAGGTCAGGCGCTGTCTGTGCCCAGGCCGCGAGCGACCACGAAGCGAGCAGCGCCAGCAGGAACACGATCGCGACACCCGCCTTTTGCGGCGCACGCGCGAGCCTCTCCGCCGCCCGGCGGAAAGAGCCTGCCGTCCCGTGTGCCAGCCGCTCAGCCATGTCCGTCGTTCCCTCGCCCGTCGTCCTGGATCCAGGGCGCCACCCTCGCCCTGTCGCGCTCATGCCGGGACTCCTGCCCAGCCTTCGTCGCCTGCTTCGTCCTCCACCACCCGGGTCTGCGCCGCCCGATCGCGCCGGAGCGCGTCCATGATGCCGGTCGCCTCCGCCTCGCAAACATCCGGCACGCACAGGGCGTAGAGCCCGATCACCGGCAGCTCGCCGATGCCTCCCGCCAGATGTTCGCCGCGCAGGTAGACAGGAATGCCGTACTGCTCCAGCAAGCCCTTGACCAGGTGCGCATCGATCAGGTTCTCGGGAAGATATACGACACGCATCAAGAAAATCCTGTGTCCCGTGTCACAGCATAACCCGGCGCGCGGCCCGACCGGCTACACTGGGCATTGGCAAACTGCGCAACGCATCACATGATCGAACATCCGTCCGCGCCGCCCCCCGGAAACACCGATTCGACGCCCCCCGAAACGCTCCGCCGCGACTTCATCCGCGAGATCGTCCGCGAGGACCTGGCCTCCGGCAGGCACGCCCGCATCCGCACCCGCTTCCCGCCCGAACCGAACGGCTACCTGCACATCGGCCACGCCAAGGCGATCTGCCTGGACTTCGGCGTGGCGGCCGAATCCGGTGGCCTGTGCAACCTGCGCTTCGACGACACCAATCCGGCGAAGGAAGATCCCGAGTACGTCGAGGCGATCCAGGACGACGTGCGCTGGCTCGGTTTCGAATGGGCCGAACTGCGCCACGCCTCGGACTACTTCGAGGTGTTCTACCGCAGCGCGATCCGGCTGATCGAGGACGGCAACGCCTACGTCTGCGACCTCAACGCCGAACAAGTGCGCGCCTACCGCGGCACCCTCACCGAGCCCGGGCGCGAATCGCCGTACCGCAACCGCAGCGTCGCCGAAAACCTCGACCTTTTCCGGCGCATGCGTGCCGGAGAATTCCCGGACGGCGCCCGCACGCTGCGCGCGAAGATCGACATGGCCAGCGGCAACATCAACCTGCGCGATCCGGCGATCTACCGCATCAAGCACGTCGAACACCAGAACACCGGCAACGACTGGCCGATCTACCCGATGTACGACTACGCGCACTGCCTGTCGGACGCACTCGAAGGCATCACCCATTCGCTGTGCACGCTCGAGTTCGAGGACCACCGTCCCCTGTACGACTGGTGCGTGGACAAGGTCGACCTGCCGAACCATCCGCAACTGTGGGACTTCCTGCCGGCGCGCGGCCTGTCGACGCAGCCGTCGAAGCCGCGCCAGATCGAGTTCTCGCGCCTCAACATCAACTACACGGTGATGAGCAAGCGCAAGCTCGTCGCGATGGTCGCCGACGGCCTCGTCGACGGCTGGGACGACCCGCGCATGCCGACCCTGCAGGGCCTGCGCCGGCGCGGCTGCACGCCGGCCTCGCTGCGCCTGCTCGCCGAGCGCGTGGGCATCAGCAAGCAGAATTCGGTGATCGACTACTCGGTGCTCGAAGGCTGCGTGCGCGAGGATCTCGATGCGCACGCGCCGAGGCGGATGGCGGTGCTCGATCCGCTCAGGCTCGTCATCGACAACCTCGACGTCGACCACGTCGAATCGATCGCTTTCCCGAATCACCCGAAGGACGAGTCCTTCGGCACGCGCGTGGTGCCGTTCTCGCGCGAGCTGTGGATCGAGCGCGAGGATTTCATGGAGACGCCGGTGAAGGGCTTCCATCGCCTCGTGCCCGGCGGCGAAGTGCGGCTGCGCGGCGTGGGCATTATCCGCTGCACCAATGTCGTGAAGGACGGCGATGCGGTCGCGGCCGTGCATTGCACGCTCGATCCGGAGACGCGCCACGGCATGCCGGGCGCCGACCGCAAGGTGAAGGGCACGATCCACTGGGTGAGCGCGAAGCACGCCATCGCCGCCGAGGTGCGCCTGTACGACCGCCTGTTCGCGGTTGCCGCGCCCGACGACGAAGCCGACGGCAAGACCTACCGCGACCACCTCAACCCCGACTCGCGTCGCAGCGTAAGCGGCTGGGTCGAGCCGTCCGCCGCGCTGGCAGCGAGCGAGCAGCACTTCCAGTTCGAGCGGATCGGCTATTTCGTCGCCGACCGCCGCGACCACGCAGCCGACCGTCCGGTGTTCAACCGCACCGTGACCCTGCGCGACACCTGGGCGAAGGCCACAAAGTGAAATGCATTTCCCTTCTCCCCCTGGGAGAAGGTGCCCGCAGGGCGGATGAGGGAATGTCATGGCCAGCATCGAAAACCCGTCTTTCTGTAACCAGAGCTTCAGCTCGACGTATGGGAATCATGTGCAGGGGATACTGGCGGCGTGCATCTCCCTGCTGGTCGTCTTGGGCCTTGCCGCCTGTGCATCACGGTCCGCGGCGCAGACGCCCGCTTCTGCGCCCACAGCTGCCGCCAGTCCCGCCGCCGCGCCCGACTTCGAGCACCCCGACCGTAGCTGCAAGGTCGACGCCGACTGCCAGGTGAAGGACGTCGGCAACTGCTGCGGCACCTATCCGATGTGCGTCAACAAGGACGCCGCGGTCGATCCGAAGGCGGTGAAGGCGCAGTGCGCGCGCGAACACCGCTTCGGCATGTGCCATGTGATGGCGGTCGGCGGCTGCAGTTGCGTGCAGGGCCAGTGCAGCGACATCAACGCCGCGCAGATGCCGCGCAAGCCGTGATGCTCTATGCCCAGGTCCACCTCGTCCTGCCGGCATGGATCCACGATGCGGTCGATCCGCACACGATCTGCGACGACGACGAATCGAAAGTCGCGTTCGCGATCGAGCTCTCGCGCCTGAACATCGCGCACGAATCCGGCGGCCCCTTCGGCGCGGCGATTTTCGACGAAGCCTCGGGCCGCCTGATCGGCATCGGCGTCAACCGCGTCCTGCAGCAGAACTGCTCGGCCGCGCACGCCGAGATGATGGCGTACATGACCGCGCAGGCGCGCACGCAGAAGGTGCGGCTCAACGAGGACGGCTCGCGGATCGTGCTGGCGACGTCCTCGCAGCCGTGCTGCATGTGCTACGGCGCGACCTTCTGGGCGGGAATCGATACGCTCCTCATCGGCGCCCGCTCCGAGGACGTGATGTCGCTCACCGCGTTCGACGAAGGCCCGCTGCCGGCCGACTGGATCGGCGAACTGGAAAAGCGCGGCATCGCGGTGCGCCGCGACCTCCTGCGCGATCGCGCGCGCGACGTGCTGCGCGACTACGGGAGCGAAGAACATCGCCGCTACTGACGGCCTGCTGTGCTGGTGCCGCGCCGGCTTCGAGCCGGAACTCGCGGCCGAACTGGCCGAGCGTGCTGCGCAGGCCAGCTTCGCGGGCTACGCGCGCGCCGAGCGTGGCAGCGGCCATGTCGAATTCCTCGGCGTCGATGGTGGCGCGCTCTCGCATGCGCTGCCGTTTTCGCAACTGATCTTCGCGCGCCAGAAATTGCGCCTGCTCGCCGAGCTGCGCGACCTCGATCCGAAAGACCGGATCGCGCCGATGTTCGACGCGCTCGGCGGACACGGGCGCTACGGCGACGTCTGGGTCGAGCATCCCGATTCCGACGCCGGCAAGCCGCTCGCCGGACTCGCGCGCGCGTTCGCGAACGCGCTGCGGCCGGCGCTGCGCAAGCGCGGCCTGCTCACCGATGCAGTCGCGCCGAAGCTGCCGCGGCTGCACGTGTGCTTCCTCAATGGCGACCACGCCCTGCTTGCCGTCGCCGATCCGCGCGACGCTGCGCCCTGGCCGCTCGGCGTGCCGCGCCTGCGCATGCTGTCCGAAGCGCCGAGCCGCTCCGCGCTCAAGCTCGAGGAAGCCCTGCTCGTCCTGCTCGACGACGACGAGCGCGAGCGCTTCGTGCAGCCCGGCATGACTGCGGTCGACCTCGGCGCCGCGCCCGGCGGCTGGAGCTGGGTGCTCGCGCGCCAGCACCTGCGCGTGATCGCGATCGACAACGGCCCGCTCGCGACGTCCGCGATGGCGACCGGCCTGATCGAACACGCCCGCGCCGATGGCTTCCACTGGCGCCCGCCGAAGCCGGTGAACTGGCTGGTCTGCGACATGGTCGAATCGCCGCGCCGGGTCGCAGGGCGGATCGCCGAATGGTTCGCGCAGGGCTGGTGCGAACGCGCGATCTTCAACCTCAAGCTGCCGATGAAGAAGCGCTGGGACGAGACGCGGCTCTGCCTGGACATGCTCGCGGAGCAATCCGGCCGACCGCTCGAACTGCGCGCGCGGCAGCTTTATCACGATCGCGAAGAGATCACCGTGTTCGCAACGCGCTGAACCGGCTCATGCCGGCTGTAGCGATCGCCAGGCCCGGGGCAGGACCCGCACGCCATCGGGGTTTTTCGGGGATTCGATGGCGCGCAACGCGGCCAACGCTGGCGATGGAAGGATTTCGCGGTACGCCTTGCGGAACGGCGGCACCAGTCCATCCTGCAGGTGCTGCACGGCCTCGCGTTCCGGGATCGCCTTGAGCGCGCAGAAGATCGCCAGCGCGTACGTCGCCTCCTCGCGGTGGAGGTAACCCTGCCGGCGCACCGACCAGCCCTGCACGTTGCCGGACTGATACTGCCGATAGCGGAAAGCGCCGTTCGCGATGAACAGGCCGAAGCCCATCACGACGGCCAGCACGTCGGTCGCCAGTTCCTCGAATTCCTCGCCGCCCGGCGGAAGCTCCTCGACCGAATGCGCCAGGTAGTGGGCCAGCTCGTGCGCGAACGTCGCGACCAGCGCTTCCGGATCGCCGACCTGCGAAGGATTGAACGTGATGAGCGCGTGCGTGTCGCTGCCATCTTCGGTCGATCGCATCCGGAACGTGCCTGCCGGTCCTTGCGGAGCGTCCTTGATCAGCACCGTCGGGGCGACGTGGATGTTGGGATCGGCCTGCTGCACGGCGAGCTTGCAGGGCCACGCCTGCATGCCGGCGAAGACCCGCACGCGCTCGAAGATGCTGCCGACGAGCTGGTTGGCATCGCCGATGCGGTCCGGGAAATGCCGGTCGCTCGGCTTCACCAGTACGGTCGCACCGCGAAAGAAGTCCGTGCCGAAATTCAGGAGCGCCCAGCCGAAGGCCGCGAAGATCCACTCCGATGCCACGGGGTCGAGCAATAGACGCTTGCGGAACCAGTCGAACATTCGAACCTCGTCGCCTGCGCGTCTGTCTGGAGGGGAGCGACGGATGGTGCCATATCGGACCATCTGGCTTTCGTGACGGAACGCCGCGATCGCGTCCGTCCCCGCGACGGCTTCAGGGCAGCGTCGGGACGCCGCCCGCGATGCGCCACGCGAACATCAGCAGCGAAGGCGCGCTCAGGTCGATTGCCGGTTCCACCGTCGTGTACGACTGCACGTTGTCCTTGAACACCGCGCCCTTGCCGTTGAAGGCCGCGTAGGCATCTCCGCCGCCGACCGGGCAGGCGCGCATGTGGTCGAGCGCGCCGCTGGAAGCGGCCGAGTTCGGACCTTCGACGACCGCGCCGTTCAATACGGGCTGGGTGCCGTTGAGGTGGCCCGCGAGGTTGGCGACCTGGTGCTGCGGGCAGTGCGGGAAGGTCTTGCCGTCGCCGACGATGAAGGACGCGCCCCAGGCGTTCGCGCCGAGGATGCCGCCGCGCCAGCGCTCCTCGTCGGTGGCCGCGTTCGCCGCATGCGTGAGCCACGCGACTTCGGCTGCGGTGACCGCGAGTCCTGTGCCGTGCGCGGCGGTGTCGCCATCGCTCCAGGTCCAGCCGAAGCCGAAGGGATCGGACGCAGCCACCGATTCGGCGCTGGAGATCTGCTGCTGCAGGTCGGCAAGCAACTGCGCCTGCGTGACTGCGAGTCCCGAAGACGAACCCGCCAGCCCGATCGCGCGATACAGCTCGAAATGCGCCAGGCCGCTGACGTCGTAGAGATTCAGCGAATCCGCGCCGTCGTTCGGCCCGGTCATGTAGGCATGCGCCCAGGTCGCGCCCTTCTGCAGATAGAACGACGGATCGGTGTGCGGCAGGCCCGAAGGCAGGCCGCTGCCGCCGGCGTGCACGGCGAAATACAGCTCGGTCGCGCCGAGTTCGAGGTCGTCGCGCCATTCGGTCTCGGGATAGAAGTCGTACGGCGCGGCCGTCATCAGCGTGCCGCCGGGCGCAGTGTTCGCGAGGTCGAACACGTGCTCGCCCGCGAGCAGGCACTGGTTCGCGAGCGTCGCGTCGGAACCGCGGAAGACCTGGTAGCACAGCGCAAAATCGGCGGCGAGCCGGCCCGCGAGGTTCGGGCTGATCTTCGCGCCCGCCGCGCCAGCCGCGAACACCGGCCGGTTGCGGATGTAGCGATGCGCCGCATCGCTGCCACCGAGACTGTCGTCGGCCTGCGGCAGGCGCCACAGGTCGTGGTCGCCGAACGTGCTCGCATTCACCTCGGCGACGCCGGTCTGGTAGTAGAGCGTCTTGCTGCCGTCGTTCCACATCTTCAGCAGCCAGCCGATGCCGAACTTCGCTTCCGCGCTGAAGTCGCTCGCCGCGCCCGCACCCATCTGCGCGGGGAAGTCGCGCACGCCAGCCAGCATCACCGCTTCTGCATAACTCGTCGTCTCGACGAACTTGAGGTAGTCGCCCGCATCGACCCAGCCGCCCGAGGCATCGATCGTCGCGCCGGTGGGCGCGAGGCTGCCGACGACGTTGTCGTTGCCGTCGAACGTCGGCGTCGCGTACACGGCCGCGCTCGCGTCGTTGAGATGCCCAGGCGCTGTGCGCAACGGCGAGGGCACGAAGTCCGAGCCGTCGCGCTGGTTCTGGTAGAACGACAGGCCGTTCGCGAGCGCCTTCGTGTAGAGCGTCGCGGGCGTGTTCACGCGCAGCGCGGGCGAAGTCGCCGGATCCGGCCCGGTCACGACCAGGGTGTAGCTGCCCGCCTTCGCGGCGCTGAAATCCAGCGCGTAGACATGGAACGACTTCCAGAGCTTCGACGCCGACGGCACCGAGGCCGTGGCCACCGTCATGCCCTGACTGTCGACGAGGGCGTAGCTCGCGCCGGTCTCCAGCGCCGTCGACATCAGCCACGCACGCGCCGTGGCGTGCAGCGGATAGCCGAGCTGGTCGATGCGGATGTGGGCTTCGGCCCAGGAAGCGGCCGGGGCGAAGGCGGCGGCGATCAGTGCAATACGTGCGAGCAGGTTTCGCCTCGCGTATCTGTGACTCGTGGTGGACATCGTGGAGGGTCCCGACGGGATGCGGTCAGCCTACTCCTGCTTCGAATCTTCGGGAATCGAGAAGCCTGCATCCGACCCACGGAGTTGCAGCCAACGGGCGAAATCGTCGACCCTGCGCCCTGACGATCTGCGGCGGGCATCGATGGAGCGGAACACACTCGCGCGAACGGCCCTGGAAGCGGTCGGCCTGTCCCTGCTGCTGTCCACTGCCCTCTTCCTTGTGCAATGGCGCTACGGCTTCAACTGGTCCGACGAAGGACTGCTCTGGTTCCTCTCGCAACGCGTTCACGCCGGGCAGATGCCGATCCGCGACCTGTTCGGCTACGACCCGGCACGCTACCTGTGGGTGTCCGCATGGTTTCGCGCGTTGGGGGGCGATGGCCTGTTCGAACTGCGGCTGGCCGACGCCGCTTTCGGCTTCCTCGGACTGGCGGTCGCGTGCGCGACGATGGCGGCGGCGGGAATTCGTCTGTCGATTCGCATCGCGGCCTTGGTGCTCCTCGCCGTGGCGATGGGCTTCCCGCAGCACAAGGTCTACGAGCAGGTCTGGTCCTTGTTCGCGGTCGCATCGCTCGCGTGGGCCTTGTTCCGTCCCGAAGCCATCGCCCGCTGGCTCGTGCTGGGAGCGGCCACCGGTCTCGCGGCGACGTTCGGGAGGAATCTGGGAGTCTATTGCGCACTGGCCGGACTGTTCGGCCTGGCGATCGCCCCGCGCCTGCACCCGGCTCGCGCCGGCGTGCGCAGACTCGGAGCCTGGGCAGCCGGCATGGTGGCCGGGTACGCGCCCATGCTCGCGTGGTTCACGATGGACGAACGATTCCGCGCCGCGATGATCCGCTCGGTGCTATTCACCCCGCAGTGGCAATTGCCACTGCCGATCCCGTTCCCCTGGCGCACGCCGCAGGGCTTCGGATCGGCGGCCGCGATCCAGGCGACGGCAACGAGCTGGTTGTGCGTCGCCGTGATCGCGGTCTATGCCGTCTCCGCCGTGGGGGTCGCGCGAGCGCTGTACAAGCCGACGCCGGAACCGGCCGACGGATCGCCATCCCGCCTGCTGGCTCTGGAAGCTGCGAGCTTCGGAGTGGGCGTGGCTTATCTCTACCAGGCGTTCGACCGTGCCGATTTCCCGCACATCGCGCAGAGCATCCTGCCGTTCTTCCTGATCCTCGCGATCGAGTGGCAGCGCACCGAACGTCCGGCTGCCCGCGCGGCGTGCGCATGCTGCGCTGCGCTCGCCATGCTGGCATGGCTGCCCTCGCAGCCGCGCGTCGCCGCAAGCCTCGCGGCGCACCAGGCACCGGGAAGCCGGGTGCGTTTCGCGATCGACGGCCGCCAGTTCGTCATCGACGCAGGACAGGCCAGGGTGCTCGAGTCGTCCCGGCGCGAGTTCGAGCGATGCCATGCGCGCGACGGCGGCGCGGTCGCGATGCCCTACTACCCGGGCATCCTCGCCTACCTGCACGCGTCATCGCCGTACTGGGACCTGTACTACCTCTATCCGCGCTCGCCCGATTTCCAGAACGCGGAAATCGCCGCGCTGAAGACGGCGGGAACCCGGCTCGCAATCGTCAACGTCTCCGACGCGATGGACGGACGCAACGACCTGCGGATCGCCCGCACCAACCCGCTGCTGCTCGATTTCATCCACCGCAACTTCCGACTTGCATCGGACCCGGAAGCCAGCGCGAACGGCTTCGGGTTCTATGAATTCGATTGTGGGCGGTAACTGTGGTCTGTCCCCGGAGTTTCAAGGTTCATTTGTTCGCGATTGACAAATGACAAATGAACCTGACCCCTTTGTGCTCCAAGGCCAAGCAACGCGCCATTACCCAAGTACTCGACTCGGTGCTCGCAGCTCACCAGTAGCCGTTCGCTAACGCTGCAAACGACAAGGCCCGCAAGTGCGGGCCTTGTGCTTCACGGGTTCGGATGAACTGTCTCCGTCACCCTTTGCTAGAAGAAAATCAACAAGCTGCTAGGGCGTCAGCGGGTCGAAGTACCAAGCGATCATGACCACCTTTCCTTTCGTGGAACCAGCACAGACAACGCCCTTCCACCATGTTTGATCGAGGAACACATCTATGGATTCCGCGCGTATTGTATATCGCGGACAACGGCTTTCTTTCTTGTCTTGCTTCACGAATGCAAACCCACGAGACTCGAGTTCTGATCGAAACTGTGAAGTCGACATTCCAATTTTCACGCCCAAAACCTCTCCGGAGGACTTGTGACCTTCCGGACAAAAGAGTGCCAATTTGGCCCGATCACTAAATGCCACAGCGGACAGCAATCCAGCTAGGACAACTGCAAAAAGGAGAGAAATTTTCCGCAGGATTTTCATCTTAATTGGAGCAATCGCTGGTGCCGCACGGTTTTGCTGGAACGAAATTTTTGACGTGTTGCGCAGAATCAGAGCCAACAGCAGGATTGCTGTGACCGGTTTGAGGATTTCCGGATGCTTTCTGCGCCATATCTACAACTGCTGCAGCAGCGGAATTGCTATTTGCCTCCATGAAATTGCCGCTGCTGGGTGTAGGCCAATACTGCATGTCGCCTGGATGATCCAATGTTCCTAACGCTTTATCGACGGCATTGCCTGCAGCAATCACTGAATCGTCGGTCGCATTAATCTTCGTCATAGTTATTCCAGCCTTTGAGGCAGCCGCAGGATCGCTCAAGGCTTGAAAAGCCTTCGCATCCGTTAACGCCGTTTCAGTGTTAGTCCCAGTGAGCGAAACTAGCTTCGTTCCAGACGTTAATGTCTTGCCAGGCGGTCCACTTGGGCCATAGTGGAAATCGGCTTTAATATTGCCACCCGGCTTGTTGGCAACCACAACGAACGTGTGCTTCTCAAACTTATAGGCAGGCCGACTAACCAAGTAGCTGTCCCGACCATCCGGGTCAGTGAACCCGTAAGGATTGTCGTCGGCATACCAGTAGCGGTTGAAGCTCCCTCCTTTGTCGTCGGCCTGCACCGGGTCGGTCGAGAGGAAGCGTCCAATCACCGGATCATAGTAGCGCTGCTGCGCATATGTCAGCCCCGTCGCCACATCCGTCACATGCCCCGTGAACCCCGGGCCCTGGCTGTACGTCCTGTCGCTCGGCTCGCCGTACGGTGTGTAGCGCTCCGCCCGCGTCAGCGCGCCGGCGGCGTTGGTCTCGTAGGTCGGGCTGTGCAGGGCGTCGGTGTGCTCGTAGGTCACCGTGTACGTCGTGTTGCCCAGCGTGGCGACGCGCTTGGAAACCAGACTGCCGTTGAGGTTGAGATAGTCGATCGTCTTGTTGCTGCGCTGGTCGTCCTCGGTGATCAGCCGGCCGCTCATGTCGTAGACCGGGTAGTCGGTCTTGCCGTCACTCGTGCGGGTGACCTTCACCCGGCGGCCGTAGCCGTCGTAGACGTAGCTCTCCTTGCCATCGACGCTGAGCATCCGGTTGATGCCATCGAACGTGTAGCTGTCCTGGCCGCTGCCTCTGCTCCGGAGGTTGCCGCGCTGGCCGTAGGTCAGCGCCATCGTGTGATAACCCGAGACCGTGCTGAGCCGCCAGGTCGCTGGATCGTAGGTATAGGTGCTCAGGTACGAGGGGACGTTGCCGACCTGGTTCGTGAGGATGTTGTCGAGTCCGTCGTAGCTGGTGGTGGCGCTGATCCACCACTGGTTCGGCGCCTGGGTCTGGGTCAGGCGGTCCAGGCCGTCGTAGGCCATCGCCCGGGTGTTGGCGCTGTTGGTGGTGCCATCGGTGATCGAAGCGACGTTCGCGTTCGCGTCGTACGCGTAGGTGTCGTCCAGGATCGCCGAACCGCTTGGCGCCAGGTCCAGGCTGCGCAGCGGCAGCTCGCGCGCGTTCTGCGTGAGCGTGTGGACGATGCCGTTGCCATAGGTGAAGCCGCTCATCCCGCCGTTGGGGAAGTACGTCACCCCGGTCGCGGAGGCGGCCGCCTTCGTCGGCTGGCCCAGGGCGTTGGGCGCGAAGCTCAGCGCGAAGCCACTCGGATAGGTCAGGCCGGTCTCGATGCCCAGCACGTTGTAGGCGTGGGTGACCGTCTCGATGCGACCGTCGATCGCCAGTTGCTCGGTCACCGGCATCCGGCGCATGTTGTAGGTGTACGACCAGACGTTCGCGCTGGTGCCGCTGCCGCTGGTCAGGGTCTGGAGCGCGCCGTCGGGGTAGTAGCTCCACGCGATCGGCGTGGAGCCGGGGACGGTTTCGGTGAGCAGGCGGTTGCGGTGATCGTAGGTACGCGTGACCGCGTCCACCGGCAGGGCAACATTGTCGCAGCTGCTGGTCGAGGTCAGCGTGCTGCCCGATTCCGTCCAATTCACGTTGTTGGCGGCGTCGTAGGCAATCAGGTTCGCTCCCGTCTCGGGTTCCACGCGCTTGCACAGGCGCTGGTTGCCGTCGTAGACGAAGCTGCGCGTCTCGCTGATCGGCAATCCGTTCGCGAAGCCGCTGCGGGTTATGGTCAGTGGTTTGCCGTAGACGTCGCGGGCGATGTTCGTGCTCACGCTCTCGGGCGAGACGATCGACACCGGTTGGCTGGTGTCGGGCGTGTCGAAGGTCTGATAGGCCGTCGTAGTGGAATATCCGCGCGGGTTGGTGACCTGGGTGAGGAAATGCGGCAGGTAGGCATAGCTCGTCGTCAGCGGCGCCGAGCCCAGCTCGGAGTCCTGCGCGCTGCTGGTGATGCGGCCGAGGGCGTCGTAGCTCGTGTGGGTGCCGGTCAGGGCGTCGTTGTAGTTGGTGACGCTGGCGATCGGGTACGCCGCGAACGCGTTGCGGTTGGCCGCGTCGAAGGCCTGCTCGGTGTAGCGGATCGTGGCGGCGTTGCCGGTGTCCTCCTCGCGTTGCAGTACCGGACGCAGCATCGCGTCGTAGAACGTCGTCTTCTTCGAGGCGCCTGTGGTGACGGTGCGCTTCCAATGGCCGGCGAGCAGGCCATATTCGGCGCTGTTGACCTTCGCGAAGGTCGACTTGGTCGGCGTCCAGGCGACGGCGTCCCCGCTCGGGTAGTCGACTTCCTTGACGCGGCCCATCGCGTCGTACTGATAGCCGGTCGCATAGCCGTTCTCGTCGGTCAGGGACGTGATCCAGCCGGCGTCATTCACGGCCGTCTGCTCGGTCTTGCCGTCGGCATAAGTGACGGTCTGAGGTACGCCGCGTGTCCAGCCCGACAGCGCCGTGGGCTGTCCCAGTCCGTCGCTGACCGTGGCCAGTGTTCCGGCCTGGTCGCTGCCGTCGGCCGGGTGATAGGTGAAGGACTTCTGCAACAGCCCGAACGAAGCGGTCGTGGCCGGCATCGCGGTCTGTGGATCGTAGGTGTTCTGGGTGATGACCTGGTTGCTGGAACCATCGGTCACCGAGGCAACCTGGCCCATCACCCATTTCGTGGTGTTGTCGGCGTAGAGGGTGTTCTCGGTCTTCGCGTAGCCGAGCGTGCTCGATCGCGTGACGCTGGTCGGGCGCGCCAGGACATCCCACGTATTGACCTGGTTGGTGAACGTGACGCCGTCCTGGACGATCGCGGTCTGGCTCTGCGGACGGGTCCAGTTCGCGGATGGGTTCTTGTAGCTGCTCGACAGGCTGGTGCCTGGGTAGGACGGGAACGGCAGGTTCGGCACGTCGGAATCGGCGACGAAGGTGTTCGTCGTCGTGCGCAGGACGGTATTGCCGTCCGGGGAGTCGACCTCGGTGGCGAGCAGTCGGCCTTCATTGATGGCGTACGCCACACCGAACGTGTAGCGGGTGACATCGGTGGGACTGGTGACTATGACCTGTTGGGTCAGCTTGCAATTCGAGCAGGTTCCTTGCGGTACG
This sequence comes from Lysobacteraceae bacterium, assembly GCA_036496805.1. Classification (GTDB taxonomy): domain Bacteria; phylum Pseudomonadota; class Gammaproteobacteria; order Xanthomonadales; family Xanthomonadaceae; genus SZAS-103. The sequence continues at coordinate 74,856 of DASXKN010000032.1, forward strand.
TAGGTCTGGCTGGCCCATGGCGTGTCGTAGCCGGAGACGGTCGCGTCCATGTACTGCGCGCCGCCAAGGTAGCCCCCGTACTGGTACTTCCAGCTCAAGGGCAAGGCCACGCCGGGGCCAGTGACCTGCTTGGAATCGAGCGTGTAGCTGTCGAAGAAGTCGAAGATGATCGGGTACTGGTGGTCGGGGTTGCCGTCCTCGCAGTTTTTGGGGATGAAGGTGTGACTGTGGCGCTCGACATTGAACTGGTACGTGGCCGTCGCGCCGAACGGCGAGGTCGCCGAATAAGTGAACGTGCCGACCGGAATTTCCAGCGGGTCGAGCTGGCAGTGGTTCGCCGGCGGCGTCCAGTCGTGGGGCTCGGACGGCGGCAGCGGCTTGCTGGAGAGCGAACCGGTCGCCGTGTAGGTCCAGGCGGACTGGTCGGGACGGACCATGGTATTGAGCGATAGGCCGCCCGGATAGACCGCGCTGGTCGTGGTCGAGACGTACCCATAGGTCCACTTGCCGAGGTTGCTGGTCGCGCTGGTGATGGATCCGTTGGCGTTGTATTGGGGCGTGATCGTGCGGCCGTCGCTGGAGGTGATGCTGGCCAGGACGGTGTTGCCGGATGCATCGGTCGTCCAGTTGTAGTCGACCCAGTTGCCGAAACGGTCCTGCTGGCGCGAGGCGAGCAGGAACACCTTGCTGCGGGAGGCGTAGATCCGGTTGCCGTTCTGGGTGCCACCGCCGAACCAGTCGGGCACATTGGTGATGTCGACCAGGACAGAGGGGTAATTGCGAGTGACGAACCAGGTGAAATCGGTCCGGATGCCATCGGGCGAAACGGCTTCGAAACCCTCGCCGCTGCCGTTCTGGACCGACGACAGGCAAGTCAGCCGGGTGAAGTCCTTGGTGATCCAGGGATAGCTCTTGCCATCGCTGACGCTGGGAAGCTGGGGTTGGGAGCTGACCAGCAGGTCCTCGTAGGCCTTCCCGGGCATGTGCATCTGGTATCCGTCCCAGATGATGTCTGGGGACACCCAGCCGGAGCTGCCGGGTGCGCCGGTGTACGGTTCTGCCGGGTTGCTGCAGCGGTCGGTCAGGTTCTGGGTATTGACCAGCCAGCCGTACTGCTGCGAGAACACGCCCTCGATGTAGGGGATGTCCAGGTCCCATTCCCCGAAGCCACCTAGATGGCCGCCAGCCTGGCGGCGGTCGGAAACCTCGAAGCGGCGGCGCAGCTGCACCGGCAGCGCATTGTTGCCGGGAATGTCGATATCGACGACGTCGAACTCGGTGGAGCCGTTGTAGAGGCTGACCTGGTCGCCGAACTCGCTGGAGGTCAGCGGTGTGACCTCCTGCGCCGCGCGCAGATGGGTCGCGTACTCTTCGTAGGGAGCCACGCCAGCCGCGTGCGCCAGCAGCGGGCACGCGAGCAGCACGAGAGAAGCGACGAGACGCTTGAACATGATGCATTTCCCCATTGGGCTCGCGCGCACGAGGCGCGGCCGGATTCGTTGCCGGTTTCCACGCAATCACCGACCCCTGTCGGTGGCGCAGATGTCTGAGTCGCAAAAAACCCCGGACAGGCCGGGGTTCTTTTTGAAGCAATGCCGGTCGCGCCTTACTCGGCGGCGACGGCATCCCTGCGCGGACGATCGACCAGTTCGACGTACGCCATCGGCGCGTTGTCGCCGGCGCGGAAGCCGCACTTGAGGATGCGCAGGTAGCCGCCCGGGCGGGCGCTGTAGCGCGGGCCGAGTTCGACGAACAGCTTGCCCACGGCCTGCTTGTCGCGCAGGCGCGAGAACGCGAGGCGGCGGTTGGCGACGCCATCGATCTTGCCGAGGGTGATCAGCGGCTCGGCGACGCGGCGCAGTTCCTTCGCCTTCGGGAGCGTGGTGCGGATCAGCTCGTGCTTGATCAGCGAGGCCGCCATGTTGCTGAACATCGCCGAGCGATGCGAGCTGGTGCGGTTGAATTTGCGTCCGGCTTTCTGGTGGCGCATGGCACTGGTCCTTGGTGATTCTGGCTATCTTTCTGAGGCCGGCTGCTGCTCTGGTGTCTTCAGGCGCGCTCGGGTTTTAGACGTTCGTACTACTTGAAGGCAAGTCTTGCAATATGGCTTCTTCGAGCGGTTCGGCGGCTTGGGAGGATCCGCCCCGGCCCGGCCTTTCGGCCCGGCCTTTCGGCCGGGCGTTCAGCCGAGCAGCTGATGCCGATAGGGCATCAGCTAAGCGCTCGGCTTCACCCCATCATCCCTTGCTGCAGTCCTGCCGGCGGCCAGTTCTCGAGCTTCATGCCGAGCGAAAGGCCGCGCTGGGCGAGGACTTCCTTGATCTCGGTGAGCGACTTCTTGCCCAGATTCGGGGTCTTGAGCAGCTCGACCTCGGTCTTCTGGATCAGGTCGCCGATGTAGTAGATGTTCTCGGCCTTGAGGCAGTTGGCCGAGCGCACCGTCAGCTCGAGGTCGTCGATCGGGCGCAGCAGCACCGGATCCACGCCGGCGGTTGCGGCCTTCGGCGCGCCGGTCTCGCGGCGGGTGAAGTCGCCGAACACCGACAGCTGGTCGGTGAGGATGTCGGCGGCCGTGCGCATCGCTTCCTCGGCGTCGATCGTGCCGTTGGTCTCGATGTCGATCACGAGCTTGTCGAGGTCGGTGCGCTGCTCGACGCGCGCGGCTTCCACCGCGTAGGCGACGCGGGTGACCGGGCAGAACGAGGCGTCCAGCATCAGCCGGCCGATCGTGCGCGTTTCCTCGTCGGGCCTGCGGCGGGCGGTGGCCGGCTGGTAGCCGAAGCCGCGCTCGACCTTCAGGCGCATGTTGATCGAGGTGTCCTTGGTCAGGTGGCAGATCACGTGCTCGGGATTGAGGATCTCGACGTTGTGGTCGGTCTTGATGTCGCCGGCGGTGACCACGCCCCTGCCCTGGCGGGCGAGCGTGAGCATGCTGTGGTCGACGTTGTGCATGCGGATCGCCACGTCCTTGAGGTTCAGCAGGATCTCGATCACGTCTTCCTGCAGGCCCTCGACCGTGGTGTACTCGTGGAGCACGCCGTCGATCTCGACCTCGGTGATGGCATAGCCGGGGATCGACGACAGCAGCACGCGGCGCAGCGCGTTGCCGAGGGTATGGCCGTAGCCGCGCTCGAGCGGCTCGATCACGACCTTGGCGCGGTGCGTGGTGATGCGTTCGATGTTCGGGCCGCGCGGACGCAGCACCTGATGGGCGGAAACCGACATGTTTGAGAGCACTCCTGGATGTGTGTGTTGCCTCGGCGCAACCCTCGGGGGTTGCGCCGGCACTACGATTACTTCGAATACAGCTCGACGATCAGCGCTTCGTTGATGTCCGAAGGCAGGTCGGAGCGTTCGGGGACGGACTTGAACACGCCGCTGAACTTCTTGGCGTCCACTTCCATCCAGCCCGGAACGAGGTCCATCTGCTGCGAGACGGTCAGCGCTTCCTGCACCGCGAGGTGCTTCTGCGCGCGCTCGGTCAGCGTGATCACGTCGCCGGCCTTGACCTGGTAGGAAGGCAGGTTGACCGACTTGCCGTTCACCAGCACCGCGCAGTGCGAGACCATCTGGCGCGCCTGCGGGCGGGTGACCGCGAAACCCATGCGGTAGACGACGTTGTCCAGGCGCATTTCGAGCAGCTGGAGCAGGGTGTCGCCGGTGTTGCCCTTGCGGCGCGAAGCCTTCGCGTAATAGGTGCGGAACTGACGCTCGAGCATGCCGTAGATGCGCTTGAGCTTCTGCTTCTCGCGCAACTGGGTGGCGTAGTCCGAGAGCTTGCCCTTGCGCGCGCCGGCGGCGCCGTGCTGGCCGGGCTTGTTCTCGAGCTTGCACTTGGAATCGATCGCGCGCGCCGGGCTCTTCAGGCCGAGGTCGGCGCCTTCGCGACGGGCGAGTTTGCAGCTGGGTCCGATGTAACGTGCCATTGGATGTCTCTGCCTAAATTTGAAAGTCGGCCATGGACGGCCTGTCTTGGATTTTCGCGATCAGGACGATCGCAAAAACCAACCTCAGACGCGGCGCTTCTTGGGCGGGCGGCAGCCGTTGTGCGGGATCGGCGTCACGTCGATGATGTTCATCACCTTGTAGCCGACGTTGTTGAGCGAACGCACGGCCGACTCGCGACCCGGGCCGGGGCCCTTGATGCGCACTTCCAGCGTCTTCACGCCGTAGTCGAGCGCGGCCTTGCCGGCCTTCTCGGCGGCGACCTGGGCAGCGAACGGGGTGGACTTGCGCGAGCCGCGGAAGCCCGCGCCGCCCGAAGTCGCCCACGACAGCGCGTTGCCCTGGCGGTCGGTGATCGTGATGATGGTGTTGTTGAACGAAGCCTGGACGTGGGCGATGCCGTCGGTGACGACGCGCTTGATCTTCTTCTTCGTCTTAGCTGCGGCAGCTGCTGGCTTGGCCATTGGATGGATCTCGTTGTCTGTTCGCGCATCCTGCGCAAGAACCCGCACATCCTGTGCGGACTTCTCTTGAGAGCGGAATTACTTCTTGATGGCCTTGCGCGGACCCTTGCGGGTGCGGGCATTGGTGCGCGTGCGCTGGCCGCGGACCGGCAGGCCGCGGCGATGGCGCAGGCCGCGGTAGCAGCTCAGGTCCATCAGGCGCTTGATCGACATGCCGACTTCGCGGCGGAGGTCACCCTCGACCGTGTACTTGGCCACGCAAGCGCGCAGGCGCTCGACTTCGGCCTCGGCGAGGTCGCGGATGCGGGTGGACGACTTGACGCCGGCTTCCTCGCAGACTTTCTTCGACCGCGTGCGGCCGATTCCGTAGATGCTTTGCAGCCCCACCCAGACGTGTTTCTGGACGGGAAGATTGACACCGGCAATGCGCGCCATCAGGCGATCTCCGACTGTGATTTCGACGCCCTTGACAAAAGCCGGGCGCGGTGAACTGGAAATTGTAACAGGGCTTCAGGTTTTAGTGAAGTCCCCGGACCTTCCGATCCGGAAACCCGGCATGGGGAGCGTGCCCATGCTCTGGCGACAGGCCGGTCGTGATGCGGAACGGCGATGTCCTGCCCCTCCCCATCGGCCCGCGCTCCTCAAGCGCAGGCGCCGCGTCCGGCCAATCCACGCGTGAAGCGTCGCGCGGATCGCCCATCGATTTCCTCCCGTCCGGGGAGGGCGGTGCAACATCAGCGGGGCTTGGCCCCGCTCTTCAGATTCGCCTTCTTCAGCAGGCTCTCGTACTGGTGCGACATCAGGTGCGCCTGGATCTGCGCGGTGAAATCCATGATGACCACGACCACGATCAGGAGCGACGTGCCGCCGAAGTAGAACGGGACCGACCAAGCCTTCTGCAGGGTTTCCGGCAGCAGGCAGACCAGCACCAGGTAGAGCGCGCCGGCGAGGGTCAACCTCGTCAGCACCGAGTCGACGTAGTCCGCGGTCGCCTTGCCCGGGCGGATGCCGGGGATCAGCGCGCCGGACTTCTTCAGGTTCTCGGCGGTTTCCTGCGAGTTGAAGGTCAATGCCGTGTAGAAGAACGCGAAGCCGACGATCAGGCTGCCGTAGAGCAGCATGTGCAGCGGCTCGCCGGGGGCCAGCGCATCGCTCACCCGGTGCAGCCATGCGAAGTTGCTGTTCGTTCCCGCCCACGCAGCGGCCGTCGCCGGGAAGACGATCAGGCTCGAGGCGAAGATCGGCGGGATCACGCCCGACATGTTGAGCTTGAGCGGCAGGTGCGAGGTCTGGTTCATGTACGCCTGGCGACCGCCCTGGCGGCGCGCGTAGTTCACCGTGATGCGGCGCTGTCCGGTCTCGACGAACACCACGAACCAGAGCACCAGCAGCACCAGCGCGAAGATCAGGATCACCGACAGCGCGCTGATCTCGCCGCTGTTGACCTGCTGGATGGTCGAGATCACCGCCGCCGGCAAGCCGGCCACGATGCCCGCCTGGATCAGCAGCGACACGCCGTTGCCGATGCCGCGCTCGGTGATCTGCTCGCCGAGCCACATCAGGAACATCGTGCCCGCGGTCAGCGACACGACAGCGGTGAGAATGAAGCTCGGGCCCGGACTGAAGACCAGATGCTGCGATTCAAGGCCCTGCGCGATCAGGAACGACTGCGCCACCGCCAGGCCCACCGTGGCGTAGCGCGTCCACTGGGTGATCTTGCGGCGGCCGCTGTCGCCTTCCTTGCGCAGGCCCTGCAGGCTCGGCAGGATCTGGGTGAGCATCTGGATCACGATCGACGCGGTGATGTACGGCGTGACGCTCAGCGCGAGGATGCTCATGCGCTTGAGGGCGCCGCCCGAGAACATGTTGAACATGTCCAGGATCGTGCCCTTCTGCTGCTGCATCAGCGCCAGCATCCTGGCCGGATCCACGCCCGGCACCGGGATGTAGGTGCCGAGGCGGTAAACGATCATCGCACCGAGCACGAACAGCAGGCGCTGCCGCAACTCGGTGAACTTGCCGGCCGAAGCCAGGCCCGCGATCGATTTCGGATCCCGCGACATCGATTACTCGACGCTGCCGCCGGCTGCCTCGATGGCAGCCTTGGCGCCGGCGGTGGCCAGCAGACCCTTGAGCACGAGCTTGCGCGAGATCTCGCCCTTCTTGACGACCTTCGCCTGCTTGGCGGTCGCCGGGACGAGCTTGGCAGCGCGCAGGGCGGCGAAGTCGATGGTGTCGCCCTCGAGGTGCGCGAGCTGGTACAGCAGCACTTCGGCGGTATCGGCCTTGAGCTTGGAGCGGAAGCCGATCTTCGGCAGGCGACGCTGCATCGGCATCTGGCCGCCTTCGAAGCCGGCCTTGATCTTGCCCTTGCCGGCGCGCGCGAACGAACCCTTGTGGCCGCGGCCGCAGGTCTTGCCGAGTCCCGAACCGATGCCGCGACCCACGCGGACGCGTTCCTTGCGGGCGCCCTCGGCGGGCTTGAGAGTGTTCATTTTCATTGGATTATTCCTCAACCTGCACGAGGTAGTGCACGGTGTTGATCAGGCCGCGCACGCTGGGGTTGTCGACCAGCACGCGCACGTCGTTGATCTTGTTCAGTCCCAGCGCGCGCACCGACTGGCGGTGACGCTCGCGGCAGCCGCGCAGGCCCTTGACCAGGCGCACGGTGACGGTCTTGGCGGTGTCAGGCTTAGACATGGGAGATCTCCTCGACGGTCTTGCCGCGCTTGGCCGCGATCTGCGCCGGCGAATGCATCGCGGTCAGGCCCTTGACGGTGGCGCGCACCAGGTTGATCGGGTTGCGCGAACCGACGGCCTTGGCGAGCACGTTCTTCACTCCGACCGCCTCGAGCACGGCACGCATCGCGCCACCGGCGATCACGCCGGTACCCTCGGAGGCGGGCATCATGAACACGCGCGCCGCGCCGTGGCCGGCCTTGACCGAATGCCAGAGCGTGCCGTTGTTGAGGTCGACCGTGACCATCGTCTTGCGCGCGGCTTCCATCGACTTCTGGATGGCGACCGGCACCTCGCGGGCCTTGCCGTAGCCGAAGCCGATCTTGCCGCTGCCGTCGCCCACCACCGTCAGCGCGGTGAAGGTGAACTGGCGGCCGCCCTTGACGGTCTTGGAGACGCGATTGACGGCGACCAGCTTCTCGATGAAGCCGTCGCTGTTCTCGTTGCGTTCGAAATTTGCCATGTGAGTTCCGTTTGCTTACGGCACGCGGCCGCTTATCGTTGTGGATGCTTCAGTGCGGATATCAAGTCCGCGGGAACGGGTTGGAGCAAGAAACAGGTTGAATCAGAACTGCAGTCCGCCTTCGCGCGCGGCGTCGGCCAGCGCCTTGATGCGGCCGTGGTAGCGGTAGCCGGAACGGTCGAAGGCGATCTTCTCGACGCCCGCGGCCTTGGCCTTCTCGGCGATCGCGCGACCGACCTTGGCGGCGGCCTCGAGGTTCTTGGTGCCCTTCAGGCCATCCTTGACGCCGGCTTCCAGCGTCGAAGCGGCCGCAAGGACCTTCGAGCCATCGGCGGTGAACAGCTGCGCGTAGATGTGCTGGCCGGTGCGCAGCACCGAAAGGCGCGGCACGCCCAGGACGCGGATATGGGAACGCGTGGTCTTGGCACGGCGCAGGCGAGCGATTTTCTTTTCCATCGTAGTGTCCTCGGTGAAACAGAAAGCGTATGGAGAACCAGAGTTCTTGTTGGATAGTCGGCCATGGATGGCCGGATTCTCTTTGCGCGGATGGACCCGCGCATCAACAAATCAACCTTAGGTCTTCTTCGCCTCTTTCATGTTGATCTTCTCGCCGCTGTAGCGGACGCCCTTGCCCTTGTAGGGTTCCGGCGGACGGTATCCGCGGATCTTCGCTGCAGCCTGGCCAACGCTCTGCTTGTCGGCGCCGCTGATCAGGATCTCGGTCTGCGTCGGGGTCGCGATGGTGATGCCATCGGGAACCTTGAACACGACCGGGTGCGAAAAGCCCAGGCTCAGGTTGAGGTCCTTGCCGGCCATCGCGGCGCGGTAACCGACGCCCACCAGCTCAAGCTTGCGCGTGTAGCCTTCGGCCACGCCGGTGATCATGTTGGCGAGCAGCGCGCGCGCGGTACCGGCCATCGGCAGGCGATCGGCATCGGCGGTGGAGAACTGGACGTGGCCGTTTTCCATCGCGACATCGACGCCATGGGGCTTGGCCAGGTTCAGGGTGCCCTTCGGGCCCTTCACGCTGACCTTGTCGGCGCTGATGGTGCATTCGACGCCCTTCGGAAGGGCGATCGGCTTCTTGGCAACTCGGGACATGGGTTTCTCCTTACGCCACGAGGCAGATGACTTCGCCGCCCACGCCTTCAGCGCGCGCCTGGCGATCGGTCATGATGCCCTTCGAGGTCGAGATGATGGACACGCCAAGGCCGCCGAGGATCTTCGGCAGCTCGTCCTTGCCGCGGTACTGGCGCAGGCCCGAGCGCGAGACGCGCTCCATGCGCTCGATCACCGGCTTGCCCTCGTAGTACTTCAGCACGATCTCGAGCTTCAGCTTGCCCTTGCCGGCCTCGGTCACGCGCGAGTCGGCGATGTAGCCTTCCGACTTCAGCACGGCGGCGAGCGCCACCTTGATCTTGGAAGACGGCATCGACACCGTCGGCTTGCCAACGGCCAGCGCGTTCTTGATGCGCACCAGCATGTCGGCGATGGGATCAGTCATGCTCATTTGTGAACTACCTCTTGAGTGCACCGATATCCGCTTGCGCGAAATCTCGTTTCAGTGAACCCCGGTTACCCGGGGTCGGCACAGGGATGTGCCGATCGCCAATCGACCCTGTCGATTGGCGGGAGCGAGTCCGGACATGTGCCGGACTCGCGACGTTCGACTCGTCCCACGGATGGGCGATGTCGAACCGCTTTTACCAACTTGCTTTCCGCAGGCCCGGCACGTCGCCGCGCATCGTCGCCTCGCGCAGCTTGTTGCGGCCGAGGCCGAACTTCGCGTACACGCCGCGCGAGCGGCCCGACAGCGCGCAACGGCTGCGCTCGCGGCAAGGGCTGGAATCGCGCGGAAGCTTCTGCAGCTTCACCACCGCTTCCATCTTCTCGTCGTACGAAGCGGTGACGCTGCTGATCGTCTTCTTCAGCGCGTTGCGCTTCGTGGCGTACTTCTTGGCGAGCTTCGCGCGCTTGAGGTCGCGATTCACCATGCTGGTCTTGGCCATTGTGTGCTTCTCTGCTTCTGTGAAAAGTCCGCACAGGGATGTGCGGGCTGTTGCGGACGGATCCGCGAAAAATTTAGTTGCGGAAGGGGAAACCGAAGGCCTCGAGCAGCGCGCGCGCTTCCTCGTTGGTCTTCGCGGTCGTGGTGACGGCGATGTCCATGCCGCGGATCGCATCCACCTGGTCGTAGTCGATTTCCGGGAAGATGATCTGTTCCTTCACGCCCATGTTGTAGTTGCCGCGGCCGTCGAAGGCGCGACCCGACACGCCGCGGAAGTCGCGCACGCGCGGCAGCGCGACGTTGACCAGGCGGTCGAGGAACTCGAACATGTGGGCGCGGCGCAGGGTCACCTTGCAGCCGATCGGCCAGCCGTCGCGGATCTTGAAGCTCGCCACCGACACGCGCGCCTTGGTCACGATCGGCTTCTGGCCGCCGATCTTCACCATGTCGGCGACCGCGTTCTCGAGGATCTTCTTGTTGCCCACCGCCTCGCCCACGCCCATGTTGAGCGTGATCTTGGACAGGCGCGGCACCTGCATGGGGTTCGTATAACCGAACTTCTCCATCAGCTTCGGCACGACGGTTTCTTTGTAATGTGTCTCGAGACGCGTGGTCATGTCATTTCCTTGAGATCTGCTTGTCGGAACCGGCCAGGTGCAGCGCCGGCTTTCCTGATCAGGCGTCGATCGCCTCTCCGCTCGAACGGAAGACGCGCACCTTGCGGCCGTCGCCGAGCACCTTGAAGCCAACGCGCTCGCCCTTGCCCGAAACCGGGTTGAGCAGCATCACGTTGGAGATGTGGATCGGGGCCTCGCGCTCGATGACGCCGCCGGGCTGGTTGGCCTGCGGGTTCGCCTTCGTATGGCGCTTGATGATGTTGATGTTCTGCACGATGACGCGGTCGGCGGCAACGCGCAGCACTTCGCCCTTCTGGCCCTTGTTCTTGCCGGTGATGACGAGGACGTTGTCACCTTTCTTGATGCGATTCATGGCGTATCACTCTTGACGATGGAGCGCGAAATCTGCGCTTGCACTTACGTTGTCCATTGTTTCCACAACCCTGCCCCGCTCCGCGGGGCGCCCCCTTGACTCAAGGGGGCTGGTGAAGCGTTTCTTCGGCCGCTTCCTTAGAGGACTTCCGGCGCGAGCGAGACGATCTTCATGAACTTCTCGGAACGCAGCTCGCGCGTGACCGGTCCGAAGATGCGGGTGCCGATCGGCTCGAGCTTGTTGTTCAGCAGCACGGCGGCGTTGCCGTCGAAGCGGATCAGCGAACCGTCGGGACGGCGGACGCCCTTGCGGGTGCGCACGACCACGGCGTCGTAGACCTCGCCCTTCTTGACCTTGCCGCGCGGGATCGCGTCGCGGATCGAGACCTTGATGACGTCGCCGATGTGGGCGTAGCGGCGATGCGAGCCGCCGAGCACCTTGATGCACATCAGCTCGCGCGCGCCGGAGTTGTCGGCGGCCTGCAGGTAGGACTGCATCTGGATCATGATTCAGTCTCCTTATTCGGCCGCGTGGGCGACGATTTCGACGACGCGCCAGTTCTTGGTCTTGGACATCGGCGCGATCTCGGTCACGCGCACGATGTCGCCTTCCTTGCAGGCGTTGTCGGCGTCGTGGGCGTGCAGCTTGGTCGAGCGGCGGATGTACTTGCCGTACAGCGCGTGCTTGACCTGGCGCTCGATCAGGATCGTCACCGTCTTGTCCATCTTGTTGCTGATCACGCGTCCCTGGACGGTGCGCAGCTTGGTGTCTTCTTTGGCAGCTTCGTTCATGGCTTCAGCCTTGGTAGTCCGGCGTCTTTGTTAAGTGCTTACTGCTTGCCGGCCAGCACGGTGTTGACGCGAGCGATCTCGCGACGCACGCGCCGGATCTGGTGTGATTGCGTGAGCTGTCCGGTCGTCTTCTGCATGCGCAGAGCAAACTGCTCCTTGTGCAGGTCGGCGAGGTGCGCGGACAGTTCGGCCGCGGTCTTCTGGCGGATTTCCTTGAGTTCCATGTCAGCGCACCGTGCGGGTCACGAAAGTGGTGGTCACGGAAAGCTTGGCCGAGGCCAGGCGGAACGCTTCGCGCGCCGTTGCCTCGTCCACGCCTTCCATCTCGTACAGCACGCGGCCGGGCTGGATCTCCGCGACCCAGTACTCCACGTTGCCCTTGCCGGCGCCCATTCGGACTTCAATGGGTTTCTTGGTGATCGGCTTGTCCGGGAAGATGCGGATCCACAGCTTGCCGCCGCGCTTGACGTAGCGGCTGATGCTGCGGCGCGCGGCCTCGACCTGGCGGGCGGTGAGGTGGCCGTGCGAGGTGGCCTTGAGGCCGTACTCGCCGAAGCTCACGGCGGCGCCGGCCCAGCTCAGGCCGTCGTTGCGGCCCTTGAACATCTTGCGGTATTTGGTTCGCTTGGGTTGCAGCATGGCTTATTCCCTCTTGCCGGCGCCGCGGGGACCGCGGGGCTGGTCGTCACGATCGCGGCGCGGCGGACGCGGACGGTCGTCGTCGCGGCGCGCGGTGCGCTGCGGCTGCTGTTCGTCGCTCGCCTTCTCCTGGCCGACGGCCGAGAAATCGAAGATCTCGCCGCGGTACACCCAAACCTTCACGCCGATGATCCCGTACGTCGTCTTCGCCTCGGCGAAGCCATAGTCGATGTCGGCGCGCAGCGTGTGCAGCGGCACGCGACCTTCGCGGTACCACTCCGAACGCGCGATCTCGGCGCCGTTGAGGCGGCCGCCGACGTTGACCTTGATGCCCAGCGCGCCCAGGCGCATCGCGTTGCCGACGGCGCGCTTCATCGCGCGGCGGAACATGATGCGGCGCTCGAGCTGCTGCGCGATCGACTCGGCGACCAGCTGGGCGTCGAGTTCGGGCTTGCGCACTTCGGCGACGTTGATGTGGGCGGGGACGCCCATCACGTCGGAGACTTCCTTGCGCAGCTTCTCGATGTCCTCGCCACGCTTGCCGATCACCACGCCCGGGCGGGCGCTATGGATCGTCACGCGCGCGGTCTTGGCCGGACGCTCGATCAGGATCTTGCTGATGCCGGCCTGCGCCAGCTTCTTGCGCAGCATCTCGCGGACCTTGAGGTCGGCGGTCAGGTACTGCGAATACAGCGCCTTGTTGGCGAACCACTTGGAATTCCAGTCCTTGGAAATGCCCAGGCGGATGCCGGTTGGATGGACTTTGTGACCCATTAGTTTTTCCCCGCGCCGACAACGACGGTGATGTGACTGGTGCGCTTCAGGATGCGGTTGCCGCGACCCTTCGCGCGCGCCATGAAGCGCTTGATCATCGGGCCCTCGTCCACGCAGATGGTCGAGACCTTGAGCTCGTCCACGTCCGCGCCCTGGTTGTTCTCGGCGTTGGAGATCGCCGACATCAGGACCTTGCGGATCAGGTGGGCGGCCTTCTTGTCGCTGAACTGGAGCAGGTCGCTGGCGCGCGCCACCGGCATGCCACGGACCTGGTCGGCGACCAGGCGGGCCTTCTGCGGCGAGATCTTCGCCATGCGCAGGATTGCTTTGGCTTCCATGACGTGCTCCTTACTTCGCCGACGCCGCGGCGGCTTTCTTGTCGCCGCCATGCGACTTGAACAAGCGGGTCATCGCGAACTCGCCGAGCTTGTGCCCGACCATGTTCTCGTTGACCAGCACCGGGATGTGCGCCTTGCCGTTGTGGATGGCGATCGTCATGCCCACCATTTCCGGAAGGATCATCGAGCGACGCGACCAGGTCTTGATCGGCTTCTTGCTGCCGGCCGCCGCTTCCACCTTCTTCATCAGGTGGTGGTCGACGAACGGACCTTTCTTCAGGGAACGTGCCATTTCTTAGCTCCGGCGGTCGCGCACGATGAACTTCTGGGTGCGCTTGTTGTTGCGCGTCTTGTAACCCTTCGCCGGCGTGCCCCACGGGGACACCGGGTGCGGATTGCCCTGGCCTGCACGCGCCTCGCCACCGCCATGCGGATGGTCGACCGGGTTCATGGCCGCACCGCGCACGGTCGGGCGAACGCCCTTCCAGCGCTTGGCGCCGGCCTTGCCGACCTTGTGCAGGCTGTGCTCGCCGTTGCCGACTTCGCCGATCGTGGCGCAGCACTCGCCGGGCACGCGGCGCATCTCGCCCGAACGCAGGCGGAGCGTCGCGTAACCCTGCTCGCGCGCGACGAGTTGCACCGAGGCGCCGGCGCTGCGTGCGATCTGCGCGCCCTTGCCGGGCTTCATCTCGATGCAGTGCACGGTCGAGCCGACCGGGATGTTGCGCAGCGGCAGCGTGTTGCCGACCTTGATCGGCGCGTCGCGGCCCGAGATCACCTGGTCACCCACCGCCACGCCGCGCGGCGCGATGATGTAGCGGCGCTCGCCGTCGGCGTAGCACAGCAGCGCGATGTTCGCGGTGCGGTTGGGATCGTATTCGATCGTCTCGATGCGCGCCGGAATGCCTTCCTTGTCGCGCTTGAAGTCGATGATGCGGTAATGCTGCTTGTGCCCACCGCCGATGTGGCGCGTGGTGATCCGCCCGTGGTGGTTGCGACCACCGGTGCGGGTCTGCTTCTCGAGCAGCGGCTGGTACGGGGCGCCCTTGTGGAGGCCCTCCGTCACGACCCTCACCATGGCGCGACGGCCGGGCGAGGTGGGCTTGAATGTCATCAGTGCCATGGGTATTCCTGCCTCAGGCCTTGGCCATCACGTCGATCGTCTGGCCTTCGGCCAGCGTCACGTATGCCTTGCGCCAGTCGCCGCGACGACCCTCGCGCGAACGGAAGGACTTGACCTTGCCCTTGACGTTCGCGACGTTGACCGCCTCGACCTTGACGTTGAACAGCTTCTCCACCGCCGACTTGACGTCGGACTTGGTGGCATCCTTCGCGATCTCGAACACGTACTGGTTCGAGACTTCCTGCAAGCGTGCGGTCTTCTCGGACACGCGCGGGGCGCGGATCACGGAGAGGTACTTGAGATCGCTCATGCCAGCCACTCCTCGATCTTCTTGACTGCCTCGGAGGTCATCACGACGCTGTGGGCGCCGACCAGCGAGACCGGATCCATGCCCTGCACGTCGCGCACTTCCACGTAGGGAATGTTGCGCGCCGACAGGTACAGGGCTTCGCTGCCGTCCTCGGTGACGATCAGCGGACGCTCGACCTTGAGGTGAGCGAGCTTCGCCACGAGGTCCTTCGTCTTCGGCGCCTCGACGTCGAAGGTCTCGACGACCTTGAGGCGGCCCTGGCGATGCAGCTCGGACAGGATCGCGGCCATCGCGGCGCGGTACATCTTGCGGTTGACCTTCTGGTCGAAGCTGCGCGGCTTGGCCGCGAAGGTGCGACCGCCGCCGACGAAGATCGGGGCCGTCAGGGCGCCGTGACGCGCGCCGCCGCCCTTCTGCTTCTTCGACTTCTTGGTCGTTCCGTTGACTTCGGCGCGGGTCTTCTGCGCCTTGGTGCCGGAACGGCCGGCGTTGCGATAGGCCACGACGACCTGGTGGACCAGGTCCTCACTGAAGGCGCGACCGAAGACCTCGTCGGAAACGACGAGATGCTTGTGCTTGTCGCTGCCGATGACGGGCAGTTCCATGATCTGACTCCTCAACCCTTGGCCGCGGGGCGGACGATGACGTTGCCGCCCGGCATGCCGGGAACCGAACCCTTGATCGCGATCAGGCCGCGCTCGAGGTCTACCTTGACCACTTCCAGATTGATCGCGCTCTGGGTTTCGCTGCCCATGTGGCCGGACATCTTCTTGCCCGGGAACACGCGGCCTGGCGTCTGGCGCTGGCCGATCGAACCGGGGGCGCGATGCGACAGCGAGTTGCCGTGGGTGGCGTCGCCCATCGTGAAGTTCCAGCGCTTGATCGTGCCCTGGAAGCCCTTGCCCTTGGTGATGCCCTGCACGTCGACGATCTGGCCGACCGTGAAGATGTCGGCCTTGATCTCGCCGCCGACCTGGTAGTCGCCGATCTTGCCGGCTTCCACGCGGAACTCCCACAGGCCGCGACCCGCCTCGACCTTGGCCTTGGCGTAATGGCCGGCCATCGCCTTGTTCACCAGCGCTGCGCGCTTGGCGCCGGCGGTGACCTGGATGGCGGTGTAGCCGTCGCTCTCGACCGTCTTCACCTGGGTGATGCGGTTCGGGCTGGCTTCGATCAGGGTCACCGGGATGGAACGACCATCGTCGGTGAAGACCCGGCTCATGCCGCACTTGCGGCCTACGATACCGATGTTATGGCTCATGTCTGCGTCCTCAGTACAGCTTGATCTGCACGTCGACGCCAGCCGCGAGCTCGAGCTTCATCAGCGCGTCCACGGTCTTGTCGTTCGGGTCGACGATGTCGAGCACGCGCTTGTGCGTGCGGGTTTCGTACTGGTCGCGCGCGTCCTTGTCGACGTGCGGCGACACCAGCACGGTGTAGCGCTCGATCTTGGTCGGCAGCGGGATCGGGCCGCGGACCTGGGCGCCGGTGCGCTTGGCGGTCTCGACGATCTCGCTGGCGGAGCGGTCGATCAGGCGATAGTCGTACGCCTTCAACCGGATGCGGATTTTCTGGTCAGCCATTGCCGTTCCCTTTGGATCTTAAAGAGCGGGTTGTTTGTTCGAGCCGGCTTCTCGTCGGCTCGTTGTCTGGTGCTTTGAAGCTTTGACGCTTGAAGCTTTGAGGCACTGGATCCCCGCCTTCGCGGGGATGACGATTCGGCGAGCCGCGCGCTCAGCGCGCGGGCCGTATCGTCACTTGACGATCTTCGCCACCACGCCCGCGCCGACCGTACGGCCGCCCTCGCGGATCGCAAAACGAAGTCCCTCTTCCATCGCGATCGGGTTGATCAGCGCCACCACCATCTTCACGTTGTCGCCCGGCATCACCATC
>DASXKN010000033.1:0-29117 GCA_036496805.1 Lysobacteraceae bacterium
CGGTGACGGTTGGCACCAGCTCGGGCCTGCTCGCCAACACCGGCTTCGAAAGCACCGCTTCCTGGACGGCTTCGTCGGGCGTGATCTGCGCGACCGGTTGCTCGGGTGAGTCGGCGCATGCCGGTGCGGGCTTCGCGTGGCTGGATGGCTACGGTCAGACCCACACCGACACGCTGTCGCAGACGCTCGCTTCGCACACCGGCAAGACCAGCGGCACGCTCTCGTACTACCTGCACGTCGACACCGCCGAGACCACCACCAGCTCGAAGTACGACACGCTGACGGTGGCGCTGTACAGCGGTTCGACCCTGGTCAGGACGATCGCGACGTACTCGAACCTCGACAAGAACTCGGGATACACGGTCCATACCAACGCCATCACCAGCGCTGATCTGTCCCACTCGAGCCTGACGTTGAAGTTCACGGGCAAGGAAGACGTCTCGCTGCAGACCTCGTTCGTCCTCGACGACGTGACCCTGACGGCGCAGTAAGCAACAACGCGACACGCTGCACCTGGACCCCGGCCTTGCGCCGGGGTCTTTTTTTGTGACCAGCGCATGCATGAAGGATCGACGGGCATGGGCGACGATGGCATCAGGCCGTTCCATCAACGGGCGCGGTTCGCTGTGCCGAGCATCGCCTCGGACGGGGCAGGGCACGCGGGTGCGCGTTGTGCGAGAAGTACCGCGCCGCAGTCGCGAGGCCGCTTCAGGCGTAGCCGAATCGCTCGATATACGGTTGCAGCACCGGCAGCCAGGGAGCGAGCTGGCGGCGATACCGTTCCCAGCGATAGACGGCTTCGCGATAAATCGGACGACTGACCTGGGCGTAGCTGGGCGTATCGATGCGGCCGCGATCGCGGGCGCGCGCGGCGAAATGCCGCAGGCCCTCTTCCCAGGAGACCTGGAGGAAGTCGCACAGCGCCTGCACCTGGCCATCGAAATCCGCGACCACGTCCTCGTAGCGAACGTCGTGGACCGAAAGCGGCAGCTGTGTCCGCACGATCTCCCACAGATCCATCGTCCGCGTGTACAGCGTGACGGCGCCTTCAAGCGTGCAGAAGTTCGTCATCGCGTGATTCAGCCGGAACTGCTGCATGAAACAGCTCAGCACGACGTCGCAGGGATGGCGTAGCGAGAACACGAAGCGCGCGCCGGGGAACACGCGGTGGAGCAGGCCGGCTATGTTGATGTGGAGCGGGAACTTGTCGAACAGCAACTTCGACCGGTCGCCGGCGCCGTGCTCGGCCGCCGAACGGAAATAGGCATCGCGCAGGAATCCGAGGTCGATCGCGTCGAATCCCGCCATCGCATCCGGATAGCCTCCCGGCATGTTGCGAACGGCTTCGAGCATTTTTTGCGCCGGCGGTTTCTCCTCCAGCGCCTGGATGCGGCTGTGGCCATCCAGCACCTGGTTGAGCAGACTGGTGCCCGAACGTGGAAAGCCGATCAGGAACGCCGGAGCGGCCGGAAGCCCGGGAGCATCGATGGAATTCCAGGTCCGCAGGCAACCGCCGCGAACACGCTCCAGCATCGCCTCGACACCCGCCAGATAGCGATTCGGGCCTGGATGCGTCCGCTGCCATTCTGCCAGCGACAGGTCGTTGCCGAGCTCGAAGGCGGCGAATGCCTTGTCCGTATCGCTCTTCAATTCCAGCAATCGACCGTGTTCGAACGCGACATGCTCGCGCTGCGAATCCGAGATCGCGATGGCTTCTGCGGCGGCAAGGTGCGTCAGTCCGGCATCGGGATCCCTGGATCGGCGTGCCGCCTTGGAGAGGGCCAGGTGCAGCTCGATGGCGCCGCTGGGTCGCTGGCCCGGGCCGACGTGGTTCAGGCCGATTCGCGCCACGGCCGCAGCCTCATCGCCACGATTCGTGTCTTCATAATAGTGTGCAAGGCCCGCCGCCGCGTCGAGCAGGGTCGGGTCGTGCTCCAGCGCCTTGCGCCAGGCCGTTTCCGCAGCGTCCCAATGTTCGCGGGCATATTCAAGTCGGGCCAGGGCATCCCACCCGATGGCGCTCTGCGGACATCCGGCGAGCAGGCGATCGGCGAGGGCTGCGGCTTTGGCAAAAGCGCCGGCGGCAGTCCATAACGCGATCGCACGCGACCAGTGCGCTACCCGCAGTCCGGCCTGATCGGGATCGGCCAGGCAGTATCCGTATTCCTCGCTGTTTTCCGGGATGCCGGGTTGGCGGGCTTCGAGCAGCTCCAGCCAGCGCATGGCCTGTTCGACCTGGCCCAGCGCCCGCAGGCAACGGGCCTTTTCGAGCCTCGCTGTCGCATCATCGGAATGCTGCCGGCCATAGCGATCGATCCACTGCAGGGCTTCCGCTGCCCGGCCCTGTTCGCAAAGGAAGCTGCCGTACGCGAGCCAGTACGCGGGATCTTCCGGCGCCAGCCTTTCGATGTCGGCGAAACAGCGCTCCGCTGTCCGCGCGTCGCCGGCCTCCCGTGACAACCTGGCGAAGTCGAGCAGCAGCGGCAACGAATCCGGTTGTCCGGCCAGCGCCCTGGTGAATGCAGCGGCAGCTCCGGGACGGTCGCCGGATTGCCACAGGCACCATCCCAGTCCGTGGTTCGCCGGCCCGTGCGACGGGCGTCCTGCGAGGATGGCCTCGAAGCAGACCATGGCCGAGGCGGGATCCTTCGCTTCCAGTCGGGCGCGGCCCAGGTCCTGGAGGATGTCCGCGTCACCCGGCTCGAGGGCGACAGCGCGATGGAACAGGTAGAGGGCCATGCGGCCGCGCCCCATACGCAGCATGTGGCGACCCAGCTCGGCGAGCCGCACGCCATCGTTGCGCACCTGCCCGAAACCCCTGAGCAGCGATGCCTCGGCCTCTGCGGCATTGCCGGAAGCCATGGCGTCGCGCATGGACCGTAGCCATTCCGGATCGATTTCGTTGCTTTCCTTCCTCATGGATCCATCCGGATGCGCGATCCTGAAAGAATGACATCCCGTCGCGAAGCCCATCGGAGTGTCGGCACGGCGTGCGACATGATAAGTGCCGCCGGAGCCTCTGTGGCGCCCGTTTCCGGCATTCCCGTGGCGTACTTCGTTGGGGACTTCCGGCAGCGATCGATCGACGCCGGGGATGATCTCGCCGATCGAATGAATCCTTAACATCACGGACGTCGGCGCGTTGATGTCGGGAATCTGCCATTCACTCCCGTTATTCGCTTGAAGTGCATGGAAAGCATGCTGATAATGGCCCGGACCAGTCAGGAGAGGCCTCCTGGTTCGCGCGCAGGGGGTTGGGTGCAGGCGCGCGGCTCAATTGCCCATCCGGTATGCGTACAATCGCGGGACACGCGTCATCTGGGCATGGCGGGTTGGCGGAACGGATGCGGGCAGAATGCTCATCACAGCGTCGGGATGGTTTTGTCTCCGACGTACCACACACATATTCTGGGGTCACGAATGAACTCGACGTCTTTGCGTAAAACGTCTCTCGCGCTCGCCATCGTCGCCGCCGCATGTGCCGGCAGTGCCATGGCGTCCACCTCCGCTTCGACGATCACCGTCGCACGCACCGCGACCCTTCACCACGGCGACGCCGTCACCGGCGCGCTGGCAGCGAGCCAGCCGATGCACATCTCGGTGGCGCTGAAGATCCGCGACCGCGATGGGCTCGATGCGTTCCTCAAGAGCGCTGCGAAGAATCCGCTCGGCACCAAGCCGATGAGCCACGACGCGTTCATGGCGAACCACGCGCCCACCCAGGTCCAGGCGCAGACGGTCGCGAACTACCTGACCAGCATGGGCTTCAAGAACGTCAAGGTCTCGTCGACCCGCATGCTGGTCAGCGCCGACGGTACCGCCGCCAATGCAGGCAAGGCGTTCCTGACCTCCTTCTCGCAGGTCAAGACCCGTGACGGCCGCATCGCCTACGCGAACAACAGCGAAGTGAAAGTCCCGGCGCTGCTCGGCGACAAGGTGCTGGCCGTGCTCGGCATGCAGACCGTGAACCAGGCGCACATCATCCAGCCGCGCCGCGCGGGTTCGGTGCACACCAACGACCTGGTCGGCCACGATCCGACCGAGTACGCCTCGATCTACAGCGCCGGCGACGTGCCCACGGCTGCCGGCGTCACCGTCGGCATCTTCACCAACGGTGACGTGTCGCCCTCCATCACCGACCTCGGCACCTTCACCACGAACCATAGCCTGAGTCCGGTCACGACCTCGGTCGTGAAGACCAATGGCGGCGGCACCGATACCAGCGGCCAGATCGAGTGGGACATCGACAGCCAGGACATCGTCGGAATGGGCGGCGGCCAGGTTGGCCAGATCATCTTCTACACCGCGCCAACCCTGTCGTTTGATGACATGAACGCGAACTTCGACACGATCGTCGGCGCGAACGCGGCGAAGATCGTCAACGTCTCGATCGGCGGCTGCGAAATCGACGCCCAGACATCCGGCGCGGCGGCCACGACCGACCAGATCCTGGCGGCGGGCGTCGCCCAGGGCCAGACCTTCTCGATCTCGACCGGCGACTCCGGCGCGGACGAGTGCGGCAATGGCGGCATCACCCCGAGCTGGCCCTCCGATTCGCCTTACGCGATCGCCGTCGCCGGCACCACCCTGGATGCCTCGACGGGCGGTTCCGCGGCCTACAACAGCGAGGTCGTCTGGGGAGGAAGCGGCGGCAGCCCCAGCACCTTCGAACCCAAGCCGGTCTGGCAGGAATTGCTGGTTTCCGGCAAGTTCCGTGGCGTGGCCGACGTGTCGTTCGACGCCGACCCGAACACCGGTTCGATCATCGACGTAGGCTCCGGTACCCAGCAGTGGGGCGGCACCAGCCTTGCGGCGCCGATCTTCTCCGGCCTCTGGGCGCGCGTGCTTGCGGCCAAGGGCACCGATTTCGGTTTCGCCGGCCCGCTGATCTTCGCGCTGCCGCAGGCGGACTTCCATGACGTGACCTCCGGCAACAACAACGGCGAGACGGCCAAGGCCGGCTACGACTTCGCCAGCGGTCGCGGCAGCATCATCCTCAGCTCCGCGATCAACGACATCGGCAAGCCGATCGGCGACCCGCCGGTGGCCGATTTCAGCTACACGACGCAGGCCCTGCACGCGCATTTCACCGACGCCTCGAGCGATGACGACGGCACGATCATCAAGCGCTTCTGGAACTTCGGAGACGGCTCCGCGATCGGCACGGCCACGAACCCGAACCACACCTATGTCGGTGCGGGCCACTACACCGTCTCCCTGACGGTGGCCGACAACGACCTCAACACCACCACCAAGACCACCACGGTGTCGGTGGCCCCGGCCCCGGGCGCGATCAAGAACACGGGCTTCGAGGACAACGGCGGCGCTCCGTGGGTGTTCTCGTCGCCGTCGCTGCGCAACAACAGCGGCGCCGAGCCGGCGCATGGCGGAACGTGGGACGCCTGGCTGGACGGCAAGGGCGTGGCGCATTCCGACTCGGTCGCGCAGACCTTCACCATCGCTGCCGGCAAGACCTCGGCCACCTTGAGCTTCTGGCTGCACGTCGACACCAAGGAAGTCAGCAACGTGCGCGGCTTCGACAAGCTGGCCGTGGGTGTGTATTCGACGGGCGGCGCACTGCTCGGCACGGTGGCGAGCTTCTCCAACCTCAACAAGGCGGCCGGCTACCAGCTCCACAGCTACGACATGTCGGGTTTCATCGGCCAGAAGGTCGTGCTCAAGTTCGTCGGCTCCGAAGACGGGTCCCTGCCGACGTCGTTCGTGATCGACGACGTCACCATCAGCGCCCAGTAACAGCTCGAGGCTGCATCGAGAGCAAGGGAACCCCGGCTTCGGCCGGGGTTCTTCTTCGGAAGTATGTACTTAGCGAAACCGCGAACTTCCGCACCGACTTGGCACAAGACCCTGGTTGTTGCGCACTGGCGGCCGGAAGGTCTAGTCTATTCAAGGTTGGTTCAGGGCGGCGGTCGATGGGCAATGTCGTTCATGACCACAGGGTCACCTGGGCGCACGCGGTCAGGGATGTCATCTGCAAGGCGCTTGACCGCGGTCAGCTTCCCTTGTTGTCGGTCATGTTAGTGTTCGTGATGATGTTCTACCGCCTCCCTATCGACGAGGCGGTCGACGTTTTCAAGCGGTTCATGGCCGACCTCGAAAACTTCCAAATATGCGGCTGGCTTCTGGCCGGCTTCGTCATCTTCGGTTGGTATCGGCACGCGCGCTACCAGCGCGAGCAGTTCGACAGGGACTACGCGAGGTTGGACAAGGAAAAGTCCGAGATGCAGAACAAGCTGACTGGTCGGCAGGGCCAAGGTAACCAGACGAGGAAATGACCATGGACGTGTTCCTGTTCTTCATCATCTTCATGGCGTTCGCGCATTTCATCTACGATGGCATCATTGCGCCGACGATCCGTCGGAAGCTGCATGGCGACCTGTACGCCGCGAGGGATGAGCTTCGAAGATTGCACGCCGCTGGCGAGTGCCCCGACGATGCCTACGAAATCTTCGACAACGGCATCGAGCAGTTCCTCCACCACCTCTCGGCGATCACGATCACGTCGCAGCTCCGTTTTCGCCGACGGTATCAGAATGACGCAAAGCTGCGCGCGTTGGTGGATGGAAGGATCGCGGTCCTGCGCCGATGCAAGACGCCGGCGCTGCATGCGCTCTCGAAGGAGCTCGACAGAGTGACGAGCGCCGCCTTCCTGTCCAACATGGGCGTCTGGTTCCTCTATTTGGTGCCCATCGCCGTAGCCGCCGCGATGATCAATGTCGTCAAGCGTTGGGCGCTTGCGCTCTTTTCAACGCCGGCTGGCTCGAAGGATATCTTCGACGACCATTGCGCCGTCTGAACGCATACCGTTGAGCTACAAAGAAGGGCCGACCTCCAAGTCGGCCCTTCTTCTTTTCTGTCTTCCCGTTGCCGGGGATCTGGGCTAAGCAGCCGCTTAGCGTTGAATTTGCTATGCTC
Organism: Lysobacteraceae bacterium; assembly: GCA_036496805.1. GTDB lineage: Bacteria > Pseudomonadota > Gammaproteobacteria > Xanthomonadales > Xanthomonadaceae > SZAS-103. The sequence goes on from DASXKN010000033.1 coordinate 6,934, forward strand.
TGTGGTGCCCTAGGCCGGAGTCGAACCGACAAGTCCCGCCAGGAACGGCAGCTCCCAAGGCTGCTGCGTTTGCCATTTCGCCACTAGGGCCGGTCGCTGTTCAGATCGTTAGTTTTGTTGCATGTGCCACCTCCCCGCGCTCCTCGCGTTGTGGGATGCCTGCGGACCGACCGGGTCTTGCCTCTCACAGCGGCCCGGCTCGGTTCCGCCCTACCAGTTCCCTTCTACTGGCCGGATTCGTTGTCAGGTTCGGGATACAGAAAGTCGATTGCGGATGCGAACGCTGCGGTAAGAGCCTTACGCCGCTTAGCGGTCAGTTCTGTCCCAACCGGCGGGAGTTCCTTGAGCAGACCGGCCAGCGCAGGCGGGATTTCCGTATCACCGCCACCGCCACCGCCACCGCCCTGACCACCTCCATGTGCACGCCGAGTATGTTCAGCGTTGCGATCATGGTCGCCGCCATTGGGCTTCGGTTCCTCTGACTGGCGATGTTCGCTTCCGCCGCCCGGATTGTTTGCGACAAGGGGCTTAATCATGCGCGACCTGTTGCCGGCCGTCTTGAAAAAACCCGCCTGATCCGCGGAATCCATCAACACACGAAGCGACGGAACAATTCGACCGGGTACAACAGCGTAGGTGTTCTGGAGGAGGTTCTTCAGTCCAGCTTCCTGCGGCAACACCTGACCACTGAACTTCTCGTAGAGGGTCTTGAAGAAGTCCACCCCGAAAAACGCTTCTACCTTTGCGCGTTCCGCATCTTCCGGCCTGACGGGCGAAAGGATCGTGCGAGCCCGATCAGTCAGCCGGATGGTTTCCCCGCTCTCCTCGATCAATCCGAACGCCTTGGCGGCTGCGACTCGGGTAAGGAAGCCGCCGTTCTTGACGCCTGAGTACTTGAGCAGCGGCGCAAGCTGTTCGCGGGAGCAGTGACCACCGCCTTTCTCGTGAATGGTCTTGGCGACCTCAACGGACTGGTTCAGGTCATAGTAGGGAATAGCTACGCCCGACTTCGGCTTGGGCTTTCCGACCTTCGGATCGGGTCCCGGTTCCTTAACTGCTTTGATCTCGGCCATGTTACGCGCCTCCTGATCTGTGGTTACGGCACCACAGTAACCGATTGCCGATACACGCACAAGTGGTGCAGTAAGGAAGTCGCGTAAGGGATTGACAAGATCATTTCGTCATGTATCATGTTCTCAACGAAGGGGAACATCATGGCTAAGGTCCAGAACCGCTCCACGAAGAACGATCCGGTGCTAACCGAGCTTCCACTCGCCTGCGCGAGCGAAGCCGCAGCCGTTGAGTTCATGGAGAAGCAGCGGTGGGGTGATCTGCCCTACTGCCCGCTGTGCGGTTCCGTGGCGGTCTATCAGATGAAGGATGCGAAGACGGGTGAGCGTCAGGCGAACTACCGCTGGCGCTGCCGGGACTGCAAGCAGCAGTTCACCGTGCGCAAGGGCACCGTGTTCGAGGACAGCCGCATCGAGCTTCGCCACTGGTGCTTCGCGTTCTGGCGCGCGTCCACGTCGAAGAAGGGCGTTGCCGCACTGGAACTGCACCGTCAGCTTGGCCTGAGCTACAAGTCGTGCCTGTTCATGCTGGCGCGCATCCGCTTTGCAATGGCCGATTCTGTGCAGGGGCCACTGTCCGGTGACGTGGAAGTGGACGAGACGTATGTCGGTGGCAAGCCGCGCTTCAAGGGCAACAACAAGCGTGGTCGTGGCACGAAGAAGCAGTGCGTACTGGCGATGGTCGAGCGTGGCGGCAACGTGCGCACGAAGCCAATTGCGAACGTGACGGCGAAGACCCTAAAGGGTGCGATCCGCGAGAACATCGCCACGACAGCGACGATCTACACGGACGAGAACAGCGCCTATACCGGCATCGGCAACGAGTACGATGGCGGTCACCACACGACCTGCCACAGCAAGCGCGAGTACGCGCGTGGTGAGGTTCACAGCAACACGATTGAAGGCTTCTTCTCCATCGTGAAGCGCGGCATCAATGGCATCTATCATGCGGTCAGCAAGGAACACCTGCACCGCTACCTGAGCGAGTACGAGTTCCGCTACAACAACCGCGAGCTTGATGATGGCGAGCGTACCGTGGCCGCGATCAAGGCTTCCGAAGGCAAGCGCCTGACATATCAGGAGTCCATCGCATGACGGACAAGAAGAAGACGAAGACCGGCCCACCACCGCAGACGGTTAAGATCGACAAGCAGTGGGAGGACGCCATCGGGGACGCTTTGAAGAAGAAGCGTCCTGTTGAGGGCTGGCCCGAAGCAACCCCACCGAAGCCGAAAACGAAGAAGCCCGCTTAGTCGCGGGCTTTTGTCGTTCCGGCATCAACGAATCAATGTTTCGCTAAGTACATACTTCCGTTCTTCTTTTGGGGGATGCGTCGGGCGGCAATTCCAGCGCAGGCGACGCCCCGCCGTCGCAAGCGCGGCAGGTACGGTCAGCGAGAGGAACCCGCGGATTCTGCCGGCGTGCGCAAGCCCGTTCTACCCCGCGGCTTCGAAGCGATTCGCCGCAACGTTCTTGCGCACCTTCAGCGGATCCCAGATGCGTCCGTTCATGGCGATGTACACGCCGGGCGGCAGGCACTGCACGGCGCCGACCGCGGTGCCGATGTTGAACTCCGCGTCCGAGCCGCGGAAGCGCGCAGGATTGAGCGCGCCGGTCAGCACGATGGTCTTGTCGGCGATGCTCGCGAGCACCTTCGCGGTATCGACCATGGTGTCGGTGCCGTGCGTGACCAGCACGTGGCGCGCCGGTTGCGCGGCGATCGTCGCGCGCAGCAGTTCGCGGTCGGCGGCGTTGATGTGCAGGCTGTCCTTGCGCAGGATCGGGATCACGCTGAAGCGGAAGGCGACGCCGAGTTCCTCGAGGATGCGCCCGATCTGCGGCTCGCCGACCTGGAAGTCCGACTTGTCGTCGAAGTAGACCTTGTCGATCGTGCCGCCGGTGGTGACGATGCAGAGCTGGTCCATGCGCCTTGCCTGGTGAGTCGGGAAATGGCACGCGATCGGGCACGCACGTGCCCGGTCGACCTGATGCGGGTGCGAACCTGCGTCGTACCCGCCAACCCGGGAAACGGCCGAACGGCCATTCCACGGACCCTGGATACTATACGTCCGGCTTGCGCGCGAACCGCGCGCGCAGTCCTCCCCAGCTCGAAGCCACGACCACGATCACGCTCAGCGCGACCTCGATGATCGCCGGCCCGCGCAGCGCGGGGACGCCCGTCGCGAACATCACGCCGTGGCAGAAATAGAGCAGTGCGGCGATCGCACCGACCAGCAACGCCGCGCGATGGCCGCGCAGCAGCAGCCACAGGCAGGGCAGCATCGGGATGCAGTAGAACACCGCCAGCAACCACGGCGCGATCGCGGTCGGCGGTGCGATGGCAGTATGCCAACGCCACTGCAGCAACAGCAGGGCAAGGATGCCCGCGAGCGCCAGCGCGCGCGCGCTCACGGCGCCCCCAGCCTTGCGGCGATCCGCGCCACGCGCCGTCCCAGCGCGCGCGCAAGCGTCTTCTCGTCGTCGCTCAGCGGCAGCTCGTCGCGCGGTCCGGCGACGTGGCTCGCGCCGTAGGGCGTGCCGCCGCTGGTGGTGCTGGTCAGCGCCGGTTCCGAGTAGGGAATGCCGACCGGCAGCATGCCGTGGTGCAGGAGCGGGACCAGCATCGACAGCAGGGTGGATTCCTGGCCGCCGTGCATCGTCGCGGTCGAAGTGAACACCGCCGCCGGCTTGTCGATCAGCGTGCCCGAAACCCATTGCGCGCCGAGCCCGTCGATGAAGTGCTTGAGCGGCGCGGCCATGTTGCCGAAACGGGTGGGGCTGCCGAGGACCAATCCCGCGCATTCGTCGAGATCGCGGTGTTCGACGTAGGGCGCGCCGCTGTCGGGCACCGGGGGCGCAGCCGATTGCGTGGCCGGCGCGACCGGCGGCACCGTGCGCAGGCGCGCCTGCATGCCGTCGACTTCCTCGACGCCGCGCGCGATCTGCCGCGCCAGCGCCGCGACCGCGCCACCGCGGCTGTAGTACAGGATCAGGATCTCGGGCATGCGTCCTCCGTGGCGGCAAGACTAGCCGAAAGAAAAGAGGTCAGAGTGAATTTCGCGCTGTGCTGCGCCGACAGTGCGAAGACTACTTCGCGAAACTTCACTCTGACCCCTTTTCGCGTGACCCCTTTTCGCGTTTCGCGGCGGCGGCCATCGGCTATCCTTGCCGCGTGCGGTCGTTCGATACCCTCTCAGGCTGGTTGCAGCGCATCGATCGCGAACGCATGCGCGCCTTCGTGCGTTTCCTCTGGCATCGCTTCCGCAGCGACGACTGTTTCCAGACCGCCGGCGCGCTCAGCTACACGAGCCTGGTCGCGCTGGTTCCACTGACGGCGACCGTGCTCGGCGTGATCGCGATGTTCCCGATCTACCAGCGCTGGGGCGACGCGCTGACGGCTTTCCTGTTCCGCCATTTCGTGCCCACCGCCGCGGCCAGCATTTCCGACTACGTGCGCGTGTTCGCACGGAGCGCGCGCGGCCTGACCGGCCTTGGCGCGGCCGGGGTGCTCGCGACCTCGCTGTTCACGATGGCGAGCGTCGAGGACGCGTTCAACCGCATCTGGCGCGTGCCCGTGGCGCGACGGGCGTACGCACGATTCCTGATCTACTGCTTGGCCCTGCTGTTCGGCCCGCTGCTCGCGGTGGCGAGCCTGGCGATCTCGTCCTACCTGTTCTCGCTGCCGATGGTGGTGCTGGCCAGGCAATCGACCAGCATGCGCTATGGCCTGCACCTGCTGCCGGGGCTGCTGGAACTGGTCGCTTTCACCGCGGCCTACTTCGCGATCCCGAACCGCAGCGTGCGCCTGGTGCATGCATTGGCCGGCGGTGCGCTGGCGGCGTTGCTGTTCGAATCGGCCAAGTACGCGATCGCGTTCTACCTCACCCGCGCGTCCTACCAGCAGGTCTACGGCGCGATGGCGGTCGCGCCGATCTTCCTGCTCTGGATCTGGACGTCGTGGCTGATGGTGCTGCTCGGCGCGACGTTCGCGGCGGCGCTGTCGGCGTTCCGTTACCAGCCGTCTGCGATGCGGCTGCCGCGCGGATTCGAGTTCTACGCCCTGCTGCGCCTGCTCGGCCGTTTCGCGCAGGCACGCACGGATCAGGACGGTCTGCATTCGGCGCAGATGCACGAGCTCGAACCGATCCTCGACGACGACCTGCTGCAGCGGCTGCTTGGCTCGCTCGCCGACATCGGCGTGGTCGAACGCGATCCGCACGGCTGCTGGCGGCTCGCGCGCGATCTCCACGCCGTGGGCCTGGTCGAACTCTACGAAGCCGTGGGCTTGCCCATCCCGGTCGGCGCCGCCGAGTTGCCGTGCAGCGACGACGCCCTCGGCGCACGCGCGCAGGCCGCGCTCGACGCGCTGCGCCTGCCGCTGCGCGAGCGCATGCAGTGCAGCGTCGGTAGTATCTATCCCTCCGAACCCGAAGCCGCAGGAATCCCTCCCGCATGAGTATCGCCTTGCGCAGCCTGCAGGTTGCCGCCATCGCCGTTGTCCTCGCCGTGGGCGCATGCGAGCGCTCCACGCCACCCGCGTCGAATGCCACAACGCCTGCATCGAGCGCCACCGCGTCCGCATCCAGCGCCTCCACGTCCACGTCCACGCCGAGCGCAAGCGCGACCGCGGCCACGAGCCCCGGACATGAGTGCCTGCAGCAGACCACTTCGTCCGCTTCGTCCGACGCCGCCAAGCCGTCCGACAAACCCCACCCGGCGCTGGCCGTCACCACCCTCGATTGCCAGGCCTACGACCTGGCAAAGCAGCGTGGCCACTGGGTCGTCGTCAACTTCTGGGCGACCTGGTGCGGACCGTGTCTGAAGGAGATCCCCGACCTGGCGAACTTCGCCCGGTCGCGCAAGGACGTCGCCGTGATCGGACTGGACTTCGAGGACAACATCGACCAGCCGACCATCGACGCCTTCCTGAAACAGCACACCCCGGGCTATCCGATCGCCGTGGTCGATCCCTTCCATCCGCTGCCGGACTTCGACGTCCCGCGCGCGTTGCCGACCTCGTACCTGATCGGACCCGACGGCGCGGTCGTGTACAAGTTCCTCGGTCCGATCACGATCAAGGACCTCGAACAGCGGATCGCCAAGGCCGGTCCCGCGGGTTGAGATGGAAGCGGCGCTCTTCCTCGTCAGCGGTCGCGTGCAGGGCGTGGGGTTCCGCGCCTCGGCGCGCCAGCGCGCGCTCGCGCTCGGACTGGCTGGATACGCACGCAACCTCGCCGACGGGCGCGTCGAAACCTTCGCGCAGGGGACGAGCGAGGCGATCGAGGCTTACGCGCAATGGCTGCGGCACGGGCCGCCGCTGGCGCGCGTGGATGAACTGCGGCGCGAGGCGGCCGCGTTGCGCGAGATATCCGGTTTCGGATTCGGATGAAAAGCGGACGCGTGACGATCGCCTAATCCGCAGCGAAATCCGCGATCGGCTTGAGCGGATTCCCGTAGTGCTCCTTGCGCGGCTTGTGCCCGAGCGATGGCAGATCGACCGGTTCGTCGGGCAGGTCCATCTCCGGCAGCGCGTCGAGCAGGTGGCGGATCAGGGTCAGGCGGCCGCGCTTCTGGTCGTTGAAGTCGACCAGGGTCCACGGCGCGTGCTTCGTATGCGTGGCATCGAGCATCGCATCGCGCGCGCGCCCGTAGTCGCGGTAGTGGGTGCGCGCCTTGAGGTCGATCGGCGAGAGTTTCCAGCGCTTGAGCGGATCGCTCGCGCGCTCGGCGAAACGTTCCTCCTGCTCGGCCTGGTCGACGCACAGCCAGTACTTGAACAGCACGATGCCATCGTCGGTGAGCAGCTTCTCGAACACCGGCGCTTGCGCGAGGAAGGCCTGGTACTGCGCATCGCTGCAGAAACCCATCACCTTCTCGACGCCGGCGCGGTTGTACCAGCTCCGGTCGAACAGCACGATCTCGCCGGCCGCGGGCAGGTGCTCGATGTAGCGCTGGAAATACCACTGCGAGTTCTCGTGCTCGGTCGGCTTGCCCAGCGCCACCGTGCGGCACTGGCGCGGGTTGAGCGTGCCGCCGATGTCGCCGATCACGCCGCCCTTGCCGGCGGTATCGCGGCCCTCGAACAGGATCAGCAGGCGCTGGCCGGTGTTCTCGACCCAGCGCGCCATGCGCAGCAGCTCCCCCTGCATCGGCTCGAACAGCTTCGCGTAGTGCTTGCGCTTGAGCTTGCCCATGGCGCGATCAGCCCGCCGATTCGCGCTTGCGCCTGATCCGCACGTCGGCCATTCCGCGCGCCACTTCCAGCAGCGCGCCCTGCTGCTTCGTGGTGAGCTCGCGATAGGCGGCGAGCAGCTCGTGCTCGCCCTTGGTGCGCGACGGATCAAGCGTGCTGGCGATCTCGCCGAGCAGGGCGCCGGCGGGCACGCCGAAGGTCTTCGCCAGCGCGTCGAGCTGGTCGCGGCCGGGCAGCTTGTCGCCGCGCAGCCATGCCGAGACGGTGGCCACGCCGGCTTTCGGGATCGCCATCGCGATGTCGGTCGGCGACAGTCCGCGCGCCTTTGCCAGCAGCCTCAGGGTTGAATCGAGTGACATGGCTCACTCCTTCAGTCGTGGCCGCAAGGCCGCAAGGTTGCACGGTTTCGTTGTCGCGTCGAGCTGCGCGCGGATCAGCTTCTCCCACGCCGTGCGGCAGGCCGAGGTCGAGCCGGGCAGGCAGAAGACGAAGGTGCCGTTGGCGATGCCCGCGAAAGCGCGCGACTGCAGCGAGCTGGTGCCGATTTCCTCGAAGCTGATCGCGCGGAAGATCTCGCCGAAGCCGGGCATGGTTTTGTCGAGCAGGGGCAGCAGCGCTTCCGGCGTGGAGTCGCGGCCGGTGAAGCCGGTGCCGCCGGTGACGAGGATGCCGTCGACGGCGGCGTCGGCGATCCAGCGCGAGACCAGCGCGCGCATCTGGTAGCGGTCGTCGGGAAGGATCGCGCGTTCGTGCAGGCGATGGCCGGCGGCCGTCAGCGCCTCGACGAGGTAGTCGCCGGAAGTATCGTTCGTCGGTGTACGCGAGTCGGAGACAGTCAGCACGCACAGGCCCAACGAAATCGAATTCGATGAAGTCGTGGTGCCGGTCATCGCGGGCCTTCAGAAGTCGAGGTGGAAATGCAGGTTCGTATCCTGCGTCCATCCGGCACTGCGATACAACGCCTGCGCGTTGTGGTTGCCGGTGCCGGTTTCCAGTTGCAGTCCCAGCGCGCCGCTGTCGCGCGCGAACGCGGTGGCAGCGTCGAGCAGCGCGCGGGCGACGCCCGAGCGGCGGGCGCTGCCGGCGACATACAGGTCGTTGAGCGTCCACACGCGGCCCATGCGCACCGACGAGAAGATCGGATAGAGCTGTACGAAACCCACCGCCTGCGTGTCGCGTTCGGCGATCAGCAGCACCGATTCTTCGCGGGCGATGCGCTCGGCAAGGAACGCGCGCGCGCCGTCCACGTCGCCGGCCTGTTCGTAGAACTGCCGGTAGGCGTCGAACAACCTGGCGAGCGTGTCGAGATCGTTCGCATCGGCACGGCGTACCTGGACGTTCATGCGGCCTCCGTCAGTAGCCGCAGTTCGTCGGCCTGGTGTTCGCGGGTCAGGCGCTCGACGAGGGCGTCGAGGTTGCCATCGATGATGTTCGGCAGGTCGTAGAGCGTCAGTCCCTCGACGCGATGGTCGGTGATGCGACCCTGCGGGAAGTTGTAGGTTCGGATGCGCTGGCTGCGATCGCCGCTGCCGACCTGCAGGCGCCGCGACGCCGCGGTCGCCGCCGCGGCCTTGGCTCGCTCGCCTTCCAGCAGCATCGCCTTCAGGCGCTGCATCGCCTTGTCACGATTGGCGTGCTGCGACCGCTCGGTCTGGTTCTCCACCACGATGCCGCTCGGCACGTGGGTGATGCGGATCGCCGATTCGGTCTTGTTGACGTGCTGGCCGCCGGCGCCGGAGCTGCGGAAGGTGTCGACCTTCAGGTCGGCGGGATTGAGCTGCACCTCGGCGACTTCCTCGTCGTCAGGCAGGATCGCCACCGTCGCTGCCGAGGTATGGATGCGCCCCTGTGCTTCGGTTTCCGGAACGCGTTGCACGCGATGGGTGCCGGACTCGAACTTGAGCTTCGAGTACGCGCCGCGTCCTTCGACGCGGGCGACGATTTCCTTGTAGCCGCCGTGCTCGCCGGGATTCGACGACTCGACTTCGACTTTCCAGCCCTTGCGCTCGGCGTAGCGCGCGTACATCCGGAACAGGTCGCCGGCGAAGATCGCCGCCTCGTCGCCGCCGGTGCCGGCGCGCACTTCGAGGAACAGGCTGGCCTCGTCGCGCGGATCGACCGGGATCAGCAGCAGGCCGAGCGCGGCTTCGATCGCGGCGATGCGTTCTTCCGTCGTCGGGATTTCCGCCTCGGCCAGTTCGCGCAATTCGGGATCCTCGCGCATCGACAACGCGGCGGCGAGGTCGGCCTGCGCGCGCTCGTGGTCGGCCATCGCGCTGGCGATCGGTTCGAGCTGGGCGAATTCGCGCGAGAGTTCGCGGAAGCGTTTCGGATCGCTCAGCGCGTCCGGTTCGGCGAGCAGGCGCGCGACTTCCTCGCGGCGCTCGGCCAGTGACTCAAGCTTGCGGAGCAGGCTCGTGATCACCGGAGGCATCCATGTCGTCGCGCGTGTCGTCGCGGGCATCCACAGCCGGATCGCCGAACAGGCGCGCGGCGACGCCGAGGAATTGCGCGTCGCCCTCGTGCGCGGCGCGACGCAGGCCGGCGGTCGGCGCGTGCAGCAGCTTGTTGGTCAGGCCGTTGGCGAGTTGTTCGAGTACCTGCTGCGGATCGCGGCCTGCGGCGAGCTGTTCCTTCGCGCGCGCGAGCAGTTCATCGCGCATCGCCTCGCTGCGCGCGCGCAGGGTCTTGAGCGTGTCCTGCTGGGTGCTGCCGCGCCACCAGGCCATGAACTGCTCGACCTGGAGGTCGATCAGGGTTTCCGCTTCGCCGGCTGCCTGCTGGCGTGAGCGGCGGTTTTCGCCGATCACCTGTTCGAGGTCGTCGACGGTGTAGAGGTAGACGTCGTCGAGCGTCGCGGTTTCCGGCTCGATGTCGCGCGGCACGGCGAGGTCGAGCAGGAACATCGGCGCATGCCGGCGCGCCTTGATCGCACGCGCCACCGCGTCGCGCGCGATCACCGGCTCGCGGCTGGCGGTCGCGCAGATCACGATGTCGGCTTCGGCGAGGTGGCGGTCGAGGTCGGTCAGGGGCAGGGCAACGCCGCCGAAGCGGTGGGCGAGCTGCTGGGCGTGTTCGAGCGTGCGGTTGGCGACGAGGATGCGCTTGGCCTTCGCGTCCACCAGGTGGCGCGCGGCCAGCTCGATGGTCTCGCCGGCGCCGACCAGCAGTACGCTGGCCTGGTCGAGGCGCGCGAAGACCTGCTGCGCCAGCCGCACCGCCGCGTAAGCGACCGAGACCGGATGCGCGCCGATCAGGGTGTCGGTGCGGACCCGCTTGGCGACCGCGAAGCCGTGCTGGAACAGGCGGTCGAGCGGGGTCTTGAGCGCGTGCGCCGAGCGCGCCGTTTGCCAGGCCTGCTTCACCTGGCCGAGGATCTGCGGCTCGCCCAGCACCAGCGAGTCGAGCCCGGCGGCGACCCGGAACAGATGGCGCACGGCATCGGCATCGAGGTGGCGGTACAGGTAGGCGTCCAGCGCCGCGATGCCGAGGTCGTGGTGTTCCGCCAGCCAGCGCACGACCGCCGTTTCCGCCTGCGGTTCGATGCGTGCGTACAGCTCGGTGCGGTTGCAGGTCGACAGCAGGGCCGCCTCGTGCACGCCCGCCACCGCGCGCAGCGACGCCAGCGCTTCGGGCAGCGCTTCGGGCGCGAACGCCACCTTCTCGCGCAACGCGATCGGGGCGGTCTGGTGGTTCAGGCCGAGGGCCAGCAGAGACATGGCATTAAGTTCGATGCGATAGACTGGCGCAATGCGTCGATATATCCCCGTTCATTGTAACCGCTGGGACCATGGCGGATCGCGCCAGGCCTTCGTCCGGGCCCGCAACGATGAGGTTCAGGGATGCGGCCTGCGATGAGTTCGTGGCGGGCGGGAGCGATGGTGTGCGGCGGGTTGTGCGCGGCGCTCTGGATCTCCTGCGCGGCGGCGGCCACTCGCCAGGTCGAGCCAGCCGCGTCCGGTGACGTGCTTTCATCGACCCTGCAGGGCGAGTTCGCCCTCCAGGATGGCGATGGTCGCCACGCGGCGGCCCAGTACCTCAAGGCCGCCGCTGGATCGAACGATCCCGCGCTGGCGCGCCGCGCCGCCGAGATCGCATTGCTCGCGCACGAGGATGCGCTCGCCGGCCGCGCGATCGAACGCTGGCGCAAGCTCGACCCGAAATCCGTCGACCTCACCGCGACCGAAGCCCTGCTCGCCCTGCGCAGGGGCGATCGCGCGGCCGCGCGGCGTGACCTGCTGGCCATGCTCGATGCCGGCGGCGATGGCTGGAAGCGCGCGATCCGCGTGCTCGCCTCGGCGACCGACAGCCCCACGTCGGCGCAGATCGCCGACGACCTGTTCGCGCAGGGCCGTTGGCCGAACGACATCGACGCATGGCTCGCGTTCGGTGAGCTGTCGCGGCGGCTGGGCGATGCAGGGCTGACGCAGCGCGTGGTGGGCGACGTGGTGCGCCGTTTCCCGCGCGATCCGCGGGCATGGATCCTCGAATCCTCGCGCCTGGCCGAACGCGGCGACCGCGTCGCTGCGCTGCAGGCGGTCGATCACGCCCTGGCGCTCGGCGGCAGCGATGTCGAGGTGCGCAACCTGGCGGCGGCCGCTTACGCCAAGCTCGACGATCCGAAGACCGCCGCCGCCGCCATGGCCAAGGGCGCGCAGGACGACACCAGTTACGTCGTCCGGGCCGCCTGGCTGGCCAAGGCCGACGACAAGGCCGGGCTGACCGCCTTGTATGCCGAGGTCAAGGGACAGGCCGGCTCGCCCGACGCCGCACGCGGCATGTTGCTGGGCCAGCTCGCCGAATACCTCAAGCGACCCGACGAGGCACTGGCCTGGTACCGCGCCGTGCCGGACGGCACGGTCCACGACGACGCCCAGAACCGGATCGCGATCGTCCTCGAATCGCGCGGCGACCTCGCCGGCGCGCTCGACGTGCTGCGTACCCAGCACCGCGACGCCACCTCCGGCGGCGATGCCCAGGTCGACAGCTTCCGCATCGAGGCCGAGTTGCTGGCCAAGCATGGCCGCAAGCAGGAAGCGCTGGATGCCTACGACCGTGGCCTGGCCTTCTTCGACAGCGAGCAGGACCTGCTGTACGGCCGTGCCCTGCTGCTCGAGGACATGGATCGCGAGCCGGAGGCCGAGGCCGACCTGCGCGTCATCGTCGCCGCCGACCCGAACAATGCCGACGCGCTCAACGCGCTCGGCTACACGCTCGCCGATCGCACCGATCACTACGCCGAGGCGCAGGCGCTGATCGAGAAGGCGCTGCGCTTGCAGCCCGACTCGCCGGCCTTCCTCGACAGCCTCGGCTGGGTGCAGCACCGCCTCGGTCGCGATGTCGAAGCCCTGCGCAATCTTCGCCGCGCGTTCTCGCTGCTGAAGGACCCGGAGATCGCCGCGCACCTGGGCGAGGTGCTGTGGCTCGGCGGCGACAAGGACGGAGCGCGCGCGGTGTGGAAGCAGGGCCTCGCGCTCGACAAGGACAACCGCGCCATGCAGCGGGTCGAGCAGACCTACCATCCATGAGCTGGCGCCGCCTGGCCGCGCTGGCTGCTGCACTTGCCCTGGCCGCCTGCGTGCAGCAGCCGGTGCGGCGCGCGCCCGATGCCGGGCTGCTCAAGGCGCAGGCCGATCGCGAGGCTGCGCTGGCGGCGCATCCGGACTGGTCGCTCTCCGGTCGCATCGCGATCAGCGACGGCAGGGATGGCGGCAGCGGCCACATCGACTGGATCCAGCACGGCAGCGACTTCGACATCCGCCTGAGCGCACCGGTCACGCGCCAGAGCTGGCGCATGGTCCGCGAGAACGGCCATGTTCGCCTTGAGGGCCTGGATGGGGGCACGCACGAGGGCGACGACGCGCAGGAACTGTTGCAAAGCACGCTTGGCTGGATCGTGCCGGTCGATGCGCTGGCGGCGTGGGCGCGCGGTGTTCGCGCGCGGCCGGATGATGGCCTGCAATTCGGCGCCGACGGCTTGCCTTCGCTGCTGAGCGAGAACGGCTGGACCGTCGAATACCGCGCCTGGGACGCTTCGGGCGCGAACCCGCTGCCGCAGAAGGTCTTCGCCAGCCAGGGCGAGGACCGGGTGCGGTTGTCCGTCGACCACTGGACCGCTCCGCAACCGTGATTGCGGGCAGCGACGAGGCGGGTTGGAGCGAATGGCCGGCGCCTGCCAAGCTCAACCTGTTCCTGCGCATCGTCGGTCGCCGCGAGGACGGCTACCACCTGCTGCAGACCGCGTTCCAGCTGCTCGAATGGGGCGACACGATCCGGCTGCGCCTGCGCGACGACGGCGTGGTGCGGCGGGTGGCGGGCAACGAGGCGGTGCCCGAGGAATCCGACCTGATGGCGCGCGCGGCGCGCCTGCTGCAAGACGAAACCGGCTGCACGCCCGGTTGCGACATCGCCATCGAAAAACGCATCCCTGCCGGCGGCGGATTCGGCGGTGGATCGTCGGATGCGGCGACCGTGCTGGTGGCGCTCGACCGGCTCTGGAGAACGGACATCGGGACTGAACGGCTGGCCGCGCTGGGCTTGCGTCTGGGCGCCGACGTGCCGGTCTTCGTGCATGGCCACAACGCCTGGGCGGAAGGCATCGGCGAGCGGCTGACGGTACTGGAACTCCCATCGCGCTGGTACCTGCTCGTCGATCCCGGCGTTCACGTGCCTACCGCCGAGCTGTTCCGCGCCCCCGAATTGACCCGTGATGCGGCGCCGACGACAATGGCGGCCTTCGTTGCGGGAGCAGTGCACGGCAATGCGTTCGAGCCAGTGCTGCGTTCGCGCGAGCCGAGGATCGCGCAGGCGCTGGACGATTTGACGGAGTTCGGGAAAGCGGGATTCGTCACCGGCAGCGGTGGCGGCTGTTTCGTCGCCTTCGATGCGCGCGAGCAGGCGGAAGCCGCCCGGGTCGCGCTGTCGGGCCGATGGAAGGCCTGGGTCGCAAGAGGCGTCGCACGTTCACCGTTGCTCGACCGACTCGAGCGTTTGCCCTGACCCGAAGTGCGAAAATGTGCTGCCGGGATTGTGTAACGCAGGAAAAGCGGATTTGCTCAATCGGCACGTGTTGGCTCTTGCTCGTCATTCCCGCGAAAGCGGGAATCCAGCGACTCACTGGTTTCCGCGAGAACGACGGCACTGGATTCCCGCCTTCGCGGGAATGACGAGCATGAACAGAATCGTTCCCGGAGCCAGGGTTTTCCTGGCACAGGGACGTGCCGATGCGAAGGGCGCTGTTTGCCCGTAGCGGAAAACGAGTCGCGGCTCTGCCGCGGCCGTTTTCCACGACAAATGTTGGGGCGTCGCCAAGCGGTAAGGCACCGGGTTTTGATCCCGGCATACGTAGGTTCGAATCCTACCGCCCCAGCCAGATGCAGACGTTCGACGCGATTCGCAACACGAAGTCACGGCAGCACTCCAACCGACGGGCAGGGCCTCGCCATGAACAACGAAAACCTGATGGTGTTCACCGGCAACGCGAACCGCCCGCTCGCCCAGGCGGTCTGCAAGGTGCTCGGCATCCGCCTCGGCAAGGCGCTGGTCGGCAAGTTTTCCGACGGCGAGGTGCAGGTCGAGATCGAGGAGAACGTGCGCCGCCAGGAAGTGTTCGTGATGCAGCCGACCAGCGCGCCCAGCGCCGAGAACCTGGTCGAGTTGCTGGTGCTGATCGACGCGCTCAAGCGCGCTTCGGCCACCAGTGTCACCGCGGTCGTGCCGTACTTCGGCTATGCACGCCAGGACCGCCGCCCGCGTTCGGCGCGGGTGCCGATCACCGCCAAGGTCGCGGCCAAGATGTTCAGCGCCGCCGGCACCGACCGTGTGCTCACCGTCGACCTGCATGCCGACCAGATCCAGGGCTTCTTCGACATGCCGGTGGATAACGTCTACGCCTCGCCGCTGTTGCTCGCCGACATCTGGCGCGCACAGGGCACCGACGGGATCGTGGTGGTCAGCCCCGACGTCGGCGGCGTGGTGCGCGCGCGCGCGGTCGCCAAGCGTCTGGATGACGCCGACCTCGCGATCATCGACAAGCGCCGTCCGCGTGCCAACGTCGCCACCGTGATGAACATCATCGGCGACGTCTCCGACCGCACCTGCGTGCTGGTGGACGACATCGTCGACACCGCCGGCACCCTTTGCGCCGCCGCCGCCGCGCTCAAGGAGCAGGGCGCACGCAAGGTCGTCGCCTACTGTACGCACCCGGTGCTGTCGGGCGCGGCGATCGACAACATCAGCAAGTCGAAGCTCGACGAACTCGTCGTCACCGACACCATCCCGCTGCGCGAAGCCGCTGGCAACTGCGCCAAGATCCGCCAGCTCAGCGTCGCCGAACTGCTCGCCGAGACGATCCGCCGCATCGCATTCGGCGAGTCGGTGAGCTCGTTGTATGTGGATTGACCGTAGTCGATACCGACTTTCCCGGCATTCAAGAAAATTGTTCCTGGTTGATACGGCGTTCGCCTGATGGCGCGGATGACGCGAGCACAACCCGCGGGCCCATCCGGATCCCCGGAAGGCGACATGCCGTCGTCCGGGCAGCGGCATTCGACCTATCGCGAGGCGCTGCCCTACCGGCGCGACATCGATGGCCTGCGCGCGTTGGCGGTGCTGGCGGTCATTGCCTTCCACGGGTTTCCGGACGTGCTGGGCGGTGGATTCGTCGGCGTCGACGTCTTCTTCGTCATTTCCGGCTTCCTGATCACCGGGATCATCGTTGATGCCCTGAGGTCCGATACGTTCAGCTTCGGCGGGTTCTATGCCGCGCGCACGCGACGCATTTTCCCTGCGCTGATGCTGGTGCTCGCCACGGGGATGGCGCTGGGGTGGGGTGTCCTGCTCGACAGCGAGTTCCGCGCGCTCGGCAAGCACGTGTTGGCCGCCGCCGGGTTCGTCTCCAACTTCGTCCTGTGGAGCGAGTCCGGATATTTCGACACCGATGCGGCAGCCAAGCCGCTCCTGCACCTGTGGTCACTGGGCATCGAGGAGCAGTTCTACCTGCTCTGGCCGCTGATCCTCTGGACGGTGCGCAAGCGGGTGAACGGAGCGAAGACGATCGCCGCCACGCTGGCGGCGGTGTCGTTCGCCTGCAACCTGTGGATGATGCGACACGATTCCTCAGGGGCCTACTACCTGCCGGCGACCAGGGCATGGGAGCTGCTGGTCGGCGCCATGCTGGCTTGCTTGAGCCGTGACCGGCCGCAGGAGGAAAGTGTGGCCGGCGCGGAAGTTGCCGCGCCCCGCGGCGATCTCCGGAACCTGGTTTCATGGTGCGGCCTGCTGCTCGTGGCGGTGGCCGCGTTCTGGTACGGCCGCTCGCTGGAATATCCCGGCTGGCTGGCGCTGGTCCCGACCCTGGGTGCGGCGGCGCTGATTGCCGCCGGCCCGGAAGCGGTGCCCAACCGGATCCTGTTGGGAAATCGCTGCATGGTCGCCATCGGACTGGTCAGCTATCCGCTGTACCTGTGGCACTGGTTGCTGCTGTCGCTGCTCCACATCGTCGAGCCGAAAGCCGGCTACGGCAGCATCGCGACCGCGGTCGCCGCATCGTTCGTCCTCGCATGGCTGACCTGGCGATTCGTCGAACGGCCGATCCGGAGGAAGCGCCCGAAACCCTGGTCGCTGCTGCTGGTGATGGCCTTGGTCGGCGTGGCCGGCTGTGCCTGCATGACGGGGAGCATCGAGCCCAGGTCCGCTTCGTTCGGGCTCGAGCCGATCCTGAAAGCGTCCCTGCAGCATGTCGACCTGCCCCGCTCGGCGATGAAGCCCTTCGGATCCCATGGGCAGGTGTTCTATCGCCAGGGCGGTACGGAGAAGGTCACCCTGTTCATCGGCGACAGCAACGTCGAACAATACTATCCGCGGATCGACAAGCTGTTGAGCGGACGGGCAGGGACCGGGCGAGGCGTCGTGTTTGCCTCGTCGTCAGGCTGCCCGCCTATTCCCGGCATCAGGGAAATGCGGCACTACCGCTGGTGCGAGCCACTGATCGCGGAGGCGTTCGCCTATGCGCGCAACGCCAATGTCGACACGGTGGTCATCGCAGCCAATTGGTACTGGTACTTCAACAATGCCAATCCGGACTTCGAGTACATGTACGGGCAGGGCGGGCAGCGCCGCAGGCTGGGCATCGGGACGGCCAGTGCCGTCGACGCCCGCGATGCGCTCGGCCATGCGATCGCGGACCTGGAGCATCAAGGGAAGAAGGTGTACCTGGTGCTGAACATTCCCACGGGGGACATGCTGTCGCCCATGCGGCTGGTCAAGCGATCCCTGCTCGGAGGGTTCCGGATCGACTTCGTCCCGCTGCGCACGAGCCAGTACACGGCCATGATCAAGCCGGTGATCGATCCGTTGCGCACCATCGGCGCGAACGCTGGAGCGACCATCATCGACCCGCTGGATTATCTGTGCGGGCCGTCCGTTTGCCCGGCGCTGGCTCCGGACGGCAGCCCCATGTACCTGGACGGATCGCACCTGCGCGTCGAGTACGTGCGCAAGTACGTCACCTACCTGGATCGGACCGTGCCGATGTAGCCGGCTCCTGTTCGGATGCGCTCATCCCGGGATGGCACCGGGGACGGCAAGGTCGGGGCGGTTTCGGCGGGGAAAGCGGACGTGATAGACTGACAGGCTCGATTCGCCATGCGGATCGCCGGGGCAAACCGCCCTTTCGCCGCTTTCCTGGTCGCGGGAAAGCATCCTCCACCGCAAGGTGGGCCTGAAATCCAACAGTGAGAAGAACATGGCAACCAGTCACAACATCACGGCCAACAGCCGCGAGACGCAAGGGAGCAAGGGTGCGAGCCGCCGCCTGCGTCGCGAGGGTCTGATCCCGGCCATCGTCTACGGCGGCCACGCCGAGCCCAAGGCCATCCAGTTCGAGCACATCCCGCTCTGGCTGGTTTCGCAGAACGAGTGGTTCTACTCGAGCATCCTCAACCTCGAGATCGACGGCAAGGCCGAGAAGGTCCTGCTGCGCGACATGCAGCGCCATCCGTACAAGGCGCAGATCATGCACATGGACTTCATGCGCGTGAGCGAGAACGAGGCGATCCGCATCAGCGTGCCGCTGCACTTCCTGAACCAGGAGAAGTCGCCGGCTGGCAAGGCCGCGGGCGTGGTCGTCACCCACGAGCTCACCGAAGTCGGGATCAGCTGCCTGCCGAGGGACCTGCCGGAGTTCATCGAGATCGACCTGGCCGCGCTCGAAGTGGGCGACATCGTCCACCTGTCCGAGATCAAGCTCCCGGCGGGCGTCGAGATCCCCGAGCTCAAGCTCGGCAAGGAACACGACGTCGCCGTGGTCATCGCCAAGCACGCCAAGGAAGAGGTCGAGGCTGCTCCCGAGGTCGCGGCCGAAGTGCCGGCCACCCAGCAGGCGGCCCCGGATGCGGCCAAGGCTGCGGCGGACAAGGGCAAGGACAAGAAGTAAGCCGGCTTCCGCTTCATTGAAGCAATGCCGTCGCGCGTAGCGCGACGATCGCTCCCCCTCTCCCCTCGCGGGAGAGGGGTGGGGAGAGGGGCGGGTGGCCGCAGCGGCGCGATCGTTGCGGCCCTTCACCCCAACCCCGCTCCCGTCGGGAGAGGGTCTTTTCATCCACTCGGGTTGTCGTTCGCATGCCCGCACTGCGCCTGATCGTAGGTCTCGGCAACCCCGGGCCGGAATACGCCCGCACCCGGCACAACGCCGGGTTCTGGTGGATCGACGCGCTGGCCGAAAAACTGGGCGCGCGCTTCGGCATCGAATCGAAATTGCAGGCTGAAACCGCGAAGGCGTCGATCGGCGGCGAGCCCGTACTGCTGCTGCGGCCGATGACCTTCATGAACCACAGCGGCCGCGCGGTCACCACGGCGCTGCGCTACTGGAAGATCGAGCCGGAGCAGATGCTGGTTGCGCACGACGAGCTCGATCTGCCGCCGGGCACGGCAAGGCTGAAATTCGACGGCGGCCACGGCGGACAGAACGGCCTGCGCGACATCATGGCCTTGCTGGGGCACGGCAGTTTCAACCGGCTGCGCATCGGCATCGGCCATCCGGGGCACAAGGACAAGGTCACCGGCTGGGTCCTGGGCAAGCCGGGGCGCGACGACGAGGCGGCGATGCTGCGTGCGGTCGACGACGCGCTGGACGTGCTGCCACTCGCGGTCGCTGGCGACATGAACGAGGCGATGAAGAGGTTGCATACGCCGAGGCAGTGAGGCCGGGCGTGTCACGGCTGGCAGAGAGTCAATGGCAAAGAGAAGTCCGAACTTCGCTTTGCCTTTCACTCTTTCTCCTTTGCGGCTCTACCCATGGCCATTCGATGCGGCATCGTCGGACTTCCGAACGTCGGCAAGTCCACCCTCTTCAACGCGCTGACCAAGGCGGGCATTGCGGCGGCCAACTTTCCGTTCTGCACGATCGATCCGAACGTCGGCGTGGTGCCGGTGCCGGATCCGCGGCTCGGTGAGCTGGCGGCGATCGTCAAGCCGCAGAAGATCATCCCGACCGCGATGGAGTTCGTCGACATCGCCGGCCTCGTAGCAGGTGCGAGCAAGGGCGAGGGGCTTGGCAACAAGTTCCTCGCCCACATCCGCGAGGTGGACGCGATCGCGCACGTGGTGCGCTGCTTCGAGCACGGCGATATCGTGCACGTCGCCGGGAAGATCGATCCGATCGCCGACATCGAAACCATCGATACCGAGCTCGCGCTCGCCGATCTGGATTCGGTCGAGAAGGCGCTGAACAAGGCCGAGCGCTCGGCCAAGGCCGGCGACAAGGAGGCGATCGCGAAGAAGGACGTGCTCACCCGCCTGCGCGACGGCCTCGACCAGGCCAAGCCCGCGCGTGCGCTGGGTTTGAGCGATGACGACAAGCTCCTGGTGCGCGACCTGTTCCTGCTCACGATCAAGCCTGTCATGTACGTGGCGAACGTGAAGGAAGACGGCTTCGCGAACAATCCCTTTCTCGACCGCGTGCGCGAACGCGCGGCGGGCGAGGGCGCCCAGGTCGTGCCGGTATGCGCCGCGATCGAGGAAGAACTCGCCCAACTCGACGATGCCGACAAGGGCGCCTTCCTCGCCGACATGGGCCTGGACGAGCCCGGCCTGAACCGCGTGATCCGCGCGGCCTACACCCTGCTTGGCCTGCAGACCTACTTCACCGCGGGCGTCAAGGAAGTGCGTGCCTGGACGGTCTTCGTCGGCGCCACCGCGCCGCAGGCGGCCGCGGTGATCCATACCGATTTCGAACGTGGATTCATCCGCGCCGAGACCATCGGCTACGACGACTACATCCGCTTCAGGGGCGAGTCCGGCGCGCGCGATGCCGGCAAGCTGCGGCTGGAAGGCAAGGAATACCGCGTCCGCGAGGGCGACGTGCTGCATTTCCGCTTCAACGTCTGACCGGAGACTCTGCAATCCCGCGAGACCCGTTCTTGCGTTCGTGGTGAGCCTGTCGAAGATTCCGTTCGTGGTGAGCCTGTCGAACCACGGTCCCCCGTTGTCCGCCAACGAGCCAGCCCATGCCAGCCAATCGCCGCGAAGTGACCCTGCGTTTCCTCGCCGAGCCGACCGACGTCAATTTCGGCGGCAAGGTCCACGGCGGCATGCTGATGAAGTGGATCGACCAGGCCGGCTATGCCTGCGCCAGCGGCTGGAGCGGCAGCTACTGCGTGACCGTGTACGTCGGCGGGATCGGTTTCGACAAGCCGGTGTCGATCGGCAGCCTGGTCGAGGTCCGCGCCCGGGTCGTGCTGACCGGGAGCAGCAGCATGCACATCGCGGTGGATGTCTACAGTCGTGGCCTGCGCGAGGCGGACTGGGTGCGCACGACCCACTGCCTGATCGTGTTCGTGGCCGTGGACGAGGCCGGGAAGCCCCATCCGGTGCCAGCCTGGGCGCCCGAATCGGACGAGGACCGCCTGCTGGCCGACTACGCGGAGGACATGAAGGCGCAGGCCCGCCAGATGGAAGCCCACCGGGCGCGCTGGATGGCGCCGATGCAGGCCGCTGGCAGTGATCCGGCAGCCCGTTGACTTCGCGGCGTCCAGAAACGACAATTACGGGCTGATTTCCCGGGGAAGCACCGAAGCGGCCCGTGCGAGGCATGGAGCGCTTGGGAATGTCTTCCGGGAAGGATTCCGGATTTGCCGGAGGGATACTCAAGCGGCCGGGCAGGCTGCGGTTGCTGGACATCGTCCTGCGGTGGTTCGACCAGATTCGTCTGGAACGAATCTGGAACGCGACGCGAAGCGGCGCGGCCCGAAGGGCGAAGGGCAGGATGCCCTGAGTCATCCACCTCCCAGCGTGGCGTCACAGGATTCGATTTTGGTTGGACAGGTTTTGCTGGAGGGATACTCAAGCGGCCAACGAGGGCAGACTGTAAATCTGCTGGACATCGTCCTACGGTGGTTCGAATCCACCTCCCTCCACCAGCACCGCAGATGCAGGCAACACAGCGACACGCAGCACGCAAGACAGTTTCACGTGCGGGAGTAGTTCAACGGTAGAACCTCAGCCTTCCAAGCTGATGGTGCGGGTTCGATTCCCGTCTCCCGCTCCATTGAACGCTTCTGTTGAAAGTCCGACATGGATGTCGGGTCGTTCTTAGCCGTCATGGAGGACGGCCAAAACAAATTGAACACCTTGCTCATGTAGCTCAGTCGGTAGAGCACTTCCTTGGTAAGGAAGAGGTCGCTGGTTCGATTCCAGTCATGAGCACCACATTCGCAACACATCCTTTGCAGACGCAGTTTTTTCCAACTCATCCTTCTTCAACTTCAGACATCGGACGCTGAGACATGGCCAAGGGCAAATTCGAGCGCAAGAAGCCGCACGTGAACGTGGGGACGATCGGACACGTGGACCACGGCAAGACGACGCTGACGGCGGCGCTGACGAAGGTGGGCGCGGAGCGTTTTGGCGGCGAGTTCAAGGCG
>DASXKN010000034.1:0-140887 GCA_036496805.1 Lysobacteraceae bacterium
TTTCGCAAGTTCAGTCAACGGGATCACGAGAGGAGTCCGCCATGAATGCTACGACTGTTGCTATCGATCTGGCAAAAGACGTGTTCGAGCTGGGGTTTGCCGACGCCGACCACCGGGTACTGGATCGCAAGCGCCTTCCGCGAAAGGCCTTTGCGCATTGCCTGGATAATCATCCGCCGCTGCGGGTGGTGATGGAGGCCTGCGGCAGCGCCCACTATTGGGGTCGCCGCTTCGAAGCGCTCGGACATTCGGTGCGGTTGATTCCCGCTCGCGATGTGCGCCCGTACGTTCGCCGCAACAAGACCGATCGTACCGATGTGGCCGGGATGCTCGAAGCCGATCGCTGTGCATCGATCGATCCGGTTCCGCTCAAGTCGCCCGAACAGCAAGGTGTACAGGCCTTGCACCGGATCCGCGAGCAGCTCAAGTCGCAACGCACCGCCACGATCAATCTGTTGCGCGGCATAGGGCGCGAGTTCGGTGTGGTAATAGCGATGGGCGCGGCCAAGGTGCGGCCGGGTGTATTGGCTGCTCTGGAGGATGGCGACAACGACCTGCCCATGAGCTTGCGCCACACCATGGCAGAACAACTCGATCATCTGTCCTTGCTGGAGGCGCAGATGACAAGGATCGAACAGCGGTTGGCGGAGTTTGCATCGCGCGATGCCCTGACCCAACGCCTTCAAAGTGTCCCGGGCATCGGACTGATCACGGCCACAGCCATGCGCGCCAGTGCCGGGCCGCTTGACCGGTTCCGCAGCGGTCGTCACCTGTCGGCGTGGCTCGGCCTGACGCCACGCGAGCATTCCTCCGGCGGACAACGAAGGCTCGGCCGCATCAGCAAGCGCGGCGACGGCTACCTGCGTACCTTGCTCATCCACGGCGCGCGTGCGGTCTTGTTCGCCGCCAAGGCACGCCAGCGCAAAGGACAAACTCTTGATCGGCTGCAGGCCTGGGCATTGGACGTGCAGCAACGACAGGGCCACAACAAAGCCGCCGTCGCCTTGGCCAACAAGCTCGCCCGACGGCTATGGGCGATGGAACATCATGGCCAGGCCTTCGATCCCAACCACCTCAGCAAGCGCCCGGCATCGGCGCACTGAGCCCTTCGGGGATATCCACAAGTTGCCGCGACGCTCTTGATCATGACGAACGGGTCGGTCCCGAACCGGAAACAAGCCGATAACTCTTCTGGCCTTCGAGGCCGCTTTGAACGATTGGCTTCCGGTCCGCGGATTCCATGATGGCCAGGATGCAAACCATCCACCTCAAGGCCGAATACACGACTGCAATCGATTCGCTTCGCAACGATCAACAGGCTAAACGCGGCTACTTGCAGGAGGAGTCCATACACGAATTGTTAGGCACTCGCGGCGCAAGCAAGATGAGCTGGCTTGACCATTGCTGATGCCTGTGGGCTTTCACTCTTCTTTCCATACGTAGAAAGCCGTTACTGGCCAGATAAAAAATACTGCTGCCAGCCAACCATATTGCTGTTTGGAATACAAACGCCACAGTGAGCGTACCCAGACAACTAAGATTCCGATAAACGCCAGGTTGAAAAGGAGACTCTCGAAAGCGTTCATGTTCTTTTCGTCGAGAGTCAGATCTTGTTGGACACGCGGATCGCCAAATGCCCATAGCAGGAAAAGATACGGAATAAACCCAAAGAAGACGACGAACGGAGCGAGTGAGAGAAGTTTTGTCTTCGTCATTGGCCGTGCCTAACGCCTAAGCTAAGCGGCCTGCGCGGCCGGGATGCATGATCGAGCGAGCAGCTTACTCCGCGCAGGTCCGCTTGAGCGCATAGTTAGGCCCCGCATGACCTAGCAGATGAGTTGAAGTATCTCAACAACGTCGCCGGGCTGCAGTGGAAACGTAAGATCCTGCTTTGGGCAAATCTCTTTCCCGTCACGGGACACGTGGATATCCACGAGCCAATATTTGTCTTCGGCGCTGTCGCTTGGCTCGGAGTAGCGAAAGTATTTTGGTGGGTCATGTGGAATTACCCGCACATTGGATATAGCGCCAAAGTTAGCGAGAACTTCGCCGAGCTTATTGCCTTGAATCGCAACGCCGGGCTGCTCGATACGCCACGCAACCGCACCGGGGACAGGCTCGAATGTGATCGCGCGCTCGCCCGCGGTCGGCGGCGTACGCGACGGACGGTACCGATCTTGATTTCTGCCGTAGACGGTGATCATTGAGGCCTAACGCCAAGTAGACCCCGAAAACGGGGATATGCAAGGGATGTTCAGGGTCGATCTTCGCCCTGTCAACAAGCAGAACCCTGCGTGCGACAAGGCTTTGCCCCCATGGTGTGCTCCGGGTCCGGACGCGAAACTTTCGCGCGTCTCGATGGATCCGGGGTGCGATGTCTTATCAGGGCGAATCGGTGGTGCGAAAAAACGGTGGCGGGATTTGTGCGTTCCGTGCCGGCTCGACGAGGTTCGCTGCAAGGTGCGGGTTGAACACGACAGACTATCCGTGGAGGGCGTTTTTGAGGATGGATGCGCTGGTTCATGTGGGCGATTTGTGGGCTGCATCCGCGTGAGACGGACTCGGCGGGATACGGGCTCACCGTCATCGGCGCGGGCGAGTGGCATTGGGTCGACATGCGCCCATGAGCGGGCATGGCCGCGGGCGACGCGGCGCACAAGCGTCAGTGGTAAGTTGCCCTTCGGAGAAGGCTGTTGAAGACGCTCCATCTTGCGAACCGCGATGCGTTCCGCAAGGGTTGCCGCGACGGCATGTCGACCCGTGACGTGACAGGAAATCGAAGCGATGCGCATCCAGAGCGTGGGTCATGCGGTCTATGCGGCGGTCCTGGTCGCGGTCGGAATCATGGGTCTGGTCCATGGCGATTTCGGTGCGATCTGGCAGCCGGTGCCCAAGGGGCTGCCTGCGCGCGAGGCGCTGGCCTGGCTGTGCAACCTCATCGCGTTGGGAACCGGCGTGGGCCTGCTCTGGCAGCGCACCTCCGCCGTCGCTTCACGCGTGCTGCTGATCTGGCTGCTGCTCTGGTGGCTGCTGTTCAAGGGGCGCGCCATCGTTCTCGCGCCTGCCGCGGTGGTGACCTGGGAAAGCTGCGGCGAGACCACGGTGATCGTGGCGGGCGCGTGGGTGCTGCATGCGTGGTTCGCCAGCGACCGGGATCGGCAGCGGCTTGGGTTCGCGACCGGCGATCGCGGCTTGCGCATCGCGAGGGTGCTTTACGGCCTGGCGATGATCGCGTTCGGGCTGGCGCATTTCGCCTATGCGCAGCAGACCGCTTCGCTGGTGCCGGGCTGGCTGCCGGCGCATCTGTCCTGGGTGTATTTCACCGGAGCTGCCTACATCGCGGCCGGCGTGGCGATGCTGGCCGGCGTATGCGCGCGGCTGGCGGCTGTGCTGTCGGCGTTGCAGATGGGGTTGTTCACGCTGCTGGTGTGGGCGCCTGCCGTCGCGGCGGGCGGCGACGCTTCGCAATGGAGCGAGTTCGTCGTCTCGTCGGCACTCACCGCGGGTGGCTGGGTGGTGGCGGATTCCTGCAAGGGGTTGCCGTGGTTCGGCTTCGGCAGCCGCTAGCGCCTCAGTTCTTCCGCCCCGGCACCTGCACGATGCGTGGCGCCTCTCCCGGCGGGACGAGTTCGAGCGCGGTGAGCGGGCCGCCCCAGACGCAGCCGGTGTCGATCGCGTGCACGCCATTGCCGATCATCAGGCCAAGCGTGGACCAGTGGCCGCAGACGATGCGCAGGTCGCGCGCGGCCATGCCGGGTACGGCGAACCACGGATACAGCCCCGGCGGCTGCGCGCCGGGCGCGCCCTTGACGTCGAAGGCGATGCGTCCGCGCGGCGTGCAATAACGCAGGCGGGTGAAGACGTTGATGATCGCGCGGTCGCGGTCCATGCCCTTGAGCTTGGGCGACCACGCCGGCTTGTCGCCGTACATGTTGCGCAGGAGCTTGTCGCAGTCCGGGCTGTGCAGGCGCGCTTCGACTTCGCGCGCACGCGCATGCGCGATCTCGATCGTCCATTTCGGCATCAGGCCGGCATGCAGCATGCACCAGCCGTTCGCGCGATCGACCTGCATCAGCCCCAGCGAGGCCATCCATCCGAGCAGGCGCTCGCGATCGGAAGCGAACAGGATCGACTGCAGGTCGGGATTGACCTTGCGCTGGTCGGCCTCGCGGCGCTGCGCGATCGACAGCAGCGAAAGGTCGTGGTTGCCGAGCACGACGGTGCTGTGGATCGACAGCGAGTGCACCAGGCGCAGGGTCTGCAGCGACTGGCCGCCGCGGTTGACGAGGTCGCCGCAGAACCACAGGCGGTCGCTGGCCGGGTCGAAGCGGATTTTTTCGAGCAGGCGCTGCGTGGGTTCGTAGCAGCCCTGCAGGTCGCCGATCGCCCAGGTCGTCATTGAAAAGGGGTCAGAGTGAAGTTTCGCGAAGGAACGCGCGGCGAAGGACCAGGATATTGCATGCGAAATTCACCCTGACCCCTTTTCACGTCAGTGCAACGTGCGCGGCACGGCGAGCGTGAACGCCGGGATCGGCGCCTCGAAGCGGGTGCCGTCGTCGGCGAGCATGCCGTAGCTGCCCTGCATCGTGCCCACGCTGGTCTCGAGCACGGCGCCGGAGGTGTATTCGAAGCGCTCGCCGGGCCTCAGCCAGGGCTGTTCGCCGACCACGCCGTCGCCACGCACTTCCTCGACGCGGCCGTTGGCGTCGGTGATGATCCAGTGGCGATCGAGCAGGCGCGCGGCGACCTTGCCGGTGTTGCGGATGCCGATGGTATAGGCGAACACGAACTTGTCCTCGCCGGGGCGCGACTGTTCGTCGAGGAAGCGCGTTGTGATTTCGATTTCGAAGGCGTAGACGGACTCGTTCATGTCGATATCTTACGGCATCGCGGTGAACGTGAAGTCATCGCGCGAACGAGTCCGAAGGCCGCTGCGGCCGTTCCGCGCTGCTCGCCGTGAAGGAACCGGGAACAGACTGCCGCGCCAGGCGGCAGGCTCTCAGCCGGAGGCCGCCAGATGGTTGGCGAGCGCGACGAAACCGGCCACCTCGATTTCCTCCGCGCGCGCCGAGGGACGGATGCCCGCCGCTTCGATGGCATGGGCATCGCAGAGCGTGGACAGGGCATTGCGCAGGGTCTTGCGGCGCTGGCCGAAAGCGTCGCGCACCACGCGCGCGAACAGGCCGGGATCGGCGATGCCGATCGACTGCGGCGCGCGTGGCAACAGCCGCACGACCGCCGAATCCACCTGCGGTGGCGGCCGGAACGCGGCCGGCGGCACGTCGAACAGCGGCACGACTTCGCAGTACGCCTGAAGCATCACGCTCAGTCGCCCGTAGACCTTGCCGCCGGGCGTGGCGGCCATGCGATCGACCACTTCCTTCTGCAGCATGAAGTGCATGTCGCGGATGCGCGCGGCGTGGTCGAGGGCGTGGAACAGGATCGGCGAGGAGATGTTGTAGGGCAGGTTGCCGACCAGTCGCAGGGTGTCGTCGCCTGCCAGCTTCGTGAAATCCACCTTGAGCACGTCGGCGTGGATCACCTCGAGCGCACCGTCGCGCTCGCCGATGGCGCGCAGGGGTTCGATCAGGTCGCGATCGAGTTCGATCACGGTCAGCGCGTGATGGCGGCGCAGCAGAGGCTGGGTGAGCGCGCCCTGGCCCGGGCCGATCTCGACCAGGCGATCGCCCGGACGCGGATCGACCGCGCGCACGATGCGCTCGATGATCCCGGCGTCGTGGAGGAAGTGCTGGCCGAAGTGTTTTTTCGGGGCGTGGCGCGGCTCAGCCATGCGGCTTGCCGGGGGACGGGTCCACCTGGATCGGCGCCGTGCCGGGCGGCAGCGTGGTGCTGATGATGTGCGGCAGGTACAGGGCGTACAGGCCGAGCAGCGCCAGGCCGGCCGCGCAGGCGATCACGAGCAGGCCACGCGTGCGCGCGGCGGTTCCACGCAGCACCGGCGTATCGCCGAGCACCCAGCCCCCGGGTGGCGGGTAGCGCCCGGCGTCGAGGATGCGTCGTGCGTATTTCACCGCGTACCACGCGACCGCGAGCAGGCCGATGCCGAAGAGGTAGCAGAGTCCGTACATGCGATGCAGCACGGAGTAGGCGTCGGAGTGGGATTCCCAGTAGCGGAACAGCAGCCAGGTGACCGCCACCACCGCGACGCCCGCGAGCGCCCAGCGCCGCATCGCGCGGACCTGCTGCGGGTCGCTGCGGAGGACTTCCGGTGCGTCCCGGGTTCGTTCGCTGTCGTCGCGCTGCTCGTCGCTCATCGTTCGGCCATGCTCATGGTGCTGGGTGCCTGCGCCATCGCGGCGGCGACCGCAACGGCGTGCGACAGGCTGGACGGATCGGCGAGGCCGCGGCCGGCCAGTTCGAGCGCCGTGCCATGGTCGACCGCCACCCGCGGATACGGCAGCCCGAGGGTAATGTTCACCGCGTCCTCGAAACCGGCATATTTGAGCACAGGCAGGCCCTGGTCGTGGTACATCGCCAGCACCGCATCGCAGTCCTGCAGGTGGCGGGGCAGGAAAGCGGTATCGGCAGGCAGCGGGCCACGCAGGTGCAGGCCTTCGTTGCGCAATTGCTCGATCACCGGCGCGATGGTGTCGATTTCCTCGCGCCCGAGGTAGCCCGCTTCGCCGGCGTGCGGGTTCAGTCCGAGCACGGTGATCCGCGGATGAAGGATGGCGAAGCGTTCGCGCAGCGCGGAATCGAGAATGCGCAGGGTGCGCGCCAGGCCATCGCGGTTGATCGCGTCGGGGACGGCGCGCAGGGGCAGGTGGGTGGTCGCGAGCGCGACCCTCAGCGGCTTCGACGAGACATTGGCAAGCATCATCACGACTTCGCAACCGGCCTGCGCCGCCAGCAATTCGGTGGTGCCGCTGTAGGCAATGCCGGCCGCGTTGATCGCCGCCTTGTGGACGGGGCCGGTCACCAGCGCGTCGGCGTGTCCGTCGAGGCAGCGGCGCGCTCCAAGCAGCAGCGCGTCGATGACGCCGCGTGCATTGGCGGGATCGGGTTGGCCGAAGACGGTCGGCGCCGTTTGCGGCAATGGCAGCACGGCCAGTTCGCCGATGCCTGCCCCGGCGTCGGGATCGCGGATTCGCAGCGGCAGGCCGATGGCATGCGCCGCGCACAGCAAGGTGTCGGGATCGGCGATGACGAGCAGGCTCGCCGCCTGCGGCCGTTGCGCAATCCTCACGCACAGCTCGGGACCGACCCCAGCCGGCTCGCCGGGCACCAGGGCCAGCCGCGGGTGCATGCGGATCAGGTCTTGTCGGAGAGGCGGATGTCCACGTAGGCCTCCGAGCGCAACTGGCGCAGGAAGCTGTCGTATTCGTCCTGCGACTTGCGGCGCATGATCGTCTGGCGTGCGGTTTCGCGTGCAGCCTTCGCACTCACGTCGGTCGAGCGGCTGCCGAGCAGCTTGATGACGTGCCAGCCGACGTCGCTCTGGAACGGCTGCGAGATTTCGCCGTCCTTGAGCTGCTCGACCTGGGTGGCGACCGCCGAACCCCAGCCGTTGGCCTCGAACCAGCCCATGTCGCCGCCCTTGGCGTTCGTCGCGGTGTCGTCGGAGTCCTTCTTCGCCATTTCGCCGAAATCGGCGCCGGTGGCGAGCTGCGCGCGCAGCGCGTCGATCCTGGCCTTGGCCTGTTCGCTGGTCACGCTGCCGCCGAACTTCACCATCAGGTCCTGGGCGTGGTACTCGGTGACCTGCTGCGGCGCGGTCTGGCCGGCCTGGCGGGTTTCCACCAGCTTGATGAGCTGGAAGCCGCTGCTGCCGCGGATCGGCGCCGACACGTCGCCGGTCTTCATCGACTTGATGACGCTGACGAAGGCGGGCGGCACTTCGTCCGAACTGCGCCATCCGAGGTCGCCGCCTTCGAGCGCATTCTGGCTTTCGGAATAGCGGATCGCGGCGGCGGAGAAGTCCATCTTGCCCTGGGCGATCAGGTCGCGGATGCCCTCGATCTTGGTCTGCGCGGTCTTGATCTGGTCGGGCGTCGCCGCCGCCGGCAGGGCGACGAGCAGGTTCGCGAGGTGGATCTGCGGGCCGCCGGCGCGCTCGGTCGCCAGTTCGCTGTCGATCTCGGTGTCGCTGACCGCGACCTGGCTCTCGATGATCTTCTGCTGCAGCTTCTGGACGGTCAGCTGGTCGCGCACGGACTTGCGGAATTCGTCGTAGCTCATCCCGTCCGAAGCGACCTTCTGCATCATCTGCTGCAGGGTGATGTGGTTCTGCTCGGCGACCCGCGCGATGCTCTGGTCCACGTCGGTGTCGCTGGTCTTGATGCCGGAGTCGGCCGCGCGCGACAGTTGCAGGTGCTCGAGGATCAGCCGTTCGAGGATCTGCTTCTGGAGCACGTCCTCAGGCGGCAACTGGCTCTCGTGGCCGACGTACTGCGACTTGACGTTCGCCTCGGCGCGGGCCATTTCGCTCTTGAGGACGACGTCCTCGTCGACGACCGCGACGATGCGGTCGATCTGGGTGGTCGATGCGGCGGACTGGGCGTGCGAGGAGGACGCGACGGCGAGCAGGGGCAGGGTCAGCAGCGACGCAAGAATCGTCTTCATCATGGAACGAAGGTCTCCGGCTCGCCGCGCGGGCGAGGTGTGGGCGGCCATTCAGCGCGAATAGCCAAGGATATCACGGTCGAGTACCTGGCTCGTGTCGCGGCCCAGCGACCCCAGGCCCTTGAGCTCGAACTCGACGAACACGGCCGTGTCCTTCTGGCCGGTGGTGTTGCGGATGTAGTTGCGGGCGAGCAGGCGCACGGCCATGCAGCAGTCCTGCCACTCCACGCCCGCGAGTCCTTCCAGCGTACTCCGGTCGAGCAGCGAATAGTCCCAGCGTCCGAGCACGCGCCAGTTTTCGTTCAGCGGATAGATGAACGAGGCGTCGGCCTCGCGCACCAGGTCGCGGCGATAGCGGTAGGTCATGTTCACCACGCCGCCGCCGCCGAAACGGTACTGGCCGCGGATCGAGGCCAGGTCGGTCGCGCTGTCGTGCGGGTCGTAGAGGTATTCGGTGCCGACCGTCCAGTGGTCGTCGAGGGCGAGGTTGGTGTCGAGGACGTAGTCGCTGCCCGACAGGTTCACGTAGGGATCGCCCGGAAGGGTGACCCGCGGCGCGGTGAAGTAGTGGATCTGGCCGAGGCTGGCGGAAAACCATTCGCGCCCGTCCTGCGCATCAAGCAACCGGGTGGTGACCGCGCCGGTGAGCTGGTTGGCGTCGGACTGGCGGTCGGCGCCGGCGAAGGCATTGGTGCGGAACAGTTGCTCGTAGGCGAAGGTGTAGTCCTGGGTGTCGAAGATCGGGATGTCGTCCTGGTTGCGGTAGGGCACGTACAGGTAGTACAGCCGCGGCTCGAGCGTGTTGACGAAGTCGTGCCCGAACACGGTGGTGTCGCGCTCGAAGAACGCGCCGGCGTCCAGGTCCGCGATCGGCAGTCCGCGCGTGGGCGAGGTTTCGCCGCCCGCGACCACCGGCTGGTCGAGGTTGTAGGTGGTGTAGCGATAGCCGAACTCGGGCTTCACGTACCAGGCCGCGTGCTCGAAGGGCAGTGACACGTAGGGATACAGGTCCAGGCGCGTGCCGCCGGGCAGCACCGCCTGGTCGAAGCGCACGGCCTCGCTCTTGAGCCCCAGTTCGAGGTGGTCGGCGAACGGCTGGTCCCAGTGGAACCACGCGTCCGGCAGGCGCCGGTAGGGCTCCTGCGACTTGAGCAGGCTCGGGTCGCTGATCTGCCAGTCCTGCGCATACAGGGCAGCCGACCAGTACATGCCATGGCCATAGAGGCCGGCCGTGCTCTGCAGGAAGCCGATCGTGTTGGCGAACGGTTCCTGGCTGAAATCCTGGAGATAGGCCGGATCGCTGACGTGGGTGACGTCGACGTTGACGTTCCAGTGTGGCGAGAGGCCGGTGAACGACTTGATGTCGAGCGAGCCGCGATCGCTGTGGGTCTCGCGGTCGTCCGGCAGCCAGGTGGCGTCGATCGTGCCGTGGCTGGACTGGGTCAGGTAGCGGAACTCGCCGTCGAGCATCAGTCCGCGATCGCCGTAGTACTGCCCGGCGAGGGTGGCGTCGTAGTTGGGCGCGAGGTTGAAGTAGTACGGCAGCGTCAGCATGAAGCCGCTGTGGCTGGACGAGCCGAAGCTGGGCATCAGGAAGCCGCTCTTGCGGTCGTTGTCCAGCGAGAAGGTGAACCACGGCAGGTACATCACCGGCACCTTGCCGATCCTCACGGTCGCGCCGTGCGCCGTGCCGACATTGGTCGAACGGTCCATGTCGATGCGGTCGCCCTCGATCTGCCACTTGCGGTCGCCCGGGTCGCAGGTGGAGAAGGTGGCGTTGTAGAAGGTCTCCTGGTCGCCTTCGACCTTGCCGTGGTCGCCCTGGCCGTTGCCGCGCGTGCCGCGCAACTGGTATTCGACCGGGTGGTCGATCGTCGTCAGGGTGGTGATGTCCTTGCCGCGGTCGCCGTCGGCGCGGTCGGCGGTCAGGCGCACGGAGTTGTCCTGGTATTTCACCGACCCGACCGCCTGCCAGGTGTCCTGCTCGTGCTCGTAGGTGACGTGGTCGGCGAACACCCACTGGTCGGCGTGGCGCATCTCGACGTGGCCTTCGAAAAGGCTGGTGCCGACCTTGCTCAGGTCGGCCAGGTCGGCCTGCACGTCGGCCGGGGCTGTCGGCCGATCCGAGGTCTTGCCGACCGGCGCGATGCCGGGGAATTCCGGAACCGCGTTGCCGCGGCAGAGCGCGAATTCGTCGTCGGGATGCTTCAGGTTCGGATTTTTGTGCTGCGTGCTGGCGCCCAGCCCGGATTTCGCGTGGGCGATGCCAAGCATCCCGAAGGCCAGACACAGGGGCAGCAGACGAAGGCTGGGACGCAATGGACATCTCCGCGGGCGAAAGCCGTCGAACGCATGCAGCGACCCGTGGCTGGGCAGGGCACGCGCTCGAAGGCGCACTAGATTGCCGGAATCGGGGAACGGAGGCGAGTGAGCGTCGCGCGGACGCGGTCAGGAAAACCGATCCTCAGCCAGCCAGCGCGCCCACGTGCGCCACGCTGCACTCGCGCAGGGCCTGCAGGCTGTAGCCGCCCTCGAGCAGGGATACCAGGCGGTTTCCGGCATGGCGGTCGGCGAGCGCGCACAACTGCGCGGTGAGCCAGGCGAAATCGCCGGCCTCGGCCTCGATCTGCGCGAGCGGGTCGAGCCGGTGCGCATCGAAGCCGGCGGAGACCAGCAGCAATTGCGGGCGGAAGGCATCGATCGCCGGGAGCAGCACGTCCGACCAGGCCGCGCGCAATTCCGCTCCACCCGCGCGCGGCGGCAGCGGCGCGTTGTGGATGTTGCCGACGCCGTGCTCGTTCGCCGCGCCGGTGCCCGGGTACAGCGGCGACTGGTGCGAGGACAGGTACTGCACGCGCGGGTCGTTCGCGAAGATGTCCTGGGTGCCGTTGCCGTGGTGGACGTCGAAATCGGCGATCGTCACCCGCTCGAGGCCGTGCGCTGCGATCGCGTGCGCGGCCGCCACCGCGACCGCGTTGAACAGGCAGAAACCCATCGCGGTGTCGTGGGTGGCATGGTGTCCCGGTGGCCGCACCGCACAGAACGCACGCCCGGCTTCGCCGGACATCACTGCATCGACGGCGGCGATCCCGGCGCCGGCCGCGCGCAGGGCGGCTTCCGCGGAAGCTTCCGACATCGCCGTGTCGGGATCGAGGCGGCGCTGGCCGTGCACGGGCTCGTCGAGGATGCGGGCGATCAGGCCGGGCGTGTGCACGCGCGCGAGCTGCTCGCGCTGCGCGGCGGGCGCAGCGCGCCACGGAAGTGCCGGAAAGGCGTGGCGCAGCGCATCGATCACGTTGGCCAACCGCTGCGGAGATTCGGGATGGCCCGCGCCCGGATCGTGTTCCAGGCAGGCCGGGTGCGTGAACAGCAGGACGCCGTCGCGCGGCACGCCGTCGTGCAGCGCGTTCATCCCTTGCGGCGCTCGTGGTTCCACAGCACGTCGCCGTGGCCGCCGCTCTTCGCGAGCACGCGCGCGATGACGAACAGCAAGTCCGACAGGCGATTGAGGTAGCGCACCGCCTCGGGCCGCACCGCTTCCAGGCGCGCCAGCGTCACCGTCTCGCGCTCGGCGCGGCGCGCGATCGTGCGCGCGAGGTGGCAATGCGCAGCGGCGATGCCGCCGCCGGGCAGGATGAATTCCTTCAGCGGCGCGAGGTCGGCATTGAAATCGTCGAGGCGGTTTTCGAGGCGCTCGATGTCGGCGTCGAAGATCGCCGCGTGGCCGGGAATGCACAGCTCGCCGCCGAGGTCGAACAACTGGTGCTGGACGGCGACCAGGCAGTCGCGCACTTCATCGGGAAGATCGACGGCAAGTACCACGCCGATCGCGGAGTTGAGTTCGTCGACCGTGCCGTAGGCGGCGACGCGCGCGGAGTCCTTGGCGACGCGGCTGCCGTCGCCGAGGCCGGTCGACCCGTCGTCACCCGTCTTCGTATAGATCTTCGAGAGGCGGTTGCCCACCGCGACGCAGCCGTGCGCTTACGCCGTCTGCGCGCGCAACT
Organism: Lysobacteraceae bacterium; assembly: GCA_036496805.1. Classification (GTDB taxonomy): domain Bacteria; phylum Pseudomonadota; class Gammaproteobacteria; order Xanthomonadales; family Xanthomonadaceae; genus SZAS-103. Next base: position 12,588 of record DASXKN010000034.1, read on the forward strand.
GCGGGATGCGCGCACGCAGCAGGGCGAAGCCGCCGAACAGGATCGCCGAGTAGAACAGCGTGCCGAGCAGCGTCCACTGGAAGAACGGCAGGCCGGCGACGTAGCAGGCGCCCAGGCTGGTGCCGCAGGCCGGCGCGAGCGTCGGGTTCGCCGTCGCCCACACCGCGAAATTGGTCAACAGGAAGAACAGCACCGACCCGACCAGCGATGAAGCCAGCACGCTGCCACCGCTCACGCGGCCGCGCAGGACGAAGCCGAGCAGGGTGCACAGCACGATGCAGGCGTAGATCGACAGGAAATGGACGTTGAGGAAGTAATCGAGGTAGACGCCGCCGTTGACAAGTCCCAGCGCGACATCCGAGATCGCCATCGCGACCAGCGGCACGGCGATCGCCCAGGCGCGGTTGGCGAAGTAGGCGCCGCCGAACAGGGCGACGGCCTCGATCGGCGAGAAGTTCGGCGGATGCGGCAGCAGGCGCGAAAGCGCGGCGAGCAGGATCATGGCGGCCAGCACGAGCGGGCCGGAGGCGAGGGAACCGGTTGTGAGGGGGCCTGATGGTTGCGTCATGGCAAGCTCGCTGGTGTCGATGCGCGTCCGGCGCGATCCGCAAATCATAGCGCAAGCCCCTGTGCCAGCGGTGGCGACGCGGCTCGCGATACCATGCGCGCATGAGCGATCGCATCCACGACGTGCTGATCATCGGCGGTGGTCTGGTCGGCGCGAGCCTGGCCTGCGCGCTCGATGGCAGCGGCCTTGACGTGGCCCTGGTCGAGTCCGAGCCGCCACGCGCGTCGATCATTCCCGACGCCGATGCGCGCAGCCTCGCCCTGGCCGCTGCGAGCCTGAACGCGCTCGGCGCGCTCGGCGTGCTGCGCCACCTGCCGGTGCCGCCCTCGCCGATCCGGAGCATCCACGTCAGCCGCAGCGGCGATTTCGGGTCGGTGCTTTTGCGCGCGGAGGAACATGGCCGCGAGGCTTTCGGCGGCGTGGTGCCGGCGCCTGCGCTCGGCGCGGCGCTGCAGAAGCGGCTGGGCGAATTGCGCGGGCTGCATCACGAAACCGGGGCGAAGCTCGTCGCGCTGCGCGAAACGGATGCCATGCGCGAGGCCGACATCGTGCGCGATGGCGCGACCATGACCTTGCGGGCGCGCCTGCTGGTCGGCGCCGACGGTACCCACTCCTTCGTGCGCGAAGCGGTGGGCATCGAGGCGACCACCCACGACTACGCGCAGCACCTGTTCGCCGGCAGCGTGCGTGCTTCGCGCCCCGCCGACGGCCAGGCCTGGGAGCGCTTCACCGACGACGGCCCGATGGCGCTGCTGCCGCGCGCTTCCGGCCAGCAAAATGCGTACGGTTGCATCTGCACCGTGCCGGCCGCGGAGGCCGGACGCGTGGCGGCGCTCGACGACGCCGGTTTCATCGCGCTGCTGCAGGAACGCTTCGGATGGCGCACGGGTCGTTTCTTGGCGGTCGGGCGACGTTCCGGCCACCCGCTGCGCCAGCTCGTCGCCGATCGCCTGGTCGCATCGCGCGCGGTCGTGATGGGCAATGCCGCGCAGACCCTGCACCCGATCGGCGCGCAGGGATTCAACCTCGGCTTGCGCGATGCCCTGACCCTGGCCGAACTGGCGCGCGATGCGCGAGGCGGCGACGTCGGCAGCGATGTCCTGCTCGATCAATACGCGCGCCGGCGTGTCGAGGATCGCGGACAGACCTTGCAATTCTCGGACGGTCTCGCGCGGCTCACCTCGAACACGGCAATGCCCTTGCGCGCGGTGCGCTCGCTGGCGATGGGCGCGCTCGGACACCTTCCCGACCTGCGCGCGCGGCTTGCCGGCGGAGCGATGGGCTTCCGCGGGCACGTGCCCGGGCTGGCGCGCGATGTGTCGTCCCGCCCGGGAGTTGATCGATGAGCCGTCGCGATCCTTTCGACGTCGTCGTGGTCGGCGCCGGCATCGTCGGCAGCGCTGCCGCGCTCGCCTTCGCGCGCGACGGCCTGCGCGTCGCACTGGTCGAGCCGCGCGCGCCCTCGCCATGGCGCGTCGACGCGCCCGACCTGCGCGTGTATGCGCTCGCGCAGGACAGCATCGGCCTGCTCGACGACCTTGGTGTCTGGCGCGATATCGCAGCGCAGGCCCAGCCATATCGCACCATGCGCGTATGGGACGCGGCTGGCGGCGGCGAGCTGCGTTTCGACGCGCAGCGCTATGCGCGCGACGCGCTCGGCTGGATCGTCGAGCACGGACTGGTCGCCGATCGTCTCTGGAATACCCTGCAGCAGGCCGGCGTGGCCTTGCGTTGCCCGCAGCGGGTGGTCGCCATCGAAGGCGATGCGGATGCCGAAGTCGATGACGGGAGCACTGCGGCGGTCGCCCTGGGGCTTGACGATCACTCCACGCTGCGCGCGCGCCTCGTGGTCGCGGCCGATGGCGCGGAGTCGAAACTGCGCGAGCTGGCCGGCATCGGCGTCGCTCGCCGCGACCATGGCCAGCGCGGCCTGGTCGCCTTCGTCGAGACCGCACGGCCGCATCGGGACACCGCCTGGCAACGTTTCCTGCCCACCGGGCCGCTCGCCTTCCTGCCATTCCGCGATGGCCGCAGCTCGATCGTATGGACCTTGCCGGACGACGAGGCGGCGCGCCTGCTGGCCGTCGACGAGACAACATTTTGCAGCGAACTCACCCGCGCCTTCGATGCCACGCTGGGCGACGTTGTCGCGGTGTCGCAGCGCGCGGCGTTCCCGCTGCGGCGGCAGATCGCCGAATGCTTCGTCGTCGGACGCGTGGCGCTATGCGGTGATGCCGCGCACGTGGTCCATCCGCTTGCAGGGCAGGGACTGAACATCGGCCTGCGCGACGTGATCGCACTGCGCACGCTCGTGCGCGACGCCGGCAAGCGTCGCGGCGACATCGGTGCGCCGCATCGCCTTGCGCGCTGGCAGCGCGAGCGCCGCAGCGAAAGTACGAGCGCCGCGTACGCCTTCGACGGCATCAACCGCCTGTTCTCCAACGATGCCCCGCTGCCGACGCTGGCGCGTGGCCACCTGCTCGGCCTCGCCGGCAGGATCCCGGGGCTTGATGCCCTGTTGTGGAAGCGGGCGGCGGGACTGTAGTCGTCGCCGATCCGGTTCGAGTGTTCAGCGCAGCACGCGCCGCGCGCCGAGGTAGTGCTCGCGCCAGTAGTAGCCGTTGATCTCGTCCAGCCGCACCGTGCCGCCGACGTTCGGCGCGTGCACGAAGCGACCCTGGCCAACGTAGATGCCGACGTGGTTCACACGACCATCGCCGAAGAACACCAGGTCGGCAGGCGCGAGATGCGCATCGCGGATCTTCGGCACCGGCAGCGCGGCGATGTCGCGCGCGGTGCGCGGCAGGGCGAGGTGGTCCATGTCGTGGAAGACGAAGTTCACCAGGCCGCTGCAATCGAAACCGGTATCGGGCGTGTTGCCGCCGCGCACGTAGCGCACGCCGACCAGGCCGATCGCACGGATCAGCACGGCGTTCGCACGTTGCGGGTCGCCCGCGGCGATGTCGACGACGACGATCGGCGGGATGCGGTGGCCAGCCTCGCCCGCTGCAGGGCGTGTGCGATGCGACGAGCAGCCGGCGAGCAGGACGAGCGCTGCCAGCAGGCAGGCCGCCAGGGCGCACCGGATCGACCGCGCTGGCGCGCGCGCGACCAGCCCGCGATAATGCGCTTCCTTATCCGCAGCCCGAGCTTCCATGCGGCATAGCTTGCCGCGTCGGCGCGCCCGCGTCACTCCGTTCCATAACGCCCTACTTCCGCGAGAACCCATGAAGATCGACAAGAACGCCGTCGTCCATTTCCATTATTCCGTCGCCGAGGAAGGCGTCGGACAGCTCGAGGACTCGCGCGTCGGCGAGCCGCTGGCGATCCTGGTCGGACACCGCAACATCATTCCCGGCGTCGAGAACGCGTTGATCGGCCATGAAGCGGGCGACCGCGTCGAGGTCACCGTGGCGCCCGAGGAAGGCTACGGCCACCGCCACGACAACGCGATCCAGCGGCTGTCGAAAAAGCTCTTCCCGAAGAGCGCCACGCTGATTCCCGGCGAGACGGTGATGCTCAAGACCGAGCACGGTCCGCGCATCGTCACCGTGCGCAAGGTCGGAATGACCGTGGTGGACGTCGACCTCAACCATCCGATGGCGGGCAAGACCCTGAGCTTCGATATCGAAGTGGTCGGCGTACGCGAGGGCAGCGAGGAGGAGATCGCGCACGGTCATGTGCATGGCGCTGGAGGCCAGGCGCACTGACTGTAGCCGTAGCTCCGGGCGTTCGCGTTTTGACGGATCGCCCGTCATCCCACCACGATCCTGCGCAAGCCGTTCGTGGTGAGCCTGTCGAACCATGAACGACGAGCAATCCATCAACCTGCCACCTTCCTCGCGCACCGCAGCCGGACCGTCTTCCGACATCCTGATCGTCGGCGGCGGCGTGATCGGGCTGGCCTGCGCGCTGGAACTGCAGCGCGCCGGGCGGCAGGTGCGGATCGTCGAGCAGCAGCGCGTCGGATCGGGCAGTTCGCACGGCAACTGCGGCACGCTCACGCCCAGCCATGCCGCGCCGCTGGCGGCGCCGGGCGTGATCGCCAAGGCGCTGCGCTGGATGCTGACGCCGGATGCGCCGCTGTACGTCGCGCCCCGCTTCGATCCGGCACTGTGGCGATGGCTGTGGCGCTTCGCGCGCCGTTGCAACGCGCTCGACTTCCACGCAGCCATGCGCGCAAAGGCGCTGCTGCTCAACACCTCGCGCGCGATGATCGAGGCATTGATCCGCGAGCACGGACTCGACTGCGAATTCGCCGCGATTGGCGTGCTGCACGCCTTCGCCGATCCGAAGGCGCGTGATGCGGCGTACGCGGAATTGCCCGGGCTGCACGACGTCGGTATCGCATCGGAGATGTGGGACGCCGCGAAGCTGGCCGCGGAAGAGCCGTCGCTGCGCGCGGGCCTGGTCGGCGGACTGTTCTTCCCCGGCGATGCCAGCCTGCGGCCCGACCGTTTCGTGGCCGCGCTCGAACGGCTGGTGCGCGCCTCTGGCTGCGAGATCGTCGAGGACTGCGAAGTGCTCGGCTTCCGCCGTGACCGCGGCCGCATCGCCGGCCTCGACACCTCGCGCGGACCGCAACGCGGACGCGAGGTGCTGATCGCGACCGGAGCCTGGTCGCCTCCACTGGTGCGCGATCTCGGCTTCGCCCTGCCGGTCCAGCCCGGCAAGGGCTATTCGATCACCTTCGACGCGCAGCGCCTGCCGCCGCGGCGGCCGCTGGTGCTCAGCGAACGCAGCGTCTGCGTGACCTCGTGGGGCAGCGGCTTCCGGCTCGGAAGCACGATGGAGTTTTCCGGCTACGACGCCTCGCTCAACCGTCGCCGCCTCGACGCGCTGGTGCGCGCGGCCGGCGAATACCTGCGCGACCCGCCGGCCGGTGCGCGCCGCGAGGAATGGTTCGGCTGGCGGCCGATGACGCACGACGACCTGCCGATCCTCGGCCGCGCGCCCGGCAGCGACAACCTCTGGCTCGCGACCGGCCATGGCATGCTGGGCGTGAGCATGTCGATGGTGACCGGGCGCCTGCTGGCGGACCTGATGTGCGGGCGCGATCCGCTGCTCGATCCGGCGCCGTATTCGCCACGGCGCTTTGCCTGAACGCTTCTCCCGGCGGGAAGAGAACTCCGAAAGGAATCATGCAGCCATGTCCGACTTCGACCTGATCGTGATCGGCGGCGGTTCCGGCGGACTCGCCGGGGCTTTCCGCGCGGCCCAGCACGGAGCGCGCGTGGCCCTGCTCGAACCCGGCGCGCTCGGCGGCACGTGCGTCAACGTCGGTTGCGTGCCGAAGAAGGCGATGTGGCTGGCCGCGGAGGTCGCCGGTCGGCTCGCGCTCGCGGAAACGCTGGGCTTCGGCGCGCATGCGGGCGCACTCGACTGGAAGGCCTTCATCGCGCACCGCACGCGCTATATCGAGAACATCCACGCCAGCTACCGGCGACGGCTCGACGCCGCTGGAATAGCCCTACTGCCGGCATGGGGTCGCTTCGTCGGTGCGCGGACGATCGAATGCGGCGACGGCGTGCGCCTGCAGGCGCCGAAAATCCTGGTCGCCACCGGTGGCAGGCCGCAGCGGCCCGACATTCCCGGCGCGGAGCTCGGCGAGGTCTCCGACGATTTCTTCCGCTGGTGCGCGGCTCCGAGGCGCGTCGCCCTCGTCGGCGCCGGCTACATCGCGGTCGAGCTGGCCGGCATGCTGCAGGCGCTGGGCAGCGCGGTGGAGATGTTCGTGCGCGGCGAACGCCTGCTGCGCGGGTTCGACGCCGAGATCGCGGCGCAGCTCGCGGAGGACTACCGCCAGTCCGGCGTGCGCATCCATTTCGGCCATCGCCTGCAATCGCTGGAGCGCGACGCGGACGGCCTGCGGCTGCGCGATGGCGACGGTGCGGCGAGCGCGGATTTCGATGCGGTGCTGTTCGCCACCGGTCGTCGCCCGAACACCGATGCGCTTGGACTGGAACGCGCCGGCGTGGCGACCGACGCGCGCGGACGCGTGCGCGTGAACGCGTGGCAGGCGACGAACGTCGATGGCGTGCATGCCGTCGGCGACGTGACGGGGCAGATCGAACTCACGCCGGTTGCGATCGCGGCTGCACGCCGGCTGATGGATCGCCTGTTCGACGGGAAGTCGGATGCGAGGCTCGACTACGACGACGTGCCGACCGTGGTGTTCTCGCATCCGCCGATCGCGACGGTTGGCCTGACCGAGGCGCAGGCGCGCGAACGCCACGGCGATGCGGTACATGTGTTGCGCGCGGGCTTCCGGCCGATGCTGTATGCGCTCGCCGATGTGCCGCAGCGCAGCCTGTTCAAGCTGGTCTGCACCGGCGAGGAGCGCCGCGTGGTCGGCATCCATCTGCTGGGCGAGGGCGTGGACGAGATCCTCCAGGGCTTCGCGGTCGCGCTCAAGCGCGGCATCACCCTGGCCGACCTGCACGACACCGTCGCCATCCATCCGACCTCGGCCGAGGAAGTGGTGCTGATGCGCTAGGCTTCCCTTCTCCCTCTGGGAGAAGGTGCCGAAGGCGGATGAGGGAAGATCATTCCAGTTTTTTTCAAAAGCTATGGTCACCGCCGTATGCCGTCGATGTCCGAGAAACCGACATGACCCAGAACATCTACGAGCTGCATCAGGGCACGACGCCGCTCTTCGTGAGCCTCCCGCACGACGGTACGGCCGTGCCGGAAGCCATCGCCGCGCGCATGACCGCCTCGGCGCGGCGCGTGCCCGACACCGACTGGCACGTCGCGCGCCTGTACGCCTTCGCGCGCGAGATGGGCGCGAGCGTGATCGCGCCGAGGTACTCGCGCTACGTGGTCGACCTCAACCGCCCGCCCGACGATGTCTCGCTGTACCCGGGACAGAACACCACGGGCCTGTGCCCGATCGTGCAGTTCTCGGGCGAGCCGGTCTACCTCGAAGGACAGACGCCGACGCCCGGCGAGATCGTCGCGCGCGTGGAAACCTACTGGCGGCCCTACCATGACGCCCTGCGCGCGGAGATCGCGCGCATCCGTTCCGTGCACGGCCGCGTATTGCTTTGGGAAGGCCATTCGATCCGCGGCGTCGTGCCTTTCCTGTTCGAGGGCCGGCTGCCGGATTTCAACGTCGGCACCGCGAGCGGAACGAGTTGTTCGCCCGGCGTGCAGCATCGCATCGAAGCCGCGCTCGCGGCCCAGTCCCGCCACGACTTCGTCGTCAACGGACGCTTCAAGGGCGGCTACATCACCCGCTACCACGGCGACCCCGCGAACGGCGTCGATGCCGTGCAACTGGAGATCAGTCAGCGCATCTACATGGACGAGGACATGTTTGCCTGGGACGCGACGAAGGCGCCCGGCGCACAGGCCGTCATCCGTTCGCTGATCGAAGCCGCGCTGGGGTGAGCGTCGCGGCGATCGGATAGCATCGCCTGGCACCGGCCGCGCGTGCGTGGTTCCAGCGATCGCCGCCGCACGCACAACCGGATATTGCGAATTTCACCGTCGAGGAGGCAGGGCATGGACATCGACCACGGCGACAGGCATGCGATGGCGAAGGCGATCCTGTGCGGCGGCTTCATCGCCGGGACGATCGACATCGGCGCCGCCTCGGTCATCTCGGGGCTCGATCCGGTGCGCATCATGAAGATCGTGGCCGGCGGCCTGCTCGGGCGCTCGGCATTCCAGGGCGATGCGACGGTCGCGGCCATCGGCATGCTGCTGCAATGGGGCATGTCGCTGCTGATCGCGGCGATCTTCGTGTTCGCGTCGCGCTGGCTGGTCGCGCTGCGGCGGCGCTGGATGGCCGCGGGCCTGGCCTACGGCGTGGTCGTCTACTTCGTGATGAACTACGTGGTCGTGCCGCTGTCGGCGATCGGCCACCGCACGTTCCCGCATTTCGTGCTCGCCGGTTTCTGCGAGAACATGCTGGCGATGCTGTTGTTCGGCGTGATCGTCGCGTGGTTCGCGCAACGCTTTCTCGGACACGAAAGGATCGGCTGAGCCACTCAGGTCATCGAAAGCCGGGCTGCTCGAGCTTCGGCAGGAACCACGCCAGCAATCCGATCGCCGGCAGGAAGGCGCAGATGCCGTACACCGATTCGATGCCGATGCGGTCGGCCAGCAGGCCAAGCACCGCCGCACCGAGGCCGCCCATGCCGAAGGCGAAACCGTAGAAGATGCCGGCTATCACGCCGGTGCGGCCGGGCACGAGCTCCTGCGCGTACACGACGATCGCCGAGAACGCCGAGGCGAGCACCATGCCGATCACGACCGTCAGCATCGTCGTCCAGAACAGGTCGGCGTGCGGCAGCAGCAGGCTGAAGGGCAGCACGCCGAGGATCGAACCCCAGATCACGTAGCGGCGGCCGATGCGGTCGCCGATCGGGCCGCCGGCCAGCGTGCCGGCCGCGACCGCGCCGAGGAAGACGAACAGCCGTAGCTGCGCCGCCTGCGCGGAGAGGTGGAACTTGTCCATCAGGTAGAAGGTGTAGTAGCTCGACAGGCTGGCGAGGTAGAAATACTTCGAGAAGATCAGCACGACCAGCACGCTCATCGCCAGCACGACCGTGCGCCGGGGCAGGCGCGCTTCCTGCCGCGTCGCTTTCGCAGCCTGGCGATGGGCCGGCAGATGTTCGCGGTACCAGCCGCCGATGCGCGTCAGCAGGACGATCGCGAGTAGGGCCGCGATCGCGAACCAGGCCACGCTGCCTTGTCCGTGCGGCATCACGATGAAGGCCGCGAGCAGCGGCCCGCAGGATGAGCCTACGTTGCCGCCGACCTGGAAGATCGACTGCGCCAGTCCGTGCTGTCCGCCCGAGGCCATGCGTGCGACGCGCGAGGATTCGGGGTGGAACACCGACGAACCCGAACCGACCAGCGCGGCGGCGATCAGCAGCATCGGGAAGCTCGATGCCTGCGAGAGCAGCATCAACCCGCTCAAGGTGAAGCCCATGCCGGCCGCCAGCGACCAAGGCTTCGGGTGGCGGTCGGTGTAGATGCCGACGACCGGCTGCAGCAGCGAGGCGGTGGCCTGGAAGGTGAGGGTGATCAGGCCGACCTGGGCGAAGCTGAGGGTGAAACTCTGCTTGAGCAGCGGGTAGATCGCCGGCAGCAGCGACTGGATCATGTCGTTGAGCAGGTGGCAGAAGCTCAGCATCAGCAGGATCGGCATCGCGGTACGGGTGGCGGTTTCCAGCGGCGAGCCGGCGTCGGTCCTGGCTGGCGCGAGGGGCGAGCTGACCGAATCCTCGACCGGGAAACTGGAAGCGTTCTCGTTCATGCAGGCATTTCAGCGGAATCCAGGGCTGCCCGCATGATAGTTTGGGTCGGTTTTCTTCTAGAATGGGCCATGAGCCGCCGGACACTCCGGTGCTGCAGGCTTTGCGTGATCCGTTCGTGGTGAGCCTGTCGAACCATGAACGAATGGCTGCGAACCTGCCCGTCTCGCCAATGCCGTTGTGGTTCGCTGCGGTGACTCGGCCGACGCGTGGTTCGACAGGCTCACCACGAACGGAAGGGTTCGACAGGCTCACCACGAACGGCATATTCCATGCGCCACGTCCACGCCACCCAAGCCGATTCCCTCCCCGGCGCGATCGTCGCGACCGCGAACGAGTATCCGGCCGGCCACCGCGTCGGTGCGCACAGCCACCGGCGCTCGCAGCTGCTGTATCCATCGACCGGGCTGATGATGATCGCGACCGAAGCCGGGCGCTGGATCGTGCCGAGCGAACGCGCGGTCTGGATACCGGCCGGCATGCAGCACGACGTCCACGCCTTCGTCCACGTGAGCACGCGCAGCCTGTATGTCGAGCGCGGCGTCGACGAGGCATTGCCGGGCGACTGCCGGGTCATCGGCATCTCGCCGCTGATGCGGCAATTGTTGCTGGAGACAGCCGACCTGCCGCTGCCTTACGAGAAGGGTTCGCGCACCGAGCTGATCTTCTCGCTGCTGGTCCAGGAGGTCATTCGCGCTCCGGCGCTGCCGCTGGACATCCCGTTCCCGGCCGACGCGCGCCTGGCCCAGCGCTGCCGCGCCTACCTCGAAAACCCCACGCCGCACGAATCGATCGACGACTGGTGCCGCGACCTGGCGATGAGCCGCCGCACCTTCACCCGCCGCTTCCGCGAGCAGACCGGGATGAGCTTCGCGACGTGGCGGCGGCAGGCATCGATCTTCGCCGCGCTGCCGCGGCTGGCCGCGGGCGATCCGGTGACGACGATCGCCTTCGACCTCGGCTACGAGAGCGCCTCGGCCTTCACGACGATGTTCCGGCGCGTGGTCGGCGTGCCGCCGAGCCGCTACCTGCTGGCGGGCGCAGGCTCCGTCAGCGCTTGACCGCTTCCAGGTCCCACAGGAAGTACGGCGGCTTCGCGCTCGCCTGCTTGCCGCGCAGCGTGCGCGACACCGATCGCAACCGGCGCGCGATGCGCTTGCCGGTCGAATAGTTCTCGCCCGCACCGGGCAGGGCGCTGTAGGCCTCGCCGCGCTGCACCCAGCGCGCCGCCACCACCCGGAAGCGACCATCGAACCCGTACATGCGGCCCAGCGGTTCTTCGCCGCAGAAATACTCGTGGGTGCGGTCGGTGATGATGTTGACGTGGGTCGGGTCGACGAAGGCTTCCGCGTGCGGGTACGTCGGCGTGAGCGCGTAGAAGCGCCCGCCCGGCGCAAGCACGCGCCAGACCTCGTTCATCAGCTTGATGAAGGGGAAGAACGTGTCGCGGCCATCTGCCGTCGCGAGGATGCGCGGCACGTGCTCGATGAAGTCGAAGGCCGAGACCGAGCCGAAGGCGTCGTCCTCGAACGGGATCGGATCGACGACGAGGTTGGCGACGCGGTAGTCGAAGTCCGGAGGCTCTGATGACAAGCGAGCCGGCAGCGCGCGGATGTCCACGCCGCAGAGCTGGCCGCGTCCGTAGGGATTGCGCGGCTTGGCGCCGCAGCCGAGATCGAGGTGGCGGTCGGGGAGGGTGGCCATCACACGTCGAGGCTCGCCAGGTCGCCCTTGGCCTCCAGCCAGGTCTTGCGCTCCGCGGCGCGCTTCTTGCCGAGGAGCATGTCCATCAGCGAACGCGTTTCGGCTTCGTCGTCGACGGTGAGCTGGACGAGGCGGCGGGTGTCCGGATGGATGGTGGACTCGCGTAGCTGGGAGGGATTCATTTCGCCCAGGCCCTTGAAGCGGGTGACGTTGACCGTGCCGCCGAAGCCTTTCGTTCCGGAACTCTTTTCGTTCTCGATGCGCTGGAGCAGCAGCGCCTTCTCCTCCTCGTCGAGCGCGTAGAACACCTGCTTGCCGAGGTCGACGCGGAACAGCGGCGGCATCGCGATGAACACGTGGCCTGCAGCGACCAGTGAAGGGAAGTGGCGCAGGAACAACGCGGTGAGCAGGGTGGCGATGTGCAGGCCGTCGGAATCGGCGTCGGCGAGCACGATGACCTTGCCGTAGCGCAGACCGCCGATGTCGGCGTGGCCCGGATCGCAGCCGATCGCGACCGCGAGGTCGTGCACTTCGGTGGAAGCGAGCACGCCCGAGCTTTCGACTTCCCAGGTGTTGAGGATCTTGCCGCGCAGCGGAAGGATCGCCTGGAACTCCTTGTCGCGCGCCTGCTTGGCGCTGCCGCCGGCGGAATCGCCTTCGACCAGGAAGAGTTCCGTGCGCGAGAGATCCTGCGAGATGCAGTCGGCGAGCTTGCCGGGCAGCGCGGGACCTTGCGTGACCTTCTTGCGTACGACCTGCTTCTCGGTCTTCAGGCGTGCGGTCGCGCGCTCGATCGCGAGCTGTGCGATCGCTTCGCCGGCCTCGACGTGCTGGTGCAGCCAGAGCGCGAAGGCGTCGTGCGCGGCGCCTTCGACGAAGGCCGCGGCCTGGCGCGAGGACAGCCGCTCCTTGGTCTGGCCGGAGAACTGCGGATCTGCGAGCTTCACCGACAGCACGTAGGCGACGCGGTCCCACACGTCCTCGGGCGCGAGCCGCACGCCGCGCGGCAGCAGTCCGCGCACGTCGCAGAACTCGCGCAGCGCCTCGGTCAGGCCGGTGCGCAAGCCGTTGACGTGGGTGCCGCCCTGCGCAGTCGGGATCAGGTTGACGTAGCTTTCCTGCACGAGTTCGTCGCCGTCGGGAAGCCAGCAGGCGGCCCAGTCGACGATCTCGGAAGTGCGCGCGAGCGCGCCGACGAACAGTTCCGGCGGCAGGCAGGTGCGGCCGTTCAATTCGCCGTACAGGTAGTCGCGCAGGCCGTCGCGGTAATGCCATTCGACGCGCTCGCCGCTGGCCTCGTCGAAGAAGCGGACCGTCAGGCCGGGGCAGAGCACGGCCTTGGCGCGCAGCAGGTGCTTGAGCGGCTTGAGGGCGAACTTCGGGGTGTCGAAGTACTTCGGGTCCGCCCAGAAACGCAGGCGCGTGCCGGTGTTCTTCTTTCCGACCGTGCCGAGGGTCTTGAGCTTGCTGGCGGGATCGCCGTTCGCGAAGTTCATCGCGAACTCGGATCCCTCGCGCTTGATGACGACCTCGAGTTTCCGGGACAACGCGTTCACCACGCTCACGCCGACGCCGTGCAGGCCGCCCGAGAAACTGTAGTTGCGGTTGTTGAACTTGCCGCCCGCGTGCAGGCGCGTGAGGATCAGCTCGACGCCGGGGATCTTCTCCTCGGGATGGATGTCGACCGGCATGCCGCGGCCGTCGTCGGCGACCTCGCAGCTACCATCGGCGAACAGGGTGACGTCGATCGTCGTCGCATGGCCGGCCAGGGCTTCGTCGACCGCGTTGTCGACCACCTCCTGGGCGAGGTGGTTCGGGCGGGTCGTATCGGTGTACATGCCCGGACGCCGCTTGACGGGTTCCAGGCCGGAGAGGACTTCGATGTCGGCGGCGTTGTAACGGGAGCTCATGCTGGGGGCGTCGGCGAGGAAGCGGCGAGCATGGCACAGCGGCCCCGGCCGTCAAGACAGGCGTTCCGGACAGGGAAGACGAGAAGCTCCACGCAGGGAAGCAGGGTCGACATCGAGGACCCGAATTCATCACGGCTGGGCATTTTCGATCTCTGGATTTGCTGAAGCTGAACAAAATGAAATGCTTCACGCGGTTAACCTTTTGTTATTGCAATAAAATTTTCGTTAAACCTTAATCTGCCATTCAGTTTACGTTCCGTTGCGGGCGCGGAAGGTACGCCATCCGCCGGAGCAGGGCCGCCCCAAGACGACCACTCCGGACCTCCGCAGGACCCGCAACAGCGCCAACGCAAAGGAGCCTTCCGCATGCGCCGACTGATGCTTGCCTTGTCGATTGCAAGCTGCACGATCACCCCCGCCGTTTTCGCCCACAGCCACCACATGGGTTCTTCCCATCACGCCGGCATGCACAGGGCGCATTCGCGCAGCAACGACGGCGACAGCCAGGCGAATGCCGGCGACAGCGCCTTTGACCCATCCGATCGTTCCCGGACCGTCGCCGACGTAGGCCGCGGGCGCCACCACGCGCAGCGCGTACCCGACGAGGAAGAGCTGGCGCAGCCCGAGCAGTAAGCCTCCTGCCCGCGATCCCTGCTCGATATCCGATTCCCAGCGATGCCCCGCCCCGGCGGGGCATCGTGTTTCCGGGTTTCGTGCTCGCGACTGCAACCGCCAGCCTGTAGAATGCGGTTTTCCGGGAATCGTCTTTCCATGACCCGCCTGATTTTCGTGACCGGTGGCGTGGTGTCCTCGCTTGGCAAGGGCATCGCGTCGGCATCCCTGGCCGCCATCCTCGAAGCCCGCGGCCTGCGGGTGACGATGATGAAGCTCGATCCCTACATCAACGTCGATCCGGGCACGATGAGCCCGTTCCAGCACGGCGAGGTGTACGTCACCGACGACGGCGCCGAGACCGACCTGGACCTCGGCCACTACGAGCGCTACGTGCGCGTGCACCTCACGCGCCGCAACTCGATCACCACCGGCCGCATCTACGAGAACGTGATCCGCAAGGAACGCCGCGGCGACTACCTCGGCGCGACCGTGCAGGTGATCCCGCACATCACCGACGAGATCAAGCGCTGCATCGACGAGGCGACCGCAGGTTTCGATGTCGGCCTGGTCGAGATCGGCGGCACCGTCGGCGACATCGAATCGCTGCCGTTCCTCGAGGCGATCCGCCAGATCCGCACTGAGCGTGGCCCGCACCGCGCGATCTTCATGCACCTGACCCTGGTGCCGTACATCGCAGCGGCCGGCGAGCTCAAGACCAAGCCGACCCAGCACTCGGTGAAGGAATTGCGTTCGATCGGCATCCAGCCCGACATCCTGCTGTGTCGTTCCGAGCAGCCGTTGCCCGATTCCGAGCGCCGCAAGATCGCGCTGTTCACCAACGTGCCGGAGAAGGCCGTCATCTCGGCGGTCGACCTCGACAACATCTACAAGATCCCGCTGTGGCTGCACGCGCAGGGCCTGGACCAGATCGTGGTCGAGGACCTGCAACTGCACGCCGGCCCGGCGAACCTGTCCGAGTGGATCGCGACGGTCGACGCGGCCGAGCATCCGGTGGACGAGGTGGCGATCGCGGTGGTCGGCAAGTACGTCGACCACCAGGATGCCTACAAGTCGCTGGCCGAAGCCCTGCGCCATGGCGGCCTGCGCCAGCGCACGAAGGTGAAGCTGAAGTGGCTCGAATCCGAACAGATCGAGAAGCAGGGAGCCGACGCCTTGCTCGGCGACGTCGATGCGATCCTCGTGCCCGGCGGCTTCGGCGACCGCGGGTTCGAGGGCAAGGTCCTGACCTC
Organism: Lysobacteraceae bacterium; assembly: GCA_036496805.1. Lineage (GTDB taxonomy): Bacteria > Pseudomonadota > Gammaproteobacteria > Xanthomonadales > Xanthomonadaceae > SZAS-103. Next base: position 27,901 of record DASXKN010000034.1, read on the forward strand.
GAAGTACGCGCGCGAGCACGGCATCCCGTACTTCGGCATCTGCTACGGCATGCAGGCCGCGGTGGTCGATTTCGCGCGCAACGTCGCCGGCCTCGATCATGCGGCCAGCACCGAGAACGACCGCAATTCCCCGCACCCGGTGATCGGCCTGATCACCGAGTGGCGCACCGCGACCGGCGATGTCGAACGCCGCGATGAGCAGTCCGACCTCGGTGGCAGCATGCGCCTGGGATTGCAGGAGCAGCGCGTCAAACCCGGCACCCTCGCGCACCGCGTGTACGGCAAGGACGTCGTCGGGGAGCGTCACCGCCACCGTTACGAATTCAACAACCGCTACCGCAGCCGCCTCGAAGACGCCGGAATGGTGATCAGCGCCAAGTCGATGGACGACCTGCTGGTGGAGATGATCGAGCTGCCGCAGTCCATGCATCCCTGGTTCCTGGCTTGCCAGGCGCATCCGGAATTCCTGTCGACGCCGCGCGACGGCCATCCCCTGTTCATCGGCTTCGTGCGCGCGGCGCGCGAGCACAAGGCGGGCGGGCGCCTGCTCAAGGATGCGAGCGCGCACGCATGAGCGCATTGCCGTTCGCCCTGGGCCTGTCGAAGGGCATGCAAGCACTCGCGCTGGTCTTCGTCCGTGGTTCGACAGGCTCACCACGAACGGTTTTCGTGCGCCGCTCGGAAGCCACGCAATGAAGCTCTGCGGTTTTGACGTCGGCGTCGACAAGCCCTTTTTCCTCATCGCCGGCCCTTGCGTGATCGAGTCGCTGCAATTGCAGCTCGACACCGCCGGCACGCTGAAGGAAATCACCGACGCGCTCGGCATTCCCTTCATCTTCAAGTCGAGCTTCGACAAGGCCAACCGCACATCGGGCACGAGCTTCCGCGGCCCCGGCCTCGAAGAAGGCCTCAAGGTGCTCGCCGAGGTGAAGCGCCAGATCGGCGTGCCGGTGCTGACCGACGTGCACGAATACACGCCGATGGACGAGGTCGCTTCCGTCGTCGACGTGCTGCAGACGCCGGCCTTCCTGTGCCGGCAGACGGATTTCATCCAGAAAGTCGCCAATGCCGGCAAGCCGGTCAACATCAAGAAGGGCCAGTTCCTGTCGCCCTGGGAAATGAAGCACGTCGCCGCCAAGGCGCTGGCGACGGGCAACACCCAGATCATGGTCTGCGAACGCGGCGCGAGCTTCGGCTACAACAACCTCGTCTCCGACATGCGCAGCCTCGCGGTGATGCGCGACACCGGTTGCCCGGTCGTGTTCGACGCGACCCACTCCGTGCAATTGCCCGGCGGCGCCGATGGCAAGAGCGGCGGCCAGCGCGAGTTCGTGCCGGTGCTGGCGCGTGCGGCGGTTGCCGTCGGAATCGCGGGCATCTTCATGGAGACGCATCCGGATCCGGACAAGGCGCTGAGCGACGGGCCGAATGCGTGGCCGTTGGGGAAGATAAAGCAGTTGCTGGAGTCGCTGGCCGCGATCGATCGCGTCGTGAAGCCCACCCTGATCGCGGGAGGGCTCGCTTGAACGAGAACGACGAACGGATCGTTGCGCTGCTGACGCAGATACGGGACAACCAACGCGAAGCCATCGACCTCACGAAGACGAGCGTTTCCCGGCAACGCACGCAGGTCCGCGTCTATTACATCGCTTCGGCGCTTTCCCTGGTGGTGATGTTCTATCTTGTCTACTTTTTCTTCCGCCACTGAACCTTTCCAATGACTGCCATTACTTCCATCCACGCCCGCGAAATCCTCGATTCCCGCGGCAATCCCACGCTCGAAGCCGAAGTCACGCTCGCTGACGGATCGTTCGGCCGCGCGGCGGTGCCTTCGGGCGCGTCGACCGGCTCGCGCGAGGCGGTCGAGCTGCGCGACGGCGACAAGACGCGCTACGGCGGCAAGGGCGTCGGCCGCGCGGTCGCGAACGTCAACACGGTCATCGCCGACGCGCTGCGCGATTTCGATGCGGCCGACCAGAAGGGCCTCGACGCGAAGATGATCGCGCTCGACGGCACCAACAACAAAGGCAAGCTCGGCGCCAACGCGCTGCTCGGCGTGTCGCTCGCCAATGCGCATGCGGTTGCCGCTTCGAGGAAGCTGCCGTTGTGGAAGCTGCTCGCCGGCGACCGCAAGGCGACGCTGCCTCTCCCGATGATGAACATCATCAACGGCGGTGCGCACGCGGACAACAACGTCGACCTCCAGGAGTTCATGGTGCTGCCGGTCGGCGCGTCCTCGTTCGCGGAAGCGCTGCGCGCCGGCACCGAAATCTTCCACGCGCTCAAGTCGGTACTGAAAGCCAAAGGCCTGTCCACCGCAGTCGGTGACGAGGGCGGCTTCGCGCCGGACTTCCGCAGCAATGTCGAGGCGCTCGATACGATCATGGAAGCGATCGGCAAGGCCGGCTACGTCGCCGGCGACGACGTATTGCTCGGCCTGGACGCGGCTTCGAGCGAGTTCTACGAGAACGGCAAGTACAACCTGGTGGGCGAAGGCAAGCGCCTGACCTCCGAGCAGTTCGTCGATTTCCTCGCCGACTGGTCGAAGCAGTACCCGATCATCACGATGGAAGACGGCATGGCCGAGCAGGACCGCGCCGGCTGGAAGCTGCTGACGCAACGCCTCGGCGACACCGTGCAGCTCGTTGGCGACGACAACTTCGTCACCAATCCGGCGATCTTCCGCGAAGGCATCAAGGACGGCATCGCCAACGCGATCCTGATCAAGGTCAACCAGATCGGCACCCTCAGCGAAACGCTGGAGACGATCGCGATGGCCGACGCCGCGAACTACGCCGCGGTGATCTCGCACCGCTCGGGCGAGACCGAGGACACCACGATCGCCGACATCTCGGTCGCGACCACCGCGACCCAGATCAAGACCGGTTCGCTGTGCCGCTCCGATCGCGTGGCGAAGTACAACCAGCTGCTGCGCATCGAGGAAGCGCTGGGCGCGGATGCGCGCTACGTCGGCCGCAACGCGTTCGTCAGCCTGAAGCGCTGAAGGCCTGCCCGACGCCATGTACCGCCTGCTCGCCCTCATCCTGCTGGTCGTGATCGTCGGGCTGCAGTACAAGCTGTGGCAGGGCGAGGGCAGCTGGACGTCGGAGCAGTCGCTCAAGCAGCAGGTCGAGGAACAGCGCATCGAGAACGCGCGGCTGAAGCAGCGCAATGCCGCGCTCGTGGCCGAGGTCGAGGACCTGAAGAGCGGCGAGGCGGCGGTCGAGGAACGCGCGCGTTCCGAGATGGGCATGGTCAAGCCGGGCGAGACGTTCTACCGCGTGGTCGAGCAGGCCGACCCGAACGCCAACGTGGCGCCCGAGGACGTGCCCGAGGATGCCGCTTCGCCGGCATCGGGCTCGCAGTCGTCGAACACGCAATCGTCGGGCACCCAGTCGTCGTCTTCAGGCACGCAGTCGCCGGCTGCGTTGTCATCGCCGTCGGGCACGCAGTCGACGGCCCCGGGGTCGCCGCGTTCGCCGGCCTCCGGCAAGCAGGCTTCGCCGCCGAACCCGCAGGCCTCGAAGAAATGAGCTGGGCCGTCGTGCCGGCGGCTGGATCCGGTGCGCGCTTCGGTGGCGAGCTGCCGAAGCAGTACCGCATACTCGCGGGAGAACCCTTGATCCAGCGCACGCTCTCGCGCCTGCTCGCGCATCCTTCGATCGAGGGCGCGATGGTGGCGCTGGCCGCCGACGACGCGCATTGGCCGCGTCTCGCACCATGTTTCGGCAAGCCCGTGCTGACCTGCGTCGGCGGAGACGATCGCGCCGCTTCCGTGCTTTCCGCCCTGCGCGCGTTGCCGATGCAGGTTGCCGATGACGCGGTCGTGCTGGTGCACGATGCCGCGCGCCCCTGCGTCCGCCTCACCGATCTGGACCGGTTGATCGCGGCCGCGCATGACGACAACGTCGGCGCCTTGCTGGCCGCCCCTGTGCGCGACACCCTCAAGCGCGCCGACCCCGATCGCCGCGCGACGGCAACCGTGTCGCGCGAAACGCTCTGGCGCGCCTTCACCCCGCAGGCCTTCCGTCGCGGCGCCCTGGTGCGCGCGCTCGAACGCGCGCAGGCGGACGGCGTGGCGGTCACCGACGAGGCGATGGCGATGGAGCGGCTGGGACTGCATGCGCTGCTGGTCGAAGGCAGCGAGGACAACATCAAGCTGACCGTCGCCGGGGATCTCGCGCTCGCCGAACACATCCTCGCCGCGCAGGGCAGGGAGACGGCGACATGAAAGCGGCATTCCGCATCGGCCAGGGATTCGACGCGCACGCGTTCGCCGACGGCGACCACGTGATGCTCGGCGGCGTGCGCGTGCCGCATGCGCGCGGCGTCGCGGCGCATTCCGACGGCGACGTCGCGATCCACGCGCTCTGCGACGCGATCCTGGGTGCGCTGGCGCTGGGCGACATCGGGCGGCATTTCCCGCCGTCCGATCCGCAGTGGCGTGGCGCCGACAGCCGCAGGTTCCTGCGCCACTGCACCGGCTTCGTGCGCGACAGCGGCTGGGTCGTGGGCAACGCCGACATCACCATCGTCTGCGAGCTGCCGAAGGTCGGCCCGCATGCCGAGGCGATGCGCGCGATCCTCGCGCAGGACATGGGCGTCGCGATCGATGCGGTGTCGGTGAAGGCCACCACCACCGAGCGGATGGGCTTCTGCGGGCGCGAGGAAGGCATCGCGGCGATGGCGGTGGTGCTGCTGCAAGCGGCCGGCTGAGCGCGTTCGCATGAAAGCCGACGCGCCCATGCCGTTCGGTCCGCCGGTGCTCGGCGCTCGCATCCGCAGCGTGCCCGAGGACTTCTTCGTCGAGGAACTGCCGGCGTTCGAGGCCAGCGGATCGGGCGAGCACCTGCTGCTGACGATCGAGAAGCGCGGCATGAATACCGCCTATGCGGCCAAGCGCATCGCGCAGTGGGCCGGCGTCTCCGAGATGGCGGTGAGTCATGCCGGCATGAAGGACCGCCACGCCGTGACGCGGCAACGGTTTTCGGTGCAACTGCCGGGGCGCGATGCGCCCGACGTGGCCTTGCTCGAATCGGACGAACTTCGCGTGCTCGACGCGACCCGCCATGCGCGCAAGCTCCAGCGCGGCGCGCTGCGCGGCAACCGTTTCGTGATCGTGCTGCGTGCAGTCGTTGGCCAGCACGAAGCGATCGAGCAACGGCTGCACGCGATCCGCGACCGCGGATTTCCCAACTCCTTCGGCGAGCAACGCTTCGGCCGCGAGGGCGGCAACCTCGATGCCGCGCGGGCGATGTTCGCCGGCCGCAGGATGCGCCGCGACCAGCGCTCGATCCTGCTTTCCGCCGCGCGCTCGGAATTGTTCAACCGCGTCCTCGCGGCGCGCGTGGCCGACGGTAGCTGGAACACCGGTCTGCCCGGCGAGGTATGGATGCTCGATGGCAGCCACAGCGTATTCGGCCCGGAACCCGATCCGGCTGCTCTCGCCGAACGCAGCCACAGCCAGGACATCCATCCGACCGGTCCGATGTGGGGCCGTGGCGTTCTGCGCACGGCAGACGCTTGCCGCTCGCTCGAGGAAATGGTTCTCAGGGACTCAGCCGATCTGCGGGCCGGTCTCGAACAGGCTGGCCTGGACCAGGAACGCCGCGCGCTGCGGGTCTCCGTGCCGACGCTGGCCTGGCGCTGGCCGGACGAGGGATCGCTCGAGCTGGGCTTCGAGCTGCCGCCGGGAAGCTATGCGACCAGCCTGCTGGCCTGCGTTGGAATCACCGAGGACGCGGCGGGCACGGCAGGCTCGAAGTCCCCGACTGCAGGTACTTCCGGTATCTTGCCTGCGGATGCGGACGGCGTAGATTGAATGAATCCTGGGTCCGTGCCGTGGCGGCTTGGACGCGAATCGAAATGGGAGGCGGTGATGAACGTCAAGACGGTTGGGGCAGTGGTCCTCGTTTGCGGTGCGACGATGCTGGGTGGCTGCGCGCGCATGCACAGCAAGGGCGATCCCAGTGCGATGGCGCCGGGAACGGAAAACCCTGGCAAGACCACCATGGGCGCGGTCTACGTGGCGAAGGTGGATCGCCGGGCCAGTGATCGGGGCGTGCAGGTGGCGGGTGTCAATCCCCCCGACAAGGCGCGTCACAACTGATTCGTCCTGCCCCGGCTTCGCAGGTCCGGCCGATCCTTCATGTCCGCTGGCGCCTGGTCCTGGCCAGCAGCGCCAGCATGGCTCCGGTGCCGCCCTGCGCGGGTGGCGCAGAAGCGTAGGCCAGCACATCCGCGCGTTGGCCCAGCATCCGTTCGACCAGGCCCTTCAGCACCGGCCCCTGCGGCGAATGCAGGCCCTTGCCGTGGACGATGCGCACGCAGTGGCGTCCGGCTTCGCGCGCCTGGGCGATGAAGCGACGCAGCAGCTCCTCGGCGGCGCGTTCGTCCAGGCCGTGCAGGTCGATCTCGTCCTCGACCGCATAACGTGCCTGCTTCAGCCGGCGCAGGACGTCGGGCGGCACTTCGTCGCGGCGGTACGCCACGGCGTCGCCGAGGGCTTCGGAGAGCGCGACCGGGTCGATCCGGTGCGATTCGGCCAGCGCCGCCGTCTCGTCCGCGGTCCGCATCGCCGCCGTCGCGCGGCGGCGCGGCGCGCGAGGCGGTTCGACCGCTTCCGGCAGCCGTCGCACCGGACCGATCGCGGCCCGGAATTCGGCCGCATCGGCGTCGCCTGGTTTCTCGTCGTCGTGCATGCGGCGAGGCTAGCGGCTCCTTCGCGCCGGGTCGAGTGACGGCCCGTGCGCGAGGGGCTGAACCGGCGCGGTGTCATGGCACAATGACGGCCGCCGGAACCGCAGGCGTCCGGCACGATCATTGACCCGCTGTCGAGAAGTGCTTCAAGGGGCTGCATGCGCGTACTGGTGAGCAACGACGATGGCGTGGATGCGCCCGGCATCCGCATCCTTGCCGAAAAACTGCGCGCGGCAGGCCACGAAGTCTGGGTGGTCGCGCCCGACCGCGACCGTTCCGGCGCGAGCAACTCGCTCACCCTCGACCAGCCGATCCGCGTCTCGCGCGTCGACCCGACGACCTGGTGCGTGTACGGCACGCCCACCGATTGCGTCCACGTCGCGCTCGCCGGACTGCTCGACCGCGAGCCGGACATCGTCGTTTCCGGCATCAACAGCTCGGCCAACCTCGGCGACGACGTGATCTATTCGGGCACGGTCGCCGCGGCGATGGAAGGGCGCTTCCTCGGCCTGCCGGCGATCGCGGTGTCGTGCGTCAGCCGCGACCACCAGGCCCGGCACTACGAGACCGCCGCGCGCGCCGCGGTGGAGATCGTCGCGAGGCTGCTGGTCGATCCGCTGCCGAGCGACACCATCCTCAACGTCAACGTGCCCGATCTTCCCTGGGACGAGCTGGCCGGTTTCGAGGTCGCGCGCCTCGGCCAGCGCCATCGCGCCGAGCCCTGCATCCGCCAGACCGATCCGCGCGGGCGCCCGATCTGGTGGATCGGTCCTCCCGGCGCCGAGCAGGACGCCGGTCCCGGCACCGACTTCCACGCGATCCGCAACGGCCACGTCGCGATCTCGCCGATCCAGGTCGACCTGACGCGCTACAAGGCGCTGGAAAAAGTCGCCAGCTGGGTCGGCGCGCTCGGCGAATCGCTGAGGCTGCGCGCATGACGCCATTGTTCAACCAGCGCCCGGGCGCGCAGGGCGCCGGCATGACCGGCCAGCGCGCGCGCGATCGCCTGATCGAGCGCCTGCGCGCCGACGGCATCCGCGACGAGCGCGTGCTGACCGCGATGCGCCAGGTGCCGCGCCACCTGTTCATCGACGAGGCGCTCGCCAGCCGCGCCTACGAGGACACCGCGCTGCCGATCGGCAAGAGCCAGACGATCTCGCAACCCTGGGTGGTCGCGCGCATGACCGAGGCACTGCTCGAACCGGTGCATCCGAACCTGCCGCCGCCGCGGCGCGTGCTCGAGATCGGCACCGGCTCGGGTTACCAGGCCGCGGTGCTGTCCCTGCTGGTGGAAGAGGTCTACACGGTCGAGCGCATCGATGAATTGCTGCGCGGCGCGCGCAAGCGCTTCCGCCAGCTCGGCCTGAAGAACGTCAACACCCGCCACGACGACGGCCGCGCTGGCTGGGCCGAGCATGCGCCCTACGACGCTATCATCGTCACCGCGGCCGGCGCGACGGTCGAGCTGGAGCTGCTCGCGCAACTGCATCCCGATGGCGTGCTCGTCGCGCCCGTGGGCGGCACGACCTCGCAGGCATTGCAGCGCTGGCGCAATTCCGAGGAAGGCTGGGGCCCTGAAAATCTCGGCAACGTCGTCTTCGTCCCCCTGCTGCCTGGAGTCGTTTGATGATGCGCGACCGCATGCGTGGAAAATCGGCCGCGCCATGAAAATCTTCAAGCCCCTGTACGAACGAGCTCTGGTCTGGGCCGCCTCGCCGCGCGCGCCGGCGATCCTGTTCGCGCTCAGCGTTGTCGAGGCGATCTTCTTCCCGGTTCCGCCGGAAACCATGCTCGCGCCGATGTCCCTGGCACGGCCGCACCGCGCCTTCCGCTACGCGTCGATCAGCCTGCTCGGATCGCTGCTCGGAGCCATCGCCGGCTATGCCCTCGGGCATTTTGCCTACGAGCTGATCAAGCCGTTGTTGACCGAGGGCATGCGGCAGTCCATCGACCTCTGGGTCGGCAACCTGCGCAACGACATGCACGAGCACTGGCTGCAGATGCTCGGCACGCTGACCGTAGCAGCCCTGCAACCGGTGATCCCGATGAAGTTCGTCACCTGGGCGGCCGGCATCGTTGGTGTCCCGATGCTGCCTTTCCTCGCCTGTATCACCATCGGCCGCGGCAAGCGCGTTTATCTGCTGGCGTTGGCGATCCGGATCGGGGGCGAACGCGCCGAGGCCGCGCTGCACCGATGGATCGAGCCGGTCGGCTGGATTAGCTTGGTGCTCCTGGCGGTGCTTGGAGGTTGGCTGGCATGGAGAGGCATGCACGGATGAGTTTCGCGCCGCAATCGCCTGCGCATCGTTCGCGATGGCCGGGGTTGCTCGCGCTCGTGCTGGTGCTGGGCGCCTGTGGCGAGGCGCATGTGGTGAGCCGGCCGCTGGAGCAGGAACCTCCCGTTCGCATCGCGCCCGCATCTTCGCCGGCACCACGCCATGCCGGCAGCGGCGAAGTGGAGGTCGCGCGCGGCGACACGCTCTACGGCGTCGCCTTCCGCAATGGCATGGACTTCCGCGATCTGGCCGCGATCAACGGCATCGAACCGCCGTACACGATCTACGTCGGGCAGGTCCTCAAGCTGCGTGGTGAACACGCCCATTCTCCCGCGCCGCCGCGCCCGGTCGTGCAGGCGTCGTCGCATCCGCAACATGCGCCGGTTCCGGTCACCCCCGCGCCGCCGCATGGCATTTCGCCATCGCCGCCATCGACAGCGACCACGCGGGCAGTCGCGAGCACGCCGTCACAGCCGATGCCGACGCCCTTCGAGACCGTGCCTTCTGCCGCTTCGACCCCGGAAACGACAGCGCCACCGACGGTTGCTTCCGCGCCGACGGCGCATCCGCCGCCGACCGATGTCGTGGTACCCGCGCAGGCATCGCATCCGCCGCCAGCGGTAGCCGCCGTGCCTACCTCGGCGCCGCATCCACCACCGCTGGCGACCGTTCCGCAACCGCCTCCGGTAGTGCATGCCGCGCCGCCGCCGGAACCGCACGGCGGGGACGTCGCACGCACGCCTTCGGCCGCGATCCTGCCAGCCGACGTTGCGACCGTCGGTGGCGTCCACTGGCGCTGGCCCGCGAAAGGCTCGTTGCTCGGTCGCTTCATGGCCGGCGACGCGACGAAGCAGGGCATCGACATCGCCGGCAATCCCGGCGATCCCGTGCTGGCCGCGAGCGACGGCGTGGTCGTGTATTCGGGTTCGGGACTGGTTGGCTACGGCGAACTGGTCATCATCAAGCACTCCGACGAATGGCTTTCGGCCTACGGCCACAACCGCAAGCGCCTGGTCGCCGAAGGCCAGCGCGTGAAAGCCGGCCAGGCGATCGCCGAGATGGGCAACAGCGGCGCGCCACGCGACGAATTGCACTTCGAGATCCGCCGCAACGGCCGGCCGGTGGATCCGCTGCAGTACCTGCCGGCGCGCTGATCCGCTCCGATATCGAGCTAGCGAGGAACACGCCATGGCCAAGCCGAACAAGACCCAGCAGACCGTGTCCGGACCTGAAGCCTACTTCGCCGCAATCATCGATCCTGACCGCCGCGCCGACTGCGAGGCGCTCGCCGCGATGATGGCCAAGGCCACCGGTGAGCCGGCGAAGATGTGGGGCGCGGGCATCGTCGGCTTCGGCAGCTACCACTACAAATACGATAGCGGTCGCGAAGGCGACATGTGCAAGCTCGGCTTCTCCTCGCGCAAGGACGCGATGGCGCTGTACGGCCTGGGCATCGAGGACAACGCCGCGCTCGTGGCCAGGCTCGGCAAGGTCAAGACAGGCAAGGGCTGCCTGTACATCCGCAAGCTCGCCGATGTCGATGCGAAGGTGCTGGCGCAGTTGCTGAAGGCCGGCGCCGGCCGGCACGGCTGACATCGTCGTGGTGACGACGGCGTGGCCGATCGGTCAGGCGGCCGCGTCGAACAGGAAAGCGGCGACCACGCGGCGTCCCTCGCTGGCGAGCACGCTGAAGGTGCGGGCCGCAGCGGCGTTCGTCATCACCTCGATGCCCACGCCGCGCGTCAGGCAGGCAGCAAGCACGGCGGCCGGGGGGAATCGCTGCTGCGTGCCGGTGCCGAGCAGGACGACCTCGGGATCCAGAGCCAGCACGGTGGCGAGGTCGGAGGGTGTCAAGTCCGACGCGTTGCGCGGTGGCCAGTCCGCGTGCAGTTCTTCGGGCGAGAGGTAGAAGCTGGCCGCCAGGGTCCGCTCGTTGACGACGATCGCATCGTCGCGCACGGAGCGGATCGCATAGGCGTGATCGGGCTGGTTGAGGATGAAAGCCATGGAACCGCCGGGTTCAGCGCGGCAGGACGATGCCCGGATCCTTCCTGCGGGCGCGGAACAGGGTCGCGATGTTGCCGACGCGCTGCACCAGCGCCGCTCCGGATGCCTCGACGATCTCCCCGACCCAGGCGTCGCGTTCGTCGCGATCGGCCGCGGCGACCTTCACCTTGATCAACTCGTGGTGCTCCAGCGCCGATTCCAGCTCGCCCAGCAGCGCCGGGCTCACGCCCTTGCCACCGACCAGGATGACCGGCTTGAGCGTGTGCGCGAGCGAGCGCAGGTAACGATTCTGGGAAGCGGCAAGAACGGTCGGCATGTCGGTCGGGGCGGTCGAACAGCCCGAAAGGGTATCATGCGCGCGCCGGCGCTCACTGCGCGGCCCTGCGGCCGCCTCGATCGCCGCTCCGACCCGACCCTCGCACCTCGTCCCTCGACCATGGCCCGCAGCAAGAGCAGCTCCGCCTGGCTTCGCGAGCATTTCGCCGACCCCTTCGTGAAGAAGGCCCAGGCCGAAGGCATGCGTTCGCGCGCGGCCTACAAGCTGGAGGAGTTGCTGGCGCGCGACCGCCTGCTCAAGCCCGGCATGGTGGTCGTGGACCTGGGCGCGGCGCCCGGGGGCTGGTCCCAGGTCGTGCGGCGGATGCTCGGCGACAAGGGCAGCGTGGTTGCCCTGGACATCCTGCCGATGCCGCCGATCGCCGGCGTGGACTTCATCCACGGCGACTTCCGCGAGGACGAACCGCTGGCGCAGCTCGAAGCGGTGCTGGCCGGGCGGCGGGTGGACCTTGTGCTTTCCGACATGGCCCCCAACATGAGCGGAATGGACACCGTGGACCAGCCTCGGGCGATGCACCTGGCCGAACTGGCCCGGGATTTCGCCGATGCCCACCTCAAGCCCGAGGGCGCGTTCCTGACCAAGCTGTTCATGGGCGAGGATTTCGATGCCTACGTGCGCGACCTGAAACAACGCTATCTGCGGGTCGTGATGCGCAAGCCCGAAGCCTCGCGCAAGCGCTCCACCGAGGTCTACGCGCTGGCGGTCGGAAAGCGGGCGTAGAATGCAAAAGCAGTGCTAACGGTCAGAAGCTGAACGCCCGTCCGAATGCCGTTTTTCTGGACATCCGGTACAAGGCTCTTCTTTGAATCCCCGTACATGGATGTACGGTAATGACGTAAGACATCTTGATCGCGTGACACCTCGCAAGGACGTGCGGTTCTCAATGCGCACGATGCGCATAGGAAGCTTCGATGAATGATCTGGCCAAGAATCTGCTGCTCTGGGTGATCGTAGCGGTCGTGCTGCTGCTGGTCTTCCAGAGCTTCTCGCCCGGCAAGCCGGAGGCGAATTCCGAGGTGTCCTATTCGGCCTTCCTCGACGAAATGCATGCCGACGGCATCAAGTCCGTCGAGTTCAGCGGCGACAGCCCGGGTCACATCAACCTCCTGACCTTCGAGCGCAAGAACGGCAGCCAGGGCACCACGATGGGTCCCGAGGACAAGGGCCTGGTCGGCGACCTGGTGAACCACAAGGTCGAGTTCAAGCAGGACAAGCCCTCCGGTGGCGGCCTGTTCTGGACGATCGCCATCAACTTCCTGCCGACCCTGCTGTTCATCGGCATCTTCGTCTACTTCCTGCGGCAGATGCAGCAGGGCGGTTCGGGCAAGGGAGCGCTCAACTTCGGCCGCTCGCGCGCCAAGATGCAGGGCGAGGACCAGGTCAAGATCACCTTCCAGGACGTCGCCGGCTGCGACGAGGCCAAGGACGAGGTCGGCGAGCTGGTCGAGTTCCTGCGCGATCCGGGCAAGTTCCAGAAGCTCGGCGGCAAGATCCCGCGCGGCGTGCTGATGGTCGGCCCGCCGGGCACCGGCAAGACCCTGCTCGCCAAGGCGATCGCCGGCGAGGCCAAGGTGCCGTTCTTCTCGATCTCCGGTTCCGACTTCGTCGAGATGTTCGTCGGCGTCGGCGCCTCGCGCGTGCGCGACATGTTCGACCAGGCCAAGAAGCACGCGCCGTGCATCATCTTCATCGACGAGATCGACGCGGTCGGCCGCCATCGCGGCGCCGGCCTCGGCGGTGGCCACGACGAGCGCGAGCAGACCCTCAACGCGCTGCTCGTCGAGATGGACGGCTTCGAGGGCAGCGAGGGCATCATCGTCATCGCCGCCACCAACCGTCCCGACGTGCTCGATCCGGCGCTGCTGCGCCCGGGCCGCTTCGACCGCCAGGTGGTCGTCGGACTTCCGGACGTGAAGGGCCGCGAGCAGATCCTGCAGGTGCACATGCGCAAGGTGCCGCTCGCCGACGACGTCAAGCCGATGGTGATCGCGCGCGGCACGCCCGGTTTCTCCGGCGCCGACCTCGCCAACCTCGTCAACGAGGCCGCGCTGTTCGCCGCGCGCGAGAACGCCCGCGACGTGCGCATGGAACATTTCGACAAGGCCCGCGACAAGATCATGATGGGCACCGAGCGCCGCTCGATGGCCATGAGCGAGGAAGAGAAGCGCAACACCGCCTACCACGAAGCCGGCCACGCCATCGTCGGCCGCCTCGTGCCCGACCACGACCCGGTCTACAAGGTCACGATCATCCCGCGCGGCCGTGCGCTCGGCGTAACGGTCTACCTGCCCGAAGGCGACCGCTACAGCTACAACAAGGAAAACATCGAGAGCCGCCTGTGTTCGCTGTACGGCGGGCGCGTGGCCGAGGAACTGGTGTTCGGCACCGACAAGGTCACCACCGGCGCGTCCAACGACATCGAACGCGCGACCAAGATGGCCCGCAACATGGTCACCAAGTGGGGCCTGTCCGACGAGATGGGGCCGGTGACCTACGGCGAGGAGGAGGACGAAGTGTTCCTCGGCCGCTCGGTGACGCAGCACAACAATGTCTCGGACGCGACCGCGCGCAGGATCGATGAAGTCGTGCGCGGCATCCTCGACCGCGCTTACCAGCGCACCCGCGAGATCCTCTCCGCCAACCGCGACAAGCTCGAGGCCATGGCCCAGGCCCTGCTGCAGTACGAGACCATCGACGTGTTGCAGATCGATGCGATCATGGAAGGCCGGGTGCCGCCGCCGCCGCTGGACTGGACGCGCGGCGACAAGCCGTTTCCTCCCGACAATGCCGGCCCCAAGCCCAACATCGTCGGCGGACCCGCGCCAACGGTCTGATCATCGCGCGTCGCTTGTCATCATCAACACGAAAGGCCAGAGTCCGCTCTGGCCTTTTTGTTTGACCAGCCGCCGCGGCCTGCGTCGCATGCGCAGATCCGGCCTGCCGAATCGATCAGGGTGACGCCGATGTTCGACACCATCCCGCAACTCGACTGCGCCGGCCGCGTGCTGCGTTTCGATCGGCCGCTGGTGATGGGCATCGTCAATGTGACCCCCGACTCGTTCTCCGGCGACGGCCTGGCGGCATCGACCGAAGCGGCGATCGCCCATGGCCTGAAACTGGCGGAGGAGGGCGCCGACGCGCTCGACGTCGGCGGCGAGTCCACGCGTCCGGGCGCGGACGAAGTCGCGGTCGAGGAAGAACTGCGGCGGGTGATCCCGGTGATCGAGGCGCTGGCGAAACGCACGGCGCTTCCGGTCGGCGTGGACACCTCGAAGCCGGAAGTCATGCGCGCCGCCGTCGCCGCAGGCGCGGGCCTGATCAACGATATCCATGCGCTGCGCCGCGATGGCGCGATGGATGCGGCGGCATCGCTCAAGGTGCCGGTCTGCCTGATGCACATGCAGGGCGAGCCGCGCACGATGCAGGACGCGCCGCACTACGAGGATGTGGTCGCCGAGGTGCACCGCTTCCTCGCCGAGCGCATCTTCGCCTGCGAGATGAGCGGCATCCCCAAAAAGAAACTCGTCATCGATCCGGGCTTCGGTTTCGGCAAGAACCTCGATCACAACCTCGCCCTGCTGCGCCAGTTGTCGCGCTTCACCGACCTCGGCGTGCCGCTGCTCGCGGGCCTGTCGCGCAAGGGCCTGATCGGCGCGCTCACCGGGCGCGAGCAGGGCCAGCGCATGCACGGTTCCGTCGCCGCCGCCCTGATCGCCGCGCAGAACGGCGCGAAGCTGCTGCGCGTGCACGACGTAGCCGCGACGGTGGATGCGCTGAAGGTGTGGAACGCGGTCGCCGCGCAGGCCGTGCCGAAAGCCAAGTCGGCACCGACGATGCCGAAGTGGGGCGACGAGGACTGATTCCCCACGGCTACCGGGCGATGAAGGACAATGCCGGCCCATGCCCGCCGACACTCGCCCGCCCGCCCTCGCGATCATGGGCCCGACCGCGTCGGGCAAGACCGCGCTCGCGCTCGCATGGGCGTCGCGGCTCGGTGGCGAGATCGTCAGCGTCGATTCGGCGCTTGTCTATCGCGGGCTCGACATCGGCAGTGCCAAGCCCGACGCCGCCGAGCGCGCGCGGGCGCCACACCACATGCTCGATCTGCGCGATCCGCACGCGGCGTACAGCGCCGCCGAATTCGCGGTCGACGCGACGGCTGCGCTGCAGGCGATCGCTGCACGTGGACGAATGCCCCTGCTGGTCGGCGGCACCAGCCTGTATTTCCATGCCTTGCTGCACGGACTGTCGGACATGCCGGCGGCCGATCCGGCGGTGCGCGCCGCGATCGCGGAGGAAGGCGACGCGCGCGGCTGGGAGGCGTTGCACGAGGAACTCGCCGTGATCGATCCGGCCGCGGCGCACCGCATCAAGCCGGGCGACCGCCAGCGCATCGGCCGCGCGCTCGAGGTGTGGCGCCTGAGCGGCAAGCCGATCAGCGCGTGGCAGGAACAGTCGCCGCGCCGGCGCTTTCCTTTCCGCGTGCTGAAGCTGGTGCTCTCGCCGGCTGACCGCGCCGTGCTGCATGCGCGCATCGAGGCGCGTTTCGACACCATGCTCGCGCAGGGCTTCCTCGACGAGGTGCGGCGCCTGCGCGCCGATCCGCGGTTGCGCGACCGTCCCGCGCCGCTGGACCTGCCCGCCCTGCGTGCGGTTGGCTATCGCCAGGCCTGGCGGCACCTGGAAGGACTCACCGACGCGCAGACCTTCCGCGCCGAGGCGGTCGCCGCGACCCGTCAACTCGCCAAGCGCCAGCTCACCTGGCTGCGCGGGGAACACGATGCGCGCTGGTTCGATCCGGCCGTCGACGCGACTGCGCTCGAGCAGGCGCTGGCGCTGTTCCTCGGCCACCCGGTCGGGGGCTGAGCCTTCGCAGCCGGGCCCGGCTTGTGCGATCATTGACGATCCGGCCAGCGATGGCGGCCGGGGCTGGCGCCACAGCAGGTTTCCCGAGGGAGGGGAGCGGCGCCCATAACGACAACATCGCAGATCGTTCGAGAGGGTTGCATGTCCAAGGGTCAGTCGTTGCAGGATCCGTTCCTGAATGCGTTGCGCCGCGAGCGCGTACCGGTCGCCGTCTATCTGGTCAACGGCATCAAGCTGCAGGGCACCATCGAGTCGTTCGACCAGTTCGTGGTGCTGTTGCGCAACACCGTCAGCCAGATGGTCTACAAGCATGCGATCTCCACCGTGGTGCCGTCGCGCAACGTGCGCATGACGGACGAGCACGGCCACGACGAGCATCCGCCCGCTTCCAGCGAGCATCCAGCCTAGGAATGTCCGAACAAGCCCATCCCGGCCTTGTCCGGACGCATCGAGTCCGGCGCATGTCCGGACTCGATGCCCGCCGATCGGCGACCCACGTCGTCGCCCGCGGTGGTGCATCCATGCCCCGCGAAAATCCCTGCATTCGCCCAGTGATTTCCTGAGTGTTCGAACGTTCGCGCAAGGGCGAGAACGCCCTGCTGATCCAGCCGTATCCGGGGCCAGCGGATCCGACCCTGCTCGACGAGTTCGCCGAGCTGGCACGCTCGGCCGGCGCCACCGTGGTCGGAACCGTCACCGCGAAGATCGTGAAGCGCAATCCCGCGCACTACATCGGCACCGGCAAGCTCGACGAAGTGAAGATGCTCTGCCAGGCGACCGGCGCCGACCTGGTGCTGTTCAACGAGACGCTCTCGCCGGTGCAGGAGCGCAACCTCGAGAAGGCGCTCTCGTGCCGCGTGCTCGACCGCACCGGACTGATCCTCGACATCTTTGCGATGCGCGCGACCTCGCACGAGGGCAAGTTGCAGGTCGAGCTGGCCCAGTTGCGGCACGTGGCCACGCGCCTGATCCGCGGCTGGACCCACCTGGAACGCCAGCGCGGCGGCAGCATCGGCCTGCGCGGTCCCGGCGAAACCCAGCTCGAGACCGACCGTCGCCTGCTGCAGAAACGCGTCGAGCAGCTCGAGAAGCGGCTGGAGAAGGTCGAGGTGCAACGCACCCAGATGCGCCGCGCGCGCCTGCGCAACGAACTGCCGCGCGTCGCCCTGGTCGGCTACACCAACGCCGGCAAGTCCACGCTGTTCAATGCGCTCACGCAGTCGGGCGTGTACGTGGCCGATCAATTGTTCGCCACGCTCGATCCGACCGTGCGCCGCGTCGAAGGCCTCGATTGCGGGCCGCTGGTGCTGTCCGACACGGTCGGTTTCGTGCGCGACCTGCCGCACGACCTGGTTGCCGCGTTCCGCTCGACCCTGTCGGAGGCGCGCGACGCCGACCTGCTGCTGCACGTGGTCGACGCCGCCGACCCGCTGCGCGACGAACGCATCGGCCAGGTCAACGCGGTGCTCAAGGAAATCGAAGCCGGCGACATCCCGCAGATGCTGGTGTTCAACAAGATCGATCTATTGGAAGAGCATGGCCAGCCGCGTCGCGAGCAGCCCGCGGACGGCGTGGAAAAGGTCTGGGTATCGGCGCGCGCTGGCGCCGGGCTCGATCTGCTACGGGCGGCGATCGCGCAGCGCTTCGCTGCGCAGCGCATGCAGGGCGAATTGCGCCTGGCGCCCACGCAGGCCCGCCTGCGCGCCCGCCTGCACGCGCTCGGCGCGGTCAGCGGCGAGGTCGCCGACGAGCACGGCTGGTGCGTCCAACTCGACCTTCCGCGCATCCAGGCCGAGCAACTGGCGAAAGAAAAGGGTGGCGATGCGCTCGATGCCCTGCTCGGGATGCCCTGAATGCCGGGTTCCCCCTTGCTTGCCGCTTCCGGCGCCCCTACCTACAATCCCTGAAGCACACACCTAGCGTGCGCCTTGCGTCGCGCGCCACTACCGCTGCCGGCCCCGCCGTGCGGCGACGCGGGAGCGGAGCATGGCTTGGAACCTGCCGGGCAAGGGCGGTTCGGACAAGGGCGGCAAGGACCCGTGGAAGGGACGCGATCCCGACCGCGAGACCGACGCCTTCATCGATCGCCTCAAGCAGGGCCTCGGGCGCATGTTCGGCGGCGAGCCGGGCGATGACGATGCCGGTCCGCGCTTCGCGTTGTGGATCGGCATCCTGGTCGCGGTATGGGTCGCGTTCGGCAGCGTCGTGCTGGTCAACCAGAACCAGGGTGGCGTGGTGCTGCGCTACGGCCAGTTCAACCGGGTGATGACCCCGGGAATGAACCTCAAGTGGCCGTGGCCGATCGAGACGGTCGTCAAGGTCGACGCCACCAGCGTTCGCTCGGCATCCGATTCTGTGCGCATGCTGACCAACGACCAGAACATCGTGCAGGTGGACTACTACGTGCAATACACGGTGTCCGATCCGCGCCTGTTCCTGTTCGGCAACAGCGAACCCGAGAAGACCCTGCAGCAGGCGGCCGAGAGCGTGGTGCGCGAGGTGGTCGGCGCCAGCACCATGGACGACGCGCTCAAGGGCCAGGGCGAGATGCGCACGGCGCGGGCCCGCGAACGCCTGCAGGCCGCGCTCGACCAGTACCGCACCGGGCTGCTGGTTTCCGATTTCACCGTGAAGAACGCGCGCCCGCCGCAGGAAGTGAAAGAAGCCTTCGACGACGTCAGCCGTGCGCAACAGGACAAGGACAAGGCGATCAACCTCGCCCGCGCCTACGCCAGCGACGTGATACCCAGGGCGCGCGGCCAGGCGGCGAGCCTGCGGACCGGCGCCGAGGGTTACAAGGAAGCGATCATCGCCGAGGCGCAGGGCAATGCGCAGCGCTTCATCCTGCTGGACGAGCAGTACCACAAGGCGCCCGAGGTCACGCGCAAGCGGCTTTACCTCGAAACCATGGAAGACGTGCTCAAGGGCTCGCCGAAGGTGGTCGCCGGACGCGGCAACAACACGATCTACCTGCCGTCCGAACACATGCCCGGGGACGCCGGGACGTCTTCGGCGAGCGCCGAATCCCCGCAACCGGTGACCCTGCCAGCCGTCGCCGCGACCTTGCCGGCCGGAAGCGAAGGGTCGGTGCGACCGGAACGTCCAGCACGCAGCGATGCAAGGGATGGCCGCTGATGAGAATCCTCTGGGTAGCGATCACCGCCGTTTTCCTGCTCCTGCTCGCCGGGTCGGTCTACACCGTCGGCGAGAACCAGGTCGCGCTGCTGTTTCAGTTCGGCCGCATCGTCAGCTCCGACCTCGCGCCGGGACTGCATTTCAAGATTCCGGTCGTGCAGAACGTGCAGGTGTTCGACCGCCGCATCCTCACCCTCGACGCGCAGCCCGAGCGTTACCTGACGCAGGAGAAGAAGGACGTCAGCGTCGACTACTTCGTCGCCTGGCGGATCGCCGACACGCGTCGCTACTTCAACGCGACCCTGGGCGACCAGATCGGGGCCGAGAAGCGGCTGACGCCGATCGTGGTCCAGGCGCTGCGCAACACGATCAATCAGCGCGCGCTGACCGACATCGTGGCGCTCGACCGCGGCAACCTCGGTGGCGACATGCTCGGCCAGGTCAACGCGACCACCCGCGCCTCGCTGGGCATCGAGGTGGTGGACATCCGCATCAAGCGCATCGACCTGCCCGAGGAAAGCAACGTGCTCGGTTCGGTGTACGACCGCATGCGTGCCGAACGCAAGCGCGTGGCGACCCAGCTTCGCGCCGAAGGCGACGAGGAGGTGGCGAAGATCCAGGCCGAGGCCGACCGCCAGAAGCTGGTGATCACCGCCGACGCGGAGCGCGACGCGCAGCAGTTGCGCGGCGAGGGCGATGCGCAGGCCGCCGCGGTCGCCGCCCAGGCCTACAGCCAGGACCCGGAGTTCTACGCCTTCTACCGCAGCCTGCAGGCCTACAAGACGATGTTCAACGGCAGGGACGTGATGGTGCTCGATCCGGATTCGGAGCTGATGCGCTATTTCGCCAACCCGGGCCGTACCGCGCCCGCGAAGTGAATCGCGGCCGCCTGCGATGAACCGCACCGACCTGCTGGCTGCGATCTGCCTGGTCTTCGTGCTGGAAGGCCTGTTCCCGCTGCTGGCTCCGCGTGCGTGGAAGCGCGCGCTTGCGCGGCTGCTCGACACCCCCGAGAACGCGTTGCGCATCGGCGGCGGGATGATGATCCTGACCGGCCTGGTGGCGCTGCAGTTGTTGAGAGTGAGCTGAGAGCGCAATTGCGTTGTAGTGGTGCGGGTTTGAATGCCGCCGGGACAGACGCCGGACGCTTTCCTTCTCCCCTTGGGAGAAGGTGCCGAAGGCGGATGAGGGAATATTCTCCGTGAACCCGCCGCCCTGGAGAAGCCGAGGCCCGGGCTTTGAGCCTTTACACTTTCGCGCAAATCCGCAACGACTATCCCTCACCCGCCTTCGGCACCCTCTCCCAGAGGGAGAGGGGATTCCTGGCTCGAAGGGACTCCAACACAAATTCGTACCGGGCAACCACTCAGCCTCGCCTAGGCTGGCCGTCGTCCGGGAAATAAAGGATAATTTCACAAAGCCGGGGCATGTCCTCCGGCTTTGTTCGTTTTCGGAGAAGGGAAATGGGTCAGTCGGTAGTGGTTCTCGGAGCCCAGTGGGGCGACGAAGGCAAGGGCAAGATCGTCGATCTGCTCACCCAGGACATCGGCGCCGTCGTACGCTTCCAGGGAGGTCACAACGCTGGCCACACCCTCGTCATCGGTGGCAAGAAGACCGTCCTGCACCTGATTCCCTCGGGCATCCTGCGCCCCGACGCGCTGTGCCTGATCGGCAACGGCGTGGTGCTCAGCCCGGCCGCGCTGAAGAAGGAGATCGAGGAGCTCGAGGCCACCGGCATCGACGTGCGTTCGCGCCTGAAGATCAGCCCGGCCACGCCACTGATCATGCCGTACCACATCGCCCTGGATCAGGCGCGCGAGAAGGCCGCCGGCGGCAAGGCGATCGGCACCACCGGCCGCGGCATCGGCCCGGCCTACGAGGACAAGGTCGCGCGCCGCGGCGTGCGCGTGGCCGACCTGAGCTATCCGAACGAGCTCGGCGAGAAGCTCCGCAACGTGCTCGACTACCACAACTTCGTGCTGACGAAGTACCTCGGCGTCGAGGCCGTCGATTTCCAGAAGACCCTGGACGAGGCGCTCGCCTTCGGCGCGTATGTCGAGCCGATGAAATCCGACATCGCCGGCGTCCTCCACGACCTGCGCAAGGCCGGCAAGCGCGTGCTGTTCGAAGGCGCGCAGGGCTCGCTGCTCGACATCGACCACGGCACTTATCCCTACGTGACCTCGTCGAACACGACCATCGGCGGCGCGCTCGCCGGCGCCGGCGTGGGCGCGAACGCGATCGACTACGTGCTCGGCATCGCCAAGGCCTACGCGACCCGCGTCGGCGGCGGCCCGTTCCCGACCGAGCTTGACGACGCGGTCGGCGAGGGCATCCGCGCACGCGGCGCCGAGTTCGGCGCGACCACCGGGCGTCCGCGCCGCTGCGGCTGGATGGACATCGTCGCGCTCAAGCGCGCGGTCGCGATCAACGGGATCACCGGCCTGTGCATCACCAAGCTCGACGTGCTCGACGGCATGGAAAAGCTGAAGATCTGCATCGCCTACGAATACCGCGGCAAGCGCACCGAGTACGCGCCGCTCGACGCCGCCGGCTGGGACGAGTGCACGCCCGTCTACCTCGAATTCCCAGGCTGGTCCGAGCGCACCCACGGCATCACCAGGTGGGACGAGTTGCCGCCGGCCGCGCGCGCTTACCTGCGCGCGCTCGAGGAACTCGCCGGCTGCCCGCTGGCGATTGTCAGCACCGGCCCCGACCGCGACGCCAACATCGTCCTGCGCGATCCGTTCGCGTAGGCGCGCTGCCACGGCAGCCCGATGCCATCGCATCGGGCCTGCATGCCGCCTTCACGGGACGCTGTGGCAGTATTCGGGCATGACCGCCCGGCAGCAATCCGACAAGCCAGTCGAAAACGAGCAGTGGAACCTTCGCGCCCTGCGCGAACCCACCATGCTGCTGACGGCGACGTACCTGGCGACGTCGGCCATCGGCCTGTGGGCCAGTTACTGCTTCTACAAGCCGTTCGGCATCCGCGTGGTCGACTACATGCAGCCGGCGGATTTCCTGGTCGCGGCGCTGCACGATCCGATGTACTTCCTCGTGGTTGCCGCCGGCGCCTTCCTGAGCTGGATCGGTTCGCGCATCGACGCCTTCCGCGAACGCCAGCCGCAGCGCGTCGCGGCGATCCGCGCGAGCACGTGGTGGGGCAAGCTCGTGTTCCCGCCCTGGCGCGACAAGCTGACCGACAAGGGATTCACGGCCGAATACGTGTTCGCGGCGTTCCTGCTCGGCTTCGCGGCCTGGGCGATCAGCGACTACACGGCCATCCAGTCGCAGCGCGTGTTGTCGGGACACGGCACGCGGATCGCGATCACCTACAACAACCACGACAAGCCGGAATCGAAGCAGCCGATCCTGCTCGGCACGAACACCGCGTGGGTGTTCCTGTACTGGCCGGAGGATCACGTTTCCGAAGCGGTGCCGCAGGGCCAGGTGGCGCGGATCGACTACCAGTTGCCCGCGCCGGGCGATCGGGCGAAATGAGCGCTGCTCATCCTCCATTCAAGCCGCGAGGGTAGCCTCGGCCGCAGCACACCGCGCCGATAACGATAAGGAGATCGACCATGCCCTGCCTGTTCGCCGTTCTCGCCCTGCTGACGCCGCGGCTCGTGGTCGTGCTGCTGTGGTTGTTCACCCACTGGTTCGACGGCGTGTTCGCGACGCCGCTGTGGCCGTTGCTCGGGCTCGTCTTCCTGCCGACCACGCTGCTCTGGTACGTCGCGGTCCTGCACTGGTTCGGCGGCCACTGGGACCTGATCACGATCGCCGGACTGGTGCTCG
Organism: Lysobacteraceae bacterium; assembly: GCA_036496805.1. Taxonomy (GTDB): domain Bacteria; phylum Pseudomonadota; class Gammaproteobacteria; order Xanthomonadales; family Xanthomonadaceae; genus SZAS-103. The sequence goes on from DASXKN010000034.1 coordinate 51,022, forward strand.
CGTTGATGATCGACGTGTCGCCCGCGAGCGGCCGTCGCCGGCCGCGTTACGACTGACCGCGCTACGACTGACCATGCTACGACTGACGTTGGATCGCCGGCGAAGACGGGGAGTCAACGAAGTACTGGCGAGTCCCATCCGGGACGCGGCGCGAAGCGCGCGCCGTATTTAGCCTGCAAGGCTTCGAGCTTGGCCTTGAGCGCGTCGGCGCCGGCGCTGCGGATGTACGCGATCGGACCACCACGGAACGGCGCGAAACCGGTGCCGAAGATCACGCCGGCGTCGAGCAGGTCGGGATCGTCCACCACGCCATCGTGGAGCACGGCGACGGCTTCGTTGAGCATCGGCAGGATCAGGCGATCCTCGAGATCGGCCGGCGCCTTGTAGCCGGCGGGCACTTCGAGCTTCACCGCCTTGCCGTTCTCCCACTTGTAGAAACCCTGGCCATCCTTGCGGCCGCGCTGGTTGGCGCCGAGCTTGTCCTCGAGGCCGGCGGGCGTCTGCAGGCCGAGGAAGTCGCCGAGGATCTTGCCGATGCTGGCGGCGACGTCGAGGCCGACGGTGTCGGCCAGTTCGACCGGACCCATCGGCATGCCGAATTTCAGCGCGGCCTTGTCGATCACCGGGCCGGGGATGCCTTCGGAGTAGGCGGTCATCGCTTCCATCATGTACGGCATCAGGATGCGGTTGACGAGGAAGCCGGGCGTTCCTGCGACCGGCACCGGCAGCTTGTCGATCGAGCGGCAGAACGCTGCCAGGCGCTGCTCGGTCGCGGGCGACAGGTCGGGATGGCGCACGATCTCCACCAGCGGCATCAGCGCGACCGGGTTGAAGTAGTGCAGGCCGGCGAAGCGCTCGGGCTGGACGAGTCTTTCGCCGAGCTGGGCGAGCGGGATGGACGAGGTGTTCGAGGTGACGATGGCGTCGGGCAGCAACTGCGGCTCGATGCCGTCGAGCAGATCGCGTTTTGCTTCAAGATTTTCGAAGATCGCCTCGATCACCAGTTGCGCCTTCGCCACGCCGGCGCCGCCGACGTCGGCCTGCAGGCGCGCGCGCGTCTCGACGCGTTTCGTGTCGTCCCTGACCTTCTTCGCGTACAGCGCGTCGGCGCGCTGCAGCGCCGGTTCGATGTAGCGCATCTCGCGGTCCTGCAACGTGACGTCGAATCCCTTGTAGGCGCACCACGCGGCGATGTCGCCGCCCATCACGCCGGCGCCGACGACATGGACGTGCCTGATGCCCGAGTCCTTGCCGCCGAGGCCCTTGAGGCGCTCCTGCAGGAAGAACACGCGCACCAGGTTGCGTGCGGTTTCGGTCTTGGCCAGCTTCGCCACCGATCTTGCCTCGGCCTTGAGCCGCGCATTCATGCCGCCGCCGCTGCGCTGCCAGGTGGAGATCAGAGCGTACGGCGCGGGGTAGTGTTCCTTGCGGGCCTTGCGCGCGACCTGCTTGACCAGCATCGGCGCGAGGATCTGGCGCGCGATCCAGGTGTTCGTCGCCCACGCGGCCATGCGTGTCTTGAACGGTTGCTGCATGCGCCGGCCGGCGACCTCGACCGCCACGTCCAGCAGCAGCGCCGGCTCGGCGAGCTTGTCGACGATGCCCATCGCCAGCGCCGCCTTCGCCGACACGCTGCGGCCGGTCAGCATCAGGTCCATCGCCGCCGGCGCGCCGATCATCCGCGGCAGGCGCACGCTGCCGCCCCAGCCCGGGTAGATGCCGAGCTTGATCTCGGGCAGGGCGATGCGGGTGTTCGGTGCATTGCTGGCGACGCGGTAGCGGCAGGCCAGCGCCAGTTCGGTGCCGCCGCCCATGCAGTGGCCGTGGATCGCGGCGACCGTTGGCATCGGCAGGCTCGCGAGCTTCTGGTAGATCGACTGGCCGCGGCGCAGCACGTCCTCGACCCGACCGGCGGCGTCGAAGCTCTGGAATTCCTTGACGTCGGCGCCGGGCGCGAAGCCGCCAGCCTTGCCCGAGCGGACCACCACCGCCTTCGGTTTGTCGATGGCGATGCGCTCGACGATCTGCTCGAGCTCGTCGAGCACGGCCTGGGAGATGGCGTTGACCGGCGCATCGGCGCGGTCGAGCGTGAGCAGGACGATGCCGTCGGGTCGCAGCTCGGTCTGCCAGTGGCGGAAGCGGAGGCCGTCGAAGAGCATGGTGCGTCCTTGGTTGCCGGAGCGGGGATCGCCGCGTCGAACGGCGCGGACCGGGGCAGGGTAGCCGACCGTTGCGGAGCCTTCGCTCGAAATGCGGCGGGCATGGCGCTGCCCTGAACGCAATGACCGTATCATCCGCATCGACACGCGGCCACTGTAGCCCGGGGATCGTGAGCACGGCGGAACTTTTCGCCACGGCGCACGGTCACTACCTGCGGCCCAGGACCGTGCGCAAGGAGACAGGGCACGGATGGGCGAGAACGAACTGGACCAGGCACTGGTCAGGCGCGTGCAGCGCGGCGACCGGGCAGCCTTCGATCTGCTGGTGCGCAAGTACCAGAGCCGGATCATTGCGCTGATCGGACGCTACGTGCACGACTGGAACGAGTGCCAGGACGTCGCCCAGGACACCTTCGTCCGCGCGTGGAAGGCGCTGGCGAATTTCCGCGGAGATGCCCAGTTCTACACCTGGCTCTACCGGATCGCCGTGAACACCGCCAAGAACCATCTCGTTGCCAGCAACCGCCGCCCGCCCGCCGAGGACATCGATGTCGCGGACGCGGTGAATTTCGCCGGCGCCTCGCGCCTGCGTGACGACGACACGCCCGAGCACGAGCTGCTGCGCGAGGAGATCGAGCAGACCGTCGCCGCCACGGTGGCCGCGCTGCCCGACGAGCTGCGCACCGCGGTGACCTTGCGCGAAGTCGATGGCTTGAGCTACGAGGAAATCGCCGAGAAGATGCAGTGCCCGATCGGCACCGTGCGCTCGCGCATCTTCCGCGCGCGCGAGGCGATCGACCAGAAACTCCGACCCCTGCTGGATTCCGATCGAGTGCGTCCATGAGCGAACCGTCCATGAAGAAGGGAATTTCCATGAACGAGAACGAGCTTTTCGAAGAGCTGTCGGCCTTCATGGACGGCGAGCTCGATGCCGAGCGCACCCGCTTCCTGATGCAGCGCCTGGCCCACGACGCGCCGTTGCGCGCGCGCTGGGAGCGCTGGCAGTTGCAGTCCGCCGCCATGCGCCGGACGGCGCAGCCGCCGCCGGCGGGCTTCGCCGAGCGCGTGGCGCATGCGATCGACATCGACGCGCAGGCGCAGCCGGTGGCGCGCGTTGGCCGTGGCCTGCGCTGGGCGGGCGGGGCGGCGCTGGCCGCTTCGCTGGTGATCGCCTCGACCTTCGTGTTCGACGCCACCCATACCCCGACGCAAGCGCCCAAGGTGGTCGCGACGACCGCGCCGGTCCTGCCGATCCAGCGCACCGTGCTGGCCTCGTCCGAGCCTTCGATCAAGCTGCCCATCGCCGTGCAGGCGGGGGTCGTGACCGCGTTCCACTCGCCCATGCACCCGGTGCTGGTGCGTGAGCCGCAGCAGCGCCCGAACTTCGCCCCGTTCCCGCAGCCGTACGCGATCGATCCCGAACTTGCGGCCTACCTGCAGAGTCAGAAATCCGGCGCGCCCCACGACGTGTTCGGCGAGTCCCCCGTGCGCACCGTGGCATTCCCCTCGAACAACCAGCCCTGACAACGAATCGCGTTCCCCTTCCCCCGTTCCGCCGCAACGACCCTCCCCAACGACGCCATGAATGCACTGACCGCACGCATCGCCCCGCTCGCCGCGACCCTCGCCCTCGCTCTTGCCACCACCCTCCAGCCTGCGCACGCGGGCGCCCTGAACCTGCCGGACTTCAGCGACCTGGTCGAACAGGACGGGCCGGCGGTGGTCAACATCGAGGCCATCCACGAGGGCGGCAAGCACAAGCCATCCGCGCTGTCCGAAGAGGACAGCCAGCTACCGGAAATCTTCAAGCACTTCTTCGGCGATCCGCAGATGCCGCAGCCGCGCCAGGACGAGGGCACCGCGATCGGCAGCGGCTTCATCATCTCCGCCGACGGCAAGATCCTGACCAACCACCATGTCGTCGACGGCGCCGACCGGGTGATCGTGCACCTCGCCGACCGCCGCGAGTTCACCGCCAAGGTGATCGGCAGCGATCCGACTTCCGACGTGGCCCTGCTCAAGGTGCAGGCGACCGGCTTGCCCTTCCTCAAGCTTGCCGACGCGAAGACCCTCAAGCCGGGGCAATGGGTGGTCGCGATCGGCTCGCCCTTCGGGCTCGACCATTCGGTCACCGCGGGCATCGTCAGCGGCGTCGGCCGCAGCTCGATCGATCCGGGCCAGCAGTACGTGCCCTTCATCCAGACCGACGTGCCGATCAATCGCGGCAATTCCGGCGGCCCGCTGCTCAACACCCGGGGCGAAGTGGTCGGCATCAATTCGCAGATCTTCAGCATGTCCGGCGGCTACATGGGCGTGAGCTTCGCGATCCCGATCGAGACCGCGATGAGCGCAGTCACCCAGATCGAGACCACTGGCCACGTGCGGCGCGGCGTGCTCGGCGTGCGCATCCAGCAGGTGACCAGCCAGATCGCCAGCGCGATGGGCCTGTCGCGCAGCGGCGGCGCCCTGGTCGCCTCGGTCGAACCGGGCAGCGCGGCGGCCAAGGCCGGGGTCAAGACCGGCGACCTGATCGTCGCCTTCAACGGCAGCGAGATCGACAGCTCGGCCGACTTGCCACCCCTGGTCGGTTCGCTGCCGCCCGGCAGCCGCGCGAAGCTGCGCGTGAGCCGCGATGGCAAGACGATCGAACTGCCGGTCGTGCTCGACGACCTCGCCGATTCGGCCGGCGCGCCCAAGCTGTTGCCGGCGACCGACCGCGAACCCCATGAAGCGATGGGCGCCGAGAAACTCGGGTTGGCCGTGAAGGAGATCGACCCGGCCCAGCGCAGGAGCATGAAGCTCGATGCCGGCGAAGGCGTGCTGGTCGCCCGCGTCGTCGATGACGTGGCGCGTCGCGCCGGCGTGCAGCCGGGCGACGTGATCCTGCGCGTGGGCAACCGCGATACCGGCAGCGTGTCGGCCTTCAGCGCCGCGACCGCGCAGGTCAAGCCGGGCGACACGGTGATGCTGCTGGTGCGCCGCGACCAGCAGACCCAGTTCATCGCGCTCGGGCCGATCGAGAAGAGCTGACGTCCGGCGGCGTCGCCTGCGCCGCTGTGCGATAATCGTGGGCTGATTTTCCCGTGGACCGTACCGGGTCGGGCCTTGCTGGCCGTCCCGGTCTTCGCGCGCCGCCCCCATTCGACGCAGCCCGACCCAGCCCGCCCGATGCAATTCATCCGCAACTTCTCGATCATCGCCCACATCGACCACGGCAAGTCGACCCTGGCCGACCGCATCATCCAGCTCTGCGGCGGGCTGGAGGATCGCGAGATGGAGGCGCAGGTGCTCGATTCGAACCCGATCGAGCGCGAGCGCGGGATCACGATCAAGGCGCAGTCCGTGTCGCTGCCCTACAAGGCGCGCGACGGCCAGGTCTACCAGCTCAACTTCATCGACACGCCCGGCCACGTCGACTTCAGCTACGAGGTCAGCCGCTCGCTCGCCGCCTGCGAGGGCGCGCTGCTGGTGGTCGACGCGGCGCAGGGCGTGGAGGCGCAGTCGGTCGCCAACTGCTACACCGCCGTCGAGATGGGCCTGGAAGTGGTGCCGGTCATCAACAAGATCGACCTGCCGACCGCCGACATCGAGAAGGTGAAGGGCGAGATCGAGGCCGTGATCGGCATCCACGCCGACGACGCGGTGGCGATCAGCGCCAAGACCGGCCTCAACGTCGTCGACGTGCTCGAGGCGATCGTGCAGCGCATCCCGCCGCCGAAGCCGCGCGATACCGACCGCCTGCAGGCGCTGATCATCGATTCGTGGTTCGACAACTACCTCGGCGTCGTTTCGCTGGTGCGCGTGATGCAGGGCGAGATCAAGCCCGGCGACAAGATCCAGGTGATGTCGACCGGACGCACCCACCTCGTGGACGACGTCGGCGTGTTCACGCCCAAGCGCAAGCAATTGGCGAAACTCGGCGCGGGCGAGGTCGGCTGGCTCAATGCCTCGATCAAGGACGTGCACGGTGCGCCGGTCGGCGACACCCTGACCCTGGCAAGCCTTCCGGCCGACCATCCGCTGCCGGGCTTCCAGGAAATGAAGCCGCGCGTGTTCGCTGGCCTGTTCCCGGTGAACACCGACGACTATCCCTCGCTGCGCGAGGCGCTGGAAAAGCTCAAGCTCAACGATGCCGCCCTGCGCTTCGAGCCGGAAAGCTCCGAGGCGATGGGCTTCGGCTTCCGCTGCGGCTTCCTCGGCATGCTCCACATGGAGATCGTGCAGGAGCGCCTGGAGCGCGAGTACGACCTCGACCTGGTCACCACCGCGCCGACGGTCGTCTACGAGGTGCTCAGGACCGACGGCACCGTGCTCACCCTCGACAATCCGGCCAAGCTGCCGCCGGTGAACCAGATCGAGGAGATCCGCGAGCCGATCATCCTGGCCACGATCCTCACGCCGCCTGACTACGTGGGCAACGTGATCAAGCTGTGCGAGGAAAAGCGCGGCGTCCAGCAGGGCATCCTCTACCTCGGCGGCCAGGTCCAGATCAGCTACGAGCTGCCGATGGCCGAGGTGGTGCTCGATTTCTTCGACAAGCTCAAGTCGTGCAGCCGCGGCTACGCGTCGCTGGATTACCATTTCGTGCGCTTCGACCACGGCCCGTTCGTGCGCGTGGACGTGCTGATCAACGGCGACAAGGTCGACGCGATGAGCCTGATCGTGCACCGCTCGCATGCCGACCGTCGCGGCCGCGAGATCACCGAGAAGATGAAGGAACTGATCCCGCGCCAGATGTTCGACGTCGCGATCCAGGCCGCGGTCGGCGCGAACGTCATCGCCCGGACCACGGTCAAGGCAATGCGCAAGAACGTCCTGGCCAAGTGCTACGGCGGCGACGCCACCCGCAAGAAGAAGCTGCTCGAAAAACAGAAAGCCGGCAAGAAGCGGATGAAGCAGGTCGGCAAGGTCGAGATCCCGCAGGAGGCCTTCCTCGCGGTGCTGCAGGTGGATAGCGGTGGCTGAACGCGTGCGTCGGACGCATGACCATCCGCACAGGCACGTGCGGGGCAGGGCGGGCGATGCTGCCGCACCGGCGCGATGGACCGGACGGAACCAGGAAACGGGAATGCCATGAGATACGACTTCACCCTGCTGTTCACCGCACTGACCCTGTTGAGCGGCGCGATCTGGCTCATCGACGCGCTGTTCTTCGCTCGCGGTCGCCGCAAGACGATCGCCGCCGAGCAGGCCGCCGTGGACCAGGCGACCGATGCCGCCGCCGGGCGGGTGCGCACGCTGATCACGCAGAACCGGATCGCGGGGATCGAGGTCGGCCGCAACGCGGACGGGATCGGCATCGGCGTGGCCCATGCGGCCGACGTCGAGAAGCTGCGTGCGCTGATCACGCGCGAAATGCCGGAGCTGGACGTGCAGCCCGAAGGCGACGGCCTGCAGGCGCGCCTGCACGAAGTCGCACCCATGACCCGCGAGCCGGTCCTGTTCGAGTACTCGCGCTCGCTGTTCCCCGTGTTCCTGGTGATCCTGCTGGTGCGGTCCTTCCTCGGCGAGCCCTACCGGATCCCGTCCGAGTCGATGATGCCCAACCTGCTGATCGGCGACTTCATCCTGGTCAACAAGTTCGCCTACGGCCTGCGCCTGCCGGTGCTCGACACCAAGGTCGTCAAGGTCGGCGAACCCCAGCGCGGCGACGTGATCGTCTTCCACCCGCCGATGGCCCCGGACGAGGTGTGGATCAAGCGTGTCATCGGCGTGCCGGGCGACGTGATCGACTACCACGGCTATCAGCTGACCATCAACGGCCAGCCGGTTCCGTCCGAGGCGATCGGGCCCTACGTCGGCCAGGGCAGCGGCAGCAACCAGACCGGCACCCAGGTCGTGCGCGAGAACCTGCCCGGGCGCACCCATACGGTGCTCGAGTCCGGCAACCCGCCGACCGAGCGCGACGGCACCTGGACCGTCCCCCCCGGCGAGTACTTCATGATGGGCGACAACCGCGACGACAGCGCCGACAGCCGCTTCTGGCCGACCCATTTCCTGCCCGAGGCCAATATCGTAGGAAAGGCCGAGGTGGTCTGGATGAACCTGGACTGGGACGCCCGGAAGATGGACAGTTCACGGATTGGTACTATCATTCGCTGAACGTCACGTCCAAAAAGGGGAGATGACATGCGTCGCGCACAACAGGGCATCACGCTGATGGGATTCATGATCGTGCTGATCATTGTCGGCTTCTTCGCCTATGTGGCGATGCGGCTGGTCCCGATGTACACGGAGTATTCCAGCGTTTCCAAGGCACTCGACGAGGTGGCGCACGATCCCAAGGCCGCCGGCGCCGACTTGTACAAGATCCGCGACCTGATCGAACGGCACTTCGACATCAGCTACGTCGATTCGATCAAGCCCAAGGACGTGCAGATCAGCCGCAAGGACGGCGGCCTCACCTTGAGCGTGCAGTACGATGTCACCAGGCCGTTGTTCTACAACATCAGCCTCGTCGGACACTTCACGAAGATCGCGAGCACCATACCCGGCGCTGACAAGCTGCCGCTTCCCTCCGTCGCCTCCCCGCCCGGTGGATGATGGCTGGCTGCACCCGTTTGCCGATCGGGACCTGCTCCGGCAGGCCCTGACTCATCGCAGTGCCGGGCCGCGCCACAACGAGCGGCTCGAATTCCTTGGCGACGCACTGGTCAACCTGATCGTCGCCGAGGCCTTGTACAGACGCTGGCCGAATGCCGACGAAGGCGTGCTGACCCGCGCGCGCGCCGAACTGGTGCGCGAATCGGCGCTCGCCGAGCTGGCGCGAAACCTGCGCCTGGGCGAGCGGCTTTCCCTGGGTCCCGGCGAGATGAAGAGCGGCGGCCATCGCCGCGATTCGATCCTGGCCGACGCGCTGGAGGCGCTGGTCGCAGCGATCCATCTCGACGCCGGCTTCGAGGCCTGCCGCGCTGCCGTGCTGCCCTGGTTCGAGCCCGGCATCGAGGCGCTGCCGCAGGGCAAGGTCGGCAAGGATGCCAAGACCCGCCTGCAGGAATGGTTGCAGGCGCAGCAGTTGCAACTGCCCGAGTACATCCTGCTGGAAACCCTCGGCGAGGAACACGAGCGCAGCTTCCGGGTGAGTTGCCGGATCACCGATCCGGCACTGCAGGCCGAGGGCGTGGGCGCCTCGCGGCGCGCGGCCGAGCAACTGGCGGCCGCCGACCTGCTGCGCGAGCTGGAGGCCGCCGGTGGCTGAACAACCGGCTGCCATCAAACCCTATCGTGCCGGCACCGTTGCGGTCATCGGCCGCCCCAACGTCGGCAAGTCCACCCTCGTCAATGCCCTCGTCGGCGCACGCGTCAGCATCGTCTCGCCGAAAGCGCAGACCACGCGCCACCGCTTGCTCGGCATCGCCAGCTTCCCGGAAGGCCAGTTGCTGCTGGTGGACACGCCCGGCATCCACCGCGTCGAGAAGCGCGCGATCAACCGCTACATGAACCGCGCGGCGCGCGGCGCCCTCGACGGCGTCGATGCGGCGGTGCTGGTCGTCGAGGCCGGACGCTGGAGCGACGACGACGACCTCGCGCTGGCCGCGCTGGCGCAGGCGAACATCCCGATCGTGCTGGTCATCAACAAGGTCGACCGGATCAAGGACAAGTCCTCGCTGCTGCCCTTCATCGCGCAGCACGCGCAGGACGCCACCTTCAAGGCCGTGCACCCGCTCTCGGCGCTCAAGCGCAAGGGCCTGGAAGCGCTGGTGCGCGACCTGCTCGCCCTGCTGCCCGAATCCGAGGCGCATTATCCCGAGGACGAGATCACCGATCGCAGCCAGCGTTTCCTCGCCGCCGAACTGGTACGCGAACAGTTGATGCTGCGGCTGGGCGACGAGGTGCCGTATTCGGCCACCGTCGCGATCGACAATTTCGCGGAGGAGGGCGCTATGTTCCGCATCGCCGCCACCATCTGGGTCGAACGCGAGGGCCAGAAGGCGATCGTGGTCGGCAAGGGCGGCGAGGCGATCAAGCAGATCGGCCGCGCCGCGCGCGAGAACATGGAGCGCCTGTTCGACCGCAAGGTCTTCCTCGAAACCTGGTGCAAGGTACGCGAAGGCTGGGCCGACGACCTCGCCGCCCTCCACCAGTTCGGATACACCGACTGACGATGCGCGTGCTCGCCCAGCCGGCGATCGTGCTGCACGCGACGCGCTGGCGCGAGACCAGCCTGCTGGTGGAAGTCCTCACCCACGAACACGGCCGCGTCGGCCTGGTCGCGCGCGGCGTGCAGGGCGCGCGCAAGCAGCCGCTGCGCGCGGCGCTGCAGCCGCTGCAGCGCATCCGCGTGGACTACCTGCACCGTGGCGAACTCGCGCAACTGACGCACGCCGAAGCGGGCGGCCACGCGCCGGCGCTGGCGGGCGATGCCCTGCTCGCCGGCTTCTATCTGGCCGAACTCGCGCTGCGCCTGCTGCCGCGCCACGATGCCCATCCGCAACTGTTCCTGCGCTTCGCGCAGGCGCTCGACGAACTGGCATCCGCGCCGTCGCTGGCGTGGACGCTGCGCCGCTTCGAGCGCGACCTGCTCGACGCGCTCGGTTACGCGATCGACCTGCACCGCGACGCCAACGACGCGCCATTCGACGCAGGGGCGCGCTACCGCATCGACCCGGAACACGGCGCACTGCGCGTGCGCGACGAGGCCGCGGCCAGCCGCGAAGGCATCGGCGGCGCGGCCCTGCTGGCGCTGGCGGACGAAGCGGTCCCGCCGGATGCGCAGTTGCGCGAACAGCGCGTCGCACTGCGCTCGCTGATCGCCCACCATCTTGGCGCTCGCGGCCTGCGTTCGTGGGGTTTGCTGGCGGAGTTCGCCAGCCTGAGGCGCGATTTAAGCAACGACGGTGCTCAGGAAAGCGGCTGAGCCGCGAGCGCTTCCTGCTGGAAGCGTTGCAGGCTGCGGGGATCGTCCGCTGCCGCGGACAAGGCATGGACCGCATCGAGCAATCGCAGCGCGCCGACGAAGCCGCAGCTCGCCTTGAGCTTGTGCAGCACGGCGCGTGCATCGTCGAAATCGCCGGCTTCGACCGCGCGCACGACCGCCGCCGCCTGCAGGGGAAGTTCCGCCACGAACAGGCCGCGCATGGCTTCCACCGCCGCCGCGTTGCCGCCGAGCGCCTGCAGGGCGATGGCGTCGTCCCAGACCGGCGCATCGGCGCCGCCGTTCGCGCGCGCACTGGCCAGCACGCGGCGCACCGCGGCGTGCAGGGCAGGGATCGTCAACGGCTTCTGCAGCACTTCGGCGAAACCGGCCGCGAGCAGATGATCGAGGCGTTCGGCCTGCACCTCGGCGGTCAGGCACAGGGCAGGGGTATCCGGCCGCAGTGCGCGCATGCGCTCCAGCAACTCCTCGCCGCTGCCATCGGGCAGGTTGGCGTCGAGCAGCCAAAGGTGGAACGGCGCCTCGGACGACTTCACGTGCGCGAGGGCCTGGGCCGCATCGACCGCCACGTCGACGACGGTCGCCGGCATCGACTGCAGCGCGAGCGTGAGGAAGCCGCGGCTCACCGCGTCATCCTCGACGAGCAGCAGGCGAACGGGATTCATCGCGGGCGGGCGGGATGGCACACTGAGCCAGCATGAAGTCCCGGGCCTTTCCCCGCAAGCACGGCGCCGCGAACCTCGCGCTGGCTTGCGCCATCCTGTTGTGCGCGTCGCTGGCGAGCGCGCCGGCATGCGCGCGCACGCTGGACATGCGCGTGGATTCGCTGCAATCCGCCACCGCGACCGCCAGCGGCTTGCGCTTGCTCCTGATGATCGACGACTCGGCACAGGGCGGCCGCCTGCGCATCGATGCCGACCGTGTCGATACTCCGAACCTCGGCTATGCGTTCCGCGACGTGCACTGGGAATGCCCATTGGTGCGCGACAAGGCAGGCGCATGGCAGTGCCAGGGCGACGTGCGCGCGGGGAAGGCGAAACCGATGCGGCTTGCGGTGACGGTCGCAACCGCGACGATGTCGGCAAGGCTCTCGGATGGTGCGAGTGCAGCTACCGTGCAGAGCGATGCGAAGACGCCCGACACCACGCGCCTGCTGTTCGAACAAGTGCCGGCCGCGTGGCTGGATGCGTACGTCGCGAGCCTGGGGGCGAAAGGCCATTTGCAGAAAGGCCGGCTCGACGCCCAGCTCGTCATCCGTTCGCCTTCGAGGACCGTGGTCGACATGCGGGGACCATTGCGCCTGCGCGGCTTCGCGCTGGAAACGCCCGACGGCAGCGTCGCGACCGACGCACTCGACGCCGACGTGCGCCTCGCGTTCAACCGCAACGCCTCGCAGCGCAAGCTCGCCATCGATGCCGACGTGCACGGCGGCGAATTGCTCGCGGGCGGCCTGTACGCCGCCTTGCCGAAGACGCCGATCACGGCCGGCCTGCGCGCGCAGCAGGCCGGCAACGGCGACTGGACCTTGTCCGCGCTGGACTGGAAGGACGGCGCCGTGCTGACCGCGAGCGGCGGCGCGCGCTGGTCCCCGACGCAGGGCCTGCGCACGCTGGACCTGCAACTGCAAAGCCGCGATCTCGCCATCGCCCACGATCGCTACCTCACCGGCTGGCTCGATCCGGCCGGATTCGCAGGCCTGAAACTCCACGGCGAGGCGCAGGCCGACATCGCGCTGGGCGAGAACGGCTGGCGGTCCGGGCATGCGCGGTTGCAGGGCGTGGATGCGATCGACGGCAAGCAGCGCTTCGAACTCCACGGCCTCGCCGGCGATCTGCGCTGGACTGCCGACGCTGTAGCCGTCGACAGCGCGCTGCACTGGAACAGCGGCGCCCTGTTCGGAATCGCGCTCGGCCCGGCGCCGTTCGCGCTGCGCAGCCAGTCGCGCCACATCGCGTTGTCCGCGCCGGCTGGCATTCCGATGCTCGGCGGCACGCTGCGCCTGGATCGCTTCGATCTCGTTCCGCCGACCGCCAACAGCGGCGCGCGCTTCGTCCTCGGCCTGTCGTTGCTGAAACTGGAAGTGGCGCAGATCGCCAGGGTGCTGGGCTGGCCGGCGTTCGGCGGCACCCTCGACGGCAACCTGCCGTCGGCGCACTACGCGGACAACGTGCTGGACTTCGATGGCGCGCTCAATGCGCAGGTGTTTGGCGGCAAGCTCGCGATCACGCGGCTGGCGATGGAGCGCCCGTTCGGCGATGACCCCAGCGTCAACGTCGACCTGGACATCGACGATTTCGACCTCAAGACGCTGACCAGCCTGTTCGGCTTTGGCCAGATCAGCGGTCGCCTCGATGGCAGCATCCGCGGCCTGCGCCTGCTCGACTGGACGCCGGTGGCTTTCGACGCGCAATTGCGCAGCGATGACAAGGCGCCCGACAGCCGCCGCATCAGCCAGCGCGCGATCGTCGACCTGTCCGACGTCGGCGGTTCCGGCATCGCGGCGGGCCTGCAGTCGCAGGCGCTCAGGCTCTTCCAGGATTTCGGCTATGCGCGGCTCGGGCTGTCGTGCAAGCTCGCCAACGACGTCTGCCGCATGGGCGGGATCGAAAAGGATACGGGCGGTTCAGCGGGCGCCGGCTATACCATCGTCGAGGGTTCGGGTCTGCCCCACATCAGCGTGATCGGTTTCGAACGCCAGGTCGACTGGCCGACGCTGGTCGCGCGGCTGAAGGCGGCGACACAAGGTCACATCGTCGTGAAATGATCCGTTGGATCGCGATTTCTGGAGGAGACCGTCGTGCGCAAACCGTTCGGACGCCGCAGGTTGCTGGGAGGAGGCCTCGTCGCCGCGCTGCTGCTCAGCGCCTGCGTGACGATCAACGTCTATTTCCCGGCCGCGCAGGCGCAGGAAGCGGCGAAGGAATTCGTCGACAAGGTGATCGGTCCATCCGACCAGCAGGCTCCGCCATCTTCGGACAAGAATGATCAAGGCGCGCCGCAAAAATCACCGGGCCTGGGCCTGCTCTCCTTCATCATCCCCGACGCACAGGCGCAGTCGGCGCCGAACTTCAACATCCGCACGCCCGCTATCCAGGCGATCGAGGAGCGCATGGCGCAGCGTTTCACGGCCTCGTTGCAGGCCTCGTTCGATTCCGGCGCGCTGGGTTTCGCGAAAGACGGCCTGGTCACGGTACGCGACGCCACGAAGATCGCGCTCAAGGACCGCGTGGGCGTGAACCAGGCGGTGGCCGAAGACAACCGCGACCGCAACGCGGTCTACCGCGAGATCGCTGTCGCCAACGGGCATGCCGAGTGGGAAGCGCAGATACGCGCGACTTTCGCGAAGCAGTGGGTCGCGGGTGCGCATGCTGGCTGGTGGTACCAGGATGCCGGTGGGGCGTGGAAGCAGAAGTAGCGTGAAAGCAAAGCTTCCGCGCTGACGCGCGGGTTACTTTTGTTTCGGCAAAAGTAACCAAAACCATCTGCGCCGGACACTCGCCGCCGCGATGAAGCCCCGTCGGTACCCTGCGCTCCTCGGAAAACGCGGGCCGGCCCGAACTCGCACATCCATGTGCTCAGACAGTCGGGCCTTTCCCCCGCGTTTTCCTCCGGTGCTCGGCTCGCTTTACGGCGCAAGAGCAAAAGGCAGAAGCGACCAGCAGAAGCAAAGGCGAAGGCCAACGGCCCCTCTGGGTTGCTTGATGCTTTGCTTTACCGTGCTTCGGCTCTTGCTCTTGCGCCGTAAAGCGAGCCGAGCATCGCAGCGGGCGGCGGGAGCAAGGCCCGACTGTCTGAGGGCCATGGATGGCCCGAGTTCGGGCCGGCCCGCCGACTGCGAGAAGCGCAGGGTACCGGGACAGTTTCATCGTCCCGGCTCGTGTCCGGCGCAATGGTCTTTGGCTACTTTCTCCCGAAAGAGAAAGTAGCTCGCGCGACAGCGCGAAACGCTCCTGATTTGTACAGTGACTCACCCCGCGGCAGCGACCGGAACCGCTTCACAGCAACGGGAAACGCGTCGTGCGAATCGAATCACAGCAAAAGCAACTCAATTCGCCCTGATTTGAGACAATGCGCGCCCGGATCGACCGTAAACCCGCCGTGGCCCGCAACAACAGCTTTTCCCGCGTCCCCTTCGAAACGACCATCGACGGCCTGACCCACGACGGCCGCGGCGTTGCGCGCCGCGACGGCAAGGCCGTGTTCGTGCGCGGCGCGTTGCCGGGCGAGCGCGTGATCGCGCAGCCGACCGCGAAGCATCGCCACTTCGACGAGGCTTCCGCGATCGAGGTGCTGCACGCCTCGCCCGACCGCGTCGAGCCGAAGTGCGCGCATTTCGGGCATTGCTCCGGTTGCGTGCTGCAGCACATGGACGCGGCGAAGCAGATCGAGGCCAAGCAGAACGTCCTGGTCGAAAACCTCGAGCGCATTGGCCACGTCGAACCCGGCCGCATCCTGCCGCCGCTGACGGACGCGCCCTGGGGCTATCGCCGCAAGGGTCGGTTGTCGGTGCGCTACGTCGAGAAGAAGGGACGCACCCTGGTCGGCTTCCGCGAGGACGATCCGCGTTTCGTCGCCGATCTCCGCCGTTGCGAGACCGTGGTGCCGGCGATCGGCACTCGCGTCGGTGCGATCGCGGAGGCGGTCGACATGCTGGGAGGCAAGCGCGACATCCCGCAGATCGAATTCATCGTCGGCGATGACGCGACCCGCGAAACCGGCCTGCCGGCACTGGTGTTCCGTCACCTCAAGCCGCTGTCGGAATCCGACCAGTCGATCCTGGTGGAGTTCGCAAAAGCCAACGACTTCGCCATTTTCCTGCAACCGGGCGGCGTCGATTCGGTGCGTCCGCTGTGGCCGGAGCAGGGCGTGGCACTGGAATTCCTGCTGCCTCAGCACGAGCTGAAGATTGCTTTCCAGCCGCTGGATTTCATCCAGGTCAATGCCGGCATGAACGCGCGGATGATCGCGCGCACGCTCGAATTGCTCGATCCGCAGCCCGGCCAGCGCATCCTCGACCTGTTCTGCGGCCTCGGCAATTTCACCCTGCCGATCGCGCGCCGTGTCGCCGAGGTTGTCGGCGTCGAGGGCGATGCCGGCCTGGTCGCGCGTGCGCGCGCGAACGCCGAGCGCAACGGCATCGTCAACGCCCGTTTTTACGCGGCCGACCTCGCGTCGCCGCTCGCCTACGAGCCGTGGATCGGCGAGCCGTACGATACGCTGCTGCTCGATCCGCCGCGTTCGGGCGCCGAGGCCCTGCTGCCGCAATTGCAACTCAAGAAGATCGACCGCATCGTTTACGTGTCCTGCCATCCGGGATCGCTCGCGCGCGATGCCGGCTTCCTCGTGCGCGAGCGCGGCTACAAGCTGCGCGCGGCTGGCGTGATGGACATGTTCCCGCACACCGGGCACGTCGAAAGCATCGCCCTGTTCGAGCGCTGAGATGGGCATCGAGATCGAGCGCAAGTTCCTGGTGAATGGCGACGGCTGGCGTGGCGCCATCGAGAAGTCCACGCGCATGGCGCAGGGCTATCTCAACGATGCCGCGTCGGTGCAGTCCGGCGCGCAGAAGTCCTCGGTGCGGGTGCGCATCGCCGGCGATGCCGCCTTCCTCAACATCAAGTCGCGCGAGCTCGGCCACACGCGCCAGGAATTCGAGTATCCGATCCCCGTCGCCGACGCGCAGGCGCTGCTCGAACTCTGCGTCGGCGGCCTGATCGACAAGACCCGGCATTACGTTCATCACGCCGGATTCCTCTGGGAAGTCGACGAGTTCGCCAGCGACAACCACGGACTGGTCGTCGCGGAGATCGAGCTGCCTGCCGCCGATACCGTGTTCGACAGGCCCGGCTGGGTCGGCCGCGAGGTCACCGACGCGCCGCGCTATTACAATCTCGCCCTGGCGCAGCGTCCGTATGCGCACTGGACGCACGAGGAGAAAGCCTGATGCTGGTGATAGGAATCGCGGGAACCACGCTCGACGCGGCCGAACGCGATTGGCTGCAGCACCCGGCGGTCGGCGGGGTGATCCTGTTCGCGCGCAACTTCGCCTCGCGCGCGCAGGTGACCGAGCTGGCCGCGGAGATCAGAGCGGCCGCGCCGCGTCCACAGATGCTTTGCGTGGACCAGGAAGGCGGACGCGTGCAGCGCTTCCGCGACGGCTTCGCCGCGCTGCCGTCGCTCGAGGGTTTCGGTCGCCTGCATGCGCGCGATGCGCAGGCCGCACTGGCGCTTGCAGAGGAACACGCCTGGTTGATGGCCAGCGAGATCCGCGCGCTCGACGTCGACCTCAGCTTCGCGCCGGTGGTCGACCTCGGACGCGGCAACCGCGCGATCGGCGACCGCGCGTTCTCTCCCGAACCATCGATCGTCGCCGACTTCACCCGTGCCTATGTGCGCGGCATGCACGCGGCGGGAATGGCGGCGACGCTCAAGCATTTCCCCGGCCACGGCTCGGTGCTCGAAGACACGCATTTCGACAGTGCGACCGACCCGCGACCGTTCGGCACGCTGGGCAGCGAGGATCTCGTGCCCTTCGTGGCCGGCATCGCAGCCGGCGCGGAAGCCGTCATGCTTGCCCACGTCACCTATCCGGCCGTCGCGCCCGAGCCCGCCGGCTATTCGCCGCGCTGGATCAACGAGATCCTGCGCAGGGACATGGGTTTCCGCGGCGTGGTGTTCTCCGACGACATCGGCATGGCCGCGGCGGAATCGGCCGGCGGCATCGCCGCGCGCATCGCCGCGCATCTCGATGCGGGCTGCGATGCCGTGCTGGTCTGCTCGCCGAAAATCGTGGCCGATTCGCTGGCGGCGATGGACCGGCGTCCTGCGCCGCGCGCCGACGCGCTGGCTCCGCTGTTCGGTCGCAGCCGCATCGGCTGGGATGCGCTCATCGCCGATCCGCGCCATGCGCAGGCGGTCGCGCGCGTGACCGGCGATGTTTTCGCGGAGGTCTGATCCATGCGCGATCTCGCCGAGGCACTCAGGCATTCCGACCTGATCCACGACCGCGCGACCATCGATGCGGCGATAACGCGCATGGCTGCCGAGGTTCGCAAGGATTGCGCCGGCGAACGCCTGCTGATGCTCACGGTCATGCACGGCGGCATGTTCTTCGCCTCCGGACTCGCGCTCGCGCTGGGGCAGGGCGATTCGCTCGATCTCGATTTCGACTACCTGCACGCGACCCGCTATCGCGGCGCAACCACCGGCGCGGGTCTCGAATGGAAGCATCGTCCCGCGACCTCGCTGCAGGGTCGGCACGTGCTGATCGCCGACGATATCCTCGACGAGGGCCATACGCTCGACGCGATCCGCGCCTGGTGCCGCGAGCAGGACGCCGCTTCGATCCGCATCGCAGTACTCGCGTGGAAACGCCATGGCCGCGGCGTGCCCGACCTGGCCGCGGACTACGTGGGTGTCGACGTGCCCGACCGCTACGTCTACGGCTTCGGCATGGACTTCCACGAACAGGGCCGCAACCTGCCGGCGATCTACGCCTTGAAGGAAACGGCATGAGCCCGCGCGAGGAAGGAAGAATCACGCTTGCCGTGATCGGCGGCACCGGCCTGTACAAGCTCGCCGCGCTCGCCGACGAGAAGGCGATGACGGCCGCGACGCCCTACGGCATGCCTTCGGGCCCGGTGCGCGTCGGCGATTTCGGTGGCCACCGCATCGCCTTCCTGGCGCGCCACGGCGAGGCGCATTCGCTGCCGCCGCACTCGGTCAACTATCGCGCGAACCTGTGGCTGCTCAAGGAGATCGGCGTGACGCGCGTGCTCGCGGTGAACGCCGTCGGCGGCATCACCGAGCGCCACGGGCCGCGTGCGATCGGCGTGCCCGACCAGATCATCGACTACACCTGGGGCCGCGCCAGCACGTTCTGCGAAGGCAGTGCCTGGGAAGAGCAGGGCAGCGAGGTGCTGCACGTCGACATGACCGAGCCGTACACGCGATCCCTGCGCGAGTCCGTGCTCGCGGCTGCGAGCGTGGCGAAGATCGGGGTCGTCGACGGCGGCTGCTACGGCGCCACCCAGGGTCCGCGCCTGGAGACGAAGGCCGAGATCGAACGCCTGCGCCGCGACGGCTGCGATCTCGTCGGCATGACCGGCATGCCCGAGGCGGGGCTCGCGCGCGAACTCGGACTCGACTATGCCGCGGTAGCCTTGGTCGCTAACTGGGCGGCCGGTTGCGGCCCCTCGACAGGCTCGGGATCCACCGAGATCACGATGGAGGAAGTGTTCGCGAACCTCGACCACGCGACCGCGCACCTGCCGGCACTGCTCTTCGCCCTGCTCGACGCGATCGATCCGCGCTGAGACGACCGCCGCCGCGCTGTTGGTCGGTCTCGCCTACTGCTGCCAGTACATGTCGTACGACGCGTAGAACGGCGCATGCGGCGGCTTGGCCAGGGTCTGCCCGCCCAGGCCCTTGTTGAAGCAGATCGCGACGGCGGTGTCGCCCTTGAGCCAGGTGCGGGTAATCTTGCCCGAGGCATCCAGTTCCATGATCACCGTGAAGGGCTCGAAGTCGGCTTTCCTTACCGGTTCCGGACAATGCTGCCGCACGGCGCTCCACGCCTTGCTCTCCGATTCCACGATGGCGGCCAACTGGTCGACCGACAGAGTGGCCGAGTCCTTGGCGGCGAGTGCCGCGGCCTGGCCGTAATTCATCTCGTCCGCGGATGCGACGGCCGCGACAGGAAGCGTTGCGGAAAAAAGCGTTGCGACGAATGCGATGCGCATGGCGTCCTCCCAGGTTCGATGGTTGATGTTCAACGGTCGATGAAGCGCGCCGATCCCGAGACCCGGATCGAGCTGCCGGACACGCGCGTGAATTCGGCGCGCAACAGCGAGCGCGAGCCCATGTCCTCGCCCTGCACGATCTCGATCGCGCCGCCGTGCGGCCAGCTGATGTCGCGCAGGTAGCCGGCCAGCGCCGCCGCGCCCGCGCCGGTTGCCGGATCCTCGTACACGCCGCCGGACGCGAAGGCGTGGCGTGCGTCGAACAGCCGCGACGTCGCCGCGTACAGCAGGCCGACCGTCACCACGCCGGCCTTGCGCATGAATTCGCGGCCCTTGGCGAGGTCGTAGGACATCGATGCCAGCTTCCGGCGCGTGGACAAGGCCAGCAGCAGGTGTGGCGCACCGGCATACGCGATCGCCGGCGGCAGCCGCGGGTCGAGGTCGCGTGGCGCGTAGCCGAACAACTTCAGCGCTTCCTTGACGAGTTCGGGATCGGCGGTTTCGCTGCGCGTGTGCGGCGATTGCAGGATCGCGCCGAGGCGGCCCTTGCCGTTGTATCCCTCGACGGTGATGTGGGCGTCGTTGAGCACCAGGGCAAACACGCCGTCGCCGTGGTCGAGCGCCAGCGCCGCGCCCAGCGCGATCGTCGCGTGTCCGCAGAACGGCACTTCGGATTCGGGCGAGAAGTAGCGCACCCGCCAGGCCTTGTGCAGGGGCGAGGCGAACACCGTTTCCGAATAGCCGATGCGTGCGGCGATGCGCTGCATCGTGCGCGAATCGCCCATTTCCTCGCCGACCCACACGCCGGCAGGGTTGCCGCCCGAGTCGCCGTCGGAAAAAGCGGAGATGCGTCGCAGGAGCATGGAATCCCCATCCGGCCCCGGTCCTGTTGACATGATCCCCCACGGATGGGGGGCTGTCATCCTGCGCTTGCGGGCGCGGACGGACGCATGCGCGAGGTTCCGGTTCATGGGGCCACGCGCGCCACTGCCGTCGCCGGCGCGAAATCCGCGCGCCGGCGTTCGCCGATCGCGCCGCCGGCGATGCGGCCTTCGACGAGTTCGTAGCCGAGCAGGGCGAACACGCGGTCGCCGACGAAGATCGGGCGTGCGTTGCCGTACCAGTCCACGCAGCTCGCCTTGCAGGCGTCGTCGATCCGCACGCCCGCCTTCGAATCCAGGCTTCCCATCCGGCTCAGCCGCAGCGCGAGGTTGCGCAGGTAGAGCACCGCCGCCGAGCCGTCGCCGCCGCGCACGATCGGCAGGCCGACGATGCCTTTGCCTTCATCGTCCGGCCGGTAGAAGAAACCGTGCGTGCGCGCATCGCCCTGCGCGGCATTCGGTTGCACGTAGGTGCTTGCGACTTTCGCCTCGCGCCGGAGCGCAACGCTGGTGAAGTGCAGGTCGCCGCCGTGCGAACCGACCAGGATCGCGTCGTCGCCGAGCGCGTCGATGCGCTCGACCGGGTGGTCGAGCTTCACGTCCTGCACCGGGCCTGGCGCCGCGAAGCGGAACGCGTGCGCGACGTCGGAACCTGGCGATCCGTATACCAGCCAGTCGCCAACATAGCGGTTCTGCAGGCCCCACTGCGAGGTCGCGTCGGGCAGCACGCGATAGTCGCGGCGCGGCGCGGTGTCGCTGCCATCGCCGAAGTCCGCCAGCCGCAGGCGCAGCAAGGCCATCGATCCGGCCATGTCGTTCGCCGCCCACATGCCTTCGCCGTTGCCCTCGCGGTTGAGCAGGACGTTGAGCCAGCCGTCGCGCTGCAGGAAGGACATCTGGTCGATCGGGCTGCCGGTTGCGCGCAGGCCGCTGGGCGCGCTGCCGTCGAGCGGGATGCGGAACAGCGAGGAACTGCCGACCGCGTGGTCGCGCCACGAACTCGTCCAGACGTAGACCGAATCGGCCGAGACGTAGAACACGCGCCCGGACGGCCCGAGCACCGCGGTCGAGCGGCAGCTCATCTCGGGCGCGTCGAGGTTGCAGATGCTCACCGAGTGCAGGGTGATGCCATCGTTCGGATCGAGGTCGGCGCCGCTGCGGTAGATGCGCGTCGCCGGCAGGATGCGGTGGAAGTCGGCGGGCGTCGCGCCGTTGCGCCAGTGCCGCAACGCGGGGAATCCGGAGTAGGGATCGCCCCAGGGATCGACCGGCATCGGCGCGTAGAAGATCAACTGGTGGCCGATCAGCCGGCTCGCGTAGTTGCGCGACGAGTAGTAGTCGCTGCTGCGCATCTGGTAGGTGGAGCGGTAGTGGATGCGGCCCTGGTGGTCGAGGTCGAACAGGCCGATCTCGGTGCCGCCGCGCGCATAGCTGTAGCCGATCACGGCGATGCGGCCATCGGCGATCAGCATCTCGTCGTACCAGGTGCCGTCCGGGTCGACGTCGGGCGCGTAGGCGTTCACCGCCGACGCCGGCTGCAGGGCGTCGCCGCCGATGCGGACGGTGAACAGCCGGCCGCGCCGCAACACGATCAGGTAGTCGCCGTACTGCTTGACGATGTCGCCCTCGTCGACGCCCTGGGTCTGCACGTTGGTGATCGCTGCGCCCGTCACGCCCGAGATGGCGACCTCGGCCTTGTCGAGGTCCTTGGCTTTCATGTCGGCGACCGCGCCCATCGGCAGGGCCTGCATCGGCGGGGACGGCGGCGCCGCCGCGTTGGCCGCCATCGACATCGGCGCCTCGGTGGGCGCCTGTAGCTGTCGTTGCGCCTTCTGCTTCCATTTCGCGAGCAGTGCCGAGAACTCCGCGTCGCTGTGCAGGGCCTGCAGGCTGCGGCCGTGCGCCGCGGCCGCGGGCGTGGTCGCGAACACCATGCACAACAGCAGCAGGATGGTTCCGGCGAGTTTCCTGGTCATGGCGCATCCCCTCGTGGCATGTGCGGACGTGTCGCGCACCGGGCGCGGGCGCGTGTCTTCCCATGCAACGCTGGATTCGCCGAAACGGGGTTTGCCCGGATGACGTTCGGGTCCGCGGTTGCGGAGCAGGCGCTCCGCGGCCTGCCCTAGTGCGCGATCGCTGCCGCGTCCGCGAAGTCCACCGGGTGTCCGGCAGCGCGCCAGCCCTCGAAGCCACCCGCCAGCGGCCGCACGCGGGTGAAGCCGAGCCGGCGCAGCTCGTGCGCGAGCACCGCCGCCGAGGCCTCGTTCGGACAGTCGCAGTAGACGATCACCTCGCTGGCCGAGAAGTCGCGCGCTTCGTCGAGCGTCGTCACCCGGATCGCGCCCGGAATCCATCCGGTCGCCTCGCGCCGCGCCGGCGAACGCACGTCGAGGACGACCGGCGCCGCACTGGCCTCGATCATCGCGTACAGCTCGACCGGCGAGATCCGCGCCATCCTCAGCGCGCGCAGGAAACGCCGCCGCGTCCATGCCTTCCACGCGACGAAACCTGTGATCGCAGCGATCACCAGCGGCAACCCCAGCCGGCCGAAGGCCTCGATCGTGCCGAGCACGTCGCGCACCGCGTGATGGAAGACCGCGCCCAGTGTCACCGCCACGCCCGACCACAGCAGCGCGCCGATGGCGTCGAACAGCAGGAAGGTGCGCAGGCGCGTGCGCGCTTCGCCCGCGAGCACGGTCGCGATCGCGGCGAAACCCGGCACGAACTTCGCCACCATCAGCGAAGGCACGCCCCAGCGCGCGAACATCCCGCGCGTGGTCAGCACGCACGAGTCCGGCGACAGCGAGATGCGGCACATCAGCCGCAGCAGGCGCACGCCGAAGCGGCGTCCACCGCGGAACCACAGCAGGTCCGCGATCAGGGCCGCGGCCATCGCCACCGGCACGATCGGCCACACCGCGCTGCCGCGATCGATCGCCAGCGCGGCGGTCACCACCATCGCCGGATAGGCGGGCAGGGGCAGGCCGCCCTGGTCGACCAGCACGTTGATGAAGACCACCAGCAGGCCGTAGGTCGCGACGAGGTGAAGCAGGGTTTCCATGCAGAACCCCTTCCGGAGGATCATTCGTCGGATGGGGATGGGCTGTCCCGTTCAGAACCGCCAAGACTGGCCTGCAGCGTTCCATGCAGGCCACGAACGCCCGGGATCATGGCCGTGTGAAGCTGCGATGACCACAGGTAAGTTCGCGGCCGGAGTGGCCGCCGCTTATGGCTCGCATGGGTGGCGTGCGCTAGACCGTCCCATCCTTTGGTGGCGGGTGCTCGTGCTCGGCCTCCTCGGCGTTCAGGTGCATGCGCTGGAGCACGCCGATCGCCATGATGATCCAGGGAGCGGACATCACGATGCCGGCGAAGGCGAGCAGGATGGCGGCGCCGATGTCGCGCTTGGGCAGGGTCGCGTACATGAAGCAGAACGCGAAGGCCCAGGCCGACCCCGCGAAGCATGCGACGGGAAGAACGAAGTTTCTGACGACGGCCAGCACGCGTTGCATGGCATCCCTTCCTCTCGTCGAGTCGACGAAGCCGATGGCTCAGGCTCGTCCCGAGCCTTCGGCTAGGCTTGCACGCGCGGGCTGTCCATGGCCTAAATGGCCATCGAGGCATTCAGCAACGCATGGCGCGCGCCCGATCGAACGCGAAACCTTCGGCTCAGGGCTTCGCGTCATCCATGAACGGATAGCGGTAGTCGTGCGGCGGCGCGAAGGTTTCCTTGATCGTGCGCGGACTGATCCAGCGCAGCAGGTTGAGGATCGAGCCGGCCTTGTCGTTGGTGCCCGAGGCGCGGCCACCGCCGAACGGTTGCTGGCCGACCACCGCGCCGGTGGGCTTATCGTTGATGTAGAAGTTGCCGGCGGCGTTGCGCAGGCGCTCGAGGCCTTCCTGGATGGCGTAGCGCTCCTGCGCGAAGATCGCACCGGTCAGGGCGTAGGAACTGGTGTGGTCGACGATGTCGAGGGTCTCGAGCCACTTGTGCTCGTCGTAGACATACAGCGTCAGCACCGGCCCGAACAATTCGTCGCACATCGTGCGGTAGGTCGGGTTGGTGGTCTGGATGATGGTCGGCCGCACGAAGTAGCCTTCGGTGTCGTCGCAACCGCCGCCGACAAGGATGCTGGCATCGGTGGAGGACTTCGCTTCCTCGATCGCGTTGGCCTGGGTGCGGAAACTGTTGGCGTCGATCACCGCACCCATGAAGTTGCCGAAATCGGCGACGTCGCCCATGCGGATGCCTTCGACCTCGGCGATCAGGCGATCCTTGATCAGCGGCCACAGGTTGCTCGGCACGTAGACGCGGCTGGCGGCCGAGCACTTCTGGCCCTGGTACTCGAAGGCGCCGCGCACGATCGCCGTAGTCAGCGCGGCCGGATCGGCACTGCGATGGGCGACGATGAAATCCTTGCCGCCGGTCTCGCCGACCAGGCGCGGATAGCTGATGTACTTGTCGATGTTGTCGCCGACCTTGCGCCACATCTGGTGGAACACGCGGGTCGATCCGGTGAAGTGGATGCCGGCGAGGTGGCGACTCTCGAGCACCGGATCGCCAACCGCGCCACCGCTGCCGGTGACGAGGTTGATCACGCCGTCGGGCAGGCCGGCTTCGCGGAACAGTTTCATGATGAAGTGCGCGCTGTAGACCGCCGTGCTGGCGGGCTTCCACACCACGGTGTTGCCGCACAGCGCGACGCAGCTCGGCAGGTTGCCGGCGATCGCGGTGAAGTTGAACGGCGAGACCGCGAACACGAAGCCTTCGAGCGGGCGGTGCTCGACGCGGTTCCACATGCCGGCCGAGGAACGCGGCTGCTCGCGCAGCAACTGTTCGTAGAAGGCGACATTGAAGCGCAGGAAGTCGATCAGTTCGCAGGCGCTGTCGATCTCGGCCTGGTGGCAGGTCTTGCTCTGGCCCATCATCGTCGCGGCGTTCAAGGTGTCGCGGTACGGGCCGGCGAGCAGGTCGGCGGCCTTGAGGAACACCGCGGCGCGCGCCTCCCACGGCAGGTTGGCCCAGTCGCGCTGGGCTGCAACCGCGGAATCGATCGCCTGTCGCACTTCCGCCGCGCCGCCCTGGTGGTACTCGGCGATCACCTGGCTGTGGCGATGCGGCATCACCGCGCGTCCGATGTTGCCGGTGCGGACTTCCTTGCCGCCGATGAACAGCGGGATGTCGACGATCTCGCCCGACATCTGCGCGAGCTTCGCCTGCAGGCTGGCGCGCTCCTTCGACTTCGGCGCATAGCCGCGCACCGGTTCATTGACGGGCGTCGGGACTCGGGAGATGGCGAGGGACATGGGCGACTCCGGGGAAAGACGAATATTGTAGTCGCTCGCCGTGCGGCACAGCAGCGGGGTGCTCGCGCAAGCCCCCTCTGCCGTTGCTGGAACGAGCACGCGAGTCGCCCGGGGCGAACGCCGGCCCGGTCTCGCGACGGATTCCGTCAGGCGGCTACCTGGTTGCCCGCGCTGACGATCACCAGGTGCGGGTTGTCGATCAGCGCCTGGGCGCCGGCCTGCAGGCTCTGCATGAGGTCGGCGCCAACCGCGTCGGCGGTCGGGCGCAGGATGGCCCAGCCGTTGCGGCCGTTGTTCTTGACCCAGTAGAGCGCCGCGTCGGCCAGTTCCACCGCCTGCTCCCAGCCGAGCGTGTGCGGGGCATCGCGGAAGGTGCGGTACTCGGACAGGCCGATCGAGCAGGTCATCGGCAGGTGCAGGCCTTCGCCGACGTCGAACACGTGCTCGGCGACGCGGCGGCGGATGCGCTCGCCGAGCCCGGGTACCGCAGGTCGCGGCATCGGCCGGAACACCAGCAGGAATTCCTCGCCGCCCCAGCGCACGACGTAGTCGTTCACCTGCACGAGGCCGCTGAGCACGCCGGCGAACACCTGCAGGGCGCGGTCGCCGACGGTATGGCCGTAGGTGTCGTTGATGCGCTTGAAGTGGTCGATGTCGACGATCGCGAACACCAGCGCCATCTCGCCGTCGCCCGAGCGTTCGTGCTCGCGGTCGTAGAAAGCCAGGTCGACCGGGATCTGCGAGGTGAGGTAGCGGCGGTTGTGCAGGCCGGTCAGCGGGTCGGTCTGGCTGGCATGTTCGAGCTGGATGTTGGCCAGGCGCAGCGACTCGCTGGTGCGCCGGCGTTCGAGCGCGTTGGCAATGTGCAGGGAGACGAAGCTGAGCAGTTCCTCGTCGCGGTCGGTGTACTGGTAGTCGGGCGTGTAGCTCTGCACGGCGATGACGCCGAAGGCGCGGCCTTCGCTGACCAGCGGCACGCCCAGCCAGCACACCGCGGCGATGCCGATCCACTCGACCTCGCCGCTGGCCTTGAGCAGTTCGAATTTCGGATAGTCCACCAGCAGCGACTTGCCCGTGCGCAGCACGTATTCGCTCAGGCCGCGCCCGAGCCGGCGGGACTCGAAGCGCTGGTGGTGGTCGTCGATGCTGAAGGGGAAATGCAGGTCCTGGCCGTCCTCGGACAGGATGCCGATGTAGAAGTTGCGCGCGTCGAGCAGCTCGCCGACGATGCCGTGGATGGTCGCGTAGAACGATTCCATCGTGCCGGCGCTGCTGGCCACTTCCGCGATCCGGAACAGCGCCGCCTGCAGCCGCTCGGCGCGCTGGCGTTCGAGGATTTCCTCGCGCAGGGCAAGGGTGCGTTCGGCGACGCGTCGCTCCATCTCCTGCGCGGCCTCGCGGCGTGCGAGGGTGGTCATGATGTTCTGCGCGAGGTACGCGAGCAGGGTCTGGTCGTCGTAGCTGTAGCGGATCGCGGGGTCGTAGCTCTGCACCACCACGGCACCGCGCACCTGGCCGTTCTCGATCATCGGCACGCCGAGCCAGTCCTCGCTGCGCGGGCCGATGCGGTCGTCGCGCGGCAGCTTGAGCTGCTCGCGCAGGGCGTTGCCGGGTCCGTGCAGGGGCAGGCCCTGGCGCAGCATCGCCAGGGTCAGGGAATTGCTGAGCGAGGAGGCCGGGATCACCTCGTTGGGATCGCGCCGGTTCAGGTCCAGGCTGTCGGCGAAGTAGACGAACTGCATCGTCTCCGGTTCGGCGTCGTAGCGGACGATGTAGAAGTTCTTCGCGTACATCAGGCGGCCGACGATCTGGTGCAGCTCGAGCAGCACGTCGTCGGCGTCGCGGTCGGAGCTGGCGCAGTCGCTGATCGCGAACAGCGAGCGCTGCAGGCGCTCGGCGCGCGCGAGCCGTTCGACGTCGTTGCGCAGGCGTTCGGTCTGGAGCAGGGACTCGCAGCGCACCGACAGCAGGCCGATCGCCTCCTGCCACTGCGCGCGCTGCTCTGGGGCGCCGTGTCCGTCGCTGGTGCGGCCATAGACGAGGGCTGCCCATTGCTGGCCGTTGTCGCTCAGCAGGCAGGCGCAGTCGAAGTGGCTGTTGCCGGTGGACTTCTCGACGACTTCGCCCTGCCGACGCGCACCGGCGAGCAGGGCGGCGACGGCCGGATGGATCACGCCGTGCGGATAGGTGCGGGCGGTCTGTTCCTGGCCGAGGTCGGTGTTCCACGCCAGCTGGACGCGATGGCAGCCGAGCGATTCCAGGTGCCGCACCGCGACGCGTGCGAACTCGAGCATGTCGCGGGCGCCTACGAGAGATCGCAGGAATGCATCGGGTTCATGCGGGTGTCGCGACGCCATCGACATCGGCCCCTGTACCGTGTCAGATGGCCCGAGTTTAGCAGCAGCGTGTCGGCCGGGTGTGACCGCCGTCAACGCTTTGGAAGCTGAACGGCAGGCGGGCTGCGGCGCTCCGGCGCGCAGCGGGACGCCGGTTTCAGCCTTGGGTCTTGGCGCTCAGTCGGCCCAGCCAGCCGTACAGCACGGCCATGATCAAGGCGAAGGCGCCGCCGCCGATGATCATCGGGGTGATGCCATTGGCGTAGACGTCGCCGACCAGGGTCAGCGGGAAGTCCTTGTTGGCGAAGCCGAGCTTGTCGGAGAAGGCGACCAGGGCGGCGACGATGACGCCCACCAGTCCTTCGCCGACGATCATGCCGGACGCGAGCAGCACGCCCAGTTGCTTGGTCGCTTCCGGGTTCTTCGACTTGCGGTCCGCGCTGCGGTCGAACCACCAGCCCACGACCGCGCCGACCACCACCATCAACGTACTCTGGGTCGGGAGGTAGATGCCCAGGCCGACCGCGAGCGGTGACAGATGCGCCGACTTCGTGGTTTTCCGCAGCACTTCGTCGATGACGATCATCACCACGCCGATCGCGGCGCCGATCTCGATCAGGTTCCAGTCGATGTTGTTCTGGATCACGCCCGATGCGAGCGCCGAGATCAAGCCAGCCTGTGGCGCGGCCAGCGCATGTTCGCGCACCGGCCCCGGCGCGCCGACGAAGCCGTAGGCGTGGTTGAGCAGGTCGAGGATCGGTGGAATGATCGCGGCGCCGGCGATCACGCCGATCACCAGCGCCCACTGCTGCTTCGACGGCGTCGCATCGACGAGCTGCCCGGTCTTCAGGTCCTGGAGGTTGTTGTTGGCGATCGCCGCGGCCGCGAAGATGACCGAGGTGACGAACAAGGCGTACGCGACCAGCGCTTTTTCGCTGTCGACCGGCAGCGACGAACGCACACCGAAGACGAGCAGCAGGGCCGCGCCGATCACGACGATGATGCCGATGCCCGACAACGGGCTGTTGGACGATCCGATCAGCCCGGCCATGTAGCCGCAGACGGTGGACACGAAGAAACTCATCAGCACGATGTAGACCAGTCCGGCCGCGACCAGCAGCATCGCGTGATCGCCCAGGCCATGACCGGCCGTGGCCACGAATTGCGCCAGCAGGAAGCCGACCGGCACCAGGCAGGCCAGCGAGATCAGCGCGACCTGTCCGATCGGGATGTCGTGTTCGGTGCGCGGCATCGAGGCAAGGTTGCCGGCGCCGCGTGCGCGCGAAGCGGCCATCGCCGACGTCAGGCCGGTGATGACCGGCTTGACCAGCTTGGCCAGCGTCCACACCGCGGCCACGCCAATCGTGCCGGCGCCGACGAAACGGACCTTGTGGCTCCAGGTCGCATTGGCGAGATCCGAAAGCGCGCCGGCCGCCGGCGCGAGCGCCGAAAAATGCGGCACGCCCCAGCCCCAGCCGATCGCCGCGCCGACCAGCATCGCGATGCCCACCCACAGTCCGACCAGGTGGCCGATGCCGAACAACGCGAACGACAGGAAGAAATCGAACCCGGTGACGCCGCCCTTGTCGCCGCCGACGCGGAAGTAGTTCACCACGTCGCCCGCGAACACGCGGGTTGCGACCACGATCGCAAAGACGCCGGAGACGATCGAGCCCCACAGCACCGCGAGCAGGCCGGCGCGGTTCGATTCGGCTGCAGCCTCGGCACTGATGCCTTCGCTGCCGCCGGAGCCGACCTTCAGCACTTCGGCGCAAGCGACGCCTTCGGGATAGGGCAGGTCGGAATTGGTGACCAGGGCCCGGCGCAACGGGATCGAATACATCACCCCGAGGATGCCGCCGAACGCGCAGATGAAGAACGACGTCCAGTAGTTGAAGCCGGTCCACCAGCCGATCAGGATCAGGCCCGGCAGCACGAAGATGATCGACGACAGCGTGCCGGCCGCCGAGGCGACGGTCTGCACGATGTTGTTTTCCTGCATCGTCGCGCCCTTGAAGTAGCGCAGGATCGCCATCGAGATCACCGCCGCCGGGATCGACGTTGCGAACGTCAATCCGGCCTTGAGGCCGAAGAACACGTTCGCGGCGGTGAAGACCACGGTGATGACCACGCCGATGAGCAGGCCGCGGAAGGTCAGTTCCTTGCGCGGTTCGAGTCGGACGGTGACGGCGCTGGAGGACGGAGTCGACATCGGGATTCCAGGGGAAGATGTTCGGGCGTTCGGATGCGGTACCGGCCTGCGGCCCGCGGTCAGGGTGCGACCATAGCAAATCGGCCGCGTCCTGCGGTGGCGGCCGCCGGGGCGGCGCGGACCGTGCCAGAATCCGGTCGTCCCGTCGCCAGCCATCCGGAGCCCCGCATGAATCCCGCCGAAGAAACCAACCTGCTCGCGGAAGTGGTCGTCATGCGCGAGATGGTCAAGCTGCTGATCGCGCAGTTGCCGAACGACGCAGCCATCACCGCGGCGCTGGACGCGCTCGGCAAGCGGGTCGTCGAGACGGCGCCGCCGTTCACCCAGCAGCGCGTGGCCCTCCAGCGCGCGGTGAAGCTCATCGATCCGCTGGGGATCGTGCGCAAGCCGGCCTGACGGGCGGCGTCCGGGCGTCACATCGCGAATTGCAGCCGCGCCAGCTCCGCGTAAAGCCCGCCCTGGGCGACGAGTTGCTCGTGGGTGCCTTCGGCGACGATCCGGCCGTGGTCGAGCACGACGATGCGGTCGGCGCGCAGCACGGTGGCGAGGCGATGGGCGATCACAAGGGTCGTGCGGCCCTTGCGCAGGCGCTCGAAGGCCTGCTGGATCGCGCGTTCGCTCTGCGCGTCGAGCGCGCTGGTGGCCTCGTCGAGCAGCAGCACCGGTGCGTCCTTGAGCACGGCGCGGGCGATCGCCAGGCGTTGCTGCTGGCCGCCGGACAGGCGGGTGCCCTTCTCGCCGAGGAAGCTGCGGTAGCCGTCCGGCAGCGCGCTCAGGAATTCGTGCGCCTCGGCCATGCGTGCGGCGGCGATCACTTCGTCCTCGCTCGCGTCGAGGCGGCCGTAGCGGATGTTGTCGAGCGCGTCGGCGCCGAAGATCACCGGATCCTGCGGTACCAGGGCGATGCGCTCGCGCAGTGCGCGTGGATCGAGCTCGCGCAGGTCGATGCCTTCCATGCGCACGCTGCCGGCGTCGGGATCGTGGAAGCGCAGCAGCAGCTGGAAGACGGTGCTCTTGCCGGCGCCGGAAGGACCGACGAGGGCCACGGTCTCGCCGGGGCGCACGGTCAGCGTGAAATCCTCCAGCGCGGGCTTGTCGGGCCGGGCGGGGTAGTGGAAGCGCACGTGCTCGAATGCGATCGCGCCGAGCTGGGCGGTGCCCGCGAGTGGCAGCGTCGCAGGCGAGGCGGGCGTCGTGATGCGCGACGCTTCGCCGAGCAGTTCGTTGATGCGACTCATGCCGCCGCTGGCGCGCTGCACCTCGGCCCAGACCTCGCTGAGCGCGCCGACCGAGCCGGCGCCGAACACCGCGTAGAACACGAACTGCATCAGCGTGCCGGCGGTCATGCGGCCGGCGATCACGTCGTGCGCGCCGATCCACAGCACGCCGACGATCGCGCCGAACACCAGGGTGATCACCGAGGCGGTCAGCAGCGCCTGCGTGCGCACGCGCCGGCGCGCGGCGCGGAAGGCGTCCTCGACGGCGCCGGCGTAGCGGCCGCTCTCGAAGGACTCGCGCGCGTAGCTCTGCACGGTGTGCATGGCGTTGAGCGTTTCGCCGGCGCGCGCGTTGGCGTCGGCGGTGCGGTCCTGGCTGCTGCGCGACATGCCGCGCACGCGCCGGCCGAACAGCACGATCGGCAGGATGACAAGGGGAATGCCGATCGCCGCGATGCCGGCCAGGCGCGGGCTCGTCACGCCCAGCATGACTGCCGCGCCGAGTACGGTGATCACGCTGCGCAGCGCGATCGACATGCTCGAAGCGACGACCGTGCGCAACAGCTCGGTGTCGGCCGACAGCCGCGAGATCAGCTCACCGGTTCGGGTGCGCTCGTAGAAGGCGATATCGAGGCGCATCAGGCGGTCGTAGAGGCCGCGGCGCAGGTCGGCGACCACGCGTTCGCCGAGCAGGCTCACGCAGAAGAAGCGGCCGGCGGTGGCGAAGGCCATCACGAGGGCGACGACGAGCAGGAGCAGGAACCACTGGTCGATCGAGCCGCCCTGCGCGTGGCTGAAGCCGCGATCGACCATGTAACGCACCGCGACGGGCATGACGAGGGTCGAGGTCGAGGACAGTGCGAGAAACCCGAGCCAGCCCGCGATCAGCTTCGGATAGCGCCGCACGTAGGGCCACAGCGCGCCCAGCGGCCGCAGGTTGGGGCTTGCCGGAGCGGGGGCCGTGGCGGCGGCGGCCTTGATGGAAGAATGGGGAGGCGTTGCGTCGTTCATTCCGGGTCTTCCGCGAGGCGTGCCTGGCCACGGGTGGCGTCGCGCAGGGCGTTTTGCAAGGGCGCGAGGCGATCGCGCGGCAGTTCGATGGCGATCCGCAGGCCGTCGTCGCTGAAATGCTCGCCGCGTTTGCCGGCGCCGAACTGCGCGATCAACTGGTGGATGGCGCCGACATGGCCGAACTCGCAGGCGATGGTCGCCTGTGCGAGTTCGACGAGGGGCGTCTTCGCGGCGATGCGCAGGCATTCGGATGCGGCGCCGCCGTAAGCGCGCGCGAGGCCACCGGCGCCCAGCTTGATCCCGCCGAACCAGCGCGCGACCACGACCACCACGCGGTCGCAGCGCTGCCCGTCGATCGCCGCGAGGATCGGCCGGCCCGCGGTGCCGGCCGGTTCGCCGTCATCGGAGGAGCGATAGCTGTCGCCGACGCGGAAGGCCCAGCAGTTGTGGTTCGCGCCGGTTTCGCGCACGGCCGCGAGGAAGGCCGCCGCCTGTTCGACGTCGTCGACGGCGGTGGCCATGGCGAGGAAGCGGCTCTTCTTCACGATCGATTCGAAACGCGCCGGCGCGGCCAGCGTCGACAAACTCATCGTGGAGCGCTCATCGCGGGATGCTCATGGCAGCAGGGGCTGCAAGTCGTCGGGAATGGCCGCGTCCGGGTAGCGCGCGTGGAAGCGCCGCAGGCTTGCGCGCGCATTGCCGTCGTCGCCGGCCTTGATGCGCAGGCGGATGCGGTCGAGCCACTGCGGCGGAGCGAGCCGGACATCGTCGTCGACGGGTGGCAGTCGTTTGGTGATCTTGCGGTCGATGACCAGGACGGGTGGGGCGCTCTCCTTGTCCACGCGCCTGAGCCGGGAGCCGGTCATGTCGATCGTGTCCAGGTTCTTCGCCTTCGCGCTGTCGGTCGCGCTCGCCGATCCGGACGGAGCGGATCCGGGCGGAGCAGATCCTGCATAACTCGAGCTGCCGCCCACGGCCGATGCCGACTTTTTCGCGGCCTGGGATGCATCCTTGTCGAGCTCATCCTGGCCCGCGGTCGTCGCGGCCGCGGCTGGCTCGTTCTGCAGGTCCCGCGGTGGCGTCGGAGAAGCCTCGGTCTTGCTCTCGGCACGCTGCTCCGTGATCGGAGGCGGCGCCGGCGAGGCGAACTGCATCGGCGCCTGGTGAGCGATGGGAGGCGAGGGCGGCGGCGGCGGCGGTTCGATCGCGCCGGCTGCCTGAGCACGACCGCGCTCGGGCGATGGAGTCGCCGGGAAGGCATTCGCGGCGGGCTTGCCTGCCAGCGATCCGGCATCGGAAGGCTGTGCGGGCGCCATCGGCGCCGGCGCCGCGTTCGACGTCGGTGCCGCAACCTCATTCGCGGCCGCCGGTTCGGCTTGCGGCGGCGGTGGCGACCGCATCGCCGGCATCGGCATCGATGGCGCGACCATGTGCGCGGGGGGAGGTCCGGCCTGCTGCTTCGCCGTGGCTGGCGCGGATGCGTCAGCCGCCGGTTCGGACGACGGCATGGGAACTTGCCCATCCTGGCCGTCACCGTGCATCTTCAGGAACAGGCCGGCCGCGATCAGGGCGCTGGCGGCGGTGCCCATGCCGATCGAGCGCCACCAGCTCAGCTTGCGCGGCCGTACCTGCTGCACGGCGCGGCGCGCGGCGCCGAGGATGCGCGCATCGAGTTCCGGCGGTGGCGAGGCCGATGGCAGGTTGTGCAGCATCCGCGCGAGCTCGCGCTCGGTGGCATCCAGCGGCTCGGGATCGTTCGGCGGCAGCTGTGGCGTCTGGGTCATGAGCTCAACCTCGCGCGCAGCTTGTCCATGGCGTAGCGCAGGCGGGATTTCACGGTTTCGCGTCCGACTCCTGTGATCTGGGCAATTTCCTCCAGTCCGAGTTCCCGATCCAGCCGCAGCAGGATGGCCTCGCGCTGGTCGGGCGGCAATTCCTCGAGCGCCAGCTGCAGCCGCCGGCGCTGCTCGAACGCCGACAGTTCGTGGTCGGGCGTGGACGGATCGGGCTCGCGCTCGGCGCGCTCGTCGCCGTCGTCGACGAAGCCGCCTTGCCGTCCCAGCGCGCGCCAGTGGTCGGTCAGGCGGTTGCTGGCGATCTGGTAGAGCCAGGTCGAGAACTTCGCCTCCGGACGATAGCGTTCGCGTGCGGCGATCAGCCGGCTCCATACGTCCTGGAAGCATTCCTCGGCCAGCGCCTGCTGGCGCACATGCCGCAGCAGGTAGCGGAACAACCCCCCGCGATGCCTCGCGTACAGCGTCTCGAACGCGCCCGCCTCGCCGCGGCCGTAGGCCATCATCAGGGCTTCATCCGAGGGGTCGGCATCCATGCGCCACAGCCTACGCGATGGCGCGCGCGGCTGGGAACTCGCCGCTGCCTGCCGGCGTTGCTATGCTGGGCCGTCGACGTCGACATGCCGGGGATATGCATCGTACCGAATCCATGAGCGTGGCCTTTCCTGAACCTGTCGCCGCGCTGGATCTGCCGGGCCTCGGCCCGATGAGCGACCTCGGCATCGCGCTCACCCACCGCGCACGATCGATCCCCGGTTTCCGCCAGCTCGCGCTTTCCTGGAACCAGGGCGAGCAGGACTCCGAGTGGCGCAGCGGCCCGCTGTCGTCCAGGGTCGAAGTCCTGCTGGACCGCGCCATCGAACACGCCGACGGGCAGGTGCGCAGCAAGGGCGCGGGCGTCGCGGTGTGCTGGCGGATCGAGCAGGCCGACAGCTGGCTGGCGGTGGCGATCGAGATCGATCCCGAGCAGCCGCCGCACGACTGGAGCCTGCTGCTCGACCGCGTCCACCTGTTCGGCTCGGCGCTGCTCGAACGCACCCACCTGTCCGCGCGCGTGCTGCGCCTGCAGAAGGCCGAGCAACTGCAGAGCGCGCTCTACGCGATCGCCGACATGGCCAGCGCGCAGATGGAAATGCCCAAGATGCTGCGCGGCCTGCACCAGATCGTCGCCGGCCTGATGTACGCCGAGAACTTTTTCATCGTCCTGTACGACGAGAACAACGACAGCCTGCGCTTCCTCTACTTCGCCGACGTCCTCGACACCTTCGAGGCCGACCCGGACATGGAGATCCCGCTCGACGCGCTGCCCAACAGCCTCACCGTCGGCCTGATCCGCCGCGGGCAGGCCTTCATGGGTCCGTCCGACGTGGTCCGCCAGCAGATGGGGATGGTCTACGACGACGAGCACGGTCCGGAAAGCTACGCGTGGCTGGGCGTGCCGATGCTGGCCGACGACAACGTGCGCGGCGCGATCGTGGTGCAGAGCTACGACGCCCTTGTCGGCTACGACGAGGAGGACCGCACCCTGCTGTCCTACGTCGCCCAGCACATCCTCACCGCCCTCGACCGCAAGCAGCAGCAGTCCGAGCTCGAGCGCCGCGTGTTCGAGCGCACCCGCGAGCTGGCGATGGCCAACCTCGAGCTGCGCAGCGAGGTCGTCGAGCGCCAGCGCGCCGAGCAGTTGCAGCGCGCGCTCTACCGCATCGCCGAGCTGTCGATCGCGGCCGACACCCTCGAACAGTTCTACGCCGCGGTGCACGAGGAAGTCAGCCGCCTGCTGTACGCGCGCAACTTCTTCATCGCCCTGCTTTCCGAGGACGGCGACGAGATCCATTTCCCGTACTCGATCGACGAGCGCGATGCGGTCCGCATACCGCGCAGGCTCGCGCGCGGCCTGACCGAATTCGTGCTGCGCACCGGCAAGCCGCTGCTGGCCGATCGCGACGCGATCCACAAGCTCGAAGATGCCGACGAAGTGCACAGCATCGGCACGCCGTCGGTGTGCTGGCTCGGCGTGCCGCTGATGCGCGACGAGCGCACCGTCGGCGTGATCGTGGTGCAGAGCTATTCGCCCGACATCCACTACACCGAGCGCGACCAGGAGCTGCTGACCTTCGTCTCCTTCCACATCGCCAGCGGCCTGCTGCGCAAGCGCGCGCAGGACAACCTCAAGGCCGCGTACGCCGAACTCGAGCGGCGCGTCGAGGAGCGCACCCGCGAACTGGCGAACGCCAACCGCAAGCTGCGCGGGCAGATCGCAGAGCGCGAACGCGCCGAGGAATCGCTCACCCACCAGGCGCTGCACGACGCGCTCACCGGCCTGCCGAACCGCACCCGCCTGCTCGATCGCATGCAGCGCGCGATGGCCGCCTACCAGCGCGATCCCGAGCGCGGCTTCGCGGTGCTCTTCCTCGACCTCGACCGCTTCAAGGTCGTCAACGATTCGGTCGGCCACCTGGTCGGCGACGAGTTGCTCAAGCAGGCCAGCCGCCTGATCGCCGGCGCGGTGCGCCTGCCGGACACGGTCGCGCGCCTGGGCGGCGACGAGTTCTCGGTGCTGGTCGAGGACATCAAGAGCGCGAACGAGGCCTGCGAGGTCGCGCAGCGGATCATCGCCGCGCTGGCGACGCCGATCATGATCGCGGGCAAGGAGTTGTTCACCTCGGCCAGCGTCGGCATCGCGATGGCCGCGCCGCAGTACAAGCGGCCCGAGGAACTGCTGCGCGACGCCGACGTGGCGATGTACCGCGCCAAGAACAAGGGCCGCAGCCGCTACGAACTGTTCGACGAGGCGCTCCGTTTCGAGGCGCTGCGCGTGCACGACCTCGAGAGCGACCTGCGCCGCGCGATTGCCGTCGGCAGCTTCGTGCCGTACTTCCAGCCGATCGTGCGCCTGTCCGATCGCCGCATCATCGGCTACGAGGCGCTGCTGCGCTGGCGCCACGAGGAACGCGGCGTGCTCTCGCCGGTCGAATTCCTGGCTGTCGCCGAGGACAGCGGCGTGATCGAGCAGATCGACTGGCTGATGTTCGAGGAAACCTGCCGCCGCTTCCACGCGGTCGCCATGGACGGCGAGTACGTGAGCATCAACGTCTCGCCGCGGCACTTCCGTTCTCCCGACCTCGCGCCGCGCCTGCTGGCGCTCGCGCGGCAGTACGGCATCGAGCCGGGACGCCTGCGCATCGAATTGACCGAGGGCGCCCTGCTCGACAACTCGGTGTCCGTGCTCAACTCGCTCGAACAATTGCGCGACGGCGGCATCTGGGCGCAGCTCGACGACTTCGGCACCGGTTACTCCGCGCTGTCCTACCTGCATCGCTTCCCGATCAAGGCGCTGAAGATCGACCGTTCCTTCGTCGCCGACCTGATCATCGCCGATGGCAAGGGCAGCGAGATGGTCGTGAAAGCGATCCTGGCGCTGGCCATCTCGCTGGGCATCGACGCGGTGGGCGAGGGCGTCGAGACCGAAGCGCAGAGCGACGTGCTCGGATCGCTCGGCTGCCGGCTCGGACAGGGTTTCCTGTTCGCGCATCCGGCGCCGGCGCCCGATCCGGTCGACTGACCGGGCGCGCGGAGCAGCGGCCGGCGACGCGCTGCGATGTCCGTCGTCGCGCATCGCCGGTTCCTTCAGCGCGTGACGGCCACGGGCGTCGCGCCTCGCCGGTTCCTTCAGCGCGTGATGGCCATGGGCGTCACGCATCGCCGGTTCCTTCAGCGCGTGATGGCCACGGGCGTCTCGCATCGCCGGTTCCTTCAGCGCGTGACGGCCACGGGCATCGCGCCCACGTCCAGCGCGCGCGCCTTCCCGACCAGTCGTTCGAACTCGGCGCGGTAACCGTAGCGGTCGACACCGCCGGTGGCGCGGGCGAGCGCGTCGATCGCGTCCCAGGAATAGCCGTTCAGATGGGTCCCGCCGCGCAGCTTGTCCGCGTAGGCGGCGACCGCGGCGGCGAAGCGCAGGCGCGGGCTCGCCGTCGCGGCCACGTCGCCGAGCCGGAGCGGCGTCTCGATGAGCTTGCTGGTGGTCGCGTCGGGCTGCTTGTAGCGCAAGCGCAGCAGGCCGATTTCGCCCTGGATGCCCGACCCGATCCGCGGCGGCGCATAACGCAGCGGATCGACGCTGTCGCCGCCGGATCCGGCCAGGCTCAACTCGTAGATGGCGGTGACGTTGTGCCCCGCGCCGATCTCGCCGGCATCGACCTTGTCGTTGTTGAAATCCTCGCGGCGCAGGGCACGGTCCTCGTAACCGATCAGGCGGTATTCGGTGACGACGGCGGGATTGAACTCCATCTGGATCTTCACGTCCTTGGCGATGGTCAGCAGGGTCGAGCTCATCTCGTCCACGAACACCTTGCGCGCCTCGTTGATGTTGTCGATGTAGGCGTGGTTGCCGTCGCCGATGTCGGCGAGCTGTTCGGCCATGGTGTCGTTGTAGTTGTCCACGCCGAAGCCGAGCGTGGTCAGGGCGATGCCGCTGTCGCGTTCGCGGGCGACCATCTCCTTGAGCGAGCCGACATCGGACACGCCGACGTTGAAGTCGCCGTCGGTGGCCAGGATGATGCGATTGGCGCCGCCCTTGATGAAGGAACTGCGCGCCTGCGCGTAGGCAAGGCCGATGCCGGCGCCGCCATTGGTCGAGCCGCCGGCTTCAAGCTTGCCGAGCGCCGCGAGGATCTGGGCGTGGTGGTCGCCGGGCGTCGGCGGCAGTACGAGGCCGGCCGATCCGGCGTAGACGACGATCGACACGCGGTCCTGCGCGCGCAGGTTCGGGACGAGCTGCGCGAACGCCTGCTTGAGCAGGGGCAGCTTGTTCGGTTCGTCCATCGAGCCGGACGTGTCGATCAGGAACACCAGGTTCGACGGCGGGATCTGCGCGTGCGCCACGTCGTAGCCCTTGATGCCGATCTGCAGCAGGGTGTGCTTCGCATTCCACGGCGCCGGAGCCATTTCGGTGGTGACGCGGAACGGCACCGCGCGCGAAGATGGTGCGGGATAGGCGTAGTCGAAATAGTTGATCATCTCCTCGGCGCGCACGGCGTCCGCGGGCGGGCGCTGGCCGGCGGCGAGCATGCGGCGCACGTTGGAATAGCTGCCGGTGTCGACGTCGATCGAGAAGGTGGAGACCGGATTTTCGGCGGTGCGCTGCACCGGATTGTCGTCGTGTTTCGCATACTGTTCGCCGGCGGAGACGGCTTGCGCGGGATTCCATCCCGGAGCCTGCGGCGAAATCCGGCGGATGCTCGAGCCGGCGAACTGCATGCTGTTTGGCGAGATCGCGCCGCCGACCGATTTCATCATCATGGGCGAGGGCGGCGGCGGCGGTTCGGCGATCATGGCGGCAGCGGGTGCCGGCTCGTTCATGACTACCATCGGCGCCGGCACGACCGGGCGATTCGCCCGTATTTCCTCGGTGGCGCCGATGTCTTTTTCGTCCTGTTTCTTTTCGGCGCGCGGCGCAGGCTTGCCGGCAATGCGGTCGCCGTCGCGCTGGCGCGCATCTGCAGGCGTTTCGCGATCCAACCGACCATCGGCCTGCGGGTTGGCTTGCGGGTTCGCGGCGTGCTGTCCGGGGGGCGCAGCGGTTGCGTGGGCGGACGACGATGCCGTCGTGGATTCTGAGGTCTGCGTCGTCCCGCACGCGGTGGCGGCAAGGCAGGCGACGATGACGAGGGCGAGGCGGGTGCGGCGCATGGCGATGCTCCTGGCTGGATGGACACGTGATGCAACGCCGGCCGTGCCGCCATGGGGTTACGCCGAGGAAATGCTTGACAAAGGGCTCCACGCTTAGTATTTAACTGTAAGGTAAAATACAAATCGAACAACGACGGCATGGACAAGCTCAGCGCCACCTTCTCTGCACTGGCCGATCCGACGCGCCGCGCGATCCTCGCTCGACTGGCGCTCGGCGAAGCGACGGTGACCGACCTGGCGGCACCGTTCGACATGACCTTGCCCGCCGTCACCAAGCACCTGAAAGTGCTGGAGCGCGCGCGCCTGATCTCGCGGGGCCGCAATGCGCAGTGGCGTCCGGCGAAGCTGGAAGCCGCGCCGCTGCGCGACGTGGCGGACTGGGTCGGACAGTACAAGCGGCTCTGGGAAGAACGCTTCGACCGGCTGGAGGCCTACCTGCGCGAAATGCAATCGCAGGGCGGTGGAGACACGCCGGATCGACCCGCGACATCGACGCGCAGGAAAACGACCCAACGAAAGGAGAAAAAACATGACCGCAAATCCTGAAGGCATCGCGAAACACGACAGCTTCACCATCGAACGCCGCATCGCCGCGACGCCTCGGCAGGTCTTCGCCGCGTGGTCCACGGTCGAGGGCAAGTCGCGCTGGTTCGCCGGCACCACCGGCGAATGGACCCTGGACCTTCGCGAATTCGATTTCCGCGTCGGCGGCGACGAACGCCTGGTCGGAACATGGCGCAGCGGCACGGTCACGGATTTCCGCGCGCACTACCACGACATCGTCGCCGATAGCCGCATCGTCTACGCTTACTCGATGCGCATGGACGGCCGGCTGATCTCGATCTCGCTGGCCACCGTTGAGATCGTGCCCGATGGCGACGCCACGCTGCTGCGGGTGACCGAGCAGGGCGCCTTCGTGGACGGCTACGACGACGCTGGTTCGCGCGAGCGCGGCACGCGCGACCTGATCGGGAAGCTGGCAGCTTCCATCACCACCCAGCATTGAACCCACCGGCGCAACACGCGCCCACCACGCGGAGGAACGCATGAAGCTCATCACCTATCTCACTTTCGACGGTTGTTGCGCCGAGGCTTTCCGGTTCTACGAGCAGGCGCTCGGCGGAACCATCCTGATGATGTCCACCTTCGCCGATTCGCCGATGGCCGCGCAGATGCCGCCCGAGGCGCAGGGCCGCGTCATCCATGCCCGCCTGCAGGTGGGCGACCAGTTGCTGATGGGATCGGATTGTCCGCCCGGGGAGAGCCTCAAGCCCGACGGTTTCTCCGTCTCCGTGCAGACGGAGAGCGTCGAGGAAGCCGATCGCTTTTTCCACGCGCTGGCCGAGGGCA
The DNA here is from genome assembly GCA_036496805.1 of Lysobacteraceae bacterium. Lineage (GTDB taxonomy): Bacteria > Pseudomonadota > Gammaproteobacteria > Xanthomonadales > Xanthomonadaceae > SZAS-103. The sequence continues at coordinate 92,595 of DASXKN010000034.1, forward strand.
GCACGGTGCGCATGCCGATCCAGCAGACCTTCTGGTCGCCGCGCTTCGGCATGCTCGTCGACCGCTTCGGCATTCCGTGGATGGTCAACTGCGAGCCTTCCGGAACGGGCGCCTGAACGCCGGGAGCGATCCGGTCGGCGAGGACTTTGCGATGTCGCGCAGCTTCGCCGCGCCGTGCGGCCCGCCGCCTCAGTCGCGGATGGCGAGCAGTCGCGGCTCGGTCATGTCCTCGATCGCGTAGCACACGCCCTCGCGACCGAGACCGGAATCCTTCACGCCGCCGTAGGGCATGTGGTCCACGCGCCAGCTCGGCACGTCGTTGACGATCACTCCGCCGACCTCGAGCACGTCCCAGGCGCGCATCGCGTGGCGGATATCGTGGGTGAACACGCCGGCCTGCAGGCCGTAGCGGCTCGCGTTCACGGCTTGCAGGGCCTGTTCGAAATCGTCGAACGGCGCGAGCAGCACGACCGGGCCGAATGCCTCCTCGGCCTCGATCGTCGCGCCCTGCGGCACGCCTTCGAGCACGGTGGCCTGCAGCATCGCCCCGCGCCGCGAACCACCGCACAAAACCTTCGCGCCAGCGGAGACCGCCTCGCCGATCCAGCCTTCCAGCTTCTTCGCCGCGGCAACATCGATCATGGGGCCGATGAAGGTCTTCTCCTTCTTCGGATCGCCGGCCTTGAGCGCCTTCGTCGCCTTCACCAAGCGCTCGCGCAGTTCCTCATACAGCGACGCGTGGACGAACACGCGCTGCACGCTGATGCAGCTCTGCCCGGACTGGTAGAACGCGCCGAACACCAGGCGTTCGACCAGCGGGTCGAGGTCGTCGCCCTGGTCGGCGTCGACGACGCAGGCCGCATTGCCGCCCAGTTCCAGCACCACCTTCTTCTTGCCGGCGCGCGCCTTCAGGTCCCAGCCGACCGCGGCCGAACCGGTGAACGAGAGCAGCCTGAAACGCTCGTCGGTCGTGAACAGGTCCGCACCATCGCGGTGGCAGGGCAGGATCGAGAAGCTGCCGCGCGGCAGGTCGGTTTCCGCCAGCACCTGCCCGATGATCAACGCGCCGATCGGCGTGCGCGACGCCGGCTTGAGCACCCAGGGACAACCCGCCGCGATCGCCGGCGCGACCTTGTGCGCGACCAGGTTCAGCGGAAAGTTGAACGGGCTGATGAACGAACACGGCCCGATCGGCACGCGCTTGACGAAGCCACGGTAGCCGCGGGTGCGCGGCGAGATCGCCATCTCGATCACCTCGCCGCCAATGCGCACCGCTTCGCCGGCGGCGATGCGGAAGGTATCGATCAACCGCACGACTTCGCCGCGCGCGTCCCTGATCGGCTTGCCGGCCTCGACGCACAACGCCAAGGCCAGCTCTTCCTGTCGTTCCGTGAAGCGCGCGACGCAGTGCTCGAGCACGGCCTGGCGCTGGTCGGGCGCGAAGCGGGCGAGGGCGTCCTGCGACTTCACTGCCGCCGCGATCGCCCGGTCGATCGCCTTCGCGTCGGCCATCGCGACTCGGCAGGCGACCTTGCCGGTGTACTTGTCGAGGACTTCGAGATCGCGGTTGGCCGCTACGGCGCGGTTGGCGAGGTAGTAGGGATAGGTCTTCTTCAGCATCGTGCATGCTCCTGCGCTGCGATGTCCCTGCGTTGCGATGCATGTCTACGGCGGCGGCTCGACCCTCAGGGCGATGCTTCCATCGGCCAGCCTCGCGTCGAGCCGCTGGTCGGGGTGGGTCTGCGCGACGCTGCGGACGATCCTGCCATCGGCGTCGTGAAGGATCGCGAAACCGCGGCGCAGCGTCGCCAGCGGGCTGACGGCATCGAGCGCGCGCGCAAGGCCGAGCAGGTGCAGGCGGCACTGCTCCACGTGCTCGGCATGCGCGCGCAGCAAGGCCGTCGCATCGCGGTCGAGGCGTTCGCTATGCAATGGCAGTGCCGCGCGCGGATGCAGCAGGCGCAGGCGCGCGGCGAGGGTCGCGATGCGCTCCTGTCGCTGGATCAAGGGGCGCGTCGACAGATCCCCCAGCCTGCGTCGCAGGTCCTGCAACCGCGCGGCGCCGCGCTCGAGGCGCGCGTGCGGGCGCAGCGCCTGCAAACGCAGCCAGGCGCGGTCGGCGCGCTGCGCCGGCGCATCGGTGCGCCGCCGCATCGCCTCGTCGATCCGCGCGCGCTGGCGTCGCAATGCCGCCAGCAATTCGGCGCGATCCGGCACCAGCAGCTCGGCGGCCGCCGAGGGCGTGGGCGCGCGCACGTCGGCGGCGAAGTCGGCCAGCGTGGTGTCGATCTCGTGGCCGATCGCCGACATCACCGGCACCTGCGAGGCGACGATGGCGCGCACCAGCGATTCGTCGTTGAAACACCACAGGTCCTCGAGCGAACCGCCCCCGCGGGTGAGCAGGACCGCGTCGTAGCGCCCGCTCGATGCCGCCCAGCGCAGCGCCTGGACCAGCGTCGCCACCGCCGCCGCGCCCTGCACGGGCGATGGCACGATCTCGACGTCCAGCAGCGGGAAACGCCGCCGTAGCACGTGCAGCACGTCGCGGATCGCCGCGCCCGACGGCGAGGTGACCACGCCGAGGCGGCGCACGAACCGCGGCAACGGCCGCTTGCGCGTCGCATCGAACAGGCCTTCCGCCGCGAGCTTCGCCTTGAGTTCCTCGTAGGCCCTTCGCAGCGCGCCTTCGCCGGCTTCCTCCATGTGCTCGACGATCAACTGCAGGTCGCCGCGCGCCTCGTACACCGTCAGGCGGCCGCGCACCAGCACCTGCACGCCGTCGCGCGGCGCGAAGCGCAGGTACTGGCTCTTCGTCCGGAACATCGCGCAACGCAACTGCGCGCGCGCGTCCTTGAGGTTGAAGTAGAGGTGGCCCGACCCGGGTCTGGACACGCCGCCCAGCTCGCCCTCCACCCACACCATCGGGAAACTGCCTTCCAGCAGGTCGCGCGCCATCGCGCCGAGCTGGCTGGGGGTGAGGATGTTGCGGGCGACCGGCGCGATATCCATGGGGTCATTGTGGAACGGGAATCGGGAATGGGATTCGGACTGTCCAGGCTCCGTTCGTGGTGAGCCTGTCGAACCATGAGTGGATCGGCTGGAAGCCCATCTTCAGACCAAGTCCGTCGCAGACTGCGGGTTCGTCGAAAAGCCCATTCGGAACGGTGAGAGTGTGGTTCGACCGGCTCACCACGAACGGGTACATGGCGCACGGACAACCAGACCGAAGACAAAACTATCTGTGGGACGCAACCCTAGTTCCCCACAAGGCTGCCGCGCAGGCCCTGATTGATGGCTTCGACCAGCTCGGCGGCGTTCCACGGCTTGGACAGGAACTCGTGCAGGCCGGCATCGCGGCGCGCGCGATCCACCGCCGATTGTTCGGCCTGCCCCGAGAGCATGATCTTGACGACGGTCGGGAAGCGGTGGTGCGCCTGGACCAGGAACTCGTCGCCCTTCATGCCGGGCATCAACCAGTCCGAAACGATGACCAGGATGGTGTGTCCCTGCTCGGACAACTCGTCGAGCAGTTCCAGCGCTTCCTCGGCGCTCTCGGCCACCTCGACCACGAAATCGCTGCCGTAGGCGCGACGCAGCTGGTCCTTGAGGGCGGTCAGGACGATGACCTCGTCGTCGACGCAGAGCAACACTCCCTTTTCCATCACGCGACTCCTGCGTTGGTGGCGCCGGCAATGGGCAGACTGACGGTGAACGTGCTGCCACGGCCGACTTCGCTTTCGACGGTGATGTGGCCGCCGTGTTTCTCGACGATCTTGCGCACGATCTCCAGGCCAAGGCCAGTGCCTTCGCCCGCCGGCTTGGTCGTGAAGAACGCATCGAAGATCCGCCCGCGCAGTTCCGGTGGAATGCCGCAGCCGGTATCGCCGATCGACACCAGGGCGTTGCCAGCCTCCTGGCGCAGCCCGATGGTCAGGGTACCGGTGCGGCCCATCGCCTGCAGCGCGTTGTGGATGAGGTTGGTCCACACCTGGTTGATCTCGTCGGGCAGGCAGTGCACGTGCGGCACTTCCTCGAAGTGCCTGACCAGCTCGATGCCCTGCTTGATCTGGTTGTGGTAGATCGTCAGGACCGTCTCGATGCCTTCGCGCAGGTCGGCCTTGACCCAGACCTGCGCACCGCCGAAGCGCGAGAACGACTTGAGCGCGAAGATGATCTTCGCCACGCGATCGACCGCGGTGTTGATGTTGTCGGCGTTGGTGGTGATGGTGGCGATGCCGTAGGCGGTCTCGAGGATCAGCTGGTTCGACGGATGCCGGAGCAGGGGCAGCACCTCGTCGAGGACCTCGTGCGATTGCAGTTGCGACAGCAGGCCGGCGCGATGCCTGGCCTGGTCGATGCCCAGCGCCTCCAGCCGCTCGGTGACCTGGCGCACGATCGCCCGTTCCTCGCGCGTGCTGAGCACCGCCCTGGGTGCGCTGGCGCGCGCGATCAGGTCGCTGAAAAGCCGGCGGTGCTCGTCGTCGAGTTCCGCCAGCAGCTTCGGCAGGCCGACAAGGGAACTGCCGATCGATTCGGAGATGTTGCGGCCGCTGGACTTGATCGCGCCGATCGGCGTGTTGATCTCGTGCGCGACGCCGGCGATCAACTGGCCCAGCGAAGCCATCTTTTCCGAATGCACCAGGTGCGCTTCGGCCTGGTGCAGGTCGACCAGCGCCTGCGCGGCTTCGCGGCGCGCTTTCTCCGCGGCCGCGAACGCATCGGCATTGGCGAGCGCGATCGCGGCGTAGGCCGCGGCCGAACGGAACACCTCGAGGTCACGCTCGTGATAGGCGTCGGTGGCATGGCTTTGCACCGTCACCACGCCGATGCGCCGGCCATTGGCGATCAGGGGCCTGAAAACGGCGGACAGGATCGGCGCACTCTCGGCGACGTTCGTGCCGGACGGCGCGTCGAGCAACTGGGCCTCGTTGAACAGCGTCAACTCGCGGTCCTCGCGCAAGGTGAGCACGGCCAGCGAGGTCGGGTGATCGAGCGGGTAGGACGTGGCGACATCGACGACGCCGTCCTCGACGTAATGGACATAGTCGAGCGAATCGCCGGTGGGCGAAAGCAGGGCCACGCCGAACGCGTCCATCGGCAGCAGCGCGGCGCAGTGTTTTTCCATCGTGCGACAGATCGCCAGCACGTCCAGGCTGCCGGTCAGGTCCTTGCCGATGTCGCCGACCAGGCGCAGGGTCTCGGCCGACCGCGCCAGTTCCGCGTTCGCCTCCTTCAGCGCCTTGTTCGATTGCCAGCGCGCCACCAGCGCGGCGACGTGGCTGGCGACGTAGCTGAGCAGGTCGAGGTCGGCCTGGGTATAGCTGACGTCCGCGCGGTAACTCTGCACGATGATCAGCCCGTACACCGTGTCCTGGGCGATCAGGGGCGTGCCCATCCAGCTATTGAAATCGACCGTGCCGCGCGGCGCGCGGATCTCGCCGCAGTCGACCAGCTCGCGGAATTGGGCATCGTCGAGCAGCCAGGGCTTGCGGCTGCGGATCACCAGCGAAGAGATGCCTTCGCCGTAGGGGATGTTCTCCTTCACTTCGTTCGGGTCTTCGTCGACCAGGTATTCCTGGCGGATCATCTGCTGCCCGGCGTCGTAGGTGGCGATGATGAAGTTGCGCGCGTCCATCAACCGACTGACGATCTCGTGCAGGCGCGCGTAGTGCTCGTGCTCCGGGCTGTCGGCTGCCGACAGCGCGGCGATTTCGTACAGGGCGCGCTGGAGGTCGTCGCCGCTCTTGCGGTCGGCCAGTTCGGCTTCCACCACGGCCAGGCGCCTGGCGAGCTGGACGGACGAATCGTTCATCACGCCGACTCCACCCGGTTGCGGCCGGCGGCTTTCGCCTGGTACAGCGCGGTGTCGGCCCGCGCCAGCAGCCTGGCGGCGTCGTCGTTCTCGTGGCAGGTCGCCGCACCGAAGCTCGCGGTGACCGAGCCGACCCCGGCGAATGAATGGCCCGCGATCGCTTCGCGGAGCTTTTCCGCGGTGGACAAGGTTCCCGCCAGCCCCTGGTGACGGCACACCATCACGAATTCCTCGCCGCCGAAGCGGGCCAGCGAGTCCGCCTCGCGCGTGCATTCGCGCATGATGTGCGCCATGTCCGACAGCACGGTATCCCCCACGCCGTGTCCGTGGGTGTCGTTGACGCGCTTGAAATGGTCGATGTCGATGAGGATGACCGAGAAGTTGATCGCGTAGCGCCGGCTGCGGATCAGTTCCTCGTCGAGGATCTGGTCGAGCTTGCGGCGGTTGAACAGGCCGGTCAGCCGGTCTGTGACCGACAACACCTCGAGCTCGCGGTTCTTCTCCTGCAGCTCCTGCGTGCGCGCCTGGACGATGCTCTCGAGCTCGGCGTTCATCCGCTTGAGTTCCTCGTTCTGGCGGATCAGGTCGCGCTCCTGGAAATAGGAACGGATCGCGCCGCGGATGGTCAGGACGATGTCGTCGTTGATGAAGGGCTTTTCGAGGAACCGGTACAGGTTGGCGTCGTTGATCGCGCGCTTGACGCCGCTCAGGTCGCTCTGGCCGGTGAGCAGGATCTTGACCGTGTTCGGGCTTTCCTCGTGCATCCGCACCAGCAGCTCGTCGCCGCGCAGCCCGGGCATCATGAAATCGGAGATGATCAGGCCCAGTTCCTTCCCCTGCGCGCGCAGGTCGGCGACGATCTCCAGCGCCTCGTCGCCGCTTTCGGCGAACTCCACTTGCACTTCCGAGCCGAAATGGTGCGACAACACGCTGCGCAGCGCGTTCAGGACCGTGGAGTCGTCGTCCACGCACAGGATGATGCCGCCTTGATCCATGTGACCTCGCCTCGACGGGTGTCCTGCGGATACTAGAGCAGGATGACGTACCGGTAGAACAGGAGTTGGCCTTCATTCTGGCCAACCGCGCAGGACGGAACCTTGACGTGAAGCGCATTGTGGGCGGCTGGTGCCCTGACATCCACACGATCAACAGCGAGTCATCGCCGGATGTCCGTTCCTGAACATTCGGGTCATGGAATACCTCAAGGCGACGAAGAAGCGTTCCCGACCCGAGGCGGCAGGGACGGAATCCTTGCGTCAGTTTTTTTCGATCTGCAAGACCAGCGATTCGCTCTCCGCCGAGCCCTGGTGGCTCAATGTTGCCACGAATGCCTTGCGCTTCCAGACCATCGGCAATCCATTCGAACTCTTCGACGCCCCCCAGGACTTGTTCAAGGTATCCAGCAGCTGGTGTTCGTACAGCGCGGAAGGATCCGGGGGGCTGAAAACGGATATTTTCGAAACCACGCCAACCGCCTGGGGCATATCGAATTCCATGACCATCGGCGAGTGCGCGGTGGCGGCCCGTTCGAGGTGGCTTGCATCGGGAAAAAGCTGCTCGACGAACCCGTTCTTCTCGACGGCGTCGGAAAACCCGAGGCCCAGGTCGTTCGCCGCACTGACCCAGGCGCCGAACGGCTGTTCCGCATGCGCACTGGCCTTGGCGTGGAAGTAATTCTCGAAAGCGGCCATCCTGCCCGATTCCGCCAGCGGAATCCTGCAGCTTTCTTCCTCCAGGTCGACTTGATCCAGCAATTTCAACTCCGCCTCTTCCTGCGACGTGAAGTCCCTGCCGGACTTGCGCGAAAGGCGGTTGCGAAGCAGGTCGAGTCTCGTCCTGTCGCCCTGGGACATGCGCGAGCACCTGGCGACCAGCCACTCGTGCCGGGCCGGCAGGTCGCCCGAGAAATACGTCTTCACCGTTGCCTCGTCCAGCACGAACCGGTCGTCCGAAGGCGTCGCGAGAACCCGCTCCTGGATCTGCGCGGGAACCCCCATCTCCGACATGTAGGACCTGGCGTTGGCCTGGAGCGCGGCGAACCTGACCTGCGCCTGCGCTTCGGAAAGCTCGCTGAAGCTCTTTCGATCGACATAGGGCCGGTGGACGATGAGGTACGAACCGCCGCGCCACACGCCGCCGATGTGCATCATGAAACCGGCGCTCGCGGCAATGCAGTGGGCAGGGTCCAGCGGACGGGCGACTTTCGAGTCGCACTGGGGCTTTCCGAACCTGTTCTGCGTCGGCACCATCGAGGCCAGTTCCAATGCCCGCATCGCACGGCCGATGTTCATTGCCTCGTCGAAATCGCCGCCTGGCGAGAAGATCCAGACCGTGCTGATTTGCCCCTGGTTCGCCTTGATGGCATCGAGGAACTTCTGGAAGTCGCCCGATTCGATTTCCCCCTCGATCACGAGTTGCCGATCGGTTCCGGAAGTCACCTCGCGGAAATCGGCCGATGACGCCATCCCGGGAAGGGTCGCCAGGGCTGCAACTGCGACGAAGCTTGCAATCTTCGCTTTCATTTCGGCATCCGGCAGGACAGGTGAAGCCTTGCATTCACAGGCGAAAGCCTGTCAGGTCCTGCAATCGCAGACAAGATGGATCGCGGAGATCGACGAACGAAGGGCGGCACCGAAGTCTCGCCGGCTTGCTGCCGCAAGCTGTTGAAGCGACGTGCAACCCCTTCTTGTGCGTCGATTCGTTGATGGCATGCACCCGATCCTGGCGTACGCTTGTTCCCATGGAGGCGCTGATGAAGCCTGGTCACCTCGTTGCCGCGCTGGGCATGAGCCTGCTCCTGTCAGGATTCGCCGATCCGGCTCCGCGCCTGGAGGCGAACGACGGAGCGCCCGATACGGGCCAGCCGGCTTCCGTGCGGCCCGCATCGCCCGCCACCTCCAGCGATTCGCCGGACACCGGCCCGATGACGGCGCGGGATGCGGTCCGCGCGGCGTCGGTGGCATCGCCCTACCGGATCTCCGAGCAGGCCGCGAAGGGGACGATCCGATACCGGATCGAGATGCACGACGGTGTTCCCTGGCCATGGCCGGAGACGGGCGAGCAGCACGTCGAACAGGACGGCAGCGCGGTTGTCCTGACGGTCTGCACGACCTGCGGCCAGGAGGCGCCGCCGACGGCTTCCGGGTTGCAGCGCGATCTTCAACCCAACCACTGGGCGGACAGCAACGATCGCGTCATCCGCCAGTTTGCAGGCTACGGCCGCGCCGGCAACGTCGACCGCACCATGCGCCAGCTCGTGGACGAGGTGCAGAAGCGCATCGACGGACCGGTCTACTTCGGCCGGTACCGGACGTCGCGTGAGGCCTACGAGGACCGGGAGGGCGATTGCGTGGAGTCGGCGCTGCTGCTCGCGGCGGGCGCGAAGGCCCGCCACATCCCCGTCCGGGTGGCGTTCGGAATGGCATACGCCAGCCGTTTCCTTGGACAGAAGCGGATGTTCGGACCGCACATGTGGGTGCAGGCCTGGGACGGCAGGCGCTGGACGAGCTACGACGCGGGGCTGGGCGAATTCGATTCCACCCATATCGTGCTGGCGCTGGGCGATGGTCGACCCGATGGGGTGGCGCAGGTATTCGCCAAGCTGCGTGACGTGCGGATCGTGAGTGCCGAAGGCGTGCTGCCTGCCCTTGCGGCCGGACCTTGATCTGCCTGTGGATGCAGGAAGTGCGTGTGCGAGTCCGATAGTGGAGGCGAGGGCAGAGGGTTCGAGGCGAAAGGTCTCGCTCCTCCATCCTCACAACGAGCGGCGAGATTTGCCGCGCAAATGGAGAAAGCTTCAGCGGCCGGCTGTTTCGCAACAGCCGGCCATGCAACCTGCAGCCAGGGTTCAGCGCTTGGGGGTGCCGGAATCGCGCGTCATCGGAAGCTCGGGAGCCGACTTGTCGTCGTCGGTCCATTGCGCGTCGCCAGGACCCAGGTGGGCACCGCCGAACACGGTGATCGTGTCGAGGGTCGTTGCGTCGCAGTCCCGGTGGATATGCGTACCGGTTATCGGGTCTGTCTTGGGTCCGTTGCAGGCCGCATCGTGCTGTGGCGCGGGCGTGGCGGCGGCCGGAGGGTCGGCTGCAAACGCGGGACTCGACATCGACAACGCCGTCGCGGCAGCAACGACGGCAGAGGCGAGCAGGCGGCGCGAGTCAATCTTCGAATGTTCGTACATGGCGATCTCCAAGTGGGTCGGCTTCGGTGAGCCGGGGTCGGTTGGTTCGCGCTTCATCGCAATCCCCCTGTCCATGCCGCGGGATCACAACCCCATGACGTGCGAACCACGACGGTGAACGATGGTCCGCGAGGAAAGGGGTTAACGCGGCACGGCCTGTCGGAGAGGCTTGATCTCCATGGTACTCGCATGGCGCGATCAGGCGAACGCGCATGCCTTCACGGTCAGGGACCTGTTGCCGGCTTCGGGCTGGCGGCATCCGGAAGCTGTGCTTCGGTGGCCAGCAAATGGATGTTGTCGAAACGGTGTGCGTTCTCAAGCGTCACGCCCTTTTTCCCTCCCAGCCAGGCGTACACGGCGTCGATCTTGTCCGGCGCCGACAGGCTCAATTGTCCATGCGACGAACGCACCACGAGCTCGTCGATGTGACCGCCGGACACGCTGAACTGGGTGCCGTCGCAACCGCAATCATCGTCGGCGTGCTTCGGGCGATCGGCAGGGTCGCGCAAGTCCAGCCGGGCTATGTCGCCCTCCCATGTGACGGACCCCGACGAGGTCACCTGCATCGACTGCAGGCGTTCGCTGGTGACGATCCTGGCGTATTGCGCATCGATCGCTCGTACGCTCGGGGGAATGCCGAGCTCGACATCGAGATATCTCTCGGAGCTCGTCGTGATCACCATGCGGCTGCCGGTGCGCCGAACATCCAATGGCCTGTCCAGCTCATCGGTATAGCTGGCATACGGGGGACGATTTGACGAAATCCGGATTTGCGACATGTTCCCTCGGAATTCGAGCGTGTCTATTCCGGCGAAATCCAGCGGCACGGTTTTCTGGAGGGAATCGAACGGACTGGCGGTAGCGAGCGCCAGAAGCAGCAGACCCAGCGCGGAGCCGGCCACCCAGGGAGCGGATTTCATGCGGAAATCTCCCTTTCCTTCAGCGCCAGGAAACTGGCCAGCCAGAACAGGCCCGGGAAGGCCAGCCATAGCGCCGGATAGAAGATTTCCTGCAGCGTGGACAACGATCGCTGATGATCCCAGTAACCGAGTACGACGTCCGGGCGGCTTCGGAACGCCGTGGACAACAACACGCACGCCAGGAAAAGGAAGACACAGGACAGCCCCGTCTTGATGAAAGGCACGGTGCGGAAATAGAGACTGCCGAATACAGCCATGCCCTGCAGGGAATAGAGGATCAGGAGCAGGCCCGCGGCGTCGCGCCAGCCTTTCATGCCCGTCCACGGAAACACCAGGCGGTACTCGTCGAGGTCGACCGCAACACGCCTGATGCCATCCGGATGCCTGGCCAAATCCAGCGCCTGCTGCAGTGCCTGGTGCTTTGCCTGCCCGTATGCCAGCCATTGATCGGGCGCGTCGACCAGATAGAAAGCCAGCGTGTAGGCCAGCGGATACAGCACGGCCACTGTCAGCGCAGCCAGCAGCCATTTCTCGAACACCGATGCCGGGCGCATCAACGCCAGCAACGCCGATGCCCGCGTGGACATGGTGAGGAAATAGCGGCCCGCGAAGATCGACGCGAGCACGAACAGGCCCGTGAAATAGAAGCCGGTCTGCCCCTTGGTATCGAAGGCGGTGTAACCATTGCCGCCGGCAAAGAAGATGATCGAAATCACCCCGTGCAACAACATCCCGGCCGCGAGGAACCAGGCATACCTCCGCCACGACTCCGCCCAGTGGGCGCGGGCCAGGCGCGCGAAGCGGCGCAGCTCAAACACGGGCCTTCTCCTTCGCCGCCAGAACCGCCAGCACCGCGTCCTTGCGCAGGCTCAGGGCCTTGTATAGCAGCTCCAGGTGGACCTCGCCGGCGCTGGCGCCATGGTTGACCGCGACATAGGCCTGCTGCATGCCCAACGCCTCGGAATAGAGGATGTCCGGGATCGCCGACAAGGCGCCCGCATCCGCGGCCACCCCGATGCTCAGCGCCGAACCCAGTTCCGCCATCGTCGCCGACAGCGCCAGGGACGCGCCATCGATGAACAGGATGTGGCTCATGATCCGCTCGAGGTCGTGCGCCTGGTGCGTGCTGATCACGACGATCCGCCGGCGCTGCTCGGGCCGCGCCATGATCGCCTTGAACTGGTCCCGACTGATGATGTCCAGGCCGTTCGTCGGCTCGTCCAGCAACAGGACCGGCGTGAAGGTCGCGAGCGCGAATGCGACCGCCGCCTTCTTCTTCTGGCCAAGGCTCATCTCTTCGAAGCATCGGTCTACTGGCACCTCGAAGATGCCCAGGTAGTCGGTGAAGGACTCGTCGGAGAAATTCGGATAAAAGACGGATTGAGTCCGGGCCAGCTTGTCGGGCCGCAAGTTCGGCAGGTGGAACTCCTCCGGCACGATGTAGACCTGGCTCAGGAAGTCCGCACTGCGCCTTGCCGGGGTGTGGCCGCGCACTTCGATGCTGCCGCCCTTGGGGAACAGCAGGCCGGCGAGCAGCATCAGCAGCGTCGACTTGCCGCTGCCATTGCGCCCAAACAGGCCGTAGACGCCAGGTTCGTCCAGGCGGAGGTTGAAATCCTGGTAAAGCGGAGCCTTTCGATAGCCGAACGACAGTTCTTCAATGCGGATCAAGAGAGGGTCCAAGCCATGCCAATGGCCGGATCATCCCATTGCCGATCCGGCGCAACAAGGCGGCGATCACAAGATCGTGCGCTGCCTGCCGGTGCTGGCGGATGCGCGAGCGGCGTCATGCGCCAGCGGCGACGTCGAACGCATGGAGGCTCCCGGACAACGCAGCGGCAACATCGCGGGTGCCCTGCGGGCCGGCGCCGGCCGCGCTGCCCGACGCCCGGTTTCGGGCGACCGGCCTCGTACGTCTTACAATGCACGTCCCCACGGAGCGCATGCATGAACCAGGCATTCGGCCCCTCGACCCGGCGCGTCGCGCGCGCGGTGCGGGTGGGCAAGGTGGCGATGGGCGGCGACACGCCGGTCGTCGTGCAGTCGATGACCAACACCGACACCGCCGACGTCGCGGCGACCACGAAGCAGGTGGCCGACCTCTGGCGCGCCGGCTCCGAGCTGGTGCGGATCACCGTGAACACGCCGGAAGCCGCCGCCGCGGTGCCGCGCATCCGCGAGAAGCTCGACCTGATGAACGTGGACGTGCCTCTGATCGGCGACTTCCACTACAACGGCCATCAGCTCCTGACCACCGAACCTGCCGCGGCCGAAGCGCTCGCGAAATACCGCATCAATCCCGGCAACGTCGGCTTCGGCCGCAAGCGCGACACCCAGTTCGCCACCCTGATCGAGCTGGCGCTGAAACACGACAAGCCCGTGCGCATCGGGGTGAACTGGGGTTCGCTCGACCAGGCGCTGGCGACGAAGCTGATGGACGAGAACCACCTGCGCGCCGAGCCCTGGGACGCGCCGCGGGTGATGCGCGAGGCGCTGATCCGCTCGGCGATCGATTCGGCCGAACGCGCGGTCGAACTCGGGCTCGGCCGCGACCGCATCGTGCTTTCGTGCAAAGTGTCCGGCGTGCAGGAACTGATCGCTGTCTATCGCGACCTCGCCGCGCGTTGCGACTACGCCCTCCATCTGGGTTTGACCGAAGCCGGCATGGGCAGCAAGGGCATCGTCGCCTCGGCGGCCGCGCTGTCGGTGCTGCTCCAGGAAGGCATCGGCGACACCATCCGCATTTCGCTCACGCCCGAGCCCGGCGCGTCGCGCACGGCCGAAGTGATCGTCGCGCAGGAACTGCTGCAGACGATGGGCCTGCGCGCGTTCACGCCGCTGGTCACGGCTTGTCCCGGCTGCGGCCGCACGACGTCGGAGTTCTTCCAGGAGCTCGCTCAGACCGTGCAGGCGCACGTGCGCGCGAAGATGCCCGAGTGGAAGATCAGCCGTCCCGGCGCGGAGAACCTCACCCTCGCGGTGATGGGCTGCGTCGTCAACGGCCCCGGCGAGTCGCGCCACGCGAACATCGGCATCTCGTTGCCGGGAACCGGCGAGGCGCCAAGCGCGCCGGTGTTCATCGACGGCGAGAAGGCGATGACCCTGCGCGGCGAGCACATCGCGGCCGAATTCGTGGCCGTGATCGACGGGTACGTGGAGCGCCGTTACGGCGCGGGGGTTCGCCAGGATGGCTGAAGGCGGACACTTCCCGGAATCGCCGGCGACGCGCGCATCGGCGCGCCGCGACCCTCGTGCATGGCTGTGCGTGTTGTCCCTGGCCCTGTTCGTCGTCCTGGCCGCGATGCTCAAGGCGGGGCTGCCATTCGCGTTCGACCGGCCGATCCAGCTTGCCGCGCATTCCCTTTCGAATCACGCGCTCGACCGCGTCGCGCGGTTTCTTGCCTATGTCGGATATGGCATCGGAGTGATTCCGTTCGATGTCCTGTTCGTCGTCGCGCTCGCGGTGCGCAAGCGGACCCGCGACGCCATTTTCGCGTTGACGGCGCTCGGCGGTTCGCTGTGGCTGGATGAAGTGATGAAAACCGGATTTGCGCGGCCGCGACCGACGCTCTGGGCGGCGTCGGAAATCCAGCATGGTTTCGGCTTTCCCAGCGGCCATGCGATGGCCGTCGCCACGCTCGCTGCCGTGGTCGCCCTGCTGGCGCGGCCGGGTCGCCTGCGCTGGCCGATCTGCGTTGCCCTTGCCGCGTTCGCACTGGTCGTCGGCGTTTCAAGGGTCTACGTCGGCGTGCACTATCCGTCGGACGTGCTGGCAGGCTGGTGTGCCGGCATTGCCTGGGCGACCGGCTTGCACAAGGTATTTTTCCGCGCGCAGCGCGGAGGTCGGCGGCTTGCGCCTTCCGGATAGCACCGGCGAAGTGGAACTCCCGTCCTTCAGTGCGCCTTCTGCGCTGCCCGCTGCGGAAGCAGCAGCACGATGACCGCGATCACCGCGAACATGACCAGCGAAGCCGTGTAGCGGCTCAGCGCCATTCCGCCGTGGTCGACCGGCTTGTCGAGGAAGTCGCCGAGCACCGCGCCGAGCGGGCGGGTGAGGATGAAGGCGGCCCAGAACAACGCGGTGCGCGAGATGCGCGTCCAGAAATACGCCGCGGCGAGCAGGGCGAGCGCGCAGCCGAAGATCATCACGCCGCCGGTGTAGCCCATGCCGATGGTGTCGGCGGTCCAGTCGCCGAGCGCGGTGCCGAGGGTCTGCGAAAACATGATCGTGACCCAGTAGAAGGCCTCCGATTTCGGCGAGCTCACGCTGTCGACCGCGATCGTTCCCAGCGTGCGGTACCAGGTGAACAGCGAGCCCAGCAGCAGGGCGAGCAGCAGGGCGGTGCCGCCGGTGTAGCCGATGCCGAGCGAGCGGTCGGCGAAGTCGGCCATCGTCGTGCCGACGGTGGTCGTGGCGATGATGGTGATCCAGTACAGGAAGGGATGGAACGTCTTCGCGCGCACCTGCACGATCACCGCGACGAGGAAGATCGCGGCGAAGATGCCGGTGCCGACGAGGTAGCCGAGGTTCATCGACATCGTCACCGCGTCGCCGCCGGTCTCGCCGAGTGTGGTCGCCAGGATCTTCAGCGCCCAGAACAGCAGGGTGACTTCCGGAACCTTGCTTGTTGCATGCCGCTCGTTCCCGTTCATTCCGTGCCTTGCGTGCGCGATGGACCTGCATGATGCCGTGATCGCGTCGGCGGGTTGTTAGCCTTGCCTGAAGACCCGCGTCATTCGCCGGGTTTGGCCGCTTCCATCGGCGCCGTGGTGGCATGCTCGCGGGCAAGCCGGGTCTCGCGATGGGCAATGTAGAGATTGGCCGCGAAGATGATGACGGCGCCGATCCAGGTCCAGCGATCGAGCGATTCGCCGAACAGGAAGTAGCCGGCGACAGAGACCATCGGCAGTTGCATGAAGCTGATCGGCTGCAGCGCCGACACGTCGCCCATCCGCAGCGCGCGCGTCCACAGCAGTTGCGCGATCGTGCCGAACAGGCCGGTGGCGAACAGCCACGCCCACATCGCCGGCTGCGGCCACTGCCATGCGAACACCGCGGGGACCAGCGACATCGGCACCCAGAACAGGTAGGTGTAGAAGACGATGGTGTCGGGCGCGTCGATCCGCGAGAGCTGCTTGATCTGGATCGCGACGATCGCGCTGAGCACGGCCGCCAGCACGGCGATCAATGACGCCGCCGAGAACCCGCTGGTGCCTGGCCGCACCACCACCAGCACCCCGACGAAGCCGACGATCACCGCCGCCCAGCGACGCTTGCGCACCTGCTCGCCGAGCCAGATCACCGCGGCGATGGTGACGAACAGCGGCGTCGAATACGACAGCGCGATCGCCTGCGCCAGCGGCAGGTGGCCGATCGCCCAGAAGCCCGACAGCATCGAACCCACGCCGATCGCGCTGCGCAGCAGGTAGCGCGGCAACTGTTGCGTGCGCAACGATGCGCCGCCGGCCAGCAGGATCGGCAGCAGCACGAGCAGGCCGAAGGCGTTGCGGAAGAAGGCGATCTCGAAGGTCGACAGCGAACGCGAGGCGACCTTGATCGTCAGCGCCATCAGGCCGAAACAGGTCGTGCTGGCGAGCATCAGCATCGCCGCGCGCAGGAAATGGTTCTGCGTGATTTTCACTACGACACGGCCGTCTCTGCAGGATGCTTCGTCAAGGCCGGCCCATGGCGACCGGCTTTTCGCGGTCCATTCACCACGTCGCGCCGACAATCCGCGGCTCCGGCTCGATCGCCACCCCGAAGCGCTCGCGCACCGACGCGGCGACGCGGCGCGCGAGGTCGAGCAACTGCGCGCCCGTCGCATGGCCGTGGTTGACCAGCACCAGCGCGTGCTGCGCCGAGATGCCGGCGTCGCCTTCACGATGGCCTTTCCAGCCGCAGGCCTCGATCATCCACGCGGCCGACAGCTTGCGCTGCGCGACATCCGCGAGCGGATACACCGGCAGCTTCGGATGTTCCGCACGCAAGGCATCGGCGACTGCAACATCGACCTGCGGGTTCTTGAAGAAACTGCCGGCATTGCCGATCAGCGCGGGGTTGGGCAGCTTGCGCGTGCGCAGGCGGATCACCGCCTCGGCCACGTGCGCGGCGCGTGGCGCGTCGACGTTCATCGTCGCCAGCTCTTCGCGGATGCCGGCGTAGTCCAGCCGCAGTTCGTGCCGGCGCGGCAGGCGGAATTCGACGGCGACGACGATCCAGCGGTCGGGCTCGCGCTTGAACACGCTGTCGCGGTAACCGAAGGCGCAGGCAGCGTGATCGAGCCGCTGCATCGCGCCGCTCGCGCGATCGAAGGCTTCCACCGTCGCGATGAATTCGCCGACCTCGCTGCCGTAGGCACCGATGTTCTGGATCGGCGCGGCGCCGACGTGGCCGGGAATCAACGCGAGGTTCTCGAGGCCTTCCAGCCGCTGCCCGAGCGTCCAGTGCACGAAGTCGTTCCAGCCCACGCCAGCCTCGGCGCGCACCAGCGCGTGCGCGTCGTCCTGATCGAGGATCGCGATGCCGCGCAGGTCGAGGTGCACGACGAGGCCGGGTGGATCGCCCGCCAGCAGCAGGTTGCTGCCTTCGCCGAGCACCAGCAGCGGGCCGCGGCGCAGGGAGCCGTAACCGAGCAGTTCGTCGAGCGCGGCGCGGTCGCGCACCTCGGCCAGCAGCTCCGCGCGCGCCGGAACGCGGAAAGTGTTGCGGGCTTCGAGCGGGGCGTTCTCCAGCAACCGCAGCGACGGCATCACACCGAGCCTTCGCGGCGCGCGCGCAGGGCGGTGACGCATTCGCTGATGAGGTTCGGGCCACGGTAGATCAGGCCGGTGTAGCACTGCACGAGGGTCGCGCCGGCGGCGATCTTCGCCACCGCGTCGCCGCCGCTCATGATGCCGCCGACGCCGATCAGCGGGATCTTCTCGCCCACCCGCGCGCGCAATCGCGAGAGCACGGCAGTCGAACGCTGGTAGAGCGGCTTGCCGGACAATCCGCCGGCCTCGCCTTCGAACTTGTGGCCCGCGATGGCCGTGCGCGCGATCGTGGTGTTGGTCGCGATGATGCCTTCCACGCCGGCGTCGAGCATGATCCGCGCGATGCCGTCGATCTCGCCATCCTCGAGGTCGGGCGCGATCTTGAACAGGATCGGCGTGTCCTTGCGGTGCTGGCTGCGCAGCTTCTCCTGCGCCTCGCGCAGTCGCCCGACGAGGGCGCGCAGCGGCTCGTCGCGCTGGAGGTCGCGCAGGCCGGCGGTGTTGGGCGAGGAGATGTTGACCGTCACGTAGTCGGCGATCGGATAGACGCGCTCCAGGCAGAACAGGAAGTCGTCGACCGCGTTCTCGTTCGGCGTGTCGGCGTTCTTGCCGATGTTGATGCCGACGATGCCCTTGCGGCGCGCCCGCGAGACGTTCTTCACCAGCGCGTCCACGCCTTCGTTGTTGAAGCCGAGGCGGTTGATGATCGCCTGGTGTTCGGGCAGGCGGAACATGCGCGGCTTCGGGTTGCCCGGCTGCGGTCGCGGTGTCGTCGTGCCGACCTCGATGAAGCCGAAGCCCAGCGAGAGCAGGGCGTCGACATGGGCGCCGTTCTTGTCCAGGCCGGCGGCCAGGCCGAAGGGATTCTCGAACAGCCGCCAGAACACGCGCGTAGGCAGCCGCGGCGGCTTGCGCGCCAGCAGGTGGTTGGCGCCACTGCGATAGGCGGCCTCGACGGCCTTCATCGCCAGGCCGTGCGCGGTCTCCGGGTCCAGCGCGAACAGGAAGGGGCGGGCGAGTCCGTACATCAGCGCAGGGTACCGGCGAAGACGCGCGTAGCGTAGTCGATCCGCACCCGGCCTTCGAGGGCATGGGCGTCGAACAGCCCGCGCAGGGCCGCCAGCATCGCCTCGTGGCGAGGATGGCCGGCCTTTGGCGCGTAGGAGGAGGACAGCAGGCGGCCTTGCAGGCCGGCGAAGTCCAGGCTCTGGCCGTGGGCAAAGCGCTGCGCGGCCTGCAGGCCGGGGCCGAACCAGCGGCGCATGGCTTCGTCGTCGGGATGGCGCCCGGCGATGCGCTGGTAATCGGTACCGAAATCGCGCAGCAGCCGCTCGTAGCCTTCCTGGAAGCCGTTACCGGTCGCCAGGCGGGTGTTCCAGAACACGACGGCGAGCCCCCCGGGGCGGAGGACGCGCGCCCATTCGCGGTGGGTCGCGGCCGGCTCGAACCAGTGGAAGGCTTGCGCGGCGCAGACGAGGTCCACGCTGGCATCGGGCAGGCTGGTGCACTCGGCACTGCCGTCGATCCACGCCGCGCGCGGATGGCCCGTGAACGCGGCCTGCGCCGCGCTGCGCATCGCCGCGTTGGGCTCGACCCCGATCACCTCGTGGCCCGCGTCCAGCCACATCCGCGTTGAAATGCCGGTGCCGGCGCCGATGTCGGCGACGCGCCAGCCCGCGTCGATGCCGCATGCGTCGCGCAACCAGGGCAGCAGCGCCGCAGGGTAGTCCGGGCGATGGCGGACATAGTCCTCGACGCGATCGCTGAAGCGCGAGGTCGGGTCGAGTGGCGGATCCATGATGGCCTGGCCTCCGGCCGTCTCGATGGCGCGCACGTCGCGATTCACCTACTGGTGATGCGCGGCGACCGCGAGGAAGGCCGCGAGGCCACCGAAGAACAGCACGATCGCGACTACCACCAGCAGGAAGATCGCCAGGTGCAGATAGCCCAGGACCAGGCCGGTGATGGCCAGTCCGTCGCCGTCGAGCGCGCCCTGCGAGCGGCGGATCTCGGCACGCGCCATGTGTCCGCAGACGATGGCGATCGCCGCGCCGATGAAGAACAGCCCGAAATACGAAACGATCCCGAAGATCAGGCTGATCGTGGCCATAGTGCAGGTCTGGCGGACGGGCGTGTTCAAGGCGATGCCTCGGTCGTGTCTCTATTCGATGTCGTCGTGTTGCGGGGAAATATCCTTCCCTTGAAGGGAGGGATATTTCCCGTGGTGCGCCGCATGTGTGCGTGAACGCATCACACCTCGAACTTGATCCCCTGGGCCAGCGGCAGCGAGCTCGAATAGTTGATGGTATTCGTCTGCCGGCGCATGTAGGCCTTCCACGCGTCCGAGCCGGACTCGCGGCCGCCGCCGGTTTCCTTCTCGCCGCCGAAGGCGCCGCCGATCTCGGCGCCGCTGGTGCCGATGTTGACGTTGGCGATGCCGCAGTCAGAACCCGAGGCGGCGAGGAAGGCCTCGGCGGTTTTCAGGTTCGCGGTGAAGATCGCCGACGACAGGCCCTGCGGCACGTCGTTCTGCAGGTGCATCGCTTCATCCAGGGTCGAGTACTTCATCACGTACAGGATCGGCGCGAAGGTCTCGGTCTGCACGACCTCGTCGGAGTTCTTCAGGCCGGTGACGATCGTCGGCAGCACGAAGTAGCCCTTGCGCTCGGTCAGCGCGCGGCCGCCGCTGGCAACCGTGCCCCCGGATGCCTTGGCTTTCGCGATCGCGCCGAGGAAAGCCTGCACGGCTTCGGGGCTGTTGAGCGGGCCCATCAGGTTGTTGGCATCGGTCGGATCGCCGATCTTCTTCTCGACCTGCGCGTAGGCGCCGACCAGCCTGGCCAGCACGTCGTCGTGGATCGATTCGTGGACGAACAGGCGGCGCGTGGTGGTGCAGCGCTGGCCGGCGGTGCCGACCGCGCCGAACGCGATCGCGGGGATCGCGAGCTTCAGGTCGGCGGTCTCGTCGACGATGATCGCGTTGTTGCCGCCGAGCTCGAGCAGCGAGCGGCCCATGCGGTGGGCGACGCGTTCGCCGACCATGCGGCCGACGCGCGTCGAGCCGGTGAAGCTGATCAGCGGGATGCGGCGATCTTCCACGAAGGACTGTGCGAGCTCGCTGCCGGCATCGTTGAACAGGAAGAACAGGTCGGGGAAGCCGCCGTCCTTGAGCGCCTCATTGCAGATCTTCATCGAGGCGATCGCCGACAGCGGGGTCTTGGGCGAGGGCTTCCAGATGCAGATGTCGCCGCACACCGCCGCGACGAACGCGTTCCAGGCCCATACCGCGACCGGGAAATTGAAGGCGCTGATGATCCCGACCAGGCCGATCGGGTGCCACTGCTCGTACATGCGGTGGCCGGGGCGCTCGCTGTGCATGGTCAGGCCGTAGAGCTGGCGCGACAGGCCGACGGCGAACTCGCCGATGTCGATCATCTCCTGCACTTCGCCGTCGCCTTCGGGCTTGGACTTGCCCATCTCGAGCGCGACCAGCGAGCCCAGCGCGTCCTTGTGGGTGCGCAGCGCCTCGGCGCAGCGGCGGATCGCCTCGCCACGGCGCGGCGCCGGGGTGGTGCGCCAGATCGCGAACGCTTCCTGGGCGCGCGCGATGATGGTGTCGTAGTCGGATTGCGAGGACGCGTGGACCCTGGCGATCACCTCGCCATCGGTCGGGTTGACCGGCTCGATCACGCCCGCGTCATGGGTCTTCGACCACTCGCCGCGGCCGAGGTAGGTGCCCGATTCGACGGCGCGCAGGCCGAGGGCGGAAAGGACGGGATGGAGGTCGTGGCGGGTGTCGAGCTGGGCGTTCATGGATCTTCCTCGATGTCTGCAATGGTTGAGCTGGTTTGTCTTGAAAGTCCGCACACGGATGTGCGGGTGCTTGCGCAGGATGCGCATGAAATTTGAATCCCCGCACATGGATGTGCGGTTACGGCACGGCATTGCCAGCGAGCCTCCGGATTGCGGCAAGGCTGGCCATCGAGGCGCGACGGATTCGCGCATCAAGCCTTCATGCGACCCCGACAGGATTTGAACCTGTGACCTCGCCCTTAGGAGGGGCGCGCTCTATCCAGCTGAGCTACGGGGTCAATGACTGCGGATTATCGCAGGAACCATCCATGGCGCGGCATCCGGTCGCCATCCATGGCTCCCCGGCAAAGTCCGCACGACAGTCCACTGGACTGTCGTAGGCGCGGCCTTTGCCACCAGCTGAGCTACGGGGTCAAGCCCGCAATTATCGCAGGGAAAGGCCGGTTTCCGCGAGTGAGGCGGTCTGGCGGGACAAGTTCGTCTGAAAGCAACACGCCATCCCGTCCATGCGTCCAGCGGCCGTCATCCGGCCATGCCATCATCGCCGTCCCCATCGGAGGAATCCCCATGCAGGTCGCCATCTTCGACACCGTCGTCACCACGCCGCTGAACATGCTCCACAACCTCGACGCCATCATCGGCAAGGCCGAGGCGGCCATCGCCGACGGCAAGCTGAAGGAAGAGGACGTCCTGCGCGCCAAGCTGGCGCCGGACATGTTCGACTTCACCCGCCAGGTGCAGCTCGTCACCGATTTCGCAAAGAGCCCGGCCGCGCGCCTTGCCGGCGTCGAGGTGCCGAAGTTCCCGGACGAGGAAACCTCGCTTGCCCAGCTGCGCACGCGCATCGGCAAGGTCGCCGAGTTCGTGAAGGGCTTCCAGCCGGCGCAGTTCGACGGCGCTGCCGACCGCCAGGTCGTCATCCCGCTGCGCGACCGCACCCTGGACATGAAGGGCAGCGAATACCTGCTCGGCTTCGCGCAGCCGAACTTCTACTTCCACTACACCACCGCCTATGGCCTGCTGCGCCACCTCGGACTGGAGATCGGCAAGAGGGACTTCATTGGGGGATGAGCGGCGTTTACGAGCTGCCAGTGGCAGCTCGTGCCGCGAAGAACGCCCTCGCGCCATGCGCGAGGGCCGGCGAGTGAGGCAAGGGGCTGCTGCGACATCCGTAGCATCGGTTCGCGCGCTGCCGAACGCCCGACGGCTATGCCGGTGGCCCGGGCGATGAACGAGGGTCGCGCCAGGCGCCGCTGTGATTTTCTCAGGCGCCGTCCACGGCGGCTCGGGCGCGCCGCGAGGCGAGCATCACGATGATCAGCCGGGATGGCCGCGCCAGTTTCCACGCCATGCGCAGCGCGCCCTTGAACGTCGCGCGGCGCCGGCCGTTACGGGGTGTCCTGGCGAAGTAGCCGATCGCCAGCAGGCGCTCCAGCTGGTCGTTTTCGAAAGCTTCCGACATCGCCAGTACGTGGTCGACGCTCGCCCTGACCGGGCCGGGCAGGGCGAGCCTGGTGCGCAGCGTGCGGAAATGCCGGAACAGCTCCTCCACGTCGCGGCACCCGGGGAGCACATGGCCGATTTTCCGGTCCCAGCTCGGGTAGGGCGAAGGCATCCGCGAATTCGACAGGTGCAGCCGGGCATGGGCGTGGTGCTGGAAGAACGCCACGCATGCGTACTTCGGCGCGAGCATGATGCAGGCTGCGGCGCCGTCCTCGGGGTGCGCATAGTAGAGCCCCGATACGACCTGCACGCGGCTCGCGCCGGCCGGCACGAAACCCAGGCGCAGCAGGTCGTCGTGAAGTGGCTGCGCGCGGTAGTCGTCGGCGAGCAGGTCGCTCGGGTCGAGCCGCGGGTAGACATAGCGTTCCGGAATGCTCAGCGTGAGCCAGACGACGATCGGGCCGAGCAGGTATTGCGCGCCGACCCACATGACGAGCATTGCCGCGAGCAGATGGAGCAGGTCCATGCGCGGAGCGCTATGCGAGGCCGCAGCCGGTCGGATGGGACAGGGCGCCAACGGCAATGTCGGGTGGGGCGCCGACGGCGATCGAGGCGGATGGATCTGCCGCGTGCGTGGAGCTGATCCGTCTGGAGAACCGGTGCATGTTGCCTCTGTGTTCGACGCGATCGGACGCGTGGCCCCGGTGCATGGTAGCCGAACGGATCGCCGAGGCTATTGGTCGGACAGTGGCGCGATCACGCCTGCGTGGCAACCGTGCCTTGTTCGCGCCGTAATGCGCAAGCCAACGCGGCAGCGGCTACACTCCGCGCGTAGCCAAGGGAGCCGCTCCATGCCATGTGATCCGCTGATGCTGGAAGGCGTCGCGCTGTTCGACCACCTGAGCGAGGAGGGTCGCCAGGCCCTCGCCGAGGTGATCGACCTGCGTCCCATCGCAGCCGGCGAGACCCTGTTCAAGGCCGGCGATTCGGGCGACTCGCTGTACGTGGTCCAGACCGGGCAGATCGAGCTGTTCATCAAGGACACGGTCGGGCAGAAGATCGTGCTCACCGTCGCCGATCGCGGCGAAGTGTTCGGCGAGCTGTCGATGCTCGACCAGGGTGCGCGCACCGCCACCGCGCTGGCACTGGCGGATTCGGAACTGCTCGAGCTCGATCGCGACGACCTGTTGCTGCTGTTCCGCAAGACGCCGGAAGCCGCGATGGGCATGCTCGCGGCGATGGGCCACATGACCCGCAAGGCCGATGCCCTGCTGCGCACGCGTGTCTCGCGCAACGCCAACGAGGAGGCCGAGGAGCAGCGCGGCCTGATCCTGCGCATCGCCGACTGGGTGTCGTGGTTCAGCGGCAGCATGCTGTTCCTGGCGATCCACGCGGTCTGGTTCATCGCCTGGATCCTGCTCAATACCGGCTATGTCGGGATCAAGGCCTTCGATCCGTATCCCTACGGCCTGCTGACGATGATCGTCTCGCTGGAGGCGATCTTCCTGTCGTGCATCGTGCTGATCAGCCAGAACCGCCAGGCCGAGAAGGACCGCGTGCGCTCGGACATCGAGTACGAGGTCAACATCAAGGCCGAGCTCGAGGTCGCGCACCTGCACGAGAAGACCGACCAGATCTACGCCGAGATGCACGAGCACTTCGCGCGCCTGCAGAAGAAGCTCGACACGCTCAAGGGCGGCAGTGCGCCGATGCTTTGAGCGGCGCGCGGCGCCTGCCTACTTCGTCCTGATCGCCACGCCCTTCACCACCGGCGGCCGGCCGCAGTGCCCGTCGCGCAGGGCATCGAGGAAGCTGGTGCCCAGGGTCATGGTCGCGTCCTCGGTGGCGCTCCTGCTTCCGAAACCGACGCCGGCGAAGTCGAGGTGGGTGGCGCCGTCGATCACGCCGCTCCAGGCGCAGGTCGAGCGCAGCGAGTCGAAGGCCTGTTCGCGTTCGGCGTAGCCCTCGTGGTCCACGGTGAAGTCGCGGGTGCCGGTGAGCAGCAGCATCGGCGCGACGACCGTGCGTTCGGCATCGGGCGGGAAGACTTCGTCGGGTGGCGGCGGCGACATCGCGACGTAGGCGTCGAAGGGATTGCGGCCGGTCAGGCCGAGCTTGTTCTGCGCGCCGGCTTCGAGCATCACCGTGCGTGCGCCCATCGAATGCCCGAGCAGGGCCTTGAACGGCGCATGGCAGCGCTGCTCCGACCAGGCGATGGCGGCGTCGATGTCCATGAAGCGGCCGCGATAGGCGACCGGATCGGCGACCAGGTCCTTGAGCCCGCGCACGAGGCCATGCGCGCGCCGCATGTCGCCGCGCAACGCGTCCATGCCGCTTTCGCGATGCCCGAGCACGATCGCGCGCCAGCCATCGCGGCTGAGCGCTTCGGCAAGATAGACCATGCCCTTCTCGTTGCCGCCGGCGCCGGGCGAGATCAACGCGAGCGGAGGGCAGGTGTTGCCGGGCAAGTCATAGACGATCACCGGCGTCTGTGCGCCATCAGCGCGTGGCAGCGAGAGGGCCTGTTGGGCTTGAGCGGCGGGCAGGGTGGCGAACAGGAGTGCGGCAAGGGCGATGTGTTTCATGACGTTCTTGGTGCAGAGAAGGAGAAATCGGGAATTCGCATCCTTTCGTCATTCCGGCTTGACCAGCTTCGCTGTTGGAAGCCACCGGAATGACGACGTCGAGGCAGCCTTTACGTTCGTGGTTGCAGATCGGGAATGCGCAACGTGGCGATGAAGCCGCCGTGCTCGCCGTTGCGCAGCAACAGCTCGCCGCCGTGCAATTCGGCGGCACGGGCGACGATGCTCAGTCCGAGGCCTACGCCAATGCCCGTGCGCGCATGGTCTCCGCGCACGAAAGGCTTGCCCAGTTGCGCGAGCAGATCGGGCGGCACGCCGGCGCCATGGTCCTCGACGCGCAGTGACAGCCAACCGCCTTCGTGTTCGCGCACGGCGCGTTCGGGTTCCTCCCGTTCGAGCTTCACCCGTTCGAGTCTTGCCAGGAATGGCGCCGCGCCATGGCGTTCGGCATTGTCCATCAGGTTGCCGAGCGCGCGCCGCAGCAGGGTCGGGCGCAGGGTCGCGTGCAATGGCGTCGGGCCTTCGAGGCCCCAGTCCTCGGGTCTGGCACGCAGGGCGAGCAACTGGCCGACGATGGTCGCCACGTCGCAGTCGCGCAGCGCTTCGTCGCGACCGTCGCGCACGAAGGCCAGGCATTGCTCCAGCGACGCGTCGAGTTCCTCGAGGTCGGCAACCATCGCTTCGCGGCGCTGCGGGTCGCCGGCATCGCCCAGTTCCAGCGCCAGGCGCAGGCGCGCCAGCGGCGTGCGCAGGTCGTGCGAGATGCCGGCGAGCATCAGCTCGCGCTCGCTCGCCGCGCCGCGCAGTTTCGCGCCGGCATCGCCGATCGCGCCGGCGAGCTGGCGCACTTCGCGCGCACTGCCACGCAACGTTTCGTCCATTGGCGCGCCGCCGAGCAGGGCGCCGGCGTGCGCGGACAGGCGCTCCAGCGGGCGCGTCAGCACGCGTGCGGCGAGTCCGGCGATCGCCAGCGCGATCACGCCAGCAAACAGGCTGATGAGGATGATCGAGTCGATCACTTCGCTGCGATAGCTGGCCGCGTGCAGGACAACCCAGAGCTTCGGGTCGTGTGCGCTGCGCACCCAGATCTGCGATTCCGGCGTCTGCACGACGACCACGCGCGACGGATTTCCAAGGACTTCGCCGACGGCGCGCCCGACTTCGCGCACGGCTGGCGCGACGCGCACCGTCGAGGCCGGCGGCGGTCCCGCGGAGAAGCGAACGCCGGCGCGTTCCAGTTCCTTCCGTGTCGCGGCCGCGTCGGCATCCCTGCGCGACGCGATGTCGTCGGCCGCGATCGCGGCGGCGGCGGCAAGATGGCCATAGGTTCCTCCGACCACGCGCAGGCCCGAGCGCGTGCTCAGCACGGCCGCCAGCGACAACGCGATCGACAAGGCGAGCACGACCGTGGCCAGCACCAGGACGAACGTGGTCGGTCCGCGCTTCATCCCGTTTCCCCCTCGGGCACGAAGACGTAGCCCTCGCCCCACACGGTCTGAAGCCAGCGCGGCTGGCGCGGGTCGTCCTCGAGTGCGCGGCGCAGGCGCGAGACCATCACGTCGATGCTGCGATCGAAGGCCTCGTGCTCGCGGCCGCGTGCGAGCGCAATGAGTTTCTCGCGGCTGAGCGTCTGGAACGGATGCGCGACCAGCGCCGCGAGCACCGCGAACTCACCGCTGGTGAGCTTGACCGGCGTCTGGCCGTCGAGCAGTTGCCGCGTCGCCGGATCGAAACTGAAACGACCGAAACGGATCGCCGACTGCTCGGCCTGCGGCGCGCCAACGGCGGTCTTCGGGCGCCGCCGCAGCACCGCGCGGATGCGCGCGACCAGCTCGCGCGGATTGCAGGGCTTGGGCAGGTAATCGTCGGCGCCGATCTCCAGGCCGACGATGCGGTCGACGTCGTCGCCCTTGGCGGTGAGCATGATGACCGGGGTCTCGACGCCTTCGGCGCGCAGCTTGCGGCACAGGTCCAGGCCGTTGCCGTCGGGCAGCATCAGGTCGAGCACGATCAGGTCGACGTGGTGCACCGCCAGTTCGCGCTGCATCGCCGCGGCGTTGCCGGCGCCGTGCACGCGGAAACCCTGCTGCGCGAGGTAGCGCTCGAGCAGGTCGCGCAGGCGGAGGTCGTCGTCGACGACGAGAAGGGAAGCGTTGTCCATGGTCGCGCAGGATGTCGCGTCCACGGCGGAGGGGCAAGCCGCGCCGGACGGCAGATGTAAGCGGATGTTTCCGGAATGCGATCCGGCAATACCCGCTCACCCTCGTGCGTAGTCCGATACGCATCACAGGCGTTGGATCGGGACGATGTCGCCACGACGCGAGCCGAAGTTCGCGAAGCGGCATCGAACCGATCCCCCACTGCCAAGGAGCATGTCATGCAAAACAACTCGATCATCCGGATTGCCTCCATCGCCCTCGTCGGTGCCCTCGCGCTCGGAGTCGCCCAGCCCAGCCACGCCGGCCTGCGCGATCGCATGCACCGCGGCGAGTCCGCCAATCCGGTTGCTGCCGGCTCCGGTCGCGCGCCCGCAGACCGCGTGATCGCCGGCAGCGGCGCCAACGGTTCGGCCGCGCACGCGGGCGGCTGGATCGGCAATGGCAACGGCGGCGCGATCCATTACAGCGGCGGCGCGTTCCGCGGCGCGAACGGCGCCCATGGATGGCGCGGTAGCTCCACCAATTTTGGAAGCGACGGCAGCGTCCGCCACCAGGGCGGCCACAGCGTCACCGGCGCGAACGGCAGTTACGACAATGGCCACAACAGCTGGACGCGCAATCCTGACGGATCGGGTTCGGCGAGCTGGCAGAACAACGGCCAGGGCGCCAACGGCGGCGGCGTGAACAGCGGCGGCAGCTATACCCGCGGCACTGATGGCAAGTGGACCGGCAGCAGCAGCACGACCGCCAATGGCGCGAAAGGCAGCTACAGCGGCAGCACCAGCGTCAACGACGGCACCGGCACCCACGACACCACCATCACCAACGCCGCCGGCGACACCTACAACGGCCAGACCACGTGGACCAAGGGCCAGGGCTACACCCACACCGGCACTTGCACCGACCCGCAGGGCAACACGATTTCCTGCGGCAAGTGACGCATCGGCGCATTCGCGCTCCGCGCGAACGCCCTTGCCGATGCGTCATCCCCGCGAAGGCGGGGATCCACGGTTGCCGATGCGTCATCCCCGCGAAGGCGGGGATCCACGTTCTTCCACGACTTCACATCAGCCCCCGACATGGAACAGTTCGCCCGCTCGCCATGGTTGCTGCTCGCGATGACCGCCCTGGTCCTCGCGGAATGGTGGTGGCGCCGGCGCGTGGCGCAGCGCGGTTACGACGGCCGCGAGGCACGCGCCACGCTGGCGATCGCGTTCGGCAACCTGTTTACCGGCGCTGCATCGGCACTCGCGATCGGCGGCATCTTCGCCGCCGTTTCGCGGATCGCGCCCCTGCACTGGCCGTTGCGCGACTGGCGCACGTGGGCGGCCGGTTTCGTCGCGGTCGAATTCGCCTACTACTGGTTCCACCGCAGCAGCCACGAAGTGCGCTGGATGTGGGCCAACCACGCCGTGCACCACACGCCCGAACAGATGACCCTGCTGTCGTCGATCCGCCTGGGCTGGACCAACCTGTTCTCGTTCGGCTGGCTGTTCTACCTGCCCCTGGTGCTGCTCGGCTTCGACCCGCGCATGGTGTTCGCGTTGCTGGCCTTTGACCTGCACTACCAGTTCTTCCTGCACACCGAAGCGATCGCCAGGCTCGGTCCGCTGGAGTGGGTGCTGAACACGCCGGCGCACCACCGCGTGCACCATGCGTCCAACGCGGAATACCTGGACTGCAACTACGGCGGCATGGTGATCGTGTTCGACCGCCTGTTCGGCACCTTCCGCGAGGAACGCACCGGCGAGCCGATCCGCTACGGCCTCGCGCATCCTTTCGGCAGCAGGAATCCCTTCGTGCTGAATTTCGGCGAATGGAAGCACCTGTTCGCCGCGATGAAGTCCTCGGGCAGCCCACGCGCCGCCTTACGAATCGCCCTTGGGAGACCCTGATGAACCTCGCAAGACACGCCCGTTTCGCCATTGCGGTCGGCTCCGCCATCACCATCGCCGTCGGCTGCGCCATCGTCCTCGCCGCGGCGTGGTTTCCGCTCGCCGCATCGGCCGGCCCGCTGCGCGATGCGTTCATGCAACGCCGGGCGCAGCAGGGCGACGGTGGACTGCTTGGCGAGGAAGGCGACCGCAGTCCGGCGCAGTTGCCGGCCGGCATCCGCATCGTGCGCGACGTCGCCTATGGCAGCGCGGCGCGCCAGCGCTTCGACGTGTACGCGCCGCCGCAGGCGCGCAATGCGCCGGTGATCTTCATGGTCCACGGCGGCGCCTGGATGTTCGGCGACAAGTCCGCGAAGAACGTGATCGAGAACAAGGTCAGCCGCTGGGTGCCGCGCGGCTTCGTCTTCATCTCGATCGACTACCGCATGCTGCCCGAGGCCCAGGTCTCGGTGCAGGCGCAGGACGTCGCGCACGCACTCGCGTACGCGCAGCAGCACGCGGCCGAATGGGGCGGCGATCCGCGCCGCTTCGTGCTGATGGGTCACTCGGCCGGCGCGCACCTGGTGTCGCTGGTGAGCGCGAGTCCGTCGATCGCTACCGCACAAGGCGTGCAGCCATGGCTAGGCACGGTCGCGCTCGACAGCGCGGCCTACGACGTCGCGAAGATCATGCAAGGCCAGCACTACCACTTCTACGATCGCGTGTTCGGCAGCGATCCATCGGTGTGGGCCGCCGATTCGCCGACGACGCAACTGTCGGGCCGGATCCCGCCCTTCCTCGCGGTGTGTTCGAGCAAGCGCCAGGATTCCTGCCCGGCGGCGCAGCAGTTTGTCGCGAAGGCCATGTCGTTCGGAACGCACGCCGAGGAGTTGCAGCAGGACAAGACCCACGGCGAGATCAACAAGGACCTCGGCGCCGATCCGACGTACACCGCGCAGGTGGAAGCCTTCATGGCCCACCTCGATCCGGGCATCGCGCAGTTGCTAGGTCGCTGATGACCGACAGCGGGGCGCCATCGCGAGCAGCGATGCGGGAATCTCGACGAGCCCGTCCGCCCAACAGCCGTTCGCCCTGAGCCTGTCGAAGGGCATGCCGGATCTCGCGGTCACCTGGACTCGTGGTTCGACAGGCTCACCACGAACGGAAGACTCGACAGGCTCACCACGAACGGAAGGTTCGACAGGCTCACCATGAACGGGGCTCCCGGCTGCAGGCCGCGTGTATAGTCCGTCGCTCATCGACGGAACCGGGAATCCGCGCACGTGCCTTCCAACCGCGTCATCCGCATCCAGCCATCCGACGATGCCACGATGGAGCAGGGCGTAGCGCAGATCCAGCGCGAACTGCGCCTGCCGAGCGCCTTCCCGCCCGCGGTCGAAGCCGCCGCCGCGCAGGCCGCGGCCAGTCCGCGCCTTCCCGATCTCGATCGCACCGACATTCCTTTCGTCACCATCGATCCGCCCGGCTCGATGGACCTCGACCAGGCGATGCAGCTCGAACGCCGCGACGGCGGCGGCTACCGCGTGTACTACGCGCTCGCCGATGTCGCCGCGTTCGTGAACGCGGGCGATGCGGTCGACGTCGAAGCCAACCGTCGCGGCGAGACGCTCTACGGCGGCAGCTCGACCATCCCGCTGCATCCGGTCGTGTTGTGCGAGAACGCGGCATCGTTGCTGCCCGACCAGTTGCGTCCTTCGATCCTGTGGACGATCGACCTCGACGCGCGGGGCGAGATCGCCGCAATCGACGTGCGTCGTGCACGCGTGCGCAGCCGCCGGAAATGCGACTACCCGAGCGTGCAGCAGGCGCTCGATGCCGGCAGCGCCGATCCGGTGTGGTCGGTCCTGCGCGAGATCGGGCAACTGCGGCAGG
This sequence comes from Lysobacteraceae bacterium, assembly GCA_036496805.1. Lineage (GTDB taxonomy): Bacteria > Pseudomonadota > Gammaproteobacteria > Xanthomonadales > Xanthomonadaceae > SZAS-103. Next base: position 124,024 of record DASXKN010000034.1, read on the forward strand.
CGCTGGAGAAGCAGCGCGGCGGCATCAGCCTGTCGCTGCCGGACGCCGAGATCGGCTGCGACGATGGCCAGTGGGATCTCGAATATCGCGTCGAGGCGCCGGTCGAGGAATGGAACGCCCAGATCTCGCTGCTCACCGGCATGGCCGCGGCCAGGCTGATGGTGCAGGGCAAGGTCGGCATCCTGCGCACACTGCCGCCGGCGGACGAGCATTCCGTCTCGCGCCTGCACCTGACCGCGCAGGCATTGCGCATCGACTGGCCCGATGGCCTGCGCTATCCCGACTTCATCCGCGCGCTCGATCCGGCGCAGCCGCGGCACGTCGCGATGATGATGGCGTGCACGATGGTTCTGCGCGGCGCCGGCTACACCGCTTTCGACGGCGAGCTCCCGGTGCTGACGACGCAATCGGCGATCGCCGCGCAGTACGCCCACGTCACCGCACCGATGCGCCGCCTGGTGGACCGCTACGCCAACGAGGTCTGCATCGCCCTGTGCGCGAACCAGCCGGTTCCCGACTGGGCGCGCGACGCGCTGTCGGGCCTGCCCGAGACGATGCAGGCATCCGATCGGCTCGCGCACCAGTACGAGCGCGCGATCATCGACCTCGCCGAGGCGGTGATCCTCGCCCCGCGTGTCGGCGAGAGTTTCGAGGGCGCAATCGTCGAGGTCAGCCACGGCGGCGGCCGCGACAAGCCCGCGCAGGGCGCGCATGCCGGCATCGTGATGCTGCGCGATCCGCCGCTGGAGGCACGCGTGTCCTCCGCCGACGATCTGCCCTTGGGCGGCGACGTCCGCGTCCGGCTCACGCAAGCCGATCCGGCGCGCCGCCTGGTGGTCTTCTCCACGGTCGCCTAGGCGTCGCGCGCGGCGACAGCGTGGCGTGCGACGCGCCGCCTGTCCGCATTCGCCCCTCATCGACGTTTCGAGCATAAGAGCCCTGGAAGCGTAAAGCGGCTCGACAGGCAGCGAGGGGACTTCCTGTCACAACACACGCAGTCCGTCCGAGGGTCCGTTCGCGGGCCCGGCGCCGCTGCGTCCATCGAAGTTGTCACCTCTTCACGGAAGGAGTACCCAATCATGATCGCCAAGCATCATTCAAACACCCGTTACCTCACCCTCTGCATCCTGCTGGGCCTCGGCTCGGCCCTCGGCGCCGCCAGCGACGCGACCGCGGGCATCGTGGCCTGCAACGGATCAGGTACCACGGCCACCGGTTCCGACGCGGAGGCCTGCGGTTACTCGGATGTAGCCTCCGGCACCGAAAGCAGCGCCTTCGGCTACAAGAACACCGCCTCGGGCGCCGAAAGCAGCACGTTCGGCTGGGAAAACAAGGCTTCCGGCGACGGCAGCAGCGCGATCGGCAAGTACAACAAGGCCGCCGGCGCCGACAGCAGCGCCTTCGGCAAGTACAACAGCACCTCGTCCGGAGCCACGAAGGGCAGCGCATTCGGGTACGGCAACCAGACGATCGGTCCCCGGGGCAGCGCCTTCGGCTACAAGAACTCGGCCAGCACTTACGGCAGCGCCTTCGGCTACAAGAACACCGCCGGCCTGAGCGACAGCGCGATCGGCAACGGCAATCTCGCCGCCGGCGGCCTCGAAAACGCGATCGGTTACCACAACAAGGCCTACGGGTTCCGGAACAGCGCGATCGGCTACGGCAACAAGATCGGCTCGCCCGGCGCGGGCTACATCAATGGCGGCAGCAGCGCTTTCGGCACCGGCAACACCGTCAACAGCATCAACAGCAGCGGCTTCGGTTTCGGCAACTTCGTCAGTGGCGCCAATGACAGCGGCTTCGGTTTCGAAAACATCATCAACTCGCCGAACGGCGAGGCATTCGGATACAAGAACCAGGTCGTCGGCGGCAACGCCAGCGCGTTCGGCTTCAAGAACTACAGCCAGTCGACCGACGCCAGCGCCTTCGGCTACCGCAACGTGGTCGCCGGCGCGTACGGCAGCGCCTTGGGCAGCCACAACAACGTCAGCTTCTACGACCACAACAGCAACGTGGTCGGCGACCACAACAAGGCAGGCGTCGGCATCACCACCTTCTTCAACGGCGTGAACGCGTTCGGCAGCTACAACTACGCGAACAACACCGCCGCCAGCGCCTTCGGCTCGCACAACAAGGCCTACGGCCTGAACAGCAGCGCCTTCGGCTACAAGAACGTCGCCAGCGGGAACAACTCCAATGCGTTTGGCGAAAAGAATACGGTGACCGGCAACTACGCCGAGGCCTTCGGCCAGTCGGACACGGCCTCGGGCGTGCGCAGCGTCGCGTCCGGCTCGCACGTCACCGCCAGCGGCGCCAAGGCCAGCGCCATGGGCTACGGCAGCACGGCGAGCGGCGACAGCTCCAATGCATTCGGCCTGACCAGCGTGTCCAGCGCCAAGGGCAGCCTGGCGGTGGGAACGGGCGCGACGGCCAGCGGCAAGGGCAGCGTGGCGATCGGCGGCTGGTTCGATGCGGACAACGACGGCGTGCTGGACACCAATGAGGTGGCGAGCGCGGCCGGCGTGGACGCGGTGGCGCTCGGCGCTGGCGCGTCGGCGGGCTTCCTCAACGACGTGGCGCTAGGCGAGGGCGCGACGACGAACGCCGCGAACCAGACCGCGATCGGCGCGGGTGCAAGCGTGACGGCGGCAAACGCGGTGGCACTCGGCGCCGGTTCGGTGGCCGATGCGGCGAACACGGTGTCGGTGGGCAGCGCGAGCCAGCAACGGCGGATCACGAACGTCGCCGCGGCGGTCAACGGCACCGATGCGGTGAACCTGACGCAGGCGACGACCCTGGCTTCGACCCTGGTGCAGGGCGTGCAGCTCACGGCCAATTCCGCCTTGAACACGGCGAACGCGGCCCTGACCGAGGCGAACAGCGCGCTGTCGGCGAGCAACGCGCAGGTCAGCGCACTGGCGGGCTCGAACGGTTCGGCGGCGATGACTTCGGGCGACGCGGCCGCGCTGGTGGCGGCGAATGCGCACGCCGACGCGGGCGACGCGAGCACGCTGGCTTCCGCCAATGCGCACGCCGACGCCGGCAACGCGGCGACCTTGCAAAGTGCCAACACCTACACCGACACCCGCTTCGCCAGCGTCAATGCTTCCATCGACGACCTGCAGTCGGAGATGGACGACCGCTTCCGCAGCACCGACCGCCGCATCAGCCGCGTCGGCGCGATGACCTCGGCGATGGCGAACGTCGCGGCCAGCGCGGCGGGCGTGCGCACCGAGAACCGCTTCGCGGTGAGCGGCGGATTCATCGGCGGCGAATCGGCCGTGGCCGTCGGCTACCAGCGCGCCATCAGCGACCGCGCGACGGTGACCTTCAGCGGCGCGTTCGCGCAAGGCGAGAGCGGCGGCACGGTTGGCTTCGGCTTCGGGTGGTAAGGACTGCGTCTTGAGTGCGCAGACCCGAAACCCGGCATCAGCGGCACCTGGCTTGAGCCCTCTCCCTCCGGGGTGAAGAGGAGCGATTGCGAACCATCGGTTCGCGCGACGATGAGCGCCCTCGCGCTGAGCGCGAGGGCCGGGTGTGGCTTGGGGTGAGGGTTCGATCGCCCCAAGACGGTGGAACTCGCAGAACTTTCAGCGGCAACACGGCATGGGCGCGGCCGGGTTCGAGAGGCCGCCTCCCCGTTGCTGCCTGATATTCCTGGACCGGGAGCCCCGCGCATCCGAAGGGACGACGGGCAAGCAGCGGTCCCCGTGAACCGATGCGTGGTCGAAGCGCCTTTGCGGCGCTCACCACTCGAGGCCCTGTGTCTGCCTTGAAATAATTGCCTGAACACTCCCGGTTTCCGAGACTGCCGCAAAGCAGCATCGACCGCGCTTGTTTTTTTCTGGCCGGAAGGCGCATCGTTGTACGTATGGCGTTTCGCCCAGGGGTCCGTCGGGGGGCGGATAGGCGAAACGCATTTCCGTAACAGCGTTCAAGTGCCCGCGCCGAAAGGCGCTGTATGCGCTCACATCCGACGTGACCCGACGCCGCCTGCGGTGCGCATCCTCATTCGTCCAGGAGAGCATCATGAAAGGCCTGCGCCAGCCGCGTACCGCGTTCCTCACCCTCAGCGTCCTGTTCGCGATCACCACGATGACGGGAGTCGTCGGCAGTGCGATGGCGATAGTTCCGACATCCGGGCCGGCTCCCAGCGCGGACTGTCCCGCCGCTGGCGGCGCGTACGCGGCGGGATCGGCGAGCGGGAAGGGATCCATCGCCTGCGGCTACGGCAATGTCGCGAACGGCGACTACAGCACGGCATTCGGCTACGGCAACGTCGTCAACGGCACCAACAGCAGCGCGGTCGGCGACGGCAATTCGGTCACCGGCAATCACAGCAACGCGTTCGGCGATCCGAACACGGTCACCGGCAACAACAGCAATGCCTTCGGGAACAACAACACCGTCACCGGCGACAACAGCACGGCGGTCGGCGACGGCAATTTGAGCTACGGCAACCAGAACTTCGCGTCCGGTTACAAGAACTACGTCGGCACCAGCGCCACGCATGTGAACGGGTCGACGGCAGTGGGTTCGTACAACATCGTCAAGGGCAACGAGAGCGTGGCGGTGGGCGCCTACAACAAGGCGCTCGACAACGCCGACGTGGCGCTGGGCCTGCAGAACTACGTCTCGGCTCCCCCGGGGCCGGGCTACGGCAACGGCGGCAAGGCGGCCGCGGTGGGCTTCTTCAATCGCGCCTACGCGTACCGTGCCCAGGCGTTCGGCCGGTTCAATTTCGGGCTCGGCAAGATGAGCGCGGCGTTCGGCGGCGGCAACAAGACCTCCGGCGACTACAGCAACGCGATGGGCTACGACAACGTGACCGGCCTGGTGACGGCCGGACCGCCCGGTTCGTACGCGTTCTACAAGGTCGCCGGCACGGGCGCCGACAGCAACGCGTTCGGCACGAAGAACAACGCGACCGGCGCCAACGATAACGCCTTCGGCACGAACAACGACGCCGGCGGCAGCTTCGCCGGCGACACCCAGCAGGCGAGCCGCGCTTCCGCGCTGGGCTATGCGAACAAGGCCTACGGCAACGACGCGACCGCGGTCGGCAGCGGCAACACAGCCGGCGCGTACGTCGGCGGGACGGGCTTCACCGGCGGCGACACCGCGGTGGGCTTCCAGAACTCCGCAACCGGCGGAGGAAGCAGCGCCATCGGCTACGTGAACGTCGCGTCCGGCAAGATGAGTGGTGCGATCGGCTCGCACAACGTCGCGACCGGCTCGTACGCCAATGCGATCGGTTCGTACGATCGCGCGTATGGCTTCGCGGCCACCGCGATGGGCCTGCAGGACTATGCGGTCGCGAACAAGACCACGGCGGTGGGCTTCTACAACCGCGCCTACGGCTATCGCGCGAGCGCGTTCGGGCGCTTCGACTGGGGTTACGGCGACAAGAGTTCGGCGTTCGGCCAGAGCAACGAGGCGATCGGCTACAAGAGCAACGCGATGGGCTACCACAACTCGACCGGCGTGGTGGACCGGACCCGGGTCGGCGCCCACGGCAATTATTCCTACTACCACATCGCGAACACGGGCAATCTCAGCGACGCCTTCGGCCTGCACAACGACGCCACCGGTACGAGCGACAACGCGTTCGGTTCGTACAACAACGCGGGCGGCAGCTTTGCTGGCGATACCCAGCAGGCCATGCAAGCTTCTGCCTTCGGCTACGCCAACAAGGCCTACGGCAACAATGCGACGGCGGTGGGCAGCGGCAACACGGCCGGTGCGTATGTCGGCGGGACGGGCTTCACCAATGGCGATACGGCGGTGGGCTACCAGAACACGGCCACGGGCGGCGCGAGCACGGCGGTGGGCTACAAGAACACGGCATCGGGCGCCACCAGCAATGCCATCGGCATCGCGAATATCGCCTCCGGCGCCACCAGCAGCGCGATTGGCGCCTACAACAACGCCGCGGGCACCAACAGCAGCGCGATCGGCTTCGAAAACACCGCCTCGGTCCCGGGCAGCAATGCGTTCGGCTTCGCCAACACCGCCTCCGGCAACGACAGCAGCGCACTCGGTTTCAACAATGCCGCCTCCGGCGCCAATAGCAGTGCGACGGGTTTCGTCAACACTGCCTCGGGCAATGGCAGTAGCGCATTGGGTTACCGCAGCAAGGCCGTCGGGACCTACAGCGTCGCCGCCGGCAGTGCGGCGGCGGCCTACGGCGACAGCGCCATTGCGATCGGCGCCTGGTTCAAGAAGGGCAATAGCGACAACGTGGTCGATCCGGCTGAGCGCACGCGCGCCACGGGCAACTACAGCACCGCGATCGGCGCGCTGGGGTATGCCGGCGGCGACTACAGCACGGCGGTCGGCTACGCCAACCAGGCCACTGGCCATGGCAGTTCCGCCTTCGGGTACAAGAACACCGCATCGGGCAACAACAGCGCGGCCGTGGGATTCGCCAACAGCGCCACCAACACCAACAGCTCTGCGCTGGGCTTCACGAATTCCGCGACCAGCTACAACAGCAGCGCGGTCGGCGACCGCAACACCGCTTCCGGTAGTGGCAGCAACGCATTCGGCTACAGCAACGTCGTTTCAGGCGCCAGCAGCAACGCGTTCGGCAGCGGCAACGCGACCTTCGGCGCCGGCGGAACGGCGGTTGGCGTGGGCAACAGCACCGGCATGGATGCGGGCAGCTACGGTTTCCTCGGCGGCGCGGGCAGCACCGCGGTCGGCAACGGGAACTCGGCGCTGGGCGATGCGAGCGTGGCGCTCGGTTCCGGCAACACGGCCGGCTACTACGATGCGACCAACCACATCGTGACTGGCGACCACAGCAGCGCGGTAGGCGTCGGCAACACCGCTTCGGAAACCAGGAGCAGCGCGGTCGGTTACGGCAACTCGGCCCTTGGCAGCGACAGCAGCGCTTTCGGTTCCAGCAACAACGCGTCCACCCAGGGCGCCAGCGCGTTCGGTGATCGCAACACCGCATCGGGCGTATACAGCACGGCGGTCGGCGTGAACAACACGGCGAGCGGCCAAGCCAGCAGTGCGTTCGGTTTCTCCAACCTGGCGGCCGGAAATTACAGCTTCGCGGCTGGATTCCAGAGTACGGCGATAGGCAAGAGCAGCATCGCGGTCGGCGGCTGGTTCGACTTGTCGCGCAACGGCCACGTCGATACAGGCGAGTACACCCGCGCGATCGGCGACTACGCGACGGGCGTGGGCATTGACTCGCGGGCCAACGGGGACTTCAGCTCGGCGATCGGATTCATGGATTACACCAACGGGCGGACTGCGAGTGCCGTCGGTGCATCCAACCTCGCCACCGGCCAGTCGTCGAGCGCATTCGGCAACGGCAACTTCACGCGCGGCTATCGCAGTTCGGCATTCGGCGCCGGCAACAGTGCTTATGGTTCCGGCAGCGTCGCCATGGGCTACAAAAACTTCGCCAACGCGGTCCAGCAGACCGGAGCCTACCCTGGCCCGCAGTACTACTTCTCCAGCAAGGGCAGCGCGGCGATGGGCTACAAGAACACGGCCTTCGGCGACAACAGCACCGCGATCGGCGTCCACAACACGGCTGGCTTCCTGAACTACTCGGGCCCCAACGGCAGCACGTCGACCCTGACGAAGCACGACAGCGCGGTCGGCTACAGGAACTACGCACTCGGCGGCAGCAGCAGCGCGTTCGGCTACTACAACACCGCTTCCGGCGTGAGCAGCAGCGCGTTCGGCCACTTCAACCAGGCAACCGGCGCGGGCAGCAATGCGATCGGCTGGGGCAACCAGGCGCAGGGCAGCTACAGCACCGCGATCGGCGGCGCGAACACCGTCTATGCGGCGGCGACCAACGGCCTGGCGGTCGGCTACGAGAACACGGTCAACGGCGTCGGTGGTACCGCGGTCGGCCTCGCCAACTCGGCCAACGGGTTGGACAGCAGCGCGTTCGGCCAGGGCAATGGCGCGAGCGGCGACTATTCCACCGCGGTCGGCAGCGGCAACAGCGCGGCGGGCACGGCGAGCACGGCGGTGGGCTACAAGAACGCCGTGTACGCCTACACGACGAAGAGCAACGCGCTCGGCAACGGCAACAAGGTGCTGGCCAACGCCAGCACGGGCAAGTACGGCACCAACGGCGCCAACGCGGTGGGCAGCTACAACACCGCGAGCAATGCCGGCGCCAACGCTTTCGGCAGCTACAACATCGCGACGGGCCTGGCCTCGAGTGCGTTCGGCACCTACAACAAGGCCTACGGCAACTTCAGCACGGCGCTGGGTGCGGCGAACAGCGCCTCCGCCAAGTACGACACGGCGGTCGGCAGCGGCAACAAGGCGGGCGGCAATTTCAGCTACAACGGAAACAGTTACCAGGCCCAGCAGGCCACGGCGGTCGGCTTCAAGAACAACGCCTATGGCGACTTCAGCACGGCCATCGGCGCCAACAACGTCGCCGGCGCCGGGTACAAGGTTTCCGACGGTCTGGGTGGGTACACCTACGCCTTCACCAAGGGCGACAGCGCGATCGGTTACAAGAACACCGCGACGGGCGGCTACAGCAATGCGATTGGCAGCCTGAACCAGGCCCTTGGCGCCTACAGCAGCGCCATCGGCTACAACAACCTCGCGGCCGGTCACTACAGCACTGCGATCGGTACGCGGAACACGGCGACCAGCGACTACAGCATCGCGATCGGTACGGAAAACTACGCCGCGAACCTGGGCGCCATCGCGATTGGCGGCGGCAATGCCGCGCTCGGCTACAGCAGTACCGCGATCGGCGCGGGCAACCGCGCTTTCGGGGACTCTTCGGTGGCGATCGGCGCCGGCAACTACACGAAGGCGAAGTATGGCGTCGCGATGGGCAGTTCGAACACCGTTACCGGAACGTACGACGTCGCCATGGGCGTCAACAACCGGACCGGCGTGTATTCGACCTATGCCTTGGGCTTGATCGGCGGCGGCAGGAGCGTCGCTGTCGGCTACAACAACCAGGCGCTGGCGAGCAAGAACGTCGCCATCGGCTACTCCAACACCGCCGGGTACTACAACACGACCACGCATACCGTGAGTGGCGACCAGGCCGCCGCGATGGGCATCGGCAACACCGCATCGGGATACATCAGCGCGGCCATCGGCAACGGGAACACCGCATCGGCCTACCGCAGCACGGCCATGGGCATCGGCAACATCGCATCGGGCAGCTATGACAGTACCGCGATCGGCAACCTGAACATCGCGTCGGGCCCGAACGCCACCGCGGTCGGCTACTACAACACCGCGTCGGCGCTTGGCGCCAGCGCGTTCGGCAGCCATGACACGGCTTCGGGGGTCAAGTCGACGGCGTTCGGATCCCACAGCAGCGCAACGAACACGCGGGCGAGCGTGTTCGGCAGCTACTCCACGGCTTCCGGCGCCGGCAGCAATGCCATCGGTGCGCGGGACGCCGCGGTCGGGACCGGCAGCCTGGCGATGGGCAACAACGACACCGCCAACGGCAACGGATCGGCTGCCATCGGCCATAACGATGTCGCAAACGGCACCAACAGCATGGCGCTGGGCTACAACAGCTACACGTCCGGCGCGCGCTCGAACGCCAACGGGTTCGGCGACAGGGCGACGGCGAACAGCGCAAGCGCGTTCGGCGTGAGCAGCACCTCGTCCGGCGTGAACTCCAGCGCGGTCGGATTCACCGACACGGCGACCGGCGCGAACAGCGATGCGTTCGGCTACAAGAGCCTCGCGGGCGGAAGCGTCTCCTACAACTCCAGGACGTATTCGGCGGCTTCAGCGACCGCCGTGGGCGTCAGCGACCACGCCTACGGCACCAGCAGCGCGGCGGTCGGCACCGGCAACACCGCCGGACACAGCTACGTCAGCGCAGGCCATGAGAAGTTCACCGTCGACGACAGCGCGTTCGGCTTCGGCAACCAGGCCACGGGTGGCAGGAGCAGCGCCTTCGGCTACAAAAACGACGCCTACGGCGTCAAGACCAGTTCGATGGGCTATGGCAACAGCGCGACCGGCCTGAGGGCCAGCTCCTTCGGCTACAAGAACGCCACCGCCGGCAACAATTCCAGTGCGTTCGGCTACAAGAACGTCGCCAGCGGAAGCAACTCCAACGCGTTTGGCGAGAAGAACACCGTCACCGGCAACTATGCCGAGGCTTTCGGCCAGTCCGATACGGCATCGGGCCTGCGCAGCATGGCGGCCGGTTCGCACGACTACGCCAGCGGCACCAAGGCCGTCGCTTTCGGCTACGGCAACACCGCCAGCGGCGCGAGCGCCAGTGCGTTCGGCGTGAGCTCGAAGGCCATCGGCAACGGCAGCCTGGCGGCGGGCACGGCAGCCAGCGCCGGCGGCCAGGGCAGCGTGGCGGTGGGCGGCTGGTTCGACGCGAACGCCAACGGCGTGGTCGAGCCTGGCGAGGTCGCCAACGCGGCGGGCCAGGAGGCGGTGGCGGTGGGCGCCGGCACGTCGGCCGGTTTCACCAACGACGTCGCCATTGGCGAAGGCGCTTCCACGCTCGACGCCAGCGACACCGCAGTCGGCGCGGGCGCGTCGGTTTCGGCCGGCGCGACCAACGCGGTGGCCATCGGCGCCGGCTCGATCGCCAGTGCCTCGAACACGGTTTCGGTCGGCGCGCCGGGCAGCGAACGGCGGATCACGAACGTGGCGGCGGCGGTGAACGGAACCGACGCGGTGAACCTGACGCAGGCGACGAGCCTGGCATCGACGCTGGTGGTGGTCGCGCAGAACACGGCCAACACCGCACTGAGCACGGCGAACACGGCGTTGACCGAGGCGAACAGCGCGCTGTCGGCGAGCAACGCGCAAGTCAGCGCACTGGCGGGCTCGAACGGTTCGGCGGCGATGACTTCGGGCGACGCGGCCGCGCTGGTGGCGGCCAATGCGCACGCCGATGCGGGTGACGCGAGCACGCTGGCTTCCGCCAACGCGCACGCCGACGCCGGCAATGCAGCGACGTTGCAGAGCGCCAACAGCTACACCGACACGCGCGTCAATTCGCTCTCGGACGACTTCAGCGCGTTCCAGTCGACGGTCGACGACGAGTTCCGCACGGAGGATCGCAAGATCGACCGGATCGGCGCGATGGGCGCGGCAATGTCGCACATGGCGATGAACACCGGCGGCCTGGCGGGCGAGAACCGCGTCGGCTTCGGCGGCGGGTTCCAGGGCGGGCAGGGCGCGTTCGCGATCGGCTTCCAGCATGCCTTCAGCGGCAACCGCGCCAGCGTCTCGTTTGGCGGCGCGTTCTCCAACGGCGACAGCAACGTCGGCGTCGGCGCGGGCTTCAGCTGGTGACGAGCCCGCATCGCCGGTAGGAAGCCTCCGGGCTTCCTGCCGGCACGATCCGCGCGGGCCCGACGCGCGTCCGATCCCGTATTCCGGCAGCCGTTCCTGGCGGCATCCCCGTTTCCTCACCGTCTTCGGCGCATGCCGAAGGCGTGGTCGTGTCCGCTTCGGAATGGCGCCGCCGTTCACGATGGCGAAGGAACAAAAAAACACCCGGGTCCCGTCGTCGTCAACACACGGCCGCGCATCGCGTCGCGGGCTGTCGGCGGAGTTCGTCCTGCTTTCGCGCAGCCATTCCCAAGGAGAACACCATGAACACCCTGCGTACACCGCGTACCGCGTTTCTCAGCCTGAGCGTGCTGTTCGGCATCGCCACGATGACCGGCATCGCCGCCGGCGCCCTGTTGTCTTCTCCCGCCGCGGCAGGCCAGATCGCGTGCACCGGAAGCGGCAACACGTCCAGCGGCACGAAGAGCACGGCCTGCGGCTATGCCGACATCGTTTCGGGTACCGACAGCAGCGCGTTCGGCTACAAGAACCACGTGTACGGCCTCAAGGACAGCGCCTTCGGCTTCTCCAATACCGAGTACGCAAGCTCGAAATACAGCAACGCGGTCGGCAACGGCAACAAGACCGGCACGGCCGGCGGCTCCGCGAGCACCATTGCCGACGCCAATGCGTTCGGCAGCTACAACACCGCGTCGGCCGCGAAGTCGAGCGCGTTCGGCTACAAGAACACCGCCCTCGGCGGTAGCGACAGTGCCTTCGGCTACAAGAACAACGCCAGCGATTCGACCACCAGCGCGATCGGCGCCAAGAACAACGCCGTCGGATCGATCAGCAGCGCGATCGGCTACAACAACTACGCCAGCGGCACCTCCGCAAGCGCGTTCGGCAACCGCAGTACCGCCCTCGGCTACCAGAGCTCCTCGTTCGGCTACAAGAACTACGCGGAGGGCGACTATTCCACCGCCATCGGCCACCAGAACACGGCCAAAGGCGTCCACAACTCGACCATCGGCGACACCAACTACACCTCGCTCTACGTGATGAACAGCAACGCGATCGGCAGCCAGAACAAGGCCGGCAACCCGACCGGTTTCTACTACGGCGCGAACGCGATCGGCAGCTACAACAAGGCGTACAACTCCAAGGCCAACGCGATCGGTTCCAACAACACGGCCACTGGTTACAGGAGCAGCGCGATCGGCAGCTACAACACGGCGGGAGCCGCGACCTTCACGGGTGGCTCGAGCGCGTTTGGCTACGGCAACATGACCAGCGCGGACGAAAGCAGCGCCTTCGGCGCCAAGAACACCGCCTCGGCCTACCGGAGCAGCGCCTTCGGCTACAAGAACACGGCGTCGGCGCAGGCCAGCGTCGCCTTCGGCTACAAGAACACCGCGGAGGGCAACCTGAGCAGCGCCGTCGGCGTGAACGATACCGCCTTCACGTCGCAGGCCAGTGCCATCGGCTACCACAATTTTGCCCTCGGCACCGCGACCAGCGCGGTCGGCTCCGGCAACGCGGCCACCGGCAACGGCGGCAATGCGATCGGCCTCGACAACAACGTCAGCTTCTACGCCCATTACAGCAACGCGATCGGCGACCACAACCAGGCAGGCGTGGGGATCACGACGTTCTGGAACAGCGCGAACGCGATCGGCAGCTACAACAAGGCGAACAACACCGACGCCAGCGCCGTGGGCGCGCACAACTACGCCTCGGGCCTGGACAGCAGCGCCTTCGGCTACGACAACGCGGCCAGCAATACCAAGGCCAGCTCGATGGGCTTCTACAACAGCGCGAGCGGACTCAAGTCCAGCGCCATCGGCTACAAGAACGTCGCCAGCGGCAACAACTCCAGCGCCTTCGGCTACAAGAACAGCGTCAGCGGCGCCAACGCGAATGCCTTCGGCCTGAAGAACACCGTGACCGGCGCCTATGCGGAGGCCTTCGGCCAGTCCGACACGGCCTCGGGCACGCGCGCCGTGGCGGCCGGTTCGCACGATACGGCCAGCGGCTCGAAAGCCAGCTCGATGGGTTACGGGAATATCGCGAGCTACGCCAAGTCGGTCGCGGTCGGCTACGGCAATACCGCCAGCAACACGAGCGCCAGCGCCTTCGGCGTGGGCAGCGCCGCTTCGGGCGCGTCCTCGAGCGCGTTCGGCTTCAGCGACACGGCCGGCGGCAAGGGCGCCCTCGCCGCGGGTGGCGGATCGAATGCGGCCGGCAAGGGCAGCGTGGCGGTCGGTGGCTGGTTCGATGCGAACAACAACGGCGTGATCGATGCCGGCGAGTTCGCGAGCGCCGCCGGCTCGGATGCGGTGGCGGTCGGTGCGGGCGCCTCGGCCGGCTTCACGAATGACGTGGCGGTGGGCGAAGGCGCAACGATGACCGGGGCGAACGAAACCGCGCTGGGCGCCGGAGCGAGTGTGACGGCGACGAACTCGGTGGCGATCGGCGCCGGCTCGCTGGCGAACGCGGCGAATACGGTGTCGGTAGGCAGCGTGGGCAGCGAGCGGCGGATCACGAACGTGGCAGCGGCGGTGAACGGCACCGACGCGGTGAACCTGACGCAGGCGACGACTCTTGCATCGACTCTCGTGGCGAGTGTGCAGGGCACAGCGAACACGGCCTTGAACACGGCGAACACGGCCTTGACCGAGGCGAACAGTGCGCTGTCGGCGAGCAACGCGCAGGTGTCGGCGCTGGCCGGTACGAACGGCTCGGCGGCGATGACCTCCGGCGATGCGGCGGCTCTCGTGGCAGCCAATGCGCATGCCGATGCAGGCGATGCGAACACCCTGGCTTCCGCCAACGCGCACGCCGACGCGGGCAATGCTGCGACGCTGCAGAGCGCCAATGCCTACACCAACGCGCAGGTGGCCTCGCTCAACGACAGCTTCGACGCGTTCCAGGACCAGGTCACCCAGGAATTCTCGCAGCAGGACAAGCGCATCAGCCGCATCGGCGCGATGGGCGCGGCCTTCGCCGGCATGGCGCAGAACACCGCCGGGCTGGCGGGCGAGAACCGCTTCGGGCTCGGCGTCGGTGGCCTGAGCGGGCAGGGCGCGGTCGCGGTCGGCTTCCAGCATGCCTTCAACGGCAACCGCGCGAGCTGGTCGGTTGGCGGCGCTTTCAGCAGCAGCGAAAACAGTGTCAACGCAGGTGTAGGCTTCAGTTGGTGAAGCGTCCCGGGCCGGCGGCGCGGTAGTCATGCATCGCGCCACCGGTTTGCTCCGCCCGGCCCTTTCAGGCGAAGGGTCGGGCGGCAGCACGGCCGAATGCCTCCACGCCGTGTCGCGAGCGTCGCGACATCCCGTTTCGCGCTGCCTGGGTGAGCGTCAGCTCGCAGAGAGCGCACTGATCGTGACGTAGTACCCGTCCGGATCGCGGAGTGAAAACTCCATGGTCCCGGTGTTCGGGTTCAGATGGGGTTCCTCCTCGAACCGGGTTGCGAGCGCGCGCGCCCTTGGCAGCGCCAGGTCGAAATCGTCGACGCGGAAGAACAACAGCAACCCGTTGCCCGGCGTCGCGCTTCCGGGGCTCGTCAGCGAAGGATGATTGTGCGCGCCCCACGCATGGAGGCAGAGCAGGACCGTTCCGTCCGAGTCGAGGATCTGCCCGAAGTAGTCATGGTGGGGAGCCGTCTCCGGCTGCCCGAATAGCGCCTGGTACCACCGGCAACTACCGGCTACATCGTCAACCCCGATGATCGTCCACGTGCGCTTCATGTGGATTCCTCCTGCAGCCCGGGGCGTTGCCCGGGCGGCCGTGCCAGCCGCAACGCATGGCGGCACTTGCTACTTCGTTCCGCGGGTTCGCTTGAGCGCATGGTCAGGCGGCGCGTGCCGGACCGCGATCGACGCCTTTTTTGGTCGCCACTCCAAAACAGTGGACGTAGCCGTCATCGTCCGTGACAAAGAACTCGGTCTGTCCATAGTCGCGATCCACGATCTCGGAGACAGGGTAGCCGAGTTGCAGGAGGCGCTCTCGAAGGGCGTGGATATCACTGGGGGACCAGTACAACCTGAGGCCTTCGTAGTTGTCCGGCTTGTTGGCGGAGCCGGCGCGCCGATTGAGCCAAAAGTACAACCGCTCATTGTGGACCATGCAACCGACCAGGCGGTCTTGCTCTCGCACCTGGCGATCCACGGACAAGCCCAGGCCGTCGACCCAGAATCTCAGACTCCTCTCCAGGTCTGCGCTTGGGACAACCGGAATGCAGGACTCCACCACCATCTACACCTCCGTGCCGCCTGGCGCCTGAATTGAGCGGCGTGCCGAAGACACGTCCGCTTGAATGAACTGTTGGGCAATCGTGCGAATGCAACCGCACCGTGCCTTCGGAATTGATGCTGATTGCTCTCATATTTTTTTCAGCCAAAGACTACAACCGAATGGACCCCACATTGAAGTCTGAATCGGTTGGAAATGTCTACGCTGCCAAAGACCGGTGGCTCTTTGTCGTCATCATATATTCCGTTCAGAAGTGCAACGTACTCAATTGTGCCCTCAGAGGAGTTCGCTTTATCGGCAACAAACTGCACAACACCGATTTGGCCATCTCGCTCACGATATCGATACCTGACGAACGGGTGCACCCAGCCTTCGGTACTCAAAGCGCCCGACTCTACTTCATCGACTTGAGGTGTACTGTTCAAGACTTTCACCATGCACTGGACGTCTTTTTGAAAGCGCGACGGCATCTCGTTCATGCCTGCGTGGGATGGTGAGGAAATAGCCATCGTCAATGCGATACATGCTCGTAAAATATTCATGGGTCATGGCCTGCTTTTTCGATGTCTAACGCCTTGAGCTAAGCGGCCTGCGCGGCCGCGGTGTGTAATCGAGCGAGCAGCTTACTCCGCAGGTCCGCTTGAGCGCATAGTTGGGCGCAGACGCCGCACAGGCGTTAGAGCGATTGTGGCTCACCGCGTTTCTGTACGGCGCGAATAATTCCATACTCGAAAGAGTTCCAGGCGGGGGTGGTCGTCGTGAACGAGAGCTATATCGTTCTGCTTTGGAGTGACTCGGAACATTGCAGAAAATTCGACTTGAAAAATAACCGGCAAGCCCTTCCTGTATGTGTCGCGCATCGCGCGATTCCACTTATCAACGCTCTTGTCTTGCTTGCCCTTCGCATCATAGAGCTCCACGTGAGCTTGAGGACAGTTCTCGTCGTACAAGATGCTTCGCTCTAGCATGTCGGTCTCGAAGATCGCCCGGACGCGAACGAGCTTGTTTGCGAGGTGCGCGCTTGAAGCGACCAACTCACATAGCGAATAAGCGACTTCTTTGGGTGCAGGTGCCGCCGCCGCCGGCAGAAGACCGGTGAGCAAAATTCCTGCGACAAGAATGCGCACGACAATTGGCATGAGCCTAACGCCTTAGCTAAGCGGCCGTGCGGGCCGCAACGCAAGATTGCACGGGAAACTTCATCCCGCGCGGTCCGCTTGAGTGATTGAATGGACTCCTCCCATGTCGCCACACGGCTTCGATGAGCCACACTGAACTTTCGCAAGTTCAGTCAACGGGATCACGAGAGGAGTCCGCCATGAATGCTACGACTGTT
>DASXKN010000035.1:0-158641 GCA_036496805.1 Lysobacteraceae bacterium
GAACGGGAAGCGACAGGCTCACCACGAACGGGAAGCGACAGGCTCACCACGAACGGGAAGCGACAGGCTCACCACGAACGGGAAGCGACAGGCTCACCACGAACGGGAAGCGACAGGCTCACCAGGAACGGATCTCGGAAAAAACCGAAGGAAAATAGACATGGGTTCTCCCAGAACCGCTCACTCGTTCCGGGGCCCGTCGCAGCCGCTGCTCAGTTGAAATTCAAACCGCCGGCGCATACTTGGAACTTGTCTCGGGTCCGTCACGTCCAAGCCACATGCGCCCCATCCCGACCTTCCTCACCCTGCTGCTGGCCGCCACTCTGGGCGGTTTCGCCGCCACCCGTTTCGAAGCCTCCCCGAATGCCGCCGCGGTGGGCGGTTCGAGTCCGCTCGACGTGATCGTGCCGCAGGTGCATGCCGCACTGCCGCCCGAAGCTGGCGGCCAGCCGTTGCCCTCGCTGGCGCCGATGCTGCACAGCGTCACCCCGGCGGTGGTCAGCATCCAGAGCAAGCACATCGTCCGCACCCGCAATCCGCTCGGCGAGGATCCTTTCTTCCGGCAGTTCTTCGGCATCCCCGACGTGCCGCAGGAGCGCGTCGAGCAGGCGCTGGGTTCGGGCGTCGTGGTGGATGCCGAGCACGGCCTGATCCTGACCAACAACCATGTCGTCGAGGCCGCCGACGGCATCACCGTGACCCTGGCTGACGGCCGCACGGTCGAGGGCCAGACCGTCGGCGCCGATCCCGACACCGATGTCGCCCTAGTGCGGATCCACGCCGATCACCTGACCGCGTTGAAGATC
The DNA here is from genome assembly GCA_036496805.1 of Lysobacteraceae bacterium. GTDB lineage: Bacteria > Pseudomonadota > Gammaproteobacteria > Xanthomonadales > Xanthomonadaceae > SZAS-103. Next base: position 807 of record DASXKN010000035.1, read on the forward strand.
GCCGACTCCAGCCAGTTGCAGGTGGGCGACTTCGTGGTGGCGGTCGGCAATCCCTTCGGACTCGGCCAGACCGTCACTTCGGGCATCGTCTCGGCGCTCAACCGCAGCGGCCTGCAGGGCATGGGTTACCAGAACCTGATCCAGACCGACGCCACCATCAACCCCGGCAATTCCGGCGGCGCGCTGGTGAATCTGCGCGGCGAGCTGGTCGGCATCAACCGTGCGATCTACAGCCCGACCGGTAGCAGTGTCGGCATCGGTTTCGCCATTCCCTCGACCCTGGCTACCGATGTCATGCGACAGCTCCTCACCAGGGGCAAGGTCGAGCGTGGTTCGCTCGGCGTCGAGGCGCAGAACCTCAACGATCGCCTCGTGCGCGGCATGCACCTGTCGAGCGGTCGCGGCGCGATCATCACCCGCGTCTATCCGGGTTCGGCCGCGCAGGCCGCCGGGGTCAAGGTCGGCGACGTGATCACCGCCGTCAACGGCCAGGCGATCGCCGACAGCAGCGCGCTGCACAACCAGGAAGGCCTGGTGCCGGTCGGAAAGCCGGTCGCGCTGGAAGTGCTGCGCGACGGCCATGCGCTGTCGCTGTCGGCCGCACTCAAGGTGCAGGCCGACAAGCTTGCCGGCGCCAAGCTCGATCCCCGCCTGCAGGGCGCGACCTTCGGCGACCTGCCGGAAAGCCTGAAGCAGAAAGGCCTCGCCGGGGTGGTCGTCGCGCAGGTTGCGCCGGGCAGCCGCGCCTTCGCGAACAACCTCCAGGCCGGGGATCTGGTCGCGCAGATCAATGGCGCCGCCGTGCACGACCTGGAAGCTTTCCAGGCCGCGCTCGCCACCAAACCGGCGCGCCTGCAGCTGACCCTGTTGCGCGGGCAGATGGTGGGTACGCTGTCGCTGCAATGAACCGGTGGCCGCGGATGGCCCTGCCTTGCCAGCAGCTGAGGTAACGTATCCTCGTTCCATCCGTCCGCAGCGACAGGGAGCCTGACATGTCGATCCCCGAAGAATCCGAAGCGTCGATTCCCACCCCTCTTCCGACCTCGCGACTGCGCAATGCGGCCGAGCATCTGGGCCAGGCGCGCGAGCATCTCTCCACCGGCGTGAGCCAGGCCCGCGTGGACCTTGCGACCGGGATCAGCGAAGCGCGCGCGGATCTTGCGACCGGAGTCGGCGACGCGCGCGAGCACCTCTCGGCCGGCGTCAGCGAGGCGATGGGGTCGAGCAAGGACGCTGCGCGCGAGGCCAAGGCCGAGCTCGACGACAAGCTCGAGAAGCTGCTCGACCAGGGCAAGGACATGATCGGCCAGGCCGAGGACTTGATCCGCAGCCGGCCGTGGACGTCGTTCGGCGCGGCCTTTGCCGCAGGCTTCCTGCTCGCCAAGCTCACCCGTCGCAACTGACGCGTGAGCGAATCCGGGCCGGCTCCGCCGCCGCTGACCGAGTCCGCGCGGTCGGTCGTTGATGCCGCGCGCAACGTCGCCGGCGCCTGGGGTGGCAGCTTTGCCGCGCTGCGCCGCCTGCTGGTCGCCGACCTGGCGCTGGCGAGGATCGCGCTCATCCAGGGCTTGGTGCTGCTGTTCGTCGCGGCAATCCTGTTCGGTACCGCCTGGGCCTTGCTGACGCTGCTGGCCGTCTGGGCGATGCACGCGGCGGGCGTGGGCTGGGGCTATGCGATCGCGGTGCCGTCCCTGCTCAGCCTTGCGCTCGGAGCGCTCGCGTTCTGGCAAGCGGCCAAGGCCTTGCGGCTCGCCGATTTGGACGCGTCGCGGCGCCAGCTCACGCTGTGGTTCGGCACCCTCGACGAAGTGGACGAGGTCAAGCAGGCGCCGCCGGGCAGCCTGCATGCGGGCGCGCCGCCTGCGGGTTCCCACGCGGGGCCGGGTCCATGAGCGTGCACGCCAAGCTCGCCGTTGTGCGCGTGGCCGAGGCCGATTGCGCGATCAAGCGCGCGGACATCGGCGCCTCCTGGCGTGGCTTCAAGCAGGAAGCGGGACTGGCCGCCACGCCGGGTCGGGTGATCGTTGCCGGCCTGGTCGCCGGCTTCCTGGCAGGACTGCCGCGGCTGGGCGCGGGCACCGGTTCGCTGCTCGGCGGCAAACTCGTGGAGATGCTGATGGACGGCGCCTTCGCCAACCTCGGCGCGGCGATCGCCGCCGGCGCCGCGATGGCCAATGCCGAAAGCCCGCCCGCTGCGACGGCAGCGGCCGCCGGCGACCGGCAGGACTGAGCGGACCGATGCAACAGGACACCATCGATCCCGTCGCGGCCCCTTCGTTGTCGACCGAACCCGTCGCGAACCCGTCGCCGGAATCCCTGCATGGGTCTTCCGCGGACACGCCGCGACCGCGCGCCTCGCTCGCCCTGCTCATGCTGACCACGCTGGCGTTGCTGTTCGTCGCCTGGGCCGCGAGCGACGTGCTGATCCCGCTGCTGCTGGCGATGTTCTTCGCCCTGATCGGCAATCCCGTCATCCGCCTGCTCAAGAAGATGTTCATCCCGCGCTTCGTCGGCGGCGCGCTGGTGCTGGGCGCCGGGCTCGCCGGCGCGGTGCTCTTGATCGACCAGCTTGCCGAACCGGCCGGCGTATGGATCCACCAGGCCCCGGCCGAACTGCACCAGCTCGAGCCCAAGGTGCGCGCGTGGCTGCGGCCGATGCAGGAAGCCAGCTCGGCCGCGCAGTCGATCGCCCAGGCCGCCAGCAGCGGCAGCATGAAACCGGTGCGGGTGATCAAGACCGATTCCAGCGATCCCTGGGACACCTTCCTCGCCACGCCGCGCTGGGTGGCTTCGGTGCTGGCGGTGATCCTGCTGACCTATTTCTTCATGATCTACGGCGAGGGATTGCAGCGAAAGGTGATCGCGATGTTGCCCAGTCGCCAGCAGAAGCGCGTCACCTCGGACATCCTGCATGCGATCGAGCGCGAGATCTCGCGCTACGTGCTGACCATCACCCTGATCAACTTCACCGTCGGCGCCCTGCTCGCCGCGATCCTGGCGGCGATCGGCCTGCCGACGCAGCAGGCGCTGCTATGGGGCACGCTGATGGCGATCCTCAATTTCGCGCCCTACCTGGGGCCGATGATCGGCATCGGCATGATGTTGCTGATGGGTTTCACCAGCTTCAAGGGCGTGCTGCCGGCGCTGCTGCCGGCGATGATCTACCTCGGCCTGCACGTGCTGGAGGGCGAGATCGTCACCCCGATCATCCTCGGCCGGCGGATGGCGATCTCGCCGTTGATCCTGATCCTCGCCCTGATGGTGTTCGGCTGGCTGTGGGGCATCGCCGGCCTGCTGCTGGCGGTGCCGCTGCTGGCATGCGTGAAGATCGTGCTGTCGCGTATCGAGGGCTATGCGCGCTGGGCGGCGTTGCTGGAATGAGATGATTCCACGGGCGGCTTTGCGCATGCATGCGCTTCGCGGTCCGGCCCATCGATGCCGCGTTACCATAGGCGGATGCATCCGGCCCCGCGCGCCATCACCCTCGATCTCGACGATACGCTCTGGCCGATCGCGCCGGCGATCGAGCGCGCCGAGATCGCGCTCGACGCCTGGCTGCGCGACCACGCGCCGCGCGCGGCCATGCTCTGGCCGCTGGAGGCGCGGCGGCGCCTGCGCGACGAAGTCGATGCCCGGCATCCCGAACTCGCGCACGACTTCACCCGCCAGCGCCTGATCACGCTCGAACGCATCCTGCGCGAAAGCGATGAGGACGTGGCCCTGGTGCCGTCGGCATTCGAGGCCTACTTCGCCGCGCGTTGCGATGTCGAGCATTACGCCGACACCCTGGGCGCGCTCGAGCGCCTTGCCGCGCGCGTGCCGCTGGCGGCGATCAGCAACGGCAACGCCTGCCTCGTGCGGATCGGGCTGATGGATCGTTTCCGCTTCCAGCTTGCGGCGCGCGAACACGGCGCCGCCAAGCCGGCGGCAAGCATCTTCCACGAAGCCTGCCGCCGTCTCGGCGTGCCGCCTCGGGACGTGCTCCACGTCGGCGACGATCCCGAGCACGACGTCGCCGGCGCCGCGCGCGCCGGCCTGCGCAGCGGCTGGATCAATCGCGACGGCCGCGCCTGGGCGCATGCCGACGCACGGCCCGACTTCGAATTCGCGCACCTCGGCGCGCTCGCCGACTGGCTCGACGCGAGCCTCGGCGCGCCAGCACCCGACCACCCGCAGAGGAATCTACATTTTCTACGGAGTACCGCATGAGCCTGCCTCCCTGCTTCGCCAGCGCCTCGCTCGAGGACGTTTCGCGCGCGATCCCGCTGATCGCGCTCGACGCCGCGTCGCTGCCGAAGTACCTGGACAAGCAACCCGAGCGCGTGCGCCGCTGGGTCGAGGCCACCGGCTTCAAGGCCGACGCCAGCACGAACCTGCTGGTACCCGGCGAAGACGGCGCGCCGCACGCGGCGCTGGCTGGCGTGGGCGACGTGCGCGATCCGTTCGCGTTGGGCGCCTGTCCGTTCGGCCTGCCGCCGGGGATCTATGCCTTGAGCAAGCTCGGCGTGAACAACGAGGGCCTGCGCATCGAGCTCGGCGAAGCCATCCTCGGCTGGGGCCTGGGCGCGTATCGCTTCGAACGCTACCGCAAGGCCGCGCGCGCACCCGCGCGGCTGGTGCTGGAGGACGCGCGCGATGCGACCTCGGAAGCCTTCGCGATCCTCAAGGCGTGCACGATGGTGCGTGACCTGGTCAATACGCCGACCGAGGACATGGGTCCGGCCGAACTCGAAGCGGTCGCGTTGCGGCTCGCCAAGGCCTACGGCGGCGAGGTCGTGACCACGGTCGGCGACGAGTTGCTGGCCGAGAACTTCCCGGTCATCCATGCGGTCGGTCGCGCTTCGCACCGCGCGCCGCGGATGATCACGCTGCGCTGGGGCGATGCCGCGCATCCGCACGTCGTCGTCGCCGGCAAGGGCGTGTGCTTCGACACCGGCGGTCTGAACATCAAGACCGACGACGGCATGCGCAACATGAAGAAGGACATGGGCGGCGCCGCGCACGCGCTCGGCCTCGCGCAACTGGTGATGGCGACCAGGCTGCCGCTGCGGCTGACGATGCTGGTCCCCGCGGTCGAGAACGCGATCGCCGGCAACTCCTTCCGTCCCGGCGACGTGATCCGCACGCGCGCCGGCGTGACCGTGGAAGTGGACAACACCGATGCGGAAGGACGGCTGGTGCTGTGCGATGCGCTTGCCTACGCGGTCGAGATGAAGCCCGACCTGCTGCTCGACTTCGCCACCCTCACCGGCGCCGCGCGCGTGGCGCTCGGTCCGGAGTTGCCGGCGCTGTTCTGCAACGACGAAGCGCTGGCCACCGAATGCCTCGCGCATTCCGCGCAGGCGCGCGACCCGGTCTGGCGCATGCCGCTGTGGAAGCCCTATGCGTCCTACCTCAAGAGCAACGTCGCCGATCTCGCCAACTCCGGCGCGACCCGCATGGCCGGCGCGATCACCGCCTCGCTCTACATGCAGCGCTTCGTGCCCGACTCGGTGCCGTGGGCGCATCTGGACACCTACGCATGGAACGATGGCGAGCGACCCGGCCACCCGGCCGGCGGCGAGGCGCTGGGCCTGCGCGCGATGTACGGCCTGCTCAAGGCCAGGGCCGCAAGGCACTGACCCGGCGCGGATGACGAATCGCGCGATCGCGGGTGACGGGCGTCACTACCGCGCCTCGATTCGTTCGCGAACAATGCCGGCCAGCGCGAAAGCACGACCCGGCGACGGCACGTTCGCAGCACGTCATCGACCACGGCTATGCTTGCGCATCCCAAGGCAAGGCAGCGAAACACCGGCATGGATCGTCCCGCGGACCTGTTGAACCAGCTGCGCATCGAGCGCAACGCGCCGCCGCCGCCGCGCTCGTGGCGCTGGCTGTGGATCACGCTCGCCGTGCTCGTCGTGCTGGCGGTCGTTGCCGTAGTCGGCTGGAAGCTGCTGCACGGCGAAGACGCGCCGCAGGTGCACACCGCGACCGCGACAGCTATCGGCGGCTCCGGCGGCAACACCTCGGTGCTCGACGCCACCGGCTACATCACCGCGCGCCGCGAGGCCACGGTGTCGTCGAAGATCACCGGCAAGGTCAAGGCCATCTTCATCGAGGAAGGCCAGCACGTCAGCGCCGGCTATGTGATGGCCACGCTCGACCCGATCGACGAACAGGCGCAGCGCTCGCTCACGCAGGCGCAACTCGCCGCGGCGCGCAGCCAGGCCGACAGCCTGCAGGCGCAGCTCGTTTCGGCCGAGGCGGATGCGAAGCGCATGCAGGAAATGGCCGCGCGCAAGCTGATCGCACGCTCGCAACTCGACCAGTCGGTCGCCCAGCGCGACAGCCTGCGCGCCCAGCTCGCGGCCGCGCAGCACAACGTGCAGGTCGCGTCCGACACCGTGCATGTCGCGGACCTCACGGTGGACAACACCATCGTGCGTGCGCCGTTCGACGGCGTGATCATCGACAAGGCCGCGCAGGTCGGCGAAATCGTCTCGCCACTATCGGCGGGCGGCGGTTTCACCCGCACCGGCATCGGCACCATCGTCGACATGGATTCGCTCGAGATCGAGGTCGACGTCAACGAGGCATACATCGGCCGCGTGCAGCCGAAGATGCCGGTCGAGGCCGTGCTCAACGCCTATCCGGACTGGAAGATCCCGGCCGAGGTGATCGCGATCATCCCGACCGCCGACCGCAGCAAGGCGACGGTGAAGGTGCGGATCGCGCTCAAGAGCAAGGACCCGCGCATCGTGCCCGACATGGGCGTGCGCGTGAGCTTCCTCGAGGCGGCGCCGGTCGCGACGTCGGCGACAAAGGAAGAAGGCGTGCGCATTCCCGCAGGCGCGATCGTGCAGCGCGACGGCAAGCCCGTGGCTTTCGTCGTCGGCGACAAGAACCGGATCGCGCAGCACGCGCTCGAGCTTGGCCGCAGCATCGGCGACGACCGCCAGGTGCTGTCGGGACTGGGCGTAGGCGACGAAGTGGTGGTGGAACCGGCCGCGACCCTGGCCGACGGGCAGGCCGTGAAGATCGCGCCGGCCGACACGCAGTAAGGCATCCGACCCAGCGACACGAACGATCACGAGGAACGCGACGATGAGCACACTGGTTTCGCTGCGCAATCTCTCCAAGACCTACCAGCGCGGGCCCGAGAGGATCGAGGTGCTGCACGGCATCGACCTCGACATCGAGAAGGGCGACTTCGTCGCGCTGATGGGCCCGTCGGGCTCGGGCAAGACGACCCTGCTCAACCTGATCGGCGGACTGGATTCGCCGACCTCGGGCACGATCGAGATCGCCGGCGAGCGCATCGACGCCTACGGCAGCAACCGGCTCGCGAAATGGCGCGCGGCCAACGTCGGTTTCGTGTTCCAGTTCTACAACCTGATGCCGGTCCTGACCGCCGCGGGCAACGTCGAGCTGCCGCTGCTGCTGACCAACCTGTCGGCCGCGCAGCGCAAGCGCAATACCGAGATCGCGCTGCAACTGGTCGGGCTGGCCGACCGCGCGAAGCACAAGCCGAAGGAGCTGTCCGGCGGCCAGGAGCAGCGCGTGGCGATCGCGCGCGCGATCGTGTCCGACCCGACCCTGCTGGTCTGCGACGAACCCACTGGCGACCTCGACCGCAAGACCGCCGACGAGATCCTGACCCTGCTGCAGCAGCTCAACCGCCAGCACGGCAAGACCATCGTGATGGTGACGCACGACCCGCGCGCGGCCGAGTTCGCGACCCACACGCTGCACCTGGACAAGGGCCAGCTTGCCGAGCAAGCGGCGCACTGAGCGACAAGGCAACGAGGATGTCTCCGCCATGACCAAGACTTCTTTCATCGTCGCGAACCTCTTCCGCAAGAAGACCCGCACGTCGCTGACCCTGTTGTCGGTGCTGATGGCCTTCCTGCTGTTCGGGCTGCTCCAGGCGGTCAACGTGATGTTCAACGCCGGCGCCGACTTCATCGGCGCGACGCGGCTGATGACCCAGGCGCGGGTGTCGTTCACCCAGGCGCTTCCGATGAGCATGCTGCCCAAGCTCGACGGCGTGCCGGGCGTGGCGCGGGTGGCGCCGATGATGTGGTTCGGCGGCGTCGAGAAGAAGACCCAGACGCCGCTGGTCGCCTTCGCGGTCGACCCGCAGCGCCAGCGCGACGTCTATCCCGAATGGGTGATGCCCGATGCGCAGTGGAAGGCCTTCGCCAACGACCGCATCGCCATGGTCGCCGGACGCATGGTCGCCAACCAGTACCACTGGAAGGTGGGCCAGAGGATCCCGATGTCGTCCAACATCTGGCCGCAGAAGGACGGCAGCAAGGATTGGGTGTTCGACCTGGTCGGCATCTACGACGGCAAGGACGAGAACTGGCAGAAGGCCACGAACTCGATCTTCATCCAGCAGGACTACTTCGACGAGGGCAACCAGTTCGGCGTCAAGGGACGCACCAACTTCTACGCGATCAAGCTCGCCAGGGGCGCCGATCCGCAGAAGGTCAGCAAGATCATCGACGCGATGTACGAGAACTCGCCCGACGAGACCAAGACCCAGACCGAGAAGGACTTCAACGTCGGCTTCGTCAAGCAGATCGGCGACATCGGCCTGATGGTGCGCTGGATCCTGTTCGCGGTGTTCTTCACCCTGCTGCTGGTGGTCGGCAACACGATGGCGCAGAGCGTGCGCGAACGCGTGCCGGAGCTGGCGGTGCTCAAGACGCTGGGCTTCTCCGACGGCACCGTGCTCGGCTTCGTGCTGATCGAGACGTTCGCGCTGTGCGCGATCGGCGGATTGCTCGGGCTGGGCCTGGCGACCCTGATCGGCATCGGTGTCCAGAAATCCGCCGGCGGCCAGTTGCCGCTGAGCGTGGACTGGCACGTATGGACGGCCGGCGCGGTGGCGATCGTGCTGCTGAGCCTGGTCGTGGGCCTGCTGCCGGCGCTGCGCGCCAGCCGCCTGAAGATCGTCGACGCGCTGGCCGGAAGGTAAGGAAAGGAGATTTCCCATGATCAAGCAAGTCATTTCGATCGCCGCGCTCAACCTGCGCAACATCCCGCAGCGCTGGGCTTCCTCGCTGGTGATCGTGATCGGCCTGGGCGGCGTGGTCGCGGTGTTCTGCGCGCTGCTGGCGATGAGCAGCGGCTTCACTTCCACGCTCGAATCGACCGGCAGCAAGGACAACGCGCTGATCGTGCGCGGCGGTTCGCAGGCCGAGCTCAACTCGGCCCTGCTGCTCGACGACGCCACCCTGATCAAGCTCGCGCCGGGCATCCGCAAGGGCGCCGACGGCAAGCCGCTGGCTTCGGCCGAGATCCTCGTGATCACCGAGCTGCTGCGCAAGGGCGACACCAAGAACGGCGCCAACGTGACCCTGCGTGGCGTGCAGCCCGACGCCTTCGCGCTGCGGCCGAAACTGCACATCGTCGCCGGCCGCAACTTCAAGCCGGGCCTGCGCGAGTTGATCGTCGGCGAGGGCGTCATCCGCCAGTTCGGCGGCGCCGAGCTCGGCAAGACCATCCGCATGCGCGGCTCGGAATGGACCGTGGTGGGCATCTTCGAATCCGGCGATTCGCACGACAGCGAGATCTGGACGGATTCCGAAGTGGCGCAGTCGACCTTCAACCGCCGCAGCTACAGCTCGGTGCTGGTCGGGCTGGAGAATCCGGCGGCGATCGACACGCTCAGGAAGGCGTTGAAGGCCGATCCGCGCCTGAACACCGACGTGGAGATCGAGCAGGAATACTTCAGCGACCAGACCAAGCAGTTCCGCCGGACCATCGGCGTGCTGGCCGGGGTGGTGACCTTCATCATGGCGCTGGGTGCGATCTTCGCCGCGCTCAACACCATGTACGCCGCGGTCGCGGCGCGCAGCAAGGAGATCGCGACGCTGCGGGCGATCGGCTTCGGCGGCTTCGCGGTGCTGGTCTCGGTGATGATCGAGGCGGTCGCGCTCTCGCTGGTCGGCGGACTGTTCGGCGCAGCGGCAGCCTATGTGTTGTTCAACGACGTCTCGCTCTCGACCCTCGGGCAGAACTTCACCCAGGTCGTGTTCGCCTTCAAGGTGACGCCGGCGCTGGTCGTCACCGGTTTGGTGATCGCGATGATCGTGGGTTTCGTCGGCGGCCTGCTGCCCGCGGTGCGGGCGGCGCGCATGCGCGTGACCGACGCCCTGCGCGCGGGGTGAAGCCCCGTGTTTGCGCGCCACTGGCGCGCACGGGGCTGAACGCCCGGCCACGGAGGGCCGGGCAGGGCTGGCCAAGCTCGCTCCTTCTCGCCATGGACGGCAACGATGCATTCGGCAACGACCACAGCCTGAGCGCCGCTGGCGCGCGTGAGGCCAGGCCTGTCCGCAGCGACGAGGTCGGCAGCGACATCGCTGGCCGTGTCGCTCCTCAGCCTTTCGCCTTGGCGCGGATGACGGTCGCCACGCCGGCGAGGATCACCGCCATCGCGCCGATCTCCTGCATGCCGAAGCGTTCGTTCGCGAACGCGGCGCCGAGCAGCACCGCGATCGGCGGATTGACGTAGGCGTAACTGGTCGCCAGCGCCGGGCGCACGTGGTGCAGCAGCCAGACGTAGGCGGTGAAACCGACGATCGAGCCGAACACGACCAGGTAGGCCACTGCCAGGATCGCGCTGGTCGACGGTATCGCGTGGATGCGCTCGCCGCTTGCCAGGCCGGTCGCGAGCATCCACAGCGCGCCGCACAGCATCTGTGCGGCCGAGGACATGAAGGGCGAGGGCAGGTCGCGTTCGCGGCTCCAGACCGAGCCCCAGGCCCAGGCGATCGGCGCGACGATCAACGCGATCATCCCCTCCGGCGTCGCGCGCAGTTCGCCGCCGGCGTTGAGCCAGAGGATGCCGACGAAACCGATCGCCAGTCCGACCCATTCGCCGCGGCTCGGATGGCGTCCGCGCAGCAAGCCGAACAGAGCCGCCCACAGCGGCATCGAGGCGACCGCGACCGCCGCCAGGCCCGAGGACACCTGCAATTCGGCGTAAGTCACCAGGCCGTTCGACAGCAGCACCATCCACAGGCCGAGCACGGCCAGCGTCTTCCACTGCGCGCGCGTCGGCGCCGCTTCGCCGCGTCCGCGCAGCACGCCGTACATCAGCGCGCCCGCGATCGCCATCCGCAGCGCACCCATCAGGAACGGCGGGAAGCCTTCCAGGCCGATGCGGATGGCGAGGTAGGTCGAACCCCAGATCAGGTAGAGCGAGAACAGGGCGAGTGCGACGGCCAGACCCTGCGGCATCCTGCGTTCGACGTCCATCGGTACGGAACTCATGCGAGGACTCCGGCGTTGACGGGGAGGTGAAGCGGAATCCGTTCCCGTGTGGATGCCGCCCGCGCGTGCCGGCGGGTGGCTTGCGAATGCGCCTTCCTGGCTTCCCGGCTTGGGCGGGCACGAAAATCCTATTCCCGCAGCGAGCATCGCGATTGAAAAAACATGCGTCTGCGCGCAAAATTTTTGCGTGGCCCAGCCGCCTGTCCTCGACGAGTTCGACCATCGCCTGCTCGAGCTCCTGCAGCGCGACGCTTCGCTCACCCTCACCGCGCTGGGCGATACGATCGGCCTTTCGGCGAGCGCCGTGCAGCGGCGCATCGGCCGCTACCGCAAGGCCGGCTTGCTGCGCGAGGTCGCGGTGCTCGATCCCGGCCTGCTGCCCGCGGTGACCCTCGCCGCGGTATGGGTGACGATGGAGCGCGACACCCTGCGCCTGCACACCGCCTTCCGCGCGCGCATGCGCGCCGCGCCCGAGGTGCAGCAGTGCTATGCGGTCGCCGGGCAGTGGGACTACCTGGTGATCCTCGCCGCGCGCAACGTCGCCCACTACCGCGAGGTCGCCGAACGCCTGTTCGTCGACGAGGGCACGGTCAAGCGCTACGAGACGCGGCTGGTGTTCGACACCATCAAGCAGGGGCTTGGCCTGCCGACGCGAGCCGTGCCCAAACGCCGCAAATAGACTGGACCGCGCTGCGCTCCGGAAGCGGCAGGCTCCGCACGGACGTCACGGCCATCGATACGAGAAGGCCGCCTTGCGGCGGCCTTTCATGGTTGCATCAACTGCGCATCGCGCGCTGCGATCAGTTCGACCACGCCCCGTGCGCGTGCTGCGGCAGGACGGTCTGCGCGAGCTGGGTATCCGAGCCGAGCAGGTCGATGGCGTCGCCGAGGATGGCGGCGGCTTCGCGCTGGAGCGGGCTGACGCGATCCTTGGCCTCCTTTTCGCGCCTGGCCTCGTCGGCGATGTTGCGCTCGTCGGCGTCGAGGCCATCGTCGGCGCGCGAGGTGTCGGCGTCGAGCCCGTACTTCTTGCGCTCGGCGTCGCGCAGCTTGCGCTGGGCGGCGTCCTTGTCGCGCTCGGCGGTGCGCTCGGCGAGGTTGAGCGAGATGGTCTTCTTGTCGGCCTGGGTGCGGAACTCGGTGTAGTCCTGCATCCACCACTGGTACTCGCGATCGTTCTTCGCGCGCGCGTCGTGCATCGCCGTGAGGCGCGGCAGCAGGCTGGCGAAATGGCTCAGCGGGCGGTAGCTGGCGGCCTTGATCTCGCTGTAGGGCAGGGCGTTGTCGAAGGTGCTTTCGCCATAGTCCTTGCCGTCCAGGCTCGCCGGGAAGGCGAGGTCGGGCACCACGCCCTTGTGCTGGGTGCTGCCGCCGTCGATGCGGAAGAACTGCTCGACGGTCAGCTTCACCTGGCCGTAGTGCTCGTCTTCCGGATGATTGACGCGGTTGAGGTCGATCAGGTTCTGGACCGTGCCCTTGCCGAAGGTGTTCTCGCCCAGGATCAGGCCGCGGCCGTAATCCTGGATCGCGGCGGCGAAGATCTCCGAGGCCGAGGCCGAGCCGCGGTTGACCAGCACCGCGAACGGCCCGGTCCAGGTTGCGTGGGCCTCGTCGTCGGATTGCACGTCGACGTCGCCGCCGGCCTCGCGCACCTGCACCACCGGGCCGGCGCCGACGAACAGGCCGGTCAGGTCGATCGCTTCGGTCAGCGAACCACCGCCGTTGTCGCGCAGGTCCATCACCACGCCGTCGACCTTCTGGGTCTTGAACTGGGCGAGGATCCTGGCCACGTCGCGGGTGGCCGAGGCGTAGTTCGGGTCGTTCTTGCGGCGGCCCTCGAAGTCCTCGTAGAAGGTTGGCAGGTCGATCACGCCGATCCGGTGCTTGGCCGCGCCGGTGCCGGTTTCGATGACGCGCGACTTCGCCGCCTGTTCCTCGAGGTGGATCTTGTCGCGGACCAGGGTGATGGTCATCGGCTTGGCGTCCACCGCGGCGTCGCCGGGCAACACGTCCAGGCGCACCTTGGTGCCCTTGCTGCCGCGGATCTTCTCGACCACGTCGTCGATCCGCCAGCCGACCACGTCCACCATCTCGCCGCTCGCGCCCTGGCCGACCGCGACCACGCGGTCGCCGACCTTGATCTTGCCCGAGCTCTGCGCCGGGCCGCCTGGGACCATCGAGCGGATCGCGACGTAATCGTCCTGCTTCTGCAGCACCGCGCCGATGCCTTCCAGCGAAAGGCTCATCGAGATGTTGAAGTTCGCGGTGGTGCGCGGATCCATGTAGTCGGTATGCGGATCCAGGCTCAGCGCGTAGGAATCCAGGAAGGTCTGGAACACATCCTCGCCGGTCAGCAGGTGGGCGCGCGCGGCCAGTTCGGTGTAGCGCTTGTCGAGGGTCTTGCGGATCTCGTCGGGTTTCTTGCCGGCCAGTTTCAGGCGCAGCACGTCGTTCTTGACGTACTTGCGCCAGAGGTCGTCGAGCGCCTTGTCGTCGGCCGCCCATGGCACGTTCTTGCGATCCCAGTTCCAGCTGTCGTGGCTTGAGAAGTCGAAGTCGTGCTTGATCAGGTCGCGCGCGAAGGCAGCGCGCTCGTCCACCCGCTTGAGGTAGACCGCGAAGATGTCGAATGGCGCCTGCAACTGCTCGGACTTGATCGCGTCGTCCAGGGTGGTCTTGTAGCGCGCGAAATGGTCGAGGTCGGCCTGGGTGAAGAACAGCTTGTCGGCGTCGAGGGCGTCGAGGTAGCGCTTGAAGATCTGCGCCGACATCGCGTCATCGAGCGGCATCGGCCGGTAATGGAAGCGGTTGTCGCTGAGCAGGCTATAGACCAGCTGCGCCTCGTGGCCTTCCTCGGCGGTCGGCTCGAGGCCGACGGCTGCGCCAGCGCGCGCGGGCGCGCGGCCGTGGTCGGCGAGGGCGGCGGGCGCGTTGGACGCGATCAGCGTGTTCAGACTGGCGATGGGGTCGGCCTGCCTGGTGCTGAGCGCATGCCCCACCAGGACGAGCGGGATGGCCAGGGCCAGGGGAAGCAGGATCAGTTTGCGCATTGCGGATTTCCTGACAACGACAACGTATTCGACGGTTTTACAGGATGCACCTTACGACTGAATCGCACCTGTGCCAAACGGCCTGCCCGTGGCTCAGGCGGCCACGAATCCGGCGTCAGCCGCCATGCGGTCGGCATGGTAGGACGAACGGACCATGGGCCCGGAGGCGACGTGGGTGAAACCCATCTCCATGCCCGACACCTCCAGCTCCTTGAACTCGTCCGGGGTCCAGTAGCGGATCACCGGATGGTGGTGCGGGGTCGGCTGCAGGTATTGCCCGATCGTGATCATGTCGACCGCGTGGGCGCGCAGATCGTTCAACGCGCCCTGGACCTGATCGCGGGTTTCGCCCAGGCCGAGCATGATCCCGGACTTGGTCGGCACGTTCGGATGCTGGCGCTTGAAGCGTTCAAGCAGCGTGAGCGACCAGTCGTAGTCGGCGCCGGGGCGGACGTTCGGGTAGAGGCCGCGGACGGTTTCAAGGTTGTGGTTGAACACGTCCGGCGGGTCGCCGGCGAGGATCTCCAGCGCCCGTTCCATGCGGCCCTTGCCGCGGAAGTCGGGAGTGAGGACCTCGATCTTCGTGGCCGGGCTGAGTTCGCGAACGCGGCGGATGCAGGCGGCGAAATGCGAGGCGCCGCCATCGCGCAGGTCGTCACGGTCGACCGAGGTGATCACCACGTAGCGCAGGCGCATGTCGGCGATCGTGCGCGCCAGGTTCTCGGGCTCGGCGGCATCCGGCGGCTTCGGCCGGCCGTGGGCGACGTCGCAGAACGAGCAGCGGCGCGTGCAGACCTCGCCGAGGATCATGAAGGTCGCGGTGCCGTGGCTGAAGCACTCGTGGATGTTCGGGCAGGAGGCTTCCTCGCAGACCGTCACCAGGCGGTTCTCGCGCAGCCTGGCCTTGAGCTTCTGCACGGCGTTGCCGGCCGGGATCCGCACGCGGATCCACTCCGGCTTGCGCAGGACCGGCGCGCTGGCGTCGAAGGTCACCGGGCTGCGCCCGATCTTGTCCCCGCCGAGTTGCTTGGCGCCGGGCGTGAGGCCGTCGTCGGCCACTACCCGCAGCGGGATCGTCTTGATGGCGTCGTCGGGAGACGTGCTCGAAGTGCTCATGGCGAAGCGGAGGCGAGGGACGGGCGGGGGGAAGGCAGGAGTTCGGGCGGTTCGGACCGCCACTGCGGATGCAGGCCGAGCTGCTCCGACAGGGAAGCGACCAGCGCCGGAACCAGCGCGGAAGGCTCGGACGACCCCCCCAAGTCTAGCACCGACGTGACCTGCAGGCCCTGGTAGCCACAGGGATTGATGCGGTGGAAAGGCTCCAGGTCCATCGCGACGTTGAAGGCCAGGCCGTGGAAGCTGCAGCCGCGCCGCACCCGCAAGCCGAGCGCGGCGACCTTGGCTCCGGCGACGTACACCCCCGGCGCGCCCTGCAGGCGCTCGCCGACGATGTTCCAGTCGGCCAGCACGTCGATCACCGACTGCTCGATGCGCTCGACCAGCTCGCGCACGCCAAGCTTCAGGCGGCGCAGGTCCACCAGTGGATAGGCCACGATCTGGCCCGGGCCGTGATAGGTCACCTGGCCGCCGCGATCCACCCGCAGCACCGGAATGTCGCCCGGCGCGAGCACGTGCTCGGGCTTGCCGGCCTGGCCGAGGGTGAACACCGGATCGTGTTCGACGAGCCACAGCTCGTCGGTGGTGTCGTCGCCGCGCGCGTCGGTGAAGGCCTGCATCGCGCGCCAGACCGGCGTGTAGGCGCGGCGCCCGAGGTCGCGGACCAACCAGTCGCGCTCGCTTCTCATGGCGCCAATCCATCTAGGCGCCCGAGGTCGCGGATTCGCCAGCTTCGCTCGCCCGTCACAGCGTCCACTTCACCTCAGGGTGCGCGCGCAGGGCGCGATGCGCGGTTTCATAGTCTTCGCGTGATCCGGCGCGGAAGCTGATCGTCACCGAGACGAAGCGCCCGGCGCTGGAGGCGCGGGTAGAAACGGTTTCGTGCAGGACGTTCAGGCCGGCGTCGGACAGCAGGCGCGGAATTTCCTTTTCCAGTTGCGCCGAAACCGGACCCATCGCCGTGATCTCGAATACGCCCGGGAACTCGAATCCCTTGCCCTGTTTGTCGCCGCGATCGGATTCATGTGTCGTCATGGACGCATTATCGGCGCTGCCGGCTCCGATCCCAAGCAGAGGCGATGGAACGCAGCTTCGCCGCGCCGCAACGCACGACTGGCGCGACGAACGGCCAGGTCGCACAATCCGGCCATATGCGCACGATCGCCCTGCGTTGCCTGGTTGTCCTTTCCATCCCGATGCTGGTGCCGATGGCGCGCGCGGACGATGCCCTGTACCGCTGCGAGTCGGCTGCCGGCATCAGCATCCAGAGCACGCCCTGTCCGAAGGGTGTCGAGCAGAAAAAAATCAATTTCCAGCGTCCGGCCGACGTCCCCGCGCCGCCCCCGCGCGCCGCCGCTTCCGGCCCAGCACCCGCACCGGCCTTGCCTGCACGGGATGAGGCGCCGCTGGCGACGATTGCCGGCCACCCCGTCACGCCGCCGAACGCAATCCACGGACCCAACGACCCCTACCCGCTGTGGCAGTGCATGCGCGGCGACGGCTCCACCTACGACAGCCGTGACGGCATCCCGGGCAGGCAGTGGGTCGTGGCGCAGCCGGCACCGCCCGATGCGTCCGCCGCGCCGGACCCGACGTCGCCGGAGGCCCAGAAAGCGGCCCTGGTGCAGCAGATGAAAAAAACCCACGGCGTGGTCGTCCGTCCCTATGGCGGCCCGGCCGTGACGGTCGCCAAGGACAGCGACAGCAGCCAGCCACCGCCACCGCCGGGTGCGGGGCCAGGCCAGTGGGTTTCCGACCAGTGCGAAGAGCTGCCCCCGGAGCAGGCTTGCAAGCGCTACGCCGTGCGTCGCGATGCGCTGCGTCGGCAGATCTACGCCGCCAAGCCCGACGATCGTTCGATCTATGCGCCCGAGGAACAGGACCTGACGTCGATGCTCTACGCCACTTGCGGCATGTGAGCGAATCCGGCGGCCTTGCGCTCCAGCGACGGGGCGCAGGCCTTGACGTCGCGGGCCTTTGGCATCAGAACCCGTAGCGCAGGAAGCCGCCGTCCACCGCGATGCACTCGCCGGTGATGTAGCTGGCCGCAGGCAGGCACAGGAAGACCACCGCGGCGGCGACTTCCTCGGCTTCGCCGATACGCCCGAGCGGCGTGTGCGCGATCACCTCGTCGTAATACTCCGGGTCGGCCAGCGCCGGCGAAGTGCGGCGCGTGCGGATGTACCACGGCGCCACGCAGTTCACCCGCACGCCGTCCTCGGCCCATTCGCAGGCGAGGTTCCTGGTCAGCTGGTGCACCGCTGCCTTGGTCATGCCGTAGGGCGAGCCGGTGCGCACGTGGGTCGCGCCGGACACGCTGCCGATGTTGACGATGCTCGAGGCCGCATGCTTCGTCAGCAGCGGGTAGGCGTAGCGGCACAGCTCGAACGTGGCGAACAGGTTCAGTTCGAACAACGCGCGCCATTCGTCGTCGCCGTAGTCCATGGTCGGCTTGCGCTGGTTGGTGCCGGCGTTGTTGACGAGGATGGACAGGCCGGAGTCGAGGTCCTCGATCCAGTCGAACAGTTCGCGCCGAGCTTCCTCGTCGGCGAGGTCGCAGGGAAAGGCGCGGGCGATGCGTTCGGGAAATTCCTCCTCGAGTTCGGCGCGCACGCCCTCGAGGTTGTCGGCATCGCGCGCGACCAGCAGCACGTCGGCGCCGAAGCCGAGCAGCTCGCGCGCGATCGCCTGGCCGATGCCGGCACTCGCGCCGGTGACCAGCGCCACCTGTCCGTCCAGCCGCCAGCGTTCGTTGCTCATCGCCATCCTCGTTCCTGCGACTGCGTTAGCATAGCCGCGGACCTCGTTCCGGAGATGCCGCCATGCCGCGTCCCTTCCGATTGCTGCCCCTGCTCGCCGTGTCGTTGCTCGCCGCGTGCGGGTCCAGCCCGCCACCGCCACAGACGGCCGCCGCCAGCGGCGCGACCGACCTGCGCGACACCATCCAGAAGCCGATCAACAAGGCCAAGGGCGTCGAGGACATCATCCAGAAATCCCACGACAACCGGGACAGCCAGTTGCAGGACGCGGAGGGCGGCAGCGCCAGCCCGGCCTCGCCGCCGTAGCACCGATCACAAGCCGCAGAAGCAGTGCGCGACGGCGCCGAAGGGCTTGTTCCTGGCGGCGCCGAGCCAGTCCATCGCGTGCGCGAGGTCGTCCTGCGTGTGCGCGGGCAGGAAGACGTTGCCCAGGCCGCTCGCAGCAAGCAGGGAGCGCGCACGCGAACTCTCGGTGAGGCCGGCGAAGAAGCGCTCGAATGGCGTCATCGGCTTCTCGACGTATTCGACGCGGTACTGGTCCTTCGCCAGGCCACCGAGCTGGGCGGCTCCGGCGATCGCGTCCTGGAGTCCGCCGAAGTCGTCGACCAGTCCGCGCTCCTTGGCCTGCGCGCCGCTCCACACGCGCCCGCGCGCGATCGCGTCGATCTGCCCGGGCGTGCGGCCGCGCGCGCGCGCGACGTTGCCGACGAACTGCGCGTAGCCGTGGTCGATGTTGGCCTGGATCAGTTCGCCGACCGCCGGATCGAGCGGGCGCTCCGGATCGAAGGCGCCGGCCCAGCGCGTGGTGCCCACGCCGTCGCTGTGCACGCCGATCTTGTCGAGCACGCGCGGCGCATTGATCAGCAGGCCGAAGATGCCGATCGAGCCGCTGATGGTCGAAGGATCGGCATAGATGCGGTTGGCATTCATCGAGATCCAGTAGCCGCCCGAGGCCGCGATGTTCCCCATCGACACCACCACCGGGATGCCGGCGTCGCGGGTGAGCACGACCTCGCGGCGGATCTGCTCGGAGGCGAACACCTCGCCGCCGGGCGAATCCACGCGCAGCACCAGGGCCTTGGTATGGCCGTCGTTGCGCGCCTGCGCGATCAGCGCGGCGGTGGACTCGCCGCCGATCTTGCCGGGCGGCTGGCGGCCGGCGCTGATCTCGCCTTCGGCCACCACCACGGCGACCGTCTCGCTGCGCAGCGTGTCGGAGGTCTCGCCGACGTGCGCGAGGTAACCGTCGAGGTCGATCTGGCGAAAGCTGTGCAACTGCGGATCGACCACGCCTTTCTGTTCGAGCAGGGCCTCGACCTCGTCGCTGGACTTGAGCTCGTCGACCAGGTGCTCGTGCAGGGCCCATTGCGCGAAGTCGCCGCCGGCAGCCTTGAGGCCGTCGGGCATGTCGTCGATGTCCTTGGCGAGCTTGGCCGGATCGATCCCGCGCGCCTTGCCGACATCGGCGAGGTAGCGCTGCCAGAGGTCGTTCATCCAGAACAGGTCGGCTTCCTTCGCCTCCGGCGAGGCGGCGTCGAGGATGTAGGGCTCGGCAGCGGACTTGTATTCGCCGACGCGGAACAGGTGCACGTCCACGCCGAGCTTGTCCTGCAGGCCTTCGCGGTAGTAGCTGCGGTAGCGGCCGAGGCCTTCGAGCATCAGGCTGCCCGAAGGGTGCAGGTAGATCGTGTTCGCCTCGGCGGCGAGCAGGTAGCCCTTCTGGTCGAGGTTGTCGGCGTAGGCGATCACTTCCTTGCCCGAATCGCGCACCGCGCGCACCGCGCGCGCGACTTCGCGCAACTGCGCCAGGCCGCCGGCCTCGATCAGGTCGGGGCGGATCACCACGCGTTCGATGCGCTTGTCGGTGCGTGCCGCGTCGAGCGCGCGCAGCAGGTCGCGCAACTGCACTTCCCTGGCCTGCTCGCCGAACGCGCGCTGCACCGCCATCGTGCCCGGATCGACGCTGTACTGCTCGACGAGCTTGCCCTCGGGCGCGATCACCAGCACCGTGCGGTCGCGCAGCAGCGGCTTTTCCGCGAGCAGCGCGAGCACGAACACGAATACGATGAACAGGAACACCAGGTTCATCGCCAGCCGGCGCGAGTAGTCGAGCGTGCGCCAGATGCCGCGCACGAAACGGTAAAGCAGGCTGGGTTGGGTGTCGGCCATTGCGGTTTCCCTGCGCGCGCCAGGCGGCGCGCCTGTTCATTCGTGCGACAGCGTAGCGGATCGGGCGACCGCCGCCATCAGCCGGTCGTCATGGCGCGACAGGTGGTGGAAACGCGCCGACAGCAGCGTTGCCGCCGCCGCCAGGCCGAGGATCAGGCCGCACCACATGCCCTGCGGACCACGGCCGAGACCGACGCCCATCCACCATCCCAGCGGCATGCCCAGCACCCAGTAGGCGCACAGGGTGATCCACATCGGCGCGCGGGTGTCCTTCAGGCCGCGCAGGGCGCCGGCCGAGAGGGTCTGGATGCCGTCCGGATACTGGAACGCGGCCGCGTACAGCAGCAGGTTCGCCGCCAGCGCCGCGATCGCCGGATCGTCGGTATAGACGTGCGCGATGGCGGTGCCGCCGAAGAGCATGACGCTCGCCGACACGGTCTGGGTCAGCAACACGATCGCGTAACCGGCGCCGGCCGACCAGCGCATCGCCGCCGGATCGCCCGCGCCGGCGGCGTGCCCGACCCGCACCGTGGTCGCCATCGCCAGCCCCAGCGGTACCATGAAGCACAGGCTGGCGACATTGATCGCGATCTGGTGCGCCGCGACCTGCACCGCGCCCATGCGGCCGATCACCAGCAGGGTGGCTACGAACAGGCTGCCTTCCATGAACACCGATACGCCCATCGGCAGGCCGATGTGCAGCAGGTGACGCAGGGTCGTCCAGCGCGGCGGCTCGAAGTGGGTGAACAATCCGATGTCGGCGAAGCGCAGCGAACGCGCCAGGTAGATCGCGATGCCGGCCAGTTGCAGCCACATCACGATCGCGGTCGCATAGCCCAGACCGGCGGCGCCGAGCGCGGGCAGGCCGAAGGCTCCGAACATCAGGGCATAGCCCAGCGGCACGAGCAGGCAGACGCCGCCAACGCCGAACACCATCGTCGGCATCGTCCATGCGATGCCTTCGCTGACAGAGCGGCAAACCAGGTACAGGGCGAACGCCGGTGCACCCCAGGCGATCGCGTCGATGAAGGCCATCGCCACCGGACGCACGTCGGCCGCGATGCCCATCGCCGTGAGCAACACATCGCCCATGCGCGCCAGCGCGAGCAGGCCGCAGCCCATCGCCATCGCCAGCCACAGCGCCTGCCGGAACAGCGGGCCGATGCGGTCGCGGCGACCGGCGCCGTTGCACTGCGCGACCGAAGGCGGCACCGCCATCAGCACCCCGATCAGCACCAGCATCACGGCCGACCAGATCGCGCCGCCGACGGCGACGCCGGCCAGGGTCAGCGCACCGTGGTGGCCGGCGAGCACGGTGTCGACCACGTTCATCGCGACCGACGACACCTGCCCGAGCACCAGCGGCAGCGCCAGTACGGCGGTCGCGCGCATCTCGCGCCGCAGGCGCGCCACGCCGGACGCTGATGTGTCGGAAGGAGGAGGCGACATCGGAAGGCAAAACATCGACAATCCCTGCATCCTAGCCCGCCGGGAAGCTGAGCGGCATGAATACCGATCCGACCGCACCGTCCGATCCGATCGTCGAGGACATCGAAGCAGCTCCGGTGGTGGCGGCAGCCGGGCCGCCGCAGCCGACCGGCGAGAACTGCGGCAACTGCGGCGCGCCGCTGTTCGGCGAACACTGCTACAACTGCGGCCAGCCCGACCACGGCCTGGTGCGGCACTTCTCCAGCGTCATGGGCGATTTCGCCGACACCGTGCTCCAGATCGACACGCGGCTGACGCGCACGCTCGCGCCACTGCTGCTGCGGCCGGGCTACCTGAGCCGCGAGTATTTCGCCGGTCGCCGGGTGCGTTACGTGAGCCCGGTGCGGCTGTTCTTCTTCATCAGCGTGGTGGCGTTCTTCGTCGCGCAGTGGAGCGTGAATGCCAATGGCGGCGGCCGCATCGTGCAGATGGACAAGAACTCGATCACCAGCGCAACCACGGTCGAGGAAGTCGAACACCAGCGCGATGCCGCGCTCAAGGGCATGAACGTGGGCGAGCAGGCGGCCAGCAACGTGCCGGGCGTCGCCAGGGACCTGGACAAGGCCGAGGCCAAGCTGCGCAAGGAAGCGGACGCGCGGATCGCCGAGATCAACGCCGCCAAGGCTGCTGGCAAGCCTCCGCCGGACCATTCCGATCCGCTGACCTTCGGCGACAACGACAAGCCCTGGGACCCGGTCACGCACCCGATCAAGGTCGACTCGCTCCCGGACTTCGCCAACCGCTGGCTCAACCAGCTCGCCGGGCAGACCCGGGGCAACCTCGAGCGCATCCGCCAGGATCCGACCGTGCTCCTCGATGCGTGGCTGAGTGCGGTGCCCTCGACCCTGTTCGTCCTGCTGCCGCTGTTCGCGCTGCTGCTCAAGCTCGCCTACTTCTTCAAGCGCCGGCTGTACATGGAGCACTTCATCGTCGCCCTGCACAGCCATGCCTTCCTGTGCTTCGCCCTGCTGCTGGCGCTGGTGTTCTCCGGCATGGCCGACGTCGCTCCGCAGAAATGGCTGCGCGCCATCCTCGACCTGGCCGAGGCGGCGATCATCGTGTGGATGCCGATCTACCTCTGGCTGATGCAAAAGCGCGTCTACGCGCAGGGCTGGATCATGACCACCCTCAAGTTCTGGATGATCGGCACGGTCTACGTCGTGCTGCTGAGCCTGGGCGCCGCGGTCAGCCTGCTGGTGAAGCTGGTATGGCTGTGATCTACGAGGTCACCGTGCACGTGCGCCGCGAAGTCGCGGACGCCTACATCGCATGGCTGCGCGCGCACGTCGCCGAAATCGTCGCGTTGCCCGGCTTCGAGGATGCCGAACTGCATGCCCTGTTCGATGAAGCGGCGGACGACGCTGGCTGGTGCGTGCGCTATCGCCTGCGCGACCGCGTCGCGCTCGACGACTACCTGCGCGATCATGCGCCGCGCCTGCGTGCCGATGGCATCGCGCGATTCGGCGACGCCATGCGCGCGCAACGGCGGGTGCTGCTGCCGCTGGATCGCTGAGGCGGTCGCCGGAACGGCTACTGCGCGATCCGTTGCTCGATCAACGCAGCGCGCTGCGCGGGCGGGGTGAGCATCAGGTCGCGGCGCAACTGCTCGCGGCGGTGCGCCGGCAGGCGCCGCGCGAGGGTGAACAGGCGCGCGCGTGCATCGGCGGGCAGGTCCTGCAGCATCCGCAGCGTCGCCTCGCGCTCGTCGGCGGGTACGAAGGCGAACCACGCGCCGGCCTGGTCGATCCAGGCGCCGATCGCCGGACCGAGCAGCCAGGCCAGTTGCCGGCCGAGATCCTGCGCCGCGAAGTTCGCGCGCAATGCGCCCTGCTGCGGCGCCGGCAGCGCGGCGAAACGTGCGGCCGCGGCGCCCACCTGCGCGCGTTCCTCGTTCGGAAGCTGCTGCCATGCCGCGTAGCGCGCGCGCAGCCGCGCCCGCTCGGCGGGCGCCAGCGCCTGCCATTGCGCATCGCGCTTGAGCAGCGCAGTGCGGGCGTTGGCGCCCATCGCCTGCCAGCGCTTCGCATTCGCCAGCAGGCGATCGCGCTCGTCCTGGGGGAGTTTGTTCCAGTCGTCCTGCCACGGCGCGAGCAGGGATTGCGTGCCCGCATCGAGCGCGCTCCAGTCCGTGCCGGCGGCCTGCGCGGCCGCCGACATCGCGATGCAGATCGCGCAAGCCAGCGCGAGGATCCCGCGGTCAAGGCGCATTGCCGCCCTCGGCCGGTTCGGCATCGACATCCGGCGCGCTCGTCTCCGGCAGTGTGGTTTCCGGGAGCGCCGTGGACGGATTGTTCGGGGAGGTGGGGGCATTCGTGCTTGCTGCATACCAGGCGTAAAGGTCGAGATCGCGCGCGATGCCCTGGCCCTTCGGATCGGCGAGCAGGTCGAAGTCCGCGCTGGCAACGAGGCTCGCGGTCGCGGGCAGCACTTCGGCGGGCTTGTGCTCGACGAGTGTTTCGGTGCCGTTCGCCGAGCTGGCATGCCTGAGGAAGGCGGGTTGCCAGAAAAAACTCAAGATCCCGGCGCAGGCGAGCAATCCGGCGGCGCCGATCAGCGCGGGACGCAGCCAGCGCGGTGGCGCGCGATGCCAGGCGCTGGTTTCGTCGTCGCCTGCCTCGGGCGCTGCGGCGTGGGTCGGGCGACTGTCGAGTTGCAGGCGGTCGCGCAACGCGCGCATCCAGGATTCATCGATGCCTCTGGCCCCGAGCGATTCGGTCGCGCGGTACAGGGCATGACGATAGGCCTCGGGCGACACGTCCAGCGCTTGCGCACCCTGCAAGGGATCGAGTTCGGCCACCAGGCGCAGCAGCAGGGCCGCACGCGGCCCGGGATCGAGCAGCGAGAACGGATTGCGTGGATCGCGGGCGATCGCTGCGCGCAGCGCGGGCTGCGCCAGCAGCGTGCGCCAGTAGAGCCCGGGCCATTCCTCCGGCGCCAGGTCCGCGGCGCATTCATGGAACTCGGCCTTGCACGCCATCGTCGCTGCGCGCGCACGGCCAGCGTTGGCGCACTGGGTTTGCGCGAGGACGAGGCCGCGTTGCTCGATGCCGCGCACGAAGGCCATCAGCTCGGTTTCGGTGCGGCTGGGGGACGAAGGATGGGCGGTCATGCCGTCGTGGCGAGAGGCTCTGCGTGGGTTGGACAGACGGTCGTCCGCGTGGGCCGATTCTACCGGCAGGCGCCTTCACGAACCCTGAGATCGGCGTCGATCCGGACGCATGGAGCACCGCGAGCGGACGCTTGACAGACGGAATTTTCACGCTCCGCTAGCCAGCGCAAGGCTTCCGGCATTTCGCTTTGTGCACAGCATTGCGTTTGTCGTCGCGGCGGCCCCATCCGGGGTCGAAAACCGCCTGTGACAGCACCATGACTTGGCCAAGTGCTTGATTCTTGGTGACTATGACAGTCTGACGAAAAACCCGCCAATACGCCCGCGAGGCCATGTTCGTTGACCCGCGCACTCCCTGAGCGCCGGCCGTCCACAGACTTATCCACACGCGGTGTGGATAAGAAAAAAAGTCCATGCTGCGCGGTTAGTTGAAAGCTATTCATGCAAATTTGGAGAGGTCATCGCGCTAAGTCGATGAATGCTGGTGGTGCGTGCGGATACCGGCCAATCATGCTGCGCGATGGGTCTGTCCGACGCATTGCTAGACTGCCGCCATGCCTCCCGTCCCGGTCGAAGCGGTGTTGCGCGTCGTGCTGCCGCTGCCCCTGCCGCGCGCGTTCGATTACCTCCCGCCCGCAGGGGTGAAGGCCGAGGACGGCCTGGTCGGTTCGCGCGTTCGCGTCCCCTTCGGCAACCGCGAAATGATCGGCTGCATCGACGCGGTCGCTGCGCCCGAAGCCGATGCGCCCGACTTGCGGTATGCACTCGAGATCCTCGATCGCGAACCACTGCTGCAGGGCGAACTGCTGGCCAGCCTGCGCTGGTGCGCGCGCTACTACCACGCGCCGCTGGGCGAGGTGATCGCCACTGCGCTGCCGGCAACGTTGCGCGAAGGCGAGGCGTTGCCGGAAACCTGCGTGCACGGATGGATCCTGACCGAAGCCGGGCACACCGGGCTTTCCGGACTGCGCAGGAACACGCGGACGCGCGCGCTCGCCGAACGCATCGCCAAGTCTGCCGTCGACGAGGAAGCGCTCGCTGCCGTGGACGACGGCTGGCGCGCGTCGGCGCGTGCGCTGGAAAAACGCGGCTACGCCGAGCGCGTGGCGTTGCCGCGCGGCGGCAGCGCAACGGCGATTGTGGAAGGGCACGCGCTCAATCCGTCGCAACGCGTGGCCGTCGATGCCGTGCTCGCCGCGCGCGACCGCTTCCAGCCGCTGCTGCTCGAAGGCGTCACCGGCAGCGGCAAGACCGAGGTCTATCTGGAAGCCATCGCCGACTGCATCGCGCGCGGACGCCAGGCGCTCGTGCTGGTCCCCGAGATCGGGCTCACGCCGCAGATGCTGCGTCGCTTCCGCGCGCGCCTTGGCGTGACGATCCATGCCCTGCACTCGGGCCTGCCCGATGGCGATCGCGCGCGCGCGTGGACGTCGATGCTGCGCGGCGAAGGACGCGTGCTGATCGGTACGCGCTCGGCGATCTTCACGCCGCTGCCCGAGGCCGGCCTGATCGTCGTCGACGAGGAACACGACGCCAGTTACAAGCAGCAGGATGGCGTGCGCTACCACGCCCGCGATCTCGCGCTGGTGCGCGGCAAGGCCCTGGGCGTGCCGGTGCTGCTCGGCAGCGCGACGCCGTCGCTGGAATCGCTGCAGCACGCGCTTGCCGACCGTTATGCGCACCTCAGGCTGCGCCAGCGCGCAGGCGAGGCGAAGCCGCCGACGGTGCGCGTGATCGACATGCGCGGACGCGCGCTTGAAGGCGGCCTTTCGAAGGATGCGTTCGACGCGATCGCCGCGACCCTCGAGCGCGGCGAACAGGTGCTGGTGTTCCGCAACCGCCGCGGCTACGCGCCGGTATTGCTGTGCCATGACTGCGGCTGGAGCGCGCGCTGCACGCGTTGCGACGCCGCCAGCATTGATCCGAAAAAAGTTCTCATTCAAGGGCTGGATCAATTGCCCCCACCCTTGCCCTCCCCCGTAGACGCGAGGGAGGGAAGTCAGTCGACCCGCAACCTTGTTGAGGGCCGGATTTTTAACGGCATGGCGATGACCGTGCATGGTGGCGGCCGCACCCTCGTCTGCCATCATTGCGGCGCACGGCGTCCGGCGCCGCGCGCCTGTCCCGACTGCGGCGGGCTCGCGCTGCTGCCGCAGGGCAACGGCACCGAACGCATCGAGGAAACGCTCGCCGCGCGCTTTCCCGATGCGACCCTGCTGCGCGTCGATCGCGGCACGACGCGCCATCGCGATGGCCTCGAAAAGCACCTCGCGCAGCTCGGCGATCGGCCCGGCATCCTGGTCGGCACGCAGATGCTGGCCAAGGGCCACGATCTGCCGAACCTCACGCTCGTGTGCGTGGTCGGTGTCGACGAAGGCCTGTTCTCCGCGGATTTCCGGGCGCCGGAAAAACTCGCGCAACTGCTGGTCCAGGTCGCCGGCCGCGGTGGTCGCGCCGGCAAGCCCGGCACGGTATTGCTGCAGACCCATCATCCGGAGCATCCGCTGCTGGCGACGCTGCTGGGCGGCGGCTATCCGGTTTTCGCAGCGCTCGAGCTGGCGCAGCGCGATGCGGCGGGTTTTCCGCCTTGCGGTTACCTCGCTCTGCTGCGTGCCGAAGCACCGCACGAAGCGGCGGTGCGTGAGTTCCTCGTCGATGCCAGGGAAGTGTTTGAGCGTGCCGACCGTAGCGTGTCGATCCACGGTCCGCTGCCAGCGCCGATGCCGCGTCGCGCCGGCAAGGCGCGCGCGCAGCTGCACCTCGCATCGGCGCAGCGCCCGTCGTTGCAGGCCGCGCTGGGCGCATGGATGCCGCGCCTGCACGCGCTCAAGTCGGCGCGCAAGGTGCGCTGGTCGCTGGACGTCGATCCCATCGACCTGTACTAGAGCCATGCCATCACGCACTTCGGCGGCTAGCGCTTCGATCATCGAGAAAACCGTCCCGGAAATCACGACGCGCGAAACATGAACCCATCATCCGAACCTGATGCATCGCGCCCGCATGTGTTGATCCTCGGCGGCGGTTTCGGCGGCCTGTGGGCGACGCGTGCGCTCGCTTCCGCGCCGGTGCGGATCACCCTGGTCGATCGCACCAACCATCATCTCTTCCAGCCGCTGCTCTACCAGGTCGCGACCGCGGGCCTGTCGGCACCCGACATCGCCGCGCCGCTGCGCCACATCCTGCGCCGGCAGCGCAACGTCACCGTGCTGCTGGGCGAAGCGCAGGCGATCGACGTCGCCGCACGCCGCGTCGCGATCGGCGATCGCGCGATCGGGTATGACTTCCTGGTCGTCGCCACCGGCGCGACCCATGCCTACTTCGGCCACGACGACTGGGCCGCGCACGCACCGGGGCTGAAGACGCTCGACGATGCGCTGGCGATCCGCCGTCGCGTGCTGAGCGCATTCGAGTCGGCAGAAGGCGAGGACGATCCGGTCGCGCGCGCGGCGTGGCTGAACTTCGTGGTGATCGGCGCCGGCCCGACCGGAGTCGAACTGGCTGGCACGCTGGCCGAGATCGCGCGCCACACCCTGCCGCGCGAGTTCCGCCGCTGCGACCCGCGGCAGGCGCGCATCCACCTGGTCGAAGCCGGTCCGCGCGTGCTCGCGGCGATGCCCGAATCGCTGTCGGCGAGCGCACGCAGGCAACTGGAGAAACTCGGCGTCGAGGTGCGCACCGGCCAGGCGGTCACCGCGATCGATGCGCTTGGCATCGTCCTCGGCGACCAGCGACTCGACAGCCGGAGCGTGCTCTGGGCCGCTGGCGTGGCGGCTTCGCCGCTCGGCGCATTGCTCGGCGTACCGCTCGATCGCGCTGGTCGGGTGATGGTGCAGCCCGACCTGACGATTGCCGATCATCCGCAGGTGTTCGTCGTCGGCGATCTCGCGCATGTCGTGCAGGCGGACGGGCGACCCGTGCCCGGCATCGCACCGGCGGCCAAGCAGATGGGCGCCCACGTCGCGGACGCGATCCGCGCGCGACTGCGCGGCGCTTCATGCAAGCCGTTCCGCTATCGCGACTACGGCAACCTCGCCACCATCGGCCGCATGGCCGCGGTGGTCGATATGGGCCGCGTGAAGTTCTCCGGCTTCCTCGCCTGGTGGTTCTGGCTGGCCGCGCACATCTTCTTCCTGATCGGTTTCCGCAACCGCATGGTCGTGCTGATCGACTGGGCCTGGGCGTACTGGAGCTACCAGCGCAGCGCGCGGATCATCGTCGGCCGCGATGACGATTGAGCCGTGGTCGATGCAGAAGCGCCAAGTTTCGAGTGCCGAAAATCAGACGGCTCCGTTTCTGGAGCCGTCCGTCTGGAACCAAGCACGTTTAAACCGAACGTGGATCGCCTCAGGCGACGAACAGCGCCTTCATCTTCTTGAGCGCGTTGGCTTCGATCTGGCGCACACGCTCGGCCGAAACGCCGTACTCGTCGGCCAGCTCCTGCAGGGTGGCCTTGTTCTCGTCGTCCAGCCAGCGGCGCTTGATGATGTCGCGCGAGCGGGCGTCGAGGCCGGCGAGGCCGTCCTTGAGCAGTTCGAGCTGGTTGTCCTCGCTGTCGGCGCGCTCGTAGGCCAGCGACGGGTCGTCGCCCTGGTCCATGAGGTAAGCGGACGGCGACGGCGGTGCGTGCTCGTCGTCCTCGTCGGCCGGCGCGTCGAAGCCGATGTCGCGACCGGACAGGCGCGACTCCATCTCCAGCACTTCGCGCTTGGAGACGTTGAGATCCTTGGCGACCGCGGTGACCTCGGCATCGGACAGCCAGCCGAGGCGCTTCTTGCTCTTGCGCAGGTTGAAGAACAGCTTGCGCTGCGCCTTGGTCGTGGCGACCTTGACGATGCGCCAGTTGCGCAGGATGAACTCGTGCATCTCGGCGCGGATCCAGTGCACCGCGAACGACACCAGGCGCACGCCCTGGTCGGGGTCGAAACGCTTGACCGCCTTCATCAGGCCGATGTTGCCTTCCTGCACGAGATCGCTCATGCCGAGGCCGTAGCCCTGGTAGCCACGGGCGACGTGGACGACGAAACGCAGGTGCGCCATGACGAGCTGGCGGGCGGCGCCGAGGTCCTCGCGATCGCGGTACTGGCGCGCGAGCGCCTGCTCGTCCTCGACAGTAAGGACAGGAATGGCATTCACCGCGCCGATGTACGCCTCGATCGAACCGAGCGCACTCGGGATCGGCAGGTTGTTGGCCACAAGGGCCGGCTGGAGCTGCGGGGTCTGGGTCATGGCGTGCATTTTAGCAGTCCTCCATGGGGAGTGCTAAACGTGCCATAAGTCCTGCTGCGTTCTGTTCATGGAACATTCGCGGTCTCCCGGCTGGCCATCGTCGAGTTCCTCAAATCCCGTCAGCAAGGACAGAAATCGAGTCAGAGCCCATAGATCGTGGCAGTGCGGCACAGTTCAAGGGTCGAAGCCGCCAAATCGTGACAGTGTCGCGGGCCCGGTTTGCCGCCAAGAGACAACGCCGCGGATTCGGAAGGAATTCTCGTGGTACCTGTATTCCCGCGGACCGAGCCCCGGAGGTTGGGGGCCGAACCAGTCGCACCATCCGGTTGGACGCAAGTACGCCGCCAGCGGTTGGGACTCGGGCCGCGCGTAGTTCGCCGCCAGCAGACACCGGCGGTGGAGGCACACGCCGAAGCGTGAATAGCGTACCAACTCGTTCTGCCCGCTCGTCATCGGGGAGGCAGCCAGCTTTTCAAGCAGCGTCTGTACGTGCAGCAGCAGTTGCAACGCCTGGTGGAGACCAGGGCTCTTCAAGTCGGCCTCAGGAACGGATTGCAGCGCCTGCAATCGATCCAGGGCGGCCTGAAAGAAATCAGGGTAGGTTTCCGAATGCCTTCTGAAACACCCAGTCGATCGGCAGGCGCTGCTGATCGGGGCCCATTGCCATTGGCGCGGCGGCGTTCGGTGCTTCCAACAGGCAGTGGCCAGCACCGCCATCCAATCCTGCCGGAAATACGGCACGCATCCGGCCGCCAGATCCTCGACAAAGCAGGTGGGGCAATATGCGCTGGCCAATGCGTTGCACGTCTCCGGACCCCTGGCGATGGTCGTTACCGGCCTGGTGGTTGGCAATCAGGGACGTGAGCACGCGATGTCGGATACCACCCGCCAGCACGTGGACATGTTCTGGGACCTCATCGACGGCATCCTGAATGCGGTGCTGTTCGTGCTGTTCGTGCTGTTCGGCATGGAGGTGCTCGCGATCGACTACTCCATGGCGCTGCTGGCCACAGGCGCAGCGGCATTCGCCCTGACTGCGCGCGTGCTGAGCGTGGGTCTGCCGGTGGCCGTTCCGGGTAGGCGATTCGGGCTTTCGCGCGGCTCGTGGCACGTCTTGCGTGTCAGTCTTCCGTCGGAGGCGTCGCGAGTCCCCGACGAGTGACACCGTCCCGCGCCCGCGCCCGGAGGCCGGATCGCTGCAGCTTTTGCAACGCTCTCCGGCCTATCGCACGCGCCGGACGTTCTTGTCGATGATCGCCCCGAGGATCAGCAGGTAGGAAGCCAGGCGGATGAGGTAGTAGACAATGCCTTCCTCGCCGTGCGCGCTGAACGTGAGAATGGCGCGGTCGATGGCTTCGAGCAGGAACGAGGCCGCAAAGCAAAGGAACAGGCGATCGCGGGTCTGGCGCCAGAAGCGCAGGAACAGCAGCGCGGCCACCGCCGAGCCCATCGAGATCGCGCCCAACAGGAAGTCGTTCATGTCAGTGCTCCTCGAAGATCAGCCCATACAGCAGCAATGCGATGGCGATCAATGCGCTGATCAGGCGAAGTGGCGAGAGGTCCCTTTCCGGAAATCCGTAGTGGTCCACGATCACCAGCACGTTGGTGAGGGTCAGCCCCGCGAAGCACAAGCCGCACCACAGCAGCATCCGGGACTTGGTACGGCGAGCGCTGCGCAACAGCAGGACGCTGCAGGCCAGGGCCGTCATCGAACACAAGGCATAGATCAGGAGAGCCATGTCAGCGATCCTTGGGCAACAGGAAGGCATCCGCAAAGCTTTGCGCCCTGCGGTCGGAAACGGAGTGGATCAACTTGGCGATCGCCACGGTCTGCCGCGTGTACAGCGATGCCAGCGCATCGATCGTCAGCGCAACAGCCGGATCGTTCGGGGCATACCGGCAGGCTTCGCCCTCGCAGATGAGCAAACCTGCGGCTGACAGGTGCTGGACGAGAACCGAAGCAGTCATGGTGTCGACGTAGAGGCGATGGGCCAGTTCCTTCGGCATCCACGCCGTCGGCTGGTCGCGCAGCAACAGAAGCGCCTCCAGATGGGGCACGGACGGAATCGTCGCAAGCAGGAAACGACGAACGTCGGCGGGTATTGCGGTCTCAGGCATCGAGTCCATTTCGCGTGTCGCAAGGGCATCCGCGGATCCGCATGCATGCCGGCGGCATCACGTCCGCGGTGGAGCGATCCGGGGAACGCCACGTGTGCTCTTCCTCGAGGCGCGCATGCAGATCGAAAACAGTGCAGTCCGACGGTGGAAATGTACCGGCGTTGGATCGATCGGACAATCCTTGGCATTCGTAACGGCGCCATAACTGACAAGGCTTTTTCCGGGCAGTAGGGTAGAGCAGCAAACCTCTTCCTCGTCCAAGGTGGAAACGCTATAGGGCTTTGGCCAGCCCCCGCCGGGGGCTGGCCTT
Organism: Lysobacteraceae bacterium; assembly: GCA_036496805.1. Classification (GTDB taxonomy): domain Bacteria; phylum Pseudomonadota; class Gammaproteobacteria; order Xanthomonadales; family Xanthomonadaceae; genus SZAS-103. The sequence goes on from DASXKN010000035.1 coordinate 33,420, forward strand.
CTTTTTGGGATTGAATCGAACCGGGCATGCGGAATCGTCGACAATGGACCTGTCAGGCATGCCCGAGGCTGGGGTGACGATGACGCCCAACGCCCGCTAGGCACGGTTTGCATGTCGACACGACGTCGCCTGTCCCGGCTTCTCCTGCTCAGCCATATCGGGCTGGTGCTGATGTTCGCGGTGCTTCTGCTCGCGACCGGTGTCGGGACGATCCGGACGGCAGTGATCGGTCAGGCCCGCACCGAGGCGGAGCGTTCGGTTTCCGAGGCGCACCAGAGGCTCCACGACTGGTACCGCGAATTGAACGTCGCCGGCGACCTGCTCGCCGAGCAGCCGACCCTGCGGTTTTACCTCGCGCGCGGCCAGATCACCAAGGCCCGCGGGTTGGTGGAGGATTTCCACAAGACGAGCGCAGTGTCCTATGTCCGCGTGCAGCAGGGTGCGCAGACCGTCGCCGAGATCGGACAGCCGCCTCCCGGTTTCACGACGGGATTGATGTTCGACGGCCACGGCGTCGCCTGGCGCGTCGTGCAACGCGGCATCGCCAACGTGCCGGACGCGTCGATCGTGGTCGCCGAGGCGATCGGCGACCGGCTCGACGTCCGGCCCGCGACCGACCTGATCAATGCTCAACTGCTTCCTCTCCCGGGAAAAGTCGCGGGTCCCGATGATCCGTGGAACAAGGCACTGCGCGAGGTCGCCAGCAGCGGCGAGCCGGATACGTTCGAAGCGCTTGGCAAGATCGCTGCGGCGCGCATCGTGCGCGTGCGCGAGGACGACGGCCGCCCCAGCGCGATGCTCGCCGCAACGGTGGATCAACAGTGGGTCGAGCACCGGACCGTGGAGTGGCTGGCAGCCTTCAGCCTGACGGGCATCCTCACGGCCGTCCTGGCACTCGCTCTGGCCGTCGTGCTGGCGGCGCGGATCGGGCGGCCGTTCGCGCAACTGGCACGCGAGGCGGAGCGTCTCGGAAGCGGTGACCTCGAAACGCCGGTGGTGGCGCCCGCGACTTTTCTTGCCGAGCCCGTTGCACTGGCCGCGAGCCTCGAGGAAATGCGCCGTCAGGTCGCCACACTGACGGCGACCGAGCGAAATCAGCGCGAGGAACTCGACGCGGTGCTCGACGGCGTCGACGAGGGCATCGTCGGACTGGATGCCGAAGGCCACATCCGCTACGCGAACAGACAATTCCTCGCTCTCGTGGGTCGTGCCCGCGAGGAGGTGTTCGGGCAGCCGATCGACGATGTCCTGACGCCAGCGGCGTCCGAAGACGGACCACCCACCGCCGCGACGGTGGGCCTTCCTCCGACCGAACGCGTCACTCCTGCCGGGCAGATGCGGCACCTGGTCTTGCGGAGAATGGGCACGGGCGGCGACCCGCAGGTCCTGGTGGTGCGCGACGAGAATGCGATCGAGGCAGCGCGCGCGATGCGCGACCGCATCCTTGCGAATCTGTCGCACGAGTTGCAGACACCGCTGTCGGCGCAGATCGCGGCGATCGAACTGTTGCGGGACCATCTGCGCGGCAGTTCCGACGACGCGGCCATCCAGCTCGCCGAGGCCCAGTACCGTGGCGCCATGCGGTTGTCCCACCTGGTGGACAACCTCCTCGAAAGCGTGCGTATCGAGAGCGGCGAAATGCGTTTGCGGCGGGAGCCGGTCGACCTTGCAGCCGTCGTGGCCGACGCCACCGACTTGATCCAGCCGCTGATCGACCAGCGCAACCAGAAGATTTTGCGGAACATCCGGCCCGGGCCTTCATTCACCGGGGACCCGCAGCGGCTGGCCTCGGTGATGGTCAATCTGCTTTCCAACGCGAACAAGTTCGCACCCGACCATTCGACGATCTGGGTGGATATCGAGTGGGCCCTGGATGCGGTCACGGTCTGGGTCGAGGATGAGGGCCCGGGGTTGCCGCCGATGCGGGAGGAAGGAGACCTGTTCGCGCCATTCCGGCGGTCGCCGAAGGAAGAGCCCCGGGAGCGCGGCACCGGGCTGGGACTGGCCATCGTGCATGCCCTCGTCACCGCGCACGGCGGCAAGGTGATCACGGCGCCACCGCTGGTGCTGACCGGAGCCCGCGTCGGCATCGCGCTGCCGCTGACGGAGGACGCATGAAAATCCTGGTCGTCGACGACGACGTCGAACTGGTCGGCCTGCTGCGATTCGCCCTCAACAGCGCGGGCTACGACGTCGTGACCGCATTCGACGGCGAGCAGGCACTGGTCCGTTTCCGCGAGCACAAGCCCGACCTGGTGGTGCTCGACGTCAACCTGCCCTCGCGCGACGGGTTCGAGGTGCTCGACCAGATCCGCCTGCACAGCCAGGTGCCGGTCATGATGCTGACCGTCCGGTCCGCCGAGGAGGATGAGGTGCACGGACTGGACCTGGGCGCCGACGACTACCTCAAGAAGCCGTTCAGCCCCCGCGCGTTGCTCGCCCGGGTGCGTTCGCTGCTGCGCCGGGGCAGCGAAGCGACCGACGATCCGGTGATGACATCGGGACCGCTGACAGTCGACGTGGAACGCAGTGAGGCGCATGTCGACGACGGCCCGAGGTTCCGCCTGTCGCCGCTCGAGTTGCGCCTGCTGCGGCTGCTGCTGGGGCACCGCGGCCGCCCGGTCGATGCCGACCGCGTGATCGGCATCGTCTGGTCGGACCGTGACGCCGCCGACCGGGAATCGCTCAAGCAGGTCGTGCACCGACTCCGGCGCAAGCTGGTCCGTGCCGGCGGTGAGGCGGCCTGGATCGAATACGTCCCCAATGCGGGCTACGCGTTCACCACGCAGGCTGCGTCCTGAGCAGCCGGCAGCGTGAGCCGCTTGCGCTCCGCGATCGCGCCCGGCGCCGCGTCCGTCGTCGCTGCCAGCCAGTCGACGACCTTCGCCAGTGCGTCCTGGTGCGGAACGCCTCGCACGCGTTCGCGGCGATAGATCGCCAATTGCAGCTGGGCACTGGTGCCGCGCGCCGGGATCGCCGCCAGATGCGCCATCTCGCGTTCGCACCGCAAGGCTTCCGCGTCGGGAGCGAGCAGGTCGAGCATCCGGCGCAGGGACGCTCCGAAAGGTGCGTTCTCACGCTGTTGCTCGTCGATGAACGCGGCCTGGGTTCCGAAGCGCTTGGCGCGCCAGCGGTTCTCGTCGATCACCCGGCGCGCCAGCGCCGTTCGCACGACCCCGAGCCTTGGCAGGCGCAGGTGCGCGCGCACCAGGCAGCGGAACGCCGATGCGAGCGCGAGCGCGTCTTCGGTGTGCGTGCACGCGTCGGCGATGCGCAGTTCGAGCGTCGGATAGCGCGACGATGGCCGGATGGCCCACCAGAGGAAGCTGCCATCGTCGAGCGTTCCGCAACGTCGCAGCAGGTCGACGAACGACGCGTATTCGCGCTCGTCGGCGAATGCATCGGGCACGCCCGAGCGCGGCCACTCGTCGTAGGCCGATTGCCGGTAGCTCAGCAGGCCCGTCCGGTGGCCGCTCCAGAACGGCGATGACGTCGAGAGCGCCAGGAAAACAGGCACCCAGGGCATCAAGCGGTTCATGAGTGCAACGCGATCGATACCCTGGGGAATCCCCACGTGGACGTGCAGGCCGCACAGGAGCGAGCGCCTTCCGACGATCTGGTAGTCGTCGATCAGCCGGTCATAGCGCGGCCTGGAGGTGTGTTCCTGGATTTCCCATGCCGCCAGGGGATGTGTTCCCGAGGCGACCAGGCGCATGTTCGCGGCGCGTGCGATGCGGCCCACGCCTTCGCGAAGCGCGAACAGCGCCTCGCGCGCGCCGGCGGTACTGTGCTGGACCGGCGTGGCGGTCTCGAGCTGCGGGCGCTGCAGTTCATCCTGCACGGCGTTCCCAAAGCGCAGACGGCATTCGCGCAGGAAATCCTTCGGCACGGCCGGCATCAGGTCGCGGGTGGACGGATCGACGAGGAAAAACTCCTCTTCGATGCCGAACGACAGCGCGAGCGATGCGGGCCGCGCGGCCGCGGAAGCAGCGCCGAAAGCCGGACAGGCCACGGCATCCGGCGACAGCGCGCCGGCGGATTCCGGTTCCGGTTCGACTTCCGGCGCCGCGGCCCCGGAGCGATCTCCCGCAAATGACTCCTCGATGGACATGACGCCTCGACGACCACGGAACATGTGCCGAGCATCGCCGAGGAGGCGGTGCGCTTGCAGTTGTTGCGTGGTTACCGGTGGGTTTCATTCGGCAGTGGAGCAAGGGCATCCGTGTCCCGGCACTGCGGCACCTGAGCCCCGGGATCACGGTGGCCTGAGGTAGAACCTGCAGTGTTGTCGCCGAGCAAGAACTGACCCACTTTTAAGGCTTGATCCGGGCCAGCTGACTTGGATACGCAAACGCTGTCAGCAAGCTGCGGGCGGGCTTGAAATAGTGTCGGTAGGCTCAAATCCGCCTGGCCACGATGTCAGCCAGAAGTGCGAGCGCGCGCCAATCCACGCAGCAACGGGACCTCGGCGCAAATCAGTCAATTACGTCATGAAGCAGGCTGCTGACTCGACTGGAGGTCTTCGACAGCCGTCGCGCCGTGAGGAGGGTTCGATGCCGGTAGTCAAGGGGGCTGCGATCGAGCCCCTCAGCCGCCGTGCGCCAGCATGGTTTCCACTTGCGAGCGCGGCGGCAGCGCCCAGTCGATCGGCCTGGCGCCGCGTCCGGCCAGCCAGCGGTTCGCCGCGCCGAAGTGCCCGCAGCCGATGAAGCCGCGATGCGCCGACAGCGGCGACGGGTGCGGTGCGCGCAGCACGCAATGGCGGCGGTTGTCGATCAGCTTGCCCTTGGCCTGGGCGTAGCTGCCCCAGAGCAGGAACACCAGGCCTTCGCGCTCGCGGGCGAGGGTGTCGATGACATGGTCGGTGAAGCCTTCCCAGCCCTTGCCCTGGTGCGAGCCGGCGTTGCCGGCCTGCACGGTCAGCACGGAGTTGAGCAGCAGAACGCCCTGCCGCGCCCAGGGCAGCAGGCAGCCGTGGTCGGGGCGGGCGATGCCGAGGTCGCGCTGGATCTCCTTGAAGATGTTGTCCAGCGACGGCGGCACGTCGACGCCCGGCAGCACGGAAAAGCACAGGCCGTGCGCCTGGCCGGGGCCGTGGTAGGGATCCTGGCCGAGGATCACCACCTCGACCGCGTCGAAGGGCGTCGCGTCGAGCGCGGCGAAGATGTTCGCGGCGGGCGGATGGATGCGCTTGCCGGCGGCCTTTTCGGCGCGCAGGAAAGCGGAGAGCGCGCGCATGTCGGGGCGCAGCAGCCAGTCGCCGACGCGGGCCTTCCAGGAGGGTTCGAGGCGGATGCGTTCGCGTTCGCCCCGGCTTTCATCAATCGCGCTGTCGCCGGGCTCGCTCCCGCCGGCCTCGCTCATCGCCGCATGGCTTCGCGCTTGGCGCGCAGCACGCGGCCGGTGCGCAACTGGAACAGCAGCTTGGCGATCAGCAGGTTTTCCTCGATCGGCTTCTCGACCAGGTCGTTCGCGCCGGCACGCAGCAAGGCGCTCTGGTTGGTCGGATCGGAGTCGCCGGTCATCATGATGATCGGCAGGTCGGCCTTGCTGTAGCCGATGTTCTTGCGCACGTGCACGAGCAGGTCCGAGCCGGTCAGCTCGCCCTTGAGGTAGAGGTCGGAGAGCAGGATGTCCGGCGGCGGGGTGCCGTCGTCGTGGAAGACCTTGAGGCGTTCGAGCGCGTCCTCGATCGAGACCACATGGGTCACCTTCAGGCCGTGCTTCTCCATCATGCGGCGGGTGGCGACCGCGACCACGCGGCTGTCCTCGATGTACAGCACCTCGCCGCCCGGCTCGTCGACGGGTTTCACGTATCCGCGGATGAAGGTCGCCAGCGCGCCGAAGCCGAGCGACTTGTCGAAGTAGTCGGTGACTTCCTCGCTGAGCTCGCGCGATTCCAGCCGCTCCTGGACGTTGCCGGAGACGACGATGATCGGGATGTAGGCCTGCGGGGTGTATTCGCGGACGTACTTGGCCAGCTCCAGGCCATCCATGTCGGGCAGGGCCAGCGCGGTCGTGACCAGGTTGACCTGGCCGGTGAGCAGGGCTTCCTTGGCCTGCGCGCCGTTCTCGCAGCCGATGAACTCCATGCCCGGCAGCTCGGTGCGGAGCAACTGCTCGATCATCTTGCGCGCGAGTCTGGAGCCGTCCACGACCATGATGCGTGGCGACTCGGTATCGATGTGACGGAAGCTGCCTGCGCTCATCTCAGGTCCTGCCCGGTCGGTTGCGACGCAGATGATGCCCGGTTGCGAGCCACGCGCCCAGCCATCCTAGCAGCAGCGGGCCGGCGAGCAGAGCCGCAATCCCGACCGGCCCCGGCCCCTGCAGGCGGAAATCGCCGCCGTAGCTGGCGATCAATCGCGCCAGCGGCGGTTGCAGCGCGAGTCCCGCCAACGCCAGCAGGCCGAGCGCCAGCAGGCCGGCAGCGAAGCCGTAGATCGCGCCCAGATAAAGGAAGGGCCGGCGCACGAAACCGTCGGTGGCGCCGAGAAACTGCAGCACGCCGATCTCCTCGCTGCGATGCTGGATGTCCAGTCGCACCGTGTTGCCAACCACCAGCAGGGCGCCGGCGCCGAGCAGGGCAGCGAGGATCCAGGCGATGCGCTCGCCGAAAGCCAGCCACGCCGAGAGGCGCTCGCGCCAGACCGCGTCCTGCTGGACGACGTCGGCTTCGGGCAGGGTCTTGAGCGAGGCCGCGACCGCGGCGCCATCGTCCGCCGGTTCCACCAGCAGTACCGGCGGCAACGGATTGCCGTCGAGCGCATCCACTGCCGGGGCGAGGTCGCTCATCTTGCGGAATTCGGCCAGCCCTTCCGCCGGCGAACGCACGATCACCTCGCGTACGTCGTGGCGCGCGCGCAGTTGCGTGGCGAGGGCGTTCGCGCGGTCCATGCCGATGTCCTGGTGCAGGAACACGGTGATCTGCCTTGAGGCGCGCACGCTGCCGGAAAAGCGCTGCACGTTGGCGAGGGTGAGTCCGAGCGCGACCGGCAGCGCCAGCGCGATCGCCATCACCCCGATCGTCATCAGCGCAGCCAGTGGACGCTGGGTCATCCGGCCGAGGCTGGAGACCAGGCCGAAGGCGTGCAGCCCGAGCCAGTGGCGCGGGCGCGAGAACAGGCCGCGCTGCCTGCGTCGCGCCGAGGCGGAGGCCTTGGCCGATTGCAGTGTTGCCGGATCGACGCGCGGCGGCTCTGCGCGAGATGGGCCGGCAGCGCTCATGCCGCCAGCTCCGTCGCCGGGATATCGTCGAGCAGGCGGCCGTGGTCGAGCACGAGGGTGCGCTTGCGCATGCGCTTGACCAGGCCGAGGTCGTGGCTGGCCACGAGCACGGTGGTGCCGTTGCCAGGCAGCGAGGCGAACAGGTCCATGATCTCGCCGGCCAGGGTCGGATCGAGGTTGCCGGTGGGCTCGTCGGCGATCAGCAGCGGCGGCTGCGCCACCACCGCACGGGCGATGCCCACGCGTTGCTGTTCGCCGGTCGACAACTCGCGCGGCCGCGCGCGTTCGCGTTCGGCCAGCCCGACCTTCTCCAGGCCCTTGCGCACGCGCGTGGCGATCTCGGCGCGCGGCACGCCGGCGATCACCAGCGGCATCGCCACGTTCTCGAACACGCTGCGGTCCATCAGCAGGCGATGGTCCTGGAACACCACGCCCACGCGCCGGCGCTGCAGTGCGACCTGGCGTCCGCGCAGGCGCGACAGGTTGCGGTCCTCCATCAACACGGTGCCGCGGCTGGGTTGCTCGGCGAGGTGGATCAGCCGTAGCAGGGTGCTCTTGCCGGCGCCGGAATGGCCGGTGACGAACAGCATCTCGCCGGCTTCCACCGCGAAGCTGACATCGGTCAGCGCCTCGTGGCCGCCTTCATAGCGCTTGCTGACTGCGTCGAAGCGGAGCAGGGTCATCGATGGGAGCGCCGGGGGATGCCGCGATCAAGCGCAGAGTATCGCCCGCGGAAGCGCCCGCGCGGAAGGGCGCCGACACAGACCAGCCACAAGGCAGGGACAGCGGCAACTCGTTCCGCTGCTGCGGACTCAGTGCGCGTTGCGCGGCGGCCGCTTCACGAGCTTCTTCAGGCCCTGCTTGATCTTGCCCAGCAGCGATGGCTTGGCCGGCTTCGCGGCTTCCTGCTTGCCGGACGAAGTCGCCGCCGGCGCGTTGGCGTGGGCATGCGGATGCGCGTGCGCATCGCGGGCCGTTGCAGCAGGCGCCGCGACCTGCGACGGCGTCGCCAACTCCGCGGAGGGCGTGCCGTGCGCGCGCGCGTCGCGATGACGACGACGCCGACTGGGCGCGCGCGTCGCGTCGCCTTCGCTGGCTGCGGCGTGCGCTGCGGGAGCGGCTTGCGCACCTTCGTGGCGCTTGTCCGTCGACTGTGCGGCCTGCGTCGCATGGTCGCCGTGTTGTGCCGGGCCGTGCGAACCGCTTCGCTGCGGCCGCGAACCGCCGCCGCGCGAACCGCCATGAGAGGAGCTTCCGCGCGACGGGTTTCCGTGGGAGCTGCCGCCGCCGCTGCGTCCACCGCGCGACGAAGAACCGGTGCGTCCGCCACTGCGCGGGCCGCCTTCGGCCTTCTGCGCCTCGCGCACTTCACGGAAGAGCTGGCTGATGCTTTCTGCCGGCTCCTCGCCCTCGACCGCCGCAACCGCGGCGCGCGGCGCGCGCGGCACCGACACCAGCAGTTCCGGATCGACCGGCGCGGTCGGGATCTTCTGTTCGATGAAGGCCTCGATCTCGGGCAGCGACTGCGCGTAGCGCTCGCAGGCGAAGCTGACCGCGTCGCCTTCGGCCCCGAGGCGCGCGGTGCGGCCGATGCGGTGGACGTAGTCTTCGGCATCGAACGGCAGGTCGAAGTTGAACACGTGGGAGACGCCGTCGATGTGCAGGCCGCGCGCGGCGACGTCGGTGGCCACCAGGATTTCAAGGTCGCCGCGCTTGAAGCGGTTGAGCAGGCTCTCGCGCTTCTTCTGCGGCACGTCGCCGGAGATCACGCCGACCCGGAAGCCGGCCTTTTCCAGGCCACGTGCGACTTTCTCGACCCAGGCCTTGGTGTTGACGAATACCATCGTCCGCGAGGCTTCGGTGCGCGACAGCAGCCCGATCAGCAGCGGGATCTTTTCCTCGTTCGACGGGAAATACACGAGCTGGCGCACCCGCGCCGTGGTCACCGATTCGGTTTCGACGACCAGCTTCTCGGGTTCGTTCATGTGCTCGTAGGCGAGCTCGAGCACGCGATGGCTCAGGGTTGCCGAGAACAGCAGGGTCTGGCGCTCCTTGCAGCCGGGCATCTTGCGCAGCAGGAAGCGGATGTCCTTGATGAAGCCGAGGTCGAACATGCGGTCGGCCTCGTCGAGCACGCACACCTCGCAGGCATGCAGCGAAACGACCTTGTGCTGCTTGACGTAGTCGATCAGCCGGCCCGGCGTGGCGATGATGATGTCGGCGCCGCGCTGGAGGATCTCGCGCTGCTTGTCGTAGTCGACGCCGCCGTAGACCAGGGCGTACTTGATGCCGAGCGCCGAACCGAAGGCCAACGCGTCCTTGTGGATCTGGATCGCCAGCTCGCGGGTCGGCGCGAGGATCAGGGCGCGCGGGTCGGCGTCGCCGCGGGTGGCCAGCGCCGGGCGCTTGAGCAGGCGGTCGATGGTGGCGATCAGGAAGGCGAGGGTCTTGCCGGTTCCGGTCTGGGCCTGGCCGGCGATGTCGCGACCGCCCAGCGCCAGCGGCAGGGTCAGCGCCTGGATCGGCGTGCAGCGGGTGAATCCGGCCTTCTCCAGCCCCGCGAGCAATGCGGGGTGCAGGTCGAAATTGGAGAAGGCGACGTCGGTCAGGGGCTTGTCGGTCATGCGCTCTTGTTCTTGTGGCGGGCACGACGCGGCGTGCTTGCGTGCCCGGCCGGCAGATCGCACACTGCTTTTGTCCGGGGCGGGGCGCGACGAGCCGCAAGGCTTGAAGCGCGAGATTCACCCCCCATTGTACCCGATGCAGTGGCCGGCCCCGTCCGCCCCGATTTCACGCGACACGATTCCCCTATCAGGAGCAATGCAAGTGAGCGATCTCGTCACCGACGTCAAGGATTCCGAATTCGAAGCCCAGGTGCTCAAGTCCAGCGAGCCGGTGCTGGTGGACTTCTGGGCCGAATGGTGCGGCCCGTGCAAGATGATCGCGCCGATGGTCGAGGAGCTGGCCGAGGTCTACACCGGCAAGCTCAAGGTGGTGAAGCTCAACATCGAGAAGAACATGACCACCCCGCGCCAGTACGCGGTGCGCAACATCCCGACCCTGATGCTGTTCCGCGACGGCAAGGTGCATGCCACCCAGGTGGGCGCGGTCGCGCGCAGCCAGCTGGTGCAGTTCATCGATCGCGGGATCGCCTGAGCATCGATCCGGCGAAGGATCGGCGCGACGTGGACGTCGAGGTCATCCTCAAGCGCTTCGAGCGGCCCGACGAGGTGCGCGAGATGGCGCTGGGCCGTTTCGAGGTCGTGCATATCGGCGGCGTGACCATCGGTCGCGCCACCTATCAGCCCGGATGGAAGTGGTCGACGCATGTCGGCCCGCAGCTCGGGCTCGATCGCTGTCCGGTCGAACACGTAGGCTTGGTGCTCGAAGGCGAGGCCACGGCGGCCTTCGCGGACGGGCGCGTGATTCCCCTCCGCGCCGGCGAACTGTTCCACATTCCGGCGCTGCCGCACGACAGCTGGGTGGTGGGCGACGCACCCTACGTGTCGCTGCATTTCCTCGGGGCCGACGCGTACGCTCGATGAGAGGGTGGTTTCGCGTCTCGCTGTAACTTAAGGTCAAAGCCTGAATCGATGCCCGTGATGCGTCCCTTGCGACTTGCCGCCACGCTGGCGCGGTGTTAGCGTGGTGCCACGCGGTGCTGGATGAACCGATTCCCGCGTCTTCCGAAGCACCCCTCCGCTGCAAACCATTCCCTTCCCAGCCCTCCAACAGGGTCATTCCGTGTCCGAATCCGATAACGAGACCGCCGAGGTCGCCGTCAAGCGCACCCGTCATGTCCGCAAGGCCGCGCCCGCCGCCGACGCTTCCGCCGCAACCGCTGCCCCCGCCGCCGTAGCGGCGCCCGCAGCCGCCGAGAGCAGCGCGCCACCGCCGCAGGTCCGCGAAGCTGCGCCCGAGCGGGTTGCCGAGCCAGCAGGCGGCGACGCCTCATCGCAGCCGCAGCAGGGCGAAGGCGGCCAGCAGAACCAGCAGAACCGCCACCAGAACCGTCGCGACCGCTTCCGCGACCGCCAGAACCGCGACCGTCCAAACCGCGACCAGCGCGATCGCGATCAGGGCCGCGACTCCAATCGCGACAGCGGCAACAACGGCCAGCCACGCGGCAACGACAACCGCGGCAACGAGGGCGGCGAGAGCTTCGACAACCAGCCGCTGCCGGCATTGCCGCCGGACTTCCCGGTCTACACCCTGGCCGAGCTGAAGAAGATGCCGGCTTACCTGCTGCTCGAGATCGCCGACAAGCTCGGCATCACCGAGGGCGTGGCGCGCATGCGCAAGCAGGAGGTGATCTTCGCCCTGCTCAAGGTGCTGACGCGTTATGGCGAGGGCGTAGCCGCCGACGGCGTGCTCGAGATCCTGCCCGACGGCTTCGGCTTCCTGCGCGCGCACGAGGCCTCTTACCTTGCCGGTCCCGACGACACCTACATCTCGCCCAGCCAGATCCGCCGCTTCAACCTGCGCACCGGCGACCACCTGTCCGGCCGCATCCGTTCGCCCAAGCCGGGCGAGCGCTACTTCGCGCTCTCCCAGGTCACCACGATCAATGGCGAGCCGCCCGAGGTGTCGAAGAACAAGGCGCTGTTCGAGAACCTCACCCCGCTGTTCCCGCGCAAGGCCTTCCACCTCGAGCGCGGCAATGGTTCGACCGAGGACATCACCGGCCGGATCATGGATCTGATGGCGCCGCTGGGCAAAGGCCAGCGCGGCCTGATCGTCAGCCCGCCCAAGGCCGGCAAGACCATGCTGATGCAGAACGTCGCCCAGGCGATCATGCACAACCACCCGGACGCGCACCTGATCGTACTGCTGATCGACGAGCGCCCCGAGGAAGTCACCGAGATGCAGCGCACCGTGCGCGGCGAAGTGATTTCCTCGACCTTCGACGAGCCGGCGGCGCGCCACGTGCAGGTTGCCGAGATGGTGATCGAACGGGCCAAGCGCCTGGTCGAGCACAAGCGCGACGTGATCATCCTGCTCGATTCGATCACCCGCCTCGCGCGCGCCTACAACACCGTCGTGCCCAGCTCGGGCAAGGTGTTGTCGGGCGGCGTCGACGCCAACGCGCTGCATCGTCCGAAGCGCTTCTTCGGCGCCGCGCGCAACGTCGAGGAAGGCGGCTCGCTGACGATCGTCGCCACTGCGCTGGTCGAGACCGGCAGCAAGATGGACGAGGTGATCTACGAGGAGTTCAAGGGCACCGGCAACTCCGAGGTCCACCTGGACCGCCGCATCGCCGAGAAGCGCGTCTACCCGGCCATCAACATCAACCGCTCCGGCACCCGCCGCGAGGAGCTGTTGATCGAACCCGAGATGCTCCAGAAGATCTGGATCCTGCGCAAGCTCCTGCATCCGATGGACGAGCTGTCGGCGATGGAATTCCTGCTCGACAAGATGAAGGACACCAAGTCCAACGACGAGTTCTTCCGCTTCATGAAGCGCTGAAGGCTCCCCACTTCATGAAGCGCTGAGCCGGACCCGGACCGAAAACGAAAACGCCCCGCATCGCGGGGCTTTTTTCACGGCCGCCGACGAGTTCTTCCGGTCCATGAAGCGCTGATCCGGGGGCTATTGGTGCATTTCCCGGGGCTGCGCATCGGGGCGTCGCGGGTTTGCTACCCGGGTTGCATCGGCCCACCGGATACCCGGCGCGGCGCGTTGCCAGCGCAGCGTCCCTGACGCAGAATTCCGCGCCATGGGAACCGGGAATCTGACGCGCTGGCACGCCTCTGCCCTGCATCTGCTGATCAGCGTCGCGCTCGCGGCGGTGGTCCTGGCGATCATGCTGGCCCTCTGGTTTCCCGGCCCGCTCTTCGTTGCCGGCGGCGGCAACAACCTGCTCGTCATCCTGGTCGGCGTCGACGTGGCCATCGGCCCTCTGATCACGCTGGCCGTGTATCGCCAGGGCAAGCCTGGCATGGCGTTCGATCTTGCCGTGATTTCCGCGCTGCAAGTGCTGGCGTTTGCCTACGGCATGCACATCGTGTATCTGGCCCGGCCGGCGTTCATCGTGTTCGCCAAGGACCAGTTCCAGGTTTCTGCCGTCGCCGATATCAAAGCGGCGGACTACGCGGAAGCGAAGATGGCGCAGTTCAGCCATCCGCCGCTTGGCGGTCCGCTGCTCGTCTACGCCGAGATGCCCGTCGATCCGAAGGAACGCGACCGGGTCATGTCCGCCGCGATGGACGGAAAGGACGTGGAGAAGATGCCGGAACTCTTCCGGCCCTATGCGGAACACACCGGTGATGTCCTGAAGAAAGCCTGGACGCTGGCGAAAATGCGCAAGCTCGAACCGGCGGCCGCGAAGATCGTCGACGCTTACATGGCCGACTCCGGGCTGAAGGAAGCCGACGTGCGCTACCTGCGCCTGCGGGCAAGGCAGGCGTGGGTCGCGGTGCTCGTCGATGCGAAGACGGCCACGCCGCTGAAGATGCTGGTTACGCAAAAATTCTGACTACCTCTCCGTGGAACCCGGGTCAGTCCGGAGACAATTGACCGCTAAGCTGCTCATCCCGGACCTCAGCCCGATGCAGCGATGAGCCAAATCTCCTCCACAAGTCTGTCGATGACGCTGGCGACGGGTTTCCTGTTGGCGTTGTCGATCGCCGGGCGGGTCAACGCGGAAGCCGAACTCCCTGGCGAAAGCCGCCACGTCGCCACGCCCGCGGAATTGACACGAAAGACCATTTCGGCCGGTTTCGACCTGGAGAAGCAGAGCCGGATAGCGGATGCGGAAAAGGCCTTCGACCAGGCGATCCGTTCCGGCGGATTCGCGCAACTGCCGGTGCCTGAGCGCAATGCGGCCCTGGTCGGGGAAGCGGACACCGCCGACGAGCTGGGGGACCACGCCAGATCGCATGTGCTCTGGACGCAGTTGAGCGAGACGCCCAGTGCGTCGACGCGGGACGTATGGCACAACCGTCTCGCCACGGCGTACGGGCTCAAGGACTTTGTCGACAGCGCGCACTGCGTGGCGACCATCGCGCCCCGCTGGCCCGAAGAGCTCAGGCAGATGCCTGGCTCCTTCATCCGGGAAATCCGGGCCGGCCTGGGCGACTCGGACGAAGCGGATCGGTACCGCTTCGAACTGTACGACGCGCTCTATCGGGCGTCCTGGAAAGACGACACCGTGGATGCCAGCTCTTTTTGGCGTGATTTCTCGCGGCTGTTGCTGGCCCGCCACGACGTGGCCAAGGCGAAGCAGGTCGCCGCCGGGATCACTTCTCCGCGCATCGCCCTTTCGATGCTCGTGGATCTGCGGTTCGATGCCATCACCTCCGGCAACCCGGTCTTCGACGTGGAGAAGCTTGAAGCGGCCGCATTGGAAAGAGCACGCCTCGAAGCCGCAACGCATCCCGAGAAGCTCGCACTGCGTGTCGAGCTGCTTTCGACGCTTCTGGATTCGATGCGCTATGAGGAGGCGTTGAAGCTCGCTGACGGGATCGTGGCGACGGTGGGCGAGGGCAAGGGTCCTCGGGCGTTCGTGGATTTCGACAGCCACTACAACTGGATCCTCGACGATCGCGAAAGGGCGCTGATACGCCTGGGTCGCGTCGACGACGCGGTAGTCGAGCTGGAGCGCGCTGCGCACCAGTCCGAGCAGGGTGACGCCAACGTCAGCCAGGCGATCAACCTGGGCGATCTCTACGATCAGCTCGGACGACCGCACGACGCGCTGGCCGCCGTTTCCAGGATCGGACGGATGAGTCCCTACGGCCTCATGCAACTGGAGTGCGTGCGTCTGTGGGCTGCGATCCAGCTTCACGACAGCGAAGCCATCGACCGGCACATGGCGTACATGCGCGCGCATCGTGCCGATGCCATGAATACCTGGGATGACGCCCTCGTGCTCGATGGACAGGAAGAGGAGGCGGCCAGCGATCTCATCACGCGGCTACGCGACGACCGCTCGCGCACCGCAGCCCTGGTGAGCATGCAGACCTACGGCGATGTGCGACGCCCGCCGCTCGAAGCGATGCTCGTGGACAAGTGGCGGCGCATCCATGCCCGGCCCGATGTCCGGGAAGCGGCCCTTCGCGTAGGGCGGCTGGTATCGGTCCGGATCGATCCCGGAGATATCTGACGAATGCCGACCATTGAGAAGAAAGTCCAAAGGCCGCGATGTGGGCGATAGCTCTCAGCTCGTCACGTCGTGTAACCGAAACCGACGCGAGTTCTTCCAGGTCATGAACCGCTGAAGGCTTACGCTTCATGAGGCGCTGAATTTGTCTGGGCCGGAAACGAAAACGCCCCGCATCGCGGGGCGTTCTGTTTGCAGCGCGTTGGCTTCAGTCCGGATCGGGCGTGGTCAGCAATTGCGGCCCGCTGCGCTTGACGGGATAGATGCCGTTGGCCGCCAGCGCCCCCGGATTCCTGAAGCGGTCGGGTTCGGGCTGGCTAAGCCACGGGGCGGGGTGGTGGGCGCCGGGAAAATAAGTCTCCCAGTGGCCATACTCGCCCAGGGCAGCGCGCGTGCTGAAGCTGACCGGCACCATCACCGTCATTGTGCCGTCGGAGGCGATATCGAGGGCGCCGGTGACGACCATCCGCGCTTCCTCGGCCTGGGCCGGGGATGCGGCGTAGGTGATCGGTGACCCAAGGGCCATCAGGGTGGCGAGGATCGGGTGCGTTCTGCGCATGTATCTCTTCGGGGCGTGTCGGCGCGCGGATTCGCGGGCTGGATCGCACTCGATCGACGTGCACCGCGCGGGCGGATTCTAGCAGGCGTGGCAAATGGCTATCCTTGGAACGCCACGCCGTAGTCGTGCGTGCGGGTAGGATGCATCTGGTCCGACGCCAGGAGTTCCACCATGCCGCACTACTCCCCGCCACTGCGCGACATGCAGTTCGTCCTCCACGAGCTGCTCGACGTCGAGACCGCGCTGCGCAAGCTGGCGCCGCACGCCGACATCGACCGCGCCACGATCGACGCGGTGCTCGAGGAAGGCGGCAGGTTCTGCGCGGAGGTGATCTTCCCGCTCAACCAGAGCGGCGACCGCGAGGGCTGCACGTATCGCGGCGATGGCGTGGTCACGACGCCGAAGGGCTTCAAGGAAGCCTACGACGCTTTCGTCGATGCGGGCTGGCCCGCGCTGGGCGCCGATCCTGTCTACGGCGGGCAGGGCCTGCCGCACGTCGTGCACAACGCGATGCTGGAGATGCTCAACTCCGCCAACCAGGCCTGGGCGATGTACCCGGGCCTGTCGCACGGCGCCTACAACGCGCTGATGGCCTTCGGCACCGACGAGCAGAAGCAGACCTACCTGCCCAAGCTGGTGTCGGGCGAATGGACCGGCACGATGTGCCTCACCGAGGCGCAGGCCGGCACCGACCTGGGCATCCTGCGCACCCGAGCCGAGCCCCACGGCGACGGCAGCTTCGCGATCACCGGCACCAAGATCTTCATCTCCGCCGGCGAGCACGACCTGTCGAAGAACATCGTCCACCTCGTGCTCGCGCGCCTGCCGGACGCGCCGGCGGGGACGAAGGGCATCTCGCTGTTCGTCGTGCCCAAGTTCCTGCCCGATGCCAGTGGCGATGCCGGCGAGCGCAATGGCGTGAAGTGCGGCTCGATCGAACACAAGATGGGCATCCACGGCAACGCCACCTGCGTGATCCATCTCGACGGTGCGAAGGGCTGGATGGTCGGCGAGCCGAACCGCGGCCTCAACGCCATGTTCGTGATGATGAACAGCGCGCGCCTGGGTGTCGGCATGCAGTCGCTGGGGCTGGCCGAGGTCGCCTACCAGAACGCCCTGGCCTACGCGAAGGAGCGCCTGCAGAGCCGCTCGCTCAGCGGCGCCAAGGCGCCCGACAAGGCCGCCGACCCGATCATCTTCCACCCCGACGTGCGCCGGATGCTGCTTACGCAAAAAGCCTATGTGGAAGCAGCGCGCGCCTTCACCTACTGGGCTGGCCTGGCGATCGACCGCGAGCACAAGCACCCGAACGAGAAGGTGCGCGCCGACAATGCCGACCTCGTCGCCCTGCTCACGCCGGTGGTCAAGGGCTTCATCACCGACAACGGCTACGAGTGCACGACGCTGGCGATGCAGGTGCTCGGCGGCCACGGCTACATCGCCGAGTCGGGGCTGGAGCAGTACGTGCGCGATGCGCGCATCAACATGATCTACGAGGGCACCAACACCGTGCAGGCGCTCGACCTGCTCGGCCGCAAGGTGCTCATCGATGGCGGTGCGAAGCTGCGGAAGTTCGCCAGGGTGATCCAGGAACTGCTGGACGAGCACGCCGCCGATCCGCGGATGAAGGAATTCACCGATCCGCTGGCCGCGCTCACCGTGCAGGTGCAGCAGCTCACCGCCGAGATCGCGGCCAGGTCCGCGGCCAACCCCGACGAGATGGGCGCGGCGGCCGTGCCCTACCTGCGCGTGATCGGGCACCTGGTGTTCTCGTTCTCCTGGTGCCACGCGGCAAGCGTGGCGCTGCGCAAGCAGGACAGTGGCGATCCGTTCTACCGCGCCAAGCTGATGACCGCGCGTTTCTACTTCGCCAGGCTCTACCCGGAGAGCAAGGCGATGATCGACCAGGCGCGCTCGGGCGCGACCGCGCTGATGGAGATGGACGCGGCGCTGTTCTGATCGCCGGAGGAACACACGATCCCGGCTCCGACGGCGACGGGAGACGTGGCGCGCGATACCGGGGTGCGTGGATTCAAGCCTTCGGCGGCGCAACACAGCGGCCCGCTCACGTTCTGACGTGGCCGCATCCGCTCGCGCATAATCGGCTCGACGCGGAGCGCTCATGCACGGCAACGGCTACCTAGAAATCGTCCTGGTGTTCCTGCTCGCCGCGGTGATCGCGGTGCCGCTGTTCCGCAAGCTCGGACTCGGCGCGGTGCTCGGCTATCTCGCGGCGGGCGTGGCGCTGGGGCCACAGGGCATGCAGCTGGTGCGCGACCCGGCGCGCATCCTCGGCGCGTCCGAGTTCGGCGTGGTGATGCTGCTTTTCATCATCGGCCTCGAGCTGTCGCCGGCGCGGCTGTGGGTCATGCGCCGGCGCGTGTTCGGCGTCGGCGGACTGCAGGTGATCCTCACTGCTGCCGCGTTCGCGGGCCTGCTGATCGCATACGGAATCGCCGGGAAAGCGGCCGTCGTCGTCGGCATCGGCCTGGCGCTCTCGTCCACCGCGGTCGGCCTGCAGCTGCTCGCCGAGCGCAAGGAGCTCACCACCGACTTCGGGCGCCTGTCGTTCGCGATCCTGCTGTTCCAGGACCTCGCGGCGATCCCCTTGCTGGTCGCGATCCCGTTGCTCGGCGACGCCAGGGCCGTGCACGCGATGCCGATGTGGCAGTCCGCCTTGCAGGCGCTGGGCGTCATCGCGGGCGTGGTGATCGGCGGCCGCCTGCTGCTGCGCCAGGTCTTCCGCGTGGTCGCAGCCACCCAGATGCCCGAGGTGTTCACCGCGACCTCGCTGCTGGTGGTCGCCGGCACCGCGTGGCTGATGCAGCTGGCGGGATTGAGCATGGGCCTGGGTGCGTTCATCGCCGGCGTGCTGCTCGCCGATTCGGAATTCCGCCACGAACTCGAATCGCAGATCGAGCCGTTCAAGGGCCTGCTGCTCGGACTGTTCTTCATGGCGGTCGGCATGAGCCTGGACCTGCGCCTGGTCGCGCACGAGCCCTTGATGATCGCCGCCGGCGTGGCGATCCTGCTCGCGGTCAAGGGCGTGCTGCTGTTCGCGCTGGGCCGGCTCGGCAAGCTGCGCGGACGTTCGGCCTTGATGCTCGCGGCGGCGCTGGCGCTCGGCGGCGAGTTCGCCTTCGTGGTGTTCGGCGAAGCGCTCAAGGCCGGCCTGATCGACGCGACCCTGCGCGACGAACTGGTGGTGATCGTCGGCCTGAGCATGGCGGTCACGCCGCTGCTGGTGATCGCCGCGTCGAACTGGCTGCAGGCGCACCCGGAGGCGAAGAACAAGCGCCCGTTCGACGTCATCGACAACGAGAACCCGCGGGTGATCATCGCCGGTTTCGGCCGCGTCGGCCAGATCGTCGGCCGCGTGCTGCTGGCGCAGAAGATCTCGTTCACCGCGCTGGAGAACAGCGCCGAGCAGGTCGACTTCATGCGCCGCTTCGGCAACCAGATCTACTTCGGCGATCCGGCCAAGGCCGAGCTGCTGCGCGCCGCGCACGCCGAACGCGCCGAGGTGTTCGTGGTCGCCACCGACGATCCCGACGCGAACGTGCGCACCGCGCGCCTGGTCAAGCGCCTGTTCCCGCACCTGAAGGTGTATGCGCGCGCGCGCAACCGCCAGCACGCCTTCAAGCTGATGGACCTCAACGTCGATCAGGTCGTGCGCGAGACCCTGCAGGGCAGCCTGGAGCTGACCCGCCACGTGCTCGAAGGCCTGGGCTTCTCGCCCGAGGTCGCGGCCGCCCGCGTCGATCGCTTCCGCGCGCACGACGAGAAGGTGCTGGCCGAGCAATACCTCGTGTACGACGACGAGGGCGCGCTGCTGCAGAGCGCGCAGGATGCGCGGCGGGAACTGCAGCAGTTGTTCGAGGCGGATACCGAGTCGGGCGAATCGGCGTAGCTGACCCGTCGTCGCCCGGCGAGGCGGATCACTCCTTGCGCGCCAGCCTCGCCAGTGGCGGTGCGCTCGAGCGCAGTGGTTCGAACTCGGCGGCGACATCGGCAAAGCCGTGCTGCAGGGCGAGGTCGTAGGGCGTGCGGCCGAGGGTGTCGTGCGGTCGGCGGTCGGCTTCGGCGGCGATCAGGCGCTGCGCCACGCGCCCCAGGCCGTGCATCGCGGCCAGGTGCATCGCGGTGAAACCGCGCTGGTCGCGGGTTTCCAGCGAGATGCCTTCGTTGAGCAGGGATTCCAGCGCGGCCAGGATCACGTCCTCGTTGCTGGCCGCGCCGGGTTCGTGGCTGGCGCCTAGCAGCAGCAGCAGCGGCGTCTGCCCGTTGTGGGTGGGTTCCTCGGCCTCGGCGCCGGCCAGCAACAGGTCGTCGACGAGGGCGAGCGCGCGCTGGCGATCCTGCGCCGAGAAGGCGTAGCTGCATGCGCAGTGCAGCGCGCCCAGGCCGCGTTCGTCGCGGAGCTTGAGGTCGGCGCCCTGGGAGAGCAGGCGCGAGACCATCTCCGGCAGGCCGAGGGCGGCGGCGAGCATCAGCGGGGTGACGCCGCCGGGCAGCGGCCGGTTCACGTCGGCGCCCTGGGCGAGCAGCATCTCGACGATCTGCGGGTGGCGCATGCTGACCGCCGCGCTCAACGCGGTCGCGCCGGTGCTCGATGCGATGCCGGTGTCGGCGCCGCGCTGCAGCAGCATGCCGACGACCACGAGCTGGCCGCCGCCGGCCGCGCGCAGCAGCGCCGTGCAACCCTGCGCATCGATGGTGTCGATCGGCATGCCCAGATCGAGCAGCCGGCGCACCGCGCCGGCGTCGCCCACCATCGCCGCGACCGGCAGGTCGGTCGGATGCAGCGGCCGCAGCGGCAGGCGCCAGCCGCGCCAGTCCAGCCATGCGACCAGGTCGCTGCGCTCGGCAGCGAGCGCGATGCCGAGCGCGGTCTCGCCGGTGGGCGTGCGCGCGTCGGGCGAAGCGCCGGCGCGCACCAGCAGGCGCACCGCGGTCTCGCGCCCGAGCGTGCAGGCAAGCTGCAGCGCGGTGATGCCGCGCGCGTCGCGCGCATCCGGCGCGATGCCCATCGTCAGCAGGCGTTCGGCCAGGCGCAGCCAGCCCAGGCGGATCGCGAAATGCAGCGGCGGCGTGCCGGCACTGGCGACGAACGGATCGGCGCCGCGCTCTACCAGGTTCAGGGCGAGCTGTTCGCGCGACCGCGCGCTCGCTTCGCTGAGCATGCAGGCGTGCAGATAGCGCGCCAGGCCGCCGGCGCCTGCAGGCGACACCGCGCGGTCGAGCAGCCGCTGGAGCGCGCCGGTGCCGCTGCCGCCGCGATCAAGCAGGGCGAACACGAGGCTGTCGCTTCCGCGTTCGCGGATCTCCGGATCGGCGCCGTGCAGCAGCAGCCAGTCGAACACGTCGAGGTCGGCTTCCAGCGAGAATTCGCGCAGTTGCGAGGTAGTCAGCGCCAGCGCGTCGCCCAGGCGCAACGCGGCCTCGGCTTGTTCGAAACGGCGTGCGGCGAGTGCGTCGCGCAGCAGTTGCTCCGGGCTGCGCTCGACAGGGCCGGCTGCCAGATCCTCGGCGACGCTCTCGGGCAGCGGGTAGTCCGGGTCGAGCTCGACCACCAGCCGCCAGCGCCCGGCGGCGAGCGCGTGATCGATCGCCTTGCGACCATCGTGGCTTTGCTGCTGCGGGTCCGCGCCCATCGCGATCAGCTCGCGCACCAGCGAGGGCTCGGCGGCCTGCGAGGCGCAGGCGATGGCGAGCGCGTTGCGACCCTGGTTGTCCATGCGCGCCGGATCGGGCTTGCGCGCGGCGAGCTTCTTCAACGCCGCCTCGCTGCCGCAGTGGGCGGCGTGCATCAGCGCGGTCAGGCCTTCGACATCCTGCGCGTCGACTTCGGCGCCGGCTTCGAGCAGGGCCTCGACGATGTCCGGATCGTTGGCCGCGCAGGCGATCATCAGCGCGGTCGCCTGGTGGTCGCCGCGCGCATCGACGCGCGCCTTGTGCTTGAGCAGCAGTTGCACGCCGGCGGCATCGTCCTCGCCCGCGGCGGCGGCGAGCAGCGCCGGCTGGCCGCGGTCCGGTTCGGGCCGCGCGCCGTGGTCGAGGAGGAAGCGCGCCAGCCGCCAGTTGCCGGCCTCGCAGGCCACGCCGAGCGGACTGAAGCCTTCGACGTTGAGGGCGTCGAGCAGGGCATGGGCGTCGAGCAGGCGTGCGGCGACATCGGCGTCCGAGCTGCGTGCGGCGTGGTGCAGCGGGGTGTTGCCCTCGGCGTCGGCGATCCGCGGATCGGCGCCGTTGGACAGCAGGGTGGTGACGACTTCGATGCGCCCATGCCAGCTATCGCGGGTGGCTGCGAGCAGGGGCGTCAGGCCGGCGTGCTGGCGATTGAGGTCCACGCCGCGTGCGATCAGTTCGCGCAGCAGGGTCACGTCGGGGATCACCGAGGCGAGCACCGGCAGGCTGCGCTGGTCGCGCTCATCCTGGTCGGGCAGGCGCTGCGGGTCGGCGCCGCGACGCAGGGCGGCGATCGCTTCGTCGGCGCGGCCGGCGCGCGCGGCGGCGTAGACGCGCAGGTTGGGATCGCCGATGTCGTCGAACGAGGGGAGGACCGGGGCCGGAGCCGGCCTCGGCCTGATCGCCGGCGCATTCGCGACCGCTGCGGGCTCGGTGTATTCGTAGCGGCTGCGCGGCGGTTCGCTGCCGAGCTTGTGGATGGTCGCGTGCAGCAGCGGCGCCAGCGCCGCCTGTACGGCCAGCAGGGCATAGCGCAGCAGCGGGGTGGCGATGCCGTCCCAGGCAGCGCACAGCACCATTGCCAGGATCGCGGCGATCGCCAGCGCGATCAGCAGGCCGGCGCCGGTGGCGACATCGCCCTCGTCTGCGGCTGTCTCGTAGAAGTCGGCCAGGCCGCCGCCGGTGCGCTCGGCGCGCGCGAACACCGGCCAGTAGCGCCACAGCACGATCAGGGCGATGCCGGTCGCGGCGCTGGTGCCGAGGGCGGCGGCGAGGCTGCCGCTGCGCATCAGCATCGGCAGCGGCCACGCCATCGCGAACCAGGCCAGGGCGCCGGCCATGCCCCACAGCATCGCCAGCGCGATCGCGTCGGGCAGCCATCGCCCGGCTTCCTCGCCTGCCGGCCGCGAACCCAGCCACCAGGCCACGCCGAGCGCGTACAGCGGTTGCGCCAGCCACGGTCCAGCCAGCAACCAGGACGCCTCCGACCACAGCGGGAGCAGCGACAGCCCGATGCCCGCGATCAGCGCCAGGCTGGCGCGCAGCGGCTGGCGCGCCGGGCGCTCAGGCATCGCCATGGGTATCGTCCGCGTGGTGGGGCGGGAACTGCAGGTGGAAACCGCGCGCGGCGAGGTTGGAGCGCACCAAGGCCGCGTCCTCGCGGGCCAGCCTGCGCTCCGGCGTCAGCGCGATTTCAAGCACGAAGTCGAGCTCGCCCAGCGAGCTGCGCATCGGCTCGGGAAGCAGCCCGAAACCCTCGCGTTCGCGCAGGTAGACATAGGTGTCGGATTTGCGGCGGCTCTTGTAGACGTAGGCTTGCATGGGCGTGCGCGCGGAGAACGAGTCGATTGTGGCGGCAAACGTCGCGCCGATAAAGCGTTTCGCGTGACTTTCGGCGCAGTCCGGCGCGGCTGGCGCCTGCTAGGCTTGCCCGTTGCCCTCCGGTCCCGGGAGTTGTCCATGCACAAGGCGTTCCTGCTGCCGCTGTCCCTCGCCGCGACCACGGCACTTGCCCAACCGACGCTACCGACCGCACCACCGACGCCGATCACGCTCGATCAGGCGATGGCCGATCCGGACTGGATCGGCCCGGCGGTGGATTCGGCGTGGTGGTCGTGGGACGGCCGGCGCGCGTACTTCCCGCTCAAGCGCAACGGCAGCCCCGAGCACGGCGGCGTGCGCGACCTTTACGGCGTGGACGTTTCCGGCGGTGCGCCGATGACCCGCGTGGCCGATCCCGAGCTGGCCAATCTCGACGCGATCAACCCGGTGTACGACGCCGCGCACCGACGCGCCGCTTTCGTCCGCAACGGCGACATGTTCGTGCGCGACCTGCGGAGCGGTGCGCTGACCCAGTTGGCCCGCGGCACCGAGGCGGCCGCCGATCCGGCCTTCATGGCCGGCGACGCCGGCGTGATGTGGCACGTCGAGAACACCTGGTACCGCTACCGCTTCGACCAGCGCGTGGTCGAGGTTGCGGCCGTGCTCAAGGCCGAGAAAGACCCGAACGCGGCCGAGAAGCCTGACGAGATGCGCGCCAACCAGTTGCGCCTGATCGACACCCTGCGCCGCGAGAAGCAGGCGCGCGAGGCGAAGAAGGCGCAGGACCGCGACCTGCGCGCCGCCGATCCCACCCGCGCCGCGCCGCCGGTCTATCTGGGCGCCGACGTGAGCATCGATGGATCCTCGATCTCGCCGGATGGCCGCTGGCTGATCGTGCTCGCATCGCCCAAGGACGCTGACGCCGGCCGCGTCGGCAAGCTGCAGAAGTTCGTCACCGAGAGCGGCTACGAGGAGCAGGAGGACGAGCGCACGCGCGTCGGCCGCAACATGCCGGCCGCGGAGTCGTTCAAGCTGGTCGACCTGCGCGATGGCCACGTCGCCGACCTGTCCATCGACTCGCTGCCCGGCATCGACGTCGATCCGCTGGCCGCGCTGCGCAAGGCCGCCGGCAAGGACGCGCTCAAGGGCCATCGCGCGCTGCGCGCCGCCGGCGTGCAGTGGACCGCCGACGGCCGCCAGGCCGCAGTGGAACTTCTGTCGGTGGACAACAAGGATCGCTGGATCGCCACCGTCGATTTCGCCGGCAGGGCCTTCCGCAGCGCGCACCGGTTGACCGATCAGGCCTGGGTCAACAGTTTCAGCTTCAACGATTTCGGCTGGATGCCGGACAGCCGCACGTTGTGGCTGCTGTCGGAGCAATCCGGCTGGTCGCACCTGGTCACGCTGGTGCCGGGGCAGGCTGCACGAGAACGCACCCGCGGCGAGTGGGAAACCTCGACGCCGCAGTTCTCCGCCGATGGCCGGCGCGCGTGGTTCGTCTGCAACCGCAAGTGGCCCGGCGGCTACGAGGTCTGCGAGGAAGATCTCGGCAACGATGAGGTGAAGGAAATCACGTCGCTCGAAGGCGTCGAGGACTTCACCCTATCGCCCGACCAGAAGCAGGTGCTGGTGCGCTATTCGGGCAGCCATCTGCCGGCACAGCTCGCGGTGGTGCCAGCCGACGGCGGCAGGGCGACCGTGCTCACCGATACCCGTACCGAAGCCTACAAGGCGCGCAACTTCCTCGAACCGCAGTTCGTGCAGGTGCCGTCGAGCCACGGCGCGAAACCGATCTGGGCCAAGCTCTACCGCCCCGCGCAGCTCGAACCCGGCAAGCGCTACCCGATCGTGATGTTCGTGCACGGCGCTGGCTACCTGCAGAACGTGTTCGTGCGCTACCCGTACTACTTCCGCGAGCAGATGTTCAACCAGTTGCTGGTGCAGCAGGGCTACGTCGTGCTCGACATGGACTACCGCGGCTCGGCTGGTCATGGCCGCGACTGGCGCACCGCGATCTACCGCAACATGGGCCATCCCGAACTCGAGGACTACCTCGACGGCGTGAAGTGGATGGCCGCCAATGCCCAGGGCGACGCGCAGCACGTGGGCGTGTATGGCGGCAGCTACGGCGGCTTCATGAGCCTGATGGCGATGTTCCGCGCGCCCGATGTGTTCAAGGCCGGGGCCGCGCTGCGGCCGGTCAGCGACTGGTCGGAGTACGAGCACGGCTACACCTCGGCGATCCTCAACACGCCGGACATCGATCCGGAGGCGTACAGGACGAGCTCGCCGATCGAGTTCGCCGAAGGCCTCAAGGGAGCGCTGCTGATCTGCCACGGGATGATGGACGACAACGTGTTCTTCCAGGATTCGGTGCGGCTGGTGCAACGCCTGATCGAGCTGCACAAGACGAACTGGTCGATCGCGCCCTATCCGCTGGAGCGGCACGGCTTCGAGCAGGCGGATGCTTGGCTGGACGAATACCGGCGGATCGACGAGCTGTTCGAGCGGACGCTGAAATGATCCCGATCGTGGGGAAGATGGCGCGCATCAGCCTTCGCACGAAGGTTGTTTCGATGCGTTCAACACGTGCGGATCAGAACCCTTTGTAGCGTTCCGCGCACAGCCTGTGGTGTTCCTCGATCTCGGGTATCGATCCGAGCCACGCATCGAAGGCGTCGTCCACGTTCAATGCTCCGTCATCGATTCTCAACTCGCGGCCGGATCGTGATACGAGCTTGTAGTACTCCCTGCCGCCTTTCTTCGCATAGAACCTCTTCCTGCCCGTGACTTCGTCGCGACGCATAGACTCCGTGGCGAATACCCATCGGTGCTCGATGGCGTCCGATGTGATCCGGACGAATGCCCGTGTCGGATAGAGCGCGCAAAAGAGGGTCAACCAGGCGACAAGGAGAGTGAAGAGGACGCCAGATGCGAAGTCGCCGTAACCATGGACCGGCCCGGCAAGTGCGCTGGAGACCAGCGGAAACAACAGGAAGAAACCTTCCAGCAGCGCAAAGCCATAGAGGCAAAGCCTGTATATCGGCCTGACACGGTAGACGAGCGGGTCGCTGATTTGTCCCCAGTAAGAGTCGGCATCCATGGCTTTTTGGCTTTTCCCCTGCGGAGCCAGGTGTGGCTGCGAGCGAATTCTACGATTCAAGGCCAGGAGCGCGTGAGCGCCGGGCTTCGTGCAAGCATTGATTGCGTGCGTCAATGCGCGAACACGCCCTCGAGTTCGACGTCCAGTTCGCGCCGGCAGACGTCGCCTCGCAGATAGACGACGCGGTCGCCGGGCAGTGCCGTGGCAGCGACGACTTGCCGGGCGACTGGCAAGTCACCGGCATGGCGCAGATAGACACGCAGCGCCTCGCAGCCGGAGAACGCGAAAGCGTGGCCAGTGTGCTCGCCGCCAACGGCGAGCAGGGTTTCGAGGTTGCGCAGGCTCTCGCGCATCTGTTCGGCGAAGTCACCGATGTGCTGCGAGACGTGGCCGACGATGCTGGCCGTTCCCGAAGCCAGCAGTCGCGGTGAGGCACTGTCGGCATCGAGCAGGGCGCCGCGCGAGAAGCCCGGCGAGACCGGGCCGTGTTCGCGCGGATAGCTCCAGGCCGGTGTCTGGCGAGGGTTCTCGAGCGCGATCGCGGGCGCGCGGCTGCACAGCGCGACGAGCTGCAGCACGCCCGCACCACCGTCGTGGCCGATCGCGGTGGCAGCCGGCGGCGGGTCGTTGAAGGCGGCATCGACCGCGGCGGCGCGGCCGATGCAGAAGCGGCGATAGCGCTCGCTGTCGCCCTCGCCTTCGTTGATCGCTCCGAGGTAGTTCCAGATCCGCAGCAGCCAGGGATGGGCGGAGCCGCGCACGCGCGCGATCAGTTCGGCGTAGGCATCGCGGGTCGCGATGGCGATGTCGCCATCGGTCTCCGGGCGTTCCAGCACCAGCGCGAGATAGCGATCGGAAAGGTGCCAGCTTTCGGGCGCAGCCGGGCCGGCAAGTCGCGCGCAACGCACGCGCGTTGCGGCTGCGATTCCACCGGCGAAGGCGAAGCGCAACGCTGCGGGCTGGTCGGAAAACGCCACGCGCAGCGACGGCGCGGAGTCCGTCGCAGGGCGGTTCGCGTCAGCGGCATCGAAGGAAGGAGTCACGGTGTGGTGATTATAGCTAGCCCGCCATGGCCGGCGCCTTGGCGCTACCCTTGCGCGGCTATCATGCCCGCTCGCACCAGCCCACGCCCATGTCCGACACGCCCGACTTCGCCGCTGTCCACGCCTTTCTGGTCGACCTGCAGCAGCGCATCTGCACCGCGCTGGAAACGGCCGACGGCGTGGCACGCTTCGGCAGCGACGCCTGGCAGCGGGCCGAGGGCGGCGGCGGCAACTCGCGCGTGCTGCGCGAGGGCGCGGTGTTCGAACAGGCAGGCGTGGGTTTTTCCGACGTGCGCGGCGCGAGCCTGCCGCCCTCGGCCACAGCGCATCGCCCGGAACTCGTCGGGGCACCGTGGCGGGCGCTGGGCATGTCGCTGGTGGTGCATCCGCGCAATCCCTGGGTGCCGACCAGTCACGCCAACGTGCGTTATTTCGAGGCGCAGCCGGAGCAGGGCGAGCCAGTCTGGTGGTTCGGCGGCGGTTTCGACCTGACGCCGTTCTACCCGTTCGACGCGGACGTACTGCATTGGCACCGCACGGCGCAGGTGGCCTGCGCACCGTTCGGTGTGGACCTGTACCCGCGTTTCAAGCGCTGGTGCGACGAGTACTTCTTCCTGAAGCACCGCAACGAGGCGCGTGGCGTCGGCGGTCTTTTCTTCGACGACTTCCGCGAAGGCGGCTTCGCGCACGCGTTCGGCCTGATGCGCGCGGTCGGCGAGGGCTTCCTCGATGCCTACCTGCCGATCGTCGAGCGCCGCAACGACACGCCTTATGGCGAACGCGAGCGCGAGTTCCAGCTCTACCGCCGCGGTCGCTACGTCGAATTCAACCTGGTGTGGGATCGCGGCACTCTCTTCGGCTTGCAGAGCGGCGGGCGTACCGAGGCGATCCTGATGAGCCTGCCGCCGCGCGTGCGCTGGGAACCGGGCTACGCACCCGAACCGGGGAGTGCCGAAGCCAGGCTGTCGGACTACTTGCGCCCGCGTGATTGGCTGGGCGAGCTAGCCAACGCGGCGCAATAGCCATCGCCAGGATTTGCCGATGCCATGCGGCAGAGACTCGGGCGGCCGCGCAAATAAAAACCCCGCGAGCCAGGGGTGGACTCGCGGGGCCAGGGGTTGGAAGCCGGCCTTGGGGAGAGGAGGGCTTCCGGGATGCACTCAGGGGAGAGAGTCATCCGACAACGGACGTTGCGTCCGTTGCGATGTAGTTGACCATTACTGACCTTTAGAGTTCGTGAAGGCGTACGCGTTTTGATGAACGAATTCAGGATGCATTCATGCCGAAAAATCGCTTCGGCAATTGAAGCGTGACTTCCGGCACATCCTCTCGTTAGAACGCTGTTACGGCGTGCTCCTGCGAGGATTCAATGCGCCTCGTCCCAGTTGCTTCCGACACCGCAATCGACCACCAGCGGCACCCTCAGTTCCGCAGCGCCCTGCATGCGCTCGACGACGCCGGAACGCAGTGTTTCAACGAAGTCGGCATCGGCCTCGAACACGAGTTCGTCGTGCACCTGCAGGATCATCAGTGCCCGTTCGTCGTGCGGATGCAACCACTCGTCGACCGCGACCATCGCGCGCTTGATGATGTCGGCGGCGGTGCCCTGCATCGGCGCATTGATCGCCGCGCGTTCGGCGCCGGCGCGCAGGCCCTGGTTGCGGGCGTGGATGTCCGGCAGGTACAGGCGCCGGCCGAACACCGTCTCGACGTAACCACGCTCCTTCGCCTGCGCCCGGGTGCGGTCCATGTACTCGCGCACGCCCGGGTAGCGCGAGAAATACAGGCCGACGTAGTCCTGCGCCTGGCCGCGCTCGATGCCGAGCTGGCGCGCGAGGCCGAAGGCGCTCATGCCGTACATCAGGCCGAAGTTGATGGCCTTGGCGGCGCGGCGCTGGTCGGAGGTCACCGCTTCCGGCGACTTCGCGCCGAAAACCTCGGCGGCGGTCGCGCGGTGCACGTCGATGCCGCTCTCGAAGGCGCGCAGCAGGCCGGCGTCCTCGGAGAGGTGGGCCATGATCCGCAACTCGATCTGCGAATAGTCGCAGGCCAGGATCCTGCGCCCCGGCGGCGCCACGAAGGCCTTGCGGATGCGGCGGCCGTCCTCGGTGCGGATCGGGATGTTCTGCAGGTTCGGGTCGGACGAGGCCAGCCTGCCGGTTGCCGCACCCGCCTGGTGGTAGCTGGTGTGGACGCGGCCGGTCTGCGGGTTGATCGCCTCGGGCAGCTTCTCGGTGTAGGTGCTGCGCAGCTTGGCCAGGCCGCGGTATTCGAGGATCAGGCGCGGCAGCGGATGGGCTTCGGCGATGGCTTCCAGCGCCTCCTCGTTGGTCGACGGCTGGCCGCTGGGCGTCTTCACCAGCGCTTCGAGCTTCAGTTCGTCGAACAGGATCGCCTGCAACTGCTTGGGCGAGTCGAGGTTGAACGGCCGGCCGGCGATCGTGTGCGCCTGCTGTTGCGCGGCGTGCATGCGCTTGCCGAGGTCGTGGCTCTGGCGGCGCAGCTCGGCGGCGTCGACCAGCACGCCGTTGGCCTCGATGTGCTCGAGCACCGGCACCAGCGGCATCTCGATCTCGCGGTAGACGCGTTCCAGCGATGGCTCGCTTGCCAGCCGCGGCTGCAACGCGCGGTGCAGGCGCAGGGTCACGTCGGCATCCTCGGCCGCATAGCGGGTGGCTTCGTCGAGCGCGACCTGGGAGAACAGGATCTGCTTGGCGCCCTTGCCGGTGACCTCGCTGTACTTGACCGTCTCGTAACCGAGGTAGCGCTGCGCCAGCGAATCCATGTCGTGGCGGGTGGCGGTGGCGTTCCAGACGAAGGATTCGAGCATCGTGTCCTGCGCGTAGCCACGCACGTCGACGCCGTGGCGACGCAGCACGTGCAGGTCGTACTTGCCGTGCTGGCCGACCTTGGGCCTGCCGGCGTCCTCGAGGATCGGGCGCAATGCCGCCAGCGTTCCGTCGCGATCGAGCTGCGCCGGCGCTCCCGGGTACTCGTGCGCCAGCGGGATGTAACACGCGCTGCCGACCTCGATGGCGAAACTCATGCCGACCAGGTTGGCGCGCATCGGATCGATGGAGTCGGTCTCGGTGTCGAAAGCGATCAACGCGGCATTGCGCAGCTTTTCGACCCAGGCCTCGAGCTGCGCCTGGGTGGTGACGCATTCGTATTCGCCCTTCACCGAGAGTGCGGGATCGATCGTTTCTTCGGTGTCGCTGGAACGGGCATGTCCCGCCGCGGTGCCGCGCAGGCCGGGTTCGGGAAGTGCCGCGTCTGCTTCCTTCTTCCCGTCCAGTTCCTTCAACGCGGCGTTGAACCCGTAGCGGGTGTAGAGCGCACGCAGATCGTCGACGTGCGGTTCGCGCAGCCGCAGCGCGTCGTGCGGGAGTTCGAGTCCGACGTCGGTCTTGATCGTCGTCAGCTCGCGGTTCAGCGGCAGCCGCGGCAGGGCCGCGCGCAGGTTCTCGCCGATCTTGCCGCCGATGTTCGCGGCATTGGCGATCACGCCATCGAGCGTGCCGTATTCGCCCAGCCATTTCGCCGCGGTTTTCGGACCGCATTTCTCGACGCCGGGAATGTTGTCGACGCTGTCGCCCATCAGCGCCAGCAGGTCGATCACCTGGTCGGCGCGCACGCCGAATTTCTCCATGACGGCCGCGTCGGAGTCGAGCACGCTGCCGCTCATGGTGTTGACCAGGCGGATGCCGGGCCGCACGAGCTGGGCGAAGTCCTTGTCGCCGGTCGAGATCGTGACGTCCACGCCGTCGGCCTGCGCGTGCACCGCGAGCGTGCCGATCACGTCGTCGGCCTCCACGCCGTCCACGCGCAGGATCGGGAAGCCCAGCGCCTCGACGATCTTCATCATCGGCTCGACCTGCGCGCGAAGCTCCTCGGGCATCGGCGGTCGGTTGGCCTTGTAGTCGGCGTACAGGGCGTCGCGGAAGGTCGCGCCGGGCGCGTCGACGACGAAGGCCGTGCAGTCGGGTTTTTCCTTGAGCGTCGCGCGCAGCATGTTGACCACGCCGAACAGCGCGCCGGTCGGCTCGCCGGCCGCGTTCGACAGCGGCGGCAGGGCATGGAAGGCGCGGTACAGGTAGGACGAACCGTCGATCAGGACCAGGCGTGGCATGGCGGCGTTCGCGATGGCGGGCGATCATTGTAGGCCGCGGCGAATCGCAGCAAGGGTTCAGCAATGGAACGATCCGCTGAACATGCAGGGCACAATGCTTTCCAAGCATGCGCCGGGGTGGGAAGATCGGAGTCCC
This sequence comes from Lysobacteraceae bacterium, assembly GCA_036496805.1. Lineage (GTDB taxonomy): Bacteria > Pseudomonadota > Gammaproteobacteria > Xanthomonadales > Xanthomonadaceae > SZAS-103. The sequence continues at coordinate 65,227 of DASXKN010000035.1, forward strand.
ACACCGGAGAATCCCCATGCGCCCGCATCGCAAGAGCCTGTTCCTCGCGTTGCTGCTGGCGGTCGCTCCGGCCACGGTCCTCGCGCAGGATCCGCCGCCTGCACCCGCACCCGCGCCACCCCCGCCGGCGATGGACGATCCGGGACCGGGCGCCGCGACGCCGATCAAGCCCGACGATCCGCGGTTGGCGCCGTTGCCGCCGGAGTCGGCTCCGGTTGAACCGGAGAAGAAGCCTGCGTCGAAGGGATCGGAAAAATCCGACAGCGATCCGACCAACCTGCCGGCGCTTCCCACCGATGACGCTTTCCACCCGCCGCCGAAGAAACCCGATGGCACCGTCAGTGCCGACGGCTACAGCGTGCATTCCTACACGACCTCCAACGGCGATCGCGTCGAGGAATACCGCCATGGCGGCCAATTGACCAGCGTGCGCGTCAAGCCCGCCAACGGGCCGGCGTTCGAGCTGCGTGACACCAATGGCGACGGCCACATCAACCGCAACGACGCCACCAGCAACCAGACGGTGCCGGTGCAGTGGAGCCTGTTCCAGTGGCATTGAGCGAAACCTGACGAAAGGCTCGGCCGACTCCGGCCGGACGAGCCCGCGATGGCGGTGCTGGCAGGACGCCTGCATCGGACGGTCCGCGTAAGCGGCCACAAGGCAAGGAGGCCCCATGAAACGATTTCTCTACATCGCGCTCGCCTTGACGTTGGCGGGCATCAGTTCCGCGCAATACCCACCCGCTCCCCGGGCACCTGACACGGCTGTCGCGCAGCCGTCGGGATCGAACGCCGACATCGGGTTCTATCAGCAAGCCCTGGCCGGTGGAGTGCGCGAGATCCTGCTGTCGCGTCAGGCCATGAGCCAGTCGGCCAGCGCAGGTGTCCGCACCCTGGCCAGCACGATGGTCGAGGACCATACGACCCTGGACCGGGAATTGGCGGAGGCCGGAAAACTGTCTGAGCCCCCGCCCAGTGCGGCCGACCGCAAGGAAGTGGCGGACCTGCAGCGCATGTCCGGGGCCTTGTTCGACAGTACCTATCTCGCGGCGATGGAACGAGACCACGAGAGAGCAATAACGCTGTTCAACGAAACGATGCTGCATGCGCACGAATTGAGCACGCGGGACCTGGCGACCAAGGCTCTCGACACCCTGCACCATCACCTGACCGACATCGAGATTCAGCAGCACCGGAGCGCCGGCGATTGAGCCGGACGAACGCGATGGCTGTAGGTGCAGCCGTGGCGGCGCCCGGCCGCTGAGCGGTGATCCGAAGCCGGCTTCCGCCGGTCTTCGAATCTCGCAAGCCTGTCCAGCGGTAGACGCTGGACAGGGGTGCTTGTCGCGGAATTTCCAGCGGTGGTCGGACCGCTTTGCGGTGGCCCGACCGCCGCGCTTACTTGCCCGAAGCGGTGGACGCGGCGGGCGAAGCATCCTTCGGAGTCAGCGCCTGCTTGACCTTGTGGGCCGCGTGATGGATCGCATGGCCGACCTTGTGCGCGGCATGGTGGATGGCATGCCCCGCCTTGTGCGCGGCGTGGCGCACCGGGTGATGCGAATGCGCGTGGTGGTGCGAGTGCGCATGGTGGTGCGCGTGGTGCGAATGCGAGTGGGCCCAGCGGACGCACTTGCCGTCCTTGTGGCGGGTGCAGCTCGAGCTGGCATGGTGGGAGCCATGATGGTGCGAGCTGGTCGCATGGTGGTGCATGGCTCCTGCATGTGGCGAGGCCATCGGCGCGTCGGCGGGAGCGGCGGCAGGCGCTGCGGCTGCCGCCGGGGCGGCGGGAGCCGCGGACTGCGCCGGGCTGGCCGTCTGCGCGAACGCGGTGCCGGCGAGCGTGGTCAGGGCGAAGGCGAGCAGGGCGGAACGGATCTTCATGGGGTTTCCTCGGGATCGTGGATGCGGAAGGCATGCCGAGCGTCCGCCGGCACGCGGTCACGATGCGCTGTCGGCCAGCGGGGAGGACTTGCCGGAACATGACGGAAAATTCATCTGTCCGGCCGGTTCCGGCGACGACTCGCGCGCCCCGATGGGGGATGATGCTGGACGACGAAAAGGGGAAGCGCGTCACGGTGCCGGCCTGTGGACGAGGGTGTAGGCTTTCGCGAAGCGCTGCAGTTCCGTCGACCCGAAAGCCACGGTGAGTCCGCATGTTCGCGAAGGATGAAGCACCCGCTGCCTCCACGCCTGTCGCCACGCGCTGGCGCGTGCTGCTGGTGGACGACGAGCCCGACGTACACACCATCACCAAGCTGGCGCTCTCGCGCTTCGAGCTGGACGGCCGCGGCCTCGAGTTCCTGCACGCCTACAGCGGGGCGCAGGCGCGCGAGTTCCTGCGCAACGAGCGCGACATCGCACTGGCGATCGTCGACGTGGTGATGGAGAACGAGACCGCGGGACTGGAACTCGCGCGCTGGATGCGCCAGGACCTCAACAACCACTTCACCCGCATCGTCCTGCGCACCGGTCAGCCCGGCCAGGCTCCCGAAGAGCGCGTCATCGTCGAATACGACATCAACGACTACAAGGAAAAGACCGAGCTCGACCGCAAGAAGCTGTTCACCACGGTGTTCTCCGCGCTGCGCGCCTACCGCGACATCGTCCGGATCGACGACGCGCGTCGTCACGAGGAACGTTTCCGGATCGGCCTGGAGACCGTGATCGCCGCCTCGGCGCACGTGCTCGAACAGCATTCCATGCGCGAGTTCGCCGGCGGGCTGCTGCAGCAGGTCGCCTCGCTGCTGCATCTGGACGAGCGAGGCGTGCTCGTCCGCCTCAGCGCGCTGCATGCGAAATCGCGTTACGAAGTGCTTGCCAGCGTCGGCGACTGCCTCGACGAACGCGGCGAGATCATGCCCGAGATCGTCCATGCGCTGCAGATGGCCGAACAGGCCCAGCACCACGTCCTGCACCGCGACTGCTTCGTCGGCTATTTCCCCTCGCAGCACGTGACCGCTTCGCTGCTCTACCTCAATGGCGTGTCCGACGTCGACGACCTGGACATGCGCCTGATCGACATCTTCTCCACCCACGTCTCGCTGGCGTTCGAGAACCTGCTGCTCAACAAGGAAATGTTCGACACCCAGGCCGAGCTGATCAACAAGCTCGGCAACGTCGTCGAATCGCGCTCGGCCGAGGCCGGCAACCACGTGCGGCGCATGGCCGAGGTCTGCTACCTGCTGGCGCGCGCGCTCGGCTACGACGAGGCCGAGGCCGAACTGATCCGCCGCGCCTCGCCGATGCACGACATCGGCAAGGTCGCCATCCCCGACACCATCCTGCTCAATCCAGGCAAGCTCGACGCCGCGCAGTGGAAGGTGATGCAGCAGCATCCGACCATCGGCCACGACATCCTCAAGGGTTCCGAGCGCCCGATCCTCGAGGCCGCCGCCACCATCGCCCACCAGCACCACGAACGCTGGGACGGCAGCGGTTACCCGCAGGGGCTCAGCGGCAGGGACATCCACCCGCATGCGCGCATCGTCGCGGTGGCCGACGTGTTCGACGCGCTCACCCACGTGCGCTGCTACAAGCCGGCGTGGCCGCTGGAGGAAGTGATCGCCTACATGCGCGCCGGCATCGGCAGCCACCTCGACGGCGAGATCGTCGAGAAGCTGCTGGAAAACCTCGACTCCGTGATGGCGGTGAACGAACGCTTCCCGGATTGAGGCTGCGCCGCGCGGCGCATCGGGCGCAATCGCCTGTCGCCATCGCATGAGCCAGCGGCTTCCGGCACCCGCAACCCGATTGCTACACAAACCCTGATTCAGGCAGGCGCGGAGGCGGCTATCGCGGCGACCGCCTGCGGCGGCTGCATCGGCAGCCGGATCGTGTAGTGCAGGCCGTTGCCGGGTGCGCTGTCCACCGCGATCGTGCCGCCGAGCTTGGTCGTCACCAGGTTGTACACGATGTTCGCGCCCAGGCCGCTGCCGCCCTGTCCGCGCTTGGTGGTGTAGAACGGATCGAACAGGCGCTTGAGCGCGTCGGCGGACATGCCGCTGCCGTTGTCGAGGTATTCGATGGTCAGGGTCGCCGCGTCGCCGCGCGCGACGATCCGCATGCTGCCTTCGGCGACGTGCTCGAAGCCGTGCATGATCGAGTTGATCATCAGGTTGGTGATGATCTGCGAGATCGCGCCGGGCACGCTGCGCACCCGCAGCAGCGGGTCGCAGTCGACCGCGATCGTGTGCTTCGTGCCCTTGAGCTTGGGCCGCAGCGACTTGAGCGTCTCCTCGATGTACTCGGCCAGCGCGATCTCGCGCACGTCGTCCGAGGACTGGTCGACCGCGACCTGCTTGAAGCTGCGGATCAGGCCGCTGGCGCGCTGGGTGTTGCTGGTGAGGATCCGCAGGATCTCCTCCACCGAGACGAAGTGCTCGGCCAGCTCCCTCTCGGTGAGGCGGTTGTCGCCCAGGCGTGTGCGCACGCCGCGGGTTTCCTCGACCAAGTGGCTCACCGCGGTCACGCAGATGCCGAGCGGCGTGTTGACCTCGTGCGCGATGCCGGCCACCAGCGCGCCGAGCGAGGCGAGCTTCTCCTGGCGGATCAGCTCGGTCTGCGCCAGGCCGAGGTCCCCGAGGGTTTTCTCCAGCTCGCTGTTCTTCGCCTGCAGCGCCGCGCTGCCCGCGGCCAGGCGCCTGTGGGCGGTGCGCAGGGCGTCGTCGGCCTGCTTGCGCGAGAGCGCGGCGGCGATATGGTCGGCGACGAAGTTGAGCAGCTTCAGGTCGCGCTCGTCGTAGCCGATCTGCGCGTCATAACTTTGCAGGATGATCGCGCCGAGCATCTGGTCCTGGTAGGCGAGCGGCGCACCCATCCAGACGTTGAAGTCGGTGCTGCCGATGACGTTCACGAGCTGGCCCGATTGCGCCAGCTCCTGGTAGCGCCGCTGGTCGATGCACTGCGGTGCGCGCGCCTTCATCACGTAACCGGTCAGGCCGTCGCCGGCCGGGCGCCGGTAGGTAGTCGGCGGCATCGCGTCCTTTTCGTCGGCGTAGTAGGGGAAGCGCACCATTTCCGTCGCCGGGTCGTAGAGCACGACGGCGAAGTTCTTGGCGTACATCAGCTCGCCCATGATCCGGTGCAGCTCGAGGTAGAAGGCGTCGAGGTCGATGTCCTTCACCGACAGCGCGGAAATCTCGTACAGCACGCGCTGCAGGTTCTCGGCGTTGCGGCGCTCGGCGATCTCGCGTTCCAGGCTGCTGGTGCGGTCGGCGATGGCGCGTTCCAGGCGCGCCGCGAACTGCACCTGCTCGACCGCGTCGGCGACGTGCTCGGTCATCAGCCCGAACAGGGCGACGTCTTCCTCGCTGTAGCGGAAGCCGGGCACGTAGCTTTGCACCACGATCGCGCCGAAGACGGCGCCGTCGTTGCCGATCAACGGCATGCCGACCCAGTGCTCGGCGGGCGCGCCCGCGCCCCAGCTCCGCCCCTGGGTGTTGCGGGCGACGATCTCCTCGCGCGAGATCACCAGCGGCTTGCCCGAGCGGATCACCATCGAGGTCGGCGAGACATGGCTGGGCTGCAGCGGGAAGAGTTCGTCGGGTTCCGGCACCTCGTCCTTCTCGTCCACCCGGTAGGCGAAACGGATGCCGTTGGCCGCCGCATCGTAGAGCGCGATGTAGAAGCTGCGCGCCGACATGATCCGCGCGATCGCCGCGTGCACGGCGCGGTAGAAGACGCGCAGGTCCTTGCAGTGCGCCGAGCGCTTGCTGATGTCCAGCACCACGGCCTGCACCGCCTCCAGGCGGGCCAGCCGTTGCGCCATCTGCGAATCGGACAACGCGTTGTGCACGACGTCTCCTGATCGAACAGCGACCCCCGCTTGCCCGCGATCGGGCAGGCGTCGCCTGCGCGCGATCGGCGGTCGGCGTCCATCCCCGCAGGCGGGATGCCGGCCCGGTCGCGCGCGACTAGAATGCCAGTGTTCGCCGCCTTCCGGCGACCTTCCATCGGGGAAAACCAGATGACTTCGAACACACCCAGACCGATCGCCCTGGTCGGCGCTCCCACCGACGTCGGCGCCGGCGCGCGCGGCGCGTCGATGGGACCGGAGGCGCTGCGCGTGGCCGGACTGGCCGAGGCGTTGCGCGATCGCGGCCTGCAGGTGATCGACCGCGGCAACCTCGTCGGCCCGTCCAATCCGTGGCAGCCGCCGGTGGACGGATACCGCCATCTCGACGAAGTGGTCGCCTGGAACCGGCTGGTGATGGGCGCGATGTACGACGAACTGGAAAGCGGCCACCTGCCGATCCTGCTCGGCGGCGACCACTGCCTCGGCACCGGCTCGATCACCGCGGTGGCGCGCTGGTGCCGCGAGCGCGGCAAGAACCTGCGCGTGCTCTGGCTCGATGCGCACGCGGACTTCAACACCCACGAGGTCACGCCCTCGGGTAACATCCACGGCATGCCGGTCGCCTGCCTGTGCGGCATCGGCCCGCACGGCATGACCCACCTCGGCGGCAACGCGCCGGCGATCACCCCCGACGTGCTGAGGCAGATCGGCATCCGCTCGGTCGATCAGGGCGAGAAGCGCCTGGTGCAGCAGTACAACGTCGACATCTACGACATGCGCTACATCGACGAGATCGGCATGAAACGGGTGATGGAGGAGGCCCTGGAAGGCATCGATGCCGACACCCACCTGCACGTCAGCTTCGACGTCGACTTCCTCGACCCGGCGATCGCGCCCGGCGTCGGCACCACCGTGCCCGGCGGCCCGAACTACCGCGAGGCGCAACTGGTGATGGAGATGATCGCCGACACCGGCCGCCTGGGTTCGCTGGACATCATGGAACTCAACCCCGCCTTCGACGACCACAACCGCACCGCCGTCCTCGCCGTCGACCTGGTGGAAAGCCTGTTCGGCAAGTCGACCCTGATGCGCGCCTGATTGCAATTCCCTCTCCCGCCGGGAGAGGGTGCCGAAGGCGGGTGAGGGAAGGTCCTCACACGCTTGTCAGGGATCGGCAAGATCGCCAAGGTGCTTCGACTTCGGTTCCCGAGAGCGTCCATTGGGGGACGATCTTCCCTCATCCGCCCTTCGGGCACCTTCTCCCGCAGGGAGAAGGGAATGGTCTCTCACCAGCCCGACGGCGGATCCGGCACGTAGCCGATCGGGAACGCCTGCTGGGCGTTGTCGCGCGGATAACGCGGATAGCGCGGCACGATCCCGCGTGCGGCGAGCTGCTGCGGCGTGTCGTACCAGATCTGGGTGAGCTGCTGCGGCGACGAGCTCATGCGCTCGAAGCTCGTCTGCGCGATCGGCGAGTACTCGCGCTCGCCGTGGCCGGTGCCGATCTGCTGCGCAACGCGGCCGTAGTCGGCGCCGCCCATGCTGTCCATCGCCTTCGCCGCGGGATAGGCCGATCGCGCCGGCGCGGCCATCGACCCCGCGGCGGCCGACGCCGGCGGTGCCGCAGCCACGTCGCGCGCCGCCTCGCGGCGATCGTAGGGGCCATTCTCGTCCTTGCGCTCGGCGGCCACCGGCGGCGCATAGATCGGCTGCGGCGGCACGTACACCGGTTCCTGCTGGCGCTCGCGGAACACCGCCATGCCGATCACGCCGACGTTGTCGGGACGACCGGTGCGCGCGGCGTAACTGTCCTCCAGCGCGGTGAACACGAACTGGGCGACGTCGTAATCGCTCTTGCGCCAGCCGTCGATGTCCGCCGATTCCCACGGACCGAGCACATAGCCGGCCTGGTTGGCTCCGGCGGTCTGCCCGGTGACCGCGTTCACGCCGTCCACGCTGAGCACGACCATGACCCGCTCGCCGGTGTGGTTGTACATGTGCAGGGCGTAGTGGTGGCCGGGCTCGCCGGGCACGTAGCTGCGGCCGTGGTGGTAGTAGGTGGGCAGGGTGGAGCCGGAGTCGCGGTCGACGATCGACAGGTCGACCAGCGGATGCGCCTCGCAAGCCGATACGGACAGGGCGCACAGGGAAGCGAGCAGCAGGTGGGTCAGCGGTTTCATGGGGCACCTCGGGGTTGGGTGCGGTGTTCAACGCGGGATTCGTGCCGGTGGGGTTGAGCGCCGTCCGCGGTTCATCGAGCAGTTACAATCGGCGACGCCTTCGCCAACCGCCTCCGCATGACCCGCATCCTCACCGGCATCACCACGTCCGGCACCCCGCACCTGGGCAACTACGTCGGCGCGATCCGCCCGGCGATCGCCGCCAGCCGCGCGCCCGGCGTCGAGTCGTTCTATTTCCTCGCCGATTACCACGCGTTGATCAAGGTGACGGAACCTGCGCGCGTGCAGCGTTCGACGCTGGAGATCGCCGCCGCATGGCTGGCTTGCGGACTCGATCCGGACCGCGTGTGGTTCTACCGCCAGTCCGACATACCCGAGACTCCTGAACTCACCTGGCTGCTGACCTGCGTGGCCGCGAAGGGCATGCTCAATCGCGCGCACGCGTACAAGGCCGCGGTCGATCGCAACATGGCCGAGGGCGACGATCCCGACGCGGCTGTGACCGCGGGCCTGTTCATGTACCCGGTGCTGATGGCCGCCGACATCCTGCTGTTCAACGCGAACAAGGTGCCGGTCGGTCGCGACCAGGTACAGCACATCGAGATGGCTCGCGACATCGGTGCCCGCTTCAATCACCTCTACGGCGAACATTTCGTGCTGCCCGAGGCGGCGATCGAGGAACACGTCGCCACCCTGCCGGGCCTCGACGGCCGCAAGATGAGCAAGAGTTACGACAACACGATCCCGCTGTTCTGCCCGCGCGGCGAGCTGAAGAAGCTGATCGCCGGCATCGTCACCGACTCGCGGATGCCGGGCGAGGCGAAGGATGCGGATGGTTCGAATGTGTTCCAGTTGTATCAGGCGTTCGCGAGCGCGGAGGAAACCCTCGCCATGCGCCAGGCTTTCGTCGACGGCATTGGCTGGGGCGACGCGAAGCAAAAACTCTTTGAGCGCATCGACGCCGAAGTGGAGCCATTGCGCGAGCGCTACGAGGCGCTGATCGCGCATCCCGAGCGCATCGAGGAGCAACTGCACCACGGCGCCGGCAAGGCGCGCATGATCGCCAAACCATTGCTCGCGAAGCTGCGCGATGCGGTGGGCCTGCGCAACCTTGGAGCCAGGGGCGGGGTAGCTGTAGTGCGCGAGAAAGCGAAAGTCGCGCTGCCGCAGTTCAAGCAGTACCGCGAGGGCGACGGCCGGTTCTATTTCAAGCTGGTCGATGCCGAAGGCCGTCTGCTGCTGCAGAGCATGGGCTTCCCGTCGCCGAAGGAAGCCGGCGCGCTGATCGCGCGCATCAAGTCGAACGGCATCGACTCCGCCGAACTCATGCAGCACGCGGCACGCGCGGACGGCATCGACGAAGCGACGCTCTCCGACGCGCTGCGCGAACTGCAATCGGCGGAATGACGCGATGCCCTACCTCGCCCTCATCCTCTTCGCGCCGTGGTTCCTGATCCTCGGCGCGCTGTACTGGATCTACCCGCGCCAGCCGCGCACCCCGGCGCGCAAGGCGTTCGATGCGATCGTCCTGCTGATCGCCGGCGGCGGCAGCTACGCCGGCATGCTCTGGGGCTACGCCGTCGCGATACCGATGACCGGCGCGATCTGGAAGCAGGTGCTCGCTTCGCTGGTCGCCTACGGCATCTTCCTCGGCGTGCTCACGATCGCATGGATCCTGCGTTCGCGATGGTTGATCCGGGGGCTTTCACCCAATCGCTGAAAAATCCGCGCGTGGTTCGACAAGCTCACCACGAACGGCAAACGATCAATCCCAGGTATTGAGATGCGGCCCGAATTCGGGCTTCTGCTTGCGCACCACGCAGAAGCGATGGCCGGTCGGGGCCTGCATCACCCACCAGCGCTTGACGAAGGCGACGCGCGTTGCGCCCAGCGCCTCCAGCCGCGCGACTTCGGCGTCGAGGTCGTCGGTCTCGATGTCGAGGTGGATGCGCGCCTCGTGGTCCACGCGCTGCAGCAGCAGGAAGGGCTCGTCGGCATCGGTCGCCAGCTCGGCGTACTTTCCGTCGCCATCCTGGTCGGCGGAAGCGACCTTGCGCCCTAGCGCGGCGCTCCAGAAGCGCGCGGCCTCGTCGAGCTGCTCGACCTGGCAGTCGAGGACGAAGGCGGTGATGCGGCTGTGATGGGGCATGGGGAATGTGAACCAGGAGATCTTGAAATGGGAGCTGGCCGAGGTCGTATCCCGGCCACGGAAGTCACTTGTTCGTGAGGGTCAATTTCGCGAAGTTGATGGCCTGTTTGCACGTGGCAGTATCGGACGCGCCAGCCCCTAGCTGGGAGAAATTCCTGTTCGCGTTCTGCTGGCCTTCCGCCGCTGCGGCATCGATGTCTTTCGAGGCGGGTGGAAGCATTTTCTTCATCGCATCCAAGTCGCCACCTACGATCTGTTCCATGGACGCAACCGCCGCAGGGTCAAGTCCGCACAGCTTTGCGAGTTGCAAGGTCGCACGCTCGCTCCGTGCCGCATTCAGCAACCCTTCTTTCAGCACCTGCTGATCGGCGGCAAAGGAGGAACCCGAAACGAGGGCAGCGACAAGTATCCAGGCACCTTTCGACATAGTCGTGTCCCTCCGGATGACTTCAGTTCGGCGCGCCCAGATCGTCCAGCAACGCCCTGAGGAATCTCGCCGCCTCGCCGCCCGTGCAGGCGCGATGGTCGAAGGTCAGCGAGATCGGCATGCGGCGGTGGACTTCGATGCCGCCCATCACCGCGACGACGTCGTGGCAGAGCTTGCCGGCGCCGATGATCGCGACGGTCGGCGGCACCACCACCGGCGTCGCGTAACGGCCGGCGAACATGCCGAAGTTCGACAGCGAGATCGTGTACCCCGAAAGTTCCGACGCGGGAATGCTGCGATCCTCGACCTGCGAGCGCAGGCGGCCGATCGCGGCGCGGATGCCGCGCGCATCGAGCATGTCGGCGTTGCGCAATGCCGGGACGAACAGGCCGTCGTCGGTGTCCACGGCGATGCCGATGTCGACGTGCGGGTGCAGGGTGCGCGTGAGCTTCTCGCCGTCGAACCAGGCGTTGAGCGCGGGAACTTCCTTGCAGGCGGCGACGATCGAGCGCACCAGGCGCGCGGTGATGTCCTGCTTGCCGATCCATTGGTGGAGGTCGGCGTCGTCGACGAGCGTGGTGGGGACGACCTGCGCGTGCGCGGCGGCCATCACCCGCGCCATGTTGCGGCGCACGCCCTTGAGCTGCTCGGGCTGGCCGCTGGCGGCGACCGTCGGCGGCTGGGTGCGCATGGGCTTGCCGGCGGCCGACATCGGCGTGCGCTGCTCTTCCCTTCTCCCTTCGGGAGAAGGTGCCCGAGGGGCGGATGAGGGGCCGTTGGCATGGAGGGTGTGGGCGCTCGGCCCCTCACCCCCAGCCCCTCTCCCGCTGGGAGAGGGGAGCAAGGCGGCGTTGCCGCTGGCGGCGGCATTCTTGACGTCCGCCAGCGTGATCACGCCGTCGGCGCCGGTGGGCTTCACGCGGCCGAGGTCGATCTTCAGTTTCTTCGCCAGCGCGCGTACGGCCGGCACGGCCTTGACGCCGCCGATCGAGGTCGCCTGTTCGCTGCGCACGGCGTCGGAGGTCTGCATCGCGCCGACCACGGTGCCGCTGTCCTCGCGCAGCACCTCGGTTCTCGTCTCCGGCTCGGCGGCTTTCGCGGGAGCGGGCTTCGCAGCTTCCGCAACCGGCGCGGCGTGCCCACCGCCATGATGATGACCAGTGTCCTGGCCCTCGGCGCGCTGCGGCAGCGACGGATCGACCTCGAACTCGGCGAGCATCGTGCCGGTGACGATCACGTCGCCGGCGCCACCGGCGAGCCTGAGCACCTTGCCCGACACCGGCGAAGGCACTTCGACGACCGCCTTCGCGGTCTCCATCGACACCAGGTTCTCGTCGAGCCGGATAACGTCGCCGACCTTGACGAACCATTCGACGATGGTCGCGTCCGGCAGGCCTTCGCCGAGGTCCGGGAGAATAAAGCTCTTGGTCTGGCTCATGGTGATCCTCTGACTTTGCTGATCCAGCCGGCGAGCCCGCGGCGCGCCGGCAGTTTGTGGTCGATGAAGGCCTGCCGTATCCGCAGCAGCACCGGTGTCTTCTTGCCGCTGTTGGGTCCGATCCAGTAGCGTCCGCTGCTGCCGTTGGGTTCCCAGATGTTGAAGCGCTGTCCTTCCAGCTCGAACTCGCAGAATACTTCCTGGTCGAAACGGGCGAAGAACTTCGGGAGGCGCAGGACGTGCACGCCCGGGATCGTCGCCACTACCCGCGCCGCGTGACGCCTGCCCAGCCCGGCGCTCACCTCGAAGGCGAGCGGGCCGCGGGCCGAGGGTGAGACGTCGAAGACGCGCACCGTCAAGGTTCTCAGCTCGCCGCGAGCGTCCGCTTCGCCGCCGCCACGATCTTCTCGACGCTCGGCAGGTATTTCATCTCCAGGCGGAAAAACACGGGGTGGGTGTCGTAGCCGATCATGCGCGCCTCCTGCACAGGAAAACCGTCCGGATTCCGGGGGCTGTCATTCAACTGCACGCCAGCGTCCGCTTCGCCGCCGCCACGATCTTCTCGACGCTCGGCAGGTATTTCATCTCCAGGCGGAACAGGGGGATGTGGGTGTCGTAGCCGGTGACGCGCTCGACCGGGGCGAGCAGCTCGTACAGGCATTCCTCGGCCACGCGCGCGGCGATCTCGGCGCCGAAGCCCGCGGTGCGCGGGGCCTCGTGGACGATCACGCAGCGGCCGGTTTTCTGCACCGATTCCTTGATGGTGTCGAAGTCGAGCGGCGTCAGTGTCGCGACGTCGATGACCTCGGCGCTGATGCCCGCCGAAGCGAGCGCGTCGGCGGCTTCCAGCGTCTCCTTCACCTGCGAGCCCCAGGTGACCAGGGTCACGTCGCTGCCGTCGCGCAGCACGAAGCACACGTCCAGCGGCAGCGCTTCGCCGTCGTCGGGCACTTCTTCCTTGTACTGGCGGTAGATGCGCTTGGGTTCCATGAAAATCACCGGATCCGGGTCGCGGATCGCGGCGAGCAGCAGGCCGTAGGCGCGCTGCGGCGACGACGGCAGCACCACGCGCAGGCCGGGGACGTTGGTGAAGATCGCCTCGTTCGCTTCGGAATGATGTTCCGGCGCGCGGATGCCGCCGCCCCAGGGCACGCGCAACACCATCGGGCAGGTCAGGCGCCCGCGCGTGCGATAGCGCATGCGCGCGGCGTGGCAGACCAGGAAGTCGACCATCGGATACATGAAGCCGTCGAACTGCGCCTCGGCGACCGGGCGCATGCCCTGCGAGGCCATGCCGACGGTGAGGCCGGCGATCGTGGTCTCGTCCAGGGGCGTGTCGAGCACGCGCTCGGAGCCGAAGGTCTGCTGCAGGCCGGCTGTGGCGCGGAACACGCCGCCGTTGACGCCGACGTCCTCGCCGAGCACGACCACGCGCTCGTCATGCTTCATCTCGTGGGCGAGCGCCTGGGTGATTGCTTCGATCAGGGTGATGGCGGCCATGTCAGTGCTTCCCCTCCGCCATGGCTGCCGCGCGTTGCGCGGCAAGGTCCGCCGGCAACTCCGCATACAGGTAATCGAACATCGCCTCGACCGGCTGCACCGGCGTGTTGAGGTAGGCATTGATCTCGACGTCGACCTTCTTCCCGCACTCCTCGGCCCAGGCCTTTTCCTGCGCCTCGTCCCAGAGCCTGGCATTGGTGAGATAAGCGCGCATGCGCGGCATCGGGTCGCGCGTCCACGCGTCCTTGACCTCGGCCTCGCCGCGGTAGCGGCGGGCGTCGTCGGCGGTGGTGTGGTCGTGCAGGCGGTAGGTCATGAACTCGATCACGCTGCCGCCTTCGCCCTTGCGCGCGCGTTCGGTGGCGCGACGCATGGCTTCGAGCACGGCGAGCAGGTCGTTGCCGTCCACCTGCAGGCAGTGCAGGCCGCCGGCTATGCCTTTCTGCGCGAGCGTCTTGGCGCCGGTCTGCGCGCTGCGCGGCACCGAGATCGCCCAGCCGTTGTTGATCACGCACAGCACCAGCGGCGAGGTGTAGGCGCCGGCGGCGTTGAGCGCGGCATAGAAATCGGACTTCGACGAACCGCCATCGCCGCAGCAGGCCACCGCGACGCGCGGCTGCTTGCGCAGCTTGAACGACAGCGCCGCGCCGGAAGCCATCAGGCACTGCGTGGAGATCGGCACGCACCAGGGATAGTCGTTCTTCGGGCCCTGGAAATCGTTGCCGCGCTCGTCGCCGCCCCAGTACATCAGCACCTCGCGCGGCTGCACGCCGCGCATGAACTGGGCGCCGTACTCGCGGTAGCTGGGGGCGAACACGTCCTCGGGCAGCATCGAGGCGCCGATGCCGACGTGGGTGGCCTCGTGGCCGAGGCAGGCCGCGTAGGTGCCGAGCTTGCCGGTGCGCTGCAGCGCGATCGCCTTGGTGTCGAAGACGCGCACGAACAACATCTGCTTGAAGAGCTCGACCACGCGCTTGCCGTCCTTCGCGACGGCGGGCAGGTCCTTGCCGACCGGCTTGCCGGACGGGTCGAGGTATTGCAGGTATTCGATCTCGAAACTCGCCGCGATGGTCATGCGTGGGCTCGACAGTGTGGGTTCGACGGAACGCTTTTGATAAAAGCGGGGGGAAACGCAACCGGGATCGCGACCGTACCGCGGCGAATGCTGCAACCGGGCAACGGAAGGTCCGCGACTGACCCTACAATTGTCGCACGGAGGGCACATGGCGACCACGGACAACCAGCGACCGCTCGAGGCGGGGATCACCACCGACCTGCGCGGGCAACTGAGCTATGGCGAATACCTGCGGCTCGACGTGCTGCTGTCCGCGCAACGCCCGCTGTCGACGCAGCACGACGAGATGCTGTTCATCGTTCAGCACCATGTCGCCGAGCTCTGGATGAAGCTGATCATCCACGAACTGCGCGCGGTGCTCGCCCACCTGCGCGAGGACCGGCTCGCGCCCTGCTTCAAGATGTTCGCGCGGATCAAGCAGATCCAGCACCAGCTGACCGGCATGTGGTCGGTGCTGGAAACCCTGACCCCGAGCGACTACCTGCAGTTCCGAGACATCCTCGGGCCGGCATCGGGCTTCCAGTCGCTGCAGTACCGCCTGATCGAGTTCATGCTCGGCAACAAGAACGCCGACATGCTGGCCGCGTTCGCGCACGATCCGGTCGCGCAGGCGCAGTTGCGCGAAGCACTCGAGGCGCCATCGCTGTACGACGAATGCCTGGCCTGGCTGGCGCGCAACGGCCACGCGGTGCCGGTGGCGCTGCTGCAGCGCGACCATGCGAAGTCGCATGTGCGCGAACCGGCGTTGCTGCCGGTCTTCCAGCGCATCTACGAGAACACCCGCGAATTCTGGGATGCCTACGACCTGTGCGAGTCGCTGGTCGACATCGAGGTGAACTTCCAGACCTGGCGCTTCCGCCACATGAAGACGGTCGAGCGCATCATCGGCTACCGCCGCGGCACCGGCGGCTCCTCGGGCGTGGGCTTCCTCAAGCAGGCGCTGGAGCTGACCTTCTTCCCCGAGCTGTTCGAGGTACGCACCACGATCGGGGCGCCTACGCCAGGCTGAATCCGCCGGAATCCAAGGGATCGGCCACGCATGACGCGGCGCAACATGACGCGGCCGCGTCCCCGAGCGATTCTAGCGGACCCCTTTCGGGGACTCCCATCGTGAAGCCGACATGACCGCAGCCAACCCGCCTGTTTCGCAAACCCGTTCGTTCTCCACCGTATTCCTGATCGAACTGTGGGAGCGCTTCGGCTTCTACGGGATGCAGGCGCTGATCGTGTTCTACATGGTGCAGCGCCTGAACTTCCAGGATGCGCGCGCCAACATAGTCTGGAGCGCGGCGGCGGCACTGATCTACGTCGCCCCGGCGATCGGCGGCTGGATCGGCGACAAGGTGCTCGGCACCCGGCGCACCATGCTGATGGGCGCCTTCATCCTCGGCCTGGGCTATGCGTTGATGGCCATCCCGAGCGAGAACACCTGGGCCCTGTTCGGCGCGCTGTCGGTCATCGTGGTCGGCAACGGCTTGTTCAAGCCCAATGCCGGCAACCTAGTCCGCAAGATCTACGAGGGTGACGACTCCAAGATCGACAGCGCCTTCACCATCTATTACATGGCGGTGAACATTGGCTCGACGGTGTCGATGCTGCTCACGCCGAAGATCAAAGATTGGGTCAACGCGGCGTACCACAGCCAGTTTGGCTGGCACGCCGCCTTCGGCGTGTGTGCGCTGGGCCTGCTGGTTGGCCTGACCAACTACTTTTTCATGCGCAAGGCCATGGCACAGATCGGCTCGGCGCCTGACGAGCGCCCCGTGAACGTAGGCAAGCTCGCCATGGTGCTCGTCGGCGCGATGGCCTGTGCGGCCGGCGCGGCAGCGGTGCTGCAGTATGAAGAACTGGCCAAAATCTTCGTGTACGGCGCCGGCGTAGTGCTCCTGGGCATCTTCGCCTACCTGATCGGCACCAGTCACCGCGATGAGCGTGCTGGCCTGACGGCGGCGCTGATCCTAGTGGTTCAGACGATCTTCTTCTTCGTGTTCTACCAGCAGATGTCCACCTCGCTGAATCTGTTCGCGTTGCGCAACGTGGACTGGAGCTGCGACCTGTTTGGCTATCATTTGCTGACGTGGACCCCCGAGCAGTTCCAAGCCTTCAACCCGATCTGGATCATGCTGCTGTCGCCGGTCCTAGCGTGGGCGTATACGCACTTCGGAAAGCAGGGCCGCGATTTGTCGGTCGCTGCCAAGTTCGCCTGCGGTTTCGCCGCGGTGGCGATCGGTTTCTACATCTACGGTGTGGCTGCGCAGTTCACAACCCAGCCGGGCAGGACCAATTCGTGGGTAATGGTCTGGGGCTACGGCTTCGGCTCGCTAGGTGAACTGCTGACCAGCGGCCTGGGCCTAGCGATGATTGCCCGCTACGTGCCGGCACGGATGGGTGGCTTCATGATGGGCGCATACTTCGTCGCCTCGGGCATTTCGCAATACTTTGGTGGCATGGTCGCCAATTTGGCGAGCGTGCCGGACGCTGTCGGGAAGATCGTGGCCAACAGTCCGGGCGCTATGGTCTCCCAGGTTCAGCAGAAACTGCCGGGTGTGATGGCGATGAAATTGGAAGATTTCCGGGATTGGCTCTTGAATCACCCCGGTGCCGACAAGATTGCAGCCACCGCCCATCTCCCTGCCTTCTCGTCGATGCCGCATGAGACCCAAGCGCTCCTGACGCAGTTCAACGAGCATCTGTACACCACCACGATGCCGATCTACACACACCTGTTCGCCTTGCTGGGTACCTGGGGTGTGGCTATCACCATCGCCTCGTTCGCGATGGTGTGGCCGATGCGCAAGTTGTCGGCCATCCACCAGTCGGCCGGTGCTGCCGCCGAACGGCCAGAAGCCGAAGTGCCGGTGCACGTGCCCTCGGCCGGCTGACCGGACTCCGTCCGAATGTCTGGTCGGACCTAGTCGATCGGTCAGGGCTCGCGAATGGAATCGCTGCTTTCGTAACGGTGGTTGAAGCGACCCAGTTCGGCGATCGCGGTCCCGAGCGCTTCGCGCTCGGCCGCCGACAGGTGCGGATTCCAGGCATCGAGGATCAGCACGACGCGGGTATGGTCGCTGTCGTTCCAGGCTTCGTGCACGAACGAGTCGTCGAAGATCAGGCACTCGCCTTCCTTCCACGCGCGCTGCCCGTCGCCCGCGCGCAGCGCGCCGCAGTTCTCCGGGACGATCAATGGCAGGTGCACGGTCAGGCGGCCATTGATGACGCCGGTGTGGGGCGGTATGTGCGTGCGTGGCCTGAGCACCGAGAACAGGATCTCCGGGGCGTGGTCGGCGATGCGCATGAGCGGCAGCGATTCGAGCACGGCCATCGTCCTGGGGCAGCGTGCGCAGTGCGCGTCCACGCGCTCGCCATGCCGGTACAGGTGATAGCCGCTCCATGCGGGTGAGCGGTTGAGTTCGCGCCACATCGCCGCGGCTGGAGCTGCGTCGGCCATGTCCACGTAGGGAACCAGGCCGGTGTCGTCGGCGAGCACTGCGAGCAGTTCATCGCGGATCGCGTCGGTCGCGGCTTCCAGTTCGCGCAAGTAGGGGAACTGGTCGCGCTCGAACCAGGCCTGGTCGGGCAATCCGGGAACGAACAGCAGGCTCGGGCGTTGCAGGGGATGGTTCGGCACCGGCGCATCGCCGCCGTAGACATGCAGGAGGGCGCGGTCGATGCGATCGATCGATCCCGCGCCAGGTGTCGCTCGCAATGGCGCGAGCTTCGCCTCGATCGCGTCGCGTCGCGCGCCGTACGCGGCCGCTGCCGCGCGCGCGAGGCGCTCGCGCACCGGCGGCGCGAGGCTGGCCTGGCGCACAAGCAGGCCCTGGCGTTCGGCGATGCCGAGCGCACGCAACCGGCAGCGCAGGGCCTGTTCATCACGCCCCAGCGCGGATTCGCAGTCGGCCTGCCACAGCGATGCGACCAGCAGGTCGGGATCGCGCGCATGCGCCAGCGCGAATGCGCGGGCCGCCGCTTCTGTCTCTCCCGATGCGCCGAGCGCGAGACCGAGCTGGAACTGCAATCGCGCCGATCCCGCGTTCGCCTGCACGCCGCCGCGCGCAACGTTGAGTGCGCGCAGCATGCTATTGCGCGCGAGCGCGCGCCCGACCAGGAAACCCACCGCGTCCTCCTGCGCCGGTTCGCGCACGCAGATCACTTCGGCAATCCGCTCGGCGCCATCGAAGTCGCGCGCGGCCTGTGCCCGACGCATGGCCACGAGCAGGTCGGCGGTGTTTCGGTGGAGGTCGTTCACGGCCGCGGCCTCAGCGTGCCTGCGCGCTTTCGGCGGCATCGAGGCGATCGAGGATGCGCGCGAGCGCATCGCACTCCTCGGCGCTCAGGCAAGCGAGCAGTTCGCGTTCCAGTTGCAGCGCCAGCGGCGCGACCTCGTCGTAGATGCGGTAGCCCTTCGCCGACAGCGCCAGCACCGAGCGGCGGCGGTCGTCGCCGTGGGTGCGGCGCTTGAGCCGGCCGTCGCGCAGCAGGCTGGCGACCGCGCGGCTGACCGCGACCTTGTCCATCGCGGTGCGCTCGGCGAGCTCGTTCGCGGACAGGTCCTGGTAGCGCCCGAGCACCGCGAGCACGCGCCACTCGGTGATGCCCAGCGCGAAGCGCTCGGCGTACAGGCGGGCGATGTCCTGGCTGATGCGGTTGGACAGCACCGACAGCCGGTAGGGCAGGAAGCGGTCCAGCTCCAATACGGCGTGCTCCAATACGGCATGCTCGTGGGCGGTCGCGTCCGACGTGGTCTTGCGTGCCATGCTGCGCCGCCGCTTGCGGATAGTTTCATATGAAACTATCATTCGCGTCCTTCCTCCGCAAGCGCCGCGAGTACGCCATGAACGCCCAGGTGCAGAGCCATCAGCCCAATCTCGGCATGAAGCCGACCACGTTCGCCAACCCGATGGGGATCGACGGCTTCGAGTTCGTCGAGTTCGCCGCGCCCGATCGCGCCGGTTTCGAGGCGCTGCACGCGCTGTTCAAGCGCATGGGTTTCGCCGCGGTGCTGCGCCACAAGGCGCGGCCGATCACCGTCTACCGCCAGGGCGGCGTCAACTTCCTGATCAACGAAGACCCGGATTCCTTCGCCGCCGATTTCGCCAGGGCGCACGGCCCGTGCGCCTGCGGTTTCGCGATCCGTTTCAGCAAGCCCGGCAACGAGGTGCTCGACACCGTGCTCGGCAACGGCGGCGAAGCGATCACCCACAAGGCCGCGAGCAAGGTGGTCGACGCGCCTGTGGTGAAGGGTATCGGCGACTGCATGCTTTACCTCGTCGACCGCTACGGCGATGCCGGCACCGTCTACGACGCCGACTACGTGGCGATCGAAGGCGCCGCGCAGCATCCGGCCGGCTTCGGCCTGACCTTCATCGACCACCTCACCCACAACCTGTTCTTCGGCAACATGCAGAAGTGGTCGGATTACTACGAACGCCTGTTCAATTTCCGCGAGATCCGTTACTTCGACATCAAGGGCATGAAGACCGGCCTGGTGTCGAAGGCGATGACCGCACCGGACGGCATCGTGCGCATCCCGCTCAACGAGTCCAGCGATCCGAAGTCGCAGATCAACGAATACCTCGACGCCTACAAGGGCGAGGGCATCCAGCACATCGCCTGCTTCACCGACGACATCTACACGACGGTCGAGGCCATGCGCGCGAACGGGGTGGAATTCCTTGACACACCCGACACCTATTTCGACGTGATCGACCAGCGCGTGCCCAATCACGGCGAGGACGTGCCGCGCCTCAAGCGCAGCAAGATCCTGATCGACGCCGACATGGAGACCAAGCAGCGCAAGCTGCTCCAGATCTTCACCACCAATGCGATCGGCCCGATCTTCTTCGAGATCATCCAGCGCAAGGGCAACGAAGGTTTCGGCGAGGGCAATTTCCAGGCCCTGTTCGAGAGCATCGAGCGCGACCAGATGAAGCGCGGGGTGCTTTGAGCTCTGGAACCCTCTCCCAACGGGAGAGGGCAGGGTGAGGGGCCGCCGTGACCGAATATTCCAGACCGCCAATGGCGACCGTTGTGCTGGATCGAGCACGTGAGCTACGGCGCGGTTCGACCGATTCTGAGCGAAAGCTTTGGCAGAGCCTTCGCGCTGGACAGTTGAACGGGATCAGGTTTCGTCGACAGCATTCGATGCCGCCTTACATCGTGGATTTTTACTGCCCCTCAGCGCGGCTCGTGATCGAAGTCGATGGCTCGCAGCACTCCGAGGAAGTGGACAGGACTCGAACGAAATTTCTCGAAACCAAGGGGCTGATGGTTCTCCGGTTCTGGGACAACGAAGTCCTGATGCAGACACAAGCGGTTCTCGAGGCGATCTTGAGCGCTGTCGGGTCCCGACCCCTCACTCCAACCCCTCTCCCGGCGGGAGAGGGACTTCCGGACGAAGGCGCGAGCGAATGACGACGACACACGATGGTTACATGTCCGGCTTCGGCAACGAGTTCGCCAGCGAGGCGATTCCCGGCACGTTGCCGGTCGGGCGCAACTCGCCGCAGGTCGTCGCGCATGGCCTCTACGCAGAACAGATCTCGGGCACCGCGTTCACCGCGCCGCGCAAGGAGAACCGCCGGAGCTGGCTGTACCGCATCCGCCCGGCGGCGATGCACGGCGAATTCACGCCGCTCGCGCATGCGGGTTTCCACAACCGTTTCGACGATGAGCCGGCAACGCCGAACCAGTTGCGCTGGAGTCCGCGCGCGATTCCGGAGGCGCCGACCGATTTCATCGATGGCCTGTGGACCATCGCCGGCAACGGCGGCGCCGCCGCACAGCATGGCGTGGGCATCCACCTGTATGCCGCCAACCGCTCGATGCAGGGTCGCTGGTTCTACGACGCCGATGGCGAGCTGCTGATCGTGGCGCAGCAGGGTCGCCTGCGCATCGCCACCGAGCTGGGCGTGCTCGAGGTCGAGCCGCAGCAGGTCGCGGTGATCCCGCGTGGCATCCGGTTCCTTGTCGAATTGCCCGATGGCGCTGCACGCGGTTACGTCTGCGAGAATTTCGGTGCGTTGATGCGCCTGCCCGACCTGGGGCCGATCGGTTCGAACGCGCTTGCCAACGCGCGTGATTTCCAGACGCCAGTCGCCGCTTACGAGGATATCGAAGGCGACTTCGAGCTGATCGCGAAATTCCAGGGTCGCCTCTGGCGCGCGCCGATCGACCACAGCCCGCTCGACGTGGTCGGCTGGCACGGCAACTACGCGCCGTACCGCTACGACCTGCGCCGCTTCAACGCCATCGGTTCGATCAGCTACGATCATCCCGATCCGTCGATCTTCACCGTGTTGACCTCGCCCAGCGATACGCCCGGCACGGCAAACATGGACTTCGTGATCTTCCCGCCGCGCTGGCTGGTGGCGCAGGACACGTTCCGCCCCCCGTGGTTCCACCGCAACGTCGCCAGCGAATTCATGGGCCTGGTGCGGGGTGTCTATGATGCGAAGGCCGAAGGCTTCGCGCCCGGCGGCTGCTCGCTGCACAACTGCATGAGCGGGCATGGGCCGGATGCGGCGACGTTCGAGAAAGCCAGCGCGGCCGACCTGTCGAAACCCGATGTCATCAAGGACACGATGGCCTTCATGTTCGAGACCCGCGCGGTGATCCATCCGACCGCGCAGGCGATGGACGCGCCCGAGCGCCAGCGCAATTACCAGGACTGCTGGAAGACCCTGGGCAAGCGTTTCCACAACCCGATCTGAGCTTGCTTCGATTCCGCAGCCACGCCGTGCATTGCCGGAACCGGCGGAATCGCCGGAGGCCGCACGCATGAAGCGCGTCCTCGTGTTCGGAGCGAGCGGGCAGATCGGCGACGGCCTGTTGCCGCTGCTGCGCGATGAGGGCTGCGAGGTGCTCGCGGTCTCGCGGCAGTCACGCACGGATGGCGAAGGCCTGCGCTGGATGGTCGGCGCGCTCGACGAGGCGCTGCCGAGGCCGCCGGGCGAATTCGACGCGGTGTTCAGCCTTGGCCCGCTGGATGCGTTCGCGCGCTGGCACGAGCGTGTCGGTCCGGTCGCGCCGCGCGTTGTCGCGTTCGGCTCGACCAGCATCGCGGCCAAGTCCGCTTCCGTCGATGCGGAAGAGCGCGACGTGGTGCGGCGCCTGCGTGTCGCCGAGGACAGCCTGTTCGCGGTGGGCGCGAGACACGGCGTCGCCGTTACCGTGCTGCGGCCGACGATGATTTACGGTCGCGGTCGCGACCAGACGCTGAGCCGGATCGCCGCGTTCGCGCGTCGCCGCGGCTTCTTCGCGCTGCCGCGCAACGCGACCGGCCTGCGCCAGCCGGTACATGCCGACGATCTCGCCACCATCGCACTCGCGGTCGCGCGCGCGGCGCAACCCGGCGGACGCGCCTACGACGTCCCCGGCGGCGAGACCTTGCGCTTCGACGCGATGGTCGCTCGGACGCTCGCCGCGCTGTCGCCGCGGCCGCGCCTGCTGCGCCTGCCGCCGCGGCTGTTCCGCCTCGCAATGGCTGGCGCGCGCGGCATGGGCACGATCGATGCGGTCAACACCGCGATGCTCGATCGCCTCGACGCCGACCTGGTGTTCGATGCCGGGGATGCCCGCCGCGACTTCGGTTACGCCCCGCGTGCGTTCGCGCCGGAAGCGGCGATGTTCACGTCTCCGTAGCCGGGTACGCTTCACGGTCGGGTTGTGCGAAAAGCGTGGTTCGACAGGCTCACCACGAACGGCGCCTTCGACAGGCTCACCACGAACGGAACAGAAAGACTCGCGGATTCAATACGCCATGCCGAGCTTGCGAAAGCCTTTCGCCAGCACCCACAGCGGCCCGATCAGCAGGTAGACCAGGTCGGTGAGGAAGCTCGGGCGCTTGCCCTCGATCTTGTGGCCGACGAACTGACCGATCCAGGCGACGACGAAGACCGCGACCGCGGTCCATAGCAGCGCATTCATGCCGAAGTCCATTCGGATGAGTTCGCTGATGCCGCCGAAGATCGCGAACACCAGCAGCATGCCCAGCGCGAGCTTGCGCGAGAGCTGCCAGTAGAAGATCAGCGTCGCCGCCATGGCGAGTCCTGCCCACGCGCCCGGTCGCGCGAATGCTTCGGGGACCGGGATCGTCCACAACAGGGCGATCACCGACCACAGGATCGCCGGCACGCAGACCACGTGGATCTGCTGGTTGGTCGCGTTCTGGTGGTCGCCGGAGTAGTGGTCGAACCAGGTGGTGATCGGGGTCATGGTCGCCTCGCGATGCCGACCGCGACAGCTTACTCCAGCACGATCCCCGCCAGCCGCTGCAGCGCCTCGGCGTACTTCGCGCGGGTTGCCTCGATGATCTGCGCCGGGACACGCGGGCCGGGCGCGGTCTTGTTCCAGTCCAGCGTCTCCAGATAGTCGCGCACGAACTGCTTGTCGTAGCTCGGCGGGCTGGTGCCGACCTGGTACGTGTCGGCCGGCCAGAAGCGCGAGGAATCCGGCGTGAGCATCTCGTCCATCACCAGCAGGCGGCCGTTCTCGTCGGTGCCGAACTCGAGCTTGGTGTCGGCGATCAGGATGCCGCGCTGCGCGGCGTAGTCGGCGGCGAACCGGTAGATCGCCAGGGTCGCCGCGCGCACCTGCTCGGCGAGGTCGGCGCCGACCGCGGCGACCATCGCGTCGAAGCCGATGTTCTCGTCGTGCGCGCCGACCGCGGCCTTGGTCGAGGGCGTGAAGATCGGCTCGGGCAACTGCTCGGCCTGGCGCAGGCCGTCGGGCAGGCGGATCTCGCTGACGCGGCCGGTGCGCTGGTAATCCTTCCAGCCGCTGCCGATCAGGTAACCGCGCGCGATCGCCTCGATCGGAACGGGCTTGAGCTTCTTCGCCACCACCGCGCGTTTCGCATACAGCGCGACGTCGGTGCCGGCGGGCAGCACCTGCGCGATGTCGCGGTCGGTGAGGTGGTTGGCCAGCAGGTGCTCGGTCTTGTGGAACCAGAAATTGCTGATCTGGCAGAGCATCTCGCCCTTGCCGGGGATCGGGTCGGGCAGCACCACGTCGAACGCCGACAGGCGGTCGCTGGCGACGATCAGCAGCTCGTTGCCGGGCAGGGCGTAGACGTCGCGCACCTTGCCCCTATGAAGCAACTGCAGGCCGGGCAGGTCGGATTGCGACAGGGTCGTGGTCACGCGCTGGCTCCGCGGAAAAGGCGGCCATTGTAGCGGCCGCGGCCGGTCGTCGCAGGGGCGCAGGAGCCACGCGGTAGAATGACGATCCGTATTGATCGCCGCGGCAGTCATCCCATGTCGAACTGCATCATCGCCCCCTCGATCCTCTCGGCCGACTTTGCCCGCCTCGGCGACGAGGTGGATGCGGTGCTCAGGGCCGGCGCCGACTGGATCCACTTCGACGTGATGGACAACCACTACGTCCCCAACCTCACCATCGGCCCGCTGCTGTGCGAGGCGCTGCGCAAGCACGGCGTGACCGCGCCGATCGACGTGCACCTGATGGTGAAGCCGGTGGACCGGATCGTCCCGGATTTCGCCAAGGCCGGCGCGAGCTCGATCAGCTTCCATCCCGAGGCGAGCGAGCACATCGACCGCACGATCGGGCTCATCAGGGACTCGGGCTGCAAGGCCGGCCTGGTCTTCAATCCGGCCACGCCGCTGGACTACCTCGACTTCGTCCTCGACAAGCTCGACATCGTGCTGATCATGTCGGTGAACCCCGGCTTCGGCGGCCAGAGCTTCATCCCGATGGCGCTGGAGAAGATCCGCCGCGTGCGCGAGCGCATCGACGCCAGCGGCCGCGACATCCGCCTGGAAGTCGACGGCGGCGTGAAAGCCGACAACATCGGCATGATCGCGGCAGCGGGAGCTGACACCTTCGTGGCCGGATCGGCGATCTTCGGTGCGAAGGACTACGCGATCGAGATCGCGGCGATGCGCAGGGAAGTGGCGGGCACGCGATGAGCGCGCTGGCACAGCGATCGTGGCGCGGCCGGCTTGCCGGCTTCTCCTGGATGTTCGTTCTGGCGATGGCCGCCGCGCTTTCCGCTGGAGCAACAGCCGGCCCGCATGCAGGTATCCGGCGAGTCGTCGAACACGGCGGTTCCGGGACCTTTCACTGCGCGTTGCGCAAAAAGACCGTGCGAGGCCTTTGCATGGTGTCGCACGAGCGGGTCGTTACTCGCGATCCCGATCTAATCGGTTTGTACGGAAACGGTGGTTCGACCGCTACCCTCGACGCCATCGTGATCCGCTGGCCCTCCGGGAAGGTCATGCGCGTTGTCGAAGGCGACGACTGGGAATGGGCGGATCTCGAAAGGCCCACGGAATCGGCCTACCACAGCGCGATGTATTGGGACGGGAAAGGTGTGCGCTGGTCCCGCGGTTTCGTCCTCCTGGACGACGAATGGAAAGAGCTGATCCGCGTCTGGTAGCCGGCCGCAACGAAAAGACCCGGGAGGGTTGCCCCGCCCGGGTCCATGAAAAGGGGAGCATCCGTGCCCGACTTTCTTCCTTGCGATGATCGTGCGCGATAGCGCCGAGTCCAGATTCGCACAGGCATGTGACAGGACGATGATTGCGGCGCGCGCTGGCATACTCGCGCTTTCGTCCCCGTGAACCCCGCCGTGATCGACCAAGCCACTTTCGACGCCCTCGCCGCCGCCGGCCACAACCGCATCCCGGTCGTGCGCGAGGTGCTGTCCGATCTCGATACGCCGCTGTCGGTATACCTGAAACTGGCCGACGGGCCGCACACCTATCTGTTCGAATCGGTCGAGGGCGGCGAGACCTGGGGGCGCTATTCGATCATCGGCCTGCCGGCGAAACGCATCTACACCTTCCGTGGCCACACGCTGGAAGTGCGCGAGCACGGCGAACTGGTCGAATCGCGCGAGCTGGCCGATCCCTTCGCCGAGGTCGAGGCCCTGCGCGCGCGCTTCCGGGTGCCGCGCATGCCCGAGCTGCCGGCGTTCACCGGAGGACTGGTCGGCTACTTCGGTTTCGAGACGATCGCCTGGATCGAGCCGCGCCTGGCTGCCGACCCTGCCGGAACCGGCACGCCCCAGCCCGATCCGCTCGGCACGCCCGACGCGATGCTCATGCTCTCGGAAGAAGTCGCGGTATTCGACAACCTCAAGGGACGCCTGTACCTGATCGTGCACGCCGATCCATCGCAGGCGCAGGCGTATGCGCGCGCGCGGCGGCGGCTCGACGAACTCGTCCACCGCCTGCGCCACTCCGGCCGCAGCTATCCGGATGTGCTGGCGCCGGCGACGCTGCACGAAGGCGACTTCGTCTCCGGCTTCACCGAGGAGGGCTACAAGGCCGCCGTGCGCACCGCGCAGGAGGCGATCAAGGCCGGCGAGGTGTTCCAGGTGGTGCTCTCGCAGCGGCTGTCGGTGCCGTTCCAGGCGCGGCCGGTGGACGTGTACCGCGCCCTGCGCGCGCTCAATCCCTCGCCCTACATGTACTTCCTCGACCTCGATGGCACCCAGGTCGTGGGTTCCTCGCCCGAGATCCTCGTGCGCCTGCAGCACGATGAGGCGGGCAGAGGCACGGTCACGGTGCGCCCGATCGCCGGCACCCGTCCGCGCGGCAAGACGCCGGCCGAGGACGTCGCGCTGGAAGCCGACCTGCTGGCCGATCCCAAGGAGCGCGCCGAGCACCTGATGCTGATCGACCTCGGCCGCAACGACGTCGGCCGCGTCGCCGCGCCCGGGAGCGTCAAGGTCGGCGAGCAGTTCGTGATCGAGCGCTACTCGCACGTGATGCACATTGTCAGCGAAGTCACAGGCACCCTGCGCGAAGGACTGAGCTATGCCGACGTGCTCAAGGCCGCGTTCCCGGCCGGCACGGTCAGCGGCGCCCCGAAGATCCGCGCGCTGGAGCTGATCCGCGAGCTCGAGCCGATCCGCCGCAACATCTATGCCGGCGCGATCGGCTACATCGGCTGGTGGGGCGATGCCGACACCGCGATCGCGATCCGCACCGCGGTGATCCACGACGGCCGCCTGCATGTGCAGGCCGGCGCCGGGATCGTGTACGACTCCGACCCGCAGAAGGAATGGGAGGAGACGATGAACAAGGGCCGCGCCCTGTTCCGCGCGGTGGCGCAGGCGGCGCAGGGGTTGTAGCCGCTCACGTTCGCTGAACGCGCATCAGCATCTAAATTTTCCGTCATCTTCCGGCAAGCAGGGCGCGCTGGGGGCGGGCGCATCGTGGCGCCACGTCGGGGCAGGCCCTGACGGCATTGACCCCTCTGACCCTATCCAGGAGTTTCCCATGCGCAAGATCCTCATCGCCCTCGCCCTCGCCGCCCTGACCGGCACCGCTTTCGCCCAGGCTTCGGGCTCGATGGCTTCCGACAGCGGCATGATGGCCGCCTCCTCGGCCGCCCCGGCCAAGGCCCCGGCCAAGCATCACCACAAGCACCACGCCAAGAAGGCTGCTCCCGCCGCTTCCAGCAGCATGGCTTCGGGTTCGACCGCTTCGGGCATGTAATCCGGGCAGCGGCAGCGCTCGACGCGCAGTCGCACTCGTGCAACACCCATACCGCGCCGGTTCGCCGGCGCGGTATTTTTTTAGGCGTGTGCGCCGGTTTGCTGCGCGTTATCCTTCGAAGCACGCAAGGAGGCCGGATGCGCATCCTCATCGTCGAAGACGATCCCCACACCGCTGCCTTCATCGCCAAGGGCCTGACCGAAGACGGGCACACCGTCGACCAGGCCGACAACGGCCGCGACGGCCTGTTCCTGGCCACCACCGAGACCTACGACGCCATCGTCCTCGACCGCATGCTGCCGGCGGTGGACGGCCTGACCGTGCTGCGCACCCTGCGCGGTGCAGGCAACGCCACTCCCGTACTGGTGCTGACCGCGCTCGGCGACGTCGACCATCGCGTCGAGGGCCTGCGTGCCGGCGCCGACGATTACCTTGTCAAGCCTTTCGCCTATGCCGAACTTTCCGCGCGCATCGACAGCCTGCTGCGTCGCCGCCAGTCCACCAGCGCCGAGACCACCGAGCTGCGCGTGGGCGACCTCGAACTGAACCTGCTCACCCGCGAGGCGCGGCGCGCCGGCAAGACCATCGAGCTGCAGCCGCGCGAGTTCCGCCTGCTCGAATACCTGATGCGCCAGGCCGAGCGCGTGGTCACCCGCACGATGCTGCTGGAGGCGGTGTGGGACTACCACTTCGATCCGCAGACCAATGTGATCGACGTCCACATCAGCCGCCTGCGCCAGAAGATCGACCGCGGCCATCCCAAGCCGCTGCTGCATACGGTGCGTGGCGCCGGCTACCGCCTCGGCGTGCGTGAATAAGCTGCTCCGCGCGCTGACCGGACGTTCCACCAGCGCGCGCCTGGCGCTGGCGATCGGTGGACTGTTCCTGGTTTCCTACCTGCTGCTCGGCGCCGGCCTTTACTACGCGGTGTCGCAGATCTTCGCGCAGGACCTGCACGAGGTGATCCGCCTGGACGGCGCCGACCTTGTCGAGCTGTACCGCGAATCGGGTTATTCCGGCCTGCGCACCGAGATCGCCGAACGCACCGCCGCGCCGGACGACGACAACGCGGTGTACGAACTGATCGGCCCGAACGGCCAGCTCGTCGCGGGCCAGTTCGCCAACCTGCCCGGATCGGCGCGCAGGAGCAGCGACGGCTGGGTCGAGTTCGACGAGCACAACGCGGATGGCCTCGTGCGCGTGGTCGCCAAGCTGCAGAAACTCAAGGACGGCAGCCTGCTGCTGACCGGCCGGCGCAGCCACAACCAGGCGCGTTTCGAATCGCTGCTGAAGCGCACCTCGATCTACGCCCTGCTCGCCGCCGCGGTGCTGGGAGGACTGATCGGATGGATCGCCGCGCTGCTGGTCGAGCGGCGACTGGAGAGCACCTACGACATCACCCGTCGCGTCGGCGCCGGCGAACTGGCCCTGCGCATCCCCGAGGGCGAGAGCGACGATGCGTTCGCGCGCCTGGCGCGCCAGATCAACGCGATGCTCGACCGCATCCAGGAGCTGCTCGCCGGCGTGCGCCACGCGACCGACCACATCGCCCACGACCTGCGTACGCCGCTCACGCGCCTGCGCAACCGCCTCGAGGACATGCGCAGACGGCACGTGCCCGACGACCATGCTTCCGACGACGCGCTGGCGCTTGAACTCGAAGCGGCCACCGCCGAGACCGACCAGTTGCTGGCGACCTTCGGCGCCCTGCTGCGACTGACCCGTATCGAGGCGCAGACCGCGCGCGCCGACGATCCCGAGTTCGCGCTCGAGCCGGTGGTGCTCGATGCCGTCGAGCTGTACGCACCGATCGCCGGCGATCGCGACATCGCCCTCGACGTTCACACGTCGCCCTGCCGCCTGCGCGGCGACACCGACCAGTTGTTCCAGCTCATCGCCAACCTGCTCGACAACGCGTTCAAGTACGCGACGAGCGGAACCCGTGTGAGCCTGGGCCTGTTCGACGACGGCGAGGCCGTGCATTTGATCGTCGGCGACCACGGCGCCGGCATTCCCTCCCCCGACCGCGAGCGCGTGTTCGACCGCTTCGTGAGGCTGGAGGAGCACCGAGGATCGGCCGGCAGCGGCCTCGGCCTGAGCCTGGTGCGCGCGATCGTCCATCGCCACGGCGGCACCGTCACCCTCGAGGACAACACGCCCGGCCTGCGGGTCGTCGTGCGCATCCCGCATGGCATGACGACCTGAGCGATCGTCCGCGGGACGCGCCCGTGCGCCGGGCTATACTCGTCCGCCCGCCGCAGCTCGCGTACTTCCATGCTGTTGATGATCGACAACTACGACAGCTTCACCTACAACCTCGTGCAGTATTTCGGCGAGCTGGGGCAGGACGTGCAGGTGCTGCGCAACGACGCGATCGACGTGGCCGGCATCGAGAAGCTCGCGCCTTCGCGGATCGTGATCTCGCCGGGGCCGGGCACGCCCGACGACGCCGGCGTGTCGCTGGAAATCATCGCGCGACTGGGTGATCGCATCCCGATCCTCGGCGTCTGCCTCGGTCACCAGGCGCTGGGCCAGGCCTTCGGCGCGAAGGTCGTGCGCGCGGGCCGGATCATGCACGGCAAGACCTCCCCCGTGCGCCACGGCGGCGCCGGCGTGTTCGCCGGGCTGCCCGATCCCTTCGAGGCCACGCGCTACCACTCGCTCGTCGTGGATTCGCAGGGGCTGCCCGATTGCCTGGAAGTCACCGCCTGGACCGAAGACGAAGACGGCGGCGTGGAAGCGATCATGGGCCTGCGCCACAAGTCGCTGCGGGTGGAAGGCGTGCAGTTCCATCCCGAGTCGATCCTCACCCAGCACGGCCATGCCCTGCTGAAGAACTTCCTCGCGGGTTGAGCATGCCGATCACGCCCCAGGAAGCGCTCCAGCGCACCATCGAGCATCGCGAGATCTTCCACGACGAGATGGTCGACCTGATGCGCCAGATCATGCGCGGCGAAGTCTCGCCGACGCTGGTCGCGGCGATCCTCGCCGGCCTGCGGGTGAAGAAGGAGACCGTGGGCGAGATCGCCGGCGCGGCCTCGGTGCTGCGCGAGTTCGCGGCGAAGGTGGAGGTGCCGGGCGACGGCTCGACCGTCGGCGCACTGGGCGGCGACGACAAACGACACCTCGTCGACATCGTCGGCACCGGCGGCGACGGCGCCAACACCTTCAACATCTCCACCGCGAGCATGTTCGTCGCCGCGGCGGCGGGCGCGAAAGTGGCCAAGCACGGCAACCGCAGCGTGTCGTCGAAGTCGGGCAGCGCCGACGTGCTCGAAGCCCTCGGCGCGCGGATCGACCTGCAACCGGCGCAGGTCGCGCAGTGCCTGGCGCAGACCGGCCTGGCCTTCCTCTACGCGCCCAACCACCACCCGGCGATGAAGCACGTCGCCGCGGTGCGCCGCGAGCTGGGCGTGCGCACGCTGTTCAACATCCTCGGCCCGCTGGCCAATCCGGCCGGCGCACCGAACATCCTGATGGGCGTTTTCCATCCCGACCTGGTCGGCATCCAGGCGCGCGTGCTGCAGCGGCTCGGCGCGCGCCACGCGCTGGTGGTGTGGGGACGCGACGGCATGGACGAGATCTCGCTCGGCGCCGCCACCCTGGTCGCCGAATTGCGCGACGGCGAGGTGAGCGAATACGAGATCCACCCCGAGGATTTCGGAATACCGATGGCCGCCAGTCGCAACCTGCGCGTGGACGACGCGATCGGGTCGCGGGCGATGCTGCTCGACGCGCTCGGCAACAAGCCGGGACTGCCGCGCGAGATCGTCGCGCTGAACGCCGGCGCGGCGCTGTACGCGGCCGACCTGGCACCGGGCATCGGCGAGGGCATCGTGATGGCGCGGCAGGCGCTCTCCAGTGGAGCGGCGCAGCGCAAGCTGGTGGAGTTCGTGCAGGCCACGCAGCGCCTCGGTGCGCCGTCCTGATACGCTTGCGCCATCCGTCATCGAACGCATCTCGACAGGAGCCGCGATGAGCACCGAGTCCTTCGCCAGCACACCCGAACCGCCGTACTACGCCGTGATCTTCTCCTCGCGGCGCACCGACGAAGCCCCCGGCGGCTATACCGAAGCGGCCACGCGGATGATGGAACTGGCGGCGCAGCAGCCCGGCTTCCTCGGCGTGGAAACCGTGCGCGGCGCCGACGGCTTCGGCATCACCGTGAGCTACTGGCAAAGCGAGGAGGCGATCGCCGCCTGGAAGCACAATGGCGAGCACACCGCGGTGCGCCAGCGCGGCCGTCTGGAGTGGTACGAGCATTTCGAGATCCGCATCGCCAAGGTCGAGCGCGCCTACGCGGGTCCGCGCGCGGATCGCTGATGGCCGACGTGCTGCACAGGATCCTCGCGCGCAAGGCCGAGGAGGTCGCCGAGCGCGCGGCGCGCGTGCCGCTGCGCGAACTGGTCGCGCGCTGCGCCGACCTGCCCGAGCCGCGTGGTTTCGCCGACGCGATCGAGGCATGCATCGCGCAGGGCCGGGCGGCGGTGATCGCCGAGGTCAAGAAGGCCAGCCCGAGCAAGGGCGTGATCCGCGCCGACTTCGATCCGGCCGCGATCGCGCGCAGCTACGAGGCCGGTGGTGCGGCCTGCCTGTCGGTGCTGACCGACGTGGATTTTTTCCAGGGCGCCGATGAATACCTGGTCGCCGCGCGAGCGAGCTGCGCGCTGCCCGCGCTGCGCAAGGATTTCGTGATCGACCCGTACCAGGTGCACGAGGCGCGCGCGCTCGGCGCCGACTGCATCCTGCTGATCGTCGCGGCGCTGGAGGACGATGCGCTCATGGAGCTGTCGCTGCTCGCGTCCGAACTGGACCTCGACGTGCTCGTCGAAACCCATGATGCCGAAGAACTCGAACGCGCCCTCGACGTGCCTTCGCGCCTGATCGGCGTGAACAACCGCAACCTGCGCACGTTCGATGTCTCGCTCGACACCACCCTGGCGCTGCGCGACCACGTGCCTCCCGACCGCATCCTCGTCACCGAAAGCGGCATCGCGACGCGGGCCGACGTGGCGCGGATGCGCGCGGCGGACGTGCAGGCCTTCCTCGTCGGCGAAACCTTCATGCGCGCCACCGATCCGGGCGCCGCGCTGCGCGAGCTGTTCGCGGATTGAAGCCTCAGGCGTCGCCCAACCGCTTCACGAAGCGCATCGAGCCGTCGCTGTAGCCACGGGCGCGGTAGAAGGCGTGCGCGTTCTCGCGGTGCGCCGCGCTGGTGACCTCGATGCGCGCCGCGCCGGCCTGGCGCGCCCAGGACTCGGCGGCCTGCAGCAGCTCGCGGCCGATGCCCTCGCCCTGGTGCTCGGTCGCGACGACCAGGGCGGTGATGCGGCAGGTGCGCGCGCCCAGCGGCAGGTAATACATCAGGTCGAGCGCGAGCAGGCCGCACAGGTGACCGTCGCGCTCGGCGACCAGCAGGGCCTGGTCGTGCTCGCCGGCGATCGTGCCCATGCGCGCGAGGGCTTCATCGGGCAGGCAGGGATAGCCGAGCAGGGTGATCAGCGAGGCGATGTCGGAGGCATCGCCGTTGCGCGCGGTGCGGACGTGGACCACGGTATCGGCAGGCGAGGGCATGTCGCCCCTCCTCAGTTCTTCGCGTCGTCGCGCGTCGCCCGGTAGATCACGATGGTCTTGCCGCGCGCGTGCAGCAGCTTCTCCGCCTGCATCTGCTTGAGCACGCGGCCGGCCATCTCGCGCGAGCAGCCGGCGATGCGCGCCAGCTCCTGGCGGGAGACGCGGATCTGGGTGCCTTCGGGATGGCTGAGCGCCTCGGGTTCATCGCACAGGTCGAGCAGGGTGCGCAGGATGCGGCCGCTGACGTCCATGAAAGCCAGGCGGCTGGCCTTGCGGCTGGTGTCGAGCAGGCGCTTGGCGAGCTGCGAGGCGATCGCGTACATCAGGCGCGGGCACTCGGTCGCCAGCGGGCCATGGAACAGTGCGAGCAGGCGTTCGTAGCTGATCTCGGCCAGCTCGACCGGGCTGCGCGTGCGCAGCAGCACCTCGCGGTGGTCGGTCTTCACGAACAGGCCGAGCTCGCCGATGAAGTCGCCGGCGTTGAGGTAGGACAGCACCAGCTCGCGGCCGTCGGCTTCCTCGCTGATGATCGACAGGGTGCCGCTGACCACGTAGTGCAGGGTGTCGGCCGGATCGCCCGGACGGAACACGTCGGTGCGGTTCGGATAGCGGTGGCGGTGGCAGTAGCCGAGAAAATGCTCCAGCGTGTTCGCATCGGGCGCGAGCTCGGAGGACATCAACGGACGCAGCAGGGCATGCGGCATCAAGGTGGAGACTCTGGCCATGGTCGCTCGTCGGTCTGTCGGCTGAACAGGCGGCAGCTTAGGCCCAGCCGGGCCGCAGGGCAACGCGTCACTTGCATCGCCGCCGCTTTGACCGATAATCGCGGCCCGAATCGCCCTGTTTGGTCGGAGAAGCCCCGTGGTCAAGCCACTGCCGCGCCTGAAGCTCCAGGGCTTCAACAACCTCACCAAGTCGCTGTCGTTCAACATCTACGACATCTGCTACGCGATCAGCGACGATCAGCGCCAGCGCTACATCGAGTACATCGATGAGGCTTACAACGCCGATCGCCTGACCCAGATCCTGACCGACGTGGCCGAGATCATCGGCGCCAACATCCTCAACGTCGCCCGCCAGGACTACGACCCGCAGGGCGCCTCGGTCACGATCCTGATCTCCGAGGAACCGGTCATCGACCGCAAGGACGTCGGCTCGGAGGCGATCAGCGGCGCGATGCGCGAGCACACCGGCGAGGCCAGCGTGGTCGCGCACATGGACAAGAGCCACATCACCGTCCACACCTATCCGGAAACCCATCCGCAGAACGGCATCGCGACCTTCCGGGCCGACATCGACGTGGCCACCTGCGGCGTGATCTCGCCGTTGAAGGCCCTCAACTACCTGATCGAGAGCTTCGAGTCGGACATCGTGGTCTGCGACTACCGCGTGCGCGGCTTCACCCGCGACGTGAAGGGCAAGAAGCACTACATCGACCACAAGATCAACTCGATCCAGGACTTCCTCTCGAAGACGCACCGCGCGCACTACGAGATGATCGACGTGAACGTGTACCAGGAGAACCTCTTCCACACCAAGATGCACGTGAAGGAGTTCGACCTCGACACCTACCTGTTCGAGGAAAAGGCCAAGAACCTCTCGTTCAAGGAGCGCCTGCGCATCGAGGCGCAGCTCAAGCGCGAGATCGAGGAACTGTTCCACGGCCGCAACCTGGTCGATTGATCCGGGGCCGGGCGGCCTGCGAGGGCCGCGGGCGCCCGCCCGCGCTTCCGGCACCCCGTTCCCCATCCCCGCCGGCAGGACTTCTGGCCCATTCCCGCGCCGGCCTGACCTGCTAGCGTCCATGGTCGCCGCGGCCATGGCCGCTTTCCGCGCGCAGCCGCGCCCACTTTTCCGAGGACCTCCCATGAAACGCACCATCGTCGTCGCCATCGGCTTGTGCCTGCTGTCCGGCATCGCGGGGGCGGCCACGCCACCGACCTCGGGGCTGAATGCCGCCGACATGGACAAGTCCGTGCGCGCGCAGGACGACCTCTACCAGCACATCAACGGCCACTGGCTGGCGACCACCCAGATACCGGCGGACAAGGCCACCTACGGCGTGTTCGACATGCTGTACGACAAGTCGCTCGCTGACGTGCGCAGCATCATCGAGGACGCGCAGAAAGCGCCGCACAACGACGGCGAGCGCAAGATCGGCGACTTCTACGCCAGCTTCATGGACGAGGGCCACCTCGAGACCCTGGGCCTGAAGCCGCTGCAGCCCGAGCTCGATCGCATCGACGCGATGAAGGGCACCGACGACCTGCCGGCCCTGATCGCCCACTTCGGCCTGGTCGGCATCGACGCGCCCTTCGGCGGCAACGTGCACCAGGACAACAAGGATTCGACCAAGTACGTCGTCGATTTCGGCCAGAGCGGCCTGGGCCTGCCCGACCGCGACTACTACCTCAAGGACGACGACGCCAAGCTCAAGGGTTTCCGCGACCAGTACGTCGGTCACGTCGAGCGCATGCTGGCGCTGTCCGGCGACGCCAACGCCAAGGCCGACGCGGCCAGCGTGCTCGCGCTCGAAACCTCGCTGGCGAAGGTGCAGTGGAGCAAGGTCGAGAACCGCGACCCGGTCAAGGTCTACAACAAGGTCATGCTCGCCGACCTGCCGGCGCTGATGCCGGGCTTCGACTGGAAGGCCTACCTCGCCGACGCGCGCGTGGCCGGCAAGGTCGACTACGTGATCGTCAGCCAGCCGAGCTACTTCAAGGGCCTGGCCGATATCATCAGGAACACGCCGGTGCCGGTGTGGAAGGCGTACTTCCGCTGGCATGCACTGCACGCCGCCGCGCCCTACCTGAGCAAGGCCTACGTCGACGAGAACTTCGCCTTCTACGGCACCGTCCTGCGCGGCGTCCCGCAGAACCGTCCGCGCTGGCAGCGCGGCGTGCGCCTGCTCGACGGCACGATCGGCGAACAGCTCGGCCAGGTCTACGTCTCGCGCTACTTCCCGCCCGCGAGCAAGGCGCGCGTGACCGAACTGGTGCACAACCTGCTCGCCGCCTACAAGCAGAGCATCGACACCCTCGACTGGATGAGCCCGGCGACCAAGCAGCAGGCCCTGGCCAAGCTGTCGATGTACATGCTCAAGCTGGGCTACCCGGACAAGTGGCGCGACTACTCGGCGCTGCGCATCGACCGCGACGACCTGCTCGGCAACGTCGCGCGCGCCAGCGAGTTCGAGTACATGCGCAACATCAACAAGCTCGGCCAGCCGATCGACCGCAGCGAGTGGGGCATGAACCCGCAGACGATCAACGCCTACTACAACCCGGAAATGAACGAGATCGTGTTCCCGGCCGCGATCCTGCAGCCGCCGTTCTTCGACCCGAAAGCCGACGACGCGGTCAACTACGGCGCGATCGGCGCGGTGATCGGCCACGAGATCAGCCACGGTTTCGACGACCAGGGTTCGCAGTACGACGGCAGCGGCAACCTGCACGACTGGTGGACGAAGGACGACCACACCAAGTTCGCCGCCAAGACCAAGGCGCTGGTGGACGAGTACGCGGCGTTCGAGCCGGTCAAGGGCTACCACCTCAACGGCGAGCTGACCCTCGGCGAGAACATCGCCGACAACTCCGGCCTGGCGATCGCCTACAAGGCGTACAAGATCTCGCTGCACGGCCAGAAGTCGCCGGTGATCGACGGCATGACCGGCGAGCAGCGCTTCTACGCCGGCTTCGCCCAGGTGTGGCGCGAGAAGATGCGCGACAACGCGATGATCGAGCAGATCAAGTCCAACGAGCACTCGATCCCGATCGACCGCGTGCTCGGCACGGTGGTCAACCAGCCCGGCTTCTACGATGCGTTCGGGGTCAAGCCCGGCGACCGGATGTACGTCGCGCCGGACAAGCGCGTCATCATCTGGTGATGATTCGGGTGGTGAGGTTCGGGTGGTGAGGTTCGCGGATTGTGGTGTGGAAAGAAAAAAGCCGGCCTCGTGCCGGCTTTTTCTTGGGCTCGTCATCCCCGCGAAGGCGGGGATCCACCCAGGTGGTATCTGCTCGGTCTTGGAGCCCAAGGACAAGATCAACATCGAGCAAGATCAGGCTCAAGAGCGTTTCGCGTCGATGACAATGCTGCCGACAGCAAACAAGAAGACAGTGGCCGGTGCGAAGCCGGAGTGCGTGTCAGATCCGGTACGCCACGGCCTTCATCAAACCGCTCGCCACCCGCATCGCGGCCTTGACCGGCGCCGGCAGCGCGCGCGCGCCTGCGTCCTGCGCCTTGTCGGCGTGGCGCGCCTCGTCGGCCTTCATCACCTGCACGATGGCGCGGCTGCGCGCGTCGGCTTCGGGGAGCGATTGCAGGTGTTCGTCGAGGTGGGCTTCGACCTGGCGTTCGGTCTCGACCACGAAGCCGAGGTTCCAGCCGTCGCCACGCAGGCCCGCGAGCAGGCCGATCGCGTAGCTGCCCGCGTACCAGAGCGGGTTGAGCAGGCTGGGGCGGCTGTCGAGTTCGCGCAGGCGCTGCCCGCACCATGCAAGGTGATCGGTTTCCTCGGCGGCCGCTGCGAGAAGCTGGGTGCGGGTATCGGTGTCGCGTGCGACCGCGGCCTGGCCGTAGTACAGCGCCTGCGCGCAGACCTCGCCGACGTGGTTGACCCGCATCAGCCCCACCGCGTGGCGGCGCTGGGAGGCATCGAGTTCGCCGTCGACCAGTTGGCCCGCGGGATTGGCCGTGCGCGCGGCGGGTTGCGCGATCAGGGCGCTGGTCAGCGCGTGCTCGGCCTCGATGAGCAGGCGGTCGAGGCGACTGTAGCGGCGGGTGGCGTTCATGCGGCGGTTTCGACGAGGTGTCCGGCGAGGAATTCGAGCGGATGCTGCACGCGCACCGGTGCGCCGTTCGACAGGTGCAGCCGGCAACCGATGTTCGCCGAAAGCAGCAGGCTCGCGCCACTGGCGGCGAAGGCGTCCAGCACCGGCCGGCGCAGCGCAGTCGCGCGCGCGGGTTGGTCGAACATGTAGGTGCCCGCGGCGCCGCAGCAGCCGGTGTCGCGCAGTTCGACCAGGTCAAGTTGTGGGATCCGCGAGAGCAGGGTGCGCAACGCCTTGTCGCTTTTCACGACCGCGCGCTGGGTGCAGGGCACATGCAGGGCGACACGCGTGCCGGATGGACGGAAGCGCAGCCTCTCCGCGTGGGCGAGGAGGAAGACGCAGGCATCATGCACCGGCGCATGGTCGGCGAGCGCGACGGCGATCGACTCGTGGCAGCCGGTCGCGGTCGTCAGCACCGGGATGGCGGCGGCAAACGCGGCGCGGTTGCGCTGCGCGAGATCGCTCGCCTCGTTCGTATTGCCCGCATGCGCGTGCACGGCGCCGCAGCAGGTTTGCGCTTGCGGCACGACCACGTCGATGCCGGCTGCATGGCACAGCTTCGCGAGTGCGGCATGCGTATCGCCGTCGTAGCGTCGCGCCACGCAGCCCAGGAACAGGGCAACGCGCGGTGGCGAAACATCTCCGGCGTCATGGCGTGCAGCATCGATCCGGGTACGCGACGGCGGACGCTGCAGCAATCGCGACCGCAGCCCTCGTGGCAACAGCCGGTACAGCACGCGGTACGCTCCCAGCAGGCGATCCAGCAACAGCGGTCGCGCGGTCAGCCATTCCAGCGCGCGCTGGCTCCGCGACGGTTGCCGCCGCTGGCGTTGCCGCTGCCTGACCTCGACCAGCAATTCCCCATAGGCGACGCCAGCCGGACAGACCGCTTCGCAGCGCCGGCAGCCCAGGCAGTGATCCAGGTGCGCGTCGGCGATCGGGTCCGGGATCAGCGAGCCATCGGCAAGGCCACGCGCCAGCGCAATGCGGCCGCGCGGCGACTCGGTTTCCGCGCGATCGAGGCGATAGGTCGGGCAATGCGGAAGGCACAGCCCGCACTGCACGCAGCGGTCGGCCAGCGCGATCAGCGGATCGGCGATCGCGCGCCCGCTGGACCTGGCATCGGCTGGCGCGGGGAAGGACATGCACCGGATGCTAGCACGCGTGTCCGGGACGACTTGCCATGCCCGCCGAAGGCCGCTATCATTCCGCCTCTTTGCTACCCCTAAACCGTTCCCGCGGAGCTGCGATGACTACTTTCAGCGCCAAGTCGGAGACCGTGAAGCGCGACTGGTATCTGGTGGACGCCTCGGGCAAGACCCTTGGCCGCCTGTGCTCCGAGCTCGCTTCCCGCCTCCGCGGCAAGCACAAGCCGGTGTTCACCCCGCACGTGGACACGGGCGACTATCTCGTCGTCATCAACGCCGAGAAGATCGCCGTCACCGGCAAGAAGATGGACGACAAGATGTATTACCGGTTCACCGGCTACATCGGCAACATGAAGTCCGAGACCCTTGGACAGGTGCTGGCCCGCAAGCCCGAGCGCGTGATCGAGATCGGCGTGAAGGGCATGCTGCCGAAGAATCCGCTGGGCCGCGCGATGTTCCGCAAGCTCAAGGTCTACAAGGGCAGCGAGCATCCGCACGAAGCGCAGCAGCCGCAGGTCCTGGACCTGTAATTCGACGCGAATCCGTTCGCAGGAACCTGCGCATCCGTGCGCGGACTTTTCAAGAGAAGCAATATGCCCGCACAGCCCAACTACGGCACCGGCCGCCGCAAGTCCTCCACCGCCCGCGTGTTCCTGCGCAGCGGCGGCAGCGGCAAGATCACGGTCAACGAGCGTCCGCTCGACGAGTTCTTCGGTCGCGAGACCTCGCGCATGATCGTGCGCCAGCCGCTCGAACTGACCCGCCACACCGAGACCTTCGACATCCAGGTCACGGTCGCCGGCGGCGGCAGCACGGGCCAGGCCGGTGCGATCCGCCTCGGCATCGCGCGCGCGCTGGTCGAGTACGACGAGACCCTCAAGTCCGACCTGCGCAAGGCCGGGTTCGTCACGCGCGATGCGCGCGAGGTCGAGCGCAAGAAGGTCGGCCTGCACAAGGCGCGTCGCGCCACGCAGTTCTCGAAGCGCTGATCGAGTCTTTGCGGAACGGTCCGCGCTTCCGGGCGCGGACTTTCAAGAAAGCCTACAGCCCCGTCGCCAAGCGGTAAGGCACCTGACTCTGACTCAGGCATTCGGTGGTTCGAATCCATCCGGGGCTGCCAACCAGAAGTCCGCCGCCACCGGCGACACGGCAACGAAAGCCCGCCTCATGGCGGGTTTTTTGTTGATGCCTTCCGCTATGCTTGTGCTTCATGCGAAGCCGGTCAGTCATCGGAATTCTAGTCGCGGGGATCGCGGCAATCCTCACCGCCTGCGCCGACACCTGGATCAGGGATCAGGAGCCGAACTCCGGGACGACGGCAGGTGGAAAATCGCCATGGATGGACTACCCGTTCTCCGATGAACTGATCAAGGCCGCGCCTGCGTCATTGAAAAGTGACGACCTTCTCGTGTTCATCCAGTTGGGAGTGTGGGACGCATCCGGTCGGCGTCCGGATGCCGTGGATTGCTATATGCGGAGCGATCCCTTCAAGTGCCTGCTGCAGGCCAGGGAAAAGAGCCGGCCGGCGCGGATCGACGTCGAGACACCCGCAACGGACGTGGTATTCGGCTGGGGCGCGGCGGTGGCGCCCGATCGCACGATCAGCATCTTTCACTACGTGCACGATTACACGGTTTGTCACAGCCGCTATTGCCTGGACGTCGAATACTTCAAGTGCGAGAAGCCTGCCGCGCTTGACACTCACGCGATGCAACGAACCCTCTGCGAACAACCCTACTTCGGACTCGACAAGCAATGAAACTCGGATCTCTCAAGGAAGGCGGCCGCGACGGCAGCCTGATCGTGGTCTCGCGCGACCTCGCGCGCGCGGTGCGCGCCACCGGCATCGCCGACACGATGCAGCGCGCACTGGAGGATTGGTCGAACGCCGCGCCGCGCCTCAATGCGCTCTCCGAGAAACTCGAAGCGGGCCACGCCGAAGGCGCCTTCGACCTCGACACGGCCCAGCTTGCCGCGCCGCTGCCGCGCGCCTACGAGTTCGTCGACGGCAGCGCCTACCTCCCGCATGTCGAGCGCGTGCGCCGCGCGCGCGGCGCCGAGGTGCCGGCGAGCTTCTACACCGATCCGCTGATGTACCAGGCCGTCAGCGCCGGCTTCTACGGCCCGCGCGACCCGGTGCTG
Source organism: Lysobacteraceae bacterium (assembly GCA_036496805.1). Taxonomy (GTDB): domain Bacteria; phylum Pseudomonadota; class Gammaproteobacteria; order Xanthomonadales; family Xanthomonadaceae; genus SZAS-103. The sequence continues at coordinate 106,952 of DASXKN010000035.1, forward strand.
GTGCCAAGCGAGTCGTACGGCATCGACCTCGAAGCCGAGGTCGTGGTGGTGACCGACGACGTACCGGTCGCGGTCACGCCTGAACAGGCGACCAGCCATATCCAGCTCATCGGCCTGGTCAACGACGTCAGCCTGCGCAACCTGATCCCGCCGGAACTGGCCAAGGGTTTCGGCTTCCTGCAGTCCAAGCCGCGCTCGGCCCTGTCGCCGGTCTTCGTCACGCCCGACGAGCTCGGCGATGCATGGAAGGACAACAAGGTCCACCTGGCGATGCTCACCCATATCAACGGCGCCTGGTTCGGCGCGCCGGAAGCGGGCGTGGACATGCAGTTCGATTTCGCCCAACTGGTCGCGCATGCGGCCAGGACGCGGCCGCTCTCGGCCGGCACGATCGTCGGCTCGGGCACGGTGGCCAACCAGGACACCTCGCTGGGCGCCTCCTGCTTCGCCGAGAAGCGCACGGTGGAGACGCTGGAGACCGGCGCGCCGATCACGCCTTTCATGTCGTTCGGCGACACGGTGCGGATCGAGATGCTCGACCGCGAGGGTCGCAGCGTGTTCGGAGCCATAGAGCAAGTCATCCGCAAGGCCGGCTGAACCGCCGCGCCTGCCGTTGGGGCCCAGCCGGCGACCGTGCGTCGGGCCAGCCACCGGGGCGCGGTCCGGGCGCTTTCCATCGTTGCCCGCAACCGCTAGCCTGCGAAGCGGCGGCGCTGCGGGGAAGGGCGGGAAGCATGAACGGCCATGAAAAATTGCGGCTCTACAGCTATTGGCGCTCGAGCGCGGCTTATCGCGTGCGCATCGCCCTGAACCTCAAGCGCCTGCCGTACGAAACCGTGCCCGTGCACCTGCTCGAGGAGGGCGGCCGGCAGCACACGCTGGAATACCGGGCCGTCCAGCCGCAGGCCCTGGTGCCGGCGCTGATGCATGGCAACCGCGTCCTGCGCCAGTCGATGGCGATCATCGAATACCTCGACGAGACCTGGCCCGATCCGCCGCTGCTGCCGGCTACCGCGCGCGACCGCGCCCGCGCCCGCGCGATCGCGCAGGCGGTCGCCTGCGACATCCACCCGCTGAACAACCTGCGGGTGATGCAGTATTTCGAGAACGAGTGGAACGTGCCGCACCCCGAGCGCGACGAGTGGGTGCGCCACTGGATCCGCGAGGGCCTGGGCGCGGTCGAGAACATGCTCGCCGAGCACCTGTCGACTGGCACCTTCTGCGACGGCGAACAGCCGGGATTGGCCGACTGCTGCCTCATCCCGCAGGTGTTCAACGCGCGCCGCTTCAGCGTCGAACTCGATCCCTATCCGACGATCCGCCGCATCCACGACGCCTGCATGAAACTGCCTGCTTTCGACCTGGCACGGCCGGAGCGGCAGCCAGATGCGCCGGCTCCCACCTGACCAGCAGGACCGGCTGCACTTCCGGACAAGTCCGCGAAGGACTTGTCCAGGCGATCGCTAGATCGTGCCCGCCGGCGGCGGCGTGAACACTTCCGCGTAGGGATCGTGCTCGCCCTGCGCGCCTTCCGAGAGGCGGATCTTGAGGGCCAGGCCGTCGCGCGAATCGGCCTTGCGCAGCACCTCTTCCAGCTCGGCCTTGCCGTCCTTGTACAGGCGGTACAGCGACTGGTCGAAGCTGTGCATGCCTTCCTCCAGCGATTCCTCCATCGCCTGCTTGACCTCGTGCACCTCGCCGCGGCGGATCAGGTCGCGGATCAGCGGCGTGTTGATCAGGATCTCGCTCGCGGGCAGGCGCCTGCCGTCCACGCCGATCACCAGGCGCTGCGAGATCACCGCCTTCAGGTTCAGCGCCAGGTTCATCAGGATGTTCTTGTGCGCCGACTCCGGGAAAAAGTTGAGGATGCGCTCCAGGGTCTGGTCGGCGTTGTTCGAGTGCAGGGTCGCCAGGCACAGGTGGCCGGTTTCGGCGAAGGCGATCGCCGCTTCCATCGTGGTCGCATCGAGGATCTCGCCGATCAGGATCAGATCGGGTGCTTCACGCATCGCGTTCTTGAGCGCATTGTGGAAGGCATGGGTATCCAGGCCGACCTCACGCTGGTTGACGATCGACTTCTTGTGCCGGTGCAGGAATTCGATCGGGTCCTCGATCGTGAGGATGTGGCCGGTCGTGCTGGTGTTGCGGTGGTCGATCATCGCGGCGAGCGTGGTGGACTTGCCCGAGCCGGTCGAGCCGACGAGCAGCACCAGGCCGCGCGGCTCCATCACGATGTCCTTGATGATCGAGGGCAGCTTGAGGTCCTCGACGCTCGGGATCTCGCTCTTGATCGAGCGGATCACCATGCCCAGCTCGCCGCGTTGCTTGAACACGTTGACGCGGAAACGGCCGGCCTCGCTGACCGAGATCGCCATGTTCATTTCCAGGTCGCGCTCGAACACCGCGACCTGGGTTTCGTCCATCAGCGAATAGGCGATCTTCTTGACCAGGCCCGGCGGCAGGCCGGTATTGCCCAGCGCATAGAGCTTGCCCTCGACCTTCATGTTCACCGGCGCTCCGGTGGTCAGGAAGAGGTCGGAGGCGTTCTTCTCCGCCATCAGCTTCAGGAAGTATTCGATGTCCATCGTATGGATTCCCCGTTCGGTGGATGCGGTCGTTGCAAGCCTGCCGCCGGCTTCGGACAATAGCAGTGACGGCCACCGTCCCCGTGGATTTGTTATGACACCATCGCGGCGAAAAATCCATCGTACCCTTGTCACGGTCGCTCTGCTCGCCGGACTGGCCGGCTGCGCCAGCCTGCCGCCTCCGGGCAACGAACTGGGCGCGGCCGACGCGGCCGTTACGGCCGCCGGCACTCCCGACGACGAGCGTTACGCGCCAGACGAACTGGCCGCGGCCCGCGGCGACCTGGTCGCCGCGAAGGCGGCAATGGCCAAGCAGGACTACGACCGCGCGCGCTGGTTTGCGACGGCGGCGCAGGCTGACGCCGACTTCGCGCGCGCCAAGGGCCGGGCTCTGGCCGCGCAATCGCAGGTGGCGATCAAGACCGAGGACAATGCCAACCTGCGCCACCGCCTGCTCGACCAAGAGGCGCTGCCATGATCTTTTTCAGCCGACGCAGTGAGGCGACCAGGGGCTTTTACGGAGCCACTGCCATGCGCCGTTCGCCCATCGCCATGACGTTCGTGCTCGCGGTCGCGCTGGCCTTCGGATACGCACGCGCCGAGCCGCCCAGGGACCCGGACCTGCAGCGCCTGGGCGCGCAGCTCGCGGAACTCGACGCCGATCCGTCGCTGGGCCAGCTCGGCGCGGTTGCGCGGATGAAGGCGCACCAGGCGATCGACGCGCTGGCGCAGACCTCGCCGCGTTCGGACGATCGCAAGCAGGCCCTGTACATCGCCGAGCGCCGGATGGCGACCGCACGGTTCGCGGCCCAGGCCGAACTGGCCGAGCGCCAGCTCGACCAGCTCGATCGCGAGCACGACCGCATCCTGCTCGAAGCCAGCCGCCGCGACGCCGACCGTGCCCGCGAGGAAGCCGAACGCCTGCGCCTGCAGAACAAGGCGCGCGAGGAGGAGACCCAGCGCGCCGACAGCGAACGCGAGGCGCAACAGGACCAGGCGGCCGGCATCGCCAGCGACGAATCCGATCAGGCCCGCGCGCTGGCCGAAGCCCGCGCCAAGGCGGCCGCGCTCGCGCAACAGGAAGCCGCGTTGACTGGTGGTGCTTACGCGAAGTCGCCGCTGCCGGCCGCGGGTGAACCGCGTGGCCCGTCGATCAGGGTGTCCGGATCCGCGTTCGCGCCCGGTGGCTCCGTCCTGCGCAAGGATGCGGGCGCCAGGGCGCAGGTCAAGGCGCTCCTCGCCTTTGTCCAGGAGCATGCCGGGTCGACGATCCGGATCGAGGGCCATACCGACAACGCGGCCAATCCGCAGAAGAGCCTGTCCCTCTCGCAGCAGCGCGCCGACGCCCTGAAGAACGTGCTGCGGGCCGCGGGTGTCCCGGCCGGCCGGGTGCAGGCGATTGGCCTGGGCGCAGAGCAGCCGGTGGCGTCCAATGCCACGGCCCAGGGCCGGGAGCGCAACAGCCGCATCGAAGTGATCGCCTTGCGCAACGCGAATTGACCGAAAAATCAACAAGTTGACATCGTCCTTGGCGCTCCTGGCGGATTTTTGGCCAGCGGTCGCCAAGCCCGGGTCGGAACAGAAGCCTTCGTGCATTCAAGGGCTTGCCGGGTCACTTGCGGGGCTGTGCCGGCAGGAGTAGCGTCAATTTCCCATGTGTCACCCGATGCATGGAGGATCGGATCTGGCCCATGAGCGCAGTCGATTTTCTGGAGCACCCCGTCGTCTGGAGCAAGCCGCTCCGCGATGCGGGTTCCGGGGTAACGGCGCCGCACGCAGTCACGCATCCGAAGACAGAACGCCCCGCCCGATCCTCGAGCGGGGCGTTTGCATTTCCGTCCCTTGAAATTCCGAAGCAGAGGAGGTCAAGCGCCATGTTCGAAAGCCAATCGCGCGAAGAGCTGGATGCGATACTCAAGACCGATGTGGAATTCCGGCAGCTCTACCATCGCCACCGCGAGCTGGACAAGCAGGTCCTGGATGCCGAGCTCGGCGTCCTGCCGCTCGACGACTTCACGCTCGCGCAGATGAAGCGCGAAAAGCTCCACGCCAAAGACCGGTTGACGCAAATGTTCGAAATCCGCCAGGCGCACTAGCCCGGCGCGAAACGTTCGATCCAGCGGGCGGTGGCGGCCCCTCCTCGTCGGTCGCCACTGCCCGTTTTCCTTGCGGCCCGGTCGGAATGCGTGATGGCAGCCTCCTGCTAGAATCGCGTTCCCGCCCCATCGGGGCCCGCCGCCGCCGCAACATGACCCGACACGACAGCGTCCCCGAGCCCGGCGCGATGCCGAACCCGATCCCTGGTGCGGCACGATGAGCGTCCTGGTCTGCGGTGGCGCCGGCTACATCGGTTCGCACATGGTCCGCCGGCTGAAGGCGGCCGGCCTCGACCCGGTCGTGCTCGACAACCTCTCGACCGGCCATCGGCAGGCGATTGACGGCTGCGAGCTCGTGGTCGGCGACCTGCTCGACACCATCCTGCTGGAGCAGCTCTTCGCCGAGCACAAGTTCGAATCGGTGATGCATTTCTGCGCCAAGTCGCTGGTCGGCGAGTCGATGCACGAGCCCTACGCCTACTACCACAACAACGTCTCGGGCACGCTCAACCTGCTCGCAGCGATGCGCTCGCACGGATCGAAGCGGCTGATCTTCTCGTCCACCGCCGCGGTGTACGGCATGCCGCAGGGCGAGACCATCGACGAGGACCACCCCTGCAATCCGATCAACCCCTACGGCCACAGCAAGCTGATGGTCGAACAGATCCTGCGCGACGCAGCGCGCGCCTACGGCCTGCGCTCGGCGACCCTGCGCTACTTCAATGCCGCCGGCGCCAGTGCGGACGCCTGGATCGGCGAGGCGCACGAGCCGGAGACGCACCTGATCCCGAACGCCCTGCGCGCGACCGATCCGGGCGCCGCGCCGCTGTCGGTGTTCGGCAACGACTACCCGACCCGCGACGGCACCTGCGTGCGCGACTACGTCCACGTCGACGACCTCGCCGATGCCCACCTGCTCGCGCTCGAGTACCTCGGCGACCACGAGGGCGCGCACGTCTTCAACCTCGGCAATGGCGACGGCTTCAGCGTGCTGGAAGTGCTCAACGCCGCGCACGAAGTGACCGGACGCGAGATCCCCTGGCAGTTCGCGCCGCGCCGCGCCGGCGATCCGACCACCCTGGTCGCGAGCAGCGCGCGCGCGCGCGGCGTCCTCGGCTGGCAACCCGAGCGCACGCAGATCGGCGACATCATCGCCTCGGCCTGGCGCTGGCACTGCAAGCGGCGCTTCTGAGACGCCGTACGCCGCGCCGGATGCGCCGGAGTCGGCTCACCTGCGCCTGCTAGAATTCCGGGTCCGGCCATGACGGCCGTCCGCGGGCAGCGACCATGACGGTGCACGACAGCGTCCTCGAACTCATCGGGCAAACGCCCATCATCCGCGCGCGCAGCCTCGACACCGGCTGCTGCGAGCTGTTCCTGAAGCTCGAGTCGGCCAATCCCGGCGGCTCGATCAAGGACCGGATCGGCATGTCGATGATCGGCGCGGCCGAGAAGGCCGGGAGGATCAAGCCGGGCGACACCCTGGTCGAAGGCACCGCCGGCAACACCGGCATCGGCCTGGCCCTGGTCGCGCAGCAGAAGGGCTACAAGCTCGTGCTGGTCGTGCCCGACAAGATGAGCCGCGAGAAGATCTTCAACCTCAAGGCGATGGGCGCCGAAGTCGTGCTCACCCGCTCCGACGTCGCCAAGGGCCATCCCGAGTACTACCAGGACCTCGCCGCGAAGATCGCCAGCGAGATCCCCGGCGCCTACTTCATCAACCAGTTCGGCAATCCCGACAACCCGCGTGCGCACGAGGAAGTCACCGGCCCGGAGATCTGGGAACAGATGGACGGCAGGATGGACGCGATCGTGTTCGGCTGCGGCAGCTCGGGCACGATGACCGGCCTGTCGCGCTATTTCGCCAGGACCGCGCCGCACGTGGAGCTGGTGCTTGCCGATCCGGTCGGCTCGATCCTCGCCGAATACATCAACGAGGGCACCCTCAGCGAGAAATCGGCGAGCTGGATGGTCGAGGGTATCGGCGAGGACTTCCTGCCGCCGATCAGCGACTTCACGCGCGTGCACAAGGCCTACGCGATCACCGACAAGGAGAGCTTCCTCGCCGGCCGCGAGTTGCTCGCGAAGGAAGGCGTGTTCGGCGGCTCCTCGACCGGCACCCTGCTCGCCGCCGCGCTGAAGTACTGCAAGGAACAGACGACCCCCAAGCGCGTGGTGATGTTCGTCTGCGACACCGGCAACAAGTACCTGTCGAAGATGTACAACGACTACTGGATGCTCGACAACGGCTTCCTCGAGCGCGAGCACTACGGCGACCTGCGCGACCTGATCCTGCGCCCCTACGCCCGTCGCGACACCGTGGTGATCGGCCCGAACGACCTGCTGGTCACCGCCTACCAGCGCATGAAGCTCTACGAGATCTCGCAGCTGCCGGTGATGGAGGGCGAGCACCTGGTCGGCATCGTCGACGAGTCCGATGTGCTGCTGCACGTCTACGGCGACGAGTCGCGCTTCCGCGACCCGGTCTCCACCGCGATGGTCACCAAGCTCGACGTGCTCGACCTGAAGTCGCCGATCGAATCCCTGCTGCCGGTGTTCGACCGCGGCCAGGTGGCGATCGTCAAGGATGGCGAGGCCTTCCTCGGGCTGATCACGCGCATCGATCTTCTGAACTACCTGCGCCGTAGAGTGAATTAGTTTCTGCGGAATTGATTTGGGCGGTCCTCCGTGACCGCGAAGAACCGGCAGCGAGATTGATTTCTGCGGTCCTCCATGACCGCGAAGATCAGGCAGCGACATCCATGTCGGAAAATAATTCATGCGATCGTCCTTGATCGCGAAAAGACAAGCAGCGACATCCATGTCGCACATTCAACAAGAGCACTGCCACCGATGAACAAACCAGACGCAGCCTTGGGACTGGGCACCCGCGCCATCCACGCCGGCCAGCATCCCGATCCCTCGACCGGCGCGATCATGACGCCGATCTACGCGACCTCGACCTACGTGCAGTCCAGCCCGGGCGTGCACCAGGGCTTCGAGTACACGCGCTCGCACAACCCGACGCGCTTCGCCTGGGAACGCTGCATCGCCGACCTCGAGGGCGGCACGCGCGGCTTCGCGTTCGCCTCGGGGCTGGCGGCGACCTCGACGATCCTCGAACTGCTCGACAGCGGCGACCACGTGGTCTGCATGGATGACGTCTACGGCGGCACCTACCGCCTGTTCGAGCGCGTGCGCAAGCGCTCGGCGGGACTGGAGATCAGCTTCGTCGACCTCACCGATCCGGCTGCGCTGGAAGCGGCGATCCGGCCCAACACGAAACTGATCTGGGCCGAGACGCCGACCAATCCGATGCTCAAGGTCGTCGACCTCGCCGCGCTGGGCGCCTTCGCGAAGGCGCACGGCCTGATCCTCGTGGTCGACAACACGTTCTGCTCGCCGATGCTGCAGCGCCCGCTCGAGCACGGCGCGACGATCGTGATGCACTCGGCGACCAAGTACCTCAACGGCCATTCCGACATGGTCGGCGGCGTCGCGATCGTCGGCGACAACGCCGAGGTCGCCGAGCAGATGACCTTCCTGCAGAACGCGGTCGGCGGCGTGCAGGGTCCGTTCGACAGCTTCCTCGCCCTGCGCGGCCTGAAGACCCTGCACCTGCGCATGAAGGCGCACTGCGCCAACGCGCTCGAACTCGCGCAATGGCTGGAGACGCATCCGGGCATCGAGAAGGTGATCTATCCGGGCCTGGCCTCGCACCCGCAGCACGCGCTGGCGAAGCGGCAGATGGACGGCTTTGGCGGCCTGATCTCGGTCTACGTGCGCGGAGGCCTGCCGGCGGCGCGGCGGATGATGGAGCGCTGCAGGCTGTTCGGCCTCGCCGAGTCGCTCGGCGGCGTCGAGAGCCTGGTCAACCATCCGGCCATCATGACCCACGCCTCGATCCCACCCGAGCGCCGCGCCGCGCTCGGCATCCACGACCACCTCGTGCGCCTGTCGGTTGGCGTCGAGGATGTGGCCGACCTGCGCGCCGAACTCGACCACGCGCTGCGGGCCGACGCCTGAGCGCAGTGGCGGATCCGTCGATGAAGCCAGCCGCCGGCTCCGCGCATCCGGCGATGCCGCGGCCCGATGCCTCGCCGCTCGGGATGCTGCGTTCGCTCGTCGCGAACCGGCGATTGATCCTGCAACTGGCGCGGCGCGACGTGCTCGGCCGCTACCGCGGTTCCTTCCTCGGCCTCGCCTGGTCGCTGGTCACGCCGCTGCTGATGCTCGCGGTCTACACCTTCGTGTTCTCGGTCGTGTTCACGTCGCGCTGGAACGGCGCGGCGGCGGACGGCGGACGCATGGGCTTCGCGGTGATCCTGTTCGCCGGCCTGCTGGTGTTCAACCTGTTCGCGGAAGGCTTCAACCGCGCGCCGGGCCTGATCCTCGCCAACGCCAACTACGTCAAGCGCGTGGTGTTCCCGCTGGAAGTGCTGCCGGTGGTCGCATTGCTCGCAGCGCTCTTCCATGCGCTGGTCGCATTGCTCGCATGGGCGGCGCTGGCGGTGTTCGTCCTGCACGGGCTGCCGCTGACCGCGCTGATGTTCCCGCTGGTGCTCGCGCCGCTGCTGATGGGAACGCTCGGCGCGATGTGGATGCTTGCCTCGCTGGGCGTGTATGCCCGCGACATCGGCCAGGTGACCACGATCGTCGTCACCATGCTGATGTTCCTGTCGGCGATCTTCTATCCGCTGTCCTCGGTGCCCGAGCCTTTCCGCGGCCTGATGGCGGCCAACCCGATGAGCTTCATCGTCGAGTCCATGCGCGCGGTGCTGATCTGGGGGCACGCGCCGGACTGGAGCGGCCTCGCACTGTGCTGGCTGGGCGGGTTCGCGCTCGCATCGCTGGGGTGGTGGTGGTTCCAGCGCACGCGCGAGGGCTTTGCCGATGTCCTCTGAGACGACGGCCACGCAGCAGCCGGCGATCCGCATCGACGGCGTCGGCAAATGCTATCCGGTGTACGAGCGGCCGCTCGATCGCCTGCGCCAGTTCGTAGCGCCGCGCCTTGCGCGCGCCATCGGCCGGACGCCGAGAGACCACTTCCGCGAATACTGGGCGCTGCGCGACGTCTCCTGCGAGATCCGCCGTGGCGAGCAGATCGGCATCGTCGGTCGCAACGGCGCCGGCAAATCCACCCTGCTGCAGATCGTCTGCGGCACGCTGGCGCCGACCACCGGCAGCGTGAGCATCAGCGGCCGCGTCGCCGCCCTGCTCGAGCTCGGCGCCGGCTTCAACCCGGAATTCACCGGACGCGAGAACGTCGTGCTCAACGCCGGCATCCTCGGCCTCACGCCGCGCGAGATCGACGAACGCATGGACGCGATCCTCGCCTTCGCCGACATCGGCGATTTCGTCGAGCAGCCGGTCAAGACCTATTCCAGCGGCATGTACATGCGCCTGGCCTTCGCGGTGGCGATCAACGTCACGCCTGACATCCTCGTCGTCGACGAGGCGCTGTCGGTCGGCGACGAGGCCTTCCAGCGCAAGTGCTTCGCACGCATCCGCACGATCCGCGAGAACGGCGGCACGATCCTGTTCGTCTCGCACTCGGCCGGCACCGTCGCCGAGGTCTGCGACCGCGCGATGCTGCTCGACCGCGGCGAACTGCTGGCGATCGGGAACACGCGCGACGTGTTGTCGCGCTACCAGAAGTTGCTGTACGCGCCGGCCGATTCCGCCGCGTCGGTGCGCGAGTGGATCATCGCAAATCCGCCGCGCGCATCCGCGGCGAGCGAGGATGCTGTCGCCATCCCGATGCCGACGACTTCGGCGTCGCCCGCTTCCGCAACGTCCACGTCGATGCCCGTGCAAGCGTCCGACGAAGACGACTGGTTCGATCCCGGCCTGCCGCGCGGGCAGGGCGTCACCTATCCGCATTGCGGCGCGCGCATCGACCGGCCGCGCGTGGAAACGCCCGACGGCCGCGCGGTCAACGTGCTCGTGCCGGGCCGCGACTACGTCTACCGCTACGAGGTCGCATTCGAGCGCAGCGTTGCCGGCATCCGCTTCGGCATGATGATCAAGACCGTCGCGGGCGTGGAACTCGGCGGCGCGGCGACCGCGCCCTACGGCGAAGGACTGGCGCTGGTGGAAGGCGGCGCGACGGCCGTCGTGCGCTTCGGCTTCCGCTGCCTGCTCGCGCCCGGCACCTACTTCCTCAACGCCGGTCTCGTCGGCCTGGTCGGCGAGGCCGAGAACTTCATCGCGCGCGAGGTCGACGTGCTGATGATCCGCGTGCAGCCCGATCCGAAGCGGCTCGCGACGGGACTCGTCGATTTCGACATCCGACCGGAGGTCGCCCTGCATGGCTGATCGGCCCTGCTGCATCCTGGTGCTCGGCATGCACCGCAGCGGCACGTCCGCGCTGACGCGCGTGCTCAACCTGCTTGGCTGCGCGTTGCCCGGCGACCTGCTCGGGGCGAACCCGAGCAATCCCGCGGGCCACTGGGAAAGCCGGCGCGCGCTGGAGATCAACGATGCACTGCTGCACGGGCTCGGTCGCGAATGGGACGACCTGCGCGCGATGCCCGCGGATTGGCTCTGCAGCGACGCGGCAACGGTCGCGCGCGGCCGGATCGTGGAGTTCGTGCGTGCCGAGGCCGCGTCGGCGCCGCTGTGGGCGCTCAAGGATCCGCGTCTGTGCCTGCTCGCACCGCTCTGGATCGAGGTGCTCGACGAACTCGGCGTCGACGTGCGCGTGGTCGTGCCGATCCGCGATCCCGTCGAAGTGGCCGCGTCGCTGTCGCGCCGCGATGGAACGCCGCCGGCGGCCAGCCATCTTCTGTGGCTGCGACACGTCGTCGCGGCGGAAGCGGCGAGTCGGAACCGCAGGCGCGTGCTCGCCGGTTACGACGGCTTGCTGGCCGATCCGCACGGGCTGGCCGACCGGATCGCCCACGCACTGGGCATCGCCTGGCCGTCCGCGACGGACGCTGCGCGTGCCGCCATCGGGGAGTTCCTGAATCCCGAACTGCGCCACGCCGCTCCGGATGCGGCGGAGGCGACGCATTTGCCGGCGCTGCTGGAGAGGTTGCGCCCGGTATGGTCCGGTGCCGACGACGCTTCAGCCTGGAACGCGATCGCCGGCGCGGCCGCCGAACTGGCCGATGGCGCCGGCCTGTTCGAGCCGGCGATCGCCGACCTGTCCTGGTGCTACGCCCACGCCGAACGCAGCGTCGCCACGCTCGAGGCTGCCCAGCGCCACGTCGAGCTCCTGAAGGCGCGCGTCGCCGAAATGGATGCCGCCCTGAAACAGCGCGAGGCCATCGTCCACGAGCTCGAGCAGGCCGTCGCCGATCGCGACACGCTGATCTCCGGACACCTCGAAGCGCACGAGGACGACCGGGCGCGCCTAACGGCGCTGGGACGCAAGCTCGTCGAATTCGACCGCCTGGTGGGCGCCAAGGAGGGCGAGATCGACGTGCTGCGTCGTACCGCCGCCGAACTCGAGCATGCCTGCCGGATGATGACCGACTCGCGCTCGTGGCGGGTGACCAGGCCCCTGCGCGCGATCACGACCGCGCTGCGCGAACGCTCGCTGCGTGCGGCGATCGCGAAATCAGTGCGCATCCCGGAATCGCCGCCTGGCTTCGATGCCCAGTACTACCTGATGGAATACCCGGACGTCCGCGCTTCCGGCCTCGACCCGTACCGGCACTACCTCGAACACGGAAAGGCCGAAGGACGGATGCCGATGCGGCCGCCGCCGATGGCGCACACCGCCTCGGCGGCCTTCGACCCGGCGAAGGAAAACGTGCTCGTCGTCACCCACGACGCGTCCCGTACCGGCGCCCCGGTGCTCAGCCTCAACATCGTGGTCGGACTGCGGGACCGATACAACGTCGTGCTGCTGCCTTACCGCGTCGGTTCGCTGATGGATGCGTTCCGGCGTCATGCGACCCTCGCCGTCGAGCCCGACCTGTTCCGGAACTATGCGAACCAGGAGGCGGGCGTCGTCGAGGCGCTGCACGAGAAGCACCCGTTCAAGTTCGCGATCGTCAACAGTATCGAATCGCGCGGCCTGTTGCCGACGCTGGCGGCGCTCGAAATCCCGACGGTCAGCCTGATCCACGAATTCGCCGCCTACACGCGTCCGCGCAACGGCTTTCCCGAAGCGGTCTGGTGGGCGACGCGGACCGTGTTCTCCGCGGCGCTCACGCGCGACAGCGCCATGGCGGAGTTTCCGGAATTCGCCGACGCCGATTTCGCCATCGTCCCGCAGGGCCGTTGCACGCTGACGACCGAAGCTGCCGACCCGGCCGAACAGGCGGTCGAGGACACCTACCTGCTGAACCGGTTGCGCCCCGACGGCCTGCGCGACGACACCGTGCTCGTCATCGGCGCCGGCTCGGTCCAGCACCGCAAGGGCGTCGACCTGTTCATCCAGTGCGCAGCGAGGGTGCAGCAGGCCGCGGGAGCCACCCGCTATCGCTTCGCGTGGATCGGCCATGGCTACGATCCGCAAACCGACATGGCCTACTCGGCCTACCTGGCCGACCAGATCCAGCGTTCCGGCCTCGAGGGAAGCCTCGCCATGATCGGCGAGACCTCCCGCATCGAAACCGCCTACAAGGTGGCCGACATGCTGCTGGTCACCTCGCGCCTGGACCCGTTGCCGAACGTGGCGATCGACGCGATGGCGCACGGCCTGCCCGTGTTGTGCTTCGAGCGCACGACCGGCATTGCGGACGTGCTCGCCGATGCCGGGCTTGGCGACCTTTGCGTGTCTCCCTATCTCGACGTGGCCGACATGGCCGCGAAGGTCGCCGCGCTGGCGGTATCGAAGCCGCTGCGCGCCCAGATCGGCAAGCGCCTGCGACCCCTGGTTGCCGAACAGTTCGCGATGCCGGCATACGTCGAGCGCCTCGAGGCGATGGCGCTGGACGCCTGCCGTCAGGTCGAGGCGGAGGTCGAGGCCACGAAGACGATCCTCGCATCCAGCCTGGCGCGAACGGACTTCCTCTGCCGCGTCATTCGCAAGGGCGCGCCGCTGGAGGACATCGTGCGCTTCGAATACGTCAGGGCCTGGGCCACCGGGGTCGGCCGGCGCAAGGTGTTTCCCGGCTTCCATCCCGGCATCTATGCCGAACAGCACGGCCTGGCCGGGCCATGGGCGGACCCGCTCGCCGACTACCTGCGCGCCGGCCGTCCCGACGGTCCGTGGTGCCGGCAGGTGATCGCGCCGGATGGAGCGGTCGGCCGCATTCCGGAAGGCGTGCGCGTCGCCCTGCACGTGCACGCGTATTACCTCGACCTGCTGCCCGAAGTGCTCAAGCGCCTCGAGGCGAACAGCGTGCGTCCCGACCTGTTCGTCAGCGTCGCCGACGAGGAAGGCGTGGCGCGCGCGCGCAAGCTGCTGGCGAGGTACGACGGCAACGTGGTCGACGTCGTCGCCGTGCGCAACCGCGGCCGCGACATCGGTCCGCTGCTGACCGCCTTCGGGCCGCAGTTGACCGGGGGCTACGAATTCGTCGGGCACGTCCATACCAAGAAGACCGCCGACCTGCAGGATCCGGAAGTCGGCAGGCGATGGTTCGAATTCCTGCTGGAAAACCTGCTGGGTGGCAAGGCGCACATGGCCGACATCGTCCTCGGCCACATGGCCGCGGATGCGTCGATCGGCATGGTCTTCCCCGACGACCCGAACATCGTCGGCTGGGGATCGAACATGACCCTCGCGCGGGAATTCGGCGAGCGCCTGGGACTTCGCGATCTTCCGAAGAACATCTCGTTCCCGGTCGGCACGATGTTCTGGGCGCGGGTGGACGCGATCCGGCCGATGTTCGACCTGGGACTGCAATGGAACGACTACCCGGCCGAGCCCATTCCCTACGATGGTTCGATCCTGCATGCGATCGAAAGACTGTTCCCCTTCGTCGTCGAGGCGCAGGGCCATCGCTGCGCGGTGACGAACGTGCCGGGCGTCAGCCGCTGAACCCTTCGACCCGGATGCCATGAACGATCCCGCGCGCCTCGAGCCGGTCGCATCGCCGTCGGCACCGTCCCACACCGGGACGCGTGGCGCCATCGCCTCGCGGTGGTTCCTGGCAACGCTGCTGCTGGTGACCCTGGTCGCGGTGATGGTGCCGTTTTCGCCCGTGATGCCGGGCGCTGGCCTGGACCCTTCGTGGCGCTACGCCATCAACCAGGCGGTCGCGCAGCGGCTCGCCTTCGGCAGCGACCTGGTCTTCACGTTCGGCCCCTACGGAGCCGTCTACACGCGGATGTTCCATCCGGCGACCGATGCGCTGATACTCGGCGGCAGCCTGTTCCTCGCCTTTTCGTACTGGGCATGCCTGCTCGTGCTGATGCGCACGGCCGGGCGGCGGTGGTCGCTGCTGTTCTGCGCCGTCCTCGCCGGTGTGGTCGTCCTGCCCGATCCCTTGCTGTTTTCCCATCCGTTGCTGGTCGGACTGGCGGTCTGCAAGCTGGTCTTCGCCAAGGAGGGGTCGCTGCTCGATCGCCGCTGGGCGCCGTGGTTGATCGCGCTCCTGTTCGCTCCATTCGGCCTGCTGCCCCTGGTCAAGGGATCCAACCTGATCCCGTGCGCGGCGATCGCCGGCCTGTGCGTGGTCGCGTTCGTGTTGCATCGTCGCCTCGCTGCCACGGTGGCCTGCGTGGCGGCGCCGATGCTGGTCCTGGTGGGTTGCTGGCTCGCCGCGGGCCAGGCGCTGGCCGCGTTGCCGGGGTATTTCCTGGCGATGGCTCCGATCGTGTCGGGATATACCGAAGCGATGGCCATCGACGGGACCCTGCGCGACGTGTGGCTCTATCTCGCCGCGTCGGGCGCGTTGCTGCTGTCCATCCTCGTCCAGCGGAACATCGAGTGGCGGGAACGCGCTTTCCTGGTCCTGGTTTTTTCGCTGTACCTGTTCATCACGTTCAAGGCGGGCTTCGTCCGCCACGACGGTCACGCCATCATCGCCGGTACCGGCATCGTGTTCGCGGCGTTCCTGCTTCCGTTTGCGTTCTCCAGCAAGGGCACGCCCCTGCTGATCGTGCTGGCGCTGTGTGCGTGGTGGCAGGTCGACCGCCAGTGGGTCAACACCACGGCCCATGGTTTTGCCGACACCGTGGTCGGGAGGTACGCGACCGCGTGGCATGGACTCGCGCACCGCATGGCCGGCGACGGCTGGCCCGGCACGGAGTATCGAACCGCCGTCGCCACGTTGCGCGCGCAGGCGCGATTCCCGCTGCTCCCCGGGACCAGCGACATCTATCCGTTCGACCAGGCCTTCCTGCTCGCGTCCGGCAACACCTGGTCGCCGCGCCCGGTGCTCCAGAGCTACTCGGCGTACACGCCGGCCCTGGCTGAAATGGACAGGCAATTCCTGCTCGGAAAACGCGCTCCCGACAATATCTTCTTCAGCGTGCAGCCAATCGACGGGCGGTTTCCGTCGATCGACGATGGCGCGAGCTGGCCGGTCCTGTTGCAGCGTTACAAGCCCGCGTGGATGCACAGGGGCTTCGTCCTGCTGAAGAAGAACCCGGACGCCGGTCCTTTCGTGGAACCCGTCAGGATCGCGACGGGGCGTTACAGGTTCGGCCAGCGCATTGCATTGCCGGCGTCCGCCCAGCCGTTGTTCGCGCAGATCGAGTTCAAGCCGACCCTGCCGGGAGCCGTTGCCGCGGTCGTCTACAAGCCGAGCCAGTTGCAGATCCAGCTGGAGCTGGCCGATGGCAGCACGAAACGGTTCCGGATGATCGCCGGCATGGCCCGGTCGGGCTTCCTGATCTCGCCGTTGATCGAAAGCACGTCGGAGTTCGGCCTGCTGTACGGCCCGCACGGATCGCTCGATGGAAAGCGCGTCGTCGCGATGAGGATGTACCTGCCGGGCCGCAGGAGTCGCATGTGGCAGGACGAGTTCGGGCTCACGCTGGGCCGCGTCGATGCGGTCGCGTCGGCGGACGTTTCCGCGCTCGTGGACTTCGACGCCTACGATGCGTCGCTGTCGGAAGCCCCGGCGACGGCTGCGGCCGGCTGCCAGGGCTCGATCGATGTCGTCAACGGGACGACATCGCCGGCGGACATCGCGGCGTCGGGTTCGCTGCGCGTGGACGGCTGGCTGGCACCGTCGACGACCGCGGGGCGGCTGGCGGATGCCATCTACGTCGTGCTGACCGATGCGCAGGGCCATCGGACGTACCTGACGACCCACGCGTCGTCGCGCCCCGACCTGGCCACCGGTTTCAACAATCCGGTCATGGCCGATGCGGGTTTCTCGACGGCCGGCGATATCTCCCGCTTCGCGGGAAACTACGAGCTCTCGCTCGCCTTCAAGTCGGCGGGCGCCCTGGCGAGCTGCCCGAACATCGGGATTCGTCTCCGCATCGGGAAGTGATGCGCGCGTCAGGCCGACCTGTCGGATCGTGAAAACGTCAGGTGGCGATGCCCGAGATAGCTGGTGAAAACCGGCACGACGACGCCGACCAGGTGAGCGATCGTTTCCGGCTGGACCGTCCAGCCCAGCTTCGGCAGCGCGATGCGCGAAAGGAACAGGCTCACGGCCAGCGTCTGCAGCAGCGCGGCGATGTTGACCGCCGTGAACCACAGGACCTGGCCGTGCAGCGGCCGCGTGGCGCCCGCGAAGACGAAACGCCGGTTGAGCGCGAAGGCGGTGGCCATGCCGACGAGGTAGGCCAGCACGATCGACGGCACGTAGGGCATCGCGAAATTGAACGCGACACGCGACAGCACGTTGGCCAGCGCCGCCAGGCCGCCGACGAGCACGAAGCGCGCGAACTGCGAACGCAGCATCAGGCGACCACAGCCTTCACGAGACCACAGCCTTCACGAGGCGCTTGGCCGTGGCGATGCTTTCGCTGATCGAACGATCCTCCGGGTAGTAGTACGACGTGTCGGCCATGAAAAAACCGGAAACCGGCGTCTTCATCGGCGGCAGCAGTTCCTGGAAGCCCGGCGGGCAGATGGTCTGCGCGAAGTCGTAGCGGTGGCAATGCCGCGCGAGCACCCAGTCCGGCCGGAACGCCGGGTTCAGCCGCGACAGGTAGCCGATCACTTCGTCGATCAGCTCATCATTCGTGCGCGACCACTTCGGGTGCGTCTTGGGCATGTAGAACGGCGCGTACAGCACGTGCTCGCCCTCCCGGTCCGTCGGATTGAGGTTGCTGTACTCGATCACGCCCGGGATGTCGATGGCGTCGTCGCTGATGTTCATCCAGAAATTTTCGGTGAGCCGTTGCCCGAGCTTGAGGATCACGCACGCGACCGGGATGTTCTCGATGCGGCTAATGCGTGCCGCGAATTCCGGCGGCAGGTCGGGCACGAGCCTCGGCACGTACTGGATCGGCGCGGTGGAAACGACCGCGTCGCACGGACGCGCCTCGCCTCCCACCATGATGCCCACGACTTTGTCCTGCTCGACGAGGACCTTGTCGATGCCCGAGCGCAGGTGGATGCGGCCGCCGCGTTCGAGGATGGCCTGCTCCATCCGTTCGAGCAGCGTCTCCGAGCCTCCCTCGAGGTAACCGAGGCTTTCCTGCAACAGGCTCCTGCGCGACAGCGCGATGCGCTTGATGCGGGTGCCGATCCAGGCGGCGGAAAGATTGTCGGCGTATTCGAAGAACTTCAGGTGGAAGGTCCGGCGCCAGAGCGCTTCGTATCCGGCGTCGCCGAGCCACTTGCGGATCCACGTGGTGGCATTGACCTTGTCCAGGCGCGACCAGTCGCGGATGTTCTTCGTCGCCATGACGTGCAACGCGTAGCGGACCTTGGCGAACAATCCCAGTTTGGGAAAGCGCAGCAACGCCAGCGGCGTGCCCCACGGGTACAGCTTGCCGTCGAAGTAGTAGCCCATCTTCGTGTCGGTCCACTTCAGCCGGTCCGACAGGCCCAGTTCCGCCAGCAGTCCGAACAGCGGCGTGTCGGTCTTGCAGATGAAGTGGTAGTAGCGCTCGATCTTCAGGCCATCGAAGTCGAAGCTCGCCGACATGCCGCCGATGCGGTCGTCGCGCTCGTAAATGTCCACCTCGTGGCCAAGCTTGAGCAGGTCGATGGCGGCCATCAGGCCCATCGGTCCGGCGCCGAGGATGGCGTATCGCTTCGCGGTCATGGCGTCATCGCTTCAGGACGATCGCGCTGTATCGCGGATCGCAGTAGCTCTCGCGGACGGCCTGCTCGAACGGCGTCTGCGCGACCCCGAACACCGCCGCGGTATCGACGCCGCGGAAGTCGTCGCCCGCCGACAATGCCTCGAGCTGGTCGGCGGTGAACGGCGGCTTGTGCGAGAACAGGGCGTAGGTGCGAAGCAGGAACGCGAACAGTCCGACCGGGATGCGCACGATCGGCGTGCGCAGCTTCTTGACGCGCTTGATGGTGCGGATGATGTCGATGTAGTCGATCCGGGTGTCGCCGACGATGTCGTAGACCGCGCCGTCCGGCTGGTGTCGCATGCACCACGCGATGCAGCGGCAGAAGTCGCGCTCGTACAGGGGCTGGCGCATGTAGCGGCCATCGCCCGGCACCGGGAACACCGGCGTCTTCGCCATGAACCGCGACAGCCAGCCCAGGTGCTTGGGATCGAACCAGCCGAACATCAGGGTCGGACGCAGCACGCAATGGCGCAGGCCGCTTTCGCGGACCAGCGATTCCTGCGCCCGCTTGCTGTGGGTGTAGCTGTCGTCGGCCGCTGCGATCACCACCGACGAGCTGATGTGGACGAGGTACGGCACATCGTGCCGACGGCAGGCTTCGAGGACACGTTGCGTCGCGGTCACGTTGTTGCGTTCGAATTCCTCCGGTCGCTTGCCGGTGATCTGCGCATGCAACTGGACGACGATCCGCGCGCCGGCGAAGGCGTCTTCCCAGGCGCCGGCTTCGGCGAGGTCGGCTTCGATCGCCTCCACATCCGGGTGCAGGCCACGCAGGATGCCGAGGTTGTGCGCGTGCTTGTCAATGGCCACGAGCCGGCCATGGCCCTGCGATTCCAGTTCGACGATCAGGTTCTGGCCTACGAGTCCGGCGGCCCCGGTCAGGACGATGCGTGTGTCCTTGTCGAACGTCGTCAGAGGCGACGCGCTCACGACCGACGCACTCACAGTCGGATCCTGCGGAAGACGGATTCGGGAATGTGGCGGATGACGAGCATGATCCACGCCCAGAACCACGGCACGTACACGACGCTGCGCCGCCGGTCGATCGCGCGCACGATGCCGCGGGCTACATGATCGGGGCTCGCCCACAGCACGCCCTTGCGGAAGCCGTTGGTCATCGGCGTGTCGACGAATCCGGGCTTGATGGTCAGCACGTTCACGCCTTCGCGCGCGAGCCGCTGGCGCAGTCCGCTCGCGAACGCGGTGACGGCCGCCTTCGCGCTCCCGTAGAGGTAGTTGCTGGCCCGTCCGCGATCGCCGGCGACCGAAGAGATCACGGCCAGGCACCCCTGGCGCTGCGCGATCAGGCGTGGTGCGAGCAAAGTGAGCAGGCCGATCGTGGCGGTGGCGTTGACGTTGAATTCCGCCAGCGCGAGCTCGGGCGAGGCTTCGCAGGCAGCCTGGTCGGGCAGCGTGCCATGCGCGACCAGCACGACGTCGACGCGTTCGAGTGCGCGCCAGGCCGCATCGACCACCGCGTTGCGGGCGTCGCCATCGACGATGTCCAGCACGCCGGTGTGCACGATGGCCGCGCCGCGCACGCGCAGGTCCGCGGCGATCGCCTGGAGGCGCGCCTCGTCGCGACCGGTCAGGAACAGGGCGTCGCCGCGCGCCGTGAAGCGTCGCGCGCAGGCCTGCGCGATCGCCGACGTGGCGCCGATGACCAGGATCCTGCGCACGCTCATGGCTTCGTCACCCGCCGCCAGAAGCCCGACGAAAACGCCGGATCGATGAACGGCTGGAAGGCTTCCCAGGCGGGGAAATACTGTCTGAAGTGCGGACCCGACATGCGTGCATCCTTGGCAGGATAGACCGCGCCGCCGGCACCGGACACCACCTCGTCCAGTGTTTCCAGCAGCTTGAAGACGCGGCCATCGCGATCGATCGGAAAATCCAGCGCCAGGGTCGTCCCCGGGCGCGGAAACGACAGCATCCCGGGCGAAGGCCGGTTGCCGAATTGCTTGAGCACGGCGAGGAAGGAGCCGGTGCCGCTGGCGGCGATGCGACGGAGCAGCTCCGCGGTCGCTTCCGCGGCGACGGAGGGCGGCACCACGCACTGGTATTGCAGGAACCCGCGCGGACCGTACATGCGGTTCCAGTGGGCGATGCCGTCGAGGGGATAGAAGAACGCCTGCAGGTGTTCGATCGCCTCGCGTCGTTCGCGCCACTGGCGATGCCAGTACAGCGTGTTGAACGCGCGGAGCGTGGCCCGATTGACCAGCGACACGGGCGGCGTGAATGGCATCCCCAGCGTCGTGGATCGTGCCGCGTCGTTGCGCTTGAGCGCGCGCGCATGATTCGCGCGCGTGAACAAGCCGCGACCCGTCGACTTCCCGCGCGCGAGGCAATCGATCCAGGCCACGCTGTACGCGAAGTCGTTTTCCGATTCCGCGGAGAGCCTGAAGAATCCGTCGAGGTCGCGGAACCTGATCGTCTCGGTGTCCATCCACGGGCCGTCGACGCGCCGCAATGCGATCTCCGCCCAGGTGATCAGACCCGTGAGTCCGAGTCCGCCGATCGTGGCGGCGAACCAGTCGGCGTTCTCATCGGGAGTGCAGACCATGCGCCGGCCGTCGGATCGAAGCAGTTCGAACGCCCGCACGTGGTGGCCGAACGTGCCGGCGTCGTGATGGTTCTTGCCGTGGACGTCGTTCGCGATGGCGCCGCCGACGGTGACGTAGCGGGTTCCCGGCGTCACCGGCGGGAACCAGCCCTGCGGCACCACGAGCGCGAGGATGTCGTCGAGCTGCACGCCGGCCTCGCAGCGCAGCACGCCGGTCGCCGGATCAAAGGCGATGAAGTGGTCCAGCCGCCGCGTATGCAGGAGATCGCCGCCATCGTTGAGGCAACTGTCCCCGTAGCTGCGGCCGTTGCCGTAGGGAAGCGAAGGGCCGGCGCCGACAGGCAACGGCAGGTCGCGGGCGACCGGTGTGACGACACGCTGCGCGGCCCGGGGAAATCGCCCCCACGATTCGCCGACTGCCATCAGATCGCCCCGGCCGCGATCGCGGCGCAGGCCAGCAGGATGACCTGGCTGGTGCGGTCGGTCGCGGCGAACACGACCGGGTCCTCGCGCATCAGTCCGCGGTGGGCAATGATCCAGACCCGACTGATCCAGTACAGCAGGAGCGGGCACAGCAGCCACAGCACCTGGGGGCGCCGGTAGAGCAGCTCGCTGGCGGTGCTGTTGATGTAGAGGGCGAGCACCAGGACCGCCTGGTAGCCGCTCGCGGCGCCGAGGGACTGCACCAGCGGCAGGTCTTCGACGGAATAGCCGCGACCGCTGGCCTTGTCCTTGCCGCGCGAGACCAGACCGAGCAGTTCGGTGTAGCGCTTGACCATCGCCAGGCTCAGGAACAGGAACATCGAGAACGCGAGCAGCCAGAACGAGGGCGGCGTGGCGACGAGGACCGAGCCGGCGATGATGCGGACCGTGTAGAGGCCGGCGAGGGCGATGACATCCACCATCACCCGCTTCTTGAGCCGGAACGAATAGGCCAGGGTGAGGACGTAGTACACGGCGAGGACGCCGGCGAAGAACGGCGAGAGCCGGAAGGCAACGCCGAAGGCCGCCAGCATCAGCAGGGGAGCGACGATGAGTCCATGCGTCAGCGGCAAGCGGCCCGAGGCGAAGGGGCGGTTGCGCTTTCCCGGATGGTGGCGATCGGCCGTCAGGTCGAGCAGGTCGTTGACGAGGTAGGTGCTGGACGCGCACAGCGAGAACGCGAACCATCCCGTTGCGCACCGGAGCCAGGCCTGCGGATCGAGGAACTGGTGCGCGGCCAGCATCGGCACGAAGACCAGGATGTTCTTCAGCCATTGATGCAGGCGCAGTTCCCGGGTCCACGACTTCCACCGCGGCCCTTCCGCGGGCCAATGGCGGTCCAGGGTGCATGAGCGTCCCGCCGCGCGGGCCAGCGATGCGGGTGCGTTGACGACGATGGCGGCTCGCGCCTGCGCCCATACGGCGAGGTCTGCGCGTTCGTTGCCGGCGTAGTCGAAGCCGCGCTCGCCATAGCGCTCGCACAGGACAGCGGCCTTCGCGGGGCCGGACAGGTTGCGGCTGCCATCGCTCGCGAGGACGACGTCGAACATGCCGAGATGCTCGGCGACCGCGCTCGCCAGCTTTTCGTCGCTGGCCGTGCACAGCGCCAATGGCCTGCGTCCGGAATGCTCGCGGACCAGGCCAAGCACGCGCTCGTCCCAGGGCATGCTCGCGAGATCCAGTTCCACGCGACGGGCGATCTCGCGCTTGAGGTGCGCCTTGCCGCGCATCAGCCAGAACGGAAACCGGAACACCATCCAGGGCCGATGGCTGAGCAACTCCAATGCCGACTCGACCAGCAGGTCGGTCTTCAGCAAGGTTCCATCGAGATCGACGGCGAGAGCGACGCTGCCATCCCCGGGGGCTTTGTCCATGAAGGGTCTCGGCCGACGTGCTCTGGAAAACGGCCTAGTCTATCGCGCCGTTCGCCGGGTCCGACAAACCTTGCCATGACGCAGCGCGCTTCTTCCGTTATCTGAACAACCGACCCGCGTGCTCGGCGTCACACGCCGAAGCCGGAGGTCGCGTCGCGCGGGCGATGAGGCGAGAATGGCGCGCGGCGACGCGGCCGATCCAGTGGAGCGATGACGGATGCGATGCACGATACTCGGCGGTGGCGGCTTCATCGGCTCGGCGATCGTCGAACGCCTGCTGCCGGAGGGCCACGCCGTGCGGATCCTGGAACGGCCACGGGTGCTGCCTTACCGGCACTTCGATGCGTCCGAACAGGTCGAGTGGATGGCCGGCGACCTGATGAGCGCGCACGACGTCGAGGCCGCGATCGACGGCGCGGACGCGGTGATCCACCTGGTGTCGACGACCCTGCCGAAGAATTCCAACGACGATCCCGCCTATGACGTCCAGTCCAACCTGTTGCCCACGCTCGGCCTGCTCGATGCGATGGTGCGCCGGCAGGTCGGCCGCATCGTGTTCATTTCCTCCGGTGGCACCGTCTACGGCGCGTCCAGGCGCCTGCCGATCGACGAGTCGCATCCGACCGAGCCGCTGGTGTCGTACGGCATCGTCAAGCTGGCGATCGAGAAGTACGTGCAGATGTACCAGCGCCAGCACGGATTGCGCGGCACGATCCTGCGCGTGGCCAATCCCTACGGCGAACGCCAGCGTCCCGACACCGCGCAGGGTGCGGTCGGCGTCTTCCTGCATCGCGCCCTGCGCGGTGAACCCATCGAGATCTGGGGCGACGGCACGGTGGCCAGGGACTACCTGCACGTGGCGGACGTGGCCGATGCGTTCGCGCGCGCGCTGGCCTACACGGGCGCCGAAAGCGTGTTCAACATCGGATCGGGGTCGGCGACCAGCCTCAACGACCTCGTCGCGGCGATCGACGGACTGCTGGATCGTCCAGTCGAACGCCGCCATTCCGCAGCGCGCTCCATCGACGTGCCCGTCAACGTGCTCGACAACGCGCTGGCGCATCGCGAACTGGGCTGGTCGCCGCAGCTATCCCTGCAGGAGGGACTAGCCCGGACGATCGCCTGGATGCGCAGTCTTCCGGAGTTCCGTCCGGCCTGACGAAGCGGTGTCCGCGAGCAGGTGGAGGGTGGAGCCGGTATTTGCGCGCGTGATATGTTTACGGCCCCATCGGGAGTTCGTGCAATGGCCGGGATCAGTGGCTTGTCGTCCAGCGGATCGAGCGCGAAGAGCAAGATCCATGCAAGCGCCGACGAAGCGCTGAAGGGGCTCGTGGCGGATGGCCAGACGCTCGCGGTCGGCGGCTTCGGGCTGTGCGGCATCCCCGAGTCGCTGATCCTCGCGCTGCGCGATTCCGGCGTGAAGGGCCTGACCGTGATCTCCAACAACGCCGGCGTCGATGGCTTCGGCCTCGGCCTGCTGCTGGCAACGCGCCAGATCAGGAAAATGATTTCCTCTTACGTCGGCGAGAACAAGGAATTCGAGCGCCAGTACCTCAGCGGCGAACTCGAACTCGAATTCAATCCGCAAGGCACGCTCGCCGAACGCATGCGTGCGGGCGGCGCCGGCATACCGGCGTTCTTCACCCGTACCGGCTACGGCACGATCGTCGCCGACGGCAAGGAGACGCGCGAGTTCGACGGCCACCATTACGTGATGGAAACCGCGCTGCGCTCGGATGTGTCGCTGGTCAAGGCGTGGAAGGCCGATCCCTCCGGCAACCTGCTGTTCCGCAAGACCGCGCGCAATTTCAATCCGGCCGTCGCGATGTGCGCCAAGGTCTGCGTGGTGGAAGTCGAGGAGCTGGTCGAGACCGGCGCGATCGATCCGGACCAGGTGCACCTGCCCGGCATCTACGTCGACCGCATCGTCGTGAACCGCCATCCCGAAAAGCGCATCGAGCAGCGCACCGTGCGCGCCGCGTCCGCCTGAGACAGAGGATCGAACCCATGCCCTGGACCCGCGATCAAATGGCGCAGCGCGCCGCGCGCGAACTCACCGACGGCGCTTACGTCAATCTCGGCATCGGCCTGCCGACGCTGGTCGCGAACTACATTCCCGACGGAATGGACGTGTGGCTGCAGTCCGAGAACGGCCTGCTCGGCATCGGCCCGTTCCCGACCGACGCCGAGGTCGATCCCGACCTGATCAATGCCGGCAAGCAGACCGTCACCGCGCGCGTGGGCGCCAGCTACTTCGGCAGCCACGACAGCTTCGCGATGATCCGCGGCGGCCACATCGACCTGGCCGTCCTCGGCGCGATGCAGGTCACCGACAGGGGCGACCTCGCCAACTGGATGGTGCCCGGCAAGATGGTCAAGGGCATGGGCGGTGCGATGGACCTCGTCGCCGGCGTCAAGCGCATCGTCGTGCTGATGGAACACACCGCCAAGAGCGGCGAGCACAAGATCCTGCGCGAATGCACCCTGCCGCTGACCGGCGTCGGCGTGGTCAACCGGATCATCACCGAGCTGGCGGTGTTCGACGTGACGCCGCGCGGCCTGGTACTCGTCGAGAAGGCCGACGGCGTGACCGACGACGAGTTGCACACGAAGACAGGCTGCGCGTTCGCGACGGCCTGACCCGCAGTTCCGCCTCCCGCCCGCGGAGGCGTTTCACCGGCGCTGCGCCCGCGGCTGATGGCCGCGATGGAAATGTGCTCCACGCCCGGTTACCACGGCCGCCACGCGGCTAGCATGCCCGGACTGCGCTGCCAGCAATGGGCTGCCGGGGCGGGTAGTATTGGCGGAAACAGGGGCATTTCCGATGCACGAAGCAAGTCCGGGCGCGATCGCGCCCACGATGGATCCGTTTGGCATTCCACAGGCGCCACCGCCGCCGCCCAAGGTCCGTTACCGGATGCAGTTCACCGGCCAGGCCGGGGAGTACTTCCGGATCTGGATCGTCAACCTGGCCCTGTCGATCGTCACCCTCGGCATTTATTCGGCCTGGGCCAAGGTGCGTACCCAGCGCTATTTCCATTCGAACTTCCGGCTCGCCGACTCCTCGTTCGAGTACCTGGCCCAGCCGATGCAGATCCTCAAGGGTCGCCTGATCGCGTACACCGTGATCATCGCGCTCTGGGCCAGCGCGCATTTTCAGGTGCTGATCGTCTACTTCCCGCTGCTGTTGCTGGTCTTGCTGCTGCTGCCGTGGGTGATCTACCGCACCCTGAGGTTCCGTGCGCGCTATTCGGCGTGGCGCGGCCTGCGCTTCCGTTTTTTCGGCAGCGCCGGCGATGCCTACAGCAGCTATTTCTTCCGGCCGCTGGTCATGCCTTTCACGCTTTACCTGACCTATCCATGGGTGCGGATGCGCCAGCATGAATACATGGTCGCCGGGCATCGCTTCGGCGGCCGGCGCTTCCAGTTCGCCGAGAGCACCGACGGTTATTTCGGCCCCTTCTTCGCGATGGTCGGGATCGGCTTCCTCGCGTACATAGCCTTCGGCATCGCCATGGCGCTGGTCTTCGCGTCAATGCCGCATCCGGCGTACGGCGAGCCGCGACCGCACATTTCGCCGACGGCGATGTTCCTGCCCATGCTGGTGCTCTACGGCGGCATCCTGGCCTGCAAGGCCTTCCTCGGCGCCCGCTACCACAACGTGATGTGGGAGCACACGCGCCTGGGCGCGCACCGCTTCGAATGCACGCTCAGCGCCGGCACGATGATCTGGCTGTACTTCAGCAACATCGTCGCGATCGTCTTCACCCTGGGCATGGCGATTCCGTGGGCGATGGTGCGGATCGCGCGCTACCGGGCGGAGCAATTCACCGTCGTCGCCCTCGGCAGCCTCGACAATTTCGTCGCCGAAAGCGAGCAGGCCGAAGGCGCCGCGGGCGCCGAACTGCTGGGCGCCCTCGACATGGACATGGACATCGGCCTTTGAGCCCCTTGACCGGGACCTGGTACGACGGACGCGGCAGTCGCCGCCGGACGGCGCGTGTCTCGCAGCCGAAGGCCGGCTGGCTCCGGGTCGAACCCGAGGACGGTGAAGCGCTGGAAGTGGCGGTCGATTCGATCTCGATCAGCCCCAGGCTCGGCAACACGCCCAGGACCATCGACCTGAAATCCGGTGGCCAGGTGGAATGCGCGGACGCGCCCGAATTCGATACCTGGTTCCCGCGCCAGAGCCGGATCGAGACCGCGGCCGACTGGCTCGAGCGACGCAAGACCACCGCGATCGGCGCGGCGGTCACGACCCTGGTCGCGGTCGTGCTGTTCTTCGTCTTCGGCCTGCCGTGGATCGCAGGTTTCATCGCCGATCGCATTCCTCCCGTCGCCGAGCACGCGATCGGTGCGCAGACCATGGCCTTGCTCGAACGCACCGGTGCGATCAAGCCGAGCAAGCTGCCGGCCGCGCGCCAGCAAGCGTTGCAGGCCGGGTTCCATGCGCTGGTCGCCGGCCTGCCGCGGGTCGAGGACATGCACCTGGAGCTGCGCGACGGACCCGGCATCGGGCCGAACGCGTTCGCCCTGCCGGGCGGCGCGATCGTCATGACCGACCAGCTCGTGCAGATCGCGGGATCGGACGACGAGCTGGTGGCCGTGCTCGCGCACGAAGCCGGACACCACGTCCGTCGCCACGCCCTGCGCATGGCGATCGAGAACGGCGGCGTCGCGGCGATGGCCGGATTCCTGTTCGGCGACGTCTCGGGCAGCGGGACGCTGGCGGTATCGATCCCGGTGCTGCTGCTCAACAACGGCTACTCGCGGGCGCACGAGAGCGAGGCCGACCAGTTCGCATTCGATCTGTTGCGCCAGCGCGGCATGTCGCCGCGCCTGCTGGCCGACATGCTGCGCCGGCTGCAGAAGATCCACGGCGACAGCAAGGGCACGATGAGCTACCTGTCGACGCATCCGCCGACGCAGGATCGGATCGACGCCGCGGAGCGCGCCGCCGCGGCGAAATGAGCGCGGCGGTCAGAGCGCGGCGGTGAGTTCCGGCACCAGCACGAACAGGTCGCCGACCAGGCCGATGTCCGCGATCTCGAAGATCGGCGCGTCGCCGTCCTTGTTGATCGCCACGATCGTGCCCGCGTCCTTGATGCCGGTCAGGTGCTGGATCGCGCCGCTGATGCCGATCGCGACGTAGAGTTCGGGCGAGATGATCTTGCCGGTCTGGCCGACCTGCATGTCGTTGGGTACGTAGCCGGCATCGACCGCGGCGCGCGAGGCGCCGACGCCGGCGCCGAGCTTGTCGGCGAGGTCGTAGAGGATCTTGAAATTCTCCGACGAGCCGAACGCACGGCCGCCGGAAACCACGCGCGCGGCGCTCTGCAGGTCGGGGCGGTCGGACTTGCCGGCCTTGAGTTCGACGAAGCGTGTGTGCGAGGGGAGTGCCGCATCGATCGAGACGTTTTCGATCGCTGCGCTGCCGCCATCGGCAGCGGCCGGCCACGAGGCCGCGCGGATGGTCGCGACGACCGGATCGGCGCCCGGAACCCTGACGGTCACGATCGCGTTGCCGGCGTAGATCGGGCGCTGGAAGGTATGCGCGTCCTCGACCTTCATCACGTCGCTGACCTGCGAGACGCCGAGCAGGGCGGCGATGCAGGGCATCAGGTCCTTGCCGAAGGTCGTCGACGGGCCGAAGACGTGGCTGTAGCCGGCGGCGAGCTTCGCCACCTGCGGGGCCTGCACCTGCGCGAGCGCGTGGCCGTTCGCAGGATTGGCGACCGCGAGCACGCGCGTCACGCCGGCGACCTGCGCGGCCTGCGCGGCAACGCCGGCGGGATCGGCGGCGAGCACGACGATGTCGATGGCTTCGGCGTTCAGAGCTTTCGCGGCGCTCACGCACTTGGCGGTGGCGTTGTTGAGTTTGCCGTCGAGGTGTTCGGCGACGATCAGGACTTTCATCATTTGTTCCTCAGCAAGTCATTGCGGCGATGGTCGCGATGGTCCAGTCGTGCCAGGCGTTCCTGCCAGGTGCCGATCTCGCGCTGCAGGCCTCCCCAGGAGAATGCGACATACACCACGATGAACAACAGCAGGGAGACGGCGAGCATGCCCGCACTCGACAGGTCGTAGCTTGCGAAGCCACCATGCATCCACCAGCGAATCGTCAGGTTCAGCGCCAGGCCGACGACAGCGACGCCCAGCAGCAGGATGAACCGCCGCAGCAGGAATCGCGATCGTCCCATTACCACCTGCTTCTGCAAGCGCTGCAGGCGACGCTGGCAACGCTCGCGTTCGGCGTTGTCCCGGTCATCGCTCACAGCAGGCCCTTCGCCTTCAGCGCATCGATCAATTCGGGAACGCTCTTGACCATCACGCCGCGCTGGCGCTTCGCCGGCGCCGCGTACTTCAGCGCTTCGAGCTGGTGGCCGGCGTCCACGCCGAGCGAATCGAAAGCGATCGTCTCCAGCGGCTTGGACTTGGCCTTCATGATGTCCGGCAGCTTGATGAAGCGCGGCTCGTTGAGGCGCAGGTCGGTGGTGATCACCGCCGGCAGCTCGACCTCGAGCGTCTCCAGACCGGCGTCGACTTCGCGGATCACCGTCGCCTTGCCGCCCTCGACCACGACCTTGCTCGCGAACGTGGCCTGCGGCCGGCCCCACAGGGTGGCGAGCATCTGTCCGGTCTGGCTGGCGTCGTCATCGATCGCCTGCTTGCCGAGGATCACCAGGCCCGGCTGCTCGCGTTCGACCAGCTTGAGCAGGGCGCGCGCAGCGGTGAGCGGCGACACGGGCTTGTCGGTGACGACGTGGATCGCGCGGTTCGCGCCCATCGCCAGGCCGTTGCGCAGGTGCGGCTGGGCGTCGGCCGGTGCGAGCGTGGCGACGATCACCTCGGTGGCGACGCCTTTCTCGCGCAGCCGCAGCGCCTCTTCGAGCGCGATCTCGTCGAACGGGTTCGGCGAGAGCTTGACGCCGTCGGTGACCACGCCCGAACCGTCGGGCTTGACCTGGATGCGGACGTTGAAGTCCACCACGCGCTTGTAGGCGACCAGAATCTTCATGCGGGAGCTTCCACGTATGCGCCGCGTGTAGCGGCGAAAGGGCGCCATTCTACTGCATGCGGGCGATCCGCTTCCTGCCCTGCGGCCGCGGGGAACGGCCGATCGCGGCCGACGGCGGCCCGAAGGGTCCCAGGGGCCTTTGCACCGCACGTCCCGCGGGCCTTCCCGGGCTCTGGACGGTTCGCTCCCGCGTATCCACAATGGTCTGCGACGGCCGGTCCGGCCGTCCGCAGCGATCCGGGGATCATCGATGAAGATCAGGCATGTCGTGATGGCGGGATCGCTGGCGCTTGTCGCCAGCAACGGGTTGCACGCGCAATCCGCGACTCCACCCCCGGCGACTCCCGCGCCCACTCCCGACGTGACCGTCACCGGCAACGCCGCAGTGGTGTCGGACTACATGTTCAGGGGACTCACCCAGACCTGGGCCAGCCCGGCGATCCAGGGCGGCGGCGACCTCACCCTCAAGAACGGCTTCGCCGCAGGCTTCTGGGCTTCGAGCATCAGCCACAAGAGTTATCCCGGCGGCGCGATGGAGCTGGACCTGTACGCGAACTACGGCGCGAACTTCAACCCGGACTGGTCGTGGCGGGTCGGGTTGTACGGCTACGTGTATCCGGGCGGCGGCCTCGACAAGGCCCGGCCGGCGCTGCCGTCGCGCTCGTTCGATACCTTCGAGTTCAATGCGGCGCTGACCTGGAAGTGGCTCACGCTGAAGTACAACCGTTCGCTCGGCGATTATTTCGCGATCGACACCGAGCAGGGCTACGACGGCAACTCGCACGGCACCCAGTACATCCAGCTCGATGCGAGCGTGCCGATCAGCGACCAGTGGAGCCTGGCGCTGCACGCCGCGCACACCAGCGTTTCGACCGAACTGGCGGCGCCGCTGGCGAACGGCGCGCGCAGCCCGGACTACAACGACTTCGGCGCCACCCTGAAGTGGCAGTTCGCGACCCACTGGTCGGCGAGCGCTGGCCTCACGTATGCAGACAACGGCGCGTTCTACGGCCATACCGCGAGCTTCCTCGACCCGGCAGACAGCCGCGATGTCGGCGGAACACGCGGTTTCGTGATGCTGCAGGCCACGTTCTGACAAGCTGGCGCCGACGCGCGGGCTGGTCGGTGCGGAGCGTCGCTCAGCGGTAGATGATCAGTCCTGCCGGCTTCAGGGACCGTGGATGGTCAGCAGGCGCACGCCGCGGCCATCCTCGCTGCGCAACCGGTCCTGATCGATTTCCAGGCGGACGATCCGCTCGACGATGCCGGCGTCCGGTCCCGGGAACACGCCGCAGGCGCGATTGCGGCCCCCGGACTTGCTCAGGTACAGGCCGATGTCGGCCAGGTTGAGGACATGATCGTGGCTCAGGCCCGGTTCCGGGCCGCGCGACGGCCAGGACAGCGGCGAGAATCCGAGCGAACAGGTGATGGTCACCGCCTGCCCCGCCGGCAACCGGATCGGTTCCGAGCCCACCGCCGCCAGCAGCCTGCCTGCGAGCACCGCCGCGCCGGTTTCGCCCTGTCCGCTACCGATGATGAGGAACTCCTCGCCACCCCAGCGCAGGGCGACATCGGCGGACTCCAGGCTGGCGCCGATGCGCCGCGCGATCTCGATCAGCACCGCATCGCCGGCTTCATGGCCGTAGCGGTCGTTGATGTGCTTGAAGTGGTCCAGGTCCATCAGGCAGAAGATGAATTCGTCCGCTCCGCCACGGCCGCCCACCCTGGCCGTCCCGTTGCCGGCCCGCGCGCTGCCGGACTGGCCGAGGTGGACCTCGAGGTAGCGCCGGTTGCGCAGGCCGGTCAGGGCATCGGTCAGCGACGACTCGGTCAGTTCCCGGTTCATCGCCTTTAGCTGTTCCTGCTGTTCCTCGATCAGGCGGTTGCGCTGTTCGAGCGCGGCGCGGCTTTCCAGCAGGGCCTGGAAGGAGGCTTCGCGCTCGCGCGCCGACTGGCAGGCGTTCGCGTGGTAACGCACGCGCGCATGCAGTTCGAGCGCGCTGGGCAGCTTGACGACATAGTCGTTGGCGCCGCGGCGGAAGGCTTCGACCTTGGTCGCCGGGTCTTCCTCGGCCGAGAGCATGACCACCGAAACATCGGTCAGGTCCGGATGCGCGCGGATCTGCGACAGCAGTTGCAGGCCGTCGAGCGGTTCCATGTTGAAGTCGAGCAGCACGACATCCGGACGGATCCGCAACGCGGTCTCGAGCGCCGTGCTCGAGTCGGAGTGCAGGTGCACTTCCAGTTCCTCGGCGTCGGCGAGCATGCCGCGCACGGCTTCGAGGATGATCGCCTGGTCGTCCACCACCAGCACGCGCAGCGATTCGGACCTCATGGGCCGCGCCTCCGGAAATGCCGCACCAGCGCCGGGCCGATCGCGTTCAACGCCAGCGACTGCCGGGCCGCACCCAGTTCGACGGCCGCGCGCGGCATGCCATAGACCACGCTGCTGTCCTCGTCCTGCGCCACCGTATACCACCCCCGGCGTTGCAGTTCCCCCATGCCGGCGGCGCCATCGCTTCCCATGCCGGTGAGGATCGCCGCGGCGCCCGGCGCGGCATGTTGCGCCAGGCTGCGGAACAGGGCGTTGATGCTCGGCACGTGGAGTTCGCCGGGCTGGCCCTGCTGCAGGCCGAAATGGAAGGACGGCGTCAGCACGAGGTGGCCGCCGGGACCGGCGACGTGGATCCTGCCGGGCTCGGGACTCCCGCCACGTCGTGCCAGCGACACCGGCAGGCGGCACTGACCGGCCAGCCATTCGGCCAGGCCGTCGCTGAACTCGCCTTCGATGTGCTGCACGATCAGCACGCTCGCTTCGAATCCGGCGGGCAGCTCGCCCAGCACTCTTGCGAGCGCGAGCGGGCCGCCGGTGGAAGCGCCGATCGCAAGGATAGGAACCTGGGTCGCCGGGGCCGCCGCCGTCGCCCGCGGCTTCCGCTCCTGCGGCCTCTCGGGAACGATGCCGACCAGCTTCTCCATCCGCGACAGCAGGTTCTGCGCGCCGATGAGCTCGCCGTCGTCGCCGAGCGCGGGCGGTTCGATCAGGCCGAGCGCGCCCAGGCCCATCGCTTCGTACCCGCCCGATACCGCGCTGGTCGCCGCCAGCGCGATCACCGGCGTGCCGCAGCGCAGGAGTTCGGGAAGCTCCCCGGCCTTGTCGCCCAGCAACTCCAGTTCGACCAGCAGCAATTGCGGCGACTGCTTGCGGCATTCGTTCTTCAGCGATTCCAGGTCGCCGGCTTGCGCCATCAGTTCGAAACGGCCCCTGGCCAGGCTGCGGCGCAGCGCTTCGCGCACGAGGCGTTCGCGGTGGGCGACGATCAGCTTCACTCGCTCACCTCGGCATCGCCGATCAGGCCGTGGACGACGTCGACGAAGCCGTGTTCCTGGAAATCGCTCTTGGTCAGGTAGGCATCGGCGCGCACTTCCATGCCGCGGGCGCGATCCTCGGGACGGTCGCGATAGGAGACGATCACCACCGGCAGGCTGCGCAGCTTCGGGTCCTGCTTGATCGAACGGGTGAGCTCGATGCCGTCCATGCGCGGCATGTCGACGTCGGTGATGACCAGCTCGCAGGGCCAGTCGCGCAGCTTCGACCAGGCATCCATGCCGTCGACCGACACCTCGACCTCGTAGCCGCGCGCGCTGAGCAGTTGCCGCTCGAGCTCGCGCACCGAGATCGAATCGTCGACTACCAGCACCCGCCGCTTCCTCTGCACGGCGCTCGGGCCTTCGCTCTCGCGCAACCGCGCCAGCTTGCGCTCGCGGTCGAGCGCGCCGTGCATCAGGTCTTCGACGTCGAGCATCACCACCGGCGCGCCATCGGGCAGCAGCGCCAGCGAAGCCAGGTCGGTGACGCGCCCCAGGCGCGGATCCAGCGGCCGCGTCGCCAGGTCGAACTCGCCCAGCACCGCGTCGACCACGAAACCCGCGCGCCGCCCTTCCTGGCTGACGACGACGACGTCGACGTGGTCGCCGCGCACCTGCGATTCGCCCAGGTCGAGTTGCTCGGCGAGCGGCACCAGTCCGATGTTCTGGCCGTCGAGCGCGAGGTACTGCATGCCCTTTCCGGCCTGCACGCCGTCGCGGTCGGAGCGCACCAGGCGCTCGATCCGCAGCAAGGGGAACGCATAGGCTTCGCCGGCCACGCTCACCACCACCGCGCGCGTCACGGCGCGCGAAATCGGCACCAGCAGGCTGAAGCGCGTGCCGAAGCCGCGCGTCGACGACAGCCGCACGCTTCCCTCGAGTTCCTTGAGCATCTGCCGCACGACATCCAGGCCGACGCCGCGGCCGCTGATCTCGCTGACCTGTTCGCGGGTGGAGAAACCGGTTCCGAACAGCACCTCGCCGAGCGCTTCCTCGTCGAGTTCATCGGCATCGGCCTGCGCCATGCGTCCTTCGCTGACGAGCTTGGCGCGGATCCGCTCGTAGTCGATGCCGGCGCCATCGTCCGACACGTCGATCGCGAGCATGCCGGCGCGATAGGTCACGCCGATGCGGATGCTGCCTTCCTCCGTCTTGCCGGCATCGCGGCGCTGCCCGGGCGACTCGATGCCGTGATCGATGGCATTGCGCAGCAGGTGGACGAGCGGGGCGTCGAGGCGTTCGAGCACGTCGCGATCGACCGCCGCCTGCGAGCCTTCGAGCACCGCGCGGGCGCGCTTGCCCAGTTGCCTGGCGATGTCGCGAACCATGCGCGGGTAGCCCGACGCGATGTCGCTGAAAGGCCGCAGCCGCGTCATCGTGGCGTGGTGGTAGAGGCGCTCGTTGAGGTCGAAGGACTCGCGCTGGTAGGCGCCGAACGCCTCCAGCCAGTTGTTCACCTCGTGCCGCGATTCGGACAGTTCGTGGCGGATGTAGGCCAGTTGCGCGCCGACGCCGCTCTTGCTGCTCGGCGCTCCAAGCTGGTGGTGAAGGTCGTCGAGCAGCCGCGAGACCTGCCCGAGTTCGCGACGCAGGCGTTGCTGGCGTTCGCCGAAAGGCTTGAGGCGGCGGTTCTCGACCATGCCCGTGCCCGCCAGCGCGATCAGCTTGCCGACATGGCTGGCGCGCACGCGCAGGATCGGATCGGTCTCCTCGACATGGATGTAGGTGGAAGCATCGACGTTGGCGAGGGGTGCCTGCGCGGCGGCGGTCGTGCCCGGAATGAATGCGCGCAGGCGCCGGATCAGATCCCTGGCGGCGGCGAGCGCATCGGCCGAACGGTCGTGCCCGAGCGCGCGCAACTGATCGACGGTCCGCAGCGCGATGTCGACCAGCGCTTCGTCGACCGGCGGCGGGCTCCTCTGCGCGCCGCTCATCAGGTCTTCGAGGGCATGCGCCAGCGAGACCGCGATCTCGTTGCGGACCGCACGCGCGGCGCCCTTGATCGAGTGCGCCGCGCGCATCAGCGGTGCGATCAGTTCCAGGCGGTCGCGCTGCTGTTCGAGTTGCAGCAGCATGCGGTCCATCACCGCGCATTTTTCCTCGACCTCTGTGGCGAACAGCGCCAGCAGGCGCGGATCGCCGGCTTCGTCGACGCCGCGGATCGCCGCCGGCGTGCTCTCCAGGATCGCGCGCAGGCGATCGAAGCCGGTCGCCAGGGAATTCCCGTCGAGGTCGGCCAGCGCTTCGAGCGCGTCGAGGGACTCGATGGCGCGCCGGGTCTGCTGCGCGCGCTGGCGGCCGTCGGACCAGATCGGCAGCATCGCGCCGATGAAAGCCGGCAGCGGGGTATCGCCGAGCGCGCGGGTCGCGCCGAGGAACGCCTGCAATCGCCGGTGCCACTGCGCCGCCGCGGTCGCATCGTTGGCGAGCGCAAGCCGGTTGCTGAAACCGCGCAGTTGCGGCAGCAGGCGGTGCAGTTCCTCCTGCATCAGCGGCCACAGGCTGCTCATGCGAACAGCGCCTGTTCGAGCAGGTCGACGATCGCCGCGCCCTTGAGCATCGCCATGTGCCCGCCCGCGAGCGGGAACAGGCCTTCCACGCTTTGCCGCAGCGGTTCCGGCAGGGTATCCGGGGGCGGCTGCAGGCTGCCCTCGGGAAAATGCTGGAGGCCCATCACTTCATCGCAGCGGAACGCGAGCACGCGGGTATCGCTGTCCTGCACCAGCACCATGCGTGCGGTGACGCCGGCTTCCCCGCGCTCGCCCAGGCCGAGCAGTTCGCCGAGCGAAACGCACAGGCGCAGTTCGCCGCGCACGTTGACGACGCCTTCGAGGCGGCCGGTCGTGCGATGCGCAAGGCGACGTACCGGCTGGCGCGCCGCCACTTCGGCGACCAGC
The DNA here is from genome assembly GCA_036496805.1 of Lysobacteraceae bacterium. GTDB lineage: Bacteria > Pseudomonadota > Gammaproteobacteria > Xanthomonadales > Xanthomonadaceae > SZAS-103. The sequence goes on from DASXKN010000035.1 coordinate 143,454, forward strand.
GCGGGCGGAAAACCGAGCCACTGCTGTCCGAGCCGGAACACCAGCGCCGCGCGCAGGCTGTGCTCGCCGCTCTCCTTGCGCTGCCATTCCTCGGCGACTTCCGGTTCGGAGGCGCGCTCGAACAGGGTGCGCGCGGCATCGGAGAAGATCACGCAGTTGCGGCAGTGCAGGGTCTCGACCAGCATCGGGCAACTGTGGTCGCCGCCGTACACGCCGATCCGGCGCCAGCAATGATCGAGCGCCGCGGTCATGCCGGTCTCCCGAGGCGATCGCGCAGCCGCTGCGAGCGCTTGCGCAATTCGTCCGCCAGTTGCCGCCGCCCCGTCCGTTCGGCCAGGGCGATGCGATGATCCATCGCCGGCAGGTGGTCGCGATCGAGGAAGCAGACCCTGGAGAACGCTTCGTCGGCGGCGCCCAGGTCGGCGCGCGCCGATTGCACCAGGCCGAGCAGGAACAGGGTCGCGATGTCCTCGGGATGCAGCTTCAACTGGTGCTCGCAGGCCGCGCGAGCCTCGTCGAGGCGTCCGGCGTCGGCCAGCGCCTGCGGCGACAGCCCGGTCGATACCGCTGCGACGGCGCCGGCTTGCTTTCGCGATGCGGGTTTGGCCGATGCTGCCGGGTCGAGGCGGACCACGCGCGCAGCGGGCGCCTGCGCGGCGGTCACCATCGCCGGCGCGGAGTCGCGCACATAGCTCAACGGACAGCCGCCGGGATACGGACGCAATCCGCTGCCGGCCTCGGCGAGCACTTCGGCCTGACCCGCGAACAGCAGCCCCCATGGCTCCAGCGCGCCCAGCAGGGTCTTGAGCACGCGAACGCGCGCTTCGGCATGCAGGTAGATCAGCAGGTTGCGGCAGAAGATCGCGTCGAATCGTTCGGAGGGAGCGAGCAGTTGCGGATCGAGTGCGTTGCCAGTGCGGAAACGCGCGCAGCGCTTGATGCCGCCGGCGATCGCGAATCCCCCGGGATGCGGTTGTATCCAGGGCTCGGCCATCGCCCGCCCGCGCAACGCGTAGCTGCGGTAGACGCCTTCCTGCGCGCGTTCGACCGCGCCTCGCGAGACGTCGATGCCGACCACGTCGATCTCGGCGGGCGACAGTCCGGCATCGAGCAGCGCGATCACCGCCGAGTAGGCCTCTTCGCCGCTGGCGCAGGGCAGGCTGAGCACGCGCAGCGGCCGCTTGCCGCGCTGCTCGCCGGCGAACCGGGCGAGGTCGGCGTATTGATCGGGAGCGCGGAAGAACCACGATTCCGGCACCACGAAGTGCTCGACGATGGCGGCGAAAGCCTCCGGTTGCGCGAACACCCTGGCATACAGTTGTTCGTCGTCGGCGACCGCCAGCGCCGCGCGCGATTCCGCAAGGGCATCGTTGAGCACGCGTTCGCCGAGCGACTCGGCATCCAGGCCGATGCGGTGGCGCAGCAGGCCAAGCAGGGCCTGCCGGCTCACGATCCGGCCTCGGAGACGAACAGCGCCTCGAGCCGCTCCGGCAGCAGCGCGGCCGGATCGAGCAGTTGCGGCAGGTCGGGCTGGTCGGCGACGTATTCGCCGAGCCAGGGAACATCGGGAAGCCGCAGGCCGGGAACGGTCGCCGCCACCGGCAACAGGTCGAGGACATCCTCGGCGAGCAGGCCGAGCAGGCGCTGTCCGGATGGCGCAGGCAAGGCGACGACGACGATCCGGCTCGAACGCAGCGGCGCGCAGTCGCGTCCCAGCAACAGCCGGCACAGGTCCACCACCGGCGTCAGGGTGCCGCGGAACGGCAGCAATCCGATCACCCCCTCGGGCGCCAGCGCCAGTGGCCGCAGCGCGCGTCGCGTCAACACCTTGATCACCGCCGCCGTCGGCAGCGCCAGTCGCAGATCCCCGGCGCGGAAGGCAAGTGCGAGCATCGCAGCGCCGAGCCGCTCAGCTGCCGACCTGGAAGAGCGCGATTTCCTGCTTCAGCACCGCCACGGCGTCGCGCAGGCTCTCGGTGGCGCTGTTGAATTCGCGCAGCGACACCGACGTCTGCCGCGCGCCGTCGATCATCTGCCCCATCGCATCGCCGATCTGGCCGGCGCCCTGCGACTGGCTGCGCATGCCATGGTTGACCGCGTCGAAGCGCTCCGAGAGTGTCTTCACCTGGGTGATGATCTGGCCGAACTGGCCGCCCACGCGCTCGACGTTGCCGACGCCGCTCTTGACCTCCTCGGCGAAGCGGTCGATCTCCATCACGCCGGCGGAAACGGCGGTCTGCATCTGCTTGACCATCTGCTCGATGTCCAGCGTCGCCACCGCGGTCTGGTCGGCGAGGCGACGGATTTCGCGCGCGAGCACGAGGAAGCCCAGGCCCTGTTCGCCGGCTTTCTCGGCCTCGATCGCGGCATTGATCGACAGCAGGTTGGTCTGGTCGGCGACCTTGGAAATGGTGGTGACGACGCCGGTGATTTCCGCCGCTTCCTCGCGGATCGCGGCCAGCCGCGCGGCCATGGTGTTGGCCGCGCCGGCAAGCCGCTCCATGGTGCTGTCGAGGTTGCGCAGGCCGGCCTGGCCGTCCTCGGCCATGTCCGCGGTCTGCCCGGCGACGGTGTTGACGCCTTCCATCGTGGTCAGCAATTCGGCGCTGGTCGCGCTGATCTGCTTGACCGCCGCGGCGATCTGGTTGGTGGAAGCGCCGAAGCTCTGCACCGTGGCTTCCTGCTGCCGGCTGGTGGCGGCGAACTCGGTGGCGGTGCTCATCAATTCGATCGAAGCCTGCTTGGCGCGCGTGACCAAGCCGCGCAGGCTCGCGGTCATCTTCTGGATCGCCGTCAACAGCTGGCCGGCTTCGTCGTCGCGGTCGGACTTCGGGACTTCGGTCGCCAGGTCGCCCGAGGCGACGCGGTTGGCGATTTCCGACGCCAGCTTGATGCGTGCGGAAAGATCGTGCGCCGAGCGATGCGCGTACAGCGCCATGAAGCCGACGACCAGCAGGATTGCCGTCGCCAGGCCGACCAGCACCGCGCTCCGGTTCGCGATCACGGTCTTGGATTGCGACTCGAACGCGTCGTTCTGCAGCGTTGCCTGTTGCACGACCTGGTCGATCGCCAGGCGGTGCACCTCGTAGACGCGCTGCATCTGCGCCAGCACGGCCCTGGCTTTCTCGTGGTCGCCGGCGCGGATGGCCGGAATGAACTGTTCGTCGCGCAACTGGAAGAACTGCATCGCGCTGCGATACGCGGTGACCGTCATCAGGTCCTTGATCGAATTCTGCGGCAGCTCGTGTTTCCAGAATTCCTGCCTGCTCTCGTAGTCGACGCGCAGCTTGTCGCCGCGATCGACCAGCTCGCTGATCCGGGTCGGATCGGTCTCGTCGTTCAGCTCGCGCGCGACGAGGTAGGCCTCGATGATGTATTCGGGCGGCGGCAGGATGTCGGCGATCAGGTCCTTGCCGGAAACGATCTGCTCGTAGATCGGGCCTTGCACGCGTACCTGCTGGATCGTGTACCAGGTGGTGGCGCCGAAGATCAGGAACAGTCCAGCGAACGCGACCACGAGCAAGGTCAGGCGACTGGCAAGATGGGACTTGGCCATGTGAACCCCCTGGTAGGCCGTCCGATTACAGCACAGCGCACCGGGCGGGAGAAGCCGATACGCCGCGGTCGCGCAAATGGCCTTCGGATCTTGTCGGATGGACAGCGTCGCCACGCGGGGGCGTATCCGCCGACAGGCGGCAGCCCGCATCGAGGGTTGCGGAATTCAGGCGGCGGCGCGGTCGGGTTCGAGCCGTTGCGTGTCCGCGCCGGCGTCGTGGTCGCCTCGATCCGGCAGCAACGGTGGCGCACCGAACCAGTGCAGCCGTCCGGCCAGCGCCGCGACCTCGCCGAGGATCAGCAACGCCGGCGAACGCACCGCTTCCTCGCGTGCGCGCTCGGGCAGGTCGGCGAGGATGCCGAGGACCACGCGCTGTTCGCGCCGCGAGCCGTTCTCGATCAACGCGAACGGCGTCGCCGGATGGCGTCCGTGCGCAAGCAGGCGCGCGCGCAGGCGCTCGAGGCCGGCCACGCCCATGTAGACGGCCAGGGTCTGGCGCTCGGCTGCGAGCGCGCGCCAGTCGAGCGAGTCGAGCGAATCCTTCGCGTGCGCGGTGACGAAACGCACCGACTGGGCATGGTCGCGATGGGTCAGCGGCACGCCCGCGTAGGCGGCGCAGGCCAGCGCGGCGGTGATGCCGGGCACGACCTCGAAGGCGATGCCGTGCGCGTGCAGGAATTCGAGTTCCTCGCCGCCGCGCCCGAACACGAAGGGATCGCCGCCCTTGAGCCGCACCACGCGCTTGCCGGCGCGGGCGTGCTCGAGCATCAGGGCATGGATGCGTTCCTGCGGCGTCTGGTGGTCGCCGGCCTGCTTGCCGACGTCGATGCGGTCGGCGTCGCGGCGCGCGAGTGCGAGCACCTCGTCGCTGACCAGGGCGTCGTGAAGGATCACGTCGGCCTCGTTGAGCAGGCGCAGCGCGCGCAGGGTCAGCAGGCCGGGATCGCCGGGGCCGGCGCCGACCAGGGCCACGCTGCCGCGCTCGCTTTCGATCGCCTCGTCGAGGGCATCGAGCAGGTGACGTTCGGCCTGCTCGACGCGGCCTTGGCGCAGCAGTTTCGGCACCACGCCATCGAGCACGCGATCGAACCAGCGCCGGCGCTCGCCCGCCTGCGGCAGGCGCGCGCGGATGCGCTCGCGCTGGCGCGTGAGCAGGTCGGCCAGGGCGCCCAGCGATTCGTCGAGCTGCGCCTCGATGCGTTCGCGCAGCCGTCGCGCGAGCATCGGTGCGCCACCGCCACTGGATATAGCAACCTGCACGGCGCCGCGTTCGACCACCGCCGGCATGTGGAAGCTCGACAGCTCGGCGTCGTCGACCACGTTGACGAGCAGGTGGCGATCGCGTGCGGCCTGCGCCACCGCGCGGTTGACTTCGCGGTCGCCAGTCGCGGCGACGGCCAGCCATGCGCCGTCGAGCGATCCGGGTTCGAAGCGCCCGGCGCGATGCGCGATCCGCCGCGCCGCCACCTGCCCGCGCAATTCCGGTCCCAGTTCCGGCGCCACCACGCGCACGCGCGCACCTGCTGCGAGCAGACGCTCGACCTTGCGTGCGGCAACCGCGCCGCCACCCACCACGAGGACGGCGCGTTCGCGCAGATCGGCAAACAGGGGAAACAACGGGCTGGACATGGCACGCCGGACAGGGATCGACAGGTTCGACGCTACGTGCGCGACGATGCGCGCGGAAGTGATGGCTGGTGCTGTGCATATGCCGCGCTGCCATGATCCCCGGCGCGGTGATCGCTGGACGCCCCGGATGGCTTGGGCTAGTGTCGATGCCGATCCGTTCCGCTACCGAATCAGCCATGTCCCTGCGTCCGGTCCCGATGTGTTGTCGCATGCGCGCGTACCACCGCGTTGCCTGTCTGCGACCACTTTCGGGAAGACCCAGATGACCCTCACTCAGCTCCGTTACCTCGTCGCCATCGCCGATTCGCGCTGCAACATCACCCAGGCCGCCGAGCGCGTGCACGCGACCCAGCCCGGCCTGTCCAAGCAGCTCAAGCTGCTGGAGGACGAACTCGGATTCCTGTTGTTCTCGCGCAAGGGCCGCAGCCTCGAGGCGATCACCCCGGCCGGCCAGCAGGTGCTGGTCCACGCACGGCGCATCCTCGAGGAAGCCGGCAACATCCGCGCCTACGCCGCCAACGAGCGCGGCGAGGATGCCGGCCGCCTCGTCCTCGCGACCACCCACACCCAGGCGCGGCACGTGCTTCCGTCCGCGATCGCCGCCACCAAGCGCGCCTTCCCCGCCGTCAGCATGCACCTGCAGCCGCTGGCCGATGGCGAGGTGCTCGACCACCTCGCGCGCGGCGAGGCCGACTTCGCGGTGATCAGCACCTCGGGCGCGACGCCCACCGGCGGACTGCCGGTGCCGCTCTACCGCTGGCGCCGGGTCGTGCTGGTGCCGCGCGCGCACGCGTTCGCGCAGCGCGCGCAGGCGCCGGGCATCGCCGAGCTCGCCGCCGAGCCGCTGGTCAGCTACGAATCCTCGACGCGAACCGATTCCTCGCTGCGCCAGGCGTTCGCGGCGGAAGGGCTCGAACCGCGCTTCGCGATGACCGCGCGCGATGCCGACCTGATCAAGACCTATGTGCGCGCCGGCCTCGGCGTGGGCGTGCTCGCCGAAATGGCGATCGACGAACGCGAAGATGCCGATCTGGTCGCGCTGCCGGCTCCGGCGCTGCCCGAGTGCGTGACCTGGGCGGTGCTGCCGCGCGCACGCGTGCTGCGCGATTACGCGCTGGAGCTGCTGAAGGCGCTCGCGCCGCAGCTCGACCGCCGCGACATCCGGCGTGTGCTCGAAGGCAATGCCGAGGCGAACTGGCCGCCGCCGCCGGCATGGGGCGAGTTGCGCCGCACGCTCGCGCCTTGACGCTTCTGGTTTCTCGATCAGCTTCGCTTATGCAACGCGCAAAGGAAAAAGAACGATCAAGCCGCGCGTTCGGTCTCTTCGTCGAAGTGCAATCCGCACTCGCGCCGGAGGCCGAAGAAGCGCACGTCCTCCTCGCGCAGGCCCGGTTCCCAGCGCTGCGTGCTGTGCACGTCGCCGATCGAGACGTAACCCTGGTGCCAGAGCGGGTGATAGGGCAGGCCGTGGCGCGTCAGGTAATCGTAGATGTCGCGATCGCTCCAGTCGGCGAGCGGATGCAGCTTCCAGCGGCCGTCGCGCAGTTCGAGGAAATCGATCCCGGCGCGCGTCGAGGACTGGTCGCGGCGAAGGCCCGCGATCCAGGTGCTCACCCCCAGCTCGGCCAGTGCGCGCTGCATCGGTTCGACCTTGTGCGCGCGGTTGTACTGCGCGATGCCTTCCGCTCCGTGCTCGCGCAGGCGTTGCAGCCGCGAAGCGGGCCAGGCGTTTCCGGCGAGCGGGCGGTAGGTGTGCAGGTTCAGGGCGAGGCGTTCACGCAGTTCCTCGACGAAGCGATAGGTCTCGGGAAACAGGTACCCGGTGTCGATCAGGATCACCGGGATGTCCGCGCGCTGCCGGGTGAGCAGATGCAGCGACACCGCGGCCTGCGCGCCGAAGCTCGACGACAGCGCGTGCGCGCCGGCGAGGACATCCAGCGCCCAGGCGACACGCTGCTCCGCGCTGCGGCCGGCGAGCCAGCGATTCGCCTCGGCGAGCGCGCGCGGCGATTCGGCGATGGCGACCGGATCGGGCAGGACGCTCATGCGCTGGCCTCCCTGGGCGTGGAAACAAAACGCATGCCGGCGGGCGCGACAACGCCCGCACGCACGAGGAAGTCGCCGAAGCGTTCGCCGTCCGCACGCCCGGTCGCGTAACGCGCCAGCAACGGATCGAGCGCGGCAAGGATGCCCGCTTCGTCGACGTTCTCGCGGTATAGCGCGTTCAATCGCTGGCCACTGTGATCTGCGGCAAGCATCAGGTTGTAGCGGCCCGGCGCCTTGCCGACCAGCGCGATCTCGCCCAGGTAGGGACGCGAGCAGCCGTTCGGGCAGCCGCTGATGCGCAGGCTGATCGGCGCGTCGCGCAGGCCGTGCTTCTCCAGCAGCGTTTCGAGGAGGGTCGTGAACGCGGGCAGATAGCGTTCGGCTTCGGCCATCGCCAGCCCGCAGGTCGGTAGCGCGACGCAGGCGAGCGCGTCCAGCCGCAACGGGGTCGCGCGACGGTGTTCGTCGAGTCCGTGTTCGGCGGCGACCGCGTCGATCGCCGCGCGGTCGCGGTGGGCGACATCGGCGATCACCAGGTTCTGGTTTGGCGTCAGCCTGAAGTGCGGCACGCCGCCTTGCGCGCCATCGCGCAGGAATGTCGCGATCGCGCGTAATCCGGTCTGCCGGGTCGCGCCGCCGTGGTCCTGGATGCGGCCGGCGGGAATGCGAAGCGTGAGATGCCAGCGCCCGTTCGCGCCGGCGACCCAGCCGAAGCGGTCGCCGTTGTGGTCGAAGCCGAACGCGCGCGCGGCCGCGAAGGTGAAGCCCGCGCGGTGCTCGACCTCGGCCTTGAACCAGTCGATGCCGCGGTCGTCGATCGTGTATTTCAGGCGCGCGCGCTTGCGCACCGCGCGATTGCCGAAGTCGCGCTGGGCGGTGATCACCGCGGTCGCGACCGCGATCACCTGTCCGGGTGCGATGAAGCCGATCACGTCGCCCAGGCGCGGATAGGTCTCGGCATCGCCGTGGGTCGCGCCCATGCCGCCACCGACGCTGACGTCGTAGCCTGCGAGTTCGCCCGCTTCGTCGAGGATCGCGATGAAGCCCAGATCCTGCGCGAACACGTCGACGTCGTTGACCGGCGGGATCGCGAAACCGATCTTGAACTTGCGCGGCAGGTAGGACGGACCGTAGATCGGCTCTTCCTCGCTGCCGCTGCCGGCGACGCGTTCGTCGTCGAGCCAGATCTCGTGGTAGGCGCGGGTGTTCGGCAGCAGGTGTTCGGACAGCGCGGCGGCCTGCGCGTATACCGTCGCGTGCAGCCGCGATGCGAGCGGGTTGGCCGCGACCACGACGTTGCGGTTGACGTCGCCGCAGGCCGCGAGGGTGTCGACCAGGGAAGCATTGATCGCCTGCATGGTCGACTTCAGCTCGCGCTTGATCACGCCGTGGAACTGGATCGCCTGGCGCGTGGTGATGCGCAGGCCGCGTTCGGCGTAGGTGCTCGCGATTGAATCGAGTTGCAACCACTGTTCCGGCGTCACCACGCCGCCCGGCGTGCGCGTGCGGATCATGAAGGCGTAGGCAGGTTCGAGTTTCTGCAGGCGGCGCTCCTCGCGGATGTCGCGGTCGTCCTGCTGGTAGCTGCCGTGGTACTTGATCAGGGTCTGGTCGTCCTCGCGCAGCGCGCCGGTGACCGGATCGGCCAGGCTTTCGAGCAGGGTGCCGCGCAGGCGCGCGCTGGACTGCTTGATGGCTTCGACGGAATGCGCGCTCATCAGTACACGTCCCGCGCGTAGCGGCCTTGCTGCTGCAGCGCGCGCAGGTAGTCCTCGGCAGTTTCGGCGTCCCTGCCGGCGTGCGCGACGAGCGCATCGACCAGCGCCGCATGCACGCCCTTGCCCATGGCGATCGCGCCGCAGACGTACAAATGCGCGCCGTTCTCGAGCCAGGCATGAAGCTCGCGGCCCTGCTCGCGCAGCCGGTCCTGCACATAGGTCCTGGGCTGCAAGGTCGCGGCGTTGCCATCGCGCGAGAACGCCAGGTCGAGCCGGTGCAACTGTCCCTGTTTCAGTGCGCGCTGCCATTCGAGCTGGTAGAGGAAATCGCTGCGCGAACGCTGGTTGCCGAACACCAGCCAGTTGCGTCCGCGCGCGCCGACCGCCTGGCGCTCCTGCACGAAGCCACGGAACGGCGCGACGCCGGTGCCGGCGCCGATCATCACGATGTCGCGATCCGGATCGCGCGGCAGGCGGAAGCGTTCGTTGCGTTCGATGAAGACCGGCAGCCTCGCGCCCTCGTCGCGGCTCGCCAGGAAATGCGATGCCGCGCCCCAGCGTGGTCCGCCGTCGTGTTCGTATTCGACATGCGCGACGGTGAGGTGGGCTTCCTCGCCGACGGCTTTCTGGCTTGACGCGATCGAGTACAGGCGCGGTTGCAGCGGCCGCAGCGCGGCGACGAGTTCGCCCGCGCTCCACGCGGCCGGATGGCGTAGCAGGAGATCGATCGGCTGCCATGTGGCGAGACGTTTTGCGAGTTCGCGCTCGTCGGCGACCAGGCGATCGAGCTCGCCGTCGCGCGCGCGCGCGGCGTGCGCGACGATGAAGGGGCGCGCGATGCGCGTGAGCTCGCGTCGCTCGCTCAACCATGCGTGCAGGGACAGCGTCTGTCCCTCGTGAGCGACGGATTCACCGGCATCCAGATGCAAGGCGGCGACGACCGCATCCACCAGCGCATCCGGGTTGCGCGGCAGCACGCCGAGCGCGTCGCCGGGCTCGTAGGCAAGCTCCGGCCCCAGCGCGATTTCGATATGGCGGATGTCCTTCGCGCTGCCGCGCCCGCTGATGCGCTGGTTCGCGAGCAGCTCGGCGGCGAACGGATGCGTGCGCGACCACGTCGGCGCCTGCGATGCAACGGGACGCAGCGGCGTGACCGTCGCCAGCGGAGAGGTCGGCTTGGCCATGGACTGCGCGACGAGATCCAGCGCCTTTTCAACCCACGGCGTCGCTACCGGTTCGATGTCCACGTCGGCATCCGCTCGCGCCAGCCAGCGCGTCGCGCCCAGTTCGGCCAGGCGCGCGTCGAGGCGACGGCCGATCTCGCAGAATTTCGGATAGCTCGAATCGCCCAGCCCGAGCACCGCGAACTTCAGCTCGGGCAGCAGCGGCGCGCGCTTGCCGAGCAGGTGCTCGACGAAGCCGCGCGCGTCGTCCGGTGGATCGCCGTCGCCCTGGGTGCTGATCACCAGCAGCAGCTGGCGCTCGTCCTTCAGTTCGCGCAGCGGATAGGTATCGGCGCGCAGCAGGCGCACCGGCTGCCCGCTCGCTTCGATGCGGCGGGCGATGGTCTCGGCGATGCGTTTCGCGTTGCCGGTCTGGCTGCCGTAGACCACCGCGATCGGCGCGGTGGCCGGCGCCTCGGCGGCATGCACCACTGCCAGCGGTGCCGCGTTCGCGCTGCGCTGGGCGAGTCCGGCCGCGTAGCCGGACAGCCACCACAATCCCGGCGCATCCAGGCCTTCGGTCAGTTGCCCGAGCAGGGTCGACTTGCTCTCCGGCAAAGGATTCCAGGTGGGCAATGCAGACGTGGCGGACATGGCGGCGACCGGGCGAAGCGGGGTCGTTGCACGCTACCCAGCCGCGTCCGCACGCGGAAAGGATCAAACGGCATGCGCTTATGCCGCGCGTCGCGGTCATCTCGAAGATTCCGTTCGTGGTGAGCTTGTCGAACCACGGACGGCACGCGCAGGAAGCCCGCGGCAGGCCCTTCGACAGGCCCAGGACCGGACACGCCTCGGCACTCGCGCCCTTCGACAGGCTCAGGACGAACGGCTAGAGCAAGGCATGAGCTTGGCCTGTTGCGAGCTCTGTCGAAGATTTCGTTCGTGGACTCAGCAGGCCAGCCGTCGCGCCAGCACCTGCGCGAACCGCTCGGCGGCCCCGGCGTCGTGGTCGAGGAAGACCGACGGTTCGGCGAGCTCGAGTTCGAGCACGCAGGGGCTGCCGTCGCCGGCGCTGCCGTCACCAGCGCTGCCGTCACCAGCGCGGATGAGGTCCACGCGCGCGTACGGCAGCGGATGATCGGAATCGACCAGCAGCGGCAGCGAGGCGATCACGCGGTCGGCGAGCGCGCGCTCGTCGGCGCCGGGTGTGCGCGCGCGGATGTGCTCGGTGGCGAACAGCGCGCGCGTGGGGTCCTCGTCGGCGCGCAGCAGCGGGCCCTTGCGGATCGCGTGGCTGAACTCGCCGTCGAAATACATGAGCGCGGTCTCGCCGGCCGAATCCACCGAGGCCAGGTAAGGCTGCAGCAGGACGCTGCGGCCCGCGGCCAGCAGGCGCCGGATGTGTTCGCGCATCGCATCGAGCGCGTCGCGCCGGTGCCGGCGTGCGTCGCGCGAGCCCGCGCCGATGGTCGGCTTGATCACGATCTCGCCCGCGTCCGGATACGCGGCGAGGCAGTCGGCGACGAGCGCGCCGGCATCGTCGCCGGGCACGCCGAAATCGCTGGGCACGATCGGGATGCCGATCGCCTCGAGTTGCGCGAGGTAGCGCTTGTCGGTGTTCCAGCGGACGACGTCGAGCGGGTTGAGCAGGCGCGTGGTCTGCGCGATGCGCTCGCACCACGCCATGAACTCGGCGAAGCGCATCGTGTAGTCCCAGGTCGAGCGCAGCAGCACGAGGTCGTAGCGCGACCAGGCGACGGTGGGATCATCCCAGGCGCGCACGTCGGCGGCCATGCCGGCCGCGTGCAGGGCGCGCAGCAGCGGCGGGAGGTCGTCGTCGAGCGCGTGCGCTGCGATGGCGGTGGCGAGGGCGATGCGCGACATGACGGAAGTTTCTCACAGGCTCCGGGCAATGCGTCGGCGCAGTGCTTCGGCTGGCCTTTGCACCAGCCGATGCAGCCGGCGGCGAGGTTGCACGCCACGGCAACAACACAGGCCGGTACGCTGCCGGGCCAGCGCTGCCAGAGCAGGCGCAGGATCAGCCTGTGCAGCAGGTAGTCCGGATTCCCCGCGGCGCAAGATGATCGCTCAATCGACGCCGCCGGGCGGACGACCTGTCGCACCGGGTGCCGGCAGCAGGCGCTGGATCGCCTGCCACAGGCGCATCGGGTTGGCGGTAGGGCTGCAGCGCAGGTCGCGCATGCCGTATTGCCCGCGGACGCAGGCTTCGAGGATCGCCGGCATGCCGTCCTGGCACTCCGTGTCGGGCTGCGCCGCGCCCCAGCCACCGGGATCGTGCCATGCATCGGCGATGGGCTGGAGCTGCGCCTTCGTGAAGACGGCATCGGTGATCGCGGTCTGCGGGCGCGAGAAGTACGTACCGCGTGCGATTGCCCCAGGTGGAGGGGGCGGCGGCGGATCCATGGCGATCTCGCTCTCGATGGCGACCTTGACCTGCTCGCCTTCGACTGCGAACCGCACATGCCATGCGCGCGCGCCCCCAAACGCGGAATCGGCGATGCGGGCGACGTAGATCTCGCTGGTGTCGGCATCGTTGCCCACCGCCAGCTGCTCGCCACAGCGGCGGATCAGGATCTCGCCCGGGGCTTCGCCCTTCTCCATGGACTCCATCCCTTCGAGCTGTTTCAGGGCGCCGCGCAGGGGCTGCGAAGAGGCGTCCATGCCGCCGGAGGGCAAGCCGATCCAGGGTGTCCATTGCTTCGGTTGGGGCACGGGTTCGGGAAACAGCAGCGGCTTGCCGACGAAGGCTCCGCCGCACAGCGCGAGGGCCGCGGCGATCCATGCCACGCGCTGCCAATGGATGCGGGGACCGGAGTTCGTCATTGCGGAATCCTGTTCATGCGACCCATGGTTCAGGCAGCCGCTGCGGCGTCGAGCGCCCAGTCGGCCGCGTAGCGCGCGTGGATCGCGGTGGTGTCGAAGGTCGGCACGCTGGCGTCGGCGTCGCCGACCAGCAGGCCGATTTCGGTGCAGCCGAGGTAGATGCCCTGCGCGCCGCGTGCGACGAGGCTCGCCATCACGTCACGATAGACCGCGCGCGATTGTTCGCGGATCGCGCCCAGGCACAGTTCCTCGTAGATGATCCGGTGCACCTGCGCGCGGCCTTCGTCGTCGGGCACGAGCACCTCGAGGCCCAGTTCGGCGAGACGGCCCTTGTAGAAGTCCTGCTCCATCGTGAAGCGCGTGCCGAGCAGGCCGATCCGCGAAAGCGCCGCGCCCCGCACCTGCGCTGCCGTCGCGTCGGCGATGTGCAGGATCGGGATGGCGATGCGCGCGGCGATCGCATCGGCGACCTTGTGCATCGTGTTCGTGCAGATCACCAGCCCCTGCGCGCCGCCGCGCTCGAGCGCCGCCGCCGCATCGGCGAGCACGCGGCCCGCGGTGTCCCAGTCGCCGCGCATCTGCAGGTGTTCGATCTCCGCGAAGTCCACGCTGTAGAGCAGCAGCTTCGCCGAATGCAGCCCGCCGAGGCGCTCGCGCACGCGTTCGTTGATGTGGCGGTAGTAGGGAACGGTGGATTCCCAACTCATGCCGCCGAGGAGGCCGAGGGTGCGCATGGTTCGTTTTCCCTTGGGCGACGGTAGAGGTGAATCGGCTTGTCCGAATGTAAGCTATTTCCACATCGCAATTCACAGAGACACTGCCATGTTTGACCAAGAAGTGTCCGACTCGCGTGGGAACCAACTGTCCCTGACCACGGCTATCCGTTCTCATTCATTTGACGCCGTGACTTGTTCCCCTACAACGCACGGTGGATTCGGGTTCAGCCTTCTATACCAATGCCTCGATCGACCATTCCAACGGTCTCAGATCGAGGCCGCCTGTCAGGAAACGATCGCGCGCAATGAAGTGTGCATATTGCCGCGCAGCGTCTCATCGAGATGGCGAGTTCTGATCACGCCGACGATACGATCGCGTGATCAAGACAGCCAAACAGAGGCTGCGCTGCTTATGAAAGACCTCTTCAGTGCTTCGCAAACGAAAGAGGTTGCCGCGAGCCGTTTGCTGATCACACACTTCCATCATGTCATCAAGTATCCGGGGCCGCATATCTCGGGAATCTTGGATGCCATTTTGGATTTGGCGAAAGATTCATTCTTGAATCTCAAAGTGCTCGGTTTCGATTTCAACGAGAAATATTCGGTGGAATTCGAGCGGGATGTACGCTGCAGACTACCAGCCAATTCCTGATTAAGCGGCTGGTGGTTCGACAGGCATCGGTTGCCGATAAATAGGCTCTTGTAATTGCTGTGCTTCAGACGTTCGCGCCGTAAAGCGAGCCGAGCACCGCAGGCGAAAGGGGGAGCAAGGCCCGCATGTTTGAGCACATGGATGTGCGAGTTCGGGCCGGCCCCCTTTCGACGAGGAGCGCAGGGTACCGAAACGGCTTCATCGTTCCGGCGAGTGTCCGGCGCAATGGTCTTTGGCTACTTTCTGCCGAAACAGAAAGTAGCCCGCGCGTGAGCGCGGAAGCTTTGTCTTAAAGCTTCACCCTCATCCGCCTTCGGCACCTTCTCCCGCAAGCGGGAGAAGGGAACGGTAGTGGTTCGACAGGCTCACCACGAACGGAATCAACCTATCGCCACGAACGGAATCAACCTCTCGGCTCGGCGGGATCGGCGCGCCGGACGCGCGTGAAGACACATTACAGGTTCTGGTAATTCGGCCCGCTGCCGCCCTCCGGCGTCACCCAGTTGATGATCTCGTACGGATCCTTGATGTCGCAGGTCTTGCAGTGGACGCAGTTGGCGGCGTTGATCTGCAGGCGCTTGCCGTTCGCGTCCTCGACCATCTCGTAGACGCTCGCGGGGCAGAAGCGTGTGCACGGATTGTTGTACTCGGTCGCGCACTTCGTGATGCAGATGTTCGTGTCGAGCACGTGCAGATGGATGGGCTGGTCTTCGTCGTGCTCGGTCGCTGCGAAGTAGACGCCGGCGAGGCGGTCACGCGGGGGCAGGGTGCGCTGCACGTAGTCGCGCGCGCTGTGATCAACGCGAGGCTCCTCGTGCTGGCCGACGCGGTCGAGCGAGGACCAGTCGGGCTTGCCCTTGAGGG
>DASXKN010000036.1:0-26784 GCA_036496805.1 Lysobacteraceae bacterium
TGCCGAGAGAGCCGACACCTGGAAGTGCAAGCCACGAGCGCAATGCGAACCCAACAATGAGCGAAGCAGACGTTACGGAGCAGAGCGGTGCACAGATGTAACCGACAGCTATGCCTTGGCTCTGTGAGGATCAAGCCCAACTACTATTAGGTTTGAGGAATAGGTTTCATTGTGAGATCTAGTCCGTGCGTCTAGCACGGTACATCACGCAGCCCATGTAAGGAAAGTCTCTGCACAGACCGACACTTGCAACCGACCATGCAGTCTAGTTCCGCAGTCTATTTCTGCGGCCCGGTCTTGCTGAAGTTCCTGAGCGTGGCCATGGCTCCATCCTCCCATTCCGCGGAATGGAGAACAATCGGCGTGCGCGCCCCGGAGACTTCGTTTTGGGAAGAACGGCGCGGGAAAATCGCGTCAGCGGAGACGGCTTCCCTCGTCGATCGCTTCTGTCAGGCATCGACGACTTCGGTCTTCTCGACCTGCCGTGCCGCTGGTGTGTCGTCGTCGGGGTAGTGGTACCACTCCTTGTGCAGCGAGAACTGCCGGCATGACAGGCAGGCGGTGATCTCCCAGACGCAGCCGCAGGACGGGCACAGGCCGCCGGTGAGGAAGGTGTTCCAGACGTGGCCGCAGCCGCCCATGCGCTGCGAGCAGATCCAGCGGCTGGCGTGGCTGGGTCGCCACTTGCACTTTGGACAATAGATCCGGGGCTCGGCCATGCGCGTTCCGCGCCTCAGTCGGTCGTGCCCGCCGCGATGCGCAGGTCGGCCGCGTTCGTCAGCGCCGCCTCGATCGCGATGCCGATGCCCTTCGACAGCGTGCCGATGTCCATGCTCGCTGCGCCGGCGTGGCGCGCGGCCTGGCGCGGCAGGTAGGGCACGTGGATGAAACCGCCGCGCAGGCCGGGATGGCGCGTGGCGAGCACGTGCATCAGCGCGAAGAACAGCGCGTTGCAGACGAAGCTGCCGGCGCTGAAGGACAATTCCGCCGGCACGCCCGCGGATTCGAGTGCGGCCAGCATCGCCTTGACCGGCAGTGTCGAGAAGTACGCGGCGGGTGCGCCGGCGATCACCGGCTCGTCGACGGGCTGGGCGCCATCGTTGTCGGCGATGCGCGCGTCGATCAGGTTGATCGCCACGCGCTCGATCGAGATCCGCGCGCGGCTGCCGGCCTGGCCGATGGCGATCACGAGCGAAGGCCGCGTCGATGCGATGACGTCGGCGAGGCGCTCCACCGCGTCAGTGAAGGTCACGGGCAGCACGAACGGCTCCACGCGATGTCCGGCGATGCGCTCGCCGGCGAGTTCGCGCACGACTTCCTGCGCGGGGTTGACGTCCTCGCCCTCGAACGGCTCGAACCCGGTGAGCAGGACGGTCGGCAGGCTCATCGGAACGCCAGCCACGCCATCAGGACGAGGTTCACGACGAGCAGCACGAGCGCCGTCGGCGTCTGCATGCGGATCACGCCGTTGCGGTCCGGCAGTTCCAGCAGCACGGCGGGGACGATGTTGAAGTTGGCGGCCATCGGCGTGAGCAGGGTACCGCAGTAGCCGGTCAGCATGCCCAGCGATCCGACCACGGCCGCGTTCGCGCCGTGCGCGTGCACCAGCAATGGCAGGCCGATGCCGGCGGTCATCACCGGGAAGGCGGCGAAGGCGTTGCCCATGATGACGGTGAAGGCGACCATCCCGAGGCCGTAGGCGAGCACGCAGGCGTAGGCCGATTGCGTGGGCATGACGTGGCCGACGATCGAGGCGACCGCATCGCCGACGCCGGTGGCGGTGAACACGCCGCCGAGCGCGGCCAGAACCAACGGCAGCAGCGCGGCCCAGCCGAGGCTGTCGAGCAGGCGGCGGCCTTCGGTCATCGCGAGCGCGGGCGCGCTGCGCGTGGTCGCCAGTGCCGCGAGCAGGGCGACGAGGCAGGCGAAGGCGAGGCCGATGAGGGTGGCCGAGTCCTTGCCGATCAGCCATGCCAGCGAAAAATTCCAGTGCTTCGCGGCGAGGTCGGCGAGTGCGAACGCGACCGTGACGGCCGGGATCAGCAACGCCGGCAGGAACAGTCGATGGCGCAGGCGCAATGCGGATTCGAGCCGTTCCGCGACCGGCCGTTCGGCCAGGGCGACATGGCGCATGAGTGGTGCGAGCAGGGCCAGCGCGACCACGCCGAGCCCGGCGATTTGCGCGGGTCGCATGTCGCCCGCCTGCTTCGCGGCAAGCACGGCATCGCCACCGACGAACAGCGGCGCGAGCAGTGCCCAGAACGCCATCGCCGCCCAGCGCCGCTCGCGCAGGTTCATCCACGCTGCGGCGAGGAAGAAGGCGGCGAGCAGCCACCAGGCGTATTCAATGCGCAGCATCGTCGTTTCCCGATGGCTGCGGGTCGCGCGCGAGCGAACGCTGGAACAGCACGATGCGCACGGCGTGGATCAGGAACGCTGCGATCGCGGTCGGCAGCGCCCACAGCGCTATCTGGAGCGGTTCGAGGTGGATGCCGTTGCTGGCGAAGAAGCCCTGGATCAGCAGCACTGCGCCGAGTGCGAGGAAGACGTCTTCGCCGAAGAACCTGCCGATGTTGTCGGTCGCGGCCGCGAGCGCACGCACCGCGTGCCGCTCCTCGGGTGCGAGCGCGCCATGCGTCTTGGCGGCGGCCGCCTCGCACATCGGCGCGAGCAGCGGGCGCACGGTCTGCGGATGATCGGCAATACTGGTCAGGCCGAGCATGCTCAGGAATTGCCGGATCGCGAGGTAGCCGATCAGCAGCTTCGCCAGGGTCAGGCCGCGCAGCGATTCGACCCAGCGTTCCGCGTGCTCGCGCAGGCCCGCGCGCTCGAGCACGCCGATCGCCGGCAGCGTCAGCACGAACAGCATCAGCGCGCGGTTGGACAGGAAGCTCGTGCCGAGCAGGGCAAGCATCTCCGCCAGCGATTTGCCCGCGGCGAGGCCGCTTGCGAAGCCGGCCGACACCACGACCAGCACCGGATTCCAGCGCAGCACGAAGCCGACCACGACCACGGCGATGCCGATGAGCGGCCAGTAGGTCACGTGCGCCTTCCGGATTCGGGCGCGGCGACCACGATGCCTTCGACATCGAGCATCGCCCGCAACGCGCGTGCGAACGACACGGCATCGGGACGATCGCCGTGCAGGCACAGCGTGTCGGCGCGCAGCGCGATGCGTTCGCCGGTGCGGGCGGCGACGCTGCCGTCGCGGACGATGCCGCGCACCTGGGCGATGGCGTCGTCGAGATCGTGGATCACCGCATCGGGCAGCGATCGCGGCGTCAGCCGGCCGTCGGCCTCGTAGCGTCGTTCCGCGAACACTTCGTGCAGCACGCGCAGGCCGGCGGCTTCGCCCGCCGCGGGCAGGACGCTGCCGGACAGGCCGACGAGGATCAGCGAGGGATCGGCGTCGCGCACCGCGCACGCGATCGCATCGGCGAGGGCGCGGTCGCGCGCGGCCATGTTGTAGAGCGCGCCGTGCGGCTTCGCATGCGTCAGTCGCGCACCCTGTTCGGCGGCGATGCCGGCCAGGGCCATGATCTGCCGCAGCACCAGCGCGTGGATTTCGTCCGGCGTGCAATCCACTTCGCGGCGCCCGAAATGCTCGCGGTCGTCGAACGAGGGATGCGCGCCGATCGCCACGCCGTGCCGCAGGCACAGCGCCACCGTGGACCGCATCGTTTCTGTATCGCCCGCGTGCAGGCCGCAGGCGATGTTCGCCGAGCTGATATGCGGCATCACCGCCGCGTCGTCGCAGCCTTCGCCCAGATCGCAATTGAAGTCGATGCGGGCCGGCACGGAACGCGCGCTACTTTCCGCGCTTGAGCAGCATGCCGACGCCAAGCACGATCAGCACCGCCGGCCACCAGGTCTGGATCAGGTGCGCCAGGCTGACGTTCCACAGCCCGAGGTTATTGAGCAGCAGGATCAGGCCGATGGCGATCAGGATAAGGGCGGGGATGTTCATTCGCATGCAGCGTTCACTCGAAAGGGTCTGGAGGTGTCGGAAGCGTCGTGGTCATTTCTTCTGCCACAGCACCGCCTCGGGCTGGCCGCCGAGCATCTGCGCGCGCACCAGCGGGATCGGCGGGCCGCCATAGCTGAGGAACTGGTCGTGGAAATCCTTCCACGCCTTGCGCCCGCCGCGGGTGGCGGTCCAGTCCTCGCGCAACTGCATGATCATCAGCTTGCCGAGCGTGTAGTTGAGGTAGGCCGGGTCGTAGGTGCCGCGCGCGGCCTGCTGCAGGGAGTTGCCTTCGTCCTGGAAGGCTTTCTCGCGGAACATCTGCTCGGATTGGGCGACGGTCATGCCGCCGGTGTGCAGGCCGATCGCCGAGATGAAACGCACGTCGCGCAGCAGCGCCTCGCTGAGCTGGCCGACGTGGGTCTCCGGCGTCTGCCCGCCGAGGCCGGCGTCGTACATCATCTCCTCGCAGTAATGCGCCCAGCCTTCCGCGTAGGCGTAGCCGACGAACAGGCGGCCGAAGATCCAGTCGGAGCGGTTGGCGTGGAGGAACTGCACGAAATGGCCGGGGAACACCTCGTGCGCCGAGGTGAACAGCAGCACCGCCTTGCCGGGCACGTAGGCTTCCTGCATCGGCTTAGACCATTTGGGATCGGGCGGCGCGATGTAGTACACCGAAGGCAGGTTCTTCTCGTACGGGCCGGGGATCTCGATGTAGGCGAAGTTCCAGCGGTTGAACGGCGGCGCCTCGTCGACCCTGGCCTGTTCGGTGCCCGGAATCGAGACCAGGTCCTTGTCGATGATGAACTGGCGCAGGCCGGCGAGCTGCGCGCGCGCGCCCTCGACCGCGCCGCCCTCGGGCTTGTTGGCGTTGGCCTTGGCCATGCAGTCGGCCAGCGGCTTGCCCGGCAGGTACTGGTCGCAGGCGGATTTCAGCGACGCGAGGTTGCGCGCGAGGTCGGCCTCGCCGGCGGCCTTGAGCTGGGCGAGCGGGATGTCCACGCGTTCGGTCGCGTGCAGCATCTTGGCGAACTTTTCCGGACCGAGCGCGAAGTCCTGCGTGGCCTGCGGCTTGATCGACTTCAGCCAGTCGGCGATTTCGCGGGTGGCCTTGATCGCTTTCTCGTTCGAGGCCTTGAAATGATCCTGCAGCGCCTTGTCGTCCACCGCGGCGAAAGCCTTGGGCACGTCGTTGGCGAAGAAGTCGGAGAGGCCGCCGAACACGCCGATGCCGTAGTCGATGTAGGTGGCCGGCAGCGGCGCCTGCAGGTTGGCGCGGACCTGCGCGATCGCGGCCGGCAGGTTGTCCTCGTACTTCACGAACGCAGCCATGCGTTCGTGCAGCGGCGCGTACGGGCGGGTGAGGTAGATGCTCGGCGAGAGCTGGTTGGCGTAGTAGGCGGGATTCTTCTCGGGAAAACCCGAGTCCTCCATCCAGAACAGCCGGCCGTCGATCACCGCGAGCACGTAGTCGCGCTGGAAGCGCTGCTGCGCGTCGAGCTTGTCGTCGGCGTACGCGGCGATCACGTCGCGCTGGCCGTGCAGCCAGTCGATGGTCTTCTTCCGGCCCTGCGTGCTGAAGTCCGGCAACTGGCCGTCGAAGGCGTGCTTGCCGGCCGCGACCGCGTTGACCGGGAAATTCCGGAACCAGCCGTCGATGAAGGCATCCACGCGACCTTGCCAGGCTGCGTTCGGCTTGCGCTCGCCTTCGGCGTGCGCCTTCGCGGGCGCCGGCGCGGCGTTGGCCGAAAGCGGTGCGGACACCTGGTCGCAGCCCGTCATTGCGACGGCGAGCGCCAGGCCGAGCGGCGCGAGCGCTTTCGGGACGAGATGGCTCGGCAGGATCGATCGCATGGACGCACTCCGTTTCGTGGCAGCGGGGGCAAGCCAGCCGGCACAGTAGGCAATAGCGACGGCCACCGCAACGTTCGGGCGATGCCGGATCCTCAATCCGCGCATTCGTCGCGATCGCGGCCATTGGCCTTTGCGCGGTAGAGAGCTTCGTCCGCGCGCTGGATCACCTGGGTGATCGATTCGTCGGCGCGGTATTGCGCGATGCCTGCGGAGAACGTGACCGCCA
This sequence comes from Lysobacteraceae bacterium, assembly GCA_036496805.1. Classification (GTDB taxonomy): domain Bacteria; phylum Pseudomonadota; class Gammaproteobacteria; order Xanthomonadales; family Xanthomonadaceae; genus SZAS-103. The sequence continues at coordinate 6,045 of DASXKN010000036.1, forward strand.
GTGGACCGGCGCTGGTGGGGAAGGGTTGCGCGTGCATCGCGGCGCGCAGGCGCTCGACGCACGCGCGCGCGCCCGATCCCGGCGCATAGGGAAGCACCAGCAGGAATTCCTCGCCACCGTAGCGGCCGAAGGTGCTGTCGACCTGGCTGCGGCCGACCACGTCCATGCGGCGCAGCTGCGAACGGATGCGGTCGGCGAACTCGCGCAGCGCCTCGTCGCCCACGCCGTGTCCGTGGGTGTCGTTGATGCGCTTGAACAGGTCGATGTCGAGGATGCACAGCGAGAACGGCTCGCCATGGCGCCGGGCGCGTTCCAGTTGCGCCTCCAGCGATTCCATCAGGTGGCGGCGGTTGTGCAGCCCGGTGAGTTCGTCGCGGCTGGCCAGTTCCTTCAGTCGCGCGAGCGCGGTGGCGAGCGCGTGCTTCTTCTGCTCGAGGGCCCTGCGCAACCCGGCGATGTAGCTGCCCAGGAGGGACAGCCACAGCAGGACGATGATCAGGATCATGAAGTGCAGCAGTTCCAGCCGGAACGCGGTGCCCGAGCGCTGCGCGACACCGTACTTGCACAGCAGCATCACCGCGTAGCTCGCCGCGACTGCGGCGGTCAGGGTCAGGTACTGGCGCATCCCGAAACTGAAGACGCCGAAGAAGAACGACGTGAAGAACAGCATCAGGACGATGACCATCGCGCCGCTGGCGACGAAGTAGCCCATCACCAGCGCGAGCAGGCAGGCGACCGCGATCTGCGCCATCATCAGGCTCGGGTCGGCGAAGCGCGCGGTCGCCCGGCTGCGGATCGCGATGAAGAAGGCGATGTTGATCGCCAGAGCCGCTGCGAGGAATGCCGCAAGACTCGCGTAACCGAAGCCCAGCCATCCCTCGTGCACCGAATACAGCAGCGGCACCAGGAACATCAGGTACGACACCAGGCCCATCAGCTGGCGTTTCAGCCGCGTTGCCAGCGCGTGGTCGTCGGTGGGGATGAGCGACAGCGGCATGCGGGTCCCTGGAAGTGGCGCCATCGCGGCGATGGCCTGCATCTGGAGCGACGTTGTGCCCGGGTGCCTTGGGCGACTGTAGGAAATTCGCTCCATCGTTTGCAACCGTGCGACACCGCATGGTCGACCGGCGTCGGTGCGCGTCGCTCAACGCCTGCCGGAAATCGCAAGGGCGATCCTGCCCAGGCGCGCGCGCTGCTGCGCGTTCGCGCGCGCGGCCTGCATGGGATCGACCGGAACGAAGCGCAGATGCTGCCCGGCGCGGCGCTGAGCGAGCCTCGGCAGGTCGGCGGCGATCACGTGGCCGATGCGCGGATAGCCGCCGATCGTCTGCGCGTCGGCGAGCAGGACGATCGGCTGGCCGTCCGGCGGCAGTTGCACGGTGCCGGGGACGACCGGTTCGGAGACGCGATCGCGCGGATCGGCGGGGCGCAGCGCATCGCCGCGCAGTCGCAGTCCCTGGCGGTTGCTTGCCGCATCGACGATGAATTCGCGTGCATGCAACGCGTCGGCCGGTGTGGTCGCATCGTGGCCCGGCAGCACGCGCACGGCGATGCTGTCGGCAAAATCCAGGTCGGGTTGCGGATCGATCCACCAGGGCGCGATGCGCGGTGCGCCGGGCGTCGCAGTCGTTTCCCGCGGCGCGCCCAGCGGCAGCCGATCGCCGGCGCGCAGGGCGCGGCCCGCGTGTCCGCCGAAACCGCCGCGCAGATCGGTGCCACGGCTGCCGAGCACTTCGGGAACATCGATGCCGCCGTCGATCGCAAGGCAGACACGCGCGCCGCGCCGGCATGCGCCCATCGCGATCGTGCTGCCCGCGCGCAGCACGACGGGTCGCCAGCCGGGCAGGGCGATGCCGTCGGCCTGCGCATCGATGTCGGCGCCGCAGATCGCGAGGATCGCGTCGCGGTGCAGGCGCAGCGTCGGTCCCGACAACGTGATCTCCAGCGCGGCCGCGCCGACCGGGTTGCCGACCAGCAGGTTGGCGATCGCCAGCGAATGCGTGTCGGCCGCGCCGCCGATGCCCACGCCGAAGCCGCGCGCGCCGTGGCGGCCGGCGTCCTGCACGCTGGTCAGCAGGCCCGGAGCGAGCACTTCGAGCGTCATCGATCGTGCCCGCTCGTGTCCGCGAACGTCGTCGCGTCGATGGCGATGAAGCGCACGCGGTCGCCGGCGCGCAGCAGGCTCGGCTGCTCGCGTCGCACGTCGAACAGGCGCAGCGGCGTGCGGCCGATCAGCTGCCAGCCGCCGGGACCGGCGTCGGGATAGATGCCGGTCTGCGCGCCGCCGATGCCGACGCTGCCGGCCTCCACGCGCCGTCGTGGCGTGGCATGGCGCGGCGTCGCGAGCCTCGCATCGAGCCCGAGCAGGTACGGGAATCCCGGCGCGAAGCCGAGCATCGCGACCGTGTAGTCGGCCGCCGCGTGGCGCGCGGCCGCTTCCTCGACGTCGATGCCGGCGCGTGCGGCGACATTGGCGAGGTCGGGTCCGGCCGCGCCGCCGTAGAGGACGGGGATGTCGACCAGACGCGATGCGGCGGATTGCGTGTCGATGCGGGCGCTGGCGAGCCAGTCCTGCAGCCAGCGTTGCGCCGGCTCGAGCGGATCGTCGCTGCCGATGCGCGCGGCATCGACATGCAGGGCGAGGCTGGCGTAGGCCGGCGTCAGCTCCGACAGCCATCCGGGCGCCTGCGCGCGCAAGGCTTCGGCGCAGGCGTGCACGCGACGGTTGAGCGCGGCATCGACGCTGTCGCCGAAGCGCAGCAACAGCGCGGCGTCGCCGAGGCGTTCGATGCGCGGGTCGGCGTTCATGCGGGTCTCACGCGGCAACTCCTTCAGAGGCCGAGGAACTGCCGGTAGCGCGCGATGCGGGCGGCGAGTTCGTCGGCCGGGTATGTTCTTGTCTCGCCCAGTCCCCACACCGGCCGCGGCCACGCTTCGTCGTCGGCGAAGCGCGCGACCACGTGTGCGTGCAATTGCGGCACGAGGTTGCCGATCATCGCGATATTGATCCGCGTCGGCGCGTGCAGCGCCTTGAGCAACTCGCAGCAGCGACGGATCCCGGCGAGCAACAGCGGTTGCTCGTCTTCGCGCAGGTCGGCGAACTCTTGCAGGTCCGCGCGACGCGGCACGAGGATCAGCCATGGATAGCGCGCATCGTTCATCAGCCGCAGTTCCGAGAGTTCGAACGATGCGACTGCGACGGTATCGGCCGCCAGCCGCGGATGCAGGGCGAAGGCTGCGCCGGCGGTCGTCGCGATCGTCGTCATCGGCCCGATGCCCCGGCGATGAAATCGAGCGTGACTGCGAGCGCCCTGGCGGCGCTGTCGGCGTCGTAGTCCGCGCGCAGGTCGCAGTTGAAGCCGTGGCCGGCGGGCCAGACGCACACCCGCGCCTGCGGCTGCGCGACGCGCGTGGCTTCGATGTCGGCCGCCGTGATCGACCCGTCGCGCTGCCCGAAGTGGAACAGCAGCGCCGATCGCGCGCGTTCGTGGATGAAGGGCATCGAGCGCGCGCCGTAGTAGCTCACGGCCTGCAAGCCGAGGCGGGTGTTGGCGAGGAAGGCGACGCTGCCGCCCCAACAGTAGCCGATGGTGGTGATGGCTTGATGCGCGTCGAAATCTCGCAGGCGCTTGGCCGCGGCATCCACGCCATCGAGCGCGCGTTCGAACCCGAGCGCGCCCACCAGCTCGCGCCCACGCGCGATGCCGGCCGCGTCGTAGCCGAGCTCGACGCCGGCTTCGACCGGATCGAACAGCGCCGGCGCGAGCGTGAGGTAACCGAGCGCGGCGAAGCGGTCGGCCACCGAACGGATGTGCGCGTTGACGCCGAAGATCTCCTGGATCACCACGATACCGCCGCGCGGCGCGGCCCCGGGTCGCGCCAGCCACGCGCCGATGCGGCCGTTCGCGGTGTCGAGTTCGATGCGCTCGCCCATGGCGTCCTCCTGCGTTGGATTCTAACGGCTGCGCGGAGCAGGGGACGGGCCGGCTCTCACCCGCCCGCTTTTCACACGCCCGCTTTTCACACGCCCGATTTTCACACACCAGTTACGCCGATCCGGAGTAGGCTGCCCTCATTCCGGGGAGGGCAGGCGATGGCGGCGACCCAGGCGGCGATGGAGGAGATGGCGGGTCCGGCAGCACAACCGGTCGCGGAAGCCGCGCAGCCTCCGAAGTGGACGATCTACCGGCACCGCTTGCCGGTGCGGATCATGCACTGGATCAACGTGGTCTGCCTGTGCGTGATGGTCGGCAGCGGGCTGTCGATCTTCAATGCGCACACCGCGCTCTACTGGGGCCAGCAATCGCACTTCGACAAGCCCGTGCTGCTGATCACCGGGGTGACAGGCAAGGACCAGAAGCTGCACGGCATGACCCGCATCGGCGGCCACGACTTCGACACCACCGGCGTGCTCGGCGTCTCCAACGGCGCCGACGGCAAGCCGCGCCGCCGCGCGTTCCCGACCTGGGCGACGCTGCCCGGTCCGCAGTCGCTGGCGCTGGGCCGCAAGTGGCACTTCACCTTTGCCTGGATCTTCGCGATCAACGGCACGCTGTACCTGCTGTGGACTTTCGCGAGCCGGCATTTCAGCCGCGACCTCGCGCCGACGAAATCCGACTGGCGCGGCTTCTTCCGCTCGGTGATCGACCACGTCAAGTTCAAGCACCCGCACGGCGAGGAAGCCACCCGCTACAACATCCTCCAGAAGCTGGCCTACCTCGCGGTGATCCTGGTGTTCGGTCCGGGCATCGTGCTGATGGGACTGGCGATGTCGCCGCACATGGACTCGGTGCTGGGCTGGCTGGTGGACCTGGTCGGCGGCAGGCAGTCGGCGCGCACGATCCACTTCGTGATCGCGTTCTGCTTCATCGGTTTTGTCCTGATCCACGTGTTCGAAGTGCTGGTGTCGGGCGTGTTCAACCAGTTGCGCTCGATGATCACCGGCTACTACGCCGTGCCGGGCGGCAAGGGCGACGACCACGACGCCGGCGGGGAGGACGCATGAACGGCAAGCTGACGAAAGGCAACGGGCGCCGGCGTTTCCTGGCGCGCGGACTCGCCGGCGGTGGCGGCGCGTTGCTGCTCTCGGGCTGCGACAAGCTCGCGGGCACTTCGTGGTTCTCGAAGTTCCTCGACCAGGCCGGTCCGTTCACCGAAGCCGCGCAGGGCGCGATCACGCCCGCCAACGCGCTGGCGCGCGAGTACACCGAGGCCGACATCGCGCCGGTGTTCCGCCCGAACGGTTCGATCGATCCGCAGGACGACGACTACCTCGACCACGTCGACGCCGATTTCAAGGACTGGAAGCTGGAGGTTCGCGGCCTCGTCGACAAGCCGTTGAGCCTGTCGCTGGACGACCTGCGCGCGATGCCTTCGCGCACCCAGATCACCCGCCACGACTGCGTCGAGGGCTGGAGCTGCATCGGCAAGTGGAAGGGCGTGCCGCTCAGGAATTTGCTGCAGCAGGCCGGCGTCAAGCCGCAGGCGCGCTTCGTCGTGTTCCGCTGCATGGACACCCTGGACGACGCGATCTACTACGAGAGCTGCCGCCTGGTGGACGCCTTCCACCCGCAGACCATCCTCGCCTACGACCTCAACGACAAGCCGCTGCTCGTCGCCAACGGCGCGCCGCTGCGCGTGCGCCTGGAGCGCAAGCTCGGCTACAAGCAGGCCAAGTACCTGTCCGCGATCGAGCTGGTCGACAGCTACGCGAAGATCGGCGACGGCAAGGGCGGCTACTGGGAAGACCGCGGCTACGACTGGTACGGCGGCATCTGAGCCGCGTCGCCGTTCATCGGCGCGCCGGCCGGCGGCGCGCACAATGCCGCCACTCCACGGACGGAGCGTCGCCATGAACAACACCGGATGGTTCACCCGTTTCGCCAAGGCCGCTTCGCGCTTCACCGGGCGTCCGACCTGCTTCGCGCTCGCCGTCGTGGTCATCGTCGCCTGGGGCCTCAGCGGGCCGGTCTTCCACTACAGCGACACCTGGCAGCTGGTGATCAACACCGGCACGACCATCGTGACCTTCCTGATGGTCTTCCTCATCCAGAACACCCAGAACCGCGACACCCAGGCGCTGCAGATCAAGCTCGACGAGCTCATCCGCGCGATCGAGCCGGCGCACAACGCGCTGCTGGACCTGGAGGAGCTCGACGACGCCGACATCGCGCGCTTCCTGACCCGCTACGAGAAGCTGGCCGAAGTAGCCCGCCAGCGCGGCGACTCGGTCGACGACGCCTGCGATCCACGCACGCCGTGAAGCGTCATCCGGCAGCCGGGTAGTCGATCGCGCGGACCGCGAATTCCTGCTTGCCGTCGGGCAGCTCGGCCTCGAAAGCGTCGCCGACGCGCTTGCCCAGCATCGCCCGCGCGAGCGGCGAGTCGATGCTGATGGCGCCCGAACGCGCGTCGGTCTCGTCGGGCCCGACGATGCGGTAGCGGCCCGCGCGGCCTTCCTCGTCCTCGATGGCGACCTGCGCGCCGAAGTACACCTTGTCGCGGACGCCGGCGCCGGCATCGACGACCTTCAGCGAGGGCAGCCGCTTGCTCAGGTAACGCACGCGGCGGTCGATCTCGCCGAGCTGCTTCTTGCGATAGGTGTATTCGGCGTTCTCGGAGCGATCGCCCTCGGCGGCGGCCGCGGCGAGCGCGGCGACGACCTCGGGCCTGCGGATCTTCCACAGTTCGTCGAGTTCGGCCTGCAGGCGCTCGTAGCCGGCGCGGGTGATGATCGCGGTCGAATGCGGAGGTGGCGGACGCCAGCGCGACATGTCAGTCCTTGCGCGTGTTCGTGGGACCCTGCGCGGACATGCGCAGCAGCAACTGGTCGATGCGGTTGCGCTTGTCGATCATGTCGGCGTACTCCGGGTGCGCCGGCAGCATGCGGTCGATCGCCATCTGCAGCGCGGCGCGCGCGCCGGCTACGTCGGAGTGGCGTTCGACCAGCAAGCGCGCGACGGTGGTGGCGTTCGCGGGAATCGCCTCGTCGCGCGGAAACCGCATCGGGAAATCGCGCAGCAGGCCCAGCGCCAGTTCCGGCTGGCCGAGACGTTCGGCGGCGCCCGCCAGTTGCGTGGTGCGTTCGCCCGACGAAGGCCGGAACATCGGATCGATCGCCAGCGATTCGCGCGCCAGCATCAGCGCTTCCTGGCCGGCGTCGGCGACGAGCAGGGCATCGATGCGCGTGCGCGCGTGCTCCAGCAGCGCCGCCTGGTCGCCGGTGATCACCAGCAGCTCGCGGTAGCGCGCGTGCATCGCTGGCGAGGTGTGCGGCTGTGTCGCCAGGCATTCGTGCAGCGCAAGCGCGGCGCCGGCGAAATTCTTTTTCCCCGCCATCTCCTCGACGCGACGCAGCAGCGGCGCGTACCGGTCCTCCGGCCGCAGCACCGACTCGGGAACAGGAACGTAACCGAGCGCATCGCTGTGCGCGAAAACGGCCACGCCGAGCGCGTGGAAATACAGCACCACCGCGTAGAACCAGACAAAGCCGACGAGCATCTGCCCCAGCGCGACGAGCAGCCCGTTGCCGGAGAACAGGCCGCCCACCAGCGTGCCGGTGCCCATGCCGATGCCCGCGACCCCGAACAGCACGTACAGCCTGCCGCCGTCGATGAAGGCATTCACCACCTGCTGGAGCACCCCGAGGCCGAGGCCGACGGCGACCAGCACGGTGTAGGTCGAGCCGAGGCCGGCGATCACGCGCAACACGCGGCCCGGGTTCAACGCCGCGCCGAGGTCGCGGTTCATCGCGGTGGTCAGGGTCATGGCCGGTTGCAGCAGGGCGATCGCGGCGATCCCGATCCAGCGCAGCGCCGCCGTCTCCATGCGCGCCTGCAGCCACCAGCAGCACACCGAGAACAGCATCTGCAGGATCAGCAGCGTCCAGCCGATGCCATCCTGCTCGGGCGCGAATTCCGGCGCCTTCGTGGACCCATTGGCGCTGCGCTCGAAGACCTCGACCGCGTAGTGGTAGGCAGCGGCCCAGATCACGAGCTGGAGCAGGAAGCCGGCGAACGGCGCGATCGTCAACGGCATGCCCAGCGCGAGCGCGCACAGTGTCGTCAACGCCGGCATCTGCGCCGGATACAGCGCGATCGCGGCTGCGCTCGGGCGTCCGGAAGGGTGGTTCGACGGAGCGCCCGAAGGCATGGCTGGCGGCATCGCGGGGGTTCGGCGATTTTATGCCCGTGCAGCGCCGCGCGATAGCCGTTTCGCGGCGGCCGCACGATGGTAGTCTGCGCCATCGGATCGCCCCCACGGACACCCCCATGCATCGTCGACTCCTCCTGCTCTCCTGCTGCGCGCTGGCCGCGTGCGCGACCACGCAACCAGAAACCGTCGCGCGCTCCACCAGCGCGCGCACCGGCATCGCCGCGGTCGACTCGCTCTACGTGCGCCTGGAAACCGACACCGCGAAGTACAACGCCGGCCTGGACAGCATCGCGCGCGGCGACACCGACGCCGGCAACAAGGCGATCACCGCCGCCAGCGCCGACATGCTCGACGCCGCCGGCCGCTGCCAGGCCACGCCGCCCTGCGACGGCAACCGCTTCACCGCCGCCTACGACGCGCTGCTCAAGCGCCAGGCCAACGCCATCGACAGCGGCGCGGGCTTCGCCGACGTCGAGGACAACGGCAGGCCGCCGGGCTCGGACGTGGCGCAGGGTGGATCGCCGGTGATCGCCAACCTACCGGCGGCCTCGCGCCCGGTCGAGATGCTCAAGGGCCGCGACCTGCGCGAGATCATCACCCTCAACGAGCCGATGAAGGCCGCGCTCACCGAGTGGCTGACCAACAACCGCGCCAACCTGATCGACGCCTGGGAAAACTACCAGTACATGCGCCAGCTCATGTGGCCCGAATACCAGCGCGAAGGGCTGCCCGAGGCGCTGCTGTTCGGCATCATGGCGCAGGAGTCGGGCGGCAAGGTGCACGCGGTCTCGCGCTCGGGCGCGGCCGGCCTGCTGCAGTTCATGCCGGCCACCGGCGCGGCGTACGGACTGGGCGTGATCGACGGCTTCGACACCCGCTACGACCCGACCCTGTCCACGCGCGCGAACGTGCAGTACTTCAACGCGCGCTTCGCCGAACTGGGCAACAACCTCGAGCTGGCGGTCGCCGCCTACAACGGCGGCGAGGGCCGCGTCGCGCGGCTCTACAACAACACCGGCGGCAAGGGCTTCTGGGATCCCGAGGTCTACGGCCAGTTGCCGCCGGAAACGCGCGACTACGTGCCGCGCGTTCTCGCCGCCGCGTGGCTGTTCCTCAACGCGAAGGAATACGGCCTGCAGTTCCCGCGCGTGAACGCCGGCGAGCCGCAGCAGCTCACGCTCGCGCGCGGCACCTCGATCAACGAACTGACGCTCTGCCTGGGCAACAACGGCGTGCGCGATGGCTGGTTCCGCGCCCTGCGCAACCTCAACCCGCGCTACGACCCGCACGATCCGATCCCCGCCGGCACCGTGATGCGCGTGCCGCCGTACGTGACCCACCTGTACAAGGAGAACTGCGTCGACAACGCGTCGCGTGCGCAGATGGCCTCCGACCTGGCCGCGGCTCGCAAGCCGATGGTGGTCGCGCCGCAGGCGTCCTACGCGGCGGCGCCCGAGCCGGCCCCTTCCAGCGACCGCAAGCAACCGGCCTACACCTACGCCGCAGGGCGCGGCGAGACCATCGCCGGGATTGCCGACCGCAAGGACTGCGACGCGAACGAGCTCGCCCGCGCGAACGGCGTGCGCGTGTCGCAGCGGCTGAAGAAGGGGCAGAAGCTCAAGATGGTGGGCTGCTACCGGCACTGATGGCTGCGCGTCGTCGCACCGGGTCGGTTGCGGCCCGGTGCTCCCATAACGCTGGAGCCGTCATGTCCCTGTTGCGCACGTTCGGTTGTTCGATGGCTGTCGTGCTGGCCGCGTCATCGCCGGCTTCCCGTGCGGGAGACGATCCCGCGAAGCTGCCGGTCATCGACGATCCGGCCTACACGCACGCACAGCGGCTGGTCGAGGTCGAGCCCGGCCGCAGGCTCAACCTGTATTGCCTGGGAAAAGGAGCGCCGACGGTCATCTTCGAGTCCGGCCTCGCCGATGACGCCTCGGCCTGGGCCCGCGTGCAGCCGGCGATCGCTGCCCACACGCGCGCCTGTTCCTACGACCGCGCGGGACTCGGCTACAGCGATCCGGAGCGCAGGCCGGCAGACAGCGCCAACATCGTCGACGATCTCCACCGGCTGCTGAACGCCGCGTCGATCAAGCCGCCTTACATCCTGGTCGGGCATTCGCTGGGCGGAATGCACGTCAGGCTGTATGCCGATACGTATCTGGACGAAGTCGCCGGCATGGTGCTCGTCGATTCGGCGGAGGAAACCTGGGAGGAAAACGCGTGGCGACTCGATCTGAAGCAGCAGACCCGCGAGCAGTACTTCGCATGGGATCGACAGGAATTCGAGGATCAGCGCGCCTGCGTCAAAGCGGCCGAGCTGGGTTTCGTCGAAGGCTCGGAGCCCTGGAAGAAATGCGTTCCGGATCCTGACCCGCGCTTCAGCGATGCGATCAATGCGGCCTACCACAAGATCGGGATGTCGGTCGGGTTCCAGCGGGCATTGATGAGCGAACAGGAAAACTACCAGCATGCGAGCGCAGACGAGGTGATCGCGGCGCGACGCTGGTACGGCGACATGCCATTGATCGTGCTGAAGTCGTCTCCGAGCGAGCGCAGGCCCGATGAACCACAGGCGCATCGGGACGCGGTCAACCGCATACACGCATTCTTCGCCGACCAACTCGCCGCGCTTTCCAGGCGCGGCGTCGTCAGGCCCGTTGCCGATTCGACCCACGACATCCAGAACACCCGGCCCCAGGCGGTCATCGACGCGATCCTGGAGGTTCTCAAGCAGGCGTCGGCGCCGCGTGGGGCCGGTGGATCAGGCGGCACGCACGATCGGTAACATGCGCGGATGCTCCCCTCGGAACTCGACAATCCGGTCTGGTCCTCGCTGCAAAGCCGGCATCGCGCGATGGCGCGAGTCGCCGGCGACGCGGCGCGTTTCCCGCCCGAGGTCGCGCCTTTCCTCGCGGTGGCGCATGCCGATGCCGACATCGGCGATGCGATCGAGACCCTGGTCGCCGCCGACGAGACCGTCTACCTGCTCGGCGTCGCGCCGCGCGTGCCGGCAGGCTGGAGCCTGAAGTCCTACGGCCTGCTGGCGCAGATGGCCTGCGCGTCGCCGATCGATGTCATCGACGGCCCCGATGCGATCGAGCTTTCCGAAGCGCATTGCGCCGACGTGCTCGAACTCACCGCGCTCGTCTACCCGCATTACTTCCGCCCGCGCACGATGGACATGGGTCGCTACTTCGGCATCTATCGCGAAGGCCGCCTGGCGGCGATGATCGGCGAACGCCTCGGCAGCGAAACCCACACCGAGCTCAGCGCGATCTGCACGCATCCGGAATTCAACGGTCGCGGCTACGCCCGGCGACTGATCGCGCAGTTGACCAACGACAACCTCGCGCGCGGCCGCACGCCCTTCCTGCACGTCAGCCGCGAGAACCCGCGCGCCCTGGGCCTGTACGAGCGGATCGGCTACCGCCATCGCCCCGGCATCGGTTTCCGGTCGTTGCGGCGGGCGTGATGGGAACGCCTGCGCAGTATGGCTTCGCCCATTCGTGCTATATCGGCGCCTGCCTGCGGCCTGCCTGCGCACAGTCTTTCGTTCGCGGGGCGGCTCGATGGCGCACCCGACTTCCTTCAAAGTACCGTTATCCGTGATCGTTTCCGCCTGCCGTTCCATGCGCATCCTCCTGGCCTGCCTGCTGCTCTGCCCCGGCTTCGCGCCGGCGCAACCTGCACCGACTTCCGAAACCACCATCGGGCGCGCACGCACGATCCTCGACCAGGCCCTGACCGCGAGGGATCCCGACACCCGCAAGACCGCAGTGGAGGCGCTCGGACTGATCGGTCCGCGCGAGCCCTACATGACCCGGCTGATGACGATGCTCGGCGACAAGGACGTGCCGGTGCGCGTGGCCGCGATCTCGAGCCTGCTCGACCTGCACGACCGGAACACCCTGCCGGCGATCCGCAGGGCTTACGACGACCCGATCCCGGAGGTGAGTTTCGCCGCCGCCAAGGCGCTGCTGGCGATGGGCGATCCGGTCGGGCGCGACGCATTGATGGACGCGCTCACCGGCGGCGACGACACCGCCTCCGACTACACGTCCAGCAGCGGCCGCGAGGTCGCGCGCATGTTCTACGCGCCGAAGACCGCGATTCCGTGGGTGATGGCGCGCACCATCGGGCTGGCGCACGTCGCCGGCCTCGGCGCCGGCGTGGCCTCGCTCGAAGGCCTGCTGAGCGACCAGAACATCTCCGGTCGCGCGAGCGCCGCGCTGCTGCTCGGCGCCGACAAGGATCCGCGCGTCGTCGCGGCGCTGCGCGCGGCGCTGCACGACAAGGACACGACCGTGCGCGCCGCCGCCGTGCACGCGATCACCCTGCGCGACGATCCCGCGCTCGAACAAGACCTGGTGCCCCTGCTCGACGACAGGAAGGACGAGGTGCGCACGCGCGCCGCTGCGGGATGCCTGCGGCTGGAGTTGATCGCGGCCGAAGCGAAGGCGAAGGCAGTGGCGCCCGTCGCGCCGCCGGCATCAGTGCCGACGCAGAATCCGCGCACGCGGCGATCGCCATCGCATTGATCCGCGGGACAACGCGACGTTTCCGTCGCGAATCCGATCGCGCGATTCAGCGCTGCCCGCGGGCATGAAAAACCCGGATGCGCGTGAGCGCATCCGGGTCCGGTCTGGCACGCATGAACTCGGCACGCGTCGATTCGAAGTACAGCTCTCAGTTCTTGTCCTTCGCCTCCGACTTCGGGGTCTCGACGCGGTGCGATGCCGGCTGCGCGTTCGGTACCGGATGCGGCATCGGTACGACCCGCGGTGGCGGGTTGAAGATCGGGTGCGGCAGCGGCACTACGCGCGGCGGCGGATTGGGAATCGGGTGCGGCAGCGGCACCACGCGCCCGGGCGGGTCGGGAATCGGATGCGGCAACGGCACGATGCGCGGTGGCGGCATCGGACGGTGGTGCACCGGTCCACCGAAGATCGGGTGCGGGGGCGGCACGTCGATCGGGCGCGGATAGCGGTGATGGGGCGCGTGCCAGCGGTACCAGTCCCAGCGACGCGCATAGAACGGCCGGTAGCGGTAGTAGCTGTCCCAGTAGTTCTGGACATTGAAGACAACGATCGGCACGCCGTAGCGCGGCGCGTATTCGGGCACCAGCACCCACTGGTTCTGGTACTCGAACTCGAGGTAGTTGCCCGGCACCCAGCCGCGTTCGCCGTAGGCGACCACGTCGCACCACTCCCAGCCGTCGGTGCAGCCCTGGATAGAAACCTGGCTGCCGGCTTCGAGGGTGTCGACCGTCGGATAGTCCTGGTCGGGACCGGACATCAAGGGGGCATTCGCAGTGAGGTAGGCATCGGCCGCGTGCGCGAACGCAGGGCTGGCCAGGCCGATGGCCATCGCGATGGTCCAGGTGAGGCGTTTCATGGTGGTGCTCCCCGTGGTGGTGGTTGCGGTCGCCGTCGTGGCGACTTGCGTGCAGAGTGTGTGGTCGCCGATCGCGTTGCAAGCGAAAGAGGCGCTGCGATTTAGCGTGGAGAAGGCACGCGTAGGCACGGCGTTCATCAAGCCGGCGCGCGGATGAACGGAGCGCACACGCAGGCTGCAACCCTGGCCGCGTCCGTGCGTTGGGGGCCGCCCGTGCGCAGGTGCGTAGGCCGACGTATGCTGGGCCATCGTCGCGTGGAGGACGCATGCCCAGGGTCGTGCTCGCATCGGCACTATCGCGCTGGCTGCCCGATGAGGCAGGTCGGACGGGTGGCGAAGTCGCGCTCGACGTCCGCGGAGCCAGTGTGCGCGAAGCCCTCGACGGCGTATTCGCGCGCTATCCGAACCTGCGCGGTTACGTCCTCGACGAGCAGGGCGCGGTGCGTCATCACGTCGCGTTGTTCGTGGACGGCGAAGCGCTGCGCGACAAGCGCGATCTCTCGCAGGCGCTCGGCGAACGCGCCGAGGTGTACGTGATGCAGGCGCTTTCGGGCGGCTGATCGCATCGATCCGGAGGAGAACGGGCATGTCCGACACATTGCTGGTTTCCACGCGCAAGGGGCTGTTCGTGGTCGCGCGCGAGAATGGCGCGTGGCGCGTCGCGGGCAAGCATTTCCTCGGCGACAACGTCAGCCTCGCGCTGGCCGACCCGCGCGACGGCAACTGGTACGCCGCGCTCGATCTCGGCCACTTCGGCGCCAAGCTGCAGCGTTCGACCGATCGCGGCGCGAGCTGGAGCGAATGCGCGGCGCCGGCCTACGACGCCGGCGACACCGTGATCACCGGCGACGGCAAGCCGCCGCAACCGGCGACGCTGCGACTGATCTGGTCGCTGGAAGCGGGCGCGGACTCGCAGCCGGGACGGTTGTGGGCCGGCACGATTCCCGGCGGCCTGTTCCGCTCCGACGATCACGGCGCGAGCTGGACGATCGTGCGCTCGCTGTGGGAACGGCCTTCGCGTGGCGAGTGGTTCGGCGGCGGCTACGACGCGCCGGGCATCCATTCGGTCTGCGTCGATCCGCGCGATCCGGATTGCGTGCGCGTGGCGGTGTCCACTGGCGGCGTCTGGCGCAGCGACGACGCCGGCGGCTCGTGGGCGCAGTCCGCCCACGGCATGCGCGCCGAATACATGCCCGAAGGCCGCCAGCACGATCCGAACGTCCAGGATGTCCACCACATGGTGCAGTGCCCGGGCGCGCCGGACGCGTTCTGGGCGCAGCACCACAACGGCGTCTTCCGCAGCACCGACGGCGGCAACCGCTGGGATGAGATCGCCAACGTCGCGCCTTCGGTGTTCGGCTTCGCGGTCGCCGTGCATCCGCACGATCCCGAACGCGCGTGGTTCGTGCCGGCGACGAAGGATGCGCGCCGCGTGCCGGTCGACGGCGAGGTGGTCGTCGCCCGCACGCGCGATGGTGGTCGCAGCTTCGACGTCATGCGCGAAGGATTGCCGCAACAGGACGCCTACGACCTCGTCTACCGCCACGCGCTGGCGATCGACGGCAGCGGCGAGAGGCTCGCGTTCGGTTCCACCACCGGCGGTTTCTGGACCAGCGACGACGAGGGCGACCGCTGGCAGGCGCTGCCGGCGCGGCTGCCGCCGGTGCATGCGGTCACGTTTGCCGGATGAGGCGACCGGAATCCACCCCATGAAACAGCAGCCGGCCTCGATACGGAAAAAGGTCGTAGCCCGTTACGCCATCATCGGACTTTGTTGCGGGCTGGCGGTGCTCGCCGCGCCCTTCGCGGCGAATGCCGTTTCCGATTGGAGCAAGGCACGCGAACAGGCCACGCTCGAGAAGCGCTACGGCCGCGTCGCCGAGTATCCCGAGGCGTTGAAACGCGTCGAGGCGATCGAGGCCGAGAGCGGCGCGTCGTCCGCGCCGCCTTGGGCGGGCCGCTACTCCATGGGCGATGGACTGACGAACAACGCGGTCTACCTCGCACCAAAATCCGGCGTGGTGGCGACCTGGTCCAGCGACACCCTGGCTTTCGACGCGGAAGCGGGAACCGTGGAGATGCGTCCCGATGGCAGCCTGCACCTCGCGTTCGACCATCCGCGCGAGCCGGTGCTGCTCTACACGGATTTCGTGCCGGTGCGCTGGGGCGCATACCGTTACCTGATTGCCGTTGAAGAGATGCCCGCCTTCCTGCACGACATCAATCGCAACGAGGTGCCATCCGTCGGCATGGGAACTGGCCGCTATCTGGTGGCCACGGGTGTCCGGAATGGAAAGGCCGAGGATCGACAGGCCCTGCCAGCCGCCTATGAAGGCTGGGTGCGCGAGAAGGCGGCCACGGCCACGGTGCTTGCGGTCCGAAGCGATGACGCGCCGAAGTTCGAGCCGCCGTACTTCGCCTGCGCGAAATGGCAGGCGACGCTTGCGGTCGCCAGGGCCGATGCACTGCATGCAGGCGAGGTGCTCGATGCGGAAGGTCCGGACAGGAACATGCTCCTGCTCGTGCTCGATCGCGTGGACGGCGAACATGCGTCCGGTCGCATCCTGATGAAGGGCGAATGCGACGGCACGCAGCCAGTTCCCGCAGCGGGCTGGGTGTTCACCACGGGCGCCTACGATCCGGCCGCGGCGCGGCGATAGACCGCCGACCGCTCTGCTATTGCTTGAAGCTTCGCCTTGCCGTGCTGTGGCTCCTGATGTTGCGCCGTAAAGCGAGCCGAGCACCGGAGAAAAACGCAGGGAAAGGCACGCATGTCCGAGCACATGGCCGAAAATTGCTCCTGCATTTTCGGCATTGACCAGCTTCGCTGTTAGGAAGCGCCTCCGCCATCCCTGGCGGTCAGATGTGCGAGTTCGGGCCGGCCTGCGTTTTTCGAGGAGCGCAGGGCCTGCCCCCGCGAAGGCGGAGGTACCGACGCGGCTCCATCGCGTCGGCGACGCCGGCGCAGGTGGTTTTGGTTACTTTTGCCGCCAAAACAAAAGTGACCCGCGCGTCAGCGCGGAAGCTCTTGCCCTTGATCTTGCCTGTCGGCCCCACGATCAAGCGATGGGTGGATCCCCGCCTTCGCGGGGATGACGGGCAAAAGCGGAGCGGCGACCACCGGGTCCAGACGCGATCGCCGGATCCGGACGCTATCACCAGATATGGACGCGATCCTCCGGCGCGACGTAGAGCTTGTCTCCCGGTTTCACGCCGAAGGCGCCGTACCAGGCGTCGATGTTGCGCACCACGCCGTTGACGCGGAACTCGCGCGGCGAATGCGGGTTGCTCACGACCATCTGCCGGATCGCATCGTCGCGGTTCTTGCCGCGCCAGGCCTGCGCCCAGCCGAGGAAGACGCGCTGGTCGCCGGTCAGGCCGTCGAGCACCGGCGCGGGCTTGCCGTGGAGCGAAGCGTGGTAGGCGTCGAGCGCGAGGGTGAGGCCGCCGAGGTCGGCGATGTTCTCGCCCATCGTCAGGTCGCCGTTGACGTGCACGCCGGGCAGCGGTTCGAACGCGGAGTACTGCGCGCCGAGGCGTTTGGCGCGTTCCTCGAACTTCTTCGCGTCGTCGGTCGTCCACCAGTCGCGCAGCACGCCGTCGGCGTCGATCTTGCGGCCTTCATCGTCGAAGCCGTGGGTGAGCTCGTGGCCGATCACGCCGCCGATCGCGCCGTAGTTGATCGCATCGTCCGCGTTGGCATCGAAGATCGGCGGCTGCAGGATGCCGGCGGGGAAGACGATGTCGCGCAGCGAGCCGTTGTACGCGTCGTTGGTCTGCGGCGTCATCGACCAGTCGCTGCGATCGACCGCGCCGTCGAGGCGGCCGACGTAGAAGTCCCAGTCGGCGGCGCCGGCGCGCACGACGTTGCCGGCGAGGTCGTCGTCGCGCACGACCACGTTCGAGTAGTCGCGCGGATGGTCGGGATAGCCGATCTTGATCGTGTAGGTGTCGAGTTTGGTGAGTGCCCGCTTCTTCGTCTCCGCGCCCATCCAGTCGAGCTTCTCGATGCGCGCGCGATAGGCGGCCTTGAGGTTGGCGACCAGTTCCTCGATCTTCGTCTTCGACGCGGCCGGGAAATACTTGTCGGTGTAGATCTGGCCGACCGCCCAGTTCAGGCTGCCGAAGCAGTCCACGCGCTCGCCGTTGCAGTCGCCGCCGGAGGTGGCGTGCACGCCACGCTTCCAGCGCAGCGGTTGTTCGGGTTGGCCGGAGAGGATCTTGTTGTGCATCTCGAAGTAGGCGTCGGCGAACGGCCTGGAGAGATAGAACGCCGCGTCGTCGGCGATGCGCACGGCCTGCCAGGCCTTGATCGTCTCGATCGGCGTGGAGGCGTAGAGCGCCGCGAGTTTCGGGAAGGCGGACTTCTCGGCGACCGCGATGTGCTGCAGTGAGCCCAGGTGCGCCTGCTCCAGGAAGCCTTTCCAGGCGAAGCCGGGCGCGAGACTCTCCAGCTCGGTAATGCCCATCGGGTTGTAGCTCGCCACCGGGTCGCGCTGCTGAACCTTGGTCCAGCTCGCTTGCGCGATCTTCGTCTCGAAGTCGACCACGTCCTTCGCCGCGGCGTCAGGGTTCTTCCAGCCCGAGAGCCTGAGCAGGGTCGTTGCGTAGGCGAGGTAGGCCGCCTTCTGCTTGGCGAAATTCGGTTCGAGGTAGTAGTCGCGGTCGGGCAGCCCGAGCCCGGCCTGGCCGATGTAGACCGCATAGACCTTCGGGTTCTTCAGGTCGACGTCGATGCCGAGGCTGAACAGGCTGCCTTCGAAATCGCCGGTGCTGCGACCCATCAGCGCGGCCAGTTCGTCGCGCGTCTTCGCATCGCGCACGGCGTCGAGCTGCGCGGCGATGGCCTTCGCACCGAGCGCGTCGACATGCTTTTCGTCCATGAAGGACTTGTAGAACGCGCCGACCTTGCCCTCGAGCGTGGTCGGCTGGTGCCCGGCCTTCGCGGCCGAGCTTTCCATCGTCTCGTGCAGGCGTCGTTCGATGGTGTCGCTCATCGCCAGCCGCGGCGACACCGCCGGCTTGTCGGCGGGGATCGGCGTGCGGTCGACCCACGCGCCGTTGGCATAGCGGAAGAAGTCGTTGCCGGGCGTGGTGGCCTTGTCCATGCCGGTGATGTCGTAGCCCCAGGCGCCGTACTGCGGCTTGCCGGCATCGGCGGCGTGGACGCTTCCGGCGAGCAGCGTCGCCGCGCACATCGAAGCGAGGATCCTGCTGTTCATGGCGACCTCGGTGGGGTGGAAACCGCCCGATCCTCGCACGTTCCGGCGATCGCGCCCCGTGCCGAAAGGACTAACCGCGTCGGCCCCTCGCATGCGACGACCGTGGTCGTCGGCTATGCTGGATTCCAACCTTTCCTTCCAGCGAATCCAAGAGGTGTTCCCCGATGCGCATGATCGTGCTGATGATGGCCCTGGCCCTGGCCCTGGCCCTGGCCCTGGCGCTGCCTGTCGCCGCGGTGGCGGAAAACCAGAACGGCAACAGCCTCGACACGGTGATGGTCACCGGCAGCCGGATCAGCTACCGCGACCTGCTCGATACCCCGGCGATCGCGATCACGAAGAAGGGCGACTACCTGATGCAGGAAATCGACCTGGTCAACGACACCCGCAGCGAAGACGGCCGCAAGCAGGAAATCCACGCGACCGTCGACCGGATGCTCGCGCAGGCGGGCAGTCGCTACCAGGTCCTGTACGGCGACGATTACCAGGCCGTCGTCGGAGGTTCGGCGTCGCAGATCGACATCGAGGTCGACAGCAAGCGTCCGGACACCAGCCGGGTCAAGCTCTACGTGAGGACGACGATCGGCGAGGGTCCGGGCGATTCGCAAGTGCTGGAACTGCGTCGCTTCATCAAGGGCGCGGCCAAGGTCGGGCGAACCGAGATCGACATGCCGGCCGAAACCGCGATCGGCATGAACAAGCCGGAAAAATACCGCCACGAACTGATCGCTGCGATCGCGGCCGATTCGCGCCAGGTCGAGCAGGAGCTGGGCAGCGGCTGCAGGCTCGACCTGGAGGGCTTGAACAGCCGCATCGAGTGGGAACGCGTTTCGGCCGTCGAACTGCTGCTCTACATTCCCTACAAGATGAAGATCACCGATTGCGTCGCGACCGCTGCGAAGAGCTGAACCTCGACCCGCCGCGAGTGCATCGATCATGAGCCATCCATCCACCGGCCTGCACCTGGACGACCTGCACGTCGGCCAGCGCTTCGAGACGGGCACGCACACGCTGACCGAGGAGGCCATCAAGACCTATGCGGCGCAGTTCGATCCGCAGCCTTTCCACCTCGACGACGAACTCGCGCGCGAAACGATGTTCGGCGGTCTCGCCGCCAGCGGCTGGCACACCGCGGCGATCACGATGCGGCTGCTGGTCGACCAGCGACTGTTCGCGGACGGCATGATCGGCGCAGGCTGCGAGCTGGCATGGCCGCGTCCCACGCGACCCGGCGACACCCTGCGCGTGGTCAGCGAAGTGCTGGAGATCATCCCGTCCACGTCGCGCCCGGATCGCGGGATCGCGGTGATGCGCAGCGAAACGCTTAACCAGAAGGACGAGGTGGTGCAGCGACTGGTGGCGCGGATGGTGGTGTTCCGGGCGTAGTGGCTGGCTGCGGCTCGTGAAAGCGTCTCGCGTCCTGCATCGTCCTTCGTCGCGCGCCGTCTTCAGGCGAGCTGTCGCGTGACGGTCTCCGCGGCGGGCGGGAGCGGGAGGTCATGGCTCGCCACCACGACGCGGTTGCGACCGCCGCGCTTGGCGGCGTAGAGCGCGGTGTCGGCGTGCGCGAACAGGTCTTCCAGGTGATAACCCGACTCGCGCGTGGCGCGCGCGATGCCCATGCTCAGGCTCAGTCCGGGCAGTGGCGGCGTGCAGATGGTGGATTCGTCGACGACCGCCTGGCGGATGGTCTCGGCCAGCGCCGCGGTTTCGCCGGGCGTGCGGTCGGCGCAGCCGATCAGGAATTCGTCGCCGCCGAAGCGGCCGAACAGGTCGTCGCTGTTGAGGTGCTTGTGGACGATGCCGGCGACCAGCTTGAGCGCGATGTCGCCGGCGAGGTGGCCGAGCTGGTCGTTGATCTGCTTGAAGTGGTCGAGGTCGAACACGATCAGGTCGAGCGGGCGGCCGAAGCGCGAGAGGTGTTCGAGCAACTGGCGCAGTTCATCGGCGAAGGCGCGGCGGTTGAG